>CBDCPI010000012.1:0-200818 GCA_965220245.1 Dehalococcoidia bacterium
AGCCCGGATTCCCTCCATGACTTGGTCCGGGACTTGTAGCAAGCCCTGTTGGGAGACCCTGGTGTAGACCACGGCCCCGCCCACGTAGTAGGCCGATGCACCGGGGATGGCTACCAGTGACGCTGAGATTAGGCCTCCGCAAGACGATTCCGACACCGCAATATTCTGTTGTCGTTCCTTGAGCAGCGCTCCTACGGTCGCCGCCATAGAGCTTAAATCCGGCATTCCTTCCTCCAAATTAGAACACGGTTAGGCTAGTATTAGGCTCCGGTTATCTGTCACCAATCGAGGGCCTCACTCCAGGCCCGTTAATTGTTATGGTCCTCGGTATTCTACTCTATTCGGTTCTTGGCACAATTGTCTGAACCGGGATTCATAGGATTAAGAGGTTCGCCTGATTTCCCAATCCTGTAAATCCCGGAATCAGAGGAACCACAGGTCAGACGAACAACCGAAAGGCCCTGGCCTATCAGTAGACCGGCAAGACTAGCCGGTGCCATTAGCGGTAAAATGGCCGGGGACAGTTATTGGTCTGGCATAAGGGTTACCTGCACCAATAAGGAGTGAGTAATGACGAGCCTTGAGAAAGCCTTCGAGGAAATTGACCGGTTCGCCGAGTTAAGGATCAGAGAGGCCAACATGCCGGGCATGGCCCTCGCGGTTACAAGTCGGGAGGAGTTGCTTCGAGTGACTACCTTTAGGTATGCCGACGTAGCTTCCGGGGCGCCGATGCAGGCCGGTTCCATGTTCGAGATTGGGTCGATAGGCAAATCTTTCACCAACGTGGCGTTGCTGCAACTCCGCGACGAAGGCCGCATCGACCTCGATGCGCCGGTGTCGCGCTACCTGCCTTGGTTCGAGGTCCAGTCCGATTACGGGCCCATCACGCTTCACCACCTGATGAGCCACACCTCGGGTCTGGTCACCGGGAACGATATCGGGCCTCACGGTCTCTACGAAGCCTGGGCCCTACGGGAGAGCAAGACGGGCGTCCCTCCCGGGGAATACTTCCGTTACTCGAACGTCGGGTACAAGACCTTGGGGTTCCTTCTGGAAGAAGTGGATGGACGGCGATACCAGGACGCCATCCAGGCCCGAGTCTTGGACCCCTTGGGCATGGGCGATTCTCACCCGGTTATCGGCTTCGAGACCCGCAAGCGCGCCGCAGTAGGCTACCGAAGCTTCTACGATGACCGGCCGGAGCATCGCGATCATGGGCTGGTACCGGCGCTATGGACCGAATACGGGGTGGGGGATGGCTGCCAGGCATCTACCGCCGAGGATATGGCCGTCTATCTGAGGATGCTCATGAACCGCGGGGAAGGGCTAGCGGGACGGGTTATTTCCGAAGAGAGCTTCGGACTGATGACCCGGCACGTGGTCCCAACCCCGCAGTGGGGCGGCGCCCACTACGGGTACGGGCTCATCATGGCGGAAATCGACGATCACGCGTACCTGGGTCACGGCGGCAGCACCCCTGGCTTCGTGGCGGCCATCATCGCCGACTTGGACGACGGTCTCGGAGTAGTCGTCTTGGTCAACGGGTACGTCCAGTCCTACAACGCCGCCGGGATGGCGATGCACCTGCTCAAGGTGCTGCGGGCCTGGTTGCATCACCAGGAAATTCCGCCGCCGCCTTCGGAGACCAACCCGGCTATAGTAGGTAATGCTTCCGATTACGTCGGCGCCTATACCGCCGGAGCGGACCGCTTGGAGCTTGCCGCGCAAGGCGACCGGTTGGTGTTGCAATACGGTGGGCAGGATGTCGTTCTAGAACAGCGAGGCGCCGACAGCTTCTACGTGGCCCATCCCGAGCTAGAGCATTTCCTACTGGAGTTCGGACGGGAGGGTGACCGGGTCGTGGAGGCGTTCCACGGTCCCAACTGGTATATTGGCGACGGTTATTCCGGCCCGAAGAGCTTCGACTGCCCCGGAGAGTGGGACGCCTTCCTTGGGCACTACCGGGCTTACAATTTCGGCCTAACTAATTTCCGTATTGTGCTCCGCAAAGGCGCATTATTGTTGGTCTACCCCGGCGGCGGCAACGAGACCCTGGTCCCGATGGGCGGCGGCCGGTTCCGCATCGGTGAGGACCAGCGCTCACCGGAGACCCTTCGCTTTGATGCCGTGGCCGGAGGCCGGTCCCTGCGTGCCGACTACTCCGGCTGTCCCTACTATCGTACCTACACCCCTTGAGGGGGCCAAGGTCAAATACTGATGCGTGAACGATTACCTAAACCAGCCTTCGTCTTTCCGGCTCAAGGCCGGAATTGCGGATGGCTTTGCCGAGGCCACGTATGCAGAATGAAAATGGCGGCCAGTCCCCAACCGTCACTCCCGCGAAAGCGGGAGTCCAGGATCTTACCAGCCATTTGCGGTCCTTGTGCCTGGAATTTCTGGATTCCCGCCTGCGCGGGAATGACGGGTTGGGTATTTTCATGGCAATGACGAGGGAGGGGACAGTTTAGAAACTTATTCACGTATCAGGAATAGCCGCGGCCGGTTAGAGGATTTGGCTCAGGAATAGCTGGGTGCGCTCGTGTTGCGGGTTCTCGAAGATTTGCTCCGGCGGGCCTTCTTCCACGATTACGCCGGCGTCGAACATCATCAACCGGTCGGCTACCTCGCGGGCGAAGCCCATTTCGTGGGAGACCACTATCATGGTCATGCCGGAGGACGCCAGTTCCTGCATTACGTCGAGCACTTCTTTGATCATTTCCGGGTCCAGCGCCGAGGTGGGCTCGTCGAAGAGCATGATTTTCGGCTGCATCGCCAAGGCCCGGGCAATGGCCACCCGCTGCTGCTGCCCGCCGGAAAGCTGGGCCGGGTACTTGTCCGACTGCTCCGGTATCCCGACCCGCTCCAGCAACTCCATGGCGATGTCCCGGGCTTCGCGGGCCGGTATTTTGCGCACCTTGATCGGCGCCAGCGTAATGTTGCTCATCACCGAAAGATGGGGGAACAGGTTGAAGGACTGGAACACCATGCCAACGTCGCGGCGGATGGCGTCGATGTTGTGCACGTCGTTGGTGAGGGCCACGCCGTCGACGATAATATCGCCGCCCTGATGCTCCTCCAGCCGGTTGATGGTGCGGATGAAAGTCGACTTCCCCGAGCCGGAGGGCCCGAAAACGACCACCACCTCCTGTCTCTTGATGCTGGTGGTGATGCCCCGCAAAGCGTGATACCGGCCGTACCACTTGTGCACGTCGCGGCAGATAATTATGTCGCCGGGTTCCGTTAACGTTTCGGCAGCGGTCATCGCTTCCTCCATCCTTCCTGATGCCGGGACTACCGTTGGCCGACGCCCAGGTATTCCTCGACGCGGCTGCTGACGTATGACATCCCATAGGTGAAAATCCAGAAGACCAGCGCTAAGAAGACGAATAACTCCCGAGCGTTGGCCAGGTATTCCGGGTTGCCCAAGATGAAGGCCCGGCCGATTGCCAGCACGTCCAACATACTGATGATGTACACTAGGCTGGTGTCCTTGAACAACGCAATGAACTGTCCCGCAATTGCAGGTATGACGTTTCGGATGGCTTGGGGCAGGGAGATGAGCAGCGTGGTCTGCCAACCCGGCAGCCCCAGCGCCCGTGCCGCCTCTACTTGGCCCGGGTGCAATGCTTGCAGCCCGCCGCGGATGTTTTCCGCCATATAGGCCGAGCTGAATAGAGTGATGACGATGGCGGCGCGATAGAGCGAGTTTAGCGGGAAGTCTTCCGGGAATGCCAAGGGCACCAGCACCTGCGACATGAACAGCAGTGTAATTAGCGGTACGCCCCGGAACACTTCGATAAACACCACGCACAGTAGCTTTACCACCGGCAAGCGGCTGCGGCGTCCCAAGGCCAAGGCAATGCCGATGGGCAGGCTGAGGGTTATGCCGCCCACCGCTAGGATCAGGTTGAGCATCAGGCCGCCCCAGTAAATGACGGTCACCGGCTGCAAGCCCGGCGCCCCGGGTAACCCGTGCAGCAATACCAGGGTCAGCACGAATGCCCCAATCGCCAGGATGGCGACCCAGCGCGTGCTGCCCAGTGGAGTGTAATGCGCCAGCACCCAGCCTACTGCCAACGCTGGCAGGTTGGCCAGCAGCAGCAAACGCACGTCGATCCCCATCTCCTCCAGGCTGTAAGGCAGGAAAGCGAACGCGGCCGCCGCTGCTGCGACTAAAGTGGCGATGCCCCGGCCAAGGCTGCTTCCGGCAAGCCCCCACCACATTCCCAATAGCGCCGTTACCATCAGCAGGGAGACTTGCGGCCGCCAGAAGCAGTTCTGTCCGGGGCAGGCTAGTTCGGTGTTGTACTGGCCGATAATAAACTGCCCGCCCACTATGGTGATGACTTCCCAATCGGCGCCAATGGCCCAGCCCAGGCCGAACCAAAGGACCAGAGCCAGCGCGGCTACGGACACCACGGTAAGCAGGCCGTTGTACCAGGTGTTGAACAGATTGTTCCGAATCCAGCCGCCAGCGCCGACGCTCATGGGCGGCGGCGGCAGAGTCGGTGTTACAGACGAGTTGCTGCTATCGCCTGCCATCTACCCCCCCGTGAAGCGGATGCTCCGGTTGTACAAGTTCCCGACAATGGAGTAGGTCAGGCTCATCGCCAAGTAGGCCAGCATAATAAGGATGAATATGGACACCGCCGGGGCGGTCTGGGTCATCGTTATGGCCACGTTGGTCAGATCGGTATAGCCGATGGCCCCGCCCAGGCTGCTGTTTTTGGTCAGATTCAGGAATTGACTAATCAGCGGGGGGATGATGACCCGCTTGGCTTGGGGAAAGGTTACATGGCGCAGTGCGCCTAGGGGCGATAGCCCAAGGGCGCGGGCCGCTTCGGTCTGGCCGCGCCCAACCGATTGGATGCCGGCCCGCACGATTTCGGCGATGAAGGCCGCAGTGTAGACCACCAGCCCAATCAGCAGCACTAGCAGACCGGCCCGAATGGTAAAGCCGCCGCTGATGTGTCCGAACCGGCCTTGGGGGGCCGGTGAAGAAAAGATGAAAGGCGTATCGCCGCTGGCCGCACCCACGGCCAGCCAGGCCACAGCCCCGATGACGACCGCGGCAGCGCAGCCGGCCAACAGGGGATACGACGCCTGTCCGGTGCGGGCCTCGCGCCGGGTTAGCCACCGGTGGACTCTCATGCCGATGAAGACTGCGGCGCCAGCCAGCGCCAGCCAGATTAACGCCGCCCCTTGGCCGGTTACCGAAGGCCAAGGCAGCGATATGCCGCTGTTGTTAATGTAGAACTGCCCGGCAATGACGTAACCTTCCCGGACCGGCGGCAGGGCCAGCACGATGTAAAACCAGAAAAACAACTGCACCAACAGCGGCACATTACGGAAAAACTCAATGTATGCCAAGGCCAGCTTGGCGACAATCCAGTTACTCGACAGACGGGCTACCCCGATGGCAATGCCCAGCAACGTGGCCAGAATGACGCCGGAGATGGAAACTACGATAGTGTTAACGGCGGCTACGCCAAAGGCGTATAGAAAAATATCCGACGACTCGTAGGGGATGAAATGCTCGCCGATGGGGGTCTGATATTCCCGGGACAGGAAGCTGAAGCCGTGGGGGATTTCCCGGTCCTGTATCGCGTTAGCGATGTTGACGAAGAACCAAGCTACGAGAAACACCACCAGAAAGGCGGATACAATCTGCAACGCCCACTGGATAATCAGGACGTGCCGCCAGACCGGCACGTCCTGATAGGTTAGAACTCGCGGTATTTGGGCCATCCTAACGTTAACGGAGTGATTGCCGTGGGGTTTTATCGCTTCGCCATAGTCTTAACAGCGCCCGGAGAGCACCCTTACCGCAGCGGCGCGGCGTAAACTTGGCCGCCCTTGGGGCAATCGGCGCAAGGGGCGCTGGACCACAGGGCGTTGCGGCTGCCTTCCCTCACCAACCCCAAGGGGGTCAGGTGACGGTCGTAAATCTCGCCGTAGTTGCCAACGGCCCGGATGACGTCCTGCGCCACCGTATCGCTCAATCCCATGGTCTCTTGGCCGAAGGACCCTTCCAGCCCGAAGAGCCGATCGACGGCAGTGTCGCCGGTGACGGTGGTAGGGACATTACCTGAGGTTATACCGTAGGCTTCGGCGTAGATTAGGATGGCCATCACCGCCTTCACCACGTCGTACCACTGCTCATCGCCGTGGGGGACCACCGGCCCCAGCGGCTCCTCCGAGATGGTGCCGGGCAGAATTATGTGGTCGTCCGGGTTTTCAAAACCGGCCCGGGTGCTGACTAGCCCGGAACGGTCGGTGGTAAGAGAGTCGCACTGACCGCTCTGATATGCTTCTCTGGCTCCGATGGCATCGGGGAAGGTCAACACATCAAAGTCCAGGTCGTTCTGGTTTTCAAAGTCCTGCAGGTTCAACTCGGTGGTCGTGCCCTGCTGCACGCATACCTTGGCGCCCTTGAGTTCCAGCAGCCCGGAGACTTCCAGGCTTTTCGGGACCATGAATCCTTGGCCATCGTAGAACATCGTCTGGGTGAAGTTGCCCCACTGACCGTCCCGCGAGGTCGTCCAAGTAGTATTGCGGGACATCATATCCACTTCGCCCGACTGCATGACCGGTCCACGCTCGGAGGCGGTGGTGGGACGGAATTCCACGGAGTCGGGGTTGCCCAAGACAGCGGCAGCGACAGCGCGGCAAAGCTCGATGTCAAATCCAACAGTATTGCCGTTGTTGTCAATGAAACCGAAGCCGGCCAAACTGTTGTTGCTGGCGCATACCACCTTGCCCCCGTCCTTCACGCCCTGGAGTCTGTCACCGCTGGCCTCCATCATCTTATTGGCCATTTCCTGGGCCATCCCTTGCGCCATTTGCCGGGCGCGTTCCTCAACCATAGCCTCGTCTACTTCCTGGGGTTTGTCACTGCTGGCCGCCATCATCTCCTTGGCCATTTCTTGGGCCATCCCTTCCGCCATTTGCCGGGCGCGTTCCTCAACCACAGCCTCGTCCGGCTCCGAAGAGCAGGCCCCCAGCGCTAAGAGCGCGGCCATTAAACCTATAAGCAATACAACCAGTCTGGGATTCAACTATTGTCCTCCTTACGGTCATACTGATTTTCCGGGAAATAATATATGTTATTGGCATGACATTATCAACCTATTTTGAAGGGAGTAACTGTTCAGACTTGGTGAGGCGAATTTGGCAAACCCCGCCGCCGCGCTGAAAAACACTGGCGTCCGGGGGCCGGATGTGGCATAAGAGAACAATGGAAACGGAAGTGGACCTGGACCTGGCGAACCGGGAGACGCTGCTGGCGGTTATCGCGGAACAGCAGGGGGTCATCACCGGGCAACAGGGCATGATTGCCGAACTGCGCCAGCGGATCGAGAGCCTGGAAGCCCGTCTGTCCGGTGGCGGACCGGGAGCCAGGATGCCCGGGCATAAGCCCGCCGCCAGGCGCAAGAAGCCGGCGGCGGAAGGAAAGAAGCCGCGCAGGAAGCGTCAGCACGGCTTTGCCCGGCCGCGGATGGAACCCACCGGGCGGGTGGTCCACGCCCCGGAGTCTTGCCCCGATTGCCATACCACCCTGACTGGGGGATGGGCGCAGCGGACCCGGGAGGTCATAGACATTCCGGTAGTCCCGGCGGAAGTCACGGAGCACGTATTCATAGCCCGGACCTGTCCATTGTGCCGGAAACGGCGGCGGCCCCAGGACCCCCTGAAAGGTCTGGCCGCGGGCCGTCAACGCCTGGGGGCCAACCTGGTGAGCCTGATCGTGACCCTGCGGGAAGAGGCCCGGTTGCCCGTAAGGACCATCCAATGGTATCTGCGAACGTTGCATCAGTTGAAACTGAGCGTTGGGGCCATCGTCCGGGCTGTCCACCAGGTTGCCAGGCAGGGAGGGCCGGAAGTGGGCGAGATTCTGGAGCGCATCCGTTCCAGCCCGGTGGTCCACGCTGATGAGACGGGCTGGCGGGAGAACGGGAAAAACGGCTACGTTTGGACTTTCAGTACGCCCACGGAGCGGTTCTTCCTGCGCCGGGGCCGGGGCAAGGAGGTGGTGGACGAGGTCCTGGGCGAGTCCTTCGGCGGGATTCTGGTGAGCGATTTCTACGCCTCCTACGATCACTACCCCGGATTGAAACAGCGGTGTTGGGCCCACCTGCTTCGGGACATCCACAAGCTGAAGGCGCTGTACCCGGAAGACGGCGGGCGGGCTCAATGGGCGCTGGGAGTGCAGCGGCTTTACGTCAAGGCCCGGGCATGGGCGGCGGAAGGCGGACGGCCCCCGCCCCGGGGACAGTTGCTCTTGGAAGAGCGGTTGCTGGCGCTGTGCCGCCCTTTCCTGGAAGACCCATTGGCAGTGCAAGCCAAGCTCTGCCGGCGGATTGAACGGCACATCAAGGAACTGTTTGTCTTCGTGTCTCATCCGGAGACGCCTTCGGACAACAATGCCGCCGAACGCAGTCTCCGCCACCTGGTAGTCAGCCGGAAAATCAGCGGCGGGACCCGCTCCGAACAGGGCGGCGACAGCAAAATGGCTCTGGCCTCCCTCTTCGGCGCTTGGCGGGCCAAGGGCCTCAATCCCTTCCTGGAAACCCGCCGGTTGCTCATTTCCCCTCAAGTCTGAACACTTACTGAAGGGAAGGTAACTGTTCAGACTTGGTGAGGCAAATTTACTGAGAGCCACATTCGATTTCGAATGATGGTCCCCTTACGACATTTTGAAGCCCAACCTCATTCCCGTGCAGGCAGGAATCCAGAAATGCCAAGAAAAAGGACCGTTGCTGGTTGCAAACGCTTCTGGATTCCGGCTCAAAGCCTGCCCCGTACTGGATACGGGGGCCGGAATTGCGGATGCCCCGTCGCGGCGGGCCACGTAAGAGGAACGAAAATGGCGGCCAGTCCCCGACCGTCACTCCCGCGAAAGCGGGAGTCCAGAGATGTTACCAGCCGGTGGCGGTCCTTATGCTTGGAATTTCTGGATTCCCGCGCAGGCGGGAATGACGGGTTGGGTATTTTCATGGGAATGACGGGTTAGGGAGTCGGAATGAAGTATAAAGTCTGAACAGTTACCAGTTACACTGGTCTGGCGTTATCGACAGGAGCGCCGTTCGGTAGGTATAATGTATTCGTTGGGGACGCGTGGGTTCGACAGGAGCGTCTCGTGGCGGATTGCAGGTCGAGGGCGCCATCGACCTCGTTAAACAGGTGGCAGCCATTAACTGGCGAACGTGAATTCGCTCTAGCCGTCTAAACGCGGCTACGTCTGCTCACCGTTAGGCCCGGAGACGGGGATGCGGGCGCCAAAAGTCCGGGATGCGGGTACTTTGAGGCCGGTGCGGAGTAACCAAAGATTAATCGGCTGGCGTGCGGGAGATTCAGTCGGGGGAAGCTCCGGCACGCGAGAAACAAAGCTCCGAACAAACCTGTAGCATATTCGTTCATGGGGCCTACTGGACGGGGAGTTCGACTCTCCCCCGTCTCCACCAAAAACACAACCAACCGTCCCGGGCGCATCCGAAGTTTGGGGCGGCTCCTCGGTTTCGGCCACTTTTATCTGCTCTTTAGTATACGAAACCCCGCGGGATAGCTTAGTATTGGTGGCCTTACCCACTATTCCCGGTCTACGGTTGCCCAAGCGGCCATTGAAACTAACCATCCCTACAGGAAGGCTACCGTGAAATACGATACGATAGTTGTCGGGGCCGGTTCTGCCGGGTCTATCGTGGCTTCCCGGCTCAGCGAAGACCCCAATCATTCGGTACTGCTACTGGAGGCCGGACCCGACTACCCCGACTTCGAACACCTGCCCGAAGAGGTGAAATACGGGTACGCCACGGCCACCGACATTATGACCAGCGACCACAACTGGCAGTTCTGGGGCAAGGCAACCGAGACGTCGCCTCCGATGATGGTGCCCAGAGGTAAGGTTACCGGGGGTTCCAGCGCGATCAACGGGCAAGTATTTCTCAGAGGAGTGCCCGAAGACTACGACGCTTGGGCCGCGATGGGCAACGACGAATGGGCCTTCCCCAACCTGATACAGTATTTTCGGAAGGTCGAGTCGGACACGGACTTTCCGGATGACGATTTCCATAGCTCAGAAGGACCGATCATCGCCCGGCGGTTCAAACCCGAGGAAATGAGGCCAGACCAATCGGCCTTTTACCGGGCGTGCCGCGACTCCGGGTTCGCCGACAGTCCCGACCACAACGCTCCCGACGCTTCCGGCGTAGGCCCGGTGCCGCTGAATAATCCCAACGGGATCCGGTTCAGCACCGCCTTGGGCTACTTGAACCCGGCGCGCCACCGGCTGAACTTGACCATCAGGCCCAACTGCATCACCCGCCGGATAATCTTCGAGGGCAACCGGGCCGTTGGCGTGGAGGTGGAAAGCGGAGGGGAACGGTTCACCGTCGAGGCCGACGAGATTATCCTGAGCTCGGGAGCTATCGGCTCGCCCCATCTAATGCTGCTTTCCGGGGTTGGCCCGGCCGGGCACTTGCAGGAAATGGGCATTCCGGTGGTCCAAGACCTGCCTGGAGTGGGACAGAACCTCCGGGACCATCCCATGGTCTTCACCACTTGGCGCACCAAACCGGACTACTCTCTGGACGGGTTTGCTCCCAGGGTCCAAATGATCCTCCGGTGGACAGCGGAAGGGTCTGACGTTCGCAACGACTTGTTGATTTTCATGCAGTCCTACGCCACGGACCGGAACTATCGGGGCGTTGGCCTAGTGGACCCTTTGGGCATCCGGATGTTAGGTTCCCTGGAATTGGAGTTGAGCGCCGGGGAGTTGCGGCTGATCTCCATCGACCCCGACGAGCAACCATTACTGGACTATCGATACTTTCAACACAAGGAAGACTTGCGGCGAATGCGCGAGGCGGTGCGCCTTTGTGTGAGCCTCGGCGAACACGAAAGCTTCCGGGACATCATCGAGTCCAGAGTAGAACCCACCGAGGAAGAGTTAGCCTCTGACGAAACTCTGAACGCTTACATCATGCGCGAAGCAACCACCGGTCAGCACATTTCGGGCACTTGCAAAATGGGTCCCGCCTCCGACCCCATGGCCGTAGTGGACCAGCGGGGACGGGTGTACGGGATGGAAAACTTGCGCATTGTGGACGCATCGATAATGCCCGACTGTATTCGGGCTAACACCAACGTGACGACCATGATGATCGCGGAGCGCATCTCCGACGTTATCCAAGAGGTCAATTAGCACCCGGCTAAGGGCTTGTGAACGACTCCGCTCACCCTGAGTGTCCTTCGACTTCGCTCATGGGCTGTGATTTTTGCCGCTCACCCTGAGCGAAGCGACCAGAGGGAGCGGAGTCTAAGGGCCCGTCTTGGGCCTGCCACCCCAATCCTTCGACTGCGCTTCACTCCGCTGTGCTGCGTTCCGCTCAGGATGAGCGGTTTCTTCACAGGCCTTCGGGAATCAGCGCATTTGCTCACAAACTCTTAGGGGTCCAAGTCGGTGTCAGAGAGAGCCGTCGATTACGATGTCCAGCACGGCTGGCTTGCCGGAAGCCACCGCCCGCTGGACCGCCGGGGCTATCTCGCCGGGCTCCACGATCCGTTCGCCATGGACCCCCATACTCCTGGCTATGGCGGCTATGTCGAAGGGAGTGGGGAAGTCCGAATACAGGAGGTTGCTGCCGGCGGGCTCGGATTCTTGCAGAATATCCTTTTGGTAAACGTTGAAGTTCACCTTCAAGACCCGGTACATTCCGTTGTTGCAAATCACGAAGATGCAAGGAATCTCGTCGTTAGCCGCGGTCCATAGCCCCTGAATGGTCATCATGGCGCTGCCATCGCCAATGATGCCAAAAACCGGTCGATCGGGATTGGCGCACTGCGTCCCCATGGTCGCGCCGATCCCGCCGCCGATGGACTGGCCTCTAACCCCTCTGATGTCCCCTCGTTCCACCGCTTGGAAGTAATGACGCAAGGCAACGCGGCTGCTAATGGCGTCATCGACTACAATGGCGTTCCGGGGAATCGCCTTAGCCAGTTCCGACATCATTCTAGCCGGGGTCATGGGACGGTTATCCCACTTCGCCGATACCGAATCGTCAAAAGCTCTCCGTTTATCTATGGCCTGCTGCACCACTCCGGCCACGCGGTCTCCTATCTCTTTCTCCATCGCTGGTGCAAGGCGCGTCTTCACCGCAGCAATTAGCTCTTCTATCGCCAAGCCGCAGTGAGCAACGATGCCTACGGTCGTAGGTTCCGAGCGGCCCACTCGTCCGGGAATCGGATCAATGTGTATCAGCTTGACGCCAGGGTTCAGGATTACGTCTCCCCAGTAAAAGAGCTCGTCGAAAGCGTCCATACCGATAGCCAGGACCAAGTCCGTATCTTGGAGGGTCTCTCGATCGTTGGCGACTCTAAGCGAGTGATTTCCCATGAACTGGGGATGGGTTGTGGGAAAGGCGACTTCCGCGCCCCGAGACTGGTACACCGGGAGCCCCAGTAATTCAGCCAGCGCAACCGCTTGTCCCACGGCACCATCGTCGGAAACCCGGTCTCCAACCATCATCAGGGGTTGCTTGGCCGCCGTTAGCAAGTCGGCGGCTTCATCAATCCCCGGCGAGTTGGGACGCGGCGAGTCGTGGATTTTGCTGGAGGGAATGATGTTCATGTCGGCTTGACCTTCCAGGGCATTGGAGGTAAACCCCACGTAGACCGGCCCCTTGGGGTGGCTATTGGCCTCGTTGAAGGCCCGCCGCATGACGCCGGGAATCTGGTCCGGGAGGGTCAACTCTACCGCCCATTTGGTAACCGGCCGCACCAACTCCGCCAAGTCCGTCTTCACCTCGGTGATCTTGCGGGCGTCATAGTTGGCCGAAGTTACTACCATAGGCGTTCCGGTGTTGTAAGCGTCCAACATGAGCGCGATCCCGTTGGCCAACCCGCTGTCCACATGGAGGCTGACGAAGGACGCTTTTCCCGTGGCCCGCGCGTAGGCCTCCCCCATGCCAACCGCAACGCTCTCCTGCAAGGCGAGAATGTATCTAAACTCGGGGTAGTCTCCCAGCAAGTCAATAATGGGGCCTTCGCTGGTGCCCGGGTTGCCAAAGATGTAGTCCACGCCTTCGGCTTTTAACATCTCCAGCAGAGCTTGTTTTCCCGTCATCCATTGCGGCATGGGCGTGCCCTTCCTTCTACATTAGGTTCTGTTGACATTTTCCTGGATTCCCGCGAAAGCGGGAATCCAGGAACTCAAAGGCGAACTCAATCAGGCCGGTTGCACCAACTCGATGAGGACGTCATCCGGACCTTCGATGTAGGCCAGATGGGACCCGGTTGGCGTCTCGGTTAGAGGCAACACCACCCGGACACCGGCTTCTTCCAACCGGCTTAGCTCGGATTCCAGGTCGGCGACGTTGAACCCGAAATGCTCCAAGCCCAGCCGGTTCAGTTCGGCAACACTTCTTTCGTCCGACGAACCTTCGGGTTTGGAGGAGATGTTGAGCCGCACCGGTCCGCCGACCTCCATACTAATGGTTATGGTGCCCGGCATGATTTCCCTGGCGAAAAGCCTTTTGGCGTTGAAATGTTCTGTGTACCAGGCAGCCGATGATTCCGGGTCTGACGACCTAATGTGCACGTGATTTATTGAGTATTCCGTCATCTCGTTTCCTCTTACTGATGTGTGACAAGTCCCCTCTCCCGATGGGCTGACAAGGGTAGGCAAAGTATGAAACAGGCATAAGAACTTGGAAAGCGCACAGCTTTCTGGCATCTTTTTGGTGAGAATCAGAAAGGCTGCCAGAGGTTCGCCATGCGCTTCCCAACCGAATACTACCAGATGAAGCAGACCATACAATACTACATGCCGCATCTCAGAGGGTCTCAGTTGAAGGGACTGGTCCTGTGGGTGTACGGCATCATAATGGCCCAGAGCGGCTGCCAGAACGCGGTCGCCGCTGAGCTTTCGTTCATAGGCAACTTCAACAGCATACGGCAGTATCTCCGGGAGTGGCTGTACAATGGGCAGGACCGCGCCAACCCGTGCGGAGTGCAGTTGGATGTCAGACTGTGCTTCGTTCCACTGCTGCGATGGATTCTCAATTGGTGGAAGTCTGACAGATTGGTGCTTGCCATAGACCCGACGATGAAGGGCGACCGGATAAACGCCATTGCGATAAGCGTGGTCTATCGCAGTTGCGCTATTCCGGTGGCCTGGCACATCCTGCCCGCCAACAAACCCGGGCAGTGGATAGCGCCGGCGGTGAGTCTGCTGAAGTTGCTGTCCGAAGCGGTGCCGCCGGACATGAGCGTGCTGGTGATGACTGACCGCGGTTTGAGGAGTCCGCGGCTGTGGGAGCAGATACGCTCTGTGGGGTGGCATCCTTACATGCGGCAATCGGTCAACACCGTGTTCTGCCCTGACGGAGGAACCCGCCTGCCGGCGCGAGCGTTGGTGCCGGGGCCGGGGCACGCATATGTTGGGTCCGGGACGGCTTTCAGGGACAGCAGCAAGCGCCGCCGCGGGACGGTGATTGTGGTCTGGGACCAGGGCCAAGACGAGCCGTGGGTGGTGATGACCGACCTGCCGCCCGGCGAAGCAGGGGTGTGCTGGTACATGCTCCGGTTCTGGATAGAACTGGGCTTCAGAGCACTCAAGAGCTTGGGGTGGCAGTGGCAGAACACTCGCAGGACCGATCCCGAACGGGTGGCGAGGCACTGGCTTGCGTTGTCGGTGGCGACGTTCTGGACGCTGGCGTATGGGACCAGGGTAGAAGACGCCAATGAGCTTGGCATAGCGCCCGGCCATCTCAGAGCACCGCCGAAGGCTCTGGCGTCCACTCACCGCAGCGCTTGGAGCGCTCCCAAACGGACTATCAGTGTACTGCGGCAGGGCATCATCTGGCTGAGACGGCTGCTGCCCAAGGGCAGACTTTGGCGCAGGGTCTGGCTGCTTCCTGAACCGTGGCCGGAACCGTCGCCCGATATGAAGCTCATCTACCATGCAGAAACCTGAAACAATCAAATGCCTACCCTTGTCAGCTCCCGATGGGAGAGGGTGATTCCTGCTGTGGGATGCGTTTGGATGCTGTCAGAATTTCCCCTCATCCCTTCGACAGGCTCAGGACAGGCCTAACCTTCTCCCCAAGGAGAAGGGACTTCTAACACACCCTCTTATAGATTTGCCGGTTAAATTTCATGGGATGGAGCCTTCCCTCTTTTCTTTCGATGCTATAACCCCCGGCACTATCACCCCCGGCCAATATACGGCATCTTGGTCGCCATGACGGTTATGAACTGGACGTTGGTTTCCAACGGTAGGCCCGCCATGTACACCACCGCTTGAGCAACATGGTCCACGTCCATAGTGGCTTCGGCTAGGATTGCACCGTTGGCTTGGAGGATGCCGGTCTTGATCGCCCCGGTCATTTCGGTTTCGGCGTTGCCGATGTCGATCTGGCCGCAAGCGATGTCGTATTTGCGGCCGTCCAGCGAGGCCGCCTTGGTCAGACCGGTGATGCCGTGTTTAGTCGCGGTGTAGGGCGCGGAGTTGACCCTGGGCACGTGGGCGGAGATGGAGCCGTTGTTGATTATCCGCCCGCCTTGGGGATTTTGGTTTTTCATCAGACGGAAGGCTTGCTGGGTGCATAGAAACGCCCCGGTCAGGTTGACGTCAACGACCGACTGCCATTGTTCGTAGGTCAAGTCTTCCAAGGGGATGGGGGGAGCGCCGCTTCCAGCATTATTGAACAGCACGTCCAGCCGGCCAAACCGTTCTTGGGTCTTGTCGAATAGGGCCCGCACCTCGTCGGGTTTTCCGATGTCGGTGGGCACGGCCAAGGCCCGGGAAGCCGCCGGTCCGGCGGCTTCCTTGGTCATCTCGAGCCGTTCCACGCGCCGTCCCGCCAAGGCCACGGAGTAGCCGTTCTCCAAGAGGGCCAGCGCAGTAGCCCTACCCACGCCGCTGCCTGCGCCGGTTACGATGGCGACCTTCACCACTGAATTCATGCTTGCGTACCTCTTTTTTCGAGTGCTTACTGGCTGGGCTTAGGGAATTGCTGCCCATCCCCGGCGCTCTGCTGGATATTAACACAGCGAAGCTGCGCTAGGGCATCCTAACCCAACCACCCTAGGACGATTGCAAAGCCCCCTCTCCCTTTGGGCTTACAGGGGTAGGTATCCGCATTCCGTCGTTCCGGCGCAGGCCGGAACCCAGGGGCGGGCCGGGACTACCTTCGCCGGGGCTACCTTCGAACGAATGATTACGAGGCAGAACCAGCAGTATGACATACTCTTCCCGCAACCCGGAAAAAATTCTCTGCGTATACCTCCTCGCCAGCAAGAGAAACGGAATGCTGTACACTGGTGTTACCTCTGATAGAGGAGGTGAACTACAACTGGGTTGACCGGTACACGCAGATACTCTGAACACTTGGAGGGTGTGCCCCCACCCACCTGGGTTCCGGCCTACGCCGGAACGACGGAGCAAACAAATACCTACCCCTGTCAGCTCCCTTTGAGAGAGGGCTAGGGTGAGGGCCGTCCCCGGTGTGGCAAGAGTGTCTGGCGTCGAGGCTCTCCCCCTCATCCCTTCGGCAGGCTCAGGACAGGCCTAACCTTCTCCCCTGGGGGAGAAGGAACTTTGCAATCGTCCTACCAACCGCCCGCGCCGGTGTATACTCTGACCGTAGGCAACAGTGGTTAGGCCATTCCAAGTCACAACGACAACCAGGGATAAAGGAGCTAACGTGGAAAAGAAGGACATACCCTTCCTCTCTACAGCGGAGCTTTCTGAGTTAATACGCCAAAAAGAGGTCTCTCCGGTAGAAGTAACCGAAGCGTACCTAGAGCGCATCGACGCTCTGGACTTCAAGTTCAATTCCTACATTACCGTGTGCCGACAGGAGGCCCTGGAAGCAGCCCGCGAGGCGGAGCAGGCCATAAACCGGGGCGACTACCTTGGGGCGATGCACGGGATTCCGGTGGCGGTGAAGGACCAAATTTGGACCAAAGACGTCCGCACCACCGTCGGCTCCCGCATCATGGCGGACTTCTTCCCCGAAGAGGATGCTACGGTAGTAGCCAACTTAAAACGGGCCGGGGCCATTCTCTTGGGCAAGACCAACCTCACCGAGTTCGCCATTGGCGGCTCGCAGCGTTACGGCCCCAACCGCAATCCCTGGGACTTGGACCGGTTCTCTGGCGGCTCAAGCTCTGGCTCCGGCTCTGCCACCGCTGCTTTCCTGTGCGCCACGTCGTTGGGAGAGGATACCGGCGGCTCGATCCGCCGGCCCGCCGCTTGGTGCGGCCTTGCCGGGCTCCGGCCCACTTGGGGCCGGGTGAGCCGCTACGGGGTCATGCCCGGGTCTTGGTCGATGGACCAAGTGGGTCCGATTTCTCGTACTGTGGAAGACGCCGCCATCACTCTGGGAGCCATAGCCGGTTACGACCCCAAAGACTCCTATAGCCGGGACCTTCCCGTGCCCGACTACCGCCGCGCCTTGGACGGGGACATGAGTGGGATTCGCGTAGGGGCCATTAGTGAGTTGATTCATAGCGAAATCGTGGACCCCGAGGTGCGCGATGCTGTCATTAAAGCCGGGTCGGTGCTGGGAGAGTTGGGGGCCACCGTGGAAGAGGTATCACTTCCTCTCACGGTCCACGGCGGGACCATAACCGGGGCGTTGATAAACGCAGAGTCAGCGATGACCCATCGTGACTGGATAAGGGACCGGCTCCACGATTTCGGGCATTCCAATCAGATTGGGCTGCTGGTCGGCCAAATCATGCCGGCCCAGGCATATTACAAGGTGCAGAAACTGAGAGAACTGGTGCGGCGGCAGGTGCTCGCGGCCCTAGAGCGGTACGACGTGTTGATTCTGCCCACTTCCAAGAGTTGCGCCCCCCGGTTGGAGAACGACCCGGTAATCACCTCTAAAGAGATGGCCGCCTCCACGCCCCCGGTGATGACCAGGCCCTTCAATCTGGCCAGCGCCCCGGCTATCTCCATAAACTGCGGGTTCAATTCCCAGGGACTGCCCATTGGACTCCAGATCGGCGGGCGGCCCTTCGCCGAAGAAACGGTGTTAAAGGTAGCCCATGCCTATGAGCAAAATACGCCTTGGCATACCATGAGGCCGCCCCACGCCTAGATAACTCAGGGCAATCGCATTCTGTCACCATGCCCCCGTTCACTGTCACCCTGAACGAAGTGAAGGGTCTAAAATCCTTGCCGCCGCTGCGTTTCCTTTGCCCGGCGTCGCTGCGGCGTAAACGCAGCGGCGAGGAAAACCGTTTTGGTCGGCTGTCATTTTAGATTCTTCGTCACGGAGTTTATCCTGAGCGAAGTCGAAGGGCTCCTCTGAATGACAGAATGCGATTGCCTTGGTAGGTAACTAATTCCCAGCCGGTGTAACCACCCCCTCTAGTATATTAGTGGACCGGCTGGGGTTCATCGTTCCAAGGCGCCTGCGACCACGCTAGCAAAGTCTATGAGCAACTCGTCGCCGCCGCGTGGTCCAAGCAGAGAAAGGCCCACTGGCAGGCCATCCACCTCGGCCACGGGAAGGTTGATTTGGGGGCGGCCCGTTAGGCCGGCGATGCAAGTGAGTTGGCTGTTCCGGGCGCGAATTGCACTCCGCTCCGCCACGGGCTGCCGGAGCGGAGGCGCTGGCGCTATGGTGGTTGGCAAACAGGCGATGACTCCGTCCGGCAGGACTTCGTTCATCCGCCGGACCACCGCATCCCTGGCTGCTTGGCCGGCCTCGACCTGGGAGTCGGTAATTGCCTTGCCGGTAACGTACCGGTCCGAGACCTCGAAGCTGAAGCGCGGGTTAACGGTTTCGATCCACTCACGCACCGCTTGCCACGCCTCCCGGCCCTGAAGGACCTGCTGCTGCTCCGTCCACCCGGCCAACCCATTTGGGGCCAGACGCTCCGTTACCGTAGGGCCGATGATTCCGGAGATAACGTCAACGGCCGGGCGGAGAGCATTGGCGACGGCTGGCTCCGCCAAGTCGAAGGCGTCTTGGGCGATCACCAATTCTCGAGGTCGTTGCGGGCCAATCGTTGTTTGGAGCAGGATTTGTCCCACGTTGGCGAACACTCCAATATCCCGGGCGAACCAACCTATGGTGTCGAAGCTGGAGGCTTGAATCAAGAAGCCGTCTAGGGGGATGCGGCCATGACTCGGACGCAGGCCGTAGAGCCCGCAAAAGCTAGCCGGGACCCTCACCGACCCGCCGGTGTCGGAGCCCAGGGCGAAGTCAACCAGTCCTCCCGCTACAGCCGAGGCCGAGCCGCTGGAGGAACCTCCCGGTACCCGTCCCGGCGCCCGGGGATTTACCGGGGTTCCGTAGTGAGGGTTCTCCCCGAATATACCGCGAGTCAACTCGTCGGTGATGGTCTTGCCGACCATAGTGGCTCCGGCGTCCACCAGCGCTTGGACCACCCATGCCGTCCCTTCCGCCGGGGGATGAGTGGCTTTCCAGTCCGGGTTCCCGCCTCCCGTAACGTGTCCTGCCACATCGAAGATATCCTTGGCGGCGAAGGTTAGGGCGACCAGCGGGCCGTTGGCGGCCCCTTGCAGATAGGCGTCGGTGTCTTTGCAAAATGCGTTTAGATGGCCATCAATGACTCGACGGCTAGTTGTCATGATTCTGCTCCGATGATGTGGGAGAGAGTCCTTAACCGGTAGCGGAGCCGGTGGGGCGGGCGACGGAACCGACTCTTCTATCCACTGGCGCCGAGGCCGGTTTCTTGGCTAGCAAGAACAACACGCCGCTCAGCATCCCCAGGCTTCCCACAATCAGGAAAGCCAGCGTATAGCTGCCCTGGGCGTCGAAGAGGAAGGCCGCGAACAGAGGGGCCGCCAGCATGAATATGTACATCGGTGCGCTGGAGATCCCGGTGATGGTAGCGAAGGCGTTCTTGCCAAAGTAATCACCCCGGATGGCCGTGGTCAGCGGATTGCGCCCGCCGAAGCCGGCGCCGAAGATTACCGCAAAGAGTATAGCCATCGGCATACTATCAATTAACACCGCCATGATGAAGCCGCCGGCTTGGATAAAACCGAATATTGCGATGGCTACGTTTTTGGGAATCTGGTCACCTACGTAGCCTCCGATTAGCTGGAAGACCGCCGCTACTCCCATTACCACGGCAAACACGTAGGCCGCGGACTGGAGGGACAGGCCTTGGTCGGTTAACATCGGCACCAAGTGCACGGTCAAAGTCGCGAAGAGTATCGTGGAAAAAGCGTGGCCGAAGGTAATCAACCAGAAGGCGCTGGTCCGAATCGCTTGGCTCGCCGTGAATTCCGGCCCTTCGGCCGCTCCAGTCCTTCTTTCGGGGCCAACCTGGCTTCGAGTAGGCTGGGCCAGCGAGTCGCCATCAGGGAGTTGGCCGGCATTCTCGGGACGCTCTATGATTAGCTGGGACATGGGCCAAGCTAAAGCCAAAAACACTATGCCTATCCACATGGCCGTGGTGCTCCAGCCATAGTGCCCTGGGGTTACTGCCCAGGCTAAGACTGGCACCAGCACCAAGCCGCCCAGCGGCGAGCCCTCACCGGCTATGGCCATAGCCATGCCCCGTTTTCGGATGAACCAACGGTTGACCGCGGACATGTACGGCAGCCAGGTGCCCGCCGCGGTACCCAACATGATCATGCCGTAAGAGAGGTAAAAGGTGTAAATATTGGTGGTGCGGCTAAATACCAAAAAACCGAGGCCGGTAATCACCAAGCCGATGAAGACCATCCGCCGGGGGCCCAACCGGTCGATCAAATAGCCCATCAGGGGCCCAATGATGCTGCCTTCTAGCTGAGCCATGGAGAACGCGCCGGTCAATTGGGCCCGGCTCCAGCCGAATTGCAACTCCAAGGCTTTGATCCATATCCCAACGCCACTCCACACCGGCCCGCTAGCTAGGGCGTTAACGAACAAGGCTAGGCCCACCAGCTTCCAGCCGTAGAAGAGCGTCTTGACCCGGCGGTTAACCTCGGGGATACCGGCAACAGTTATGAGGAGAAACCCGGAGGACAGGATCAGCAGACCGGTAAACGTCACGACGTGGACACCATAGTTCCTCTACCTGCTTTAGACCGGTGGTGAAGTCCTATCTCCCCATCCTTTCAAACCGTGCTCCTTGGCCAGAGACTCCAGATTGAGCTGGAGGTTTCCCAACGCGGCTGTGGGCATCGAGCTTCGTTCTCCCAACTGGTCCCAGGCCACCGCGACCGCTACCTTGTTGAGGCCATCAACCTGCGCCAAGCCTTCCTCAACAGATTTTACCAGCCGGGTCATGCCAAAGATGCAACACGGTAAAACCTCTACCGAGACTTCCCCGTCGCCGGTCACTTGCACGTCGGATATTAGCCCAAGCTGCTCCAAGTTAAACCGGTAGTCGCAGCAGCCGACTCCTTTAAGCGCCTCTACCACTTCTTGCTTCAAGTCACCCTTCGAATGGGCCATCAGATGATACTCCGGGGGTTACCGGGTGATTATCCTACCGTGAAGACCAAGGCTCGGCCAGCCCGTTGGCCCGGCGCTTGGCGAAATCGTCATTGCTGATCCGCTGTTTGGCAGCTTCAATATCGATGCCGTGCAGTCTAGCCAGGTTACCGCCGAGGATCTTCTGCTTGATTTCCGAGGTGAGTTGAGGATAACCATAACCGTCGGTGAGGTCTTGGGGCATCTGGAACTCAGAGAACGCCTTGAGCGCCCATTGCGGGTGCCACAAAGGGACTTCGGAGCCGGACACGATCTTGTCCGGACCTCCCCAGAACAATAGCTTGCCCAAGACCTCGGCAAACCACCGGGGAGCTTTGCCGATGAAGTTCAACGTTGCCGCTAAGGAGACATAGATGTTGGGGAACCTGACGATTTGCCAGCATATCTCGTCGATGAAGGGAAGACCGGGATGGAAGATGACGAAATTGAGGTCGGGGAAGGAAGCCGCAGCTTGATCAATGTCAAAAACTTGAGTCCCCTCCGTGGGCTGCGGTCCCAAGGGAACTCCCTTATGCACCGCGATCAAGTTGATGCCCAATTCCCGGGCTTTCTCGTATACCGGGAAGGCCACCCTGGGATCATCCATTCGCCAAGGGAAGGGAGAGCCAAAGTCGTAGCGTATGTTGTAGAACTTGAACGCTTTAGCGCCAAACTCCTTGACCTGAAGCTCCATCAGGTCCAGCGCTTTGTTTCCTTCCAGGGGGTTCACCGTACCCCAAGTGATGACCCGGTCGGGATACCTCTGGGCCATTTCGGCGCACCTTTCCCAGTCCGAGAGCCCGTCATGGAAAAAGTCGGTCAACGGTAGCGGTTGCGCCACCAATATATCAGTGTCGCTTTCGGCGAACACAATATTGGCAATGGTGTCTATGTCCCAGTTGAGCAGAAACTCATCCTGGGCGAGGACCCGCTCTCCGGGAGGGGTCAACGCCGCATGAAACCCGTAGAGGTGGTTGTTGAATAGCTCCCCGCCGGAGTTCTTTACGTTGCTGGAATCCATGTTGTAAAGGTGGGTAACGGCATCAAATACGAAAGCATCACCAATCATGACTTCGCCCTTCCCCGCGCGGTAACGATTTGTTCCCTAAGGTAAATGGGCATCTTGACGGAAGGTAGTATATAGGTTCTGTCAAACCTGGCAGCAAGTTCCACACCCTGCGTAGGCCAGATGCACACCCTCTATTCCCGGATGGACCTGGGCCGGGGAATGGAGTCCCTCTATGCCAAAGCCGACCGTTACGGCCCGGCAATGCCCTTGGTCATAGACCTGATACGGCGAATTGAGGAGCAGGCGGGTTAGCCCGATAGAGGGCGGTTAGGCGTTGGGGCGGCGGCGAAGCTCCTCTTCCAGTTGGAGGATGCGGGCTTCGGCTTCGGCGCGGGCTTGGCGCTCTCTGTCGGCGCGCGCCTCGGCTTCGGCGCGGGCAGCATCGGCGGCGCGGCGGGCGGCGCGTTCTTCCTGGTCGGTGGTCAGGTAGCGGTGGCCCGCCGGGTCCCAGAAGCGCAGTTCGCCTCCTTCCCAGCACAAATCCAGGCCCAATGCCGTGCTGTGGCCCCAATAACGCCCTTCGTCCGTGTGGTGAATGGGAATGGGCCGGTAGCGGCCCTCAACCAGCGTATCGCCGGCTAGGGGCGCGCGGTGGTAGAGACCACCGGTGGGGTCGAACCGCCAGTATTCCGGGACGCCCATTGCCGCGTAGTCGTCCCGCTTGATGGTCTCGTCGCGCTGGCCGGTGGTTTTCGAGGCCACTTCCAGCACGAAGTCGGGCGGCTTGCCCTGCTCCGGGATGAGGTAGCCGAGGCGGGCGAAGTTGGCCGCCGGGTTGGCGTCGAAGGCGATGAGCAGGTCGGGATAGCGTACGCCTTCGTAGCTTTCGGTAGGAATCAGGGCCGCGGCAACCTCGCTGGTGATAACGGTGGTGTCCGGGCGGCCGAAGTGGTCGGCCAAAGAGCCGGGGTGGCCCGGGTAGTTGACTTTATAGTAGGCGGTCATTTCTTCCGGCGGCGGGCCAGGAAACTGGAGGATTTCCCTGGTGTCCGGTGGTGGGCTGGTGGGTCTGGCGGTCATGGCGGGCCTCCGCAGGCGGAAGGTATGGTAAGGGCATTATAATGCCGTGAAGGGACAGGAGAAATGGGATTTTGGTTAACCACAGGGTGCGCTGAACACCGCCGGTTCCGGCCGCGGGGAATCCCGTTTCTCTTTCCGGCGGTTAGGCGTTGGAGCGGCGTCGGAGCTCCTCTTCCAGTTGGAGGATGCGGGCTTCGGCTGCGGCGCGGGCTTGGCGCTCTCTGTCGGCGCGGGCTTCGGCGACGCGGCGGGCGGCGCGTTCTTCCTGGTCGGTGGTCAGGTAGCGGTGGCCCGCCGGGTCCCAGAAGCGCAGTTCGCCTCCTTCCCAGCACAAATCCAGGTCCAATGCCGTGCTGTGGCCCCAATAATGCCCTTCGTCCGTATGGTGAATGGGAATGGGCCGGTAGCGGCCCTCAACCAGCGTATCGCCGGCTAGGGGCGCGCGGTGGTAGAGACCACCGGTGGGGTCGAACCGCCAGTATTCCGGGACGCCCATTGCCGCGTAGTCGTCCCGCTTGATGGTCTCGTCGCGCTGTCCGGTGGTTTTCGAGGCCACTTCCAGCACGAAGTCGGGCGGCTTGCCCTGCTCCGGGATGAGGTAGCCGAGGCGGGCGAAGTTAGCCGCCGGGTTGGCGTCGAAGGCGATGAGCAGGTCGGGATAGCGTACGCCTTCGTAGCTTTCGGTAGGAATCAGGGCCGCGGCAACCTCGCTGGTGATAACGGTGGTGTCCGGGCGGCCGAAGTGGTCGGCCAAAGAGCCGGGGTGGCCCGGGTAGTTGACTTTATAGTAGGCGGTCAATTCTTCCGGCGGCGGGTCAGGAAACTGGAGGATTTCCCCGGTGTCCGGCGGTGGGCTGGTGGGTCTGGCGGTCATGGCGGGGCCTCCGCAGGCGGAAGATATGATAACGGCATTATAATGCCGTGAGGGGACAGGAGAAATGGGACTGGGAAACCCCGCAGCAAGTTATGGAGAGTTTCCCAGAGGAAAAACAACAACCCCGCCAGAATTAGGCGGGGTTGTTGGCCGTGGAGAGTCTACTTGGAGTTCACCGGTGCGTCAAATAGCCAGTGGCCCCCAGGGAACTTAGACTAGGTAACCAGGTTCGGTGTCGGCTCGGCCGGAAGGCCCGCCCCGTCCATATCTCTAGCCCGCTTTTCCATCTCGGGCATTATCGAGTCGATCAACTCTTGGTCCAAGTCGGCGGCGACGCCGGGATAGCCGGCTCGATCAATCATGGCCGCCAAGTTCTTGGACTTAAACTGGCCCAAGGTCCAGCCCAAGGTGTCGGGGACCAGCGTCTTGTCCCAGAATATCCGGTGGTTCTTATTCCGGGGGCCGTAGTGGTAATGGGGCGCTTCCCGGAAGCAGTCAAAGGCCAGTAGCTCGGTCTCTTCGGTAAACACCCGGCCTGGGGTCCCGGCTAGGTCGGCCAGCACGTGGATGGCCAGCCCTCCGTCCCCGCTGGTCTGCTTTCGCATCTCCAGCCCGAATCTAATGTTGCCCGCCTCGAAAATGTCGGTGCCCCGGTTATGCTTTACCGTGTTTCTTTCCGTGGCGTACTTTTCACGAGCGACGGCCTCCACCTCGGGTAAAACGCCGGCCACTACACTAGCTTCCACCTTGCTCCCGATCTCCGGGTAGCCTGCCCTCTCCAGCATCTCCGGCAACATGGTGCGGAGCTGCTTGACAGTCCATCCAATCGGATTACCGTCGACGGTGGGGTCCATTCGGAACAGCTCGTTGCTATTTTCGGGGCCGTAAATGTAGCTCTTCTCCAGGTCGAAGCAGTTAAACCGCAGCAGCGTCGTTGCTTTTCCTTCGACCTCGCCGGTTACCAACACGGCCACGCCCTGGTCCGAGTGGTCTTGCAGATTTCCGTCCCACAGCTCGTGTTGGACTATAAACGTTACCGGTCCTGCCGTAATATGGACTCTCCCCTTTTGTTGGACCATGTCCGAACTTCCTCCTACTCTCAGAAATGTGAGTAAACACCCAAGTGTTAGCCAAGCCCGGGTAATATTGTAACATCCCGTAATGGATTCACTCTAACTAAAGCTAAGGGTTGACTTCAATCCGCTTCAAGGCCATAATCGCCAACGTTTCGCAAGTTTTTCGCCTATTGGACTAGGCGCCCCCCGCTCTTCCGCCGGAAAGAGCGGGGACAAATTGCCCGGGCTGGCTTGAGGTTGCCAAAGACTATTTTGAGGGGGCCGAATAATGGCCGGTTACAGGATTATCTCGTCGGATAACCACGTGATGGAACCCCCCGATCTGTGGGTTAGCCGCATCAATGCCAAGTTCCGGGAACGGGCGCCGCGCACCCAGCACGAGGAAGACGGTGAATGGTGGTATTGCGACGGCCTGAAGCTGGCCACCGGTTTCGGATTCGGTGGGGCTCAGACGGGCAGGAGGTTCGAAGCGCCGACGGAGTTGACCAGCGGCGATGTGTTTGAGAACGTCCGCCCCGGCGGCTACATCCCTGAAGAGCAGATTAAGGACATGGACCTCGACGGCGTGGATGTGAGCATTCTCTATCCTACTCTTGGGCTTCAGTTGTTCAAGTTGCCGGATAGCGAGCTTCTGACGGCCGTGTTCCAGACCTATAACAATTGGTTGGTCGAGTTCTGTCAAACCTCGCCGAAACGGTTGACCGGTATCGCCATGGTTAACGTGGATGACGTGAACGTCGCAGTTAGCGAGCTGGAGCGGTGCCGCAAGCTGGGATTCGTCGGGGCAATGATCACGGTGTATCCCCCCGAGGACCGGAGATATGACTCTCCGGAGTACGAACCCCTTTGGGCCACCGCCCAAGACTTGGAGATGCCTCTGGGCTTGCACGCCGCTACTAACCGGTTTGGCTCCGGGGAAGGGGATAGGACCAGCACCAACCGTTTCTCGGTGACCGTAAACTTCGACCACTACGTCCGCATGTCCCTGACCGACATGATATTCAGCGGAGTGTTCGAGCGTTATCCCAAACTTCAAGTAGGGGCGGTGGAGCACGAGGTGTCATGGGCGGCCCACTTCCTAGACCGGATGGACTATAACTATGACCAGAGAGCCAGGGGCGTAGGCGGTCTTCGCTTTAAAGACGACATGCTGCCCAGCGACTTATTCCGGCGCAATGTGTTTTTGGGCTTCCAAGAAGACGGGCTGGGCATCCAGCTACGGGACATCATCGGCGTCGACACCCTCCAGTGGGGCTCGGACTACCCGCATCACGAGTCGACCTTTCCCAGAAGCCGGGAGATTCTGGAGGAGATTCTGGCGGACTGCACCGAGGAAGAAAAAGCAAAGATTGCCGGCGGCAACGCAGCTAGGGTGTATAACCTGAACTGATGCCCTCCTGCTCCAACATCGCCCGGGCCAGCCGGGTCACAGTAGCCCGGTCCAACGAGCCGGTCCACGTTCGATGGATGAACCCGTCTGCGTCAATGAACACCGTGGTGGGCATGGCCCTCACGCCGTAGTTGCGGACCACCGCAGCGTCGTTGGTGAAACCAGCGGGGTAGGTGATGCCGATAGCGTCCAGCAGCTTCCCGGCGTCCCGCGGGTGCCCGAGGCCGGTGAACTGTCCGATGTCGATGCCCAAGAGCTCGACCTCCCCTTGAAACTCCTCGTAGAAGTCCTGTAGCTCCGGCATCTCGGACCAGCAGGGCGTACAAAGCCGGGCCCAAAAGTTCAGCACCAAGGGCTGTCCCCGTAGTTGGGACAGCCTTAGCTCTTGGTCTCCGAGTTCGCCAGTCCCTTGAAAAAGGATGTAAGTGAAATCAGCGGCCAGCCCTGCTTGGGGGATTGGAGACGGAGTGGGTTGGAGTGGTGGTGTCGGCGAATGAGGCGGAGTCGTTGCGGTGGCGGTAGGCTGAGCCGTGAAATCCGGCGCCTCGCCAGGCACCGAGGAGCAGCCTACTGCCACCAGCACCAACGCGCACACCAGTCCCGGGGCAAGGAGTGGCAGCCTTCCAAGCAGGAGCCGGGCGCGCCAAGCCCTTGAAAACACCACAGGCAAGAGAATCGACAGGCCCTCTACCTAGTCGACCGCGGTTATGGTGATGTGAGACATGTAGGACTCTTTCTTAGCTCCATGCCAGTGGTTTTCGCCAGCCTGAATATGCACCACGTCGCCCACGGTGACCTCACGTTCTTCGCTCTCGTTGGCGACCATCCCCACGCCCGTGGTTATCACCAGAATCTGGTCGCTGGTATGGGTATGCCAGCCGGTGGTGGCGCCGCGCTCGAAGTTGACGACGCTGCTGTTAAAGTTCTGGCTAGCCCCTTCTGGAATCAAGGACTGCCTGGTGCGGCTTACTTCGCCCCCGGTCCAACCGGGAATTGGGGTAGCGGTGTCGATGGGTACGTGTTCCACCTCGGCTATTCTGATTACTCGCATACTTACCTCCTTAGAGTCTCCCTTATCAAGAATACGTGGAGAGCATAATATAACCCGCTTGGCGCCGCTATACGAAACCCCACGTGGCTGAAGTTATAATTCATGTCGGCCAGTGTCATGATTCTCTTGAGAGGTTGGAGATTGTATGTTGTACTTGATGTCATTGACCCATAGCCCCGACCAATGCCCGGGGGTCGCCATCGAGGTCCGCGACCGCGTCCGGGTGATGGCTGCCACGATGACCGAAGTGCTTCAGGCCCACGGTTGTACTTTTCAGGGTGGTTGGGTCAGCAAGTCAGCCCATCAAACTTTCATTGTTATAGACGGGCCCAACGCCCACGTTGTTGACGACGCTGTTGTTGACCTGGGGTTGGCCGTGTGGAACACCTCGACGGTCTATCCGGTGATCACCCTGGAGGAGGCGGTAGGCGGCTTGCCCGATTAGGCCACCGGCGGCGTCCCCGGTGTCAGCTCCTTCAACTCCGGCACGACGTGTTTGGCAAACAATTCTAGGGACTTCAACCCTATTTCCGGCGGGTCCCAGTCTTGGGTAAGTTGGAGCAGGGTGCCGAACCCGCCAACGGCATCGTAGACCTCCCGGATTTTCTCCAGGCAATAGTCCGGGTCCCCGATGATCCAGCGGTCGTTCATCAAGTAATCGACCGTGATGGCTTCGTCGGGAGTAGTGTCGTCCGGCTTTATCAGGTCCAAGAACCCTAGCCTGCGAAACAATGGCAGGAAGTATTCGTCATAGGTACGAGCCATCCCGTGGTTTAGCACCTGTTGGCGAGCCTCCTCGGTGGTGTCGGCCACATGGATGTCTAGACAGACCCGCCACGCGCCCCGGTCGGCAGTCCGGCCCGACTTGGCGGCGCCCCGCTCATAAGCTTCCCAATGGGTCGGCAGATGCACCAGCGGCAGTATGTCGGTGGACAAGGGAATCCAGCCGTGCTCCCCGGCCCATTCGATGGTCGAAGAATTGCGGCTTACCCCGGCTACCGCGATTGGAGGGTAGGGTTTGGTGAAGGGGGTGTGCCACAAGCCAAGACCGACCTCGGGCACCGGAGTCGGCGACTTGATCTGATGGAACTCTCCTTGGTAGTCCAGGTTCCCTCCGGACTCCCAAATTTTCAAGACTGCATCGACGACCTCGGCTGCTCGGGCGTGCCGGTTGTTTTCTTCCACCCCGAAGAACTCGAACTCGGTGGGCACGCCGCCGGTCCCGATGCCAAAATTGAACCTGCCCTCACCCAGGTGGTCCAGCATGGAGATTTGATGGGCCAGCATCCTCGGGTCGTGGAGCTGGAGCAGGGCCACTCCGGTGCCCAGATGGATGTTCTTGGTCAAAGCAAAGGCTTTGGCGATGAATAAGTCCGGCGCCGGAAGGTTTTCCCAGGGAATAGTGAAGTGCTCGCCAATCCAGGCCTCGTGGAAGCCCAATTGGTCGGCCGCGACAATTGTATTCATGTCTTCTTTGATGGTGCGCGATAGTCCCTTCGCAGGGTGGTGCACCGGCATCATGAACAGACCAAAGTTCATCACTGCCTCCTTTTCTCGGAACCTGGTACCAAACAGGTCCGGGAATTCACTATGGTTAGTGTAGCATGGGCGCGGAAGAGGTAGGAATTGATCCCGGGGGTTTCCCCTTATTTTGATTTGGCGGCTAACTCACAATAACCTCAGAGCTTATTTTAATTTGCAGAATAAGCGCGTCGTTGGACGGCCATTATTTCAAGTTAGCGTGTAAAATGAAATAACGGTCACAGCTATTAGGCTTTGCATAATTAGAGTGCTTAAAAATGAACCGCGGCCCCACGGGACGACATGAGATTACAACAGTGATGGGAGAGCAAACACGCGCGTTCATTCCCACTCCGTTGCCGCCAAGTCCCCCTCTTGACCTCGCCTACCTGCTGACGTCCCTGGAGAGGGCCGAATTGGCGCTGGGACGGCTGGATGGACTGTCTAGATTGCTGCCCGACAGGTACCTTTTCCTCTATTCCTACATCAGAAAGGAAGCGGTGCTGTCATCTCAAATCGAGGGTACCCAATCATCCCTCTCTGATCTGCTTTTATTTGAACTGGAAGATGCGCCCGGTGTACCTGTAGACGATGTTGTAGAAGTATCTAATTACGTAAGGGCGTTGGATTATGGACTCCAGCGGTTGAGAGGAGGGTTCCCACTCTCTAATCGGTTAATCAGGGAGATTCATGCCGAGCTCTTGTCCAGGGGCCGAGGTAGCGATAAAGACCCGGGAGAATTTCGGCGCTCCCAGAACTGGACCGGCGGTACCCGGCCTGGCACAGCCCACTTCGTACCACCTCCGGCCCACGCCGTTCCGGACTGTATGGGTAGTCTAGAACGCTTTCTTCACGCGCGGGAATCCGGGATTCCTACTCTACTGCGGGCGGGTCTCAGTCATGTCCAGTTCGAGACCATTCATCCTTTTCTGGATGGCAACGGACGAGTTGGGCGACTACTTATCACGTTTTTGCTATGCCATGACGCGGTGTTACGTGAGCCAATGCTCTACTTGAGCCTATACTTCAAGGAACACCGACGGGATTACTACGATCTGCTTGACAGTGTACGCCGAAAGGGTGACTGGGAAGAATGGCTCATATTTTTCCTGGATGGTGTCACTCAAACTGCGGAGGGCGCGGTCACGACTTCCGAGCGGCTGATGTCGCTCTTCGAGAACACCGATATGCGGATCCAACAGGGAGGCCGGTCCGCCGGATCAGTCCTGCGGGTCCACCAAGCGCTGAAAGAGAGGCCAATCACATCGCTTCAAGAAGTCTCCCACCGCACGGGTCTTTCATTTGCTGCGGCGACTTCGGGAATGCGGGTGCTCGAAGGCTTGGGCGTAGCTTCGGAGCTGACGGGTCGGCAACGCAACCGGGTATTTGGGTATACGGAGTATCTCACGATTTTGAGTGAAGGCACGGAGCCCCTTTAGCTACCTGGCCCGGTTGGGGCCGTATTGGTATAATTCCGCCACCTATCCGATTGTATTGAGGAAGTACGCTATGGCTGAAGACCTTTCTGACATTTTAGAGTCCACCGAACCGGTCTTGGTGGCCGCTGGAGGGCCTACTGAAGGCCCGCTGTGGCATCCCGGAGGCTATCTGACTTACGTTAGGCACCGGGAGAGTATGCTGATGCGTTGGGAGGAGGGAGGTGAGGCGCGGCCGGTCCGGCAGAATACCGGCGAGGGCAACGGCTGTACTCTCGACCGCCAAGGGCGGCTCCTGATCTGTGAAGGGGCTAACCGTCAAATTACCCGGATGGACGCCAATGGCGCCGTGGAGACCGTCGCGGACCGTTGGCAAGGCAAACGATTGAACCGGCCCAACGACATCGTTTGCCGCGCCGACGGCAGCGTCTACTTCACCGATCCGGAGTTGAACGTGCCTCCGGAACAACGGGAACTGGGATTTGCCGGGGTGTTTCGCATCGCTCCTAACGGTGAACTGCATGTGGCTACCAACGAATGCGAATACCCCAACGGCTTGGCCTTCGGCCCTGGAGAATCGATACTTTACGTCGCGATTAGTCGCTTGGACGAACGATGCATCCAAGAGGCGGAGGCCGGAGAAGTCTGCACCCACCGGCGAATTCGGGCCTTTGATGTGGCTGCCGACGGCGCCCTGAGCAACAACCGGGTTTTCTGCGACATGTCATCGGCCGAACCGGGTGTCCCGGATGGTATGAAGGTGGACACCGAAGGACGGGTGTATTGCACTGGCTCCGGGGGCATTTGGGTCATCGGTCCCCAGGGCGACCGGTTGGGCATTATTCGCGTACCCGAGGTGCCCCGCAACCTTGTTTTCGGCGGACCGGACCTCAGCACCATGTACATTACCGCCGGGGATTCGGTCTACAGCCTGCCAACCAAGGTGCGGGGCTTGGGGGCTTATTAGCCAGTCTCCTGGGGCAAGCCTACGGGATAAGAAGGAGCTTGCCGGTGGTCTGGCGGCCCTCGAGTTGCCGATGGGCTTCGGTGGCCTCAGACAAGGCGAATTCTCCACCGATCCATACTTTAATCTCTCCGGAGGCTACCCAGCCCAACACCTCTCCGGCTCTCCATTCAAGCTCCTCACGGTCGGCGGTGTGGTCGGCTAGGCTGGGACGGGTCAGGAATGACGACGCTCTCAGCCCGGTCGGCGCTACCGGCGGCACCGGCCCGCTGGACTGCCCGTAGAGCGCCAAGCATCCCCGGCGGGCCAAGCAGTTGAGGCTTTTCTCGAAGGTGGTCTCCCCCACCGAGTCGTAGACCGCCTGGCATCCACGTCCGTCAGTAGTCTTTAGCACTCGCTCTTCAAAGTCTTCGTTGGTGTAGATGATGGCTTCGTCAGCCCCGGCCTCCTTGGCTAGGGCGGCTTTTTCTTCGGTGGAGACGGTGGCAAACACGAAGGCTCCTGCCCGCTTGGCCATCTGTATCAACATGAGCCCGGTGCCCCCAGCGCCCGCGTGGACTAGAGCGAAGTCCCCGGGTTTCAGCGGGTAGGTGGTGAAGGCCAGGTAGTGGGCGGTCATGCCTTGAAGGAACACCGCAGCGGCCGTCTTAACATCTGAACCAGCCGGAAGCTTTACCAAAACGTCGGCAGGGACCGCTGCCTGCTCAGCGTAAGAACCCCTGACTCCCCAATACACAACCGTGTCCCCCACGGCCACGGTGTCTACGCCGTCCCCGACCGCCGACACCACCCCGGCGGCTTCAAATCCTGGAATGGCGGGCAAACTCGTGGTCTGGGCTGCGCCACCCCGGCGAGAGGAGACATCGGCGAAGTTCACGCCGATGGCCTGAACGTCCAAGAGGGCTTGTCCGGATCCAAGGGTAGGACTGGGGCAGTCCTCGTATATCAGGACCTCCGGCCCTCCGAATTCATGAATCCTGGCAGCTTTCATCTCGGCTCCTCCTATTCGTGGCTACTAGGTCTGCTTTGAATCTCTGAGTCCTTCCTGCGCCTTTGGGCTTGACGAGTCAACTAATGCGGGAGACCTGCGGCAAACACTGCGTCACTTGTGTCACTAAAGTCGGGCGGCTAGTCCCCAAGGCTGGCGGTCAACACCCCCATGGGCCGTTGGCCGACCTCGTAAGTCTCCAAGGGAGTGAGTTCACCGGTATCGGCGTTGATCTGATATGAAGCCAGACGTCCCGTTGACGAGCCGGCGGCGAAGACGAATTTGCCTTGGGGGTCCAAGCTAAAGGCGCTGGGCACGGCCTCGGTCGAGACTTGGCCGACGGCGGTCAACTGTCCGTTGGAAGGGTCTACCGAGAAGCCCGCGATACTGTTGTGGCCTCGGTTAGGGACATGCAGGAAGTTTCCCGAAGGCGTCATTTGAATTTGGGAGCAAGTATTCCTCTCGGTGTGGCCTTCGGGCAGGGTGGAGATCGTTTGAAAGGCCGAAAGCGTTCCGGTAGTGGAGTCGATACGGTACCCGGTTACGCTACAGCCCTGCTCGTTGGAAAAGTAAACAATGTCTTGGGTTGGGTGAAACCAGTAGTAACGAGGGCCTAGGTTTTCCTCCTGCTCCAGCCTCAGAGGAGAGTTGGGAGTAAGACGGCCGGTGTTTTCGTCAAATAAGAACTGATAAATCACGTTTGGCCCGAACTCATTCTTAGGAGGTTCCAGTACGTTATCGTAGAGGCGGGCGATGTGGGGCACGTAAGCGAAGCGGTTGGACGGGTCGGTCTGTATAGCGTGCGCCCCGGTGTCCGTAGCCAGCCACTCTATGGGCGCGTCTCCCACCGCTCCGTCACTTCCCAGGGGATGTACCGCGGCGTACCCGATTTGATAATAGGCGGACAGCAAATACTTCCCGTTACGGTCGGTGCCTATAAACACCGGAGCGTCCTCTGGCGATACGCTCCCATTTCGAGTAAGCCCTCCGCTGTCCTGGTCTATCCGCCAACTGGATATTTCCGGGACGCCCCGGTGGCCGACGTAGAGGACGTTCCGGTCCGGGCTTATTGCTAACAAGGATGGCCCACCGGCCACCGTCACCTCTTCCTTCGGTGTTAGCTTCCCGGTATCGCCGTCCATGGTAAATACCGCTATCTTGTCATCGTCCTGAGCGGCAACGAATGTGTAGTAAGGCATTTTCAAACTCCTTCGCTGTAATCGCGGCGCGTGGACCGGTCGCCACCTCAAGCCTCGATGGCCATTCCACCCCTGGCTGGTGGCAGCATTCATCCCAGGCTCGAACCGTAGAGACCGAGTCCACGGGGAGCCGCCTGGGAAGGCTGATTGGCCGACTACATGGGCGGCAGATAAGGTCTGGCGAGCCAAGGCCCTCTGACGCCACCGATTTTACACCCCATGACGCTTGGGCGCACTTGACGCTTGGGCGTCGACAGGGCCTTTTCATTCTCCGAAAATGTCATTCTGAGCCGCAGGCGAAGGATCTAAAATCCTTCAGCAAGAACTTGGTCCAGCATCTACTCTTCAATATCGCCGTTTGCTAGGTTCTGTTGACATCTTCCTGTCATTCCCGCGAAAGCGGGAATCCAGGAACTCAAACAGGAGAGAACCTGACTGGCTGATAGCGTTTTTAGATTCCCGCTTTCGCGGGAATGACGAGAGGGGATTACCGGATCGCCTCATATCGCAAATGTCAACACAGCCTAGGTTCGGCAACGTCCAGCATTGTCGGCTGTTCTGAGAATCCGTCGGTACAACAATGAGGAAGTGGGCGGCAGTCCCAAGGGCGGCCGCCCACTTAACTTCGTGAGATGTTAACCGAAACCCGTTGACGAGATTACCTTAAGTCCGGTAGCTCCAGTCCGGGTTTCTGATTGATACGCGGGTCTTATTTGACTTCTGGTTCTGCTCTGACTCCGCGCTACGAGCGGTTGGAGTGATACAACGGGTTCCTCATCACCCGGCCCGGCAGCGCTCCAGTGGGTTTGCCGTCTTCGATCAGGACCTCGCCGTTGACGATGGTGTTCTTGATCCCTTGGGCCAACTCTCTGATCCGCCAACCTCCGGCGGGGAAGTCGTGGGCCGTGTCTTCGGGCAACGGTTGCACCGTGTCCGCGTCAAAGATGGTTATATCCGCGGCCATGCCGGGACGGAGCAGACCCCGGTCATAGATGCCGAAGGTCGACGCCGATTCGAAGGTCAGCCGCCGCACCGCTTTCTCCAACGACATGATTCCCTGCTCCCTCACCCAGTAACCCAGCAAGCGGGTGCTGTAGCCATAGCCGCCATGGAACTGCACATGAGCGCCGCCGTCAGAGAGGCCCACGATAGCGCTGGGGTAGTTAAGTATCTGGCTGACCGCCTCTTTGTCCACGTTGTTCTCGCCCTGGATAAAGGAAGTCTGGAGGTTCTCTTCGACCACCAAGTCCAAGAAGGTATCGATGATGCCTTTGCCCTGCTCCCTGGCGATTTCGCCGATGGTCTTGTCCTTCAACCCCCGGTTTTTCTCCAACACCGGCTCATCCACCCAGAGATAGTCGTACCACCGCTTGCCGACGTTGGCCTCGGTTACTTCGACGTTCCACTCCACGGCCTCGTTGTGGAGATTGCTGCGGACCTCGGGATCACTGTAGGCCCTCAGCTTCTCTTCGTCGTCTGCCAGCAGGATGTTGTGCCAGGTGGGTATACCCCGGAATAGCTGGCAATTGCTCATATTAAAGCGCTGGGTGGTGCTGTTGGGTGAGCACAGCGGGTAGGCGCGGACCCCGGCGCTGGAGGTCTCTTCGACTATCGCCATGAGCTCCTTCCACTCGTCGGGCCTTCGCGCAGTCTGGCCTAGGTTGTTGTAGACTACTTGGCGGCCGGTGGCCTCGGAGAGCCGGCTCATCAACCGGTTCTGGATTTCCGCTCCGCGGCCGCCGCCACTCTGGATGATACCGGTGCCCAACTCTCTTAAAACGTCGCCGAGAGCCAGAATCTCATCTTCCGATGCCCAGACCGCCGGGATCAGTACGCCCTGAGGGTCGTAGTGGCCCCGGTTGCGCGAGACGGAAAGCCCCAAGGCGCCAGCTTCGATGCCCTCGCGGACCAATTGCTGCATCGCCTCGATCTCATCCCCGGTGGGGGCCCGGCCCTGGCAGTCATCTCCCATCACGTAGTATCGAACGGCCGAGTGGCCGATCAAAGTGCCGACGTTAACCCCCAGGTTCCGGTCCAGGGTATCCATGTATTGAGCGGTGGTCTCCCAAGAGAAGTCCACCGTGCGCAACACGTCCATGGGGATGGCTTCCACGTAGGACAGGAACTCGGATACCCTGTCCTGGGTACCGGGGCGTACCGGCGCCAAGGCCAAGGAGCAGTTCCCGATGATCACCGTGGTTGCTCCGTGGTAACAGGAAAAGCTGCAAAGCGGGTCCCAGGTTACCTGGGCATCGTAGTGGCAGTGGTTGTCGACAAAGCCGGGGGAGACGACCAAGCCGTCGGCGTCAATCACCCGGTCTGCCGGTCCGCTCAGCTTGCCTAGTTCCACGATCTTGCCGTTCTTTACGCCTACGTCCCCTCGGAACGCAGGCATTCCGGAACCGTCGATCAAGCGGCCATTCTTCACCAATAGGTCGTATGACATCGCACTCTCTCCTTACTACCTCGGCAGTTCTTAGATACAGACTGATGGGCGTATTATGAGGATGCCTAGTGTAACCGTACTGGACGAACTCCAGTGATTATAACCCTTTTTGCGAGAGCGGGGCTAACTTCGTTTCCAGCTACATCTTGTCCAGCTACATCCTGGACTGGCTAGCGGTCCGAGAAGCCTGATTCCTTGTGGGTCCCGTCGCAGAGGGGCTTGTTGGACGAGTGTCCGCAGCGGCAGAGCGTAACCCGGTTGCGGCCCTCGAAGGGTTTGCCGTCGCTCCGCTCGACACTTATGCCGCCGCTTACCCATAGGGCTCCATCCGGCGTTACGGCGATTTCTCTGGGCAGGCTGGGCTCCACCACCTCGCCCTGGGGCTCCAGGCCGAAGGATAAAGCGCCAGACGGACACTGTTCCACCATTGCCATAACCTGAGCCCGCACCTGGGCATCGGCGGTGTCTGCGACCAGTTTCCAGACGTTGGTGGCCCGGTTGCCACAAAAGCCGGCGTGCATGCACAGGGAGCGGTCGTCTTTCACGACGATGGCTTGTCCTTGGTAGAGCTTGGTCCGTCCCGGCGCATCTCCTGTTTCGGCAGTCTCGGCGCCGTCAAAGTTGAAGGCCAGGTGGGCGCCATCACAAAAGGGCTTGGCGGCCGAATGCCCGCACCGGCAGAGGGCATACTTGGCTGCGGTGGAGAGGACTTCGCCCCGCTGCCAGGTGAGGGGCTCCCCATGCTCCGACATTACCGGCTCCTTGCGTACCAAGGGAACGCCACCCAGCACTACATAAGGGCCATTGAGGACAACTATGATCCTTTGCTGTTCTTGGTCGGCCATTTCTTCTCAATCTCCCCCTTTCGCCGGAGTGACGATAGGGAAGCCACCTTAATTTAATTCATTGTTCGAGTGTCAGTAAATGTCGCGCGTGGCACCAAACCCTTCATTGCCAGCAGAATGAACTGGCGCCAGGAACCACTCTGCCTAATGCATCACCAAGCCACCATCGACGTTGAAGGCTTGGCCAGTGATGTTGCGGGCGCCGGGTCCGGACAGGAACAGCGCCATGGCAGCGATGTCTTCGGGGTCGTTGGGGCGTCCGATGGGAATCCGGGCGTCGCGGGCCCGCTCCAGTTCGGTGATGGTAGTTCCCAGGCTTTCCGCCCGGCTGGCCATGTTCTCCGACCCCATGGGGGTCAAAGTGGCGCCGGGGCAGATGGCGTTGACGTTGATGTTGTGCTGGCCCAGTTGGTGGGCGGCAATCATGGTCATGGCCAGCACCGCTCCCTTACTGGCGGCGTAGGCCGCGTTGGAAGTGCCGGAGTAGCCTTTGCCGGCGATGGAAGCGATGTTGATGATCCGCCCGCCGGTACCCTGATCGATCATCTCCCGGGCGGCCCGCTGCATCCCGAAGAAAACCCCCTTGGCGTTTACCCGGTGAATCCGGTCCCAGTCTTCCTCGGCCACGTCCATGATATAGATGTAGCGGGTCACCCCAGCGTTGTTGACCATGATGTCAATGCGGCCGAAGGTGTCTTTGGCTTGGGCGATCATGCGGTCGATGTCGCCGGTGTTGCCCATATCGGCAGGCACCGCCAGGCTTTCGCGGCCTAGCGACTTCACGGCTACGGCGGTCTCTTCCACCGAGTCGGCGTTGATGTCCGACACGGCGATGTGGGCCCCCGCTTGGGCCAGTTCCAAGGAAATGGCCCGGCCCATGCCTCGGCCGGCGCCGGTTACCACGGCTATCTTGTCTTGAAGTTGCATTGCATACCCTCGCGAGTCCGGCTAATCTCAGAATCAAGCTAGGCCGAGTGTATTTTAGGGTCCTGGGGCTGTCAACGCGGACTCTGGCTGCGGGTGCAGCTTACGCCAAGGGCAGTCAAGGAATTACTCGGCGGTCAGTGACGGCCCTTCGGAGGCGGCAGCACGGAGAAGGGCAGTATCCAGTGAGGCCAATGCTGCATCGCGTCTTTTAGCCAACTCAAGGTATAGTGCATCATAGAGTGCATCATAGAATGACAGACCATACGCCCTTGCCAGATCCAGCGCGGAATCTAGGTCCGGCTCCGCGTCGGTACGGATTGGTAACCTCCTTAGGCTGTTTAGACGGTCTCTGGCTTGGTCCGGAGAGATACGGCCCCTCCGCTCTGCCACAAGCAGAACGTTTCGAATCTCCAGATGCCAAAGCTGCGGTACAAAGGCGCCTGCCTCCTCCACGAAATTTAAGGCCGCATCGGCTCGTGGGTCCCCCTCATCGTCGAAGAACCACGCTGCGGTGAGCGACGCATCGATCACCAGAGAGTTCATAAACGATGGCCCTCGTGTCGCGCGGCCAGTATTTCATTCGTGGACATTTTGGCGTCCTTCCACTCGGTGCGATGTTGTCGGAACCGTTCGACTGCTTGTTGGCGTTCAATGCGCTCCTGGACGTGGGCTGGGACTAAGTGTGCAATAGCCTTACCGTGGCGAATAATGGCGACAGGTTCACCCTGTTCGACTCTTCGGAGCAGCTCGGCCAACCGAGCCTTGGTCCTATTAGCTTGAACTTCCCGCATAGCGTTATCTTCAACTGGTTGTCTTGAGTATAATCATAACATTGTCGATACCTAATCCAATGCCGCGACCCCATCACTTGGACAACGTGATTTAATCGGCAATTCTAGGTAAAATAGCAGCAATCTCAAGACACTCTTAAGGAGAGCGATATGGTAAGTCCTCTGCAACAATCGTCGGTGACCGGTGCGGAGGTGGTGAACGATCTCGGCGAGTTTGACGTGATCATGATCGGCGCCGGGGTTACCGGGTTATACGGGTTGTACCGTCTCCGCCAGCTAGGGTTTTCGGTGCAGTCCTTTGAGGATGGCAGCGGAGTGGGCGGCACCTGGTATTGGAACCGCTACCCCGGGGCCCGCTTCGACTCGGAGAGCTACACCTACGCCTATTCCTTTTCCGAAGAACTTCTGCAGGAATGGGACTGGAAGGAGCTGTATTCCGGCCAGCCGGAAAACGAACGTTACCTCAATTACATGGCCGACAAGTTCGATTTGAAGCGGCATATCCAGTTCAATGCCCGCATCACGTCGGCGGTCTACCTCGAGGACGAGAACCGCTGGCAAGTCGACACTGCGGATGGGCGGCGGGCCAAGGGCCAGTTCCTGCTCACGGCAGTTGGGGTGTTGTCGGCCCACTACGTTCCTGACTTTGCCGGGCTCGATAGCTACCAAGGCGCGTGGTGCCACACCGGCAGATGGCCCAAGGAAGGCATGGACCTGGCTGGCAAGCGGGTGGGGGTCATTGGGACCGGGGCCACCGCCGTCCAGCTCATCACTGAGATAGCCAAAGAAGTCGGCCACCTGACCGTCTTCCAGCGGACGGCCAACTACTGCGCCCCGCTGCGGAACCGCTTGATCGACGATGAAATGCAGCAAGAGATCAAGGTGAATTACCCGGAGATTTTCCGGAAGTGCCTGGAAACGCCGGGCTCGTTCATGCACGAGTTCGACACGCGGTCGGCCTTGGAGGTCTCACCGGAAGAACGGATGGAGCAGTACGAAAAGCTGTGGGCGGAGCCCGGCTTCAAGAAATGGCTGTCCAATTTCTACGACGTGATGATGCCCGGCGAGGCCAACGAGGACTACGCCGAGTTCGTTCGCAATAAGATCCGAGAGCGCGTCCACGACCCGGTGGTGGCGGAAATGCTGGTGCCCAAAGACCACATGTTCGGCTCCAAGCGTCTGCCCTGCGAGAGCGGGTATTACGAAGTATACAACCAGGACAATGTCCTTCTGGTTGATGTGCACGAGGACCCTATTGAGCGCATCACCCCCACCGGCCTCAAGACCAGCGACGGCAAAGAGTACGAGTTGGACGCTATCATCTTTGCCACCGGATATGATGCCGTCACCGGGTCGTTGAACCGGATCGATATTCGCGGCATCGAGGGGCAGACGTTAAAGGGCAAGTTCGCCGGAGGCCCCCGCACCTACATGGGCATCCAGAGCCACGGCTTCCCGAACCTCTTCACCATCAACGCCGCCTCGGTCGGCAACTTTGTCCGGGCCGCCGAGCCGCTGGTGGACTGGGTAAGCCAATGTATCTCCTACGTGCGCGATAACGAGTTCACCCGGATTTCGCCCACAGTTGAGGCGGAGGATGAGTGGGTCAAGCACGTTAACGAGGCGGGCGAGGCTTTGCTCCGGACCAAGGCCGACTCTTGGTTTGTGGGGGCGAACATTCCCGGCAAAGCCCGCGCCTTGCTCACCGCCCCGGACAGCGCCCCGGCGATGCGGGCCAAACGCGCCGAGGTAGTGGCCAACGGCTACGAGGGGTTCGTTCTGGAATAGACATTCAGTCCAAACGCCAGTCGAAGAGACGCTCCCCAAGTAATTCAGACGCCGGGTGCTGGTCAAACCAACACCCGGCGTTTTGATTTGTGTAGCAGACTCAAGAAACACTCGACCTTAAGCCGTGGGGAGTTTGACCGGGCCGGGAAAGACGCTTATATTCTTCCGGGTTGGAGAAGGGCGATTCGGGGGCTAGGAGGAATGGGTGGTCCGGCTATTCCCCGTGTTGTTTCAGCGTACGGTCGATGCGCTGCGCGATCTGGCCCCCATCATCATCGTCGTCGCGTTCTTCCAGGTTGTGGTCTTGCAGCAACCTTTTCCGAATCTGGGGAACGTGGTGGTGGGGCTGGTCTGTGTGGTGGTGGGGCTGACGCTTTTCATGCAGGGGCTGCAAAGCGGGCTATTCCCCTTGGGTGAGGCTCTGGCTTTGGGGTTCGCTCGCAAGGGCAGCGTGACCGCGCTGCTGACCTTCGCTTTCTGCTTGGGCTTCGGCACCACCGTCGCCGAGCCGGCCCTGATCGCGGTGGCCGCCGAGGCAGCGGATACCGCAGCCCAAGCCGGCGTTATTGCCGACGACAGAGAAGCGCGCTCCGCTTACGCCTTGCAGTTGCGCATGGTGGTGGCGCTCTCAGTCGGGGCAGCAATCGTGTTAGGTGTACTGCGCATCCTGAAAGGTTGGCCGATCCATCGCTTGATCATTGGGGGCTATGTGCTCGTCACAGCGATGACCGTCTTTGCTCCCGACGAAATCATCGGCGTAGCCTACGATTCCGGGGGCGTCACCACCAGCACCATCACGGTGCCGCTTGTCACCGCGTTGGGTGTCGGGCTGGCTACGTTTATTCGGGGCCGAAACCCAATGGTTGATGGATTCGGGCTCATCGCCTTCGCTAGCTTGACGCCCATAATCTGCGTGCTGGCTTACGGCATGGTGGTCTGATGGTGGAGTTGCTGAACACCTTTGCCGCCACCATATTTTCCACTGCGCTGGACGTGGCGCCTATCGTCGGAGTCCTCGTCCTGTTTCAGGTCGCTGTGCTACGCCGCCGCTTGCCCAACCTCCGCCGTATAGTGATTGGCTTTGTCTTCGTCTTGGTGGGGCTCACCCTATTTCTCATCGGCTTGGAGGAGGCGCTCTTCCCAATCGGTGAAACTATGGCCCGCCAACTAACTGCGGCTGACATAATTGGAGGGGAGGGTCTGCCGGGCAGCATCGACTGGCGCAACTATATACTAGTCTACGCTTTCGGAGCAGCGATTGGGTTCGCGACAACGCTAGCCGAACCTTCGCTGATTGCCGTGGCCCTGAAGGCCGAGGAGGTCTCGGGAGGCTCCATCCCAGCCTGGGGCTTGAGGCTGGCAGTGGCGTTCGGCGTGGCTGTGGGGGTGGCGCTGGGTTGTTTTCGCATCGTCACCGGCACCCCCATGCCATGGTACATTATTGCCGCCTATATCATCGTGATAGTGCAGACCTTTCGGGCCAGCCGGAGCATCGTGCCGCTGGCCTATGACAGCGGCGGCGTCACTACCTCTACCGTCACCGTCCCCGTAGTTGCGGCTTTGGGCTTGGGTCTGGCCTCCAGTGTCCCAGGCCGCAGCCCGCTGATCGACGGATTCGGACTCATTGCATTCGCCAGTGTCTTCCCAATCATGTCGGTGCTGGGCTATGCTATCGCAGCTTCTTGGATCAACCGCAGGCAGAAGGTCAACCATATTGAGGAGGAGGCTTGACATCATGCAACTAAAGCTGATTGTGGCCTTCGTGAACGACGATAAGACGGATATTGTGATCGATGCCGCGCGGGCGGGAGGCGCTACGGGCGACACGGTGATCACCAGCGTGCGCGGCGAAGGCTTGAAGCCGGGAAGGACCTTCTTCGGCTTGGACTTGGCGGCCCGGCGCAATGTGGTCCTATTCTTAGTGGCCGAGGCGCGGGCGCGAGATATTCTGGAGCGTATCCGCGACGCTGGGCACATGGACAGCGAGCACGGCTCCGGCATTGCGTTCCAAGTCCCCATCGAAGATGCGGTGGGTCTGACCACCCAACTACCCACTATGATGGAAGCGGTGGAGTACGAGATATGAGCGAGAGACCCCTTATCAGGGTCAGAGACCTCATCGGTTCAGAGCTTCACAGCATTGAAGGGCTCGCGACCGTAGCGGAGGCGATGGCGCTGATGAAGGAGCGCCAGGTTAGCTCCCTCGCTGTGAACCGGCGCGGCGAAGACGACGAATTTGGGACCATCGCGGTCGACGATATCGCACGCGAGGTGATAGTCAGGAACCGCGCGCCGGAGCGGGTCAACGTCTATGAGATTATGTCGAAGCCGACATTGACCCTGCCGCCGGACATGCTGGCCCGATATGCGGTGCAGTTGCTGGTGCGCTTTGATCTCTCTCACGCCGTAGTCGTGGACCGCGAGCGCAACCCTATGGCCATGGTTACGCTGCATGATCTGGTCATTGGGCACTTGGTGGGGTGATGGCGCAAGTTGTGCTCAAGCGTCGGTTCCCATATAGCTTGGTCATTACCATAGCTGCTACGGTCCATTGGTCACAATTTGCCGACCAGACTGGCCAATAGACTTTCTGTCCTAGACAATGACTCTTCTTGGTCGTCGCCCACCGGGAAAGGCGACGCGAGCAAGTCTGTTGCTCCCGCGTCGGCGAAGGCGCGGAGACGGTCCTCGACCTCTCCTTCGTCGCCAATCACGGCGATATCTGCGGGCCCGTCCACCGCTTCAATGTTGAGCATCCGCCGATAGTTGACCAAACTGCCATAGCGCCCGAATAACTTGGCGGCCTGTTCGAAGGCGGCTGCCTTGTTATCGGTGACTGCCACCGGCAGGCCGACGCATACTCGGGGGCTGGGACGGCCGGCGCGTTCGGCGGCCCGGTTGATTCGGGGCGCCACGTGGGTCCCGACGGTTTGGATTCCGCACATCCAAGTGATGGTCCCGTCGGAGAGTTCCCCGGCCACCTGCAACATCGCTGGCGCTAGGGCCGAAATCAGGACCGGGAAGGGGGACGTGTCAGTCATTTCTATCCGGGCCTCCACCCGGTACATCTCGCCGGAGTAACTCGCCACGCCTTCGGTTACCAACTGGTTGAGCACCGAGAGATACTCCCGGACGTGACGGGCCGGCCGCTCGAAGGAAAGCCCCCAGGAATCCTCCACCGCCGGTTGGTGTGACGGGCCAATCCCCAGCGCTAGGCGGCCTTGGGCAGCCGCTTGCACCGTCATGGCTTGCTGCGCCAGCGCGGTGGGGTGCCGAGGATAAGTCGGAACGACGGCGGTGCCTAGTTCGATGCGGCTCGTTTGCACGCCGGCCAAGGCCAATGCGGTTAGGGCGTCAAAGCCCCGGCCGGAGAGATGCGGTGTCCAAAAGGCGTCGAACCCGTCTCTCTCCGCTTTGACTACCTGCGCGATCACGTCGTCCATCGTCTTCAATTGCCCGGGCACACTGCCGGGGAATAGGCCCATGCGCATACGATTCCTCCATGGCGAGCGGATGCTGTAACTTTAACACTCTGCGATGCTAGTTTTACGCCTCTACTTCCCCGGACTATCGGCTATGGCGACGCCTTAGTCTGTAACGCGGCCTTCCAGCAGCAACCGCGACACCTGCGGCGCCAGGAGGCGGGAACGTTCGTCCAGCCCGGCCATGCCCACGTTGGTGATGGGGTGGGGACACACCAGATAGGGGAACTGCGGCACTCCCATCAGGCGGGTGTAGGCTTGGGCCGTGTTTACGAATACGCTGGTGATGATGGTAGCGGTGGGTAACCCTTGGCGCTCTAGGGTGATTCCGTCGTGCAAACTGCCCGACGAGCAGCCGCCTCAATCGCCGATGCCGGTGATTACCAGGTCGGCATTATGGTGCAACTCGGCCATGACCTCCGGGGTGGGGGGCAAGGACGACGAGTGCTTCTTGATGTAGAAGATGTCGGCGAACTCGAACTCGCTGTCTAGGATGCCTGCGATGGCCCGCAGGATAACGTCGGAGTTGGCCTTGGAGTTGTCCAACAGTCCCACCCGCTTGCCCCGCAGGTCGGCCGGGCGCGGCGCCAGCGACCAAGAGACCAGCCCGGGATCGGCGCCGGTGGGGTCTACCAATTTAATCGATGTGGCGGTCATGTCGTCCCTCTTTACGGACTTGGAGAATAGGGTTCGTTTATGGGCAAGGTAATTGCGCGCACCCCATGATAATTCATTATCAGACTGCTATAAATACCACTATCGCCCCCGGCTTTAACGATCAAGATGTCTTCCGGCTTGGCCGCCGCCGGAACTCTCGTGGTCTCGTCTTCCGGGGCCACGTCGCCGTTGACCGCGCCCAGGCGTTTCATCCGGGCCCGAGTGCGCCAAGCGTTCTCCCACACGTATTGCTGGATGTTTGGGCGGTCCCAGCCTTGACGGCCCAGCATCTCAGCGTGCCAGTGGCCGACAACCCAGAACCACGGGGCGTCGTTTAGGTAGATGCCCAACCCATGGGAGGCCATGGCGTCGGACGTCGCGTCCATCAGGCTCTCGGCGGTGACGCCGTAGCGGTTGCCCAGCATCTCCGGGTCCTGGATAGTTCCTACAGTGACTGTGGACTGATCAGCTTGGAAACCCCGGGAGACATGGAAAGGCTCCCACGGGCTGTTCTCCTCGTCCTCGCCGAAACAGACCCCGTATTTGGTCAACGAGCCCAAGCAACCGCGGTCAAGGACGTTGGCTCGCTGCTCGAACACGTTGATCAGTATCAGACGCACCGCCCGGCCAATGGTGGAGTTGGCCGGTGGCCGGGGCTGAACAGGTTGCCGGTGCAATTCAGGCCAATCTTGGACCGGATGGGCCCGTTGACCATTATCATAATCCCCGGCGAGTTGGTGGCGGCCGAGGCCTCGTGGATGCAGTTGGGGTCATAATTGAACAGGGCGTTCATGGTGGCCAAGACCACCGGGAAGTATTCGGGCAGGCAACCGGCCATCACTGAATTGGCCGCGGCCTGCTCCGCCGTGAGGGTGCGGCGGCGCACCGGCACCTCACCCAGCACTTGTCCCGCTTCGAGGCCGACGTATTCCAGCATTGCCGCCACTTTTTCCACCGTCGGCGGCGTCACCGGCAGGCCGTCGGTCCACCCGCGGCGGTAGCATTCCTCAACGGGGTCGAGGCTGCCTTCAAGCTCGTGTATCCTAGCGCGGTTTTCGGTTGTCATAAGGTCCCTCCTATCACTCTCTCACTGTAATGGTCGAGTGGCAATAGCTACGAAGAACTCGTGCACTCGCGGGGAGCCAGCGGTCCGGTTGCCACTCTACACAGTCCCGCCGCACTCGCCCTTTGCTTAGAAGGTGTTTAATAGGTGCTTGCAACCTGTCACCCTGAGCCTTTCAGCTGCGCTCAAGATAAACTCCGTGAAGGGTCTAAACTCCTTGCTTAGCCGTTGCTGCTGCCAAGCATTATAGATTCCTCTTTTTCATCTGGGAGTGGTGTTCCTTCCTTTCGACAAGCTCAGGACAGGGATTGGGTCCAAGGCAGCAGGGTGCGGAGGAGATGGAGGGAGTCGGGCAACCGGGTTTCGGAGCGGCAGCGTTCCAGGTAGCGGACGACGGCCGAGAAGGAAGGCAACCGGAAACCGGCCTTGGCGACATGGCGGACAAAGGCTTGCGGGTGGGGTATGAGTTGGGCCTCGGCTTGGGCACAGGACCATTCTTGGCAGAGTTCATCGGCCATGCGCTGGAGGACCAGTTGGGCCCGGGGAAGGGCCAGTTTACGTTGGAGGGCGCGGACGCGGGACCGCAAGGCGTCAATATTCATGGAGTCGACTGGTGGGCAGCCCAGAGGGGGAGGGCGTTTTCGAGGGCTTGGACTTCCTCCCGCAGTTGGTGGATTTCGTTGAGTTTGACGGAGAAGCTGAGGGCGGTGCGGATGGCGCGCATACGGATGTCCGGGTTAGGGTCTTCGAGGGAATCACCCAGAGCGAGGACGGCTTGAAGCATGAGGCCCTGGAGTTGGGTGCGGGCCAGCTCGGCGGACTGTTGATGAAGTTGGGCAAGCTCGTTGCGGAAATCATCGTCCTGAAGCCAGCGGTGCAAGGTCCTCCGACCAACTCCTGACAGGCGGGCGGCCACGGCCACGGAAGGAGAGGATGCAAGTATGGGTAGGGCCATTCTCTGGCGGGTGGCAAGGTTGGAGTTTTTGGTTTTAGGGTCATTGTGTGCCATTATGCGCCAATGGGCCTCGGTGGCGGATTGGGGATTGGGACCGGGACGGAACTTTGACAATGATTATGGTAAGGGTCGGTTACCGCAGGTGGGAAGGGGCAGGGTGTCATTGGTAAGGGCCTTGGTGGCCGGATGGGGTCAGACGAAAATAGATGATGGGTTTTGAAGGTAAAAACCGCTATACTGGTTGACATAGAGTGTTTCACGCTCCCCGTAACAAGGGGAATTTATGTTGAGAGGGAGTTATTGCGATGGAAAAGGACTATAGTATCTGCATCGGAGCCGTGGGCTTTGGCGGTGGAGTTTGGCACAGTCCGGACAGTGGGGAGAGCTGGAACCGGATCCGAGACCCTTTCCCCTTGGGAAGCCAGGTGAGGGCCTTGGCTGCCTACCCCGACGACCCCAACCGCATCCTGGCCGGGTCCGACTACGGCATCTATCGCAGTGAAGATAAAGGGGCCACTTGGGAAAAGCTGTGGTCACCCATGGATGGAATGCCCATCTGGTCGATAGCCATAGACCCGGAAGACACCCAAACCATTTTTGTAGGCATCAAACCCGCGGCGCTTTTCCGCTCCCGGGATGGCGGCCATAGCTGGACCAAGCTGTCCGTCCAGATGGCCCAAGAATGCCATATCGGTCCTCCAATGGTGACCATGCTGATGGTCGACCCGAAGGATCACCGCACCGTTTGGGCTGGCGTCGAGGTGGATGGCGTGTACCGCAGTCTTGATGGCGGGGATACTTGGACCCATGTCGAAGGCGGTGTGAATCCCGACATCCACGGCATGGCCATCAGCCCGGGGCAGCCGAACAAGGTCTTGGCCAGTACTCCCCGTGAAATCTACGCTACTACCGACATGGGCGAAAGCTGGCAGTCGGTAGTCACCACCGAGGGGTTTCCTCTGCCCTACAGCCGAGGCATCGCATTTAAACCCGGCGACCCCAATGTAATCTTCGCCGCCCTCGGCGACACGGCCATTGGCAGCACCGGAGCGATCCAACGTTCCAAGGATGCTGGCAAGACCTGGGAGACGCGGCCGCTGCCGGTGGAGCCCAATTCCAACATCTGGTCCATCGCCACCCACCCCGCGGACCCTGATTTCGTCCTCGCCGCCAGCCTGTTGGGCGAGGTTTACTCCAGCGGGGATGCCGGGGACTCTTGGCGGAAGCTGAAGCGGGAGTTTAGCGAAGTGGGCGCCATGGCCTGGGTCCCCAATTAGGCATTGCGCCAGGGACCGCCAAAACGTTTATTCGCGCATCGGCAATTGCATTGTAAACGCCCTGGCGGGTTCCAACTGGTTACGGAAGTACGCCCTAGTGTAAAAGCTGGGGCGTACAGCGGGCCGCAGGATAGACACGGATTAGGAGGAGGTGATCATGCCCATCGTGCAGGTTTCACCGGAGTTGGAACGCATCGTGTCTCTGGACCAGGAAGTGGAGGTGCTGGATACGGGATATGTTGGTGGAGAAGGGCCTTTGTGGTGGCAGGAAACGCGGAGCTTGTTGTTCAGCGAAGTTCGCGGCAACCGGAGGAGGCAATGGTCTGCCGACGGCGGGGTCACTTTGGTCCTAGAGCCTACGAATAACGCCAACGGCCTGACCCGAGACCCCCAGGGGAGGTTGGTAATGTGCGAGGGCGGCGCGCGGCGGGTGGCCCGGCTGGAAGCCGACGGAAATACCACCGTGATAGCCAACCAATATCACGGCAGGCCACTCAACCGGCCCAATGATGTGGTGGTGAAGTCTGACGGCAGCATTTACTTCACCGACCCCGGCGGCCCCTCCACAGACACCGACCTGGATTTCTCCGGGGTCTATCGAGTCTCTCCGGACCTCGGTTCGATTAATTTGCTAGTCCGGGATTACGTACTGCCCAACGGGCTGGCCTTCTCTCCGGATGAGAGTATTCTCTACATCAACGACTCCCAAGGGGTGCTGGTAAGGGACGACATATTCAGCAGCATCGGGCATATTGACGCCTTCGATGTGCGGGCCAACGGGATGCTGGCTAACCGGCGGGTCTTTTGCGAGCTAAGGGGAGAGGGGACCGGGATTCCCGACGGCATGAAAGTGGACGTAGAAGGCAACGTCTATTGCACCGGACCTGGCGGGGTCTGGGTCATGGACGCCGTCGGCAAGCACCTGGGAACTATTTTGACCGGGGTGCCGCATACCACCAACATCGCGTGGGGCGGCGAAGATTGGAAGACCTTGTTCATTACCACCCCGGACACCCTGGCCCGCATCCAGTTAAAGATAGCTGGGATGCCGGTTTAGGTCCGGCTTCACCCTAGGGTAGATACTTGTCCTCCATCTCACGAATGCGCTGCGCCCCCAGGATGCCGCCGTTGCTGGCTACGCCCCACCTGCTTTGGGCCGCGGCTGCCAGGAAGTCATCAATGGCGCTGGTGCCGCGCGCTTGGAAATCGTTGAGGAAGTCCCAGGATGCCTGAAGCCCCGCCATGGTGGTGAGGGAGGGATACCAAGCCGCCGCCGCTCCCGCCTCTTGCAGTTCATCTAAAGTGGGATGGGTCTCGCTCCCGTGGGTGAATAGGGGCAGCACCGGACCGGGGATTCGCCGGATACTTTCTTGGTTTTCCTCCCAAGACGCTACGGCGGGGCAGACCACGTCAACGTTCGTCTGGCTCTTGTAGGCCAAGCAGCGTTCCATTACCTCCTCGAAGGTCGCACCCGGGACGCCAGCGTAATCGCATCTGGCTACAATAACGAAGTCCGGGTCCAACTCCATCTTTGCGTCCATGGCGGACCTTAGCTTGCCCACCATCTCTTCGATGGAAACGCACCGGCGGCGGGGGCCCGACTTGGGCGGGTAGGTCTGGTCTTCCAAGTGGGTGCCGGCGATCCCGGCCCGGATGTACTCCTTCACCGTTTCATGGACCGTAATGGCGTCCCCATAGCCGGTGTCCATGTCAACGAAAACCGGAATGTCCACCGTATTCACGATGCGCCTGGCATTGTCCACCATGTCGCGCATACTGGTCCCACCCTCGGTCCAACCCAGGAGTTGGGCCGAGGTATTTCCTCCGGACATGTAGAAGGCCTCGAACCCCAATACCTCTGCCATCTTGGCGCCCATGGCGTTCATCCCGCCCGCCAGAACGAAAATCTCCGGACGCTCAAACAACTCCTTGAGCCTGGTGGTCATGCGTTTCTTCTCTTGCATAACCCTTCCTCCTTACTCAATGCTTCGTCGATGATTCAACCGCAACCAGGGCAACCAACAGTCTAATCGCCCCAGTTCATGGAAGCGATGTTACGCTTCCCCAGTTCCCGCGACAAGGTTATTTGCTACGGATAGGTGGATTCCATCTCCCCAATCCTATTCAACTACTGATACGTGAACGATTACCTAAACCAGTCCTCGTCTTTCCGGCCTTGGGCCGGAATCCAGAAATTCTGAGGACAAAGAACGTATCTGGCGGAGAACGGTCCTGGATTCCGGCCTTCGCCGGAACGACGTGGGAGGGGATAGTTTAGAAACTTATTCACGCATCAGTAATGGGGGGCCACCTAAAGGGGGTGATGGGTTTAGTGAGGTCCACTCTATACGTCCAACTGTTCTTGACACTGTAGGGTCAAAGAGACTCGAATTCTCTATCGAGGGGTCCGTTGTTCTAGTAGTCCAACAGCCTTGAATTGATGGCATAAAGAGTTTGCTTCTTGACGGAAGAGCAACATTGCCCAACTATTGTCGGGCAATGTGTCCAGTCTCGGAAACTCCTCATTTCAAAGATTTCGGACTGCTAGCTCCCCTTTGCCGGGGCAAGGGCCCAGTTCTATCGCGTTCCGGGCGGGCCGACCCGGACCGTGATGATGTCGGTATCGTGGAACTGCTGGTGTTGCACCGACGAGGCATAAGCCCGTAGTAGCCTCAGCGAAAGCTCCTGCTCCACCAGGGTTTCCGAATCGTACTGCTGGAGCTGGCGTAGGCGGTCTTCCAGATTCTCCTCGTCTCCGCCTCCTATGAACTCCAGGTCCGCCACCGGGCCGTCGCTGGAAGCCACAACGACCAGTTGCCGGTCGGGTTTGCCGTCTTCCGTGTCTTCTTCATCCGGGCTCAGCACTTCCAGGTCCAGGGGGACAAGGGTCAGAAGAGTTTCCTCCGCGACGGCGCTCAGCCGTTCCTTCATCGCGGCGTCCCAGCCCCGCCGGTCGGCAAACCTGGCGATAAACTCGTTGAGCTCCGGCAGGACGTCGATGTGCAGCTTCGACCGGAAGCGCATCCGCCGCGGGTTGGTGAACTCCAGGTACAAAATCATTGCTATGGTGGCCAACCCCCCGGTGGTTATCCCGCTCTGTAACAGCGTTCCCCACACCGGCCCGATGTCAGACAGCGAGAACAACCCAAACTGGAAAGCCGCCCCAATCCAGAAGCAGACACCCGCAACCACGATTTTTTGCCGGTTCTGCTCGGTCTGGATAACCGTCTGAGCCCCGTCGACGAACAAGTATCCGCTCAACACGATAAGGTACCCCGCCATTACCGGCCCCGGAATGGCGCTGAGCAGTCCCGACACCTTGGGCAGAAAGGCCACCGCAATGAATATAGCGCCGACGAAGTAGCCGACTTTGAGGGAAGCGACGCCGGTGGTTCGGGTATAAGAAACGGTACCCGGATTGATTATGTGGGGTACTGTTCCGGCAACGCCGGCCATCAGATTAGCCGCTCCGGTCCCGGCCAAAGCCCCCTGTACTTGCCTAAAGTCAACGGCCCGGCCGTCGCGCCGGGCTGCCCGTTGCTGGGCAATGGATTCTCCGTTGGCCTGGATGGAGATTATTACACTGAGGAACAAAAACGCTGGGAGTAGGGTCCAGAACGAGATGCCGAAGTCAAGCCCCAACCCCGGCCAGTGGCCCGGCAACCCGATCCAGGGGGCCTCGATGATCCTCCCGGTATCGTAGAGGCCGAAAACCGCGGCAACGGCGCAGCCCATGATGATACCGATTACCGGCCCCCAAAGACGCAATACCGCCGAGCCGCGCAGGATGAGCGCGGCGATGACCCCCAAGGTGGCCAGCGCGCTCAAATGCGCCCCCACCGTCCCGGTCTCCGATGCTTCCGGCAGCAAGCGAGGCACCACCGAAGCAAGGGTGATGGACAGTATCATCAGAACCGTTCCGCCCACGGTAGGCGTGACGATGCGCCGCAAGACGAACAGCCACTTGGAGATGATAATCTGGCCAATCGCGCAAACGATGACGAGAGCAGCCAGCGTCGCCGGCCCCCCGTCTACCACCGCCGCAATGCAGAAGGGGATGGAGAAGGCCGCCGTGAACATGGGGAGCACGGCGCCGGCCCCCACCGGCCCCACCCGCCGCACCTGCACCAGCGTGGACACGCCTGCGACCAGCAGAGAGGCAAAGACCATCCAGACCAGGTAGGAGTCGTCCCTGCCCGACGCTTTCGCCACTATGACTGGCGTCACCAGCAGGGTGGCTGAAGCGATCAGACTGAACTGCGCTCCAAGACCCAGAGAAGTGAGAAAAGGCGGGTTCTCGTGCGCCTCATAACGGGGGGGCCGAGAAGCTGCTGCCAGAATCGCCTCCCCAAGCCGGATAGCATGGCAAGCCCAAAGAAACAATACCACAAATGCGGTTTGAGTTTACTTCCCAGGCGTCGAGACTCGCGTTAGCTTAGGAAGCCCCCGTCGGGCATGCAATTACGCCGCCAGTGGACAACCCAGGCACAGCAACGGCTTAAGTTCAGAATATAGAACCCACAGGCCGGAAAAAGTGAGCCTAAGGGGACTGTACGCAGTACTGTCTTCGAGTTGGTGGTGGCTCTGTAGGTCCCCTGGACCGTCGTACCGATTGTTCAACAGGAGCCATTATAGGGGGCCGGCCGGGCTAGGCAACACACCTTTAGAACCGCTCTTACGCAACTCAAGAGGCCGCGCTGCGCTATAGGCCAAGCGAAGGCTTATAGAGTCTCTAGCCGATTAACCGATAAATGGTACTTTAGACCACGTTCAACACCTGTTCCAGCTTATCTACCGCTTCCTCATGTCCACATTTGTGGGGTAGCTAAACATCAAAAACGTGCAGCAACCGGCCAAAATTGAACTGAATCACCGTCGCCACCGGGTCCCTGTCACCACCGGGTCCCTAGTATTATAACGACGGTTGGGATGATAGGATGACGGGGTAGTTGGGGAAGGCTTGGGCAAGTGAGGCAGGGAAGTGGATGCTGCGGTTTTCGAGCAGGTGTACGGGACCTTTCAGGATTTTCACGCTTACTTCGCTCCGCTGTTTGGCCGCAGGGAAGCGCGGGACCACAGCCGCCATTACCTCCAGGCTCTCCTGGTACAGTCCGGGGAGCGGCGCAACGCCGAGAATCTGTCGGAGACGGTTCCGGCGTCAGCCAGGGTGATGCAGCGGTTTCTCGCTGAATCCCCCTGGGATGACGACACAGTCATAGGACGCCTTCAAGAGTACTTGGGACCCCGGCTGGGACATCCGGATGCGGTGTGGGTGCTGGACGGCAGCGACTTCCCGAAGCAGGGCAGGAAGTCCGTGGGAGTGGCCCGTCAGTATTGCGGGAGGCTGGGCAAGGTGGCCAGCTGCCAGGCCGGAATGTTCCTCGCCTACGTCAGCCCGCTGGGACGGGCCCTGGTGGACAAACGGCTTTATCTGCCGGAGAGCTGGACCTCGGACCAAGACCGGTGTGAGGCGGCGGGGGTTCCGGAGGAGAGGCAGGGCTACCAGTCGAAGACCCAATTGGCGCTGAAGATGGTGGAGCGGGCCTTGGAGCGGGGACATCTGAGGGCCGGATGGGTTGCGGGGGACGACGCCTTCGGGATGTCGCCGTCCTTCCGTGAGGGACTGGCGGCGCTGGGGATGCGCTACGTGCTGGACGTTCCCGGCGGCACCACGGTCTGGCCGCTGGAGCCAGCCTGGACCAGGCCGGAGCATCAGGGATTCGGGCGTCCCCGCAAACCCAAGTTGCGAGACGGTCAGCGCCGGACCATGGAGCAGCGCAGCGATGAATTGCCGGAGGAGGCCTGGCGTGAGATTACGGTGGCCGAGGGAAGCCAGGGTCCCCGCAGCTACCTGTTCAGCGCTCAGAGGGTGCGTCCAACCAGCAGGCGGAAGCCTGGCGAAATCCACTGGGCCATTTACCGCCGGAACCTGGACGGCAGCGAGCCCCGCTACTACCTGTCCAACGATCCGGAGGATACTCCCCTGGAGACCCTGGCATACGTGGGTGGCTCCCGGTGGCGCATAGAAACGGAGTTCGAGACGGAAAAGAGCAACGTGGGGCTGGACGAGTACGAGACCCGCACCTGGGCGGGATGGCATCATCACGTCGCCCTGTGCCTGCTGGGCGGAGCGTTTCTCCTGAGCCTGCAACAGGCTTGGGGGGGAAAAGATGCCCCGGATCACGAGACCGCAGGTCTACCGGGTGGTGCGGGAGATGCTGCCCCGGGAACGGTTCGGGCCGGCTGAACTGCTGCGGTGGCTGGAGGAGACGCAAGAATGCAACGAGCGGGCCAGACACTCCCATGCCAAGCGTCGAGCCGCCCTTCGTGCCTCCCCACACGTCCCTCCTTGAACCGTCGTTGTAATACTAGGAGGTTGCGTGTGAGTGCTTTGGACAGTAAGGTCCGGCAAATCATCGAAGGTTCTTTGCCCGGCGGCCCCCTGCCGGAGGGCGAGGTCATCCTTTCCCCGGAGCAACGCCCTAGGAAAATGGTTGTGTGGCGTGCGGCATGTGCAACGGTGTTTTCCGCCTCCGTGCGGGAGGTTCCCGCTGCGGCTGCGATCTGGAAGAGCGAGCGGAGTATCTGGGTTAAGCGGGAGCAGATTATGGCGGAGTTTTGGCTGTCGGTGGCGTGGGTATTCTACTCCCCGGAACACTTAATACCGGCTTGGCTCCCGGCAGGCAATCTGTGGATGCTCGTTGGGGTTGGGACATCGGCAATACCGCAATCAAAAGTAGGGGTCAGTCCGGGGCTGCCGGGTGCCCGGCGGCCCCGTGAGGCTGGCGCAGGTCAGCCGCTTCCCCGCCGCCCCCTGCGCTAGCAGGCCCATCTGCGAGAAAGGCGGCTTTCCGCGTCAAGCCTTCTCCGGTGTCGGACAGACGCTGGCCGAGGCCGGTTAGCCGCTCTCTCTGAGTGATGTATGCTGTCCAGTGCAGTGGTATTGCCGAAGCACCGTGGCGCGCCCCCAGAACCGCGCCTGCCAGTGCCCCGTTGGTGTCGGTGTCGCCACCGGCGTTCACCACGGCGGCCAGTGATTCCTCCAAGCCCAATGATGCCGGTGCCGCCGCAGCCCACAGGCCAGCCTGCAGTGTGAGGATCGTGTGCCCCTTTGCCTGTTGGTTGTTTGCCAGCCAGCTTGTGCTCTCCGGCATGGCCCGTCCCTCTGTTGCCCGCTGCAGCACGGCCGTGTCTACCCCGGCCCTGCGTCCCGCCGCCAGCAGGTCCGGGCACCCGTCCGCTCTGGCGGTGCCCAGCAGTGCCCGCAGGTTCGGTTCGCGCCCGCCTAGCAGCATGGCTATGGCCGCGTTTGCGATTACGCAAGACCACTGGCAGAGGGGGGAGTAGTGCGTCACCGCGCAGGTGTCGGCCGTGATTCGCGCCAGCAACTCCGGTTGTGTCCGGTGGTATATGGCTACGGGAGCGCAGCGCATGATGCCGCCGTTGGGCGCAATGTCGTTCTTGGCCCGGTACACTGCGTAGGCCGCATGAGGCGGCTCCATTCCGCCGGACAGTTGGGCAATGGACTCTCTTGTGGTGCGGCCCATCCCGCGCCCGTTGACCTCGCTCCAAGTGATGAGCCGCTTGGCGAACAGGCCGGTGGTGTCGCCCTCTTCCAACAGGGCTTCGGCCAGCTCAACGGACTGGGCTAAGTCATCGTCCATCCGGCGCGCGATTTCCCGGGGGTTGATGTCCCGGATGCCGGACGGGTATCTGGCCGCGATGCGCTGGCGGCTCCACCCTTCTACCCGCAGTCCGAGCAGGTTGCCTGCTGCTATGCCCAGCATCACACCTTGGGCGCGGTCAATCAACATGCCGCGGCCGGATTGGAGGTCTGCCTGTTCGCACAGCAGGCGGTTCAGGTGCGGCGTCTGGCATATCTCCGGTCCGGTGGGTGCTCTTTCGCCGGTGCCGCCATAAACCACGTTGCAGTCTAGGCAGCGCAGCGGGCGGTCCCTTTCGTACCAGTCACCGCGGAGGCGGGCTTTTTGACTGCCGCAACCCGGGCAGTGCTTGACCGGGGTTTTCCCGAAGACGCCCATGCAGTCCAAGCAGCGAAGGGCGTTGACGCGAGTGTGCCAGTCACGCCGCAGGCGGGCGTTCTGAGCGTTGCAGTGGGGGCAACGTTTGTTCATCGTTGAGACTCCTAGGGTTGCCGGCGCAGCAACTGCAAGACTTTGCAGCCCCGCACCGGACACCGGAACCGGCGGCGGCCACGGTGGACCCGGTGACCGCATCCATGTTGTGCGGCTGCCTTACCGTCACTTCTGGCTGTTGATGAACAGCCCTTGCTTGGGCCATCCAATCCGTGCGGGGCAGCGGCTGGACGCTGCCGGGCCTGTCTTCGGGTGCGTTGGCCACCAAGCTGCCAAGGGAGGCAGCTTGTCTAGGCGCCAGTAGCACGGTATGGGGAATAGGAACCCGGCGGCGGGCCTTGCCGCACTTGGCAACTCTATCCTGAATTGGGTAAATCATAGCTCAGACAATGTATGCGGCTAAGTGCCCGATTCAAGGTGGCGCAGTCGTTCGCGGAGCCGCTCGATTTCCGCCTCGGCGGCATCCCCCCTGGCCTCGGCGGCATGCCGGGCGGCCCGTTCCGCTTCCCGGTCAGCCTGCACCTGCCGCCAGTTCTCCAGGTAGGCGCCGGTTGACGGGTCGTAGAAACGGGGCCAGCCTTCGTCCCAGCACAAGCTTAGTTCCAGCACCTCGCTGTATGCCTTGAGGATGCCGTCGGGCTCAGTGGTTACCGCTATTTCCTGGTACACTCCGCCGGTCAGGCTTCCGCCGTAGAGCGGCTGGCCGTAGTAGCGGCCTCCGCTGGGGTCGAAGCGCCAGTATTCCGGGACGCCGATTCGGGCGTAGATGGCGGGCTTGTCGTTGACGTCCCGCGGGGCGGTGCTTGCCGAGGCCACCTCCAACGCCCAGTCCGGGGGCTTGCCCGCTTCCCAAGGCAGGTAGATCCGGCGCGGGCGGATGGCTTCAGCGTCAACGCCAAAGGTCAGGTACAAGTCCGGCGCGATGCGGACGTTGAGGTTGCCGGGTTCGTAGCAGATGTTGGTCTCGCGGTCGAGGAAGACGTTGGGACGGCGGCCGAAGTCAGTGACGTAGGCGCGGAGAAGGTTGTGAATTTCATTCAGTTCTTCGTTTTGTTCCATTGCGTCTTCCGGCGGCTCCGTCACGTCGGGGTTGAAGTCGAGACTGGCGTAGTCGATTTCGCCCTGCCGCCGGTAGGGGAGCATCGTAGTCTTGGAGGTCTTGGTTGTCATTGCGGGCCTGCTCATTTATAACTATTGGGGTGGCGTGGCATGGATAACTGCGCCGTTAGTGTACTAAATACCCGGGTTCCGAGTCGAGAACGCCTCTCCCCGCGAAAGCCAGAGTCTTTTACTGATGCGTGAATCGATTGCTAAACTCTGGCGTTCCCCCGTCATTCCGGCGCAGGCCGGAATGACGGGTTGGGCGGCAATGATGGCATGGTATGGTTTAGAGATTCATTCACGTATCAGTAATTCTCGGGGAAAACTGGAAGCTGCCCTCCGACAGATGTCATTCTGAGCCGCTTTGCGGCGAAGAATCTAAAATTTTTGGCGGTTAAACCGTTCTCCCGGCAAGAATTTTAGACCCCTCGCTCCGCTCGGGGTGACAGGGGTGACAATTGAAAGACCCTGTGAAAGACCCTAGCCGGAAGCTCGCGGAATTGATAACTGGTATGGCGGCAGCGTATAATGGAGGCGTGCCTTAGCTGGTTCTTGGGCTGCTTTATTAATCTTGGAGGATGGCAACCATGGTCGAATTGCTCACTGGTACCGTAACGGTAAAAGCTGGCCACGCTCAAATGCTTAAGGGCGGGGTGATCATGGATGTCGTCACCCCGGAGCAGGCCGAAATCGCCGCTGAAGCCGGCGCCGTAGCCGTAATGGCTTTGGAACGGGTCCCGGCCGACATTCGGGCTTCCGGCGGAGTGGCGCGGATGACCGATCCTTCGGTGATTACCGCCATTATGAAGGCTGTAAGCATACCGGTCATGGCCAAATGCCGGATCGGTCATTTTGTCGAGGCCCAGGTATTGCAAGCTCTAGGCGTAGACTACGTGGATGAGTCGGAAGTGTTGACTCCCGCCGATGAGGTCCACCACGTCTGGAAGCATGACTTTACGGTGCCTTTCGTATGCGGGTGCCGGGACTTGGGAGAGGCCCTTCGGCGTATTTCCGAGGGAGCGACCATGATCCGGACCAAGGGAGAGGCCGGCACCGGGGACGTAGTAGAAGCGGTGCGCCACATGAGGGCGGTGCAAGACGCTATTCGCAAATTGCGGACCATGCCCGATGACGAGCTCGTGGTGGAAGCCCGCAACCTGGGTGTGAGCTTGGACTTGCTGACCAAGACCAGGGAAGAGGGCCGGTTGCCGGTAGTCAATTTCGCCGCCGGTGGAGTGGCAACTCCTGCTGACGCTGCCTTGATGATGCAACTGGGCGCCGACGGAGTCTTCGTAGGGTCCGGGATTTTCAAGTCCGGCGATCCGGCGCGGCGGGGCCATGCCATTGTGCAAGCCGTTACTCACTACAACGACCCCAACATAATCGCCGAGGTTTCCAAAGACTTGGGTGAGGCTATGGTCGGCATCAGCACCCGTTCGATACCCGAAGACGAACTGTTGGCGCCGCGGAGCATCTAACGGCTGGACCTTGAATTCATACAATGAGTCGTCTGGCCCAGTTGAAAGTAGGCGTACTAGCGGTACAGGGGGACTTTGCAGAGCACATAGCTATCCTTAAGGGTCTGGGTGTGGCCGGACAGGAAGTTAGGCTGCCGGAACATTTGGAACATTTGGACGCACTGATCATCCCGGGTGGCGAGAGCACCACCCTGAGCCGACTGATGAGTCTATATGACCTGCGGGAGCCGGTTACCCGGATGGCCCGGTCGGGTAAGCCGGTGTGGGGCACCTGTGCCGGTATGATTATGATGGCCCATGAGATCACCGAGGAGGACCCGATACCTCTGGCGATAATGGACATCGGCGTACATCGCAACGCTTTTGGGCGTCAAGTAGACAGCTTCGAGCAGGACTTGGATGTCGCCTACTTGGGCGGGAGCCTGTTCCGCGGGGTCTTTATACGGGCCCCGGCGATCATGCGCGTCGGCCAAAGCGTTGAAGTCTTGGCCTCGTTGGCCGACGGCAGGCCGGTGGCGGTCCAACAGAATAATCTCCTGGCTACCTCTTTCCACCCCGAGCTTACCACCGACAACCGCTTCCACCGGTATTTTCTGGACTTAGTTTTTGAGTCGCCGGATTGATGCAGGCGTTTCGCTCCAGAGACATAATCCGCTGCTTCCTCCTCAACCTCCCCAAAGGGACAAGTCTGGTTAGCGCCAGAGACGTTCCGGCCCGGATAAACCGGCATCCTGTTGCCACGGCAGTTCCGCGAGGTAGCCCAATATAGCGTCATGATCAAGACGATGGCGGCGACCGTGGCCAGACCCGCGATGGCCGCTGTGGAGGCGTAAGGTTGGTAACTGTTGGAGATACGGTCCGGCAGGAACTGGACCGTTTGCTCGAGGTCTTACCCCAGCATGTGGTGGATGCCCTGCGCGGCCGCGATGATCTGGAAGAGCTGTTGGAAGTTGTGTTGGACTTGGGACGAGTGCCTGAAGCCCGGTTCTTGTCGAGCGATGTGCCGTTGGACGATCAGGAGGTAACCGACAAAGACTTGGAGCACGTGATGCGCCAAGTTGGGGACTTCGGTGACGACCACCGGGCCGGTATAGAGCGTACTCTGCACCGGATATCGTCTATTCTCAACCGCAAGGGACGGATCGTTGGCATCACCTGCCGGGTAGGCCGGGCGGTCTTCGGCACCATCAAGATCATTGAAGACCTTGCGCTGTCCGGCAAGAATATCCTGCTCTTGGGCCGCCCCGGCGTCGGCAAGACTACCATGCTGCGCGAGATGGCCCGGGTGCTGTCGGAAGAGGCCCGGAAGCGGGTAATCATCGTTGATACCTCCAACGAAATTGCCGGAGATGGTGATGTGCCGCACCCGGCAATTGGGCGCTCCCGGAGAATGCAGGTGGCGACCCCGGCCAAACAGCACGCGGTGATGATCGAGGCGGTGGAGAACCATATGCCGGAGGTCATCATCATCGACGAGATGGGCACCGAACAGGAAGCCTCCGCAGCGCGGACAATAGCGGAGCGGGGGGTGCAACTCATCGCCACCGCTCATGGAAACACCTTGGACAACCTGATTATGAACCCGACCCTGTCCGACTTGGTTGGCGGGGTGCAAACGGTTACCCTGGGTGACCAGGAGGCCCGGTACCGGGGCACGCAGAAGAGTGTTTTGGAGCGGAAAGCGCCGCCGACCTTTGACGTGGTAGTGGAAATCCAAAGCTGGGAACGCTTGGCGGTCCATGATGGCGTGGCCCAAGTCGTGGACCAGTGGCTCCGGGGCTATCCCATTACTGCGGAAGTGCGCTGGCTGGACGAGAACGGCCGAGTGAACAAGACCCAGGAACCCACCCGGGGCAGCAACAACACTACCGCGCTTTGGTCTCCCGAATATACTGCGCCTTCGTCAAATGACTCGGCCCCGAGGGTCTCCACCGACGGCAGGGTTGCCGACGTGGATGCGCGGGTGTTCCTGTTCGGAGTGGGCAGGGACAAGCTGGAGGCTGCCGTCGGCGGGACTGGAGTCTCGGTACAGGTAGCCAACGAGCTGCGCCGGTCCGACGTGGTTCTGACCACTAAGACCCATTACCGGCGGGGCTCTCAGTTGGTGCGCATCGCTGAGGCTTCGGGTAAGCCGGTCTACGTGCTGCGTAAGAACACTATGCCGCAAGTGGAGGACTTTTTGCGGGCGCTGGCCAAGGAGTGGAACCACGGGGCAGGCCGGGTGCAACAGGATGATGACGCCTCGCAAGAGACCTTGGAGCGGGCAATGCAGGAAGCGGAGGCGGCCGCCAACCAGGTGTTGAGCGGCGAGTCCTCGGTGCGGTTGACCCCGCAGAGGTCCTATGTACGGCGGCTCCAACACCTGTTGGGGAAGCGGTATAACGTGTCTTCCACCAGCCAAGGCCGAGAACCGGAGCGGTCGGTCTTGTTCTACAAGCCCTAGTCCCGGCGCCTACGGCCTCCTTCTGTGGCCCCGTTTATTGTCTTTGAAGGCATTGACGGCTCGGGTAAGACCACCCAAGCCAGAGCCTTGGTGCGGCGATTGCGGCGGCGCGATGTCCGGGTGATTTACACCCGAGAGCCAGGCGGCACTCCCATCGGCGAACACCTCCGCCGTTGGCTTAAGCGAAACCCTCAACTCTCGCCGGTTGCTGAGGCATCGGTTTTCATAGCTGCCCGGGCCCAACTCATCAAGGAAGTTATTCGCCCCGCTTTAGATTCCGGCGCCACCGTGGTGTCGGACCGGTATACCCCCTCGACCGTTGCTTATCAAGGTGATGGCAGAGGCCTGGACCTACTTCTAATCAGGCAGTTGAATTTTGCCGCCACCGGCGGGCTGGCCCCGGAACTAACGGTACTTTTGGACCTTTCGCCCGACACCGCTTTGGCTCGTAAGAACAACGCGCCTTTGGATAGCATTGAGTCGGCGCCGTTGGAGTTTCACCGCAGGGTTAGGGAGTCCTACCTGCGCCAAGCGGCCGAAAATGCAGAGAAATGGCTGGTCTTGGACGCTAAGCAGCCTCGGGCCGAGCTATCTAAGCAAATCTGGGAAAGAGTAAGGCCCCTCGGTTAAAAGAGGGGCCTTGTTTTTGGCTTTATACCGGTTTGAGCCGAGCTAGTCGTCTGCCGGGACCGGCTCCGCTTTCTCAATTCTGTCCCGGACGATGCCCAGCATCGTGCGCACCCGCTTCAGGTCCGGGAAGATGTTCCCTTCGCCCTTCTTGTCGAATACCCTCTCCCCGTCCACAAAGACCTCCATGATCGACTGGCCCCGTGGGGAGATGGTGACCGCAGCATCAGGTCCGAAGTGCCGGAAGAACTCGTTCGCCATCCACGTGGCGGTTCCGAGGTGCTGTCAACTAACGCAGTAAGTAATCTCAATCTGGACTTTGCCTTCCATCCGGAATCCTCCTCAAGCCCAATCTAGTTTGGCTCCGCCTCAGTTTAAACCAATTTACCCACAAGTCAACCCATTATCGCCACCGCTGCGGCGGTTTACGTTATACCCGTGTTCTATTACTTGTAAATGTTCAGAATTGAGGAGGTTATGAGTTTCTCACCATGCCCCAGACCAATACCAACCGCGGTCATAATCAACCTTATTGGAAGACCTGGCGGGGGCCGATGGTCTTCATGTACCCTTCCAGGTTGCGGCGGGTCTCTTCGATGGAGTCGCCGCCGAACTTCTCCATAAAGGCGTCGATCAACACCAAGGCTACCATTGCCTCGCCAATCACCCCGGCTGGCGGGACTTGGCAAACGTCGGAGCGTTCGTAGTGCGCTTGGACGGCCTCTCCGGTGTCCAAGTCCACCGAAGGCAGGGGATTGACCATGGTGGCGATGGGTTTGACAGCGAACCGGGCCACCAAGGGCATCCCGTTTGACATACCGCCTTCGGTGCCTCCCAGCCGGTTAGTCTGGCGTTGCCAGGGCCGGTCAGGGTCGCTAACCGGGTCGATAATGTCGTGGACTTGGGAGCCGCGAAGCTCGGTGATTTCCCATCCCGGGCCGATGGAGACGGCCTTCACCGCGTTGATGGACATTAGGGCCTGGGAGATTCGCGCGTCCAGCTTCCGGTCCCAGTGGACGTGGGAACCGAGGCCGATGGGCACATTCTCGGCGATGACCTCCACGGTGCCGCCCACGGTGTCGCCAGCTTCCTTGGCAGCATCTATCTCGGCCATCATTTTGACCGCAGCCTCAGGGTCGGCGCAACGCACCGGCGACTCTTCCACTGCCTGCCAATCAATGGTTTCCGGCAACTTGGCCCGCACCCCCGCTATAGAGACTACGTGGCTGCGGAGAATCACATCGAACTCTTCGAGGAAGCGAATCGCTACGGCTCCGGCCGCTACCCTAGCGGCGGTTTCCCGGGCGCTGGCCCGCTCCAGAACGTTGCGGACATCGTGGAAGCCGTATTTCATGGAACCCGGGAGGTCGGCGTGACCAGGCCGCAGCCGAGTGATGCGTTCACCGCGGCCGTCGGCATTGGGGTCCTCGACTTCCTCCACCGCCATCGCCGACTGCCAATTGGTCCAGTCCTTATTCTCCAGGGTCATGCCGATGGGGCTGCCCAAGGTCAGCCCGTGCCGTATACCGGACATCACGTGGGCCCAGTCCTGCTCGATGAGCATCCGTCCGCCCCTGCCATAGCCGCGTTGACGGCGGGCCAGATGGCCGGCGATGTACTCTTCGCTAATCGACAGGCCGGCTGGCACACCCTCAACGATTACTACCAAGCCTTGGCCGTGGGACTCTCCGGCTGTAAAAAATCGCACCATATCACTTCGGGACACTCTGGAAATGCCGACCCGTCATTCCGGCGAAGGCCGGAATCTAGAAATTCTGAGAACAAAGAACGTAGCTGGCGGAGAACGGTCCTGGATTCCGGCCTTCGCCGGAATGACGGGTGCAGGTTTCCCAAGCCCTATCGCATATTTCCCCTTCTAAACTCTTTAAGACTCGATTGCCCTGGCTGCCATGGCGTTGGTGGCGGCCTCTAGCATCACTGGCGCCGGGGCTTCCCGGCCGGTCCACATCTCAAAGGAGGCGGCGCCCTGGTACACCAGCATGTGAATGCCGCCCAAGGTGGCCGCCCCAGCCCGGGACGCTTGGCGCAGCAGCGGTGTATCCAGCGGATTATACACCAAGTCATTGACCAAAGCCGTCGGCGGAATCTGCTCTGCCGTCAGTGGCGTTCCCGTCTCGTCGGGCCCGTGGGACATGCCGATGCTGGTGCAATTGACGATGAGCTCCGCCGAGGCCGCCGCCGGGGTCAAGGCTGCCTCCTCCAATGCCACCGGGCTCGCGTCGTGGCCATTATCCCGGGCCATCCTACTGAGTTCTTGGGCCCGTTCCAGCGTGCGGTTGGCGATGGTCAACTGGCCGACACCCTCTCGTATCAAAGCCAGAACGACGCCGCGGGCCGCGCCCCCCGCGCCCAAGACCAAGGCCCGGCGCCCCGTAGGATTGAATCCTCCCGCCTCTCGTAGAGCCCTCACGAACCCGGCGCCGTCGGTGTTGTGTCCGGTGAGCCGGCCGCCACGGTTGACCACCGTATTGACCGCTCCGGCGGCGGTTGCCCAATCATCCACCTCGTCCAAAAGCAGCACGATGGCTACTTTGTGAGGGACGGTGACGTTTATGCCGAGCACACCGGGACGGCGGAGGCCCTCCACGAAGCCGGGCAATTCGTCGGGGTTGACTTCCCAGGCTTGATAAGAGCCGTCCAGTCCCAGGTGGTCCAGCGCCGCCTGCTGGAACACCGGCGAGATAGAATGTCTGATGGGAAATCCAATGATACCCAGTCGCTGTGGCATTGCTTCGTTCGTCCTGGCCCAGTTTAGAGGTTCTTCTTGAGGAGTCCAAGAATGCGTTAAAGAGTCTGCCTCCGTCCACTGTCACACACGGCCAATCCTCTACTTCCGGGACGACGCATAGTATCGAACTCTCCCATCAGCTTGGTTCTCCACGTAATACTGGTCGGCTAACGTTCTCTCTATCCATTCCGGTTTTACCTTCGGGTGCTTGAAGAGCGCAATCCTTACCCTTGGCGCCCGTTGGCCCGGAGCAATGGCGGCGGCTCCTCGAATCTCTCGCCAGCAGCCTCGGCGGCCAGACGGCGGTTGTTCCACTCCTCCCACATCACCTGCGCTTCCGCCCTCCCTTCCGCCCTCCCTTCCGTCCTCCCTTCCGTCCTCCCTTCCGTCCTCGCCTCATTCCGGGCCTTCTCGATTCGTTTCGCTCGCTTATCGCGCAGCCAGCGGTCTAAATGGTCGCCTACCACCATGATGAGCCTCCCGCCTTCTATTATGGAGACGGACATTGCCGCCGATGCCAAGGCTACGGTGGATATACCTTGAGTAATGGCCAAGACAGTCTCCACCGGGCCGTCTTCGGGGCGGCGGAATATCTCGTGCCACAATACTAAGCTGCTCCCGGCCAGAGTCAAGATGGAGAACAGGGCAAAGTAGAGGGTCCGCCGCGATTCCGGCACACTCCAGATTGACTCGCGCCGCTCTTCATTATGCACTCGTCGAAATCGCGGGCGGAGTTTCAGGATGCAACCGTATAATGGTTAAACCACTTGGCCCCGGGGTCCATCCACCAATATCTTACCATCGCTGGGAGAAGGGACTTTGGTTATCCGCCCAACTGCTCCAGAATCTCCTCCAGCCGTTGTTTGCGTTCTTCCAGGGACCGGAGGCGTTCTTGCTCGCTCTCCACGACATCGGGCCGGGCTTTGGCCCGGAAGTTCGGGTTCGAGACTAACGCCGATACCCGGTCCAGGTTGCGCAAGCAGTCGTCCCGCTCTTCACGGAGCCTCGCCGCCTCGGCTCCCAGGTCTACCACCCCTTCCAGAGGCAGTCGGACCACCAGCGGAGTTACTACCAACGTGACGCCCTTGGCGGCGTCGGCCCCGGCGGGGTCTCCGAATTGGACCCGCAGCGGCTCAACGCGGGAGAGGCCCCGGATGACGTCGGCCTCCTCTTCGATTGCTTGGTGGACGCCGGTCCCTTGGGCTCCGTTGCCCTCAACGACCGCTTCCAATCTCTGATTGGCGGGGATGCGCAGTTGGGCCCGGGCGTTGCGGACGGCGTGGATGGTCTGCATCACCAAGGAGATCTCGCTTTCCGCTTGGGAGTCTTGCCGGGCGCCGTTGGCCTTGGGGTAAGGAGACACCATGATGGACTGGGGGAGTTCGCCCTCCCGGGGCAGCCGCGTCAGCAGGTTTTGCCAGATTTCTTCGGTGATGAAGGGCATGAACGGATGCAGCAGACGCAGGGTCCTTTCCAGCACGTGGGCCAAGACCGGCAGCGGAGAAGCGCCGTTCCCGGAACGCAGCCGAATCTTGGCCATCTCGATGTACCAGTCGCAAAAATCGTTCCAAATAAAGTCGTGGAGCTTCTGCTGGGCCTCGCCCAGCTCAAAGTTTTCCAAGGCCTGATTGACCTCGGCGGTGGTGCGCTCCAAGCGGCTCAGAATCCAGCGGTCCTCCCGGTGCTTCGCCTCCGGCAACTCGAACCAACCGTCAAGACCGGGCTTCCCGTCCAGACTGGTGAGTACGAAGCGGGCGGCGTTCCAGACCTTGTTGGCAAAGTTACGGGCCGATTCCAGCCGGCCCTCGGTGAAGCGCAGGTCGTTCCCCGGAGCGGTGCCGGTGGTGAGGGCGAACCTCAGGGCATCGGTGCCGTAGCGCTCCAGCAACTCCAGCGGGTCCATAGTGTTGCCCCGGGTCTTGCTCATCTTGGCCCCGGTGGCGTCGCGGACCAAGCCGTGGAGGAACACGGTCCTAAACGGGATGTGCCCGGTGTTTTCAATGCCCAGCATGATCATGCGGGCGACCCAGAAAAAGAGGATGTCGTAGCCGGTCTCCAGCACCGAGGTGGAGTAGAAGTACCGCAGGTCTTCGGTGTCCTCGGGCCAACCCAGGGTGGAGTGGGGCCAGAGGCCGGAACTGAACCAAGTGTCCAAGACATCCGAGTCCTGCCGCAAGCTGGGGGACTGGCAAGCAGCGCAATGGGCCGGGTCTTCCACGGCCACCGTTAGGTGACCGCAATCGCCGCAGTACCACACCGGAATGCGGTGTCCCCACCAGAGTTGGCGGCTGATACACCAGTCACGGATGTTTTCCAGCCAGTTGAGGTACACTCGGGTAAACCGTTCGGGCACAATCCGAATGTCCCCTTGGGCCACCGCCGCGTGGGCCCTGCCGGCGATGCTGCCGGGTTGGTGGTGGTTACCCAGGTTGACGAACCACTGTAGGCTGACCAAAGGCTCCACGATGGAAGCGCAGCGCTGGCAGTGCCCGATGGAGTGGCGGTAGTCCTCTTGCTTTTCCAGCCGGCCCAAGGCCTCCAGCTCCCTCACTACTTGGGTCCTCGCCTCGGACCGGTCAAGGCCGGCATACTTCCCGGCAACGGCGGTCATGTTGCCGTCAAATCCGACGACGGTTAGGGTCTCCAACTGGTGCCGCTGCCCGATCTCGAAGTCGATGATGTCGTGGCCCGGGGTGACCTTTAAGGCTCCCGTCCCGAAATCGGTGGTGATGACGGAGTCGGCTACCACGGGAATACTGCGGTCCATGATGGGCAGGATAACGCGGCGGCCTATTACATCCCGGTAGCGCGGGTCCTCGGGATTGACGGCCACGCCGGTGTCTCCCAGCATGGTCTCGGGGCGGGTCGTAGCCACGGTTACATAACCTTCACTGCTAGCTGAGGATTCACCTCCCGCAAAGGTCTCGTCGGCCTCCAACAGGTAGCGGATGTAGTAAAGGACGCCGTCGTGTTCTTGATAGTCCACTTCCAGGTCGGACAGGGCGGTGGCGCACCGAGGGCACCAGTTGATGATGCGCTCATGACGGTAAATCAGGCCCTTGTTGTAGAGGTTGACAAAGGTGGTGCGCACCGCCTTGCTGGGGCCGGCGTCAAGGGTAAACTTGTGGCGGTCCCAGTCGGCGGAAATTCCGAGACGCCGGGACTGCTCATGAATGATGCCGCCGAACTTGCGGACGTGCTCCCACACCAGTTCAACGAATTCTTCCCGTCCGAAATGGTGGCGGTCCTTGCCGGTCAGGGCCAACTGCTGCTCCACCGCCCACTGGGTGGCGATACCGGCGTGGTCGGTGCCCGGCAGCCACAGGGTCGGGTCCCCCAACATCCGGTGCCACCGGACCAAAGCGTCCTCAATGGCTTTTTCCAAGGCGTGGCCCAAGTGCAACTCGCCAGTAACGTTGGGCGGGGGCATGATAACCGTGAATGGGTCCTTGTCCGGGTCAATAACGGGGGCAAAGCACCCTTCGCTGACCCATTTCTCATACAGCCGCTGCTCCACATCGGCAGCGTTGTAGGCCCTGGGGATTTCGGCTGAGGCGCTGGAGGTCATGGCAGATTATCCTGACGTTAATTGCGGTAACGTTGGGCGCCGGTCGTTTGTTCCAGTAAGTGAAGCCGCTTGATGCCTTTCTGGGTATCGCTGGCTACCCGGGCCGGGTCCCACATTTTCAGGCGCCGCTTGTGGAGCCAGTAGGTGAACTCCTTCATGTCGGAGAGGGAAAGGTGGTGGCGCCCGGGTAGGTGGAACGCTTGGCGAAATTCCTCGATCAGGTCGGCTTTGCTGGCGCTGTAAAGGTGTACAAAGGCCTCTTCCACCAACTCTTCGGTATCGGCGTAGCACCGGGCCAGGTGCCGCTTCCTAACGTCTTCTTCCACCGCGAGTTGGAGGGCCTCTTCAACCACGATGCCGTACCAGTAGTTCAAGTAGGCCCGGTACTTGTTGGCCCCGAGGCAGTCCCGAAAGACCTCCGGCTCCAAGAACTCGGGGAACTCACCGGAGAACAGCAGCCCCTCTTTTTCCTCCGCCGGAATCACACCGTCCAACTCGGCGCAAAGGCGCTCGGCCAAGACCAACCAGTCGAAGGCTTCCCCCTGAATCAGGTATTGGTAATGTCTACCCAAGTACTCCTCCCGGGGCCGGGTCCATAAGCCGATGGTTTCCAGCAACGCCAACTGCCAAGGCGTCCCGGCCTCCACCGCGGCTTTAAGGTGACGCAGAGCCGCCGAGGTCTGGTGGTCAAGCTCCGGACCCTCTCCGGCGTCCAAAAAGGCGTTCTGTCCCGGCTCCGGGTCCATCAGCCCCTCGCCGCCTCGAACAATTGGGCCCGGCTTTGGAGTGTGGATGTCGTCTTCGTTACTTACTGCCACGTTAGCTCAAAGGTTGCGAAATTGAGAGGGTGAGTGCAAAGTTCCCTCTCCCTCCAGGAGAGGGGATTATGTAGCAGTCTCTTCACCGGGTCATTCGTTGACCCCGGATTGGCAGCATTATTATACTACTAATCTAACCTTGGGCCTCAAAGTTCTGGCCCTTCCTTGCAAGGCAATCGGCAAGGCAATCGCACTTTGACTAGGCACGACCAACGGGCGCCCACAAGGGGCGCCCCTACGATGGTCACGATGCCAGCATGTAACGGCAACCCTTGTGGCTGCCTTGGTCTGGGATGGTCACGATGCCGGCATGTAACGGCAACCCTTGTGGTTGCCTTGGTCGTTGCGGGCAGGGCGCTCCTGCGGTAAATAAATGGGATGGGTGTAAGTTGTGGAAATAACCTGGCTGGGGCATTCCTGCTTTAGATTAAGGTCCGATGACTTGGTGGTGATTACCGACCCCTATCCACTGTCGCTGGGGCTGCGGCCGGATACCCGGCCGGCCACCGTGGTGACGGTCAGTAACAGCCACCCCAACCACAGCGGTTGGGCGGAAGTGGCTGGCGAGCCCAAGGTGTTCGCCGCTCCCGGCGAGTATGAGTATTCCGGGGGTTCCGTTCGCGGGGTTATGACCCCCTTGGCCCCCGGCGTCCCCCGGGAGCAGCGCAACGTAGCCTATTCCATCGACATCGACGGAGTCTGTGTTTGTCATCTTGGGGACATCGCCCTACCCTTGGCCGCCCGGCACCTTGACGACTTGGGCCCGGTGGACGTGCTTCTGGTGCCCACCGGGGGCGGTTGCACCCTGAGCTTGGACCAAGTGCTCCGCACCATGCAGGACTTGGAGCCCAAGGTGGTGATTCCGATGCACCACGAAATCCCGGGGGTGAAGGCGCCCCTGCAAGGCGTGGACGTCTTCCTCAGCCGGATGGGGCTCAGCGAGGTGCAGCCTCAAACGCGCTTGGCGGTCACCGCCGCCAACCTCCCGACGGACATGCGGGTGACATTGCTGGCGCCCCAAGCCAGAGCGGCCTGAAGTCTCGACACCGCTATATAGCCGCTTACTTTTGCTGGGAGCCGGAGTTGATTGTCTCGGGGTATCACGGAACGAGTTCGGAAGCAGCGGATATGGTCCTGAGAGAAGGATTCCAGATAAGCCAGAATACTTATGACTGGCTTGGTGATGGTGTCTATTTCTTTCAAGATGCTCCGCACAGGGCATGGGAATGGGCATCTGAGCGCCATGGAAATGACGGAGCCGTTATAGGAGCGGAAATTCATATCGTAGACTGTATAGACTTATTGGATGTGAGTTGGAATCCGGTAATTTCCGATGCGTATGACTCGTATCTGAAGAATCTTAGAGACTCAGGCCGAGCCAGACCGACACAATCCAGAGGAGCACACCGACTGGACCGGGAAGTAATAAACTATACTGTAGGCGTGTTAAGCGAGAGCGGAATTAGGATTGCATGTGTGCGTGCAGCTTTTGCCGAGGGCCGACCTGTATATCCTGACTCAGCGATCTATGACCGGGCGCATGTACAAATTGCTGTCCGTGATATTGGGACATGCATTCGAGGAATCTGGCGAGAAAGTGCTCCCAGGCCAGCGAGGTGAATATGGTCAACCCTCAGGATGCTCAGAAAATACTGGGTGAACATTTCAAACAGATCACCCTCGATGAATTCAATGAGCGGCATGAAAAGTACGTTGGTGACGAACGTCCTGGGTTGCTCCCAATCGCCGAAAATAGAGAAGTTGGGGCAATGATTCTGTATCAGCGTGAAGCGGCGCCCTTGAGATTGAATGCTTACCTGGCATCTGCACTCACAGGGTTAACCCAAGTTGAACGCGAACACCTCGATGCAGTATCCGAGATTGTAGGCTCGGTCTGTAAAGACCTTGAAATAGAAGTGTACGAACCTCGGAAGGCTCCAGACCCGGTAAACCATCCCCAAGTGTCTTCTGAGGATGTATTCAATATGGATAGGGAGCGTGTACTGAGCAGCGATCTGGTAATTCACGTTGCCGATTACGCGAGTACGGGAGCCGGTGAGGAACTGGACTTTGCCCTTGCAGCTCTCATTCCCATAGTCTGGATAGTTCATGGAGATACACGAGTGAGCAGGATGGTGACCGGCATCCCGGCGCTCAAACTGACGATCACGTACAGGGACCTTGACGAGCTTAGCCATGAACTGCGGGACCGCCTGACCGAGATACGGCCAATTATCGAAGAGCGGAAGCTCGCTTTCTCGGATTTTGACAAAAACATGGTCGGCAACAAGGTGAGGATTTTACGTGAGGAATCCGGACTAACGAGAGAAGATGTAGCAGTCCACTCGGGCGAGCTGCTAACAGTTGAGAGAATTCATCAAATCGAAGGGAATGGCGACAGGGTATCGGACCCATCACTCTCGGAATTACGAATTCTCGCTACGCTCCTGAAGACCACGGTAGCCGACTTGGTAGAACCAGACTTGGATGAGCGCATGATTGCGTTACTGCAAGAATGGATGCTCAGCGGAGTTGAAGCCCGCTCCTCGATGAGCCAGAGAGACCAGCGAGTGGTGCTCCGGCGCATCCTATACCGAGTACTCGATAAAACTGAGGAAGATTAACGATCAATGCCTAATTTCCCGACCCAGAGTACGTCTGCGAACAACTCTTAGAAGCAGTCGGTCATAGTACACCCCCAACCAATAGGGTGAGCGGTACTTAAAGGAATAAGCAGAAAAACCTTTGCGTCATTGCGCCTTTGCGTTGAGAATGGGTGGCGCCCGGGGGTGGAGGGGGCCTTAGACGTGGAAAGCGGCGCCGCCCCAAGGGCGGCGCCGCTTTTGTTTGGGTCTGCGTGTTCCGGGCGGGGTCCCGGTTACGGGATGCGGTGGGCTAGGCGCCTCTCCGCATCAGGAACGCTCCGCCAGCGCCCACGAGGGCGACGATGGCCAAGATCAGGGCCACGACGCCCAGCGCACTGGAGCCGCTGCTGCCGGCGGGACCGGCGGGACCGGTAGCTCCGGCGGGACCGGCGCCTCCGGCGGAGCCTGCCTGACCGGCCGCCCCGTCATTACCGGCAGGACCCTGGGGGCCTTGCGACCCTTGGGAACCGGCAGAACCCTGGGGGCCTTGCGGCCCTTGGGAACCGGTCGCACCCGCGGCGCCGCGGCGTCCGGCGATTCCCGGTGGGCCCTGGGGCCCCTTCGGACCCATCATCATCTCCTTGTCGTCCATCATCCCATTCCCGTCGCCGGGTTCCATGGTCGGCGGCTCTTCCGTGGGCTCCATCATGCCCATCATGGCGCTGATACTGAACTTGATGTCCGCGTGGCCGCCCTTTTCCCAAGTGTCGGTCTCGGCAGCCATCATTTCGCCGATCATGAAGGTGATTTCCTTCCCGGCGTCGGCGTCGCTCCCCGGGATCTTGATGACCGCTTTGCCGTCCATGGTGGTGGCGGTTACATCGTCTTTGCCTTCCACCATCGCGGTGATCTTGGTGCCGTCCGGGGCTGGGTCCCCGTCAATGGTGGCAGTGACTAGCGAGGTGTGGTCGGGCGCTGCCTGAGCTAGCACGGTGGCCGGCAGCGCCAGCAACAAAGCCATCCCCACTACCAGGGCCAGGACCTTTAGCTTGATCATCTATCTATTCTCCCTTTACCTTTAGTGGTATGGCAAGGCCGCCGCAGGGCGGCCTTGCCATACCTAGTTGGTGGTGTATCCCAGCCCTACTTCAGGACGATCAGCTTCCAGCCATCGCTGTAGTCGACCCCTTGGAAGGTGGTGTCGGCCAAGAACCGGACCCACAGGGCGTTGCCGGTGCTGGCCTCGGTGTAGGTGTTGCCGCCGGGAATGTCTGCCAGGTCGGGCAGGAAACTATTGAAGGTCTCACTCTCGTTGTCATAATGGAACACCGAGTGCAGGGCCCCCGAAGCTATCTGGTCGGCAAAAACCGTCTCGATGTCGCCGGTGGTGACTACCGGGGTCGTCGGGGTCACCGGGCCCTCACTGACCTTGAAGGTGCCGCTGGCCGTGGTCCTAGAAATCTCAACCGTCAAGCCATGGGTGCCCGGGCTGACCTGGGGTATTTGGACCCTGGCCTGGAAGCTGCCCATGTTGTCGGTCGACGGCACCGGCGACACGGGGATCTCGATGCCCGCCAGTTCCAACGTTTGCATCGCGGAGAAGGTCTTGAAGCCCTCGCCTTTGATGTCGACTATGCTGCCGATGGGGCCTTCCTCGGGGGTCACCGTGATGGTGGCCCGGGGCACCTTGTGGGTCGAGGACGTGGTTACGGGGGTGCCATCAACTTCGAACTCCGCCCGCACCGCGTTGGTGGAGGGGATGTTGGCCCGCAGCGGCACCCGGAAGCTGCTGACGATGCTGCCCGAGGAGTCGGGGCTGAGCTGGGCCACCGAAATATCGTTGCCCGGGATCAGGTAGATTAGACTCACCACCGGACTGAAGTCGGCCCCTTCGCCGGTATTATTCGCCGGGTACCCGCCGCCGGTGACTTGGACGGTGGTGCCAAGCCGACTCTCGGCGGGGTCCAGGACCAGGGTCCGATCGGCGATGGTGAAGTTGACGGTCCCCTCCCGCTTGCCGCTGTCGACAATCTTCAGCACGTGGTTGCCGGGGGTGGTGGTGGTGTCGTTGATCGGGATAACAAAGGAGGCTGACCAGTTGCCGCCGTTGTCGATTTCGATATCGTCGCCTTCGTTAAGCTTATTACCCCGCGACCCGAGGCCCTCGGCGTTCCCGCTGATGGAGACGAGGCTACCATCAGCGTTACCATCAGAGAGACGGCCGTTGATGGTGGCTTGTCCACCGATGGAGAAGCCGGAGCCGGACAAAGACACCGTTTGGTTGGGCACCAAGTCGGTGTCCGGGGTCATCCGGATAACCGCGCCGGAGATCGTCATGTTGACGCGCCGGGTGACCCTGATCAGGTTCCCGTCAGGCGGCTTATTTCGTAGGTTTAGCTCCTGAACGCCGGTGGGGACCCCCTCCGGTATCCTGATGTTGAAGGAGGCCTCGCCGGTCGAGGTTGTGGAGCCTGCTCTGGATATATCGACCAGCACGCCGCCCAGATACATTACACCGTGCTGATTTATGTTTACATCGGAGTTATGGTCTTTAATGGTCACTTGGACGGTGTCGCCGATGGCGGCGGTCGTCGGCGTCACGAGTATGGTGCCCCTCAGTTCCAACACGCTGAGGCAGGACTCGGGGCCCCCTGCGGCGATACAATTGGGGTTCGTTGTCCCGGGGGCGGTACCACTCCCCGTAACACCTTCGGCCAACGGGATCGAATACCCGTCATCCAGAGTTTTCCCCTCCATTAATGGTTCAACGGACCGGCCTATACTCCGGGACCGGCCATCAACGGCGTTGATGAAGTTGGTGTTGGTATCCACCCCGTAGCCCGCCTTGAAGGGCGGGTTGGTGATGGTGATGGTCTTGACGAAAGTGAAGTCGCCGCCCACCTGGGCCTCGCCCAACTCCACCTCACCGGTGTCAATGATACCGTTAGCGTTTTCGTCCAGCCACAGGGTGGCGCTGGTGTCCTTGAAGAAGCCCACGCCGGTGACGGTGAAAGCGCTGCCCCGCGTGCTCTGAACGCTGCTCAACTTGACGATCCGGGGGAAGTAGATCCCGGTCTGGCCATACTGATTCCTTGAGTGGACGTTGACCATTTGCTCGCTGGTCTTAATCTTGACCCACCGGTGCCAGCCCTCCAGCGGGTTCTTGATTCCCGACACTTGGGCGAAGATTACCCGGACGTCGGAACCGGCACCGATACCCGAGGTCCCCTCGTCGGAGGGGTCCATGTCGGGCACGGTCAGGGTGATGGCGTGCTGCGCGTCCCCCGACGGCCCAGACTTGCTTACCGTCACGTCGGACGGACTCTGGGTAAATTCTGTGTCGTCGCCGGCAGCGTTCATACCTATACCGGTAATGGATATGTGCCGGGTTTCCAGGGCGCCGGGCACTTGGAACTCGTTCTCGAACTCGATGGTAATGGTGGAATCGACGCCGAGCGCCTCGGTGATTTGGAAATTAATGTCATACCGCGCTGCCGCTCCCGGCTCATTGGGAGTGGCGAAGGCCTGCGGCATATACCCATTGGCGTATGCCTCTGCGGCGTTGGCGCCCGCGACTGCGTTTACGCCGTCTGCGTCTACGTTTGGGTCGCCCACGCCGCAGACTTTGCCCGTGTCTCTGCCGCAGTGGCCATCGGCGGATACGGCCGGGGCGGTGAGCGTGCCCAAGGCCAGCATCGCCCCCAGAATTCCGATTGCCAGCACTAGGGCCAGCGCTACGGGGTTCCTGATTCTACCTATCATGTACTGTTTCTCCTTTTGGGTTCGTCGCTGTGAAGGTGGCCGGAGTGCCTCTTTCTCTCTGCCGTACTTTCCTTGGCGCCGGGTTACGTTTTGGGACGGTGGGTGCGGTGGTTTCTACCGGCGCCCTGGCCCCGGATTCCTTGGGTATCATCGACGGGTCGAGCATGGAGCTGGTGGAATATGTTGCGGATAATTGCACGGCGGTCTCCCTAAATGTGAGCTTACGGCTCTGAATATGGACCTTCAGGACGCTAGGGTCATTATACGTATTGGGCTATTTCCATTGTCAAGGTATCTAATACCGCCCTATTTACCAAAAAGCGCCCTGGGTATCCCAGGGTAGTTGGCCGGGGAATTGATGTTTCTTTGTTCTCGGGCGATGGCCGGACCGTTTCCGGCGCTATTCCGGATGTGAGTCGCCGGGACTATACTAACTGGCGGCGTTATTGTCAAGTAGCCGGGGCCTCCAAATAGCAGAGATTCGTCGCCGCAAAGGGCAGTTTCCGACCATATAAGGGAACGCAAAGGCACAAAGACGCAATGACGCAAAGACTAAAAGACGCTTAGGGTGAGCGGCTAAGAGACAACGCAATGGCGCAGAGACGCAAAGGTTTTTCTGCTCGTTGCTTTGACTAAATTCCCGGCGGGAAAGAGGACTTTCTTCATGAACTCTGGGAGGGCTAGAGGGCTAAAACCTCAACCCTCTCCCGCGGGGAGCTGACAGGGGTAGGTATCCGCATTCCGTCATTACTCTGAAAATACCCAACCCGTCGTTCCGGCGAAGGCCGGAACCCAGGGGTGGGGCCGGGGCTACCTTCGTTCGAATGCATACGAGGCAGAACCAGCGGTATGACGTACTCTTCCCGCAACCCGGAAAAATTCCCCTGCGTATATCTCCTCGCTAGCAAGAGAAACGGGACGCTGTACAGGGTCTTTTACTGATACGTGAATGAATCTCTAAACCATACCATGCCATCATTGCCGCCCAACCCGTCATTCCGGCGCAGGCCGGAATCCAGAAGTCCTTTCAGACAGTTATGTTTCTCTCCCTTAGTGCCTGTGGATTCCGGCCTTCGCCGGAACGACAGGGGAGGGGATAGTTTAGAAACTTATTCACGCATCAGTAATTCTCGATGAAACCCGGAGGCTGCTCTCCGAAAGATGTCATTCTGAGCCGCTTTGCGGCGAAGAATCTAAAATTCTTGGCGGTTAAACTGTTCTCCCGGCAAGGATTTTAGACCCCTCGCTCCACTCGGGGTGACAATTGAAAGACCCTGGGACGCTGTACACTGGTGTTACCTCGGACCTGGCACAGTGTGTGTGGCAACACAAGAACGACCTCGTGGAAGGGTTTACTAGGAGGTGCCCCCCGCCCCTGGGTTCCGGCCTTCGCCGGAACGACGGAGCAAACAAATATCTACCCCTGTCAGTTCCCAAAGGGAGAGGGAACTTGTCACATACCCTCTAAAGCGGGTGGCCTCGCGGGCTTGTCCATCGCTACGCCGTCGCAGCCGCCCCTTGGGGCCGCTCGCGCACCAATAGAGTCAGCAACGCGGCGGCTACGGAGAGGGCCAGCATCAGCACAAAGGCCCCGTCGTAGCTGCCCCGAAGGTCGAAGAACGCGCCGCCCGCCATCGCTCCCAGCCCTCCGGCCAAGGTGTGCACCATCGAAATGGTGGCCGAGAGGGCGCCCAGCCGCCGCGCCCCGAAGATGTTCGCCACGAACACCACCGTAAGCGGGGCCGTCATCAAGAAGGTGAAGCCGTACAGCACCCCAAAGGCTATGACCCCCGGTGTGGACTGCCAGAACAGGATGGCGGCGAAGATGGCAATCCGCATGACGAAGCACAGCAGCGTGGGCCGGGCCGCTCCGTAAGCATCGCTCAGCACTCCGGCCGCCAGCACTCCCAGCAAGCCCATCAACCCCATGAACGCCAGCAGGTTGCCAGCCAGCACCGCACCAACGTTTTGGTCTTGGGCAAAAGCGACGATGTGGGTGACAACAAAGAAGTCGTGGAACCCGCATATAAAGTAGATGGCGGCCAACATCTTCAGTTGAGGGGAGGTCAGCTCTTCCCGAAGGGTGGGCGCTTGGGGTAATACGCCGCCGCATCCCTGAATGGCGGCGGACCCGCTTGGAGAAGGGGATGGCTGCATCGCGGCGTCCGGGTTGACCGGGGCCGGCCGGACCAGCAGCAGCACCAGCGGCACTAGAATAGCCAGGTTGGCCGCCCCCAGTACCGTGAAGGCTGATCGCCAGCCGAATTCCAACAACACCGCCGCCAGTCCGGCAACGATTACCATTTGGCCGATAGCGTTTCCGGAAACCGACACGCCGTTGGCGATGCCCCGGCGGTCGGCAAACCAGCCGCTGACCATCACCAGCACCGGTACGACGGACGCGCCCGCATTGCCGATGGCGTAGACTAGCCCATAGAGGATGAATACTTGCCACGGGGCCTCCACCCTTCCCATCAACCCAATGCCGAGCCCACCGATGACGGCGGCGATGGCCATGGCGCCCCGGAGGCTCCAACGATCGACCAACCAGCCGAAGAACAGGAGGGCTACCGATGACACAACCATGAAGGTGGTGATGGCGGCGGAAAGAACGGAGCGGCTGACCTCCAGTTCCTCCGACATGGGCTTCAACATCAGGCCCATAGCGAACCGCGAGCCGCCGCTGAAGAAGAGGACGGTGAACCCGGTGGCTAGAATGACCCACTTGTAGTCGATGCGTTTCAAGAGGATAAATACCGCGGAATAGCTACAGGAGGATAGCTACCAGGGGTCTATCGCCTCTCCACCCCGGTCCAGCCGGTCACGCCATTATGGACAGGCGGCCGTCTTCAGCAAAAGCCATAGTGCCGTCACGGTAGACGATGCCGTCCTCGCACCGGCACTCGATTCTTCCGCCGTCGAACTGGTCCTCGTATAGCTGGGCGTAGAGTCCCTTCTTGGCCAGTAGCTCCGTATGGCTTCCCTGTTCCACGATCCGGCCTTGATCAATCGCGAATATTACGTCGGCGGCCATGATAGTTGAAAGCCGGTGGGCGATGGCTACGGTAGTCCGGCCCCGCATCAAAGGGTCCAGGGCTGCTTGGACATAGCGTTCGCTGGCGCTGTCCAAAGACGAGGTGGCTTCATCGAGAATCATCAGCCTGGGTTGGTGCAATATAACCCGGGCGATGGACAACCTTTGTCTTTCCCCTCCCGAAAGCCGATAGCCGCGCTCCCCTACGGTCGTGTCATAGCCTTCCGGGAATTGCATGATTCGTTCGTGGATATAGGCGGCCTTGGTTGCTGCTTCTATCTCTTCCTGCGAAGCGTCGGGCTTACTGTAGAGAAGGTTGTTCCGAATGCTGGCGTGAAATAAGTAGCTCTCTTGAGATACGTAACCGATCACCTCGGAGAGGGATGAAAGTTTAATCTTCCGCACGTCTATTCCATCGATGAGCACCCGTCCTTCGGTTGCGTCGTAAAGCCTGGGGATCAAATAGGAAATCGTCGACTTGCCGGCTCCGCTAGGGCCTACCAAAGCGGCCAGTTGCCCCGGTTGGATTTCAAGGTCAATTCCATCAAGCGCCCAGCGGGGCGGCGGCTCCAGCGCATCCGCGGGCTTTTGCGATGCGTCATTGGGCGAAGCATACTGCACCCGCACTGACTCAAACCGGATGGCTCCGGATACCTGGCTTGGATTTAGAACAATCGCATCGGGCGCATCAACGATATCAGGCTTGATGTCCAGGTAAGCGAAAATGCGCTCGAAGAGGGCCATTGACGACTGTAGCTCCACCGATACCTGAAGCAGGGTGCCAATCGGGAAATACAAGCGGGCTTGCAACGTGGTGAAGGCGACGATGGTGCCCGCCGAGATACCGTCGCGGCCAATGCCGGTGATCATGTAAGCCGCCAACAGGTAGATGATGATGGGAGAGATCGAAAAGAAGCCTTGCATGACCGCCCAGAAGGACTGACCGGTCATCTGCTGCCGCACTACTAAATCCGACAGGTGTTGGTTCTCTTCATGGAAGCGTTCTATCTCCTTTTCCTGTCGGCCAAACAGCTTGGACAACATAATCCCGGAGATAGACAGGGTCTCTTGAGTAATCGCCGTCATCTCGGCTGAGGATTTCTGGACGTCGGCCGATACGGCGCGGCGCCGCTCACCGACCATCCGGGTTAGGAAGGCAAACAGCGGCACTATGGCGACGGCTACCAGGGTCAGTTCCCAAGAAAGGATGGACATGGCCACTACCGTACTAACCAGGATTACCAGATTGGAGATGATGTTGGTGACCGTACTGGTTACTACGTTCTGGACTCCGCCGACATCGTTGGCGACGCGGGACTGAATCTCACCGGTCCGGGTGCCGGTAAAGAAGCCGATGGAAAGGCTTTGCAGGTGCCGGTATAACCCATCTCGCAGGTCCCGCATCACCCGCTGCCCCACCTGGTTGGTGAGATAAGTTTGCACGATGCCCGTAGCACTGGTGACCACCGTGATGCCAGCCATGATACCGGCGATGGTCCACAGGAGATTCAGGTCCGGGTTGCCGCTCTCCGGGAACAGGCCCGAATCGAACACCTCCCGGATCAACAGGGGGTTGACCACGCCCAAGCTGGCCGTGATCAGGATTAATAACCCGACAACCAGTACCTGAAACGAATAGGGGCGAAATGCCCTAGTAATTCTACGGACAAGGCCCCGCTGCTTTACAGTGCCTGTTTCTAATACCACGGGCCCATTATAGCAGCGGGGCCCATGGCTCGCGGCGTGAACCCCAGGGCCTTTTACTGATGCGTGAATCGATTGCTAAACTCTGGCGTTCCCCCGTCATTCCGGCGCAGGCCGGAATCCACAGGCGCTAAGGGAGAGAAACGTAACTGTCTGAAAGGACTTCTGGATTCCGGCCTGCGCCGGAATGACGGGTTGGGCGGCAATGATGGCATGGTATGGTTTAGAGATTCATTCACGTATCAGTAATTAGATGATTCTCCCCACGTAGCCTACGGTTGCTTTAGTGGCACGATAGCGCGGATAATGCCAATAGGCTGACCACCACCGTATCCTGTCAACCAAACGCAGCCATGGGCAGTGGTATCTCATTCCCCGGCCCATGGCCCTGTTCATCTATGAGAGTAAAGGCTAGCGATTGACCCCACTTGTTTCGAGACCACGAGAACACGTACCTATTCGTATCGGTTGTTTTGGTTATATGCCTTACTGGTGTGATTGCTTGGTATGAAGTTGAACATAAGATAGAGGACACACTACCTGAAACCATTTTGGCTATTGGTCAAGGGTTCAGTACAGCAGTTGCTATTACATTGACAGCCATCGCTACTTGGGAGGTTGCGATGATGTTTGCAGAGAAGTATAGGGCCAGACGGTTTGAAGAGGGCCGGGAGATAGGCCGGAAGGAGGGCCGGGAGATAGGCCGGAAGGAGGGCCGGGAGATAGGCCGGAAGGAGGGCCGGGAGATAGGCCGGAAGGAGGGCCGGGAGATAGGCCGGGAGGAGGTACGCAAAGCTTGGCAGGCTTGGTATGAAAGATTGAAGGCTGCTGGTGATAAAAACGAACCGTTTGACGAGCCGCCGCCTTCTGCCTCTAGTGCACACCAGGCAGGAGAGTAATGCCCAATGAAGAATCGGGGGTGCTCCAGCCGCTGTGTGACCGGCTGGAGCACTGCTTTTGAGATTATCGCGCCAGCAGTTGTTTTACGGTGTTGATCACCCGAGCCTCATTGGGGAGGTAGATGTTTTCCAGAGGACGGCTGTAAGGCACCGGGGTGTGGGGAGCAGTGACCCGGGAAGGGGGGGCGTCCAAGTAGTCGAAGGCCTCTTCGGCCACCCTAGCGCAGATGTCCGAGGCGATACTGCAAATTGGCGTGTCCTCGTCGACCACCACCAAGCGGTGAGTGCGCCGCACCGAGTCGATAACGTGATCGTAGTCGATGGGGGATACGCTGAGCAGATCGATTACCTCGGCATTGATGCCTTCTTTGGCCAACTCTTCAGCAGCCGCCGTGGAGACCCAGGTCATGCGCGAGATTCCAACCAAGGTGATGTCGGTCCCGGGCCGCACCGTTCGAGCCTTGCCCAAGGGCAACTCGTATAACTCTTCGGGGACCGGCCCGGTCGTGCCGTACAACCCCTTGTGCTCAAAGTAGACCACCGGGTCGTCGTCCCGGATGGCGCTGACCAGCAGGCCCTTGGCAGTATAGGCGTCGGAGGGCACCACTCCTTTCAAGCCGGGGATGTGGCTGAATATGGAGTAATACGACTCGGAATGCTGAGCGGCGCTGCCGAAGCCGGCGCCAATCCGGGTCAGCATGGTGAAGGGCACTTTCACTTGGCCGCCGAACATGTAGCGCATCTTGGCGGCGTTATTGATTAGCTGGTCCATGCACACGCCGATGAAGTCCACAAACATCAACTCGGCGATGGCCCGCATTCCGGTGGACGCCGCACCGATGGCGGTGCCGATAAAGGCCGCCTCGGTTAAGGGAGTGTCCAGCACCCGCTGGTTGCCGAACTCTTGGATCAGTCCGACTGTGGTGCGAAAAGGCCCGCCCCAAGCGTCGACGATCCCCAGGTGTTCCCGGCCAGCGCCACCGGCGATCTCCTCACCCATGATGATCACGGTCTCGTCTCGCGCCATCTCTTGGCGCAGGGCCTCGTTTATCGCTTGGCGGTACTGAATTTCCCTGGTGCCGGTGGTCGCCATGTCGGCGTAGGTTGTCGTCATTTTTCTCTCCTCTAACCAAACCGGGGCGCTGATTTTTGCCAGCCATCACAACTCATGGTGCAGCTAGAGACCACCCGCTTGGCCCTCAGACCGCCATGTTGGCGCCGCGCTTCAATAGCTCTTGGGGATAGCTGGTGTACACATCGTCGTACAGTTCCAACGCTTCCGGCAGAGGACTCTCGTCGGCGAACTTGACCGCCTCTTCCATCAGGGCCTCCGCCTCCCGGTCGATCTGGTCTAGCTCCTCTTCGGTAATCTCTCCCAGAGGAATAACCGTCTCCCGGAACAGCTTTAGGGGGTCCCGGCTCCGCCAATAGTCCTCTTCTTCCTTGCTGCGATAAGTCAGCGGATTATCGAAGACGGTGTGGCCGTAGTACCGGTAGGTCAAGCATTCCAAGAGGGTGGGGCCTTCCCCGGCCCTAGCTCTGGCTACGGCCTGCCCGGTGGCATCGTAGACGGCGAATACGTCCATGCCATCGACGTGAATTCCCGGCATGTTGTACCCTACTGCCCGGTCGGCCACGTGAGTCGCCGACAGAGCATACTCTACCGGGGTGGACTCGGCGTACTGGTTGTTCTCGCAGCAGAAGATGACTGGCAACTTCCAGACCGACGCCAAGTTCATGCACTCGTGCAAAACGCCCTGGTTAGCGCCGCCGTCCCCGAAGAAGGCTACCGCGACCCGGTTCAGCTTCTTCAGCTTGGAGGTAAGGCCGGCGCCCACGGCCAAGGGCACGCTGCCCGCCACGATGCCGTTGGTGCCCAACATGCCCTTGCTCATGTCGGCAATGTGCATCGAGCCGCCCTTGCCCTTATTGGGGCCGGTAGACCGCCCGAAGAGCTCGGCCATCATCAGCTTGGGGTCCACCCCTTTGGCGATGCAATGCCCGTGGCCGCGGTGGGTACTGCCGATGTAGTCCTCGTTGGTCAGATGGGCGCAGACGCCGGTGGGCACGGCTTCTTGGCCGGCAGACGAATGGACCGAGGCCGACATACCCCGCTGGCCGGTTTCGGGGATACCCCTTTCCTCGAAATTCCGAATCGTCGCCATGGTGGTATATAGCTTGATCATAGTGTCCCGGTCGATTTCCATGGCACACCCCTAGCCTATCTTGTAGCTGTCAGAGTATCGAATTAGCCCCAATACTAGCATGGCCGGTAGCGATGTCAATAGAAGGGGATTAGGCGGCGAAGGCTGCGGTGACCGGCTCCCCGATGCCAACTTCCAAACGTTCGGCCGCGCTGGCGTTGGGGCTGGCTACTTCCAGCAGGCCGTTGCTGCCCACCAAGGCCACCAACTCGACGGGTGGGCCGTTGCCACGGTCGTTGAAGGTGCGGCTCAGCCCGAGAATGCGGCGGCCTTTGATACTAACAATCACTTGTCCCGTTTCGGCTAAAGCGTCGGCGGGAATATTGGTAACCAGATTGCCAAAGCGGTCCACGTGGACTACCTCGCCCTGAATGTGATTGTCGCGGCGCACCGGCTGCGGCAAGGGCAGCCAGACCAACTCTGGCAGCGGCTCCCCCATATCTTCAGGAGCAACTCCCCGGGAAAGGTGGGCGGCCACCGGAGCGAAAATGTCCCGCCCGTGAAAGGTCCGGCTCACCGGATGCAGCCAATAGCGGGACTCGGTCAAGCTAATAGCTTTCAGCCCCTCAGGCAGCGCCGCCGTAGTCGGTAATTTCGCGCCCTGCTCCGGGGTTTGGCCCATGAAGTCCCGCAGTACGTAGCTCAGTAGGCCATTATCCGGGGCCACGAAACTGCCGCGAGGAGTCAGCAGCAACATGGCTTGGCGACCGGTGCCGACACCCGGGTCCACGACCGCCACGTGGATGGCCGTGGCAGGGAAATATTGATAGCTGTTGCTTAGGACGAAGGCGCCTTGAAGTATGTTTTGAGGCTGGATGTTGTGGGTGAGGTCTACGAGAGTGGCCTCGGGATTGATGCCCAGGACCACGCCCTTCATTACGCCCACGTAGGCGTCATCCAAGCCGAAGTCGGTGGTGAAAACTATCGGCCGGGCCGCCAACCGGCTCAGACCACCCGCACGCTGATGATGGAGACGATGAGGAACACGGCGGCCAAAACAATGGTGAATTGAAAGAGGGTCTTCTCCAATCCCCGCCGGGTGCGGCCGGTGGACTGCCCGCTGCCGAAGAAGCCGCCACCGCCTTCCTTTACTTGGGCCAATATGATCAGCACGATGGTGACGGAGATAAGGATCTGAATGATGTTAAAGAGCAATTCCATGGGTCTACCTCTACACTAACCTCGTCCCACTCAAAACATCTAGGGCCTTTTACTGATACGTGAATGAGTTTCTAAACTCCAATCCCCCATCTTTCTGGATTCCCGCCTTCGCGGGAAAGACGATGGGAAAGTTACCTGTTTAGTGATTCATTCACCTATCAGTAATTGTCATTCTGAGGAGCAAAGCGACGAAGAATCTAAAGCCGATGATTGAAGATAACTCACCATTTTAGATTCTTCACTCCGCTTCGCTGCGTTCAGAATGACATGAAATGTCAATACAACACTAGACCTAAGAACCGTCTTTGAGGGCTTCCAGTTGTTCCGCGAGCAACCGATTGACCATCTCGGGATTGGCTTGGCCTCGGGTGATCTTCATAACCTGGCCCACCAGAAACCGGGTCGCAGTGTCCTTACCGCCAAGATAATCGGCTACCGCTTTGGGGTTAGCGGACAGCGCTTCGGCCACCGCCGCCTCAACCGCTGCGGAATCGCTGATCTGAGTATACCCTTTCTCGGCGACGATTTGCCCCGGTGAGGCACCGCTGGAAAAGACCTCTTCCAGCACCGTTTTGGCTATGGTGCCGCTGATGTCTCCCGCCTGCACTGCGCCGACCAGTTCGGCCAAATGGTCCGGGGTTACCTTGATTTCGTCAATTGCCAGGTTATGCAAGTTCATCAACCGGGTCAGGTCACCCAGCATCAGGTTGCTGACCGACTTCGCAAACTGCCCTCCGGCACCGCCGGTTGTCCGGGACAGGTTGACCGTGTCTTCGAAGTAGTCGGCCAAGGCCTTGGAGTTGGTCAGTAGGGTGGCGTCGTATTCCGGGATCCTGTACTGCTTGGAAAGCCTCCCCCGTCGCTGGGCCGCCAACTCCGGCAACTCCTCTCGAATCTGCTCCACCCACGCTCCGTCAATGGACAGAGGGGGTAAGTCCGGTTCGGGAAAATAACGGTAGTCGTGGGCGTATTCTTTGCTTCTCTGGGATACGGTGACGTTTCGCTCTTCGACCCATCCTCTGGTCTCCTGGGTAACTTGCCCGCCGCTCTCCAAGACCTGCCGCTGCCGCTCCCACTCAAATTGCAACGCGGAGAAGACGGACCGGAAGCTGTTCATGTTCTTGACTTCGGTGCGGATACCGAAGCTAGCGCTGCCCTTGGGGCGGATGCTGATGTTGGCGTCACAACGGAAACTTCCGTCCTGCATATTCCCGGTAGAAACGCCGAGGTATTGAAGAATCGAGTGCAAGGTTACCAGATAGGTCCTCGCTTCCTCGGGCGAGCGGAGGTCCGGCTCACTGACCACCTCCATCAACGGCACCCCGGAGCGGTTGACGTCCACCAGGCTATAGGACTCCCCGGTGTTGGAGGGGAAGTGTTGGAGCTTGGCCACGTCCTCCTCCAAGTGTACCCGGGTGATCCCGATGCGCTTGCCGCTTTCCCCCTTACCCTCCGGAGCCTCAATCTCCAGATAGCCGTCCAAGGCCAGCGGCAAGTCATATTGGGAAATCTGGTACCCCTTCATCAAGTCCGGATAGGGGTAGTTCTTCCGGTCGAACTTGGAATATTCCGGAATGCGGCAGTTCAGGGCCAACCCGGTCATGATGGTGTATTCCACCGCCTTGCGGTTGATTACCGGCAAGGCCCCGGGGAGACCCAAGCACACCGGGCAGACCCGGCTGTTGACCTCGGCCGACTGATAATCGGACCGGCAAGAGCAAAACATCTTGCTCCGGGTCTGGAGTTGGACGTGGACCTCCAAGCCGATGACCGGTTCGTATTCGGTAGCTTGGTCAACCATTATTCTGCCGCATAGCACTTTATCTCGATCCGGTTTCCTTCCGGGGAGCGGATGAAGAAGGAGGGGCCGTCGCCTTGGGCGCCCCAGCGGTTGCCTACCGGCCCGGCAATCTCCACACCCTTGTTGCTCAGCTCTGCCAACAGGGCCTCCATGTTGGAGGCTTCCACCGCCAGGCAAAAGTGGTCGATGTTAACCGGGCCGCCCGGCGTCTGCTCATTTGGCCGCAGGTCGACAATAGTCCCGCCCGACGCTCTCACCGACACGAAACCCACCTCGCCCTTCCGGAACTGCTCTTCCCGGAGCACCTCCATACCCAGAACACCGCCGTAGAAATCAATCGCTTGGTCTACGTCCTTAACGTTGACCACGATGTGGTCCAAACCAATGACCCGCATCTTTTTCCGTCCTTTATTAGTCGCCTGTCTTGGGGGTTCGTGCTTTGTCTCTCAGTAACGGGACCTAACCCGCTTAGGGAGTGTTTAATAAGTCCTCGCAACCAATCACCTGTCACCCTGAGCCTTTCGGCTGCGCTCAAGATAAACTCCGCGAAGGGTCTAAACTCCTTGCCTTCTCAGGCGTTGCTGCTGCCAAGAATTTTAGATTCCTCACTTCGTTCGGAATGACAGGGCCTGTCCTGAGCCTGTCGAAGGGATGGGTTGCAATCGGTTTTTAAACTCCCGCTTACGCCACCGCTGCCGGGGAGTACGTGCCCAGAAATTCAATTATCCAGTCCCGTACCCGCTCGGGAGTCTGTTCGGCAACTGGTTGGTCGTGATAATTAGAGCCGTCCAAACATTCCTCAAGATAACGGGCCGCCGAGGTGGCATGGGCGGCATCGGCCCCCGGAATAATCACCGTTGGAACTTTGAACGCCAGCAGTTCCGCCGGGTCCGCTCCGGTGGCGGTATCCCGGTCAAAGAGGGTCTGCCCCATCAGCGCCACGATGGCCAAGTACCGGTCCGGGTCCTGTTCCGGGAAACTTCTGGCGAAATCCTCGTGGGCGACGATGGTGGAGGCCCAAGGGCCCGCGGCGGGCTCGGCCCAAAACGACTTTTTCTCCTTGGCCAAGTCGACTACCGCGGCCAAGCCGTTGGCTTTAACGAAGTCGACGTGAGCCTGAAAACGCCCCAAACCGTTGTTCCGCCAGTGGACTCCTCCCACCGGCCAGTGCAATATCAAGCCGAGGGTGGCTTCGGGGTAAGCTACGCCGAAGGCCGCAGCGGTAGAGCACCCCATGCAGCCGCCAAGCACAAAGGCCCGGTCCATTCTCAGGTGCCGCAACAAGCCCATCCCTTCGTGAGCGTAAGTGGCCCAAGACACCCTTTCGACCTTGCCTCCCGAGAGTCCGGCCTCCCGGCGGTCGTATGCGACGCAAGTGTAGTTACTGGTTAGGGTTTCCAAGGGACGCACCCCGGCCCAAATACCGGAGGCGGTCCACTTCTCGATGGTAGAGTCAAAGCCTCCCGGCGCCATCATCAAGACCGGCGGGCCGGAACCATAGACTTCATAGTGGATGTTGATACCATTGATTTCTGCGTAAGGCATATCGGCTCCTTGGCGATGCTAGCATAAACCGGGCAACCACAAGGGTTGCCTATCAACGGCGGCCCGTTCCGTAGGGGCGTCCCTTGTGGACGCCCTTATTACTTTCCGGCTTGCAGCATTGCTTGGGCGGTCACCCCGATGTCTGCCGGGGTGGGGATTATCTCCGCGCCGGCGTCCCGCAACGCCTCGATCTTGGCCTCGGCTCGGGCGCTGTCGCCGGTGATTATAGCTCCAGCGTGGCCCATGCGCTTGCCGGCGGGCGCCGTGGCGCCAACGACCAAGGCGCAGATGGGCTTGTCGAACCCTTCCTTGATATAGGCAGCGGCTTGCTGCTCTTTGACCCCGCCGATCTCGCCGATGAACACCACCAAGTCGGTGCCGGGGTCTTCATTGAACAAACGAAGCACATCCACAAACCCGGTGCCGGTGATGGGGTCGCCGCCAATGCCCACACAGCTAGATTGGCCTATACCCAGGTCGCTTAACTGCCCGACAGCTTCGTAAGTCAGCGTGCCGCTGCGGGAAACGACGCCCACCCTGCCCGGCAGATGGATAGCCCCGGGCATGATGCCCACCTTGCAGTGAGCGCCGGGGTTAATGACTCCAGGACAATTGGGGCCGATCAGCCGCACCGGCCGGTTTTCCAAATACCGGGCCACCTTCACCATGTCCAACACCGGGATACCCTCGGTAATACAAACGATCAGGGGCACTCCGGCATCGGCCGATTCGGCGATGGCGTCGGCAGCAAAGGGCGGGGGCACGAAAATCAATGACAGATTGGCGGCGGTTTCAGATACCGCTTGGGCCACCGAATCAAAAACCGGGACCTCATCTTCGAATAGCTGCCCGCCTCTCCCAGGGGTAACGCCGGCGACTACGTTGGTGCCGTAGGCCTTGCAAGCCCTAGCGTGGAAGCTACCTTCCCGGCCCGTTATTCCTTGGACCAAGACCCGCGTGTTTTCGTCAACCAGAACGCCCATACAGGCAGTTGCTCCCTGTGTACATCACAACCGTAATAGGACCAGGGATTAGTCTAGTCCGAGTCCCGGGCCAACTGGGCCGCCTCGGCTATGGTGTTAGCGAAGGTCACCGGCAGGGCGGAGTCCCGCAAGATGCTCTTCCCTTCGTCTACGTTGGTGCCCAGCATCCGCACCACCAGCGGCAGCGTGGACCCCATGTTCTGGTAGGCGGCTACGATACCTCGGGCAGCAATGTCGCAACGGAGAATGCCGCCAAAGATGTTGACCAGCACCCGCTTGACCTTGGTGTCGGAAAGGATTATCTCCACGGCCCGGGCAACTTTTTCGTCGCTGGCGCCGCCGCCCACATCCAAGAAATTTGCCGGGGCTGCGCCAGCATTCTTGGTCGCATCCAGGGTCGCCATGGCCAGTCCGGCACCGTTCACCAAGCAGCCGACATCGCCGTCCAGGCTGACATAGGAGATGCCCAAGTCAGCGGCCCGCGCCTCCAGTTCATCCTCTTGCTCCGGGTCGCGCAGGCTAGCCAAATCCGGGTGGCGGAATAAAGAGTCGTCCTCCAGATCGACCTTAGCATCTAAGGCTAACAACTCTCCGGAGCCGGTAACCACCAAAGGATTGATCTCCACCAAGGAACAGTCGTTATCGATAAACAACCGGTATATTGCGTTAATGAACTGGGCCGCCGGCCGGGCTAAGGCAGCGTCGATACCCATGCCGCTGGTAAGCCGGCGCACCTGGAAGGGCATTAGCCCCAGCACGGTGTCGACGGTCTCGGTGTGAACACCGCCCGCATCGGCGGCGGCTACTTCTTCAATATCCACGCCGCCTTGAGAACTGACCAGTATTACCGGGCCGCGGTGTACCGAATCGACGGTGATAGCCAGATAGGACTCTCGGGCGATGTCGGCCAATTCCTCTACCAATACCGCATTTACCGGCGCCCCACCCGGACCCGTCTGGCGGGTGACCAGCCGGTTACTCAGCATGGAGCGGGCTATTTCCTCGGCTTCGGCACTGGAGCGTACCACCTTTATACCACCGGCGTTGCCCCGCCCCCCGGCGTGAATTTGGGCCTTCAGCACCGCTTCTCCACCCATGTTCTGGACCGCCAACCGGGCCTCTTCGGGTGATCGGGCCACAACGCCCAAAGGAACCCGCAGCCCATAGCGGGCGAAAAGCTCCTTGGACTGGTACTCGTGAATCTTCATCGGCTTCGTCAAATGTAGGGGATTTTGGCCGCGCCGTCAACGCAAGGTTCCGTAACTGTTCAGACTTAATACGTCATTCCGGCCCCCGTCTCCAGTACGGGGCAGGCCTTGAGCCGGAATCCAGAAGCGTTTGTAACCAGCAACGCCTGTCCTGAGCTTGTCGAAGGGTTCCTTTTCCTCAACATTTCTGGATTCCCGCGCAGGCGGGAATGACGGTTGGGCGGCAAGGTGTCGTGGGGGGATTAGCATTGGCATTGCGGATGTGGCGCTTATTCAATTCACCTCACCAACTTTGAACAGTTGCAAGGTTCCCGGAAGGTGGACAAAAATTCCGTCGCGGCGCATAATCCTGACGCTTGAAACAGGGCAATTGATCAGAATATCCGTCGAAATAGCTGGTTAGATACACCAAAGGAGGTCCGTCATGCCTGGGAAGGTCCGTTACAACAGAGCGATTGATTTATTGGAAAACAACCAGCCGGTCTTTTGCTCCGGGTTGGTCTGGAACGGGAGTCTGGATGACCTGACTTTCCTTGCCGATTCGGATTACGACATGGTAATCATCGAGATGGAACACCAAGGCTTCAGCTTGAACGACCTCAGGACCTCGCTCCAATTTCTGCTGAGCCGTAAGAAGGTGGCGGAAGGCGGCAACCTACAAGCCAGTCCGGTGCCGCTGGTGCGTATTCCTCCCAATACCAAGGAACACAACCAATGGGTGATGAAGCAGGCGTTGGACACCGGCGTTTACGGACTGGTCTTGCCGCACCTAGACACCGTTGAGGACGCCCGGGCGGCGGTCATAGCGGCACGTTATCCCCAGGTGCCCGGAGTCGGCGACTTCGAGCCGGAAGGGGAACGCGGTTGGTGGGCCCGCATTGCGCCCCGCTACTGGGGACTGAACTCAACCGAGTACTACGATGCCGCCGACCTGTGGCCTTTGGACCCTGATGGCAATATGCTGCTGATGGGTATTGTGGAAGGTCCGGAAGGGGTCAAGAACCTGCCGGACATCCTGCGGGAAGTGAAGGGCATCGGAGCGATTTGGGCCGGGCCGGGCGACATGTCGGTAGCCATGGGGCACCGGGGCAATTCCAACCACCCCGACGTCCAAGAGAACCTGCTGAAGATTCTGGCCGACTGCCAGAATGCCGGCGTGCCCTGCGCCACGGGGGCCACCGCCGCCGAGGTCCCCATGCGGCTGGAGCAGGGTTTCCGGATAATCATCACTTCTCCCGAGAAGACGACCCAAGGCTTGACCGAGGGCCGACGCTTGGCCGGCCGCTAAGAGAGTGTGGCAGAAGTCCCTTCTCCTTAGGGAGAAGGTTAGGCCTGTCCTGAGCCTGTCGAAGGGATGAGGGGAAATGATTCCCATAAACCAAGTTTGCCATGCCTGGACCACTGGGGTACGCCCCTCACCCCCGGATCAAGTCCGGGGCAGGCTCTAGCCCTCTCCCGGCGGGAGAGGGAACTTTGCATACGCCCTCTAAAAGGTAGTCAAGGATCCGGTCGGCCAACCCATATTTGGCGGCTAAACCGGACTAATTAGGGGGTCTCCCCCGGAAGTTCACCATCTGCTCCGGGGCTGTCCAAGAACCGGAACAATGGGGCGTCGGCCGAAAGAATTATCGTGGTCCCCGAGTTCAACACCTGCCGGTAGGCCTCAAGGCTGCGGCGGAAGGAGAAGAACTCGGGGTCTTGCTCCAAAGCTTCGGCCAGAATCCGGATGGCTTGGGCTTCGCCTTCACCTCTAATCTCGTTGGATGCCTTGTCGGCGTCGGCCAAGATGATGTCCCGGTTCTTGTTGGCCTCAGCGCGAATTTGCAGGTCTTGTTCGTCTCCCTCGGCGCGGAACCTGGTGGCTATACGATTGCGCTCGGCGCGCATCCTGGTAAATATGCTGGGGGTTACCGAGTCGGGGAAGTCGGCCCGCTTGATCCTCACGTCCACTACTTGTATGCCCAGCGGCTCGTCCCTTTCCACGAAATACCTAAAGGTGAAACTGTCTCCCTCGGTCAGCTTCTCTCCCTCTTGTACCCCAAAGGTGATCGTTTTGGTGGCCGGTTCCCAGAGTTTGACCACCACATCATACCCCAGAACTTCCCCCTCAAGGCCGTCAACGATGGTTATGTCTCCCGGGCCCACTCCGGTGCTCAGGTTTCCGTCCGCGTCCGTGTTATCCGCATCGAGAATCAACTGGTCGATACCCACTTGAAAGGTCGCGTCTCCTTCCAAGTCGAATGGCGCTTCCATGCGCCGGTCTACTTCACGGGCAATGATCCGCAACCTAACGCCCTCCAACACTTGGCCCAACAACGCGGAACGGGACTCCGTACCCTCGAACAGAGGCAAGCCTTCCTCGTTTTCGATGGGCGTGCCGGTGACCCTATCGGTAACCTGCCTGGCGCCGATGATCTCGGGCCGGGTCCGCAGAGCGATCCTCTCCCGGAGCGTGGAATTTACAATGTCTCCCAACCGGCTGCGGGCATTGTCTTCGGTCAATAGAGTTTTCCGGAACTGCACCGGATCGACGATCTTATACCTGGCATAGGAGTCGATGGTTAAGTCTTGCTTCTCAATGTCCCGCATTGCTTCGGCGTCGGCGTCGATCCTCAACAGCCTCCGGTCGAAGCGGACCACGGTGTCCACGAAGGGAGCCTTGGCTCTCAACCCTGAAGTGTTGTGGACGTCCTGGACTTCACCGAACCGGGTAATGATGACCTGCTCCGTCTCATCCACCACGTACAAGGACTGGGTGATGACGACAATAACTACAATTACCAGCACACCAGCGATTATCAGGTTTCTCATGGGGCCCTCATGCTATCTTCTTGGGAAATCGGTTACCGGCTCGGGTTAGGGCCTACGGGGATGGGCGTCAGGCCCCCCTGTTGGCCGCCCAGTATCAATACCGACTCGGCCTTGGGCGATACGATGATCTTGTTTATCGCCGGAAGGACTTCCTCCATGGCTTCCAGATAGAGCCGCTGCCGGGTGACATCCCTAGAAGCGTCGGATATCGAGTACTCCTTTAGGACCGCCTGGAACCGGTCGGCTTCACCCTCGGCCCGGGCGACGCGGGAGCGGGCGAAAGCCTCGGCCTCGCGCTTGATCCGTTCCGAGTCACCCTGGGCCCTCGGAATTATGTCGTTTTCGTAGCTCCGGGCTTGGTTGATCTTGGTGTCCCTTTCTTGCCTCGCTCTGAGCACATCGTCGAAGGCGTCCCGCACTTCTTCGGGGGCTTTCACGTCTTGAAGTTGGACGTTCAAGATGTCGATGCCGGTCTGGTAGCTGTCCACGATCTGCTGCAACCGCTCTTTGGTCGCGGTCTGGACTTCTTCCCTTTTCTCGGTGAGCACATCGTCAATCGACCGCTTTCCAACCACCAGTCTCAGGGCTGCCTCCGCAGCGTCCTTCAAGGTCCGGCCGTCAGGATTTCCCGGACCGATGGCCCGGGCCACTTCGCCCGGATCGTCGACTCGAAACAGGAACTGGATTAGGTTCTTGATATTGTATTGGACCACCATGCGAACATCGACGATGTTCAGGTCTCCACTGATCATGAGCGCTTCGACGGGGACCGCCGCATCGGCTACCCCTGCTTCGCTGCGAAATCCCAGTTCCATGCGCCGGGTCTCGGAGGTGAGCACTACGTTCTTATTGCCGACCGGGCCGGGCCACCACCAGTGTAGCCCGGTGTCCGACACCGGGGTCTCCCGGACATCCCCGAATAGGCGTAGCGCGGCTTGCTCCCCCGGACTGATAGTGTAAATCCCGGTGGCCAGCCAGATGACCACGATTAACGCGACAACTGCGGCCGCCAGCAGACCCACGCCGCCGCCGCCCAGCCGCTGGGTGACCCGCCCCAACACCCTCCTTAGACGGCCTACAATTTGCTCGAAATCTACTTCCGGTTGACGGGGACCTCCCTGTGGATACATAGCTCAGCGTCCTGCCTGCCATAACGAGTTGGGATATGCTGCCGAGTTACCCAGCCGATAACGAGGGCTCGGCGTTCTTGAACCAGTTGATTCTATCATCAACTCCGGTGAAGGAACCACATTGTCAAAGAATAGACAATATGGCGCGGCTAACGCCTTTACTATTACACTATAACCCGGCTAAATGGTTTGAACAAATGCCGTTTGAACGAGTTACCTGGAGCGAGGGATTGCAAATATGAGCGATGATCTAAATACCGACGGAATCTCCTCCGGGTTGGTGGTCGTGCGGGGGGAGGAAGGCGCCCGCATCCGCGTCACCTGCGAACATCAACGCGGGCTGATATACGTAGTGCCGGCGGAGCGTAGCTGGGTCTGCGACAGTACACACCTTCCGGCCCACGCGATGGCCGGGTTCTTCCGTGAACTGGTGGCTTTGAATAGCGCCGATGTGCGGCGACTTATGACGGAGTGGGGAATCTACTTTCGCCAACTCCCGACGACCGGAGAGACGGCGGCCGATGCCCCTGCCGGAGCTACGCCGTCATGATGGCCCCGAAGGCGCAGGGAATTCAGGTTATCTAACTCTCGCCGTCGCCGCCGGAAGCGGCCAAGGGCCGCTCGCTTTGGCTGGATAGCGCAGGCGACGGTTGCGGCACCGGCTGAGGGTGGGGAGCGGGCGGAGCGTAGGGCGGCGGTTGCGGCGGAGTCACTGGCACCGCAGGCTCGGTGCCTCGCTCTTCGTCGTTGAGTAGCTCACCCAGGTAATCTCCGGAAACTGTCTCGTTAACGATTAGATACTCGGCTAGCCGCACCAGCTTGGTCTTGTGGGTGACCATGATCTCTTCGGCCCGTTGGTAGGCCACGACGATCAAGTTTTTAACCTCGTCGTCGATCTCCTCAGCGACCTTATCTCCGTAGTCCCGCTCCTCGCTGAGCTCCCGTCCTAAGAAGACCAGCTCTTCCCGTTTTCCAAAGGTCCGCGGGCCTAAGGCCTCGCTCATCCCGTACCGTTTGATCATACCCAAGGCGATCTTGGTTGCCCGCTCTAAGTCGTTACTGGCGCCGGTGGTAACCTCGTCGAAGATCAACTGCTCGGCAACGCGCCCACCCATGGTTACAACCAGCATATCCAAGAACTGGTTCTTAGTCCAAAGGTAGCGGTCTTCCTCCGGCAACAACGAGGTGTGGCCGCCCATGGCTCCTCGAGAGACAATGGAGATCTTGTGCACCCGGTCGGCATGGGGCAGCGTCCACGCGGCCAGAGCGTGTCCGGCCTCGTGGTAGGCCGTCATCTCTTTTTCCCGGGCGCTGATTACCCGGCTCTTGCGTTCGGGGCCGGCGATGATGCGCTCCACCGCCTCCTCGAACTCCACCATGAAGATGGACTTCTTGTTGGACCTAGCGGCCAAGAGCGCGGCCTCGTTAATGAGGTTCGACAAGTCGGCCCCGCTGAATCCGGGGGTCTCTTTCGCTAGGGTCTCCAAGCTAACCTCGGGGGCCAGCGGCTTGCCCGCGGAATGGACTTTCAAGATGGCAGTGCGCCCCACCACATCAGGCAGGTCCAAGGTGACCCGCCGGTCGAAACGTCCGGGGCGAAGCAAAGCCGGGTCCAGGATATCCGGCCGGTTGGTGGCCGCCAATACTATGATGTTGGTGTTGGTCTCAAACCCGTCCATTTCCACCAGGATTTGGTTCAGGGTCTGCTCCCGCTCGTCATGGCCGCCGCCCAGTCCCGCGCCCCGGTGTCGGCCCACGGCGTCTATTTCGTCAACAAACACGATGCAGGGCGCGTTGCGCTTGGCTTGGTCGAACAGGTCACGGACCCGGGCCGCGCCGACGCCGACAAACATCTCCACGAATTCGCTGCCGCTGATGTGAAAGAAGGGGACCCCCGCTTCCCCGGCTACCGCCCGAGCCAAGAGGGTCTTGCCGGTGCCGGGTTGCCCCACCAGCAAGATACCCTTGGGGATCCGGGCGCCCAGGGAGAGGAACCGCTCCGGATACTTCAGGAACTCCACCACTTCCTGTAGCTCGTTCTTCGCTTCTTCCACCCCGGCTACGTCGGCAAAGGTGACTCCGGGACGGTTGAAGGGCATCATCCGCGCCCGGCTACGGCCAAAGCTCAGGGTCTGATTGTTGCTGCCTTGCGCCTGCCGCATCATGAACAGGATCAGGCCGCCGAAGAAAATCAGCGGGAGAAAGTTAAGCAACAGGCCGAAGAAACTGCTAAGACCGCTGGAGCCTTTGAAAGTAACGTCTACTCCGCTGGGGGGGCCAACCTGGACTCCGCTATCTATCAGGAGTCCGACTACGTCGGTCTCGTCTCCGGTCCGGCTTACGAAGCTCTCAGAGCCGCCCCGGGCCACCACCTTCGGGTAAACGGTCAGTTTGTTGCCGTCCACCTCAATCTCGCGCACCTCGTTGGCCTTGGCCATAGCAACGACGGTGGTTATAGATTCTTCTTTGTTGCCACCGAAGCTGGGCAACAACGTGTAGAAAATGACGATAACCCCGATGATTACCAGCAGGTAGACGAAGCTGTTTCTCATCCACCGGTTGCTTCCCATCTTTTCCCCTTACCATTAAGAAAGGGCAAAGGGCACTAATCGCGTCTTTGCCGTGTTTTCTATCTTAACGGAGCGCCTACTAAATTGCAAAGCAGCGTAAGGCGGGCAACTGCTCAGACTTGCTGAGGCGAATTGATAGAGAGCCACGTCCGTAATGCCAGTGTTAATCCCCTCAGGACATTTGGGCCATCTGGACTCCCTGGAGGCGCAGATTGAGGGGCTGGACGCGGAGGTGGCCCAGCGACGGCTGCGCCTTTTTGAGGAAAAAGAAGGGGCCAACATGGCCCCTTCCAAGTTCACCGCTATTGAAGGCCGGGTTAGGCGCGTTGCTCAATGGGGACGTACTCTAGGTCCATCTCTCCGACGTACTCCAACAAGGGGCGAATCAGCATATTATCCTCATACTGCTCCGCACATTGGAGAGTCCATCCCGGAATGCGGCCCAAAGCGAAGATGGAGATGAACAGGTCGTCGGGGATGCCCAGCAGATAGTAAATCGAGCCAGCGAAGAAGTCTACGTTGACAAAGATGCCCCTGGACCGGTAGGGCACCATCACCTCGTCTTCGAGGTAGGTCAGAATCTGGAACCACTCCGGGTGGCCCATCTTCTCGCCAAGGGCCTTGGAGCGCTCTCTCAAGTGGCGGGCTCGGGGGTCTTCGGCTTTGTAGACTCGATGCCCGAAGCCCATTATCCGGCCGCCGCCGTCAAGAATCTTGCGGGCGTACTCTTCGGCGTTTTCGGGCTGGCCTATGTCCAAGGCCATCTTCATCACTTCTTCCGCCGCGCCGCCGTGCCAGGGTCCCTTCAGGACTCCGACTCCAGTGGTCACGGCTGAGTGGAGGTCGGAGAGGGTCGCCGCAGCCACCCGGGCACCGAAAGACGAAGCGTTAGAGCCGTGCTCCGCGTGCAGAATGAAGTCCACGTCCAACAGGCCGGTGGTCTCTTCATCCGGCTCTTCGCCAAAAAGCATCTTCAAGAAGTTGCCCGCGTGGTTCAAACTCGGGTCCGGGGCTACCGGTTCCAACCCTTGCCTCAATCGGTGATGAGCCGCCACCACGGTCGGCCCCATCGCAGTTAGCCTTACACCCTTCCGGATTGTAGCCTCTTTGGAATTGTCGTCCACATCGGGGTCAAAGGTCGCCAGCGCCGAAATTCCGGTGCGGAGGGCGTCCATAGGGTGGCTGGACTTTACCAAGTCCAAGACCTGGATAACCTCATCCGGAATTCGGCGGTTGGCCCGCAGAGTGGCATCGAACTCCGCTAGTTGCTGCTTGGAGGGCAGGACTTCATAAAGTAGAAGATAAACCACTTCTTCGAAAGTGGACTTTTCCGCCAAATCATGGATATTATAGCCGCGATACAGGAGTTTTCCTTCCTGGCCGTCTATGAAGCTGGATGTCGTCGTGTCAAAATAGACATCCTTCAGTCCCTTTGCGATCTCGGGAGCCATGGCCCAACCCTCCTTGAGGGAAGTAGGTAATCCACGTGACTGGAAAGTCACTTCATCTGTAGGACCGAGGACAAGGCTATCTGGCCGATGGAACCAAGTTGACCTCTCGTGGAATCGGCCAGATTGTAGCATCCGCCTATAGGAGTGTCAAGAATACCAAAGCTCGGGCTAGGGCTACCGCATTCTAAAATCGGAGGTTACGGTTGAACCTGTATCACTGGGCAACCGCCGCAACTCTTCCTTGCATTTTGTCCAAATCGCTCAAGCCGAATCCGATTTTCGCAGATTATTTCTGCCAGTTTCTGGCTTCAAATTAGAATGCGGTTGCCCTGAAGCTCGGGCTAGGACGATTGCAAAGTCAGTCAGGCCCTTTTCATTGTCACCCTGAGCGCAGCGAAGGGTCTCTCCACTGTAGCTGAGATTCTTCGCTCCGCTCAGAATGACGGGTAGTGGTGGAGACTTTGCAATCGTCCTAATCTCGGGCCCGGGACGCTGAGGAATTAGCCGTCCAGATGACGCAACTGGCCGAGGAAGTCCGGCCGAAACTTTAGCCGCTTAAGGTCTTAGGCTCTAGCCTCCTCGCAATTTTGCGCCTTCCAGGGACTCTCCTGGCTTGGTTTCTTCGGGATATAGTAGACCCGTCACTACCCCCAACCCGGTAATCAAACACAGGACTACCAGCCCCACCTGGAGCGATCCGGTTAGTTGGGCTACCAGGCCGGTAACCACGGGTCCGGCAGCAAAGCCCAACCCCATGAAAGTAACTACCAAGGAGGTAACGACTGCCACCTCCCGGGGCGTAATCCCGGGATACTCGAACTGGCCGAGGAAGTCCGGCCGAAACTTTAGCCGCTTAAGGTCTTAGGCTCTAGCCTCCTCGCAATTTTGCGCCTTCCAGGGACTCTCCTGGCTTGGTTTCTTCGGGATATAGTAGACCCGTCACTACCCCCAACCCGGTAATCAAACACAGGACTACCAGCCCCACCTGGAGCGATCCGGTTAGTTGGGCTACCAGGCCGGTAACCACGGGTCCGGCAGCAAAGCCCAACCCCATGAAAGTAACTACCAAGGAGGTAACGACTGCCACCTCCCGGGGCGTAATCCCGGGATACTCGAAGGGAAGCACCTGAATTGCCGGGGTGGCAATCCACACTAGGCCAAGCCCGCTAATTAAGAACACCAGCAATAGCGGGTAAGGGGTCAAGACGATGGCCAACCCCAAGACGGTATTCAATAGCGCGGGCACCGCCAACAGCAGATTGCGTTTGCGGACCCGCCGGGCCAAGAAACCGCCAAAGAGCCCAGCCGGGATTAGCCCGTAATACAAGAACCCCAGCAGCGGCCCGCCCAAGGTTAACGACACCCCTCGTTCCTCTAACCACAGCGTCGGCAGAAAGGTCACCATCGCCGTCCAAGTGGCGGATAGGGCAAACATGGTGCCCGCCAGAAGCCAAGTCTGGGGATAGACTCTCAAGGCCCTCAACGGCGTACCCTCTTGCTCCTCGATGCGGGCTTCCAGGTCTTGCACCGGGGCCTTCTTTTCTTGGGCCACAATGGCCCAAGCCAACACTTGGGCCGCTAAGAGTCCTCCCAGGATAAAGTAGGCCAAGCGCCAACTACCCAAACCGGTGATCAGCAACGCGCTGGTGCTCACCGCTAGGGCTAAGATGACGCTGTGCTGGGATAGACCAACGGAATTCACCATCGCGTACTGCCGGGGGGCAACCCACTGTTGCAGCAACAAAGTCCGGGCCGGGATGGTTATAGTATGAATCCCAATAAAGAAAAACCGGGCCAACATCAATAGTATGAAGCCGTTGGCCAGCCCTTGCAGGAAGAGAAATGGAGCGCCCAGAAGCAGGGACACCAAAACCAGCCGCACCGGCCGGAATTGGCTAAACCAAGCCCCGGCGGGCAATGACATCAACGCCGACGTGGTCCACCAAACGCCTTGGAGCAATCCTGCTTCCAAGGGAGAAATGTCTAAATCTTCGGAGATAAAGGGCAGGAAGAGACCGAAAGTGTAAGAAACGAGGATGATGCTGCTCATCTGGGCCCGGAATAACAACAAAACGGCCCAGCCGCGGGCCGGAGTTCGGGTAATACCCGGAGAGCCTGTCTCCAAGCTATCGGTCTCCGGCCCTTGAGTAGCTGCGGTCACCGGTTTGGGTCCACCGGCGGCCAAGTTTTTACCGTCCTCCGGAGAGGCTAAAACCGGCCTACTGCTGCGTCAATCTTTGCTATGGTTTCGGAATCGAGCCGGCCCTGGGCCTCGGCTTCGACACACTCTGCCAGTTCGGTCCGGTTCTTGACGCCCAAGACAATCGTGGACACGCCATCCATGGACAGCGCATACCGGTGCGCCAACGCTGCCGGCGACTGGCCCAACTCCCTGGCGAGGTCCCGGAATGGGGCAGCGCGGCGGAAATCGGCGGCGTCCAAGTGGTCATCAGGCAATGTACGGTCAAAGGCGGAGGTCAACGCCCCGGCTTGGACGGCTCGAATGCCCATTACCGCAATGCCCCGCTGCTGGGCGGCGGCAATAATACTCCTCGGTTCCGGGTCCTCGTCGTACCGCTTCATGGCCCCCGGAGAGTCCAACAGATTGGCGACGGCTTGCACGGCCCCGGGGACCGGTGCGAAATTCAGGGTTTCCCTGACCGCCTCGGGTACGCCGATTCCGGTGATACCCCAAGCGCCGATTTTGCCATCGGCCACCAGCCTTTCGAAAGCTGGCACCACGGCCTTGGTGAAAAGCCGCCGCGGCGTGCCATCGTAACGGTCTTCGCTGCCGTCAGCAATTATTTGGTTGTGCAGAAAGAAGAGGTCGACCTTCTCCAACATCATCCGGGACAAGCTTTCTTCCAAGCTCTGCTGGAACAGTGAAAGCACGTCACCAGCGGCGGGATTGCCCAAGCGGCACTTGGTGGACACTCCCACCCCATCGGGAAGGCGGCCGCCAAAGGCCGCGCCAACCACCGACTCGGCTTCCCCGTTACCGTAACTGGGAGCCAAGTCCAAGAAGGTGATGCCGGAGTCCACCGCCGCCCGCACCGTCGCCACCGCTTCCTCTCTGCTGGTCGGGCCCCACACTTGGCCGATGCCTCCCCCTCCCAAAGTCAGGGCGCTGACCTGTCCGAGATTTCCGAACTGTCTTACTTCCATCTGAAAGCTCCTTCCGGACCAACTGCTTGGTCAAAAACTTCCTATAGCGAGGCGGCAGCCCTATTTCCTGCCAAGGGCCTAGGCCGCCAAACAACCTTGCATCCGGCTGGTATTATAGCGGTAGCCGGTCTCGGCCTTCTCCACAAACCAATCATGGAGGCCTTTTTATGGCTCGCGAATATATCAACCCGCCAGACATCGCCGCTCCTCCGGCAAACCTGTACAACCACGTGGTCAAAGTAGGCAACACCGTTTACATCGCCGGGCAGGTGCCGCGGGGACTGGATGGAAAAGCCGCCTACCCGGGAGACCCGGAAGCTCAAATCCGGATGGTGTGGGCCAACCTGGAGAAAGCGGTCAAGGCCGCCGGCGGCTCGCTAAAAGACATCGTCAAGACCACTACCTACGTGGTTGGGGCCGATACCGGGGCCAAGATTCGCCCGGCCCGGCAAGAAATGCTGCCTCCGGAGGGACGCCCTACCAGCACCACGGTCGTGGTGGCCGGCCTGGCCGACCCGGACTTCCTGGTAGAAGTCGAAGCTATCGCCGTAATCGGCGACGACTAGGCCGGGACCAGTACCGCGACGGGATTTTCCCAAGTCATAGGCCGGGGAGCCTTACCTGGACGCCAGCCCGCTCCTCTTGCAGGGTGAGGACGATAGAGCTGTCCCGGTCCTGCCAGCCCCGGCCCATGGCCTCCATATATTCCTGTTCGCACAGCTCGGTTATCCGCATGGGCACGTTGTAAGTGCGGGCCAAGTCGGTGGCCAACCCGAGGTCTTTACGGGCGATTCTCAGGGCGAACCTAGGGTCGAAGTCGCCTCGAAACAGGGTATCCGGGTAACGCATACTCAGGTTGCTCATCCGGCCCAAGGCCCCGTTGCGGAACACATCGACGATAACCTCCGGAGCAATCCCAGACTTGATGGCCAGGGTCCAGCACTCGGCCATGGCTAGGTCGGTACAAAAGACCGCGGTGTTGTGCAAGATCTTGCAAATGCAGCCAGCGCCAATGCCTCCGGTGTGATATACCCGCTCGCCGATAGCCTCCAACAGGGGCCGGCATTTCTCGAACGTGTCATCGTCGCCCCCGACTATCACCAGCAGGTCCCTGATGCGGGCGCCTTCAACGCCGCCGCTAACCGGAGCGTCCAACATGCTCACACCCTGCGCCTTTAGCACCTCGTAAACCCGTTGCGCCAGCAGCGGCGAGTTGGTGGTGTGGTCGATATAGGTGGACCCCGGGTTCACCCCTTCCAGGATACCGCGAGGGCCCAGGGCCACCTGCTCCATCTCGACGGGGCCGGGAAGGCAGGAGCAGATGACCTCGCAGGCGCTCGCTACGGCGCTGGGGGAGTCGGCCCACTCCGCTCCCAACTCCAACAGGTAGTCGGCTTTCTCCCTTACGATGTCGTGGACCACCAACGAGTGGCCGGCTTTCAGAATGTTGGCCGCCATTGGCGTTCCGATGTTCCCAGTGCCGATGAACCCGACCCGCATCGGTTGCCTCCCAAATATCGAAGTTATGTGGCCGTGGCCGTTGCTCTACAAGCCGTACAGCCTGGCCGGGTTGTCCCATAGTATCTTCTTCATGTTGGCGTCGCTGAGGGGCAACTCCAAGAACCGGTTCATCGCCTCGGGGTACTTGGCGTCTCCGTGAGGGTAGTCCGAGGTTGTCACCAGGCGGTCATCCCCCAGAGCGGCGACCACGTGCTCCACGAAATGTTCGTCGCACTCAACCGCGGCGTAACCCTGCCGCTGGAAGTACTCCGATGGCTTGATCTTCAGATGTTGCATCTCCCCCAAAGGATGCCGCCACTCGTAATGGTCGTCCATCCGGTCCAGCCAGAAGGGCAACCAACCGCACTGGCCTTCGAGAAAACCAAACTGGATTCCAGGGAACCGCTCCATCACGCCGCCCATGATGATGTCCATGCAGGCCATCATTTGCTCCACCGAATGAGTGGCTATGTGGGCAATGCCCAGGTCGTCGGGGAAACGGTCGGCGCCGGTGGCGGGCATTCGGGACCCGGTGGTCTCGTGAAATCCCACCGCTACTCCCAAGTCCTGCACCGTAGCCCAGAGGGGATCGTAGTAGGGGTCGTGCCAAGGGCGATTGTTGTACATATTGGGCCGGAGGAAGATGGCTTTGAAGGCCAACTTCTCGACACAGCGGCGGGCTTCCACCACCGCCGATTCCACGTCGTGAGGTGATACCGCAGCCGCGCCGAACATCCGGGTGGGGTCACCTTCTTGGATGTAATCGTAGAGCCAGTTGTTGTAGGCGCGGCAAGTGGCTTCAGCAAATCTGGGGTCCATGCCGTTCTTGGCGGTAATGTACATTCCGGAGGTGGGATAGAGTACCGCCAAGTCCAACCCCTCGTTGTCCATCGCCTTAACCTGAGAAGCCGGGTCGAAATTGGCGGCTATCTCCTCAGCGTACCGGTTGGCCAGGCTGCTTTCCTCGGCGTCGCCCATGGCCGGCCAGTTGTCATCGGACATGGCGGCCATTACCTCGCCTTCAACGATGGTGCGGATGTCCCAACGCCGCTCGTTGAGCCGCCGCGGCGCCCGGTCCCGGAACTCGGGGTCAATGTAGCGCTCCCACAGGTCCACGGGCTCCATCACGTGGAGCTCGGCATCAATCATCTTGAACCCGTTTCTAGCCATTGGCGTACCTCCTGGATACATTTTCTGTTAGTAGATAAGGGCCAAGGGGGCTGCAATCAACGGCATAGTAACGTATGCCGTTAGAATCTACCTGCGTTTTGGCCAAAGTATCGCGGGCACTCTGAAAGCTGTCAAGGACGCCCAAGGACGTCGGCGGGACCTTTTCATTCTCATTCTGAGCCTCCTTTCTGTCATTCCGAGCGGCGCGAGGAATCTAAAATTCTTGCTGGGGCCAACTTCGTCTTTCCAGAGGAATTTTAGACCCCTCACTGCGTTCGGGGTGACAATGAAAAGGCCCCAAGGACGCCGGATTGACGATGGACAGGAACATTGACAACCTACTGGCGCTGTGTTGGAATGGCGCTACCCAACCCCAAATGGATGCTCTAATAAGCGTCCCGGAACTAGGGAGGAGAAAGCGATGACAGCCGCAGATTCCAACAACCGTCAAACATTCGTCTACGTGGGTCTCGCCGGTGAAACGGCTCCCGGCAGGCCCGTTAGCAGCGGCCTTTTTAGAATGGCCGAAGGTGACGACCGGTGGGAGTCGTTGACCAACGGCTTACCCGATTCGCCCTCCATTCGCGCCCTAGCGATTCATCCGGCGAATCCCCAAGTGGTGTTTGCTGGCGCCCAGGACGGCCCTTACCGCACCGATGACCACGGCGACCATTGGGAAAAGTTGAACGTGCCTGACCACGGCCTACCGGTATGGTCCATTTTGTTCCATCCCCGGGACCCGCAAGTGGTATTCGCCGGGTACGAGTCCTCCGAGATATACCGCAGTGACGACGGCGGCGAGGGGTGGCAGCAACTCCCGGTCAGCGTGCGCTTTCCCGAGGTGACGGTCGGGCCCGGCGCCAACCTGGCCAAGCGGGTGCTCATGATGTCGTCCACGGTAGCCGATCCAGACCAACTGTACGGCGCCATCGAAGTCGGCGGTATCATCCGCTCCTTGGACGGCGGGGACCACTGGGAAAACCTGAGCCACGGCCAATACCTGAACGACGACCCGGTAGACATGCACGGGGTCTTGGCCAGCACCTTCCGTCCCGGTAACGTTTTCGGCATCGGGCGGGCCGGTCTCTTTCAGAGTTCCGACCGGGGAGATCACTGGCTGCGAGTACCCATAGAGCCTTTGAACGAAAAGGGGCAGACCTACTGCCGGGGCATCCGAGAAGTCCCCGGCGACCCCAAGACGGTCTGGGTGTCCGGCGGCGGCAACTTCCGCAGCGACGTGGGCGCGCTGTTCCGCACCAAGGACAGCGGTTTGAACTGGGAGCGTGTCGACATGGGGGTGGAGCCGAAGAGCACCTTGTTCGGCTTGGCTTTCGACGGGCGGAGTCCTAATCGGATGTACTGCGCCAGCTCTGACGGAGAGGTTTTTGGCAGCCAGGACAGCGGAGCGACTTGGACCTGCCACACCCTGCCCGACGGCGCCACTCAGGTGTATGCCCTGGCCTGCGGCTAACGTCGCCCCAGAGGGCTGCGGGCCGTGGAGCCGCCCAATAGGTCTAGGTTTGTCACCGAGCAATTACTGTCTTTCCAGCGGAGTCGAAAATGACCACAACATCCAGTAGCTACGAGCTTGAGCAGACCGATGTGGCCCTGCCGCCCACCGGCCGTCCGGTAGTGCACTCCACCCAAGGCGTCGTTTCCAGCGGCCACTACCTGACGTCCATGGCCGGAACTAGAATGCTGCTGGCCGGGGGCAACGCCTTCGACGCGGCGGTGGCCGCCGGTTTTGCTGCCGCCGTGGTTGAGCCCATCGCCTCCTACTCTCTGGCGGCGGAAGGCGTGTTCATGCTTTATCACGCCGCCAGCGGCGACCTGTTGTCCCTCAGCGGCCAAGGCGTCGCTCCGGGCCGGGCCACGGCCGACTTCTACTTGAGCCGGGGCATGGAGCGCATACCGACCGGGCCCGGGGGCCGGGCCCACTTTTCCTTTACCGTTCCCGGAGTGGTCGACGCCTTCATTTCCTTGCTGGGAAAATATGGGACCAAGCCCATCGGCGAGGTGCTGGCCCCGGCGATACACTATGCGGAACACGGGTTCTCCAACTACGAGTACATGCTGGAGAGGCTCAAGTCTCGGGCCACTTTGGAGCAGTTTGCCCACTATCCACCGGGAGGGACCGGAATCTTTTACCAAGACGGGCAGGTGCCTCGGCCCGGCTCCCTCTTGGTCCAGCCGGGGTTGGCGGCCACTCTCAAAGCCATGGCGGCGAGTCCGGCCGGTACGGACCGGCTGGAAGGACTGAAATTCGCCCGGCACACCTTCTATGAAGGCGACATTGCTCGCACCCTGGTGAACAGCGCTCAAGGGGTGGGCGGAATCCTTGGCTTGGAAGACTTGTCGGCATACCGGTCCCAGTATGCCAAGCCCATAAGCACGACTTTCCGGGGATACGAAGTATTGGGCCACGATACTTGGACCCAGGGGCCGATGGTGATGCAGGCCCTGAATATTCTGGAGCATTTTGACTTGAGGCAGATGGGCCACAACTCCCCGGCCTATATTCACACCGTAACCGAAGCCATCAAATTGACCTTCGCCGACCGCGAAGCCTACTACGGGGACCCGGACTTCGCCACCGTCCCCATAGACGGGCTGCTGTCCAAGGAGTACGGGACGCAACGGGCCACCCTCATCGACCGGAGTAAAGCCTGTCCTGAACTGCCGCCCTGTGGGGACCCCTGGCAATTCTCCAAGAAGTCCGCGGTTGAGAATTCCGCTTCGGTCCCCGTATCCGCCGGGGCGGACGGCGGCGACGGCTCCGGTGGCGCCGATGATGGCACCACCCACGTTTCCGCCCTGGATGACCAAGGCAATATGGTCTGCGGGACCATTAGCGGCGGCGCGTTCGCCAAGTCGGCTTTCTTCCCAGAGTTGGGTTGCGCGCTGAGTACCCGGATCGAGATGTTCAACTGTGAAGAGGGCCATCCCAACGTGGTGGAGCCCGGCAAACGTCCTCGGACTACCCTGATCAACTACATCCTCCGCAAGGACGGGGAGCCGGTCATGACCGTCGGTTGCCCCGGCGGCGATAATCAATGTCAAGCCAACTTGCAGCTTATTCTTAACGTCTTGGTTTTCGGCATGAACCCTCAGCAGGCTGTGGAGGCCCCGCGGTTCGCCACCCAAAGCGTACCCAACTCCTTCTATCCCCACGTCTACTATCCCGGCCGTCTTGATTTGGAGGAAGGCTTCCCCGAGGCGACCGCCGACGCGCTGCGGAGCTTGGGCCATAAGATTGAACGCGCCGTCAATTGCGGTATGGGGGCCACGGTGTCGACCCGAGACACTGAAACCGGCGTGCTCTCCACCGGAGGAGACCCTCGCCGGGCTTGCTACGCCTTGGCCCTTTAGTCCGGACCGCCGGGGCCGATTTCAGAAAGTTCCCTCTCCCTCTGGGCTGACAGGGGTAGGTATTTGTTTGCTCCGTCGTTCCGGCGTAGGCCGGAACCCAGGGGGTGGGGGCGCCTCCAAGTGTTCAGAGCATCTGCGTGTACCGGTCAACCCAGTGGTAGTTCACCTCCTCTATCAACCGGATCTTCCAACTTCGCTGCCAACCCTTCAGTTGCTTCTCCCGTCCTATCCGCTCTCCATGGCCGGATGTGTCGCATACCAGGCGAGACAGTGGACTCGGTACTGCCTGGTAAACCCTTCCGAGAGGCCGTTCTGGTGTTGCCACCCACGCTGTGCCAGGTCCGGGGTAACGCCAGTGCACAGCGTCCCGTTTCTCTTGCTGGCGAGGATTTATACGCAGGGAATTTTTTCCGGGTTGCGGGAAGAGTAGGTCATACCGCTGGTTTCGCCCCGTATGCGTTCGAAGGCAGCCCCGGCCCCGCCCCTAGGTTCCGGCGCAGGCCGGAACGACGGAATGTGGATACCTACCCCTTAAGCTCGCTGCGGGAGAGGGCTGGGGTGAGGGCGTGCCCCGTGAGGCAAACATGGCGCTTGCGAAGGATTTCATCCTCATCTAACCTTCTCCCCAAGGAGACCCACAACCCCGTGGGGCGCCCAGTAGTCGTGCCTAGTCAAAATGCGATTGTCCTGTCCTCGCCAGCCATAAACTTCTGGATGTCCTCCGTATATGTTATGCTTACGAAAATAATCGGTCGTTTTACAACCGGATTTGGGCCCTCGAGCTATCGGCCAATCTGCTTTCCAGTTGGCGCCGAGGGCTCAACCTAGATAGGTCCTCCGCCGGGATGGGCTGCCTCCAGCCCTGACGCCGGTCCCGCCGGGCGGGGCCTTAAGTAAGGAGGTGATGACCGTGGTTGCCCTTTGGGTGCTCAGAGTACTGGGCGCCGGAGGATTCGGGGTTATTGGTTGGAGATTAGGCGGAATTATTTCCGAGCTATTCTCCGATGAAGAGGGTTATCTCCCTTGGGGACTGGCCCTAACCCTCGCTGGGATACCCATCGGCGCAATTATTACTCCCTTCTTAACCCTTAACCTCTGGCGCAAGGGCGGCGACTACGTTAGCTCTCTGCCGGGTTCCACCCTGATTAGCGGCACTGTGGGACTGCTGGTTGGTTTGGTGGTGGCTTCCCTGGTGTCAATCCCCCTTTATGGGCTCGGCGGGTGGCTAGCCTGGGGAGTCCCTATCATAGTCTACGTAGCCTTGGGAATCTGCGGCTTGTGGGTAGGGGTAAACCGGACCCGAGACGTTCAAGCCATCTTTCCGGGGCTGGAAAATACCAACGGGTCGCAGACGCTGCAACGCAACGGCAACATTCTGGTGGACACCAGCGCCATCATAGACGGCCGGATTGCTGACCTGAGCATCACCGGCTTTCTCGAAGGGGTGTTGGTGGTGCCCCGCTTCGTTCTCGACGAACTGCGTCACATCGCCGACTCTCCCGACGCTTTGCGGCGCAACCGGGGCCGCCGGGGGTTCGAGGTGCTGGAGCGGTTGCGCAAAGACAGCACCATCCCCATGGAGGTCTTGGATGTGGGGGTAAACCACAGCGATGAAGTGGACTCCCAGCTAGTCCAACTGGCCCGGAGCATGAAATCGCCCATCCTCACCACCGACTATAACCTGAACCGGGTGGCCGAGCTTCAGGGAGTGCAGGTCCTCAACGTCAACGAACTGGCCAACGCCCTCAAGTCCATTGTTCTGCCCGGCGAAGAGCGGAGGGTCAACATCGTGCAGGAGGGCAAAGAGGCGGGGCAGGGCGTAGCCTACCTGGACGACGGCACCATGGTGGTGGTGGAGGGGGGACGGCGGTACCTCAACGCCTTTCATGACGTAATCGTAACCCGGGTGCTGCAAACCGCGGCTGGCCGGATTATCTTTGCTCAACCCAAGGGCGGCTAAGCGTTGCCATCTCCAGGCGAGTCCTCTTGGACCAGCGGGGCGGAAGGGTTGGCCGGGGCCGTGGTGGTGGCGGCCGGTCAAAGCAGCCGCATGGGCGAAATCGACAAGATATTTGCGCCGGTCTTGGGGCGGCCCATTATCACCTACACCTTGGACCAACTCGAGAGCTTTGCTCCGGTGTCCCAGATAGTCTTGGTGCTGGACCAAGCTTCTCTGGAGCGGGGCGAGGCCTTGGTCAAACAGCGGGGCTACCGCAAGGTTTCCCATCTTTGTCCCGGAGGGGCCCGGCGTCAAGACTCCGTTCGCGCTGGCCTGGAGGCCCTGGAACCCTGCGATTGGGTCATAGTCCACGACGGAGCCCGCCCTTGCTTAAACCACGAAATCCTCCGGCGGGGCTTGGAGGCCGCTGCCGGACCGGGTGCGGCCGTCGCCGGGGTGCCGGTCACCGACACCATCAAAGTCGTAAATCCTCAGCAGATGGTGGAAGGTACGCCGGCTAGGGAACGCCTGTGGGCGGCCCAAACACCTCAGGTGTTCCGGTTCGAGTTGCTAATGGACGCCCATCGGCGAGGCGAACAAGCGGTGACCGACGATGCGGCCTTGGTGGAAAGCCTGGGCCACCCGGTTAAGATGTTCCTGGGGTCCTACGAAAATCTGAAAGTGACCACCCCCAAAGACCTGGCTATTGCTGAAGCGCTTTTGGCGGCCCGAGGAGAGGCCGTTCTCTAGGAGGCAGGGGCTTTCCCTGATACGGTAATGACGGGGAGCTATGAATCCAAATGCGATTGCCCTGACCTATCGCCGGATATTACTTGCATCACGACAAGGAGACTAACGCATGGACTTGGGACTTGACGGGAAAATCGCCATCGTCACTGGGGGGAGCAAGGGCATTGGTAGGGCCACTGCCTTGGCTTTGGCCTTGGAGGGGTCCGATGTGGCTATCTGTGCCCGGGGCATTGAGGACTTGGAAGACGCGGCAACGGAGATCAGGTCCAAGTCGGGGCGCAACGTGTTATCGGTCCGGGCCGACATGAACAGCTTGGAAGATATTCAGAATTTGGTGTCTCGCACCGTGGACGAACTGGGTGGGGTGGACATCCTGGTAAACAACGCCGTTAATTCCGTGGCCGCCCCTTTCATGGAGTTGGCGGACGAGGACTGGATGAACCATATTAACGTAAAAGTGATGGGGTACGTCCGCTGCGCCAGGGAGGTGGTGCCCCACATGGTCCAGCGCGGCGGCGGAAGAATCATCAACATCGGCGGCATGGCGGCCCGCAGCGCCGGCTCTCTGACCAACAGCAACGGCGTCACCAATTCCGCAGTGTCCAACATCGCCAAGAACCTGTCGGACCAAGTCGCCAAAGACGGAATTCTGGTCAACTGCATTCACCCGGGCACCACCAGAACGCCCCGCCAGAACATGGTCTTGGAGCGTCAGGCCAGGGACGCCAATATCAGCATGGAAGAAGCCGAACGCCGGGCGGTGGCCGGAATTCCCATTGGCCGGATGATCGAGCCCGAGGACGTCGCCGATTTGGTCCTGTTCTTGGTCTCCGCGAGGGCCGCCACTATCACCGGGCAGACCATCGCTATCGAAGGGGGAGCGGGCCGGGGAGTGCATTACTAAGCTATTCCATTTTCCGCGCTGCCGTCGCGCCATCTCCGGCCTTCAAAACACAATGTGGCCCAACTGGGCATTGTCATGGGGTTCCAAAGCCCCAGTGTTGGGATTGACTTTGAGCAGCAGGTCTTCCAAGAGGAGATAGCCAATCACCGGCGTAGAAAATTTCGTGACGACCACAGCGAACCCCTGGCCCCCCAACTCTCCAAACGCATTGTACGTGTCTAGTGTTACGACGCCCTCAGCGGTCCTAAACCTCCTTCGACCGTTGGGGATTGAGACCAAGCCGAGTTCCTGTATTTCCTCCTCGGGCAGCCCCACATAGGCCGAGCCGGTATCGACCAAGAACTCAAACGTCTTGGAGCCGTTGGGGCCAGTGATCGTTGCGGTGGCTGTCGTTCTTCCCATTGCAGACCTCCTTGAGCAATGTGCATCCCGGAATAACCCTACCACCGGGAAAGGACGCCAGCCCTATATAATGTTATATGATATAGCAATGAGCGGCGGATTTGTAAACTTGGGAATGGCCATTGGGCAGTGCCTTTCCATTCTCAGAAAATGTCATTCTGAGCCGCAGGCGAAGAATCTAAAATCCTTCAGCAAGAACCTGGTCCGAGTATCGAAGCAAGGGAATGTAATCAAGGACTTTAGACCCTTCGCTGTGCTCAGGGTGACATGTGCTCAGGGTGACAATAGAAAGACCCTAGGCCATTGGGCCACCAAGGAGCCGGTTTGACCATCTTTTCCGGGGCTAAGCGGACCAAGTTCTGGGCGGTGGGCTTCATTAACTGCGGTTCTATATTGGCCGCCATCAGCGTGCTTGCCTTGGTTGTGGCCTGCTCGGGCGCGCCGAGCGCTGGCACCCCGCTCCCGGCCACGCCCCAGTTTAGCGCCGTTATAGCAACCACCGACCACGCGGTAGGCCCAAACCGCATAGTTTTCGGCGTGATTGACCGCGACGGTATGCCGGTCCGCGGCGAGGTGGTGCAGGTACGGATCCGCTATCTCCCACCGGGACAGCCCCCTGGAGAAGCCGGGTCCTGGGTTCCGGCCGACTTCATTCCTTGGCCCGTCGGACCCCAGGGAGTGTTCAAGACTACCCTATCCTTCGACACTCCGGGGTTCTGGCAGATGGAAGTTGGTTTCTCCGCTCCGGACGGGGCCGACGCCTCAGCCGTTAGCACCGTTGAAGTCAAGTCCGAATCCGCCACCCCGGGGCTCGATCAGCCAGCGCCCCCCAGCGTTACTCCCGTCGGGGACCAGGTCGATGACTTGGCAACCATCACCAGCTCTCCGGTCCCCGACCCCGACCTGTACCGCCTTTCCATCCACGAGGCGCTACAGGAAGCTAAACCCTTGGTTGTGGCCTTTGCCACCCCCGCGTTTTGCGTGACCGCAGTGTGCGGGCCTCAGGTGGCAGTCCTCTCCCAGCTAAAAGACCGCTTCCCGGAGCGGGCCAACTTCATCCATGTCGAAGCTTTTGAGAACCCCCACCTCATCACCGGCGGCCGCCCGGCGGGAGGATTCGCGCCCGCCGTCACCGAATGGAACCTGCCTACCGAACCGTGGACCTTCGTCGTGAATAGTGAGGGGATGGTCCACGCCAAATTTGAAGCCTTTACTACCCTGGAAGAGCTTCAAGCGTCCTTGGAAGAGGTAATTAGCCCTTAGTCGTCGAGGCCCACAGCCACCAGTTCCGCTCCTTGAGAAACGTAGGTGACCAGGACGCTTTGGCCCAGCAACTGGTGTTCTTTCAAGTGGGACGGAGTGAACCCGATAAAGCCTTCGGCGGCGCGGAAAGTCCAAATCACGTCGGCCTCATCGCGAATTCGCAGCGTCTCCAGCTCGATAATGCTGCGGTTCACCACCTCGACGACCATACCCCGCACCTGCCCATCGACCACGGTGGGAGTCATCATGGAATCGCTGTCACACCCACTGGACCAAGCTAATAACAGGGCTACCGCCGGAAACACCAAGAAAACAGCAACTAGCCTGTTGCCCAACATCAACTAAACCGGAAAACCCGGGTGGCAATTAAAGCGGTAACCACGATCCAGATGCCCAGCGACCCCAAGTGGGGCCACGTATCCCAAAGGGGCGCACTGTCGATAGCCACCTCCCGCAAGGCTTCCAGCATGGGCGTCAGGGGCAAGACCTTGGCGGCGTCGGGCAGTACCCACGGCAGCGTGGCGGTGGAAAAGAAGGTGCCCGCGAAAAACATCATGGGCAAAGCCACCGCGTTGCCCATCCCCGACGCCGCCGCCGGGCTGCGGGCCCAAGCCGAAAGGATGAACCCGATATTCAGAAACACCATGGCGCCCAATAGAGCTATCAAGAACACCCAGGCCGCATTGCCGTGAATTTCCGCCCCGAAGACGAACACACCCACGACTAGAATCAAAGCAACTTGGACTGCCGCCAGCAGCAGATGGGCGCTGATCTCTCCGGCGAAATACTTCCAAATGGGCAACGGCGTAACCAGCAGGCGCTTCAAAATGGACTGGTTGCGGTAGGTGCTGACCCGGACCGCAATCGAGATGATGGAGTTGGTCATTATTCCCAACCCGATCAACCCCATCAAGACCTCGTCGAAGTAGTCCACCTCCGGCACTTGGAGCACCTCGGTGGCTACTCGTTGCGATGGGCGCAGCGGGCGGGCCTCAGGTTGAGTTTCGGCCACCAAGCTGCGGACGAGGCCGTCCACCAATTGGTTCCGGTCCTGGTCTCTGGAGCTATAGACCAAAGTCACCGGCTCCGGCGAATCGTTCTGAGTGTCTATGCCCTCAAAGTCTTGGGGGATGATGACCAAATAGTCCAGGTCTTTTTCAATCACCCGGCGCCGGGCTGCCGCCTCGTCTTCAGGAACGGGGCGCAACTCCAAGAAGTCGATGGCCGCCAACTTTTCCCGCAACAATCGGGCCCTAGCGTCGCCGGACTCGTCTACGATTGCCAAGCTCCCGGGGCCGACGCCTTTGATGTCGACAAGGCCGAATACCACCACCAAGAGTAGGGGGAAGAACAATGCCCAGAAGGCCGCTTGGCGGTTGCGGGCCAGGGTTTTGAGGTTGGCTACCGTAAGCGCGAGCACCCTCAGTCCCGTAGCTCGTTGCCGGTTAGCTCCAAGAAAACATCCTCCAGAGTCACCGGCGTGATTTCCAGGTGCTCCAAACTGATCTTGCTCCTGACTAACTCGTCCAAGATAGCGTCCAAGGCCCGGGGCGTGTTCCGCAGCCGGAGCAAGTAAGCGTTTTCAGCAACGGCTTGCACGAACTCCACGCCGCCGTCGAGGGAGGCAAACTGACCCTCGGTCAGCGGATCAGCCACCACCAGCTTAACGGTATAGGTAGCGTCCAAGCGGTTGATCAGGTTTCTGGGCTCATCTACAGTTAACAGACGGCCCCGGTCCATTATCGCCAACCGGTGGCAGAGGGCCTCGGCCTCCTCCATGTAGTGGGTGGTCAGGACCACGGTGACACCCTGCTGGTGGATGTCGCGGACCAATGACCACAGGTTGCGGCGGGCTTGAGGGTCGAGGCCGGTGGTCGGTTCGTCCAAAATCACCAGTTCCGGTAAGTTGACCAAGCTGGCGGCTACGGTGAAGCGTTGTTTTTGGCCGCCGGAAAGCTGGTTGACCCGGCTATTGACTTTATCCAACAACCCAACGCGGTCCAACAACTCGTTAGGGGAGGCCCGCTTGGGGTAAAAGGAGCCGAGAAGCGCCAGGATTTCTTTCAAGGTCAAGTAGTCATGGTAGGCGGAGGACTGTAGCTGGACGCCGATGCGGGTTTTGACTTGGGCAGGTTTTTCGAGGACGTTCAGGCCCAACACCGCAGCAGTGCCCTCAGTCGGCTTCTGAAGCCCCTCGATAATCTCTAGTGTGGTGGTCTTGCCGGCCCCGTTGGGGCCCAGAATGCCAAAGATTTCACCGCGCTTGACACTAAACGAAATGCCATCTACTGCGGTTATTGACCCAAACCGTTTGACCAGACTCTCTACGCGGACCGCTTCGTCCATGACAGCAACCAAGATAATACCACAATCACCCTTGGCCCAATGGCGGTATTTGCCGGACGAGAAGCAGGCGTCTCCGCTAAGGAGACGCCGGGGCATTTCAAGGGCTTGGGCAATTTGCGATATAATCCCCAATGCTTTTACCTGGAACCCTGCGAGTCCATCGCCGAAACCGAACGGCGGACCGTGTACCGCTAAGTACATCCGCGACGCCGAGAACCCAGCCTACGGCTAGAATGGGCAGAGGAGACAACACTGTGGTAGCCACCAACAGAGTAGCGGAGATTTTTGCCGACGCCCGCGCGGTCCACGGCAGCGCATTGCGAGTGCTGGAGCAGGGGGACATCCGCGACGCGGCGGAAAAGGCGTGGTGCGCCATCAAGCGGGCTACCGACGCCCTGATTCTGGCCCGCACCGGCGAAGAGCCCCGTACCACGGCGCGGACCTCAAATGACTTGGACGCTTTGGCAAGACAGGACAGCAGTGTCAAGCCGCTGGTCGGCCGCTATTACAGCCGGATTAGCCAACTGCATGGTTCCTGCTTTTACGATGGTATCTGCAATGAAGAGACCGAACGCCGCATCCGGGAGACCGCCGAGTACATCCGCGACGCCGAAGCTCTGGCGGCCTTGGCCTGAAAGGCCAACGAGAGAGGTAGACCACATGGCGGCTGACGACCGGGTAAAAGAGATTTTCGCCGATGCCAGGGCGCTTCAAGATGACGCTCTGGAGATGCTGGCACAGGGCAAGATTCGCAACGCGGCGGAAAAATCTTGGGGCGCGACGAAGCGGGCCACCGACGCCCTGGCCTTGGCGCGGACGGGAGAGGAACCCCCAACCACCGCGATGACCACCGAAGCCCTGCTGACGCTGGCAAGAGAGTCCGACGTCTTCGAGCCTCTGGTCGGGCGGTACTTTACCAGCATCAGCTACCTGCATGGTTCTTGTTTCTACAACGGGATGTGTAACCCTGACACTGAACGCCGCATTCGCCAGACCATAGACTACATCCAAGATGCCGAAGCCCTGGCGGCCTGAGAATCCAGCCTATTGGTGACCCTATTGCGGAAGGTTGGCCCAAGGCGCGGGTGTCACAGGACCGGGCGAATGCCCGGATTGGGAACGATTCTCAATTGTGTTACCATTCTGACGCGCTACGATACGGCAAATCGCCGGAAAGTCGGCTCAGGGCAGCGTTGCGGAGAGACCGCCATGACCTCCAAGCTCCGGCACGGCATGATCCCCTACAACAAAGAAGAGGACGACATTTATAGCGGCCTCTGTTTCAACCCGGACGAGCCGGAGCCGCTGCCTGACGCAATGTATCAAGAGACCGTCCTTCGGGAAATAATGTACCTGCTGGCCGCCCGGTTCTCCACTACGGGACTTCGGAGCGACGTTTTTCTCAGCAGCAACACCTTCATCTGCTACGACCGCAGCAACCTGAACATTCGGGTGGGACCCGACTGCTACCTGGCCTTTGGCGTGGACGCCGCCGCCATCCGGGCGCGGCGGCTGTATCTGCCTTGGGAAGCGGGCAAGATGCCCGACTTCGCCTTGGAAGTAGCCTCGGAAACCACTGCGGAAAGCGACGGAGGGCAGAAGCGCGAACTGTACCGGCGGTTGGGCGTTGGCGAATATTGGCGGTTTGACCGGTCCGGCGGCGAGTATTACGGAGAGCCATTGATCGGTGAGCGGCTGGTGAACGGCCGCTATCAGCGGCTTGAAATCCGCCGGGAAGACGACGGACCAATCCGGGGCTACAGCCCGACCCTAGACCTGTTCCTGTCCTGGGAAGTGCAGGATGAACAGGGGTGGCTGTGCTTCTACGACCCGGCGACAGGACTGCGTCTGCCTACCTATCAGGAAGTCCTAGACTTCGGACAAATTGCCGAAGCGCGGGCCGACGCTGCCGAAGCGGAAGTCAGGGAGTTGCGCGAACAACTGCGCCGGTTGCGGGAACCGTAACGCAACCGGCGGCGATCAACGCAAGGACGCGAAGGCGCAAAGTATCATCTCATTTGCCAATGAAAACCCTGCGTCCTTGCGTTAGTGATTACGACTAAAAATGAAAGACCATGTCGGAGGCAGTATGGAATAACGCAGTGCGAAGATGATGATAACGTGATGCGCTCCAACAGCAATTCCACGTTGTCCCCAGAATTTCTGGATTCCGGCTCAAGGCCGGCCCTTCGACAAGCTCAGGAGACGAGGACTGGTTTAGGTAATTGTTCACGCATCAGTAATTTTCGTGGCAATGAACATACCCAACTCGTCATTCCCGCGCAGGCGGGAATCCAGAAATTCTAGGCACAAGGACCGCCACTGGCTGGTAAGATCCTGGACTCCCGCGAAAGCGGGAGTGACGGCTGGTGACTGGCCGCCATTTTCGTTCCTCTTACGTGGCCCGTCGCGGCGGGCCATCCGCGCAATTCTGAAGGAGCGGAGCGACTGAAGAATCTAAAGCCCTTGCCCTGAATCAACCTTGACTTGCCCGATGAATTTTAGACCCTTCATTCCGTTCAGGGTGACGAATAGCAGATAGGGTGACAATTAAACGTCCTGTTGGCGGGCCCGGTTCACGTTGACAACCCCCAAGGGCTATGGTACGTTGCTGGACGGATTTCGTACCCAGTACTAAGGGCCGCACATGCCATCGAGTCTTAAACCGCCCTAGTTGGCGATAACCCCTTCTTGATAGAGTTCCCAACCACATGCCTGCACCAGCGTCCCGGTGGGATGAACAGCAGTGGACCGGCGCCAGCCGCCCAAGGGCCGGCGGCCTCTGAAGACCTTGGTTTTAGAGAGCATTCTCCGGGGGCCGGATGGCGCTAGCTAAGACGGGCGCACCTCTTTCCCGCCAGAGCCGGGTGCTCCCCTGGTTTCGCGGGCTGTCCCTGATAACCGCCGCCGCGGTGTTTGCCTTGGTCGTGTTGGGTGGGGTGGTGAGGGTCACCGAGTCGGGCTTGGGCTGCCCTGACTGGCCTCTATGCCACTCCGGCATACTCCCTCCGCTGGAATCCAAAGCCCTGATCGAATTCAGCCATCGCGTCGTTGCATCCTTCTTGGTGGGGCCTCTGGTCTTGGCAACCGTAGCGGTGACCTGGATAGCCTACCGGCGAGAGCCCGGGTTGGTGATTACCGCCAACCTGAGTCTAGTCCTCTTGGTGGTCCAAGCACTGCTGGGGGGAGCAAGCGTGCTCAACGAACTGCCCGGAGCCATTGTGGCCGCTCACTTGGCCTTGGGTCAGGCCCTGCTGGCCTGCTTGCTGGTAGTCGTGGTCATCGCCTACCGGGGACCGCTGGGCTTCTTTAACCAGCGCCGCCCCGACGGGTCTCCCGACCGGTTTCCGATGCTGTTGCTGGCTTCCGGGATTGGGGTGTATGGTCTGGTAATATCGGGGTCCATCGTGACGGTCAGCAACGCGACTTGGGCCTGCCCCGACTGGCCCCTCTGCCAGGGAGAAATCTTCCCAGAGCATCGTCTGCCCGCGATACACATGGGGCACCGCCTGATAGTGGCTATTATCGGAATCTTCGTGATGTACGTTCTGCACTTGGGGATTCGACAACGCTTCCGGCCCCCTCACGTTCGATTCACGTCTATGGCGGTGGCGGCCCTCTTCGTCGCTCAAGTGCTGATTGGCGCTGTCACGGTGTGGCTGGTGTTCCCGGCGGAACTCCAAGCCCTGCACCTAGCGGCGGCCACCGCGCTATGGGCCAGCATGGTACTGTTAGTCGGCCTGGCAATCACGGCCAGCCCCGCCCCGGGGGCCGAGAGTTCCTATGCTTGAGCAACTTCGCCTAGTCATGCCTGGGCTGGGTAGGTCGGTAACCCCTTTGCGGGTCCTCTCCGACTACTTGGCCTTGACCAAGCCTCCCATCGTGATGTTGCTGCTCATCACGGCCTTGGGCGGCATGTTCTTGGCTGCCCAAGGCCACCCCAAGCTGTCGGTGCTCCTGCTGGTGTGCGCTGGCGGCGCCTTGGGAGCCGGCGGCGCCAACGCTCTAAACCATTACTTGGACAAGGACATCGACGAGTTGATGTCCCGCACGCGCCAGCGGCCGGTGCCCGGCCAACGGATCCCTCCCCTTATGGCGCTGGCCTTCGGCGTCCTTCTGAACGTGGTGGCCTTCGCTCTTTTGACAACTTGGGTCAACCTGTTGGCGGCAGTGCTGACCTTGGTGGCTACCCTCTTCTACGTGATCGTCTACACCAGTTGGTTGAAGCGAACCTCCACCCAAAACATCGTCATCGGCGGAGCGGCCGGCGCTGTGCCACCGGTAGTGGGTTGGGCTGCGGTTACCGGGGGGCTGGACCTGTCGGCCCTCTACCTCTTTGCCATCATCTTCTTTTGGACACCCCCCCACTTCTGGGCGCTGGCCCTGCTGATCCAGAAGGACTACGAGCAGGCCCGCATCCCCATGTTGCCGGTGGTGGCCGGCCGCAAACACACCGTGCTGAACATTTTCCTCTACTCCTTGGTGTTGGTAGCGCTCACCCTGGTATTTGCCATCACCGCCACGGTGGGGCTGGTGTACCTTGGCGCTGCGGCTGCCTTGGGCGCTATTTTCGTCGCCATGGCTTGGCAGTTGATGCGAGGGGAGGAGGCCCGGCAGGCCAGAAAGCTTTATCTATACTCCCTACTCTATCTGGCGCTGCTGTTCGTCGCCATGATCGTGGATAGCACGGTCCGCCTCTGACCCTCGGCCTCCTTGCTGCCTGGAAGGGTGTGTTAGAAGTTCCTTCTCCATTTGTTATGAAAATAGGCTATTTTCATCCGCATACGTGGCCCGCCGCGGCGGGCCATTAGCAATTCTGAGCGGGAGCGAAGAATCTCAGCTACAGTGGCGAGACCTTTAGCTCTGCTCAGGGTGACCTGCTCAGGGTGACAATGAAAAGACCTTGGCCGACTTTGCACATGCCCTGGGCGCTCCTACGGGGTTACTTGCCCGGATACCGTTATCGCCTATAATTGGATGGCCCGGACAAGCGAAAGGCCCCAAGGGCGGTCCAAGCCCGGTGCGCCTTTAGACAACCGGAAACGGTAACGCGGTCAGATAGGAGAAGGACATGGAGCGACCGAGGATACGCCACGTGGCGCTAAACGTGCAGGACCGGGACAAAGAGGCCGAGTATTACAAGCGCGTGTTCGGGATGGAGGAAAAACACCGCGGCCCCAACGGGACGGTGTACTTATCCGACGGCTTCGTCGGGGTAGCCCTCATATCCAATCCGGACATGCCCTGGGGGATAAACCACTTTGGGTTTCAGGTAGACAGCGTCAAAGCTATCGAAGAGTCCGCCGAGACCACGGCCAACGCCAACACCTACGGCGCGGTCGCCGAAAGTTGGATTCGGGACCCCGAGGGCCACCGGGTTGACGTATCCGAGGGGGGCTGGCCTATCTAGGGCAGCGCCAGCCGAGCCCCTAAACTAAAGCCAAGGTGGGATGTACATATGGCCGGTGGTGGGGATCGGTACGAGGGTTACGCGGGAGCCCCTCTGCTCTTGATTGCAGGATGGTCCGGCAGCGGCGCTTGACCTCCTCTTTCCGCCCGGCCAGCCCATCGAAGAAGTTCCCGACCCTCTCCTGAACCAGTTCCTTGGTCCCCAAGCACAGATTTCCGGTGGCCTCCTCTCTCGCCCAGCCCCAGATGGCCTCGTCAGCGTTGAAGTCCGGGCTGTATCCCGGCAGGTTCACCAGCCGCAGGTTCACTCCGGGCTTGCCCAGCCATTCCCGCACCGCGTATCCCCGGTGGGCCGGCGCGTTGTCCCAGATCACGTTCAGCCGACCGCTGTGCCTCTCCCTCAACTGCTCCAGGAAGGCTGCCGACGTTCCTGAGTTGCTGTTCCCCTCCAGTTCCATCCACTCCACCTGGCCGGTCTCCAGGCACACCGCCGAATAGTAGCTGGCCTTCTCTCCGTAGCGCGGGCTAGTCGAGTCCACCAAGGCTGGCTCTCCCCGGAGCACCCATTTGCCCCGCAGTTCGGCGTCCGCACGGAAATGGGCCTCGTCGGCGAAGAATATCTTTTCCCCGGATTCTTGAGATTGGAATGCCAAGGCGGCGTACTCCTCCACGAAGGCCTCCCGTTTCTCCGCATCAGCCTTGAGCAGACGCTTTTTGGGGCGCTTGAACGCGAATCCCAGACGGTGCAGATAGTTCAGGCAAGAGCTGCGGCTCAGGCTGATACTGAAGCGCTCCGAGGCAAACAGCCGCACCACCTTCCAGTTCCAGTTGGCCATGACGATGCCCGACTTGGCGGGCAACTCCTGCACCGCGGCACTCAACGCCGCCTGCTGCGCCTCTTCGAGGGCGGGGGGGAACCACCGGACTGCTCGAAGATCAGGGCCGCCGGACCTCCCTCGCTGAAGGCGGTGGCCCATCTGCCGATGGTGTGAGCATCCCGGCTCAGTGCATGGGCGGTGGCCGAGGCGGTCATGTTCCGGCACAGGAGCCACAGAGCGTGCCACCGTTCTCTTTCCCGAGGCGTCGGCGCCAGGTACATCCTGCTGCGCACACCAGCCAAGTCCAACTGCCACCGTTCCAAGTCCGGTCTTATCCCCCTCATACCCATCACCATCCCCACTCAGTCTGTTCCCCGTCCTGACGCTATACCTCCCTGATTCTAGCCAACGTATATGCAGGTTTCACCTTGGCTTTGGTTTAGGTCATCACTCGCCGGAAGAAGTCCAAAGCGTTATCCCCGACAACCTTCTTAACGTCGGTATCGCTGTAGCCCCGCGACAATAGGCCGCGGATAATGTTCTTACCGTCGGCGGGGGATTCCAAGCCGTTCAGGTAAGGGGCGGGCAACTCCCCTGGCCCGTCTCGGCCCATCATGGTGCGGTGGAACCCCACGTGATCGCCAATGACCGTATCGGTCCCAATGGCCACGTGGTCGACCCCCACCAATCGGGCCATGTAGTCGTAGTGGTCCAAGACGCACTCGATGGTCTGCTCCGGGTCGTCGCTGAGGGAATTGGGCACTGCGGTGATGGCGATTAGCCCGCCCTTGTTGGCGCAGGCCAGAAGCTCCTCATCTTTTCGGGTCCGCCGCACCGGCCGGAGGCCATAAGCGGCGTTGTGGCTGAAAACCACCGGCGCCGCAGAGAACTCGATGGCGTCCATGGCCGTCCTGAAAGACGCATGGGAAAGGTCGACGGCCATGCCCAAGTCGTTCATTCGATGGACCACCTCAATGCCGAAGTCGCTGAGGCCGCCGTCGTTCCGCTCGTACATCCCGTCGCCGATGTAGTTCTTGCGGAAGTAGGTCAACCCGGCCAAGCGGACTCCCACGTTGTACAGGGTGTCCACCCGGTCCAATTGATAGCCAATGGCCAGGTGCTCCAAAGTGGGCAGGAAGCCGACCTTGCCCTGCTGCTTGGCCGCCTCAATATCGTTGGCGTTGCCGACCTTGACCACGTCCTGTTGCAGGTTCAAGTCGGCCAGCATCATACTAACTTCCGCCAATACGTCGTCATACTCGATAAACGACATATCCCGGGCGTTGACCAAGCCCCGGAAAATATTAGCGGTGGTCACCGCCGACCACCCTCCGTGCTTGACCGCTTCGTACCCCCAGCTATAGCTGTTGGTGCGCAGATAGTCGATAAACAGGCCCATATCTTCGGGCAGCACAAAGGGGTGCTGGTGGACATCGACCATCGTGACTTCCTCGACCAAGCCTTGGAACCGGGACTCTTGGGCCGCGTCCAAGGGCACCGTCATCGAGGGTACCCGGTCCACCTGCCTTGCTTGCGGAATTCGGTTTGCTGCCATGTTGGTGTTCCTTACGGTTACAAGCCGATAAGTTCCCGGGCCGTCTCGCCCAGGATACGTTCCTTGTCTCCATCCGAGACCGATAGCCCCTGAATGAATTCGGAGTCGTCTACTTGACTGGCCAGAGGGAAGTCGGTGCCGAAGCACACTTTATGGGCGCCGTGCTTGTTGATAATGGTGGTCAACGTCTCGGCCCCCACCTCTTTAATCGAGGGAGGCCAAGTGGTGTCGATGAAAACGTTTTCTCTGCCGATCAGCTCCCGCTCCGCTTCGTCCAGCATGTAGAAGCCGCCCAAGTGCAAAGCGATCACCTTCAAGCGGGGGAATTGCCGGACCACGTTCATCACGCGCTCGGGCGCCGAGTAAACGATGTCGCCCGCTTTGGTCTGAGGCCAACGGCCGGTGTGGATTTCCAGCACCATGTTCTCGCCCATCTCTTCGTACACCGGAAACATGTCCGGGTCGTCGGGATAGAACTGGTTCGCCAGCGGGTGCAGCTTGATTCCCTTGATGCCATTGTCCCGTAGGCGGCGGACTTCGCCGGCTTTGTCCTCTATGCCGGGATGGATTGCGCCAAAGGGGACCAGCAGGTCGCTTTGGATGCTGATAAGCCAGTCGTTGGCGCCCCGTACTTGATCTGCCCGCTCCGTTACCCCAAGAACGATGGACTTGTCGACCCCCGAGGCCGTCATGTGGGCTTCGACGGCAGCCACCGTGCCGGTGGACACCGGCTGGTAGCCAAAGTCGCCGGCCATATTTTCCAATACCACGCCAGCAATCCGGTCGGGCCAGACGTGGGTGTGAACGTCAATCCTCATCAAATGCTCCGTTGTCCAGTTTAAGAGGATGTCTAAAAACCAATTATAGCCCGCCCCGTCATTCCGAACGGAGTGAGGAATCTAAAATGCCTGGGCAGCAGCACGCTCAAGGGATTTAGACCCTTCGCTTTGCTCAGGGTGACAGGTAACCGGCTCAGGGTGACAGGTGACTGGCCACCGGCCACTATCCACTAGCCATCGGCCACCCGTCACCCCACCGGAGGAAGCCCTTCGTCCTGGCGCACGTCGTTGATTATCTCCAAGACCCGGGACTCAAAGGGCGGGTACTCCAACTCGAACTCTCCCAGCAACCGGCTGTTGTCCACTAGGAAGTTGCCCGAATCTTCTCGCCCACCGTCGCTTTCAAAGTTAATCCGGGCATCAGGCAGGAAACCGCGGACGAGGTCGGCCAAGTCCCCCAAGCTGATGGGGGTACCCCCGGTGTTGTAGATGGGGTAATAGCTGGAATCGGCCAAGGTTACGCGGACGAAGGCCTCGGCCACATCTTCCACGTGCACCGGCAGCCGCATGTAGTCCTTCTTGGGGAAAGTGACCGGCTGCCCGGCGGCCGGCAAGGTCACGCATTGGACGTGGTCGGTGGAACCCCGGACTTTGTCCGGACCGGTCACGTTGGCCGGACGGATTCCGGTAATGGACATGCCGTAATTGTTGATGAACTGGGCCGCTTGGAACTCGTTGAAAATCTTGTGGACCGCGTATTGGCTGGTGCCGTAGGTGGGCTCGTCTTCGTTAACCAACCGCTCGCCGAAATTACTCTGCTGGCCGCTGACGGCCACGGAGCTAGCGTAGGTTACCCGGTCCACGCCACAGACCCGGGCGGCTTCGAAGCAGTTGTCCATCCCTAAGACGTTGAGCCGCATCGTAAAGTGCGGCGTGTCGTCTCCGCTACCCAGCAGGTAGGCTAGGTTCATGATCCGGTCCGGCTCAGCCGCCAACACGGCCTTCACGACGTCCTCGAATTGAGTGATGTCGCCGTACCGGACGCTCACCCGGTCTTCCAGTCCGGGGAATGAGGCGGCCCTGGGGTTGATGTCCATGCAGACGACGTTCTCGCCGCGTTCGACCAGCCTTCGGATTACCCGCGTGCCAATGAATCCGGTGCCGCCCAAGACTAATACTGTCATCGCTATCGCCTCCCGCTGAACTTGCTTACTTCGCCGGGATAGATTTACCCACCGAGTTACGGCCAACGCAGAGTTGCGACCGGGGCCGAGGACGTTAGAAAAACTAGGTATTCAGCCTGCCGCGTCTCGCAAGGCGTGCCAGATTCTGGTGGATGTAAGCGGGGTGTCGATGTTCCGCACCCCGGCGGCGGAGAGAGCGTCCATCACCGCGTTGGCCACCGCAACCGGGGCCGCCACCGTGGGCAACTCTCCGATCCCTTTGACGCCCAAGGGGTTGACCGGCGACGCGGTCTCCGTAAATCCGAGCTTGAAATCAGGCATGTCTTGGGCCAAGGGCATACCGTAGTCCATGAAGGTGCTGTTCAACGGCTGGCCGTCGGGGCTGTACCCGGTCACTTCGGTGAGAGCTTGACCCAGTCCTTGGGCCAAAGCGCCGTGTACCTGTCCCTCGAACAGCACCGGGTTAATCACCTTGCCGCTGTCGTGGACCGCCGCGTAACGCAAGAACTCGACGTTTCCGGTGTCCGGGTCCACCGCTACCACCGCGATGTGGGCGCCGAAGCCAAAGGGGTTGTTGGGCAAGGTGAACTCGGTCTGAAATTCGAGGCCCGTCTCCTGGCCGGGGGGCAGCCGGTCTGCGTCATGGGCTGCCGACGCCAACTCGGCGAAAGACATCGCTTGCTCCCGGTCCTGCATGTTGAACACTGTGCCGTTCTCGAAGACCACATCCTCGGGGGAACACTCAAGAATATGGCCCGCGACTAGCGCCAATTTCCGGCGGGCTTCCTGTAAGCCCAGGTGCATGGCCGAGCCGCCCACGCTCAATCCCCGGCTGGCAAAGGTCCCCTGCCCCCACGGGAGGTCATTGGTGTCTCCGTGGAGCAACTCCACCGACTCTATGCTCACTCCAAGCTCATCGGCCGCGATTTGGGCGAAGGTCGTTTCGGTGCCTTGGCCGTGGGGAGATACCTCGGTATAAACTTTGACTTGCCCGTTGGGCTCTACCTTGACCCGGGCGATGCTGCTCAGCATCGCGCCGCCGCCGCCCGACGCTTTGACCACCGTGGCTACGCCGATACCGATCAGAGGGTCGCTGGCCGCTCTCTCCGCCTGAAGGTGACGAAAACGAGAGTACTCGGCCAACTCCAGCGCTTCATCCAAGGCCGGGGTGTAGTTCCCGGAATCGTAGGTAAGGCCGGTGGCGGTGGTGTAAGGGAAGGCGTCAGACGGGATGAGGTTCTTGCGGCGGACTTCCACCGGGTCCAGCCCCAACTCTTGAGCTATCAAGTCGACGGTGCGCTCCATAAAGAACGCGCCTTCAGGACCACCGGCGCCCCGGTACGGTCCGGTGGAGGGCTTATTGGTAATAACGCTGAGACCCTCCACATCCATGTCGGGGATGGCGTAGGGCCCGGCACAGCGGCGGACAGCGTTGACCGGAGGGCCGGGAGTGGATGTCAGGAAGTAGGCGCCCACGTCGGCGATTATACGAAGCCGCATACCCAGGATAGACCCGTCATTCTGGACCGCCGCCTCCACTTCGCCGACGTAACCTCGGGCATGGTACGCCAGCAGGTTTTCCCAGCGTTCCTCGGCCCACTTTATGGGACGCTCCAACTCGATGGCCAGGTAGCTGAGCGCCAAGTCTTCGGGCCAGACCTCGACTTTCTGGCCGAAGCCGCCGCCAACGTCCGGGGCGACGACCCGGATATTGGCCGGCGGCCGGGGCAGCAGCCGTTCCAAATGGGTCTTGCTTTTGAACGGCGTCTGGGTAGAGGCCCAAAGGGTTAGCTGGTCTTCCTCAGGCTCGTACTGGACCAGCGAGGCCCGGCCTTCCATAGGCGCCGCCGATATTCTGGGTACGTCGTAACTCCCCCGGACGGTGCGGTCCGCCTTGGCAAAGGCGGATGCCAAGTCTCCCCTTCCCGCCCGTACCCGCATGACCACGTTGCTGCCCAGGCTTTCGTGGATTGGGGCCGAGCCTTCATCGGCGGCTTCCCGAGGGTCTATCAAGGGAGGTAGGACCTCGTAAGATACCCGAATAGATTCCAAGGCGTCTTTGGCTACGTAGGGGTCCTGGGCGACCGCCACCGCAACCGGTTGACCCACGTAGCACACTTTGTCCCTGGCCAGAGCGGGATGCTCCGGAACGTTGACCCCTTCCAGTTCCCGCATGTACCGGGACGGCACATCCTTGACCTTTCCGGCGATGTCTTGGCCGGTGAGGACCGACATCACGCCCGGAATGCTGCGGGCCGCCGAGGCGTCGACCACCAGGATGTTGGCGTGGGCGTGGGGACTGCGCAGGAAACAGGCATGAAGCATTCCCGGCAGCTTCATGTCGTCCACGAAGGCTCCCTCGCCTCGTAGCAGCCTGGGGTCTTCAAACCGTTTAAGAGATTGTCCCGTATAGACCAATCGGCCCTCCCACCAAGAGCTAGCGCTAAATCCAATATGCTCCCCGCCTACTGTGGCCGGCGGCAAGGAAGAAGCGTCTGGCCGCGCTAGATATTCCCCCGGAAGCGGCCGTCATCGAGGTCGAACCACCCCCCTAGCGCCCCTGCATCTGGCCATCCGCTGTTAAGTGGTGTTCAGGCAGTTCCTTGAGACTTCCGGGCCTTGCGCCATTGCTGGAACGAGGCGGGGCTTTCGGTAGACTTCTTGCCAAGCAGCAGACCTTCCACGCCAATATCCTCATCGAGTCCAGGCCAATGAATTCCATAGCCTGCGCTGCCAATCCGGAAATCGGCACGCTCGGTTGGTGTGGCAAAAGCCAAGCGCGGATACCAGACGATGGGAACAGCGATTGTACGACCGTCTTCGAAGTCTACAGACAGGGTATCGTCTGTCACTGTGGCACTAACTACTCTGGGCATGGTCAGTGTCACCACTGCAAAAGGCGTCCCATTCATCTCTCAAAGTTCCCAAATGATCACGCATGATAGTTTCGATGTCACGTAACTCTCTGCGGCTATAGCCGTGATTTGCGGCCAAGGTGATACGGGATCCAGCCAGAATTTGGAACTCTGGTTCTCTCGGTCTACGTGCATATGTCGCGGCTCGCGACAATCGTAAGAGTAAAAGTAGAAGCGATACGGACCACTTCGTAAAGCCGTCGGCATAGTTGCCGGTGACCATCAGTATTGCTACCGTCTTCACCCAAGATACCATACTGGAGCCACGAGGACATTACAATTTTAGGCTGACGTTCTTTTACCAAAATTTCTACGTTATTCAACATTTGGGCGGCAAACATTAAGGGTGAAGGACTAAATCGATTGTGCGCAGGTTTGGGTGAACACATAACCACGTTATCGGTAGCTATGATCTGGAGAAGGGCCCGGGGCTATTCCCCGGGCCAAGCCCAGCTTCTGGCAGTGGCCGACAGCCAGGGGTGAACACCTCCTACCGGGCTGCGGCCTCCGCAGTCGCGGCAAAGGCCGCCTTCAGGGCTGCCGTTGCTTGGTCGACGGCTTGTCGGCCCTTGTCCACGGCGGCGCTCATGCCAAAGAAGCCGTGGATCATCCCATCGTACCGGGTGGTGGCAGCAGTCACCCCCGCTGCTTGTAGGGCTTGACCGTAGGCTTCCCCCTCGTCCCGCAAGGGATCGAACTCGGCGGTGATCACCAAGGCCGGAGGCAGCCCGCTCAGATCGGCGGCGGCCAAGGGCGCGGCATACGGGTTAGAGGCATCGGCGTCGGCGCTCAAGTACTGGTCCCAGTACCATTTCATGCCGTCGGTGGTCAGCATGTAGCCGTCGGCGTTATCCCGGTAGGAAACGGTGTTGAACTCGCGGTGGGTGACCGGGTACACCAACAACTGGAAAACCAAGGAGGGGCCGCCCCGGTCGCGGGCCGCCAACGATACCGCTGCCGCCAAGTTGCCGCCGGCGCTGTCGCCGCCCACCGCGATGCGTGAAGGGTCGGCATTGATGCTGGCCGCATTTTGGGCAATCCACTGGGTGGCGGCAAAGCAGTCCTCGAAGGGGACCGGGAACTTGGCTTCGGGCGCCAGCCGGTAGTCGACCGATACGACGACACAGCCGCCGCCAACGGTTAGCTCGCGGGCTACCGGGTCGGCGCTCTCCAAGTTGCCGATTACCCAACCACCGCCGTGAAACCAGCCCAGCACCGGGAAGGGGCCGCTTCCGGCGGGGGTATAGATGCGCACCGGAATCTCGCTTCCGCCGCTGGTGATGGTGCGGTCTTCCACCTTGGCGACTGCCGGGCCTTCGGGTCTGGGCCGGGCCGCCATGTTAGCCCGGGCCTCTTCCGGCGAAACAGTATGATTGGGCGGCAGCCCCAGAGCCTCGATTTGGTCCAAAACAGCCTGGGCTTGCGGGTCTAGCGGCATTTCCTTGTCCTCCTCTTTAATCCTAGAGTATTAAAGCGTTTATTAGAGGGTGTGTGCAAAGGTTCCCTCTCACTTGAGGGAGAGGACCGGGTGAGGGTGATTCTCAGTAGTCAGCTTTGTTTGCCGTCAGAAATCTCCCCTGATCCCTTCGACAAGCTCAGGACAGGCCTAACCTTCTCCCCAAGGAGAAGGGACTTTTAACACACCCTCTACAAGTCAACCCTTTCCGGTAAGGCGTCCAAGCCGTAGTATTGGTGCTCTATCCGGTCTGGAAATACTTTGACGATTCGCAGGCCCGAAGGGTCATCTCCCAAGGGATAACCCACGGCGCCGGTGGTGACCATCTGCACGCCCTGGTAGTCCGCCGAGTGACAGCGGTGCCAATGACCGGCAAACACGGCCGAGACCCCGTATTCCACAAACAAGTCCAGCAGGACTTGGCGTTTGTCTCGGGCCACGGCCGCCCAGCTATCCTCCTCGTCGGGCCGCTCGGCGTAGAGTGGATGGTGCAGGAATATTACGATATGAGACCTTCCTTTTGCCCGAGCCTCTTGCAGGGAAGTCCGTAAGAATTCCACCTGACGGGCCCATTCCCCGGGAACTAGCGAATCGTCGAAGCCCAAGGAGCTATTTAGGACGATGGAGCAGGTGTTTTCGTACTCGAACGAGTAGTAGTCCCTGCCATAGTCGCCCCGGTACCGGGCCAAAGACTCGGGGGTAGGCCGGTTACCTACATCCCAGTTGCCGGGGGCCCAGTAGATGGGAATGCAGCTTTTGAGGCCGCCAGTGATTCGCCGTAGCTCGGCCAACTGATCGGGCTGGTCATAGTCCTGGGCCATGTCGCCGCACACCACCGAAAAGGCCGGGTTAAGGCGGTTGACCGCGGCGATGGCTTTCTCGTAGAGCGCGGTCTCATCGGCGAAGCCGGTGATTTTGGGCGAGGGACGAATTTTCCAACCCCTGCGTTGGCGAAGCTCCAAGATTCGGCTCTCTTCCATGCCACTCAAGGAGGCGAACATGCCGAACTGGGGATCGGCCATTTGAATAAAGAAAAAGGCCATCGGATTCGAGTGTAGTGGGGGCGGGATTGACTGTCAATCAATCTTCGGTCAATGGAGAACGCCGTCACCGGTCATTGAGGGGGCGCCGGGCCGGTGCTAGAATTGGCCTATTGAGCCAATCTGGGCGCCAATTCCATAACCGGGTTTAGTTTCACTGTGACTTCAGAACACGGGGAAGGTTCCGTAAACGACATGTCCAATATCCTCGATGGGGCCGCCTTGGCCAAAGTAGTGCGGGCCGAAGTGGCGGACGGCGTGGCCGAAGTCAAGCAGAAACATGGGGTCACCCCCGGTCTGGCCGCCGTGCTGGTGGGCGACGACCCGGCTTCGGCAGTATACGTGCGCAACAAACGCCGGGCATGTGAGGAAGTGGGCATCTTCAGCAACAGCTTTAACCTGCCTGCCAGCGCCACCGAAGCGGAATTGCTCCGCTTGGTGGACGAATTAAACCGCGCCCCGCGCTTCCACGGCATCTTGGTCCAACTTCCTTTGCCAGAGACTATCAACGACCGCAACATCATTGCGTCCTTGGACCCCGGCAAAGACGTAGACGGGTTGCACCCTTACAACGCCGGGTTGCTATTACAAGGGCGGCCCCAGTTCCCGCCCGCCACTCCTGCCGGCATACAGCAAATACTTCTCCGCAACGGGTACGATCCCGCCGGAAAGAACGTGGTCGTCTGCGGCCGCAGCGAGATTGTGGGCAAGCCGCTGGCGGTAATGCTGATGCAGCGACAGGAGGGGGCCAACGCCACGGTCACGGTCTGCCACACCCGCACCAGGGACTTGCCGAGTATCACCCGCCAAGCCGACATTCTGGTGGCCGCCGCCGGACAACCCCACATGATTACTGCCGACATGGTCAAGGAGGGCGCGGTGGTTATCGACGTCGGCATCAATCGGGTGGAGGACTCCAGCCGCAAGCGGGGCTACCGCTTGGCCGGTGACGTGGACTTCGAAGCGGTGTCGCAGAAAGCCGGGGCCATCACTCCCGTACCCGGGGGAGTCGGCCCCATGACTATCGCCATGCTATTGGTCAACACCCTGGCCGCTACCCGCATCAGCATCCACGGGCCCCACAACCTGCCTTAGAGGGTGTTTCCGAAGGTTCCCTCTCCCTCTGGGAGAGGGCCATTCTCGCTGTAGAGTACCTTGGAGGTCGTCAATCATTCCCCCTCATCCTAATCTTCTCCCCAAAAGGAGAAGGGACTTTTGAAACGTGCTCTTAAATAAAGAAGAGGGGCCCAGGGCGATCGGTTTCTGCCAGCTTCTAGAAGGCGAAGCGGCACGACATACCCGCTCGATTGCATCCCGCCATGCGTACTAACGACTTCGACTACCAGGTCCCTCCGGAACTCATCGCCCAGACCCCTTTAGAACCCCGGGACGGTTCGCGCTTGCTGGTATTGCACCGGGCGACGGGCCGCACCGAGCATCGCAGCTTTCAGGACATCCTAGATTACCTTCGCCCCGGCGACCTGATGGTGTTTAACCAGAGCCGGGTGATCCCGGCCCGGCTGCGGGGGCGGCGGGCCGGTTCCGGCGGTAAGGTGGAACTGTTGCTGCTGCGGCGTGAAGCGCCCGGGGTATGGCAGGCTCTGGCGCAGCCGGGCCGAAGGTTGCGGCCCGGCGACAAGATTGTTCTGGAGTCCCTAGAAGTAGAGGTCCTGGAATCGCGGGAGGACGGCACGAAAACAGTCCGCTTGGAGTCTGAAGAATCAATACTGCGGCTAGGCGAGGCGCCGCTGCCTCCCTACATCCATCAACGCTTGGAAGACCCCGAGCGGTACCAAACAGTCTATGCCAGGGAACCCGGCAGTGCGGCAGCGCCCACCGCCGGCTTGCATTTTACCCGGGCCTTGATGGACCGGCTCACCGAGAGCGGGGTGGAGCAGGCTTTCGTAACTCTTCACGTTGGACTGGACACCTTTCGCCCGGTACACGCGGAAAACCCCGCCCAACATAAGATGCACACCGAGTATTTCCACTTGGACGCTCCGACGGCAGACTCGGTGAACCGGGCACGAGCCGAGGGGCGGCGGGTAGTGGCGGTAGGGACTACTACGGTGCGGGTCTTGGAGCAAGCGGCTAAAACCATGCGGCAGCGCGGCCGAAGCCAAGTTGAGCCGACTACCGGACAGACGGACTTATACATCCTTCCCGGCTACCACTTCCAAGCGGTGGACGCCTTGGTGACCAACTTCCACCTGCCCAAGTCCACCCTGCTGATGCTGGTGTCGGCCTTCGCCGGACGAGAGGCCATTCTGGCCGCTTATGCGGAGGCTATCGAACGCAAGTACCGGTTCTACAGCTTTGGGGATGCCATGCTCATCACCTGACCTCTGCCCACCCCGGTGTACTCAAAGCCAAGCTCAGCCATCGCTCCGGGTTCAAGGGCGTTTCTACCGTCGAATAGGAACTTGGGCGGGCACATGAGCGCCGCCATCTGCTTCCAGTCAGCTTCGACTATCTCCGTCCACTCCGTCAAGAGCACCAGCGCTTGAGCTCCCTGGGCGGCTTCTGCGGGGCCATCGACGAAATTGACCGTCGACGGCAATAAGTCACGGGCTGGCTCGTTCGCTTGGGGGTCGAACGCCCGGACCTTCACCCCCTCATCGACCAAGGCCCTTATTAGGTCCAAGGATGCGGCGTCCCGAACGTCGCTGGTGTCCGGCTTGAAAGCCAGTCCCAATATACCTACGTGCAGTCCGGCGACTGCCCCGGGGAACCGTGCGCGAAGCGTATGCAACGGCAGCAGGCGCTGCCGGTTGTTGATGCTGATTACCGACCTCAGCAAGTCTACGTTTACCCCACTGGCCAAGGCCAGATAGTCGAGCGCCCGGACATCTTTCGGGAAACATGACCCTCCGTAGCCGACACCGGCATGGATTTTGCTTCCGGTCCTGGTGTCCATAGCCAGGCCGCTACTCACCGCGTCAACCGAGGCTCCAACTTGGTCGCAGAGGGAAGCGATTTCGTTGATGAAGGAAATCCGCGTCGCCAAAAAGGCATTACTGGCATACTTGATCATCTCGGCGCTGGTAATATCGGTTACCAAGTAAGGGGCTCTGACTCCCGAGTACATCTCTTTCACGACAGCAACGGACCGCCCGGCGCCCGTCTCAGCCCCGACCACGATCCGGTCGGGCGATTTCCAGTCTGCCAAGGCCCTTCCTTCCCGGAGGAACTCGGGGTTGGCGACGTACTGGACATCCATTCCCTTCAGTTCTTGTTGCAGCACCGTCCGGCCGGTGCCCGGCGGCACGGTGCTCTTCATCACCAAGACAAGATTCTCCGGCTTCAAGCCCTTGATCCAAGCCAATGCAACCCGTACCTGGCGCAGGTCGGCGCTCCCATCTCCGGTAGCGGGCGTGCCAGTGGCAATTAGGACAACATCGCCCAAGGGGCCAGCGAATTCGTCTAGATGAAAGAACCGTAAATTACCCTGGTCAACCCCGCTCCTGACCCAAGTCTCAAGCCCAGGCTCGTAAAGGGGCGCCTCGCCCGATCTCAGTTTCTGGATACGCCGGCCATCGATGTCTACTCCCGTCACCTGGTGGCCCGCCATAGCAAGCCCACCGGCGGCCACTGTCCCCAAGTGACCCAGTCCCACGACGGTGATTTCCAATTGCTGCCTCCTCCTGGGTGTTCGATGTTCACCGTTTCACGCTGGATTCTACTGTCGTAGCTGCGTACCTGGGCTTGGCTAATACGACCGCAGTAGCAGTACACGCCGTAGGTTTCGTTAATATATATAGCGTATTGACATATACACATGATGATGATATATCTTGCCCTTGCGTTCATCAACCAGTGTATACCCTTTCTGACGGAAGTACGGTACAAATATTGATGGATTCGCCGCACCCGCGTAATAGAACAGCCTCAGCACCATCGGGACTGGAGTCTCAAGAAACACCTCTTATCAAACAACTCAAACACCTATCTGCACTGTCAGCACCGCGCGCCATTCTGGCCTTAACACTCGTCGCAGCGGCCTCCCTCCTGGCAATCTTCTTCGCCGATTGGGGCCAGTTGAAAGCCGCGCTGCCTGAATTTCGCGCCCAGCCGCTATTACTGGTTGCGCTCGTCGCCGCATACTCGGGAGCGTTCTGGCTCAGAGCGGTTGCTTGGCGGACCCTAATCACCCATCAGACTAGCATTTTCCGATTATTCGTTGCTATTCAAGCCGCATTATTGGCGAACCATCTTGCGCCATTCAAGCTGGGCGAGTTGGTCCGGCCAGTACTGGCGGCGAGATGCGGGGTGCCGATAGCAGAAGCCGCGACTACCACAGCCATCGCCCGGATGTTGGACTTCGTTGCCCTCATAGCTATCGCGTCGGTTGTTGGGCCCCTAGTATCGCTTTCCGCCGGCGGAGGGCCTTGGTTGCAAGGCCTGGCTTTACCGGCGGTGGTGGTGTTGGGCGGGGGAGCGGCACTAGTCCTTTTGCGTCGGGCGCCCTTCGACAGGCTCAGGGGGAGCGGAGCGTGGTTGCCGGGGCCGCTGCGGCGCCGATTTGGGGTATTCCAGTCCCAACTCCGGCAGGTGTCGGCGGGACGGATAGCACGTGCGGCGCTGTGGACACTCCCCAGTTGGGTCTTGGAAGCCAGCGTGATAATAGTCGCCGCAAAGGCTCTCGGCGTCGACCTTTCGATTGCCGCCGCGGTGGCGGTCACCGCCTTCACCATCGTATTTCAAGTGTTCCACGTAACCCCTGGCGGAATCGGCGTCTACGAGGCCGTAATGACCGGAGCGTTATACGCTCACGGGGTGCCGTGGGAGGAGGGCCTAGCGCTGGCGGTGCTGACCCATGGCCTGAAGTTTGGTTACTCCTATACCGTGGCTCTGGCGTTTACCCTGGTCGCCATCAGGCCCTTGCCGGGGTTTAATGTCCTAAAAGGTTTTCGGGGAACAGCAGACGGCGCTAAGGCGGCCTCGCGCTTCGAGGTCTTGGCGGCGCGTCTCTGGAACGTATTCAACGAAGGCAAGCCTTTCACACCGGTGTTTGTCATTGGCATCCTTGGGTTGTTAAGCCTGCCTCATTTGGGAGACGCGGGCTACTGGCCCAAGGCGGGCATTGCCCTCGTCGCTCTGACCCCCCTCTTCTTGTTGTTCTATCGCTTCGATTTCCCTCTCAAGCTGCGGGCCGCATTGTGGGTCTTCTTAGCCGTATTTTTGGCGGCCTTTCGCTTCATTGACTTGGCCGCGGTGGCGTTGGTATTGGGCCTCTACTTAACATTCACGGTTTTCCTCTGGGGGACGGTTTACTACCACTTGCGCATCGGTACGCCGTGGACCAATTTCACCAGATTCTGGCGGCTGGTGCTGGAAAACCCCGACCCCACCAGCGGCAACTTCTTGGAGCAGGTCCCGAAGACCCTGCTGCTGGTCTTGGCTTTCCTGATGATGGTTGAACGCCCTGGGCTGGACACGGTAATCGCGGTAGAGGGGTTTATCCTGGCGTTGGGAGTTGCAACTCTGCTGGTCCACCAATGGTTTTTCACTTGGCCGCCCGCTCCGGCATTGTCGCCGACGCGGCTCATCGCCGACGGTCCTGTCCTGAGCTTGCCGAAGGGCCGGCGCCGACGGTTCATAACCATCGTCATCGACGGGTGCCGGACGGACCGGCTGCTAGAAGCAAACACGCCTTGTATCGACCGTCTCCGCCAAGAGGGGGTGGACTACCTTAACACGGCGACGGTGTACCCCGCCCGGACGGTAACCGGCTTTAGTTCCATGTTCACTGGCGCACCACCCAAAGCCCACGGTATGCGCAGTAACTTCGTGCCCAGTCTGGGGGTGAAGTGCGAGTCCATATTCGACTCGTTACGCAATGCCGGGATGACGGGCAAGCTGGTGGGCATCGCGCATCTGGTCGACGCCTTCGGTGACGACAACGTGGAGACGGTGACCGCGGTTACGCACAACGACGATATTGACAACGCCCTGGTTGCCAGAGCCCGAGCCGTCATGGAACGCGACGACCCGGACCTGTTGGTGGTGCAATTGCTGAGCGTTGACCAGACCGGACACGCCCGGGGCAGCTATAACTCCGAATACCTTGAGAAGATCGAGGCGACGGACCGCATCATCGAGGATTTTCTCGATTGGTGCCAAAGCGCCGGTTACCTCGACGATGCAACGGTGCTGGTTACATCAGACCACGGCCAAGGCATCGGCATCGGTGGGCACGGCCACATGAGCCCTTCGGAGACCTATGTTCCCTGCATACTGTGGGGCGCGGGTGTGGAGCGGTCCGGCAAGGCTGACGAACCCCGGTCCGTCATGGATGTTGCTCCGACCATCGCTTATTTCCTGGGAGTCCGGCCTCCATTGCAGTCGGTGGGCCAAGTGCTGGGGGTGGCCGGAAACGCCGGAGGACCCAAGCCCTTGGCGGTGATTGTCCCGGCCCACAACGAGGCGGAAAACCTGCCCGACACCCTGGCCCGGATGCCCACCCATCAATTGGCTGACCTGCATATCATCGTCGTCGACGATGGCTCGACGGACGGGACAGCGGAAATAGCTAGGAGGCACGGCGCGGACTTGGTAGTACGCCATCATACCAACCGGGGCCTGGGGGCGGCTCTCCGGACCGGCCTGGCGGCGGCGCGGGACATTGACGCTCGCGCGGCGGTGTATATCGACGCCGACGGCGAGTACCCACCTTCACAGATTCCGGACCTGCTTAAGCCCATTGACGCCGACGAAGCGGACTATGTGCTGGGGTCGCGTTATTTGGGATCACGCCAGCGCCAACCCGTCCTCCGTCTCGTCGCCAACCTTATCTTCACCGGCCTGCTAAGCCTCGCGGCCGGGCGCCGCATCACCGACGGGCAGACCGGTTTCCGGGCCTTTTCCCGCCGTGCCTTGGAGTGCGCCGAAATCATCCACGACTACAACTATGCCCAAGTTCTGACCCTGGACCTTCTCAAGAAAGGAATGCGGCTGCGTGAAGTTCCAATCGCCTACCGCCATCGCACCAAGGGGAGGTCTTTCATCGGCCCCAGGTATCTATGGCGCGTGCCCCTAGCGATGGTCAGGCAGATGCTACGGGCGTAATCCGGCGGTAAGCCGCCGGGATGCTCCGCCTCGCGGGGCAAGGCAAATACGGCTAGACACCCATAGGAGAGTGGTGACCATGCAGGAAGATACCAAGGGACAGCGGGGGAGGAGGTTTTTCTGGACCGCCGGGGTGGCAATTCTTCTAACCTTGTTGATCGTGGCTTGCGGCAACGGCGATGGTGAAGACCGGCCGGGGATTCAGGTCATCGACCCCAAGGACGGTTCGGTGAGCGTTTCGGCCAGTGTTTCAGCGACCGGTTCAGTCAGCGGCCCCGGCGCCGAAGTGAAGACCGGCTCGGTCAGCGTCAGCGGCCCCGGAGTGGTAACGGCCACGGGTGTGGCCGAGCCCGGCGTGGTGCAGCCGCGGCCCCCGGCAGCGCGGCAGGTCACCGTGGCCCTCAAGGAGTGGGAGATTTTGCCGGAGCAGACCCAAGTGGAAGCGGGCGCGGTCTACTTCCTTGTCAGTAACGTTGGACCCGACGACCCCCACGAGTTGGTGATCATCAGGACCGATATGGCTCCGGGCGAGCTTCCCGTGATGGAGGGGATGGTGCCGGAAGACCAAGTCAATATGATTGGGGAGATCGAGCCTTTCTTGCCCGGCACGGCGGCGTCGGGGGTTTTCAATCTCCAACCCGGCAACTATTTGCTCATCTGTAATATCGCTGAGATAGAGGATGGGGAACTGGAGAGCCACTACGAACTTGGGATGAGCGTCTCCTTCACCGTCACTCCTCCTGCAACCGCTTCCACCGGAGCCTCGCCACAGGGTGATGGCGACGCCGTCACCGGCGGTTTGCTTATCCCGGCTGGCCTCACAGCAGAGACCAGCGGCCCCACCAAGTCGGACGGCATCTTTACGCCGACCACGAACCGAGAAATCTACCAGAAGATTTCCACGGACTATCAAGAGATAGTCGCGCTCACGGACTTGGTGAAGCAGGGCCAGCCATTGCCGGCGGCCGAAATCATGCTGCTGTACGAGGCGGGTATACACACTCGCATTGACGCCACGAGCCGGACCCTGCGCGGGTTCGCGAACAGTGCCGGTCGCAGCGGAGAGTTCCCGGACTCGGCGGCCTACTATGAGTCCGATACGTTCCTCGATAGACCCGTGAACGACGCGATCCGGAAGCGAGGCGCAGCGGAGGAGTACACCCCGGCACAGCAGCGCGAGGCAATTCAGAAGGGCATCGAGCGCATCATCTACTACTGGGCGAAGCGGTATATGATTCTCGGCGGTGAGAGGCTAAGCTCGCGCCTAGTGGACGAAGCATGGGCAGTTTACGTTGGCGAGGAAGAGAACGGGGAGTACCCCAACTCGCTGGCCGCGACCGCACGCAGCCGCGAGGTCAACTTCGGACGCGATGGCACAATCGACACCCCGCTGCGCGAGGCGATGGCGCGGGCGCAGCAGGCGGCGGATGACCAGGACCGGGCCGCGTACGACACCGCAGCGCGCGACGTCTATTCGCGGTTCAACGCCATCTTTTACCTCGGTTCGGTGCGCTACCTGAAAGAGGCGCTGCAACACGCTGAGGCCGGTAACGATAACGCCGCCGGCGCCGCTTTGGTCGCGGGTCTCTATTCCTATATGTCGATCCAGCCTGATGTTGCCAAGGCGAGCGCCATGACAGATGAGGCGATAGTCGCGTACTTTGAGTTGCCGCCGGCCGAGCTGACGGTAGCGCAACGTGACGCAGCCCTGGACGCGCTCAACGGGACCGCTTCGGCGCTCTTCCTGACGCCGGACGATCTCGTGTCCAACTTCCAGGTAGACTTGGTCCCCAGTCCGGCCGTCGCCGCGAGCGGGTTGCTTATCCCGGCTGGTCTCACAGCGGGCGGGTTGTTTATCCCGGCTGGCCTCACAGCAGAGACCAGCGGCCCCACCAAGTCGGATGGCATCTATACGCCGACCACGAACCGGGAAATTTACCAAAAGATTTCCACGGACTATCAAGAGATCGTCACGCTCACGAACCTGGTGAAGCAGGGCCAGCCATTGCCGGCGGCCGAGATCATGTTGCTGTACGAGGCAGGTACGCACACCCGCATCGGCCCCACGAGCCGGACGCTGCGTGGGTTTGCGCGCGGTCCTGGTCGTAGTACCGAATTCCCGGACTCGGCGGCCTACTATGAGTCCGACACGTTCCTCGATACACCCGTGAGCAACGCGATCCGGAAGCGAGGCGCAGCGGAGGAGTACACTCCGGCACAGCGACGTCAGGCAATTCTGAAAGGTATTCAGAGGGTCATCTACCACTGGGCGAAGCGGTATATGATTCTCGGCGGTGAGAGGCTAAGCTCGCGCCTCGTGGATGAGGCATGGGCGGTTTACGTTGGCGAGGAAGTGAATGGGGAGTACCCCAACTCTTTGGCCGCCACCGCACGCAGCCGCGAGGCCAACTTCGGACGCGAGGGCACAATCGACATCCCGCTGCGCGAGGCGATGGCGCGGGCGCAGCAGGCGGCGGATGACCAAGACCAGACCGCTTACGACGCCGCAGCGCTCGACGTTTACTCGCGGTTCAACGCCATCTTTTACCTCGCTTCGGTGCGCTACATGGGCCAAGCGCTGCAGCGTGCAGAGGCCGGCAACTATGATGATGCCGGCACCGCTTTGGTTGAGGGCCTCTCGTTCTATATGTCGATCCAGCCTGACGTTGCCAAGGCGAGCGCCGCGGCGGACGAGGCGATAGTCGCATACTTTGAGTCGCCGCCAGCCGAGCTGACGGCAGCGCAACGCGACGCGGCTCTGGCCGCGCTCAACGGAACGGCCTCAGCGCTCTTCCTGACGCCGGAGGACCTCGTCACTAGCTTCCAGTGACCAACTCCAGCAGAAGATTAGGTGAACGGGCATGACAAGGTTACATTTCCGGCAGTCTCTGCTCTTGGCCGTCGCTTTGCTGGCGGTGGCAACAACTGCCGCCCTCGCCTGCGGCGGGGGTGGGGGAGGCGATAGCCTCACTGTCTACTCGGGCCGCTCCCAAAGCTTGGTGCACCCGGTGCTGGAGGCATTCATCGAAGAGAGCGGGATGGATGTTCGCGTCAAATATGCCGGTAGTACCGCCATCGCATCCACAATTCTGGAGGAGGGGGAAAACACGCCCGCGGACATGGTGTTCTTACAGGACCCGGGCTCGTTGGGCAGCCTTTCCAAAGCCGGACTCCTTGCCGAACTTCCCGAGGCGCTCCTCGCCAAGGTAGACCCAGGTTTCCGGTCGCCGGTTGGCCATTGGGTGGGCACTTCCGGCCGTGCCCGGACCGTGGTATACAACACATCGGCTATAGACCCGCAGCAGGACCTGCCCGAGTCGATTCTGGGGTTCACCGCTCCGGAGTGGCGGGGCCGCGTCGGATGGGCGCCGCGTAACGCATCCTTCCAGTCCTTCGTTACGGCGTTCCGGGTAAAGTGGGGTGAGGAAGCGGCGCGGTCTTGGCTTGAGGGCATCAACGCCAATGGGCCCCGGGCCTACCCTAACAACATAACCACCGTCGCCGCCGTGGCCCGCGGTGAAGTGGACGTAGGGTTCGTAAATCACTACTATCTTCAGCGGTTCTTGGAGGAAGAGGGCCCCGGGTTTGGGGCCCGCAACCACTTCCTTGGCGGCGGAGACCCGGGGTCTCTGGTCTTGGTGGCCGGTGTCGGCATCATCAAGGATGCCGGGAACCGCCAGGGGGCCGAACGGTTGGTGGAGTTTCTGCTTTCCGACGCGGCTCAGACCTACTTTGCGGAGACCACCAAAGAATACCCGTTAATCGCTGGCGTGGAACCGGAAGGGGAATTACCGCCCCTCTCGTCATTGGAGCCTCCCGACGTTGACTTGGGGGCTCTGACCGACTTGCAAGGCACCCTGGTGCTGCTACGGGAGGTCGGCATTATACCGTGACTAGGGCGATACGCCTTGGCGTAACTGTTCAGACTTGAGGGGAATCGGTCCTTCGACTCCGCTGCGCTGCGCTCAGGATGAGCGGTTCCGTGTCAGTGCGCTCACCAACTTTGAACGATTACCCCTTGGCCGTGATAGGGGGCTGCTGCGCTAAGCAGCAGCCCTTTTTTTCTTGTTGTCCATCGCCTACATCTTTTCCGTTGATATTCGCGCCAGTCGCGGGGCGTCGATTTCGGGCGACGAACCCTTTTACCTCCTGACTACCCAGAGTCTTATCCAAGACTGGGACCTGGACCTGGTTAACCAATACGAGACGAGGTCCTACGAGTCGTTTTTCGATCACCCCGACGGCTTATGGCAACAATCGGTCCCCTCTGCCGACGGCAGACTGCTTAGCCCGCACAATCCGGGACTCTCGGTTGTGTTAATACCTGGGTTCGCCTTGGGTGGGCTGCTTGGCGCACAAGTGCAACTCCTGCTGATGGCCGCCGCCGCGATGGCCTTGGCTTTCTTGCTGGCGGAGCGCCTCACGGGCCGCCCGGGCATCTGCTGGGCCGTAACGTTAGTAGTGGGGCTGTCGGCCACCGCTTTCATCTACTCCACCGAGGTCTACCCGGAATTTCCCGCAGCCTTGGCGTTGTTGGTCTGCCTCTTGATGGTAACGAGAAAACGCGGACTGACGCCGTTGGATGGGCTATACCTAGTGATTGGCGCGTCGGCAGTCTGCTGGCTCGGTGTAAAATACGCGCCCCTGGCACTGTTGCTGGCGGGCTACTTCCTTTACCAGGCGGATGCGCCGGGCCGGGTGGCCCTCGTGGCTCTGGGCGGCGCTTCGGCAGCGGCCTTCGTCTGGTTCCACCTAGCGACCTTCGACAGCCTAACCCCGTACAACGTTAATGTGGTCTACGCCGGACTATCTTCTATAGAGGTGGTTGACCAGCACATCGAGTTCGGAGACCGGGCCTACCGGCTTTGGGGACTATTTGTCGACCGCCGGTTCGGAGCAGGGCGTTGGGCGCCGGTCCTTCTTTTCGCAGTACCGGGTCTAGCCCTGTTGGTCCTTGGAAACGGTGGGCGGCGTTTGGTCTTTGGGCTGATCGCCGTTCAGTTGCTAATTGCCGTCTTCTTGGCGATAACCATGATGGGTTGGTGGTTCCCTGGCCGGACCCTCTTGTCGGTGTTCCCGCTGCTGGTCATCCCCTTGGCCCTAGTGGCGGGGCAAGCGGGTCTGCGAGTGCGGGCAGCGATGTTGGCGCTGGGGGTCTACAGTCTGGCGATTACCGCAGGACTGGCCCAGGCCGGCCACGCGGGCGAAGTAACCATGGTAGTAGACCCCTTTGACATGGGGTTTCCGCCGTTCCAGGCCCTGTCCGGGTTCTTCCCCGACTATAGAACTTGGTCCTGGGAAACCTGGGTACTGACAGTTTTTTGGTTGGCGGCGGCCGGTATTGCCATCGCTGTAATCGCCCGGGGCCGCAACAAAGACGCGCAGTCAATATCGGCAAACTCTGCCGACGGAGAGGGCTGTAACTGTTCAGATTTGAGGGGAATTGGTCCTTCGACTCCGCTGCGCTTCGCTCAGGATGAGCGGTCCCGTGTCCGTGCGCTCACCAACTCTGAACAGTTGCTCCCGGCGATTGATGAGCGTCACGGGGCCGGTGAAAACGAAAGACGAAGCCAAGAATCATCTTAGGGTTCTGGCCCAACCGCGATGCTCCATATACCAGCCGACGGTACGGCTAATCCCTTCTTCGATGCCAACCGCGGGAGTCCACTGCAAAAGGCTTCGAGCGCGGCTGATGTCGGCCCAAGTAATCATAGGGTCGGCCGGGTGCCTCTCTTGGTATTCGATCCGCGCCACTTGGCCTACCGCCCTCTCTATCAGGTGGATGATGCGATTGAGGACTACCGGTCTATCGTTGCCCAGGTTAATAGTCTCGTATCCCTGGAGGGCGAGCGCGGCCACGGTCCCCTGCGCCACGTCGCTTACGAAAGTAAAGTCCCTCTGCTGGCTGCCATCGCCGTAGACCGTGATCGGTTCACCCTCGACGATGCCGCGGATGAACCGGAAGATGCTCATGTCGGGACGGCCCGCCGGCCCGTATACGGTGAAATAGCGCAACACGACGGCATCGATGCCGTGAAGATAATGGTATGAATAAAGCAGCGTCTCCGCAGCCTTCTTGGAGGCGGCATAGGGCGACAGCGGCCGGCTGGATGGCGCATCTTCGGTAATCGGACCCGTCATCCCTGCCCCATACACGCTGGACGTTGAAGCGAGAATAAACTTGCCGACGCCGAACTCCCGGCACAACTCCAAAAGGTTGAGGGTACCCAGGGTATTGGCCTCATAGTAGACCCGGGGATTGGCCACGCTGGCCCTAACGCCGGCCCAAGCGCCGAGATTGACAATCGCAGATATACCGCAGCCTCCGGCCTTGTCCCGGAACATGGACCGCAACAAAGCCATGTCCGAGAGATCGAGGCGTTGGAACGAAAACCCTGGGCACGCGCTCAGGGCGCTAAGCCGCCATCGTTTGAGACCGACGCTATAAGCGTCGGTTAGATTGTCCACCCCTTCCACCGCGTGACCGGCCTCCAGCAGAAGCCGAGACACGTTAGCCCCGATGAAACCGGCGCACCCGGTAACCAAGATACTCAACGTAACCTGGCCCCTCAGGTTGCGGCTACCGCGCCGGCGGCCACATAATCCATCCCCGGCGGCCGGTGTTACGCAGCCGGAGCAGGTGTCCTCCGATGGTGGTGACGTAAAGGCTGCTCAGGTCGGCGTCCCCATAGGCGCAGTTGGTGGGTGTATCCACCCCCACCGGCATGGGGTAGGTCTCCAGTACCCGGCCCTGCGGTGTCCAGACGTAGATCATCGGTCCGGGGCCGCTGGCGTAGTTTCCGGCGGTGCCGACAATGTTGCCTTCCGAGTCCAAGCACATGCCGTCAATGCCGCGCTGCGGGCCGCGGTGGTCTTGCCCAAACTGGTGCACCACGATGTACTGGCCCAAAGACCCGTCATCTAGGATGGGATAAGACCGGAGCTCTCTAACGCCGCCGGGCTCGTTATCAGTCTGAATCATGTAGAGGCTGCGGTCATCCGGCGACACCAGCAGCCCGTTGACCCCGGTGGTGTCAAAGGTCATGCGCCGACAGGAGTAGCTGCCGTCGGGTTGGGGGTCGGCCCGCAGAATGTCCCTTTCCTCTATCTCCGGTTGTTCGCTGGGGTCAATGTTTACAGCGTTCCAAGGGTTGCTGAACCAGATGCGCCCTTGGCGGTCGATGGCCAAGTCGTTGGGAGTGTTCAATCTTTTCCCGTCCAGGCGGTCCACGATGGTAGTAGTAGTGCCGTCTGGTTCAAAACGCACGATGGCCCGCCCGCCGGAGCAACAACCGTAGAGGCGGCCCTCGGCGTCGAAAGCCAAGCCGTTGGTGTGGTTGGTGTTCTCGCGGTACACGCTGCACTCCCCGGTCTCCGGGTCGTAGGCCATGATGCGGCTGGCCGGGATGTGGGTAAACAGGACCCGCTGGCCATCCCAAGCGGGCCCCTCGGTCAAACGGCTAACCGGTCCCGCGACGTTATCCCATTGTAGCGCCATGGTGTCCTCCTAAGCGATTATGATTTCGATGTAATTTCTTTGACGTAATTTCAATGTGGAAAGAGGAAGCCTTAGGCCGGGGGCCTAAACGGGCAGCGGTTCCTCGGTGAGCTCCGCAGGCAATTCCACCCCGAAGGCATTCACGTTAAAGGCCAGCATGGCGTAGCAACCCATCAGAGTGGTCAACTCGGTGGCTCCAGACACGCCGAAATGGCCCACCACTGCGTCGAAAGCCTCTTGGCTGACCTGCCGGGTGCGGAAAAACTGTTGCCCGTAGTCCACCACTGCGGCTTCGTCCGCCGCCGGGTTGGGCAAGTCCTTCCGGTCCCGCAGGGCATCGACAATCTCATCGCGCAACCCGGCCTGGCGGCCCGGCGGGGCGTGGGCATTCCAGATGTACTGGCAGTTGTTCTCCCGGGCGGCCACCAGCATGGCCAGTTCCCGGATCCGGGGCTCCAGGGAGGTATCGGTGCGCAGATAAAGGGCCAAGCCCAAGGCGCGCTGCGCCACTTCCGGGGCGTTCAGCAGCACTGAGCCGGGGCCGCCGGTGGGAACTCCACCACGTTCCTCCACCAGGGCGTCGAAGGTGGCGCGTTGGGCCTCCGGGACTGCCTCTCGGGTAACTGCCGGAGTTCTAGCCATGATTCCCTCCTCTATATGACGGGACACATCCCGCTCGACGTATGGACGGACCAAAAAGGCTAACAGCGAAATTTGCGATAGGCTAGTTTAACACCCTTGCCGTAGCAGGGTGGAGTTTTGGCGATAGAAAGCAGCATTCCAGTTCCGGTAAACGGCGACAGTTTTCCCGGGCTTGCCAGTTGGCACCGGGTATGATTAAAACCGGTTGGAATACGGGGGAGTTTACAAGGAAGGCAAAGGATGGCAATCTCCCAGTAGATTGAGGATGCTGGCGCTGAGCGCGCCGGAGCGGAGAGGGCCATGAAGCGATCATTCCAAGAGATTATGGAACAGGCCACCCGGGAAATGCGGGAGGTCCTGGAACAGGAGACCGGGGAAGACGGGGCCGGCCAGTGGGACCCGGACGCCTGGGAAGAAGAGGTTATCCGGTTTACCCGGCAGTTGGGCCGGCGGATGGTGCAGACCTGGGCTGAGGTGAAAGCTGAGCAAGCCAAAGCTCAGGACCCTTTTGTTCCAGGTGCGGGGGCCCTTCGGCAGGCTCAGGATGAGCGGCGCGCGCCACTTGCACCGGTGGCAGCCCCTGTGGCGGCTGAGCACCTTCGGACGGATTGAAGCGCAGGCCCCTTATCTGCGTTGCCCCCAGGACCACAGCGGCCAGCGGCCTTTCCAGGAGTTGACCCATCTGCAAGGTCAAGGCAAGTCTTTGGCTTTGCAACGGGCCTTGACAGGCTTTGGCGCGGAAAAGTCTTTCGAGCAGGCCAGCAGGCAACTCCAGGAACACTACGGAGTGGAGCCGCACCGCAGCCGCGTCCGGGAAGTAGTGGTGCAACAGGCGGAAAGAGCCGCCGCATTGGTGGACCGGGAGAGCCGGGAGACTATCGATGGCTATGCGAGTCGACCAGTTTCCGGTCTGGGGAACCGTGGCTGATTGTGGAGAGCGACGGCTCCATGGTGCGCACCGGGGAGTTGGCGCCGCACCCGGCGGGAGGGGTGAGTCCGGTGCGCGGCCGCCGGAGCACCCCGGCCGGTCAGTCTTGAAGCCGGATGCTGGAGGCGATTACCCAGCCCGGCGGGAAATGTCCGGGGTGACGAGGTACGACTACGGAACCAACTGTTGTTAAATGAGGTCGACTGCCCTTGTCGTTTTTCCAATCCCCGCATCCTGCGATTAGTATTTCATGGGAAAGACCCCAGACATTATGCACAACGACAAGTTAGCGCCTGACGGCGAGCGAAATCCGGCCATTAGCCGGAGCGGAGACGTTGTCTGCTTCGGGTTCCTGACTTACTGCCTGCTACTGATGGTCGACGAACTGCCGCCGAAGAATGGTGGCGCCCTCGTGCGGGGCTCGGTTGATACCGTGGGAGATGATGCCGCGATTGTGGCAAGCGTTCTGACCAATTGGAGGGTCCCAACCAGGCTCATCTCTTCCCCGGTTGGAAACGACCACTACGGGGAGACGGTAACAGGACATCTGAATTCGTGGGGAGTGGACGTGGAGCATCGGGTCAGGCAGGGGTTGACTACACCGGTTGAGATTGGAATCGTGGATGCCGACGGTGGCCGCACCTATTTCCAACGGAGAGACCATTCCGCCCTGGCGGCGTTGCAGGCGCCAAGCTCCGCCCAGTTGTCGGGGGCCGGGTTGCTCTATGTTGACTGGTACGACGGGCCCAGCGTGCTCGCGGCCATGGAGACGGCCGTATCTTTAGGCGTCCCAGTTTTCCTAAACCTGGAGTCGCAGTACAGCAGGAACCCCTCGCTTTCAGATCTGATGCGTTACGCCACCATCTGCCAGGCATCAATGGACGAACCGGGATCATCCGGAAGCCCGGTCGACACCGCTCGCTCGTTGATCAACCTGGGCATGGAAACAGTGCTGGTGACCCTCGGCGCAGAGGGCTGCCTCGTTGCCCAAGGGCGGCAGGCCTATTGCATCAAGGCGCCGCGGGTAAAGGTGGTTGACTGCTATGGGGCCGGTGCCGCCTTTTCGGCCGGCATCATCTACGGCTTCCGGGCAGGATGGCCGCTGGAAAGCAGCGCCCGGTTCGCCACGGCCTACGCCGGGCTCAAGTGCCAAGTGGCCGGTATCGCGGGCTTGTCCGCAGCCGAGATCCAAGAGACCGCGGCTACCCTGGATGCTCGCCCCCTATCCCTGTGAACGGGTAGGCCTAGTCCTTCCTCACCCAGAAGGCGCAGTAGCGCATCGGCTTCGGGTCGCTGAAATAGAGCATTCCACCCAAGTCCCCGCTCCCCTCCGGTTCCACCAGAAAGCATCCGCAACCCTCCAGGATGCTCAGCAAACGGTGCTCGTCGTACAGTTGGAACGACCTGTCCACGCCATCCCCGCCATAGGCCCGGTCACTGACGGTGGCTACCCCTGAACCGGTCTTGAACATGAGCTGCAGGACGCCTCCGGAGGCCAGCACTCTCGCCAACTCCGGGATGGTCGTAGTTTCGGTGGCCTCGGGCGTCAGATGCTGTATCACGGCGTTGCAAAGTACGAAATCGAAGAACCCTGACTCAAAGGGCAGGGGTTCCCGCATATCGGCAACGCTGAGCTTGTCCGCTATGTCCGGGTGCAACTCTCTCCCCAGGCTGATGTTCTCCTCCACCGCGTCAATTCCGTAGGCGTCGTACCCCCGTGTGTGCAGCAGGTGGACGTCCCGGGCCCCCGCCCCGCACCCTGCGTCCAGGCCGCGCATACCCCGGGCCAACTCGATAACCCGATTCAGCAGGTCCGTGTCACCCTTCAGCGCCGGGTGAGAGGAACCGGTATACACCGAGTGGGTGAACTCGTGGGAAAGCTGGGAATATCTCTGGGCGTGTTCCCTGTAAAAGTCCAGCGAATCGAACTCCATGTGGACACCCTTGAGAAGGTCAGCTTCGTTTACTACGAAAATGACTGCTATTTTACGGTAACTGTTCAGATTTGAAGGGAATCGGTCCTTCGACTCCCCTCCGCTGCGCTCAGGATGAGCGGTTCCGTGTTAATGCGCTCAACAACTCTGAACAGTTACATTTTACGATTTTAGTTTACTTTACGCTCCCGTTTTTGTAAACTGCACTTTCATGCTTTAAAATTCTGGAACATATGCCCATTTTGCTTGATGTGCCTAGGCTTGCTTGAGGCGGCGAAATGAATTCCGCAGAGAGTGGTTTACATCAGCTTTTCCAGGCTCAAGTGACGGAGACTCCCGACAATCCGGCAATAGTCTTCGGCGACGAGCAGACATCCTATGCACAACTGGACCAGGCAACGGATGCCTTGGCCGCCTACCTCCGGCATTGGGGAGTATCGACCGACGACCCGGTGGGCATATACATGGAGACCTGCCCGGAGTACATCGTCGCGACCATAGGAACATTGAAGGCCGGCGCAGCCTTCATGCCTGTGGCCTTGGATCTACCCGATTCCCTTCTTGCCACATTGCTGTCCGAATCGCAGCCCAAGCTGGTGATCACCAAAGCGCGGCACTTGCCCAGACTGAGTAAATTCTCTGGGCCTCGCCTGTTGCCCGTTGATTCCGACCGCGCCTGGAGAGAGTTCGATCCCCCAACCGACGAGATTCGTGTCGACACCGGCAACCTGGCGTTCCTCCCCTACACATCCGGCACAACAGGACAACCAAAGGGTGTGATGCAAACCACCGGCGCCCTGATTTCATCCTACCTGGCGAGGTACCGGTTCAGTTCCTGCGGCGTCGGAGACAGGGTCGCGTGCAACATCTTCTTTCCCTGGGAGTTCCTCCGGCCGCTGTTGAAGGGAGGAACGGTGTACGTTATTCCCGATGATGTGGTGTTCGTGCCGCGCGCGCTTACCGGGTTCATAGCGAAACACCGGATTACCGAGGTGCTCTTCACTCCGTCCCTGATGCAGGGGGTCTTGAATTCGGCAAGCCCACAACAATTGCGCGCCCGGCTGTCCTCTCTGCGTGTGGTCTGGCTGAACGGCGAGGTGGTGCCGGCCAGTCTGCTGAAACTGGCCTTGGACGTTTTGCCCCGGTCTACGCGGGTGTTCAACACCTACAGCATCAGTGAGGCCCACGACGTTTGCACCATTGAACTGACGGACTTGTGCCTGGACGGCAGGGATGCGTGCCCTGTGGGTTATGCAATGGATGGGGTGACGCTCCGGGTGCTCCCGGAAGGGCAGTCCGATCTGACTTCCAGCGGAATCGGCGAGCTCTTCATTGGAGGTCGCGGACTGGCCCGGGGCTATCTGAAGAGGCCCGACCTGGATGCCGAGAGGTTCGTCAGATGGAACGGCGAGAAGTATTACTCCACCGGCGACCTGGCTGAGGTTGACGCGCAAGGTATGACTACGATCATCGGTCGCAATGATTCGATGGTCAAGATCAGGGGCTACACCGTTTACCTGAGCGCCATAGAGGAGACCCTCCGCAAGCACTGTGACGCGGCGGATGCGGCGGTGGTGGCTGAAAACGAGGACGAAGCCAACAAGCGGCTCGTCGCCTACGTCGTCCGGCGGCCGGAGGCGGCGTGGGAGGTCGATGCGAAGAGTCGGACAAGCAGAGACCTGCGTGCTCTGCTGGAACGGCATCTGCCGCTATACATGGTGCCCAGCCACTTCATGGAGCTGGAGGCTCTCCCGATAAATCAACAGACGGGCAAACTGGAGCGCAAAGCATTGCCCGCATTGCGAGAAAGGAGACCTGCGGTCGAGCAGCGCACCTCGCTGTCCAAGCACGCAACCGCAAGGGAGCGCCTCAGGGCCTTGCGGGAGCTATGGAGTGAAGCGCTGGATGTCGATACTGAATCATTGGAAGATAACTGGAACTTCTTTGATCTCGGCGGCCACTCCCTGACGGGCCTGGACCTCACCCTGAGCATCGAACATCTTTTTGGGATTGAACTGAGCGGCACGGAGATCTACGAGTACCCCACCATAAGTGAGCTGGGCGCGTACTTGGAAAATAGAGGGGCGAATATGGGATCTGGAATTTCGCTGGCCGAGGACTCGACCCTGGACCCGGCGATTGCACCAGGAGGCGCGCCGAGAATTACACGTCTCAGCGAGGCGTCCTCGATCCTTGTGACTGGAACAACCGGATTCCTGGGAGCCTTTCTGCTGGACGAACTGCTGCGCGCCACGGGACCGGATACCCGGTTCTTCTGCTTGGTAAGGGACCGATTGGTAAGGGACCGAGACTCAGGACAGGGCGGGTCCACCAACCGGGTGCTGGACACTTTGAAGTTTTATGGGCTCGCGGGTCTGTCCGCTGGACAAAGGATCGTCCCGGTCTCTGGAGACCTCACCTTGCCCAGTATGGGACTGGACAATAATGAGTACCGGCAGTTGGCGGAAGAGGTCGACTTGATATTCCATTGCGCCGCCTCCGTCAATTACGCCTACCCTTATTCTGCAGCCAAGCCCCACACCGTCGGCGGGACTTTGGAGATGCTCAAGTTCGCCTGCACCGACGTAGCCAAGCCGGTCCAGTACATTTCATCCAACGGCGTCTTTCCGGGAGGAGACGACAATCCCTACCTTGAAAACAGCGACATAGACGGCTTCGTCAACAGGATGGAGGGGGGCTACAATCAAGCCAAATGGGTTGCGGAACGGCTCGTCTGGCAGGCTGTTTCTCGAGGACTGCCGGTATGCATCTTCCGTCCCGGCAACATTGGCCACCACAGTGGTACGGGCACGGTCAACCCGAATGACTTTCTCTCGTTGATTATCAAGGCTTGCGCCCGCCTCGGATGTGCCCCCCTGGCGCCGGAATGGTTCTTCGAGATGACGCCTATCGACCTTCTGGTCAAGGCGATAACGAAAATTTCCGACGATCCCAGGCACCTGGGCAAGGTATACAACGTGGTCCAACAGGACCCCGTACCCGCCGATCAAGTTTTTGCATATATGGAGCACCACGGATACGTGGCGGACCGCGCTCAACTGGGGGACTGGAAATCAAGATTGGTAACAATGGCCGACCGCGATGATGACATGGAGTTGAAAGTTCTGATCCGGTCCCTGGAGTCAGTCGAGCCGTACCTATCCGATACCAGCGTCTACGACGTCAGCCGGTTCTCCGAAGCGTTGTCGGAAATCGGTCTGGGAATGCCCGCAGTCGACGCCGACTACGTGACCAAATTCCTACGGAAGTGACCATCAAGGTGAGTCTACGGCGGGTTCGATCTCTTCAGACCGTGGTTCTCGGTAAGAGGTAGGGCCGGAAACCGGGCCACGCTGGGGAGGACATCGCCGTACCAAACGCGACAGCACCGGAAGGACTGCTCCAGCACCCCGACACGCCGAGCAACATCGGCCCCCTGTCTTCCTGCAGCCATGACCACTTCCGCTGCTCCAAGGTGTTGATCATTTCTTCAGCAAAATGTTTCCTGTCAGTCTGTCTCCACCATACTGGACTCCTTATAGCAGGACCTCCCAGCGAAAAGTTCGCAATTCGGTACGTGTAGGCCCACCGAACTGGACAAAATCAAGAACTTTCACCTTGACCTTCAAATTGGCCGTATGATCTTGAAGAACGTCTCGGCTGCCAAGACGCTGGGGCTCGGTCGCCGACCAGATACGGAACAAGATCGACTGGACTTCCTCGACGCCCAGTCCGTAGGACGAGGTCATGTACTGGGTGACTACGACCGCTGGTCTCGACATTGAGATTGACCCACCGATCCTCGCTGCCAAGACCGACACCGTCACCCTACCGTTCCGCCTGCTCATAGACACCGACGCCATTGCCGTTGAGACTGGTTCGCCGACTTTGTTAGTGCCGCCGTGAGAGACACGAGCGGCCAGTAGCTTCCGTAGTGGCTAGGGAGCAGGCGGCGAGCCTACCGCAGCGCGCTCACCCGCGCCAGCCCATTCCACCGCGGCGCGACGTTCACACACACATCACGTTCGCCTACTGACGCGCTCAAGGGCAGTTGACACACACGTCAGGACCGCTGTGATATCCGGTTCCAACAAATGTCTGCTTGTGGCATTCTCTGGATCGAAGGGGTATCGCAACACATTAAAGACAACCTGTGTTTGCATAAGGAACACTCGAAGGTTTTGAGAGTCCCGCTTCCTTCCGATATTCTCTAGTTCATTCCTGAACTCTCCATCTATCTCCTCTTGAATGCTTTCCGGCAAACAATCAAATAGGCGCAACAACTTATGCGTCTTGTACTCGTCCCTAAACCTCCCTACGGCCTTGTATAGCAAATACTTCATGTCATATTCGATTGCAAGCGGTAAGAGGATCATCGATGCGTACAGCCACTCTCCACTTTGATTTGCCATACCTGCACCATAGAGCAAGCGGTACGCTGCTCGAACGCTGTTGGCCAGAAACAGCACAAAGCGGGCTGGTTATCGCTCGGACTTCAGCAGCTTCTTTGTCTTCCAGAAAAGCGATCCTGGCAGCTATTTCTTCTTTGGTTTGAGCAACTACTGCTATCGTGGCCTCTGTTTGCTCACTTTGAACTATTCTCCCTCCTACACTCACGGCTCTCTCCACTGTTCCCGCGATGGGGCCGCTAGCGGACTTACTCGTAGGCTCTCGCTGGCTTAGAGGTCCTATCCCACAAAGAATCACCTCTTCGTCCTCTGCCTTGAGCTTGTGCCAGTTCAAAAACCCCGTTCCAGTCCGCCAGGGAAACTTTATTGGTTCACCATTTTGAGCCTTTGGAGTCATTCGAAAGCGTACTGAGATTCTCTTTTCATTTAGTGGTTGAAGTATACTGGCAGTTACTTCATTGCGAGGTATTGTGGTATGGATGATCCATCCTCTCCGGCTCTCCGAAACGGATGCTTCACTTCCCATATGCAGCGATACATCATTGCCGTCAATGATCAAATCCAAGGCACTGTCTCCGTGGGTCATTCTATACTTCTCCCTCATGAGTTGTTCAGCGGCTTCGCGAACCGCTCTCTTGTAAGTATCTTAACAGTCGCGACGGTGGCGTACAGGTCAACGTCCCGTCAACTGGTGTGATAAGCGTCATCCTTGTTGATGTTGTTCAGGCTGCGGTCGGTTGTGTCAGACTTGTCTCCGGTGTGCCTTATTAGTCGCAGGGCCGCGGGCGTCAGGTAGCGACGACTGACCACCCACTCGTCGTGCTGCTCAGGAAGTACGGCACCGATGAACCGACGTACCGCCGCTGGTACAGCTTCTGCGACATAGCCGACCAGAGACGGTCGATTCTGACAAGCCACCCACGAGGGACAGATGGAGGAGTTCAAACATACAACCAGTCCAATGTACAAATCTCTCTAGTCTGTCCTAGTTGGCTAAGTGCGCCGGAAAAGACGTCTGGCATCGGTCACGTATACATCCTGGCCTGCTACGTGAGCGACTCGGCCATGCCAGTAGAGATTGGGACCTGCATCCCGTTCACTCTCGTCGACATCCGTGCTGACCTCGATGTGGTCGCCTGGCAATAGGCCGTGGTGGGAGTCCCATAGTTTGAGCCAAAGCATGTCCGTTCCGAACTCGGCCCAATTGCACCAGTGCAATGCCAGAGAAGGATGCTTCCCGGTGCCTCGCGATGATTTCTTGCTGACTACAAGGTAAGACGATGAACCACGCCCCGTGGTGATGCGGAGCTGGATCAGGAACAGATTAGCCAAGTACAGCCGCGCATCTGACTCCGTGCGGAACAATGATGGGTATGTGTCGCTGATATCATCGGTGGCTACCCAGAAACCGGTAGGCAAGGGACGGATGAATCCGATCGGGTCTCCCGCCGGTGTGATTACGATCCGGTTCATAGATTCTTGGATCCGCCAGATGCGGGTCTCTACGTATCTGTGTTGAATTGGCTCCGATCTAACCTGCGCATTAGCCACTAATCTCAGCGCGACCTCGTCGGAACCTGTCAACTCGTAACACACGCTGGTGACAACGCGGTCTGCATGTTCATCACCAATCGGACGCTCGCGAGGGCCGAGCTTCCTTAGTGCCTCCAGATAGGTCCCTTGATCTTCCAACCACCTCGTGTACGCTTCCTTGGAAGCCTCGCTGTGTGACGCCAGAGAATCGAGGCGTCGTCTGTCCAAGAATGCCCTACGTGCCTCCTTCTCTACTCTTTCAAAGATGGTTCCATAGCGAGGAAGCAGAACATCGCCCAAGGCTCGCAGGATCTCGTAATGGAGCTCAACATACATGTACTCTAGGGCCGGATCATCAATCGACGACTCCACTTCGAAATACCGCAAGAGCTTGAATTGCTCCTCGGTGGCGGCCTTACCTAGATAATCTGGGAGTGACGCCAGATGGCGATAGTCCGGATCCTGAGTGTCCGTCCCATAGAACTTGATCGCGGCATCGAAAGCGTCGCAGAGTGACCGAGCTGCCTTAGTGTCACACCCCATCAGTTCCTGAAGGAGAGTGCCTAGGTCATGCGTATACGTATAGGATCCTCCCGTCCTCTTGATGAGATACTTTATGGCGCTTTCTATGGTCGAATGAGCGGCAAGCAGCCGATCTGTCTCCTGGGGGATGATAAACTCGCGTGTCCGTCGCCTCCAGTCTTCTTTGCTGTCTCGTGCCGTTCCGCCCGCCCCAAATGCCATATTGGATATGACCATAGACGCCACAAAATGAGCGGTGTCCTCGATGCGCGACAGCACTGAATGCTCAACTGAGTCCAACAAGCCCCTCTTGATTGAGGAAATCGCCCAAGGCCGGGGTGGCGGTCTGTATTTTATCTAGCAAGTTCTTTCCCTACTTTATCAAGCACCTGAATAGCACCTTTGAAGTAGTGCTCGCCCGGTGTGCCCACTATCAAATCATCGTGCTGCCTCATAGTAAATCTCGCGATGCGCTCATCGATAGTTCTCCTTAGTGCCTATCCTAAAAACAGAATTCGAGCTAAACTAGTGGTATGACGAAAGCGAAGGAACCCAAGCCGCCACGACCGAAGCGCGCCGGCCCAGCGGCGCCGGTCAACCCCACCACCGGCTCCTTTCAGGTATCCGATGAACTGTGGGAAGTGCTGGCCCCGTTGCTTCCCCAGCGGGTGAACACTCATCCCCGGGGCGGAGGCCGTCCCCGGGTCCCGGACCGGACCTGCGCCAACGGCATATTCTACGTGCTGCGCACCGGCTGCCAATGGAAAGCCCTGGATGCCACGGGCATTTGCTCCGGATCCACCGCCCATCTGCGCTTCCAGGAGTGGGCCGCCGCCGGGGTGTTCCTGGAGCTGTGGCGGGCGGGCCTGCAAGAGTACGATGAATTGAAGGGTCTGGACTGGAGTTGGCTGAGCATGGACGGGGCGATAACCAAATCCCCCCTGGGCGGGGGGAAAAACCGGCCCCAACCCCACGGACCGGGGCAAGAGCGGGGTCAAACGCAGTCTGTTGACCGAAGCTGAGGGCATCCCGGTGGGGCTGGCGGTGGACGGAGCCAACCGCCACGACATGAAACTGGTGCGGGCTACGCTGGAGAGTTTCCCGGTGCCGCGCCCGGCGCCCACTCCGGAGCGTCCCCAAGGTCTGTGCCTGGACAAGGGCTATGACTATGAGGAGGTGCGCCGAACCCTGGAGGAATTCGGCTTCACCGCCCACATCCGCAGCCGGGGCGAGGAGGCCCAGGCCATCAAAGCCCAGGCCATCAAAAAGGAGGCTGGCTTCAAAGCCCGGCGCTGGGTGGTGGAACGCACCCACAGTTGGATGAACCGCTTCCGGCGCATTCTGGTGCGCTGGGACAAGTTTCCCAGAAACTACATCGCCTTTCTTCATTTCGCCTGTGCCCTTATTGCTTTCAGGGCTGCCGGATTATTAGGATAGGCTCTTAGTAGATCGAGGTCAACAAGCCGATTGGACACCACGGCTGCAACCATCTCTGCCATGATGGTCTCCAATGTATCGACTTCCCCTTCTAGAGAGTTCACGCGGTTTCGTAAATCCTGATCCATGCCTGCCCTCCATTGCCATCACCTTATTTGGCTTTTCTCACCTCTGCTCCGCCTCAGCAACGCTAAGGCATTGCTGATAGACGTATGCAAGGCTTCTAATTTCCTCAAGTCGGCAACTCCGGCTTCTTGGAGCCACGTATCGACGGGTCCCCAGCTAGGAGGGTTCGCAGCCGGGCCACGGCTGCTACGGCGTCTTCGCCGAGGCCAAGCAGGTCTTTAACTATGCGCTCGTCTAGTTCAAAGCGAGCGGGGTCAGTGGCGCACTGGTAGAAGGGCATGAACTTCAGGTTGCTGAATTCCTGCCAAATCGCCTGGGCCTCGTCTAGCTGCCAAGCTTCGAGTTTCCTAATGTCCAGGGTCGTCATGCTCTCCAACATCCCTTTGTTGCCTTGTCCTCTACCTTCTTGGGCGCTGTTTGAATGGTTGGCGTGGAGCAGCAACCCGAATGTGGAGTTACACCAGAGGGCCAATGCAGTCTCTCGCCGAGCGCTAACCAGAAGGTCGTCCCCGTGTGCGGATAACGTATGCCACGCTCTCACCCCTAGCGTCCGTATGCCCGTGCGTACCGCCATGACCGGCTGTGCGTTGTACCGGACATCTCGCGTGATTTGAAGCGTTCCTGACTGAGACCAGACCGACTGATGATCACGGCCTGGTTTTGGAGAAAGCCAGGCATTTGGTTCTGTGGACATGCTCTGGTGGACTGATAAGTCCAGACTCCAAATCGCAGGGAACTGAGCATCTCCATTCCAGCCGTGGTAAGCGTCGAATATGCCAAGGGAGCCTCGGATTCTCCGGTCCTGGGGGCCAACGTTACACACATGTCCCATAGCTGCGACCGGAACATACCCGGCAACTTGGCTACCGTCTTCATTCCAAAGTTCGCCCCTCTCAAGGGCTGCGGCAAACTGGCTAGTCAGTGCCTGCCGCCATCGGGCTGCCGACCAGGGTGCTTCCCCAATCGAACCATCCACAATCTCGCCCACTGTTCGCCGCCAACCATCAGAGGGCTTCCGCCCACTGGTGGTCCATCGGAGCGGTGGAGGGGAATTGAAGCCGCAGTATTCAAAGCCCGAACCAGTGCCAAGGCATCTGTTTCCGAGTAGGGTGCCCGCCAGAGGTTGACGAATCTTCCACGCCCCGTTGAACCTTCTCCGTCAGACAACCTTCGCCCGACCAACAGCGCCTCGGCGATAGCCGTGTCGTAGGACATGGAGAGGAGATTCGGGTCGTGGGACGAGACGACGAACTCGACCTCGTATCTGGATGCCAGCATCTGGCGGACCTCACGCCACGACTCGCCGAACAAGGCCGTAACAGGCAGTACCAGGGAAATGCGACCTCCCGGCTTCACTAACCGGTCGGCCAGCACCGCAAATGACGAACCGTGTCCGGCTAGCTGGTTGGCTGCCGTACCCTTCAGCAGAACAGAAGTACGCTTGGCTATGGCCTGCTGTGACTCGGTATCCCCTTCCGGTAGGGAGAATACACGAGCAATGCCTTCCTCCTTCGCTCCATCGCTGCCCCGCCGGGTAAAGGGGGGATTGCTGATTACCAGGTCAGCAATCGGACGCTGAACGATACCTCCCTCGCCACTTGCCGCCCCTATCTGCTCTTCGGTTGTTGAGAAGAAGGATTGAGTCTCGGGCGCTTCCAGCCAATCCAGCGAACCGAGCCATATCTTCTTTGATGTGTCCCTGCCCAATCTAAGGGTGTGCAGCTGCATTTGCTCGAACTTCACTGAAGGAGACATCGCCGCAAGGGTTGCCGCGGTCAGGTGGATGGCAGCCTGCACTACGTCCGCCCCGGTAATGACCTTTTCGACCAGAGCCTGATGGAGTAACTGGTCATCAGAATCTTCGACAGCTGTAGCCGAGTGGTTCTGGACAATCTGCCGGTACGCAGCCATGAGCAGCGTCCCCGTTCCACAAGCAGGGTCAACCACACACAGCCTGGACAATTCTTCGCGACTATTCCAATCGACGTGCGACCATCTGTCCTGGGACAATGCAAGTCCTGCAAGGAGCGTGGATGCGGGGATGCTCGTGTAGAACGCGGCCAGCAGCTTCCTCTCCGATATCAGCCGGTGAATATCCTCCCTGCCAAGTCGTGGCGTCCAACGGCGCCCATACCCAGTAGTGTGGCGGCGGTTGTGGCGCACTCGCAAAGCACATCCGTCGCTTCGACTTCGGAGAGCTCCTGCACTACGTCCCTGGCCATGCTGAATATGGGATAGTAGTCGATGCTGAGAATGTGCTCCCATACCTGCAACAGCGCCAGGCGTGAGAAGCGTCGGTCTCGCATCGCCGCGCTCACCGGCTGGAAGGCCACTTCGCTGCTAGCCAGCCTCTCCTGGAAGACCATCGCGTTGATGATGACGAGGGCGGCCATGTTGGCGGCTTCGTCGCTTGGTTCGGTGCCAAAAATTTTCGAGACTCGGCCGAGGGTCCCCGGGGAAGAATATAGGCGCGAACCCGCTCGCCTCGCCCCTTCGTCGAGAGCGTCGACCGCTTCGTCAAGGTCGCCAGATGGCGGGCTTGTCCGTTGGACCGCGTTCCCAAACTCTATTGCAGTCCCACTGAGCTTAGGCCCGGATGTGCCGTCGATGCGCCATTCCTGCCACACCAACGTCGCGCCTGCCATGCGCTGGTACAGGTGTAACTGGCTCGCCGATCGTAGCCTCCCAGGAACCGTGACAGCGAAGACGTTCTGCACCCTCTGGCCATCTATCTCCATACCAAGGCGGGAGAGGGCGTCTGCTTCCACGGTCAAGGCAGGTTCAAGCTCGGTTTCTAGGATCACAGACCCAACAGGCAGGCGGACGATGATGTCTGGACGCCTGCCGTCGTGCAGCGTCTCAGCCACCGCCGACAGACCGCACCGTTCCCGAAGGAATCGGGCCAGCGTATCGTTGATGACGCTCTCGTGGCTGCGGTCGCTGTTGGAGTCAGGTTTCATTCCAGAACCAATATCCTCGTTGCGCTCATGCTAAAGGGTCTAATGTCGCGGGCGATTCCTACGCAGTGGGCAGGGGCTGGTAGCGCTCGACCCGTATTCTGTCTTCACCCTTGCGCGCTTGAGCCAGATCGTATGCAGTCTGACGGCTTAACCAGAAGTCTGCGCTGGACCATCCAGCCTTCTCTAGGCGGATGGCCATGTCGGGCGAGATCGCCGCGTGACCGTTCAATACCCGCGAAAGGGTATGACGGGCAACTCCCAGAACCTCCGCTGCCTCGGTAACGCTTAGGCCCAGAGGGTCCAAGCAGTTCTCCCTGACGCTGCGACCTGGATGGGGCGGATTCTTCATGGGCATGGTCTCTCTCTCCTCATCAGTGGTAATCGACGAGATCAACGTCGTACACGTCGCCAGCTTCAAACCTAAAGGTGATCCGCCAGTTGCCAGTAATCGAAATGCTCCACAATCCTCTTCGGTCTCCTCTGAGTGGATGCAGTCTGTATCCTGGCAGATCGAGATCGCTCGGCTTGCCGGCGGCATCCAAGTCTGCCAGGGCGAGAGTGATTCGGTCCAATTGGTCGGCGGCTATCCTGATGGGGTCGTCTCGCTCATAGAGCCGCCTCAACCCTCGATGGCGAAACGAACGGATCATGAACTGATTATACCGTGTGCCGGTACAGCTATCAATAGATTCGTCAATCTGCCCCACACTGATACAGACACATGATGGTTGCCCACCAGGACGCTCAATGGCTACTCTCGACACATGGCGATCTCCGAACGACAGCTGCTCGACGCCCTCAGCCGGACGCCCTTCGTCGATTCGACGGAGCTGGCGCTCATTCTCGGCGAGCCGCACGCCACAGTCCACCGCACCCTGGACGACCTGCTGGCAGAGGGCTTCGTCGGGAGGGCGAGCAACGGCACTGCCCACCTGCCGTCGAGCCAGAGGTACCAGCTGACGGCCCAGGGCGTCGGCGAAGCTGCCTGGACGCTCGGCTTCGCCACGCCCTCGGACTTCGTGCGGGTCTACCCGATGTCCAGGGAGTGGCTGACGCTGCTCATCCGCAGGATGGACGCGGTGGCCGCCGTCTACCGACTTGCCGCCTCGCTGTCCCCAGGCATCGACGGGCTCAGGTCCCGCGTCGAGTTCCACCGCCGGGGCCGGTTCGACGCTTCCATCACCCGGCACGACGGGCGCAGCTTCGGCGTGGTGCGCCAGGGTCCGGCCCTGCGGCGGCGCTCCCTCTACGACCGGCTGCGGGCCATCGCGGAGTACGAATATTGGCGCCGCCACCAAACTGGACAAAATCAAGAACCTTCATTCGAAAGACACAATAGCAACGGAAAACTCCGCTACTCGTGGGCAGTGGACTTGGCTGCAACCATTTGAGGTCGGTCGGCCAGCCACGCCATCGACGATACCACCTCTACTTGCTGCCCTGGTTCGATCCCCCGCGAGCGGCCCGGGCCTGGACCAAGGGCGCAACCCCGATGAGGATGCCCTATAAAAAGACCATCAGCACTAATGATGTTGATCACAACGTAGCAGGAACAGTCTTCATTTGGATGTCCAGCACTCAGAACGCCAGAGCCAAACGCCTTCACCTTTATCCCTGCCATTCCATCATTGACTGAACACTAGGACTCCTTGGGTTTAAGCTAAGTCCCTACCACTTGGTCGAGGATTCTAGCCTGCGTCAACATCGTCGTAAATGCTCCGCGTGTTGAGAAAATCTTTCTGTCCTGCAAGTGCATACATCTTCCACGGATCTTCGTCGATGTCCTCTCGCTCTGGCAGCATGGTATCGTTAATCCAATCATATGTTCGTGATCTTTCTCTCTCAATGATCTGGATTGCCTCTTCATCATCGTAAAACTGATCCTCCAGAGCCTCATAAAAATCGAAGAGTGGATACAAATAGTCCTCGGGCATTTCTTTGCCGTCATAAGTTGATTCCCAGTAGTCCCGGACGCTGTCGAGATTCGGTAAGAGGTCTACCCTGACTCTTTGCACCAAATGTTCGAATTCTCTGTCGGTGAAGAGGTTTTGAATTTTCTGGCTATTGAGAGCAGCAGCGTCTTGCCCGTATTCAGCGTAGTTGCTCACTGTCTCAATAAATTCTTTCCTCTGTTTATCTGGTAGGAGACCATATTCGTGGAGGCGTGCCGCCAAATCTACCTCGGCGACAATGTCGAGTAACATTCCGGGTTTAGCAACCAAGTCGAGTAGCCGCGGTACCTTCTTCAGATACATCGACATAAATTCCTTGTTGCATCGGTGAGCGAGAAACCATAAGTGGCTCATCATCTCTCCCGACTCCGGTGTCGATTCATGCACTTTTGAATCACTCTGATTCATGCTTCCGAGTTTTTCAAGCATCTGAGGAAACAAACTTTTCGGGATTACTACCGCATTTGTGACCCCTACGTCTCCGCATGTAACATGCTTCTGCAACCGTGCCATCGTACTTCCTTCTATGAAAATGCCCATGTGTTCTGGACTCCGGGTCAAGATTGCCGCGTATGCATCTCCGATAGTTGGATGCCGAAATTGCCATGTAGACTCATTGGGTGTATCGATGAATGACACTAGACTGCCATCTAGATAGTGAAGCGCGTTGACACATCCACCGAGACTGCTGCCAAGAAGCTCAAGGGCACGTGTTTCCATGGGTTGAACGTCAACAGGACTTTCAAGACGCCCATTCCGCATGTAGACGAGTGCCAATGCTGCTCTGCTATCAGAGTCGAGGCTTTGGATTATTTCCTGTAACAGTTCCTCACGGCTCTCAATAAATTCGTCGATGTGACCCCAATCGATACGCGAAATCCCAGAGAGATGCGGGTTGCCCATGTGTTCCTCAACATCAGGGTTGAAGTCGTACTCCTCCACGTACAGTTTCTTCGTAAATATCGGGTCGCCCAGGCGTCGAGCTATCTCAGGTATGAACCGCGGGTGCCGTGCGATGCGGTCTAAGTGGGGCTTGATCTTGGTTCGGAAAGACTGGGACTGGTTGCCGAGTTTGATATGGTTGTAGAGAATCTGCTGTTTTTCGTCAACGGACAAGGCACGAGCATCGACAACGACTTGGCTCTCATGTAGAAGTGGAAATGCACCCACCTTGAGTTCTTGCCTTGCACGGTTGTAGATGTAGTCACGTGAGGCGATAACTACTTTTGCACCTCCGCGGACCATTGTTTGGATTTTCTGCAAGATACGATTCCACTCACGGACTAATTCGGCCTCATATTGCGTCACACCGAAGGCGTCATCTAGCCAGAAAAACTGAGATGGTTCGTTCGGGTTCCAATGTTTAGTGACCTCATTGGGAAAGTCGAGCTTCAGCACCGAGGCATTCCATGTGTCAAGTGCAGCCATGGCCATGAGAGAAGCTATGGTTGACTTGCCCGATGCAGGCTCGCCAATTAACAGAACGAAACCGTGCTTGTTGAGTGCATCGACGGCACGTCTGTAAGAATCCGTGATTACAACCTTGGCAATGTCATCTCGCATCGACGCTAGAATCGACTGAGACTGGTCGTAAGCTCGTTGGTCGAGAATTTGGCTCAAATCTCCCAAGCCATACACTCTGGGTACCATCATTCGGAGATGCGGGTTCTCACGAATCTGTTGATTGATCCAGGTCGAATCAAGTACTTTGAAGTGTTTGACTCCTGCGGCCTTGAAGAGCCCCTGGATATTAGTGTTTTGTACACCGGATACCCCCGCGTTGGTCATGAGAATATATGAATCGCAATGACCTTGGGCGACTAGCCTTCTTGCTTTTTCGGCTTCATCAGAAAGGTCGGAGGTGCGGAGTCGGCCATCGGCCTTGCCGGTGAACTTGCACTGGACCACATAAGAGCCACTAAGGTCTTCCTGCCCCGTCGTCCCCCAGGTGCCGGTGAATGCACCATCTCGCCCGCCGTCTTTGGATTCGAGAAACGACTCCACAGTTTGTCCCAGAATCTCCCTTGCAATCGTAAGGCATAAGTCCTGAAAACTCTTCCAGCCAAGCTTGTGCAAGTCATACATTTGACTGCTCCGGATGAAGGGGATGTATTCGGTTCCCTGCCCTCAACGGCTTACTATCATTTGTCCATTATAACTGGTTTCCTTGCCGTCACTGGTCTGACTGGCCTTGTATCAACAGTCCTCGAAATGGCCTACTTTTGCAACAAAAGGAGGAGTTTTGGGGTAAACGCGATTCTTGATACAAGGCCGATGATCTGGGCTGTCGCCAAGCTGAATCCCGTGGGCGAAGGCCCGCTACAGAACTCCGGCAGCGACGACTTTGGTTTAGCCAGTGCCCCGCAAGGGACTCGCGACCCCGGCTCGTGGGATTCGCGATGTTGAGGGTGGGCGGTGCAGGACTCGAACCTGCGGCCTCCTGCGTGTAAAGCAGGCGCTTCAACCATTCAAGCTAGCTGCCCCGAGACCCAACCTGTGGGCGGATTGCCGGCCAACGACTGGTGTGCTGATCGAAGCCCTGCGCCTGGGAACGCCAACCAACGGGCGGCCCCGGCGCGCGGGCCGCTGCTTATATCTCGGGCGCCGAGACTGCGCCTGCGGCTCTGGATTAAAATGTTGGTATTAGCCCGGAAAATAAGCCGATGCCAACTCATCCAGCGTTGGAGGCCCCGTTGACTCCCTTTCATTTTTGTCCCAAGTGCGGCGGACGGCTGCGGGGACCAAATCAGCGGCCCGTGTGCCAGGACTGCGGGTTCATCCTCTATCGAAATCCCACTGCGGGGGTTGCCGTCATCGTGCTCGAGGGCAGCCGTATTCTGCTGGGACGCCGTTCCAGGGGCCGGTACGAAGGCGCTTGGTGCATTCCTTGCGGCCACGTGGAATGGGGCGAGGATGTCCGCGCGGCAGCCTGCAGGGAGTTCCTTGAAGAGACGGGGCTGGAGGTGGAGCTCGGGCCGGTCTACACGGTGCATTCGAACTTTCACGACCCGAAGTCCTTGACGGTGGGGATCTGGTTCCGCGGCGTCCCCATAGGAGGGGAACTGCGAGCCGGCGACGACCTCAACGCGGTGGACTATTTCCCGTTGGACCAGCTACCCGCTCCCTTGGCCTTCCCCACCGACCGGCTGGTGTTGGAGCAATTGAAGCGGGAGGGATGACCCTGGCTATGCGGCGTCCGTCGAGTAGTCCCAAGAACGCATCCGCTGGGGCGTTACCTTGATATAAGCTGCCCCAGTGCGGGGCTCCGTGGGAAGCTCGTGTTCCGGCACGCCGCGCAGTTTCGCTGCCTCACGAGCGTAGTGCAATACTTCCTCCGGGTTTGAGTGGACGGTAGCGGCGCCTTGGACCATGAGGCCCTTGATGACTCGTGACGGTTTTCCGGGTTCCAGTAACAGGCTCACCTTGGGATTGTCCTGAATATTTCGCAGCTTTCTAGTGTTGGTCCTAACGCCCATCAATATGTCATCGCCCAAGCGGAAGTATCCCAACGGCACCGTGTGGGGAAATCCGTCCGGCCCGATGGTCGTCAGCGCGATCCAGCCGGGTCGGCTGTCCAGAAACTCGTGGGCTTCTTGAAGTGTAAGCTGGCGTGGCATCGGTATCACTCCCAACTACGGGCCATTCACGCCTAGACCCGATGTCGACTAAAACGCCTGGGCCGGGAACACCCGGCGGTAGACTCCCGGCGACCCCGGGGCGTGTCCGTAGCTGCCGCCGATGTACTGGTTCATCGTGTCCAGACCCCGTTGGGTTTCCCAAGCCAGGGATTCGGGCACCTTTTCGTGTTCGAACTCGTACATCGTCAGGTACTTTGGGCAACCCTCGACGGCATGGTAGCGGCGCACGTGCAAGCAACCGGGTATCTGCAAGTTGGCCGGGGTACGCACGTCATCGTAGTACTCGTTGTACCCCGCCTCCAACTCGGGGGGCACATCCATCCGGCCGATCTGAAGCGCGGGCGCCATTCCCCGGCCCAGGTTGTGAGGATCGATCTCGGCTGGATATATCTGGGTGTAGACGTTGCGCACCGTGCCCCGGCCAACGACGTTGGGCGACATCCGTTTCGTCCACTCGGTGGGATTCCGGCTCATGCGCAAGTATTCGTCGGACTGGAGCGCATCCGCCGACTCTAGCTCATAGACCGCCAAATACCGGGGTCCACCGCGTAGCGCCTCGTACCGTGCGGCGTCCAAGAACCCCGGCGCGCTTAGCCGCTCGGGTATGTGCTCTTGGTTGTACCAAGCGTTGAACTCGGCGTCATGCTCAGCGTCTACGTCGGTAAACACCACCAACAGGGCGGCGCCCTTTTTCTTGACCATATCACGCACCTCTCTATATGGAGTTATTAAATCACAATTCGGAGGCCGTGGGGATAGGGAGGGTGGGATTCGGAAGGGGTTTTGTCCTCCCTCGCCGCCTACACCCCGTGCTTCATAATGTAAGATATATGCACTTGGTCTAGGTACGAGGTGGATGCCTTATCAAGTCCAATGGACGTCCGAGGCGGCGGAGATGCTCCGGCGTATCTCTGACCGGAGGATACAATCCCAAGTATCGCGTCGGGCAGAGCGGTTAGCTAATGACTCTGAAAAACAGGGAAGCCCCCTCAGGGGAGAATTGGCCGGGGAGAATTGGCCGGGGAGAATTGGCCGGGGAGAATTGGCCGGGGAGAATTGGCCGGGGAGAATTGGCCGGGGAGAATTGGCCGGGGAGAATTGGCCGGGTATCGATCAGTCCGCGCCTCCGGGCAACGCTACAGGATTGTCTTTCGTGTAGAAGAAAGCGAAGTAAGGGTAATTATCATAAGTGTGGGCATTAGACGCGAAGGCGACTGCCGAGACATTTACGCTTTATCCCTGCGGATAATTCGGCTAGGGTTAGAGGAGCCAGCAGAATAGAAGGGAGGAACAATGGAACGGTACTCCGAATACGAAGCAGCCCGGATACCTATAATCGAGGCATGTATAATGTTAGACCGGTTGCCCGAACTACTGGCTGAAGAAAACCGAGCTGTGGCCTTGACCCGGCCGGGAAAACCGGTGCTGGCTGTAATGCGGTGGGACCTTTTTGAATCGGTGATAGAGACTTTGGAGATTATGGGAGACCCGGACATGATGGCCTCAATCGGCAGGGGCATTGCAGATGCCGACGAAAACCGATTGATAACTATGGAGCAACTCAAGGCCGAATTGGGAATCGACACTTAACGCAGGTGAAGGTATGCCAAGAGCAACTATCAATATTGGGGAGGCCTCCGGCCAAGCGGCTACGGGCGCTATCTGGAGATACTCCAGGGGTTACGTGCCGGGGGAGGACAACGAGGGGTTGGTGGCCCAAGGAGAAGGCAGTCCGGCCCGCCTGCCGGAATACGACGACTCCAACTGGGAAGTGTGCAGCGACCTCGCCCAGCGGGTGTCCCGCGGTTTCAGCTTCGTCTGGTATCGGGCCACAATCACCATTCCCGAAACGGTGGATGGCCCCCTACCGGTGGGATGCGGGTCCAGTTCGAGACTTGCGTGGACGATTACGGCGAAATTTGGATCGACGGCGAATGCAACCGGGACCGGGGAACGGTCCAAGGATTCAACGTCCCGCAACGGGTCCAAGTGACCGACAATGCCCAGCCGGGCAGCCAACACACCATAGCGATACTGGCCGTCAACGGGCCGCTGGCGGCGCCGGGAGGGACCGTGTTCGTGCGCTACGCCAACCTGGGCTTTGAATGGACCGGGGCCTAGCCCTTCCGGGTCCCGGCTAGCCGACGGCGGCCTCCCTCCCTTGGTCCGAGGCCTCCTGGATGCTGTCGATGAAGTGGTGCAGCCGGACCGCCTCGTCGAAGTCGGGCTGGCAGTCGTTCCCTTCCCGGATGCCGTGCCCAAACTGGTAGTACATCTGGCCCATGTTGTAAGCCGCCCCCAGTGGCATTGCTATGAAAATAGGTCATTTTCATCCGCATACGTGGCCCGACGCGGCAGGCCATTAGCAATTCTGAGCGGAGCGAAGAATCTCAGCTACAGTGGAGAGACCCTTCGCTCTGCTCAGGGTGACAATGAAAAGACCCCGGGAAAAGACCCCGGCCGACTTTGCACAAGCCTCGCCCGCAGTTTGCGGGGCCTTTCTTTGGCTGGCGCCTGGCTGTTATGCTGTGTGAACGACCCTCAATCAACCGGTGAAGGCCTTTGCCGGAGACTAGGACCAGTGTTCCTTTCGGAGACCACTTTCGATATTCCCGCCGCGCCTCCGGGCGTTAGCCTGCTCGATTGGTGGGCACGGCAGACCGGGGCGCATCTGCCTGAAGGAGTGGCGGCGGTCCGGTTTGTGGTCACCGAATCCGGCCCCGAGGGCTACCGCTGCGAGGTGACCACCGTCCGGGAATCGAGCTTGGAATTGGGCGGCAGCGGCCGGTTTCCCCATGGACTGATGTTCCGGTTCCGCAAACGCCGCACGGAGAACACCGGTAGTTTTAACGCGGTGTTGCTGGTCCCCACCGGTATCGGGGCCGCTATCGGCGGCCACGCCGGTGACGCAACACCGGTTGCCCAGTTACTGGCTTCGGTGTGTGACCGGCTGGTTACTCATCCTAACGTGGTGAACGCCTCGGACATCAATGAGCTGCCCGCGAACGGACTCTATGTAGAAGGCAGCGTGATTTCACGCCTGCTGATGGGCGCCGTAGGCTTGCAGCCAGTCAGAAGTAACCGGGTATTGGTGCTAATCAACTCCCATCCCGACCCTCTCTTCCCGGCGATGGCTGTCAACGCCGTCAACGCCGCCCGGTCGTCTTATGGGCTAAGGTGCCCGTGGACGATTGAGTTGGACCCGCCGCTGATTATGCGATCCCAATACACCGGCTCGGCGCGGGCATCAGGCGAGGTGGAGAGCTTGGGTCGCGTGCTGGACCTGCTGGACCAGCACCGGGGGGAGTACGACGCGGTGGCAATATCCTCAGTCATCAACGTTCCTTTCCACTTTCACGGCGATTACTTCGGCAGCGATGGCAGTATGGTCAATCCTTGGGGTGGGGTCGAGTCCATGCTGACCCACACCATCTCCAGCCTGTACAATGTGCCCTCGGCGCACTCGCCAATGTTGGAGTCCCAGGCCGCATTGGAGGTCGATACCGGTATCGTTGACCCCCGTCTGGCTGCGGAAGCCATTTCCATCACCTTTTTGCAATCGGTCCTCAAGGGACTCCAGAAGAGTCCCCGAATCATGACCGGTCCAACGGAGATGCGTGACTCCCACGTCCTGTCGGTTGAGGACGTTTCGTGTCTGGTGATTCCCGACGGTTGCTTGGGGCTGCCCACGGCGGCGGCGTTGGAGCAGGGAGTCCCGGTCATCGCGGTACGAGAAAATGAGAACCTGATGCGGAACGATCTAACCCGGTTGCCGTGGCAGGAGGGGCAATTCCACCTAGTGGACAACTACTGGGAGGCCGCCGGCGTCATGGCGGCGCTCAAGGCGGGCATAGACCCCGGAACGGTCCGTCGGCCCCTCCGGCAGGTGACGGTTGAAAAAGACGGGCATGTATCCCGGTTGGCTTAATGCCGTCTCCAGCCCGGCCTTCGTGTACGATGAAGCGGTTATTCATCGCCTTCTCCAAGCCGGAGACACGTTGCGTCAAGACGGAGCGTGCCGGTTGCTATTCGCGATTAAGTCATTCTCGGTCTTGGACGCGCTCAAGTTCATGGCCCCCAGCCTGGACGGATTTGCGGTGAGTTCCCCGTTCGAGGCGCGTCTGGCCCGTTGCGCCAACGACCACGGCGGCACCATTCACATTACTACCCCGGGGATTAGGGAAGACGAAATCGACGAGATCGGCGACCTGTGCGATTTCGTCTCGTTTAATTCGCTGACCCACTGGGACAGGTACCAAGGCCGCACCAAGGACAAAGCCAGTTGCGGGTTGCGCGTGAATCCTCAAATGTCCTTCGCGGACGACCAACGCTACGACCCCTGTCGGCCTTATTCAAAGCTGGGAGTCCCTCTGGAAGACTTGGTCACGGCATTCGGCCAAGAGCCTGGGCGGATTTCCGGCCTGCGGGGCATCCTGTTCCACTCCAACTGCGATTCCTCCGATTTCGGGGAACTGCTGGCTACGGTACAGCATGTGTGTTCCCGCGCCGCACCGGTGTTAGCCCGGGTCCAATGGATCAACCTGGGCGGCGGTTATCTTTTCGACCACGGCTCGGACTTCGCTCCCTTCATTGAGGCCGTAAATCTGCTTAAGAAGCATACCGGCGCAGAAGTGTACTTCGAACCCGGCTCCGCCTTGGTGCGCGCTGCGGGGTATATTGTTTCCACGGTACTCGACGTCTTCCCCAGCGACGGCAAGACCATAGCGGTCTTGGACACCACGGTGAACCACATGCCCGAAGTGTTGGAGTACGGCTTTCAGCCGGATGTGGCCGGACACGATGATGACGCCCCTCACGAATACCTGCTGGCAGGAAGCACCTGCCTGGCCGGCGACGTCTTCGGTTGCTACCGGTTCGAGCACCCCTTGGGGACCGGGGATAAGGTGGTCTTCAACAATGCCGGGTCGTATACCCTCACTAAGGCCCATTCGTTCAACGGGATCGGGCTCCCGGCAATCTACGCGCTGACGGCCCCGGGCGAATTGGTCTTGAAGAGCCGTTTCACCTTCGATCACTTTGCCGCTCGCTGGGGGGCCGGGCCCCATGCGGCGTTGTGAGGCCGGCGCACCCACCGGTTCGCGGCTCATGGGAAGCATTGACGACTTGATACTTCAATTCTCCGACCTGGTTTCCACCAGAAAGTGCGCCCTGCGTATTGACGCCAGCGAGGGCTGCCGGACTCTGGGGTACTTGCTGGACAAGTACATCAAACGGGCCCCCATGGACCGCCTGTTGCGGGAGAACCGCATCACCCCAAATTCCGCTGACTCCCTCTACGCCTTGCAAGACCTGCTGTACCTAAGCTCCGACAGCGGCCATCTCCTGGACATGGTCCCCGAGGTTGCTTTCAAAGACCTGGATAGGCGTATCGGACTGGATGAGATTCCCACTTGTCACCCGGCGTTGGCCGGGGGGCAAGAGGTCCCCGTCATCGACATCTCCATTGACCGCTTGAACGGGAACTATCATCGCAACTGGACCGGTTTCCACGCCCGCAAGTGGTTGCGGGACGAGGAGAAATACTCCGGCTTTGTGCTTGAGACCTTGGCCGCCCGCTTTGGGACCCCGGAGGCTGATCAGATTCTTGCTGACCGGGTACTTGAAGACGCCTCACCGGAGTCCAAATTTAAGCTGATCGAAGCGCTGGCCGAAAGAGTCTGGAACGCCCAGTTCGAGAACTATTCCCGGTTCGTCGATAAGAAGTTGGTATACAAGTCGGGCGGCGAGACCATCGATAACATTATCGAAGGCGCGGGCGCCATCTGCTCGGAAAAGGTGCAGGCACTGAAGTTTCTCACCGACCACTACGGTCTCCAGTCCGAGTACCTAATCGCCGGGCCAAACGCCGCCGGGCCCCTGCCGGTGGAGAAGCTGAGAGAGCTTCTGGTCACCTTCGATTTTCGCTTCTCCAAGCGGTATACGCGATTTTGGCAGCATACCGCCCTGCTGTATGATATTGATGGAGAGCAGGTGTTGGTGGATGCCACCAACGGGAACATTCCCTTCCTGTTCCTTCGAGACCCCTGGGTGGAACAAGTCCTGGGATACGACAGCAAGCTGCCAGTTACGGTCAAAATGATCGAGGCCGCAGAGGACTTCTACTACCACCGGCCGCCCCAAGACATCCCGGAAAACTTCTTTTTCGCCCTGGAGGGCTGGATGCCCTACACCGACTTGATGCAGGTATTCGATAACGAGTTGGGGCTTTACCTTTCCAGCGATTACTACGTCATTCCCATCCCCTATCAGAGCGAACGAGAATTCAAGAAAGCCAAGCATGAGTATGAAACCGTGAGCCGCCGGGCGGGCCTGGACTGTTCTGTTACCGATCGCTGGGACTTGGACTCACCGTTGGGCGCCCAATTCTCGCTGGCCGAGCCCTTGGTCAGCCAGCGGATTCTGGACTCCGAGGAACACCTTCTGGCCCGTCTCGATGAATGTGACGGGTCAGGCCATGATGCCGGGCTGGTCATCATGAAGCTGGGGAGTTGACCGCCTCTTCCTCTTCTTCGATAGGGGATAGAGGGTCAACCAACCCCTGGAGAATGCCGCTGCATGTATTTCTCTCTGGTAAGAATCATGCGCCGGGTCCGCCGCAGACGGGAGCTGGGCCTCTTGGTTATACTGGTCGTGCTGGGGGCAAGCGTCGTTGGCAATGCCTTGACCTTCTTCGTTTTCGAGCGGAGTGTCCTGCCCGACCTCACCATCGGCGACAGCTTCTGGTATAGCGTAATATCCATTACCACCATCGGGTACGGCGACCTATCGGCGTCTGCCCTTGGGGCCCGCATTGGTACGGTGGTGTTCATCATTCTGTTTGGTCTGGTGGCGTTCACCAGTACTGCCGGGGTTTTGGTGGACTGGATTTTGGAGCTGCGTATGAAGGAGCAGACCGGAATGGCAACCGTCCATGCGAAAGGCCACTTGCTGATTGTCCACTTCCCCAACGAGACCAGAGTCCACCACATTGTGGACGAGTTCTTGGCGGACCCGGGCCACCGTTGGGCCGAGATCATCATCATTGCCGACACCGTGAATTCCCTCCCTTTTGACCATCCCAACGTGTCCTTCGTGCGGGGCTCGCCGCTGGACGAGGAGACCTATCTTCGGGCTCGCCTTAACGAAGCTAGCCAGGCTATTATCTTGAGCACCGACTATAATGACCCCAACAGCGATAGTGTGGTTGCTTCTGCCGCCGCCGTAATCACCAGCCTTAGCCCCAATACCCGGGTTGTTGCCGAGTGTATGTCGCCAAGACACCGGCGGCTTTTTTCCGGCGTTCCCGATGCCACGCTGGTGTATACCTTGCGCATGGCCAATAATCTGCTCATTCAGGAGTCCCAGGACCCCGGCGTAACCCTGCTTACCCAGGCTATGACCAGCAATATGATCGATAGGACGTTGGCCAGCACCAGGGTTGATTCGGCCCCGTATTCTGGCTCAAATCGAGGCTCTCTCAGCTACACCCAAATCGCCGCCAAACTGCTGGACAAAGACATTAACCTAGTGGGAGTAGTCCGCGACAAACAGGCGTATTTGAAGTTTGGCGGTATGTTCGTGACCAAGGGCGATCTTTTGGTTTACATTAGCTCCAGCCGGTATTCTTGGGCTGACTTGCAGGAAAGCATCGGGTAGGGGGCCGCAGGTTGCTATCGCCGAACGCCCCGCAACGTATACTGGCACAGGTCCGTCGCTTGGACTTCTCCAACTATTCCGGCGTCGACCTGAGAATGGCCTTGTTGCGCCTCAAATACGGGGCGCTGCGGTTGGACCCCGTACTTGAAGTTAGACGGGAGGCGCTGGCCCAAGCGTTCGGCATCGTAGCCCAAGCAATAACCGGGCAGCTCACTCTCCGGCCCACCGACGAGCAACTGCTGGCCGGTGTCCACCTGTTCGACGGCAGCATTGCCCAACTGAACGCCGGCGAGGGCAAGACCCTCGCTGCGGCCTTCCCGGCAGTGGTCCATGCCCTGTTGGGAAGGTCCGTCCACACCATTACCGCCAACGATTATCTCGCCTCCAGAGACGCCGACCTACTGGCGCCGGTCTATGAGTCCCTGGGCATCAGCGTTGGCTGCATTCTGGGGTACATGGAGGACGACGAGCGGCGGCAAAACTACAGCAAGGACGTCGTCTACGGCGCCATGCGGGAATTCGGGTTCGATTTCCTCCGCGACAACCTCAAGACCAGCCGCGAGGAGCAGGTGCAAGGGGACCTAGAAGCAGCAATTATCGATGAAGTAGACCACGCCCTCATCGACGAAGCGTTCACCCCGATGATCATCTCCGGAAGCCCCTTGGGGGACCGCGGCCCGGTCAATAAGGTCAAAAAGGCCGTCTACCGGCTCATCTACCAGCAACGCGAGATAGCTCAACGGTTGGCAGACCAGCTAGTGGAACCATGCGGCAGCTCCCGCGAGAGGGTCAGAATCATGGCCCAGTTGTTGCTGGCCGAACCGGATAACCCTATATTGAAGAAGTGCCTGGCCGACCAACCGGGAATGTTCAAGCAGAGCAAGCTGATCGCCGAACTGGAAAGCGCCAGCCTCACTCCGGGCCTGCTCTACGTCATCGGTACGGAGAAGCGCTTTGTTACCCTTACCGAACCGGGCAGAGAGGTCCTAGCCCAACTGTTGGGCCCCTTCCCTTGGGACCCGGTTGAACGGGGGCGGTCTCTGGAAGAAGAGCTGGAGGCCATCGAGGCGTGCGAGCACCTACCGCTCCGTGAACGGAGAAGACGGGCCCGGGCGGTCCAGAGGCGGCTGGCCAGGCAATACAACCTGGGCAATCAGGTGTACCAGATGCTGCGGGCCTGCCTGCTTCTACAACGGGACGTAGACTACTTGGTCACCGAGGACCAGTTGGTGCTGATCGACCGGGCTACCGGCAGGCCCAAGGTGGACTGTGTCTACCAACACGGGTTGCAGTCGGCGGTAGAAGCCGTGGCAGGCATCACGCCCCGCCCCGAAACGGAAACCCTGGGCCTGATTTCGGTCGAAGGATTCATCAAGCGGTACCGGTGGGTCTCCGGGATGACCGGCACGGCTGCCGCCTCGGCCGATGAGTTCCGTCAACGTTACGGATTGAAGGTCGTGGCGCTTCCTCCGTCCCGTCCCTTGAAGCGGGTTGACCTGGGATACCAGGTGTATCTCAACAAGCAGGATAAGGCCTTGGCCATCATCGACGAAATTGCCGCCTCTCGCCGCGTCGGCCAGCCGGTGCTGGTGGGGACGCTGACCGTGGAGGACTCGCAGGAGCTTAGCCGGCTCCTTGGCGAACGGGGTATTCCTCACAACCTGCTGAACGCGGTCAACGGCGAGACGGAGGCCCGGACCGTCCGGGAGGCCGGCGCTTTTGGCGCGGTCACCGTGGCTACCAACATGGCCGGACGTGGCACCGACATCCTGTTGGAGCCCGGCCTCGACGCCCGGATCTCCGAGCAGTGCGCCGCACTGGCCGAGCCGGACAGGCCGGACTTCGCCCTTGGGTTACGGGTAATCGGCACTGAGATCAATGACTCTCCGCGCATCGACCTCCAACTAAGCGGCCGGAGCGGCCGACAAGGCAATTTCGGCGTCACTCAGACTTTGCTGAGTTTGGAGGACCGTTTGCTCAACCTTCACGTGGACGGCGTCCTCAAGCTGCGCCAATGCCGCAAAGTCGATGCCGCCGGGCGGACCTACTTCGCAGGAGAGGCGGTCGACGCCCACATCAAACTCGTGCAAGGGATTACCGAGCGCGAAGCCGAGGTGCAGCGAAGCATGGTCCAAGAATATACTGCCGTGCTAGACTGGCAAACGGACCTCTTTTACCAACACCGGAGCCAGGTTATCAACTCGCCTTCGTTCAATCAAAGTTGTACCGGCATGGCCCGGAGCTTGGCCAGCCGCCTCGTGGCCGGCCATTTCGCCGGGGTGACCTTGGACCTGTACCCTTCCCAGTTCGCCCGGTTTGCCGATGAATTGCGGTTGGACTACCAGATAGATTGTTCTGGTCTTTGGGGTCAAGATTTGACGTTGATGCCTGCGGAGTTGGGCCAGCTTTTCATAAGCAGGTTGGAAAGGTTGGAGAGAGAAGTTGGGCCCGCGAATTTTGATAATCTGGCAATTCTTCTCTACCTGAATACCGGTGACGAACTCTGGAAGAGCCAAATAAGCGAGCTTCAGGACTCCATCTTGAACCAAACGCTTTCCAACCGCAGCCACAAGTCCGCAGTGGCCGTCTACGTCCGGCAGAGTTTCAAGACGTGGGATGAGTTCTTGGAACGAGTGGAAGCGGAATACCTGTCGCGGCTACTGACTTTCCCGGTAGACCGGTTTCATCCTCCCGTTTCCGCCCCGGTCCAAGTGCATGAAGACGCCCACGCGCTGATCTCCCGGCAGCCGACAGCAATGGCTGTCGCCGGGCATCGGCAAAGGAGTGAATGAGTTGAGAAAGTTTAGGCTCGGCACGGCCATTTCCCTCGGCGGCGTGGTAGCGGCGGCCCCCTTGATCGCTGCCTGCGGCGGCCCGTCCTACGACGATTGGGCCGCCACCGACGGGGCCGCGGGAAGGATAAACCTGGACGACGTTCAACAAGCCTTCAAGGATTCCAAGAGCGCTACAGACTTCGAGGAACGGGTCAACCAGATATATGAAGGCGACGGTCTGGTGCTAATCCGGGCCAAGCAAGACGGCGCCACCTTGACCCTCGAAGGATGGGAAGACCTCAACGGCAACTCCGGAATTGACGATGCAACCGACGATTTGCTGTTCTCCATCATCAAGGGGACCAACGACGAATATGACATGCGGGGCTACCACTCCAATGGCTACTACAATAGCCACTTTGGCGTTGGGGACTTTCTGTTCACTTATTTGCTTATTTCCGCTATTTCGCCCCGCGGTTATTACTACTCCACACCCGTGTCCCGGGGCCCCACAATTCGTAACCAACGGAACACCTATCGGCAGAGCCAGAATTACAACCGGCAGGTGCAAAGGAATAACACCTACAGCAACAAGCAGGCATCGTTCGCCGGGTCCCGGTACCAGCAGTCAAAAGGCAACGTAAGCTCCAACCGCACAACCTATCAGCAGACCCAGAGGACCAGCGGCGCATTCAAGACCAGCAATTCCGTCAGCCGCAGCGGGACCGGGGCTTTCCGCTCTTCGGGAAGGTCCGGCGGCTTTGGCGGCGGCGGTGCGATGGTGGTCCGGGGCCGACGGCGCTTTTGATGGCGCGCCCGGAGCCATCCGGCGAAGGGCCCCCGGTCCCAAGCGCGTTCGAGCTTCACATATCGTTAACCGGGATGGACCCGGCGGACGGCCTCCTTCTGGTGTTGCCTGCTGACTATGCCGAAGGTTCTATCAACCGGCTCCTCGACCGGGTGTTTCCCGAAGATGAGCAACAGCGGAGTGACATCGAGTTTATGCTCGATGTTCGCGCCAATCCCGACCTGCCGGACATCTACGCCGTCTTCGTGGACGCCGTCGAAGGGTGGAGGAAGGGCCTTTGGGACCTGTCGGTTTCAACTGATGGGCCAACGGATAGCGCCGGTAGACTGGACCTGACCGAGCCGGTGTATCTTCACCTCCAGCGGTCATACCGCAACCAAGAGCGCCCTGGCAACCCCTCTTGTCCGACTCTCCACCTGCGGGTAAGCCAGCAATACAGTGCCTTGGAGTACGCGGTCCGAGAGGGCTTTTGGCCCAGTAAGAAAGAACTGCTCGAATGGCTTCGAGAGATGACCATCTTGTATTTCGTTGACAAGTTCGAGTACGTGCTACCGGTGATTCCGCCAAGCGGCCAAATGCCAACGCCCGGTGTGGCCGGACTGCAAACCAAGGGCCTCATCGGTCCTTCAGAAGAGACTGGCCCGGATGAGCCCGGTCCGTTGGTAATCACCGAAGATGGCAGAGGACTAATCGGCCGGTTATTGTCGGAAACCGAGGCCTACATCGACCTTTACGACCACTTCAAGGACACCGACTTTGACGATGAAGCCGAAGAGGTCTGTTTCGGACGAGGACGGGGCGTGGACCTGCGAGTCCAAGTCTACCAGACCGAAGGCCTCGACCCCATCAGAACGGTGTTCCTGTTGCGGCTATACGACGGTAGCTTGGACGCCTTTGCCGGTAAGTGGACGGACCTGATCGCTGATGAAAGTTTCTTCGACGAGTTCCTAGAGCCGGTGGTCAATCGGCACTATGTGGATGATGCTTTGCTAGGGAGAATCATTGAAAACGGGTATAGCTACTTGGAGGAGAGGCGCGAACAGACCCGGCAGTTAGCAACCGAAAGAAGTATTATCCGGCGAGTCCGGAATAACTCGCCTCCTAGTCAGATTTACTAACAGGGTCATTTACCGGTGCGTGAGTAAATATCTAAATCAGCCCCCAGTCACTCCCGCGAAAGCGGGAGTCCATGCACATCAAAGGAATGTGACTGGCCGATAGAGATCCTGGATTCCCGCTTTCGCGGGAATGACGATAGCGGTGACAATCGCCTAGATTGCCATGAATAGGATGAGGGCGGAGGCAATCACCACCGCGCTCTCCACAAACGCGACTCCGGTGTTCCGGCCAGCGCCCAGGGCGCTGGAAACCCGGACCGTGGGCAGCAAGAGCAAGTCGATCAGCAACCGGAGAACATATAGCAGGGCGAACCCGATTACCCCCAGGGTTAAAAACGCCGCGATGCTCTCTCCCCAGCCAACAAAGTCCCCGAACACGGCCTTGAACATCACCAAGCCGATGGCTATCAGGTTACCCCCAAAGGCGATGCCCACCGCGCTGTTATTGCCCTCGATCTCCGCGTGCAGGTCATAGGGGGTCGTGATCTCATAAAACACCGCAAACGCGACCAGGAACGCCACTCCCATGCCGAAAAACGCTAAGGTCACCAAGGCCGCTGTCAACTCTGAACTGGCCCCCTCACCAGCCACGGCCCCCGCGATCAGCAGCCCTGTCGCCACGTAGAGTCCAAACTCGGCCGCCCCGGTGCCAACGTTTTGGCCTCCGACGATCTCGTCTTCGATACGGAACTTGTAAAGAATCACCTTGTCCATCAGGGGCCGGACCAAGTTTAGCGCCACAATACCGGCCAGAGAGTAAAGGAAAACCCGCAGGACCTCTTGCCAGTATTCCAAGTCGAAGCCGAGCCCTCCTTCTCCCACCAGCAACAACGGCTGGTAAAGAGCCCCCAACAACACCAGGATCACGCCGGTGAAGTAGCCGCTCAGCCGCAACGCCACCGCTAGGTTCTGCTTTTGGGTGACTTCCTCGTCGATGCTGTAATGCGTCACCACGTCCCGGGCCAGCTTCGCCAGTACCAAGACAACCAGACCGAGGGCGACAAACACCAACCCGCGGGGAAAGGCCTGTAGCGTGTCGAGGAACCCGTCAATCATTGGAATCTCTGTTCGCCGGGGTGATTCCGCTCTCCGGGGTAGAGGGTGATGTTGCCCGGCGATATGACTCCACTGAAAGTGATTTCGAAGGGCCGGCCTTCCCACTTGGACACCGACATGACCCGGTCTCCCTCGTCGCGGATGAAGTCCCAAGAATAAAACCCTTGGCCGGAGCCCCGGCGGTCCGGATAAAAGAACACTTCAGAGCTGTTCTTGTAGTGGTAGACGTCCCCATCGACCTCGATATAATTGTCGATGGAGTGCGCTTCGTCCAGTTCGATCAGGGCCTCTTCGGTTAGACCCACACTATCCAGACCCGACGGATTCGGGTTGTCGGTGGCGGTGATGAACAGGTCGTAGCCCTCGACCCAATCGACCCAGACCCGGTTATCGCCGTCCGAGCACTCTATCTCATACCACGTTTCACCATCACCGGAGTACCGGTGGACCCTTTCCACGTAGAAGTAGACGTCGTCATACTCCAATCTCAGGCCAATGATGGAGACCACGTCGCCGACTCGCGCGTCCCGGATGCTATCGTCTCGCGGCGGGCCATCCGAAGAGTCCTTCTTCCGTTTTTTTCTGCCGAAAATAGAACGCAGCATACGCTCAGGCCCCTCAATACTAAAGGATTGTACAGCCAATCGTTGGGTTGAGCTACCGGGCAATCGCATCTTAATTTCTGGGAAACGGGAGTTGAACGCGCGCCAGCTACCCGTCATTCCGGCCTTGAGCCGGAATCCAGGACCGTTCTCCACCAGTTACGTCTCATCTCATCAACCTTCCTGGATTCCGGCTTTCGCCGGAACGACGGCCTGTGGTAATCGAAGCACCCCATTGAAGATTGTCAGCGAAGCGATTTAAGATACGATTGCCCTGGGTTGAGCTATCCCTGAAGCTCATCGTATCTCAAGGTAACATGGTAAACTGTATCTTAGCCGATTTGTAGATTAGCAGCGAGGAGTCGCGGATGGGCCTGTTCAGGAGCAGTTGGATAGTTATTGGGATCATCCTGTTGGTAGTAGGGCTATTAGTGCAGTCCGACATATTCGCGGCGCTGCTCGACATCATCGGCTGGATTATAGCCGTGATTGGCATTATCGTTATCGTAATGGGTCTGGTAAGCCTCATCACCGGCAGAAGGAGCAGCGGGTTTTGATCCCCCTGCTTTGATCCAAGAGAATGTTAGCGCCTGACCCCAACTGACGAAGGCCCCGGCGATCGCGGCGCTTGGCGAATACAGGAGGTTAAGAAATGGGAATGCTATCGCGCATGTCGACAATCGTGAAGTCCAAAATGAACCGTATTCTGGACTCGGCGGAAGACCCTCGGGAAACCCTGGACTACTCCTATGAGAAGCAGATGGAGATGCTGAACAAGGTGAAGCGCGGCGTGGTCGAGATGGTGACCGCCAAGCGGCAGATACAACAGCAGGCCGCCAAAGTCCAGGAAAACATAACCCGTCTGGAGCAGCAGGCCCGCCAGGCGCTGGAAGCCGACCGCGAAGACCTGGCCCGGCTGGCCTTGGAGCGCAAGCACACCGCGGTGCTGGAACTCCAGGGGCTGGACGAGCAAATCGCCGGCATGGAGCTGGAGCAGGAAAAGCTGACCCAAGCCGAGCAGCGGCTCCAAGCCAAGGTGGCCGCCTTCCGCAGCAAGAAAGAGGTCATCAAAGCCCAGTACACTGCCGCCCAAGCCCAGGTGCGCATCGGCTCGGCCCTTTCCGGCATTTCCGAAGAGATGGGCGACGTCGGCCTGGCGGTGCAGCGGGCCGAGATGAAGACCGACAATATGCGCGCCAAGGCCGGGGCCATTGACGAACTGGCTAACTCTGGAGTCCTGGGGGATATAACCGGCAGCAGCAAGGACGACATCACCCGCGAATTGGAGAAGATGTCGGCCAGCCAGGGCGCCGAAGACGAGCTAGCCGCCCTCAAGTCTAGCCTGCCTCCGGCAAACAGCCGGTAGCGCCCAGGGAGTTGGCCATGATTGTGCGCATCGCAGCCGAGGGGCAATTTAATCTCCCCGGCGCTTACGTCGACCCCCTCAACGACATAGACAACCAATTGGTAGAGGCGGTGGAAGCGGGAGACCGCGCCAGCTTCAGTACATTGTTAGGCCAGATGCTGGCCTTGGTCCGGGAACACGGCTCCCCGGTGCCGGTAGATGAACTGGTGGAATCGGACCTAATGCTGCCCGCCGCCGACCTATCCCTGGAAGAAGCTCAGGTCCTATTCGTTGGGGAAGGCGTTTTACCTGGCTAACCTCCAGCGTTGGGGCTAGGGCGGCTGGCAGACCCAAGATTCGCACTTGGGGATACCTGTCAACAATCGCCCGAGCAATCCCTTTCTGACCTCCCACGGTGTCGACCCGCGGCGGGCGATGTCCACTTGGGGCGAACCAGGGGCAGAGCAATACCGCAACGGCCATTACCTGGTGTAGGGCTGGCTGCCCCAGACCCGGCACGTAGCCGGAAAGGTCGGCCAGGGTCTTTTCATTCTCACCCCGGAGGCTGTTCCTTCCCCGTCTTCCCGGCGAAGGCCGGGAACCAGAAAGCCTCTAAAGTGGCCAACCGTGCTTCCTCGAACGTATCTGGATTCCCGCCTGCGCGGGAATGACGAGTTGGGTATTCTCATGGGAATGAATGACAGTGGGGAGGGTAGCCTACTCCGAGAATGAAAAGACCCTGGAAAGTTCGGCCTGATGGTATAGACTGTTTATGGTAAAGCTTGTATAGTATAAAGACGGAGCCACTATCGGGGGTAATGCCATCATGATGCAGACCGAAGCGTATTGGGAGAACCTGGTCAAGCGAAGCATCTGCCGATTTTTGCTGCTGTCGGAGATAGCCAAGGGGCCGGTACACGGGTATGGCCTAAACCAGGCTATCCGGGCGGCTTGCCAAGGTTGTTGCGAACCCACCGAAGCAATGGTCTACTCCACCATGCGGGAGTTGATAGATGGCGGTTACGTGACCTACCGGGAAGAGGAGCACCAAGGAAGGCGCCGGCGGGTCTGTTGGCTAACCTCCTCCGGTACCGCGGCCTTCCAAGCTGCCGCTAGGGTGTGGGAGAAGATGCTCCCCAAGGTAGAAGGCTCCGTCGCCCTAGCCTTGTCGGGAGTTACACCGGCAGAAAACGGGAACTATCCGGATTACACCGAGACCACAAAGCTAGCAGGAGGGACCATGACGGCCAACCCCGAAGAAATCAAAGAAGAAGAAATCAAGCAAATAGTCCGAGAAAGGTACGGCGCCAAGGCCCGGGGAGTGCTCCCAAGCCCGAGAACGGCGCCCGCAGATTCCAATCAAGCAGCGTGTTGCGCCCCGGGGTGCTGCGGCCAAGCCGACGAGGCCCAGCCAGCCGCGAGTGAACCCCAGCAGCTAGGCTCCAGAAGAGCGATCCAGCTAATAGATGTAACGCCGACATTTTCCGGCGACGCGGGATGTTGCGGGCCGGAGGACCTGGATAGGGCCTTGAAAATTTACCAGGCAGGCCAGTTGGCCGGGTTGCCCGCCGAGTCGGTGGCGGCCTCGGCCGGCTGCGGCAACCCCACTGCCTTGGCCGGCCTACAGCGCGGAGAGAGGGTGCTGGACCTCGGCTCCGGTGGGGGCATAGACTGCTTCCTCGCGGCCCAACAAGTGGGCGAGGAGGGCCACGTTACCGGTCTGGACATGACTCCGGACATGCTGGAGTTGGCCCGCAAAAACCAGGCCACCCTGGGCCTAAAGAACGTTGAGTTTGTTCAGGGCGAGATGGAAAAAATGCCCTTGCCGGAGTCCAGCGTAGACGTCATCATCTCTAATTGCGTCGTCTGCCTTTCACCGGACAAAGACGCCGTTTTTCAGGAGTCCTTCCGGGTGTTGGCTCCAGGGGGACGGATTCATCTCTCGGATATGATGTCCCTCAGCTCGGAGGGGCCGAGCCGCACCGACGCCGAAGCCTGGGCCTCCTGTATCGCCGGCGCCGAGGACCAAGAAGTGTACCTGGCCCGGTTGCGCCGCGCCGGTTTCGTGGACATCGAGATTACCGAGGAGACGGTGCGCTTCGATGAAACCGAAGGAGCTCCGCTAAACGTGGCTAGCGTGAAGGTGGTGGCTAACAAGCCGGAGTAGGGGAGCAACAATGGGTGTATTCAGCGTTCCAATCGAGGTTGCCGGTCTCGAAGGCAGGGACTTCATTGCGGTCACCGCAATGGTGGATACCGGGTCCACCTACACGATGCTGCCCGAAGAAATTTCCTCCCGGCTTGGCATCCGGCCCTTGGAGAAAGTGTCTTTCGAGTTGGCCGATAACCGGGTGGCCCAATACGACGTGGGACATGCGCTGGTCCGGCTGGATGGGCGGGAGCGTATTGTTCTGATGGTATTCGGCGAGGAAGGGACGGTCCCCCTGCTGGGCGCCACAACCCTGCAATTATTCAACTTGGCGGTGGATGCCACCCGGGAGCGGCTGTTGCAAGCGCGCGCATTTCTGTAATGGCGCCGCATTGAGGAACGGAATGAACGTGAATGCCGGACAAAATCTGAAGAACCGGAGTCAAGTATGGGACTTATTCACGTTAAGAAGTAGCCCGCTTACCCCAACCGGATGACTTTGAAGCCTTCAGCATACTTGAAGCCCACCTTCCTAGCGGTCTCGGCACGGCCCAAGGGGAAATATTTACTAGCTTCTTCTTCAGTTACTTGGGACTTGTGGGCTTTCAAGGCGTACTCGGCAGTTTTCATGTAGTCCCCAACGTCGATGAACATGTCGGAGCCCTCTTCGCCGCCGCCAATCCACACCTCTTTGACCTTGTGGGGCTCCAGCCCCTCTTCCAGCAGATCGGGAAAGGTCAGCCGGTCGCGGGCAGTGGGGAAGACGGCAGACAAGGCGGCCTCCCCCGCCGCCAAGTGGTCCGGGTGTTCCAACCAGTGATTGTCCTTGAGGTTCCGCATTGGGTTCTCGGCGATGAGCACATCGGGCTGGTGGCGCCGTATCTCCCGAGTCAAGTCCTTGCGCAATTCCATCGTCGGTTCCAAATGGGCGTCGGGGTAGCCAAGAAACACGATCTTGCTCACGCCCAACCGGCGGCAGGCCTCCCGTTGCTCGGCCTCACGAATCCGCACCAGTTCCTCGCCGGTCATATTGGGGTCGGAACTCCCTTTGCTGCCGTCAGTGCAAAGTACGTACACCACCTCCCAACCCTCGGCGCACCACTTGGCCACCGTTCCGGCGCACATCCACTCGGCATCATCGGGATGAGCTACCACCACCATGGCGCGCTGGTAAGGTTGTTCCTGCTCCGGCATTGACCTGGTCCTCCCGTTCCGTTTAGTTAAATCCCTCGAGTCTTGGCTTCCTTGGACCAACCACTGCGGACCAACCACTGCCAGCCGTTGCCGGGCGGTGGTGCTCCACGACTCTCAAGGAACGAATTCCAGTTTAGCACAATGCGGTTACGAGATTCGCTGGCAGCACCTCAGTTTGGAACTTTAGTAGCCGGTTCATGCCGGTATCGGCTGATTAGCCACCCATTTGAGCGATACGCCGAGCCATCCAATTAACATAGGCGGTGCGCGTCATGTTTCGACGGCGGGCCTCGTTATCGCGGGCCTCGTTATCAATGAATGCGGCTACTTCCTATGGATACTGTCCAATGACGTGGGAGTTGTATGACCACTTGAAAATCGGGGTGGCGGTAAATGTCGTGTTTGGCGCCATGCCGCGCCAAGAACCAGCCTTCCTGCTCTAGCCTACGCTGTATTCGCCGCTTGTTGGGTTCCATCACATGTTACATTTAACACGTGGACTCGGGAATGCCAATCATGTTGTCCACGAAGTTTTATCTATTCGGCTAGGAAGAGTTATGGCTAGGTTATGGGCCAAGACAGTAACCTTTGACTCGTTGGCTCCCGGAGACCAGTTGCCCATATTGGTCAAGTGGGAAACGGAAGACACCCTGCGGCAGTTTAGCGAGAATATATTTGCCCTGCCCGCGGTACTGACCGCCGGTGAAAAGGAATCTAAAGCCAATCAGGGACCCGCTACCAGCAGCGACATCGCTCCGTGGGGAGTGATGCTGGCGGCATACGTGGCGGAATTGCTGGAAAAGGGGTTCCCGGTCCCGGGTATCGTGGCTCAGGGCAGCAGCTTGAAGTTGAAAGAACTCCAGCCGGTGAGTCCGGGAGACACCCTGGCCCTGTCCGGTACGGTGGTGGGCAAACGGGAAACAGACGGCCGGCGCATGGTGGACTGCCGGATTACCATAGAGAGCGAAACGGGCGTGACTTTAGCGGTTGGGGAAGCTACGGTGTGCCTGTAGCCGAAGCCTGAGTAGCTTAATGGCGTCGGCTAGCTGCGGCCGGAGCCTCTGCGGCCCCGCTGTCTCCTCTGGCGGCGGCGGGTTCGGGAACGCCGGGTAGAAGCATCCTCGGAAACTTCTTCCGGTCCCGTTTGAGGCCCGGCTTGCTCGTCGGCCCGGTCGGCAGGGGCGGGCCGACGCACCACCAAGCCGTGCTCCATGCGGAACCGGGCCCACATCACCTGGGTCGCCACTGTCGCCAAGAGTCCCGGAACTACGATGGCGACCGCGTACTCCGGCCCATTCTCACCCTTGAGATTCATCAGGAATAAGGCCACGCCGACAATGATCATGGCCCAAGCCAGCCCCTTAACCAAGGTGTGTTGGTGCCAGGGAGAGCGAAGGACCAACACCGCCCAGACTGGCCAAAACACGAAGGGAAAGGTAACGGGCCACCCCAAGATGAACGTGGGGATAAGGAACCATCTCTGATAGTACCAGGGACGTTCCAAGCCTTCCGGTTGCGGTTGCTCCATTAGCCGATTGCTCTGTCAGCCGGTAGCTTTATCAGATCAAAGCCGGTGCGCAGGCTGGGACCAAGGGTGCGGTTAGTTGCGGGCCAGCAAGAGATGGAACTCTAGCATATCGATGGGGCGCTCTTGCTTGATCGATGCCGTGGCATACTCAATGCACATGCGAGCGAACCCGGCATACTCGAAGATGTTGGCGCCGAGGACCACCAAGGGTACTTCCGGTCCGAGTTCCACTTCCAGCTTGGTGGCGTCTTGGTGGTCAATCTCGACACGGACCTGCCGTCCCGTGGACTGCTGTATCTTTTCGCTGATGCGGTGGACAAATTGTTCGTCGTCCAAACCGGATGCTCCTAACTTGCATGATGTAGGCATCAAGGGAAGATTGCCGCAGAGTAGCCGTTAAGCTCATTCTAACACCGGCTCATTGATGCTAGGAACCTGTGGACCGACTTCCATTCCGCCTGTGCGAAATCGTGAGATAATAGCGTTGCACTTAGCCGATGCCCACGGTTCCAATGTCGGCTCTCAGGGCCTTTTCATTCTTGATGAAAACCGGCTTGATGAAAACCGGAAGCCGCCCTCCAGCAGATGTCATTCTGAGTCGCTTTGCGGCGAAGAATCTAAAATTCTTGGCGGTTAAACCGTTCTCCCGGCAAGGATTTTAGACCCCTCGCTCCACTCGGGGTGACAATAATCGGGGTGACAATAAAAAGACCCTGTGTCGGCTTTGGGTTATTGGTTGCCATTGGAAAGGGCGAATGGCGCCGAATCCACAACCTCGAGTGGAAAAAAGAGATGACTCCCGAAGGACAGGCCCGGGTAAATATCGACCGGATGCTGGAGCAGGCGGGTTGGGTTGTCCAGTACCGGGACGCCGTCAACCTCTACTCCGGCGTTGGGGTGGCGGTGCGAGAGTTTGGGTTGAAGCCGGGCCACGGCACGGCGGACTACCTGCTTTTCGTCAACCGGCAGGCGGTGGGGGTGGTCGAGGCCAAGCCGGAAGGTTTCGCACTGACCGGCGTGGAGGTCCAGTCCGGGAAATACAGCACGGGGTTGCCCGACAACCTGCCCGCCTACCGGCAACCTCTGCCCTTCCTCTACGAGAGCACCGGGGTGGAGACGCGCTTCACCAACCTGCTGGACCCACAGCCTCGCAGCCGCCCGGTCTTCGCCTTCCATGCGCCAAGGACGTTGGCCGAGTGGCTCGGCGCGTTAATCCGCTCTTGGGATGTCGGTCAACCACAGATAGCTGGTGTCCAGACCGGCTATTCACCCTCATATAACCTGCGCCGCAGCCTGACGACCATGCCGCCCCTGGCCGCCGCCGCCCTTTGGCCGGTGCAGGAGCGGGCCATCCGCAACTTGGAGGAGTCTCTGGCCGCCGGGCGGCCCCGGTCCCTGGTGCAGATGGCTACCGGCAGCGGCAAGACCTTCATGGCCTGCAACCTGGCGTACCGGCTAATCAAATACGCCGGCGCCCGCCGGGTGCTCTTCTTGGTGGACCGCAGCAACCTGGGACGCCAGACTCTGCGCGAATTCCAGGGTTTCACCGCCCCCGACGAAGGCCGCAAGTTCACCGAACTGTACAACGTCCAACTGTTGCAGTCGGGGCGCATCGACCCGGTGAGCCGGGTCTGTATCGCCACCATCCAGCGGGTCTATTCCATGCTGAAGGGCGAAGACTTGGCTCCGGAACTGGAAGAACTGTCCGGGTTCGACTTTGCCTCCTCCAAGCCTGCGCCGGCGCCGGTGGAGTACAACCCGGACATTCCCATCGAGGAGTTCGACTTCATCATCACCGACGAATGTCACCGCTCCATATACAATCTCTGGCGGCAGGTGTTGGAATACTTCGACGGCTTTCTGATTGGCCTGACCGCCACCCCCTCTAGGCAGACCTTCGGCTTCTTCCAGCAAAACCTGGTGATGGAGTACAACCACGCACAGGCGGTGGCCGACGGCGTAAACGTGGACTTCGACACCTACCGTATTCGCACTGAGATAACCGAGCAGGGGTCCACGGTGGAAGCCGGGTACTTCGTAGACCGGCGGGACCGTCAAACCAGACAGAAACGCTGGGAGCAGTTGGACGAAGACCTGACCTACACTCCCAACCAACTCGACCGGGACGTGGTGGCCCAAGACCAGATACGCACCGTCATCCGTACCTTCCGGGACCGGCTTTTCACCGAGATATTCCCCGGCCGTCAGGACGTGCCCAAGACCATCATCTTCGCCAAGGACGACAGCCACGCCGACGACATCGTGCGCACGGTGCGGGAGGAGTTTAACAAGAGCAACGACTTTTGCCGGAAGATTACCTACAAGACCACCGGCGCCAGCCCGGAAACCCTGCTTACCTCCTTCCGCAACAGCTACCACCCCCGCATCGTCGTAACGGTGGACATGATTGCCACCGGCACCGACATCAAGCCGGTGGAGGTGGTCTTCTTCATGCGCAACGTCCAGAGCCGCAGTTTCTTCGAGCAGATGAAAGGGCGGGGCGTGCGCACCATTTCCGCCACCGACTTCAACGCCGTCACCCCCGACGCCGCCAACAAAGACCGCTTCGTCATAGTTGACGCCGTGGGCGTGACCGAGAATGAGCTGTCCGACTCCTACACCTTGGAGAGGCAGCCGACGGTATCCTTCGACCGCGTGCTGGACTTGGTGGGCATGGGCGACCGGGAGCCGGACTTGCTCTCCTCTCTGGCCAGCCGGTTGGCCCGCTTGGACCGCCACCTATCGCCCCAAGACCGCCAAGCCATCGAGGCCGCCGCTCAGGGAGTGCCGCTCCACGATTTGATTTCCAACCTGGTCAATGCCACCGGCCCGGACGCGGCGTTGGAAGCGGCCCAACAGGCCACCGGCCAGAACGAGCCGCCGGAAGCGGCAATCGCTGAAGCCCAAAGGCAACTGCTGGAGGATGCGGCCAAGCCTTTCGCCGCCAACCCGGAACTTAGACAACTGCTGGTGGACTTCCACCGCTCCTATGAGCAGACCATTGATGCGGTCAGCGCCGACCGGCTGATTGAGGCCGGTTTTTCCGACGCCCAAGCCGGCGCCCTGGTACAGTCCTTCCAGGAATTCCTTAGGGACAACCGGGACGAGATAACCGCCCTCCAAGTGTTGTACCAGCGCCCCTACCGGCAACGCCTGACCTTCCCCGACATCAAGGCCCTAGCCGACGCCCTGCAATTGCCGCCCCGGTCTTGGACCACCGACCGGTTGTGGGAGGCTTACCGCCAGTTGGACAAGTCCCGGGTGCGCGGCTCCGGCCAGCGGGTGCTGTCGGACATCGTCTCCTTGGTGCGCTACGCCATCGAAGAAGAGGAAGAGTTGGCCCCCTTCGCTGACCGGGTGGAGGAACGCTTTAGGGGCTGGCTGGCGATGCAAGAGACCGCCGGCCGCGCCTTCACCGGCGAACAGCGGCAATGGCTTGAGGCCATCAAGGACCACATCGCCGGCAGCGTCAGCATCGACCTGGATGCCTTCCAGTACGCCCCCTTCAACCAGCAGGGCGGCCTGGCGAGGGCCTACGACCTCTTCGGAGCAGGACTGCAACCCCTGTTGGAAGAGTTGAACCTGGAGTTGGTGGCGTGACTTTCACGGCGGTTTGTCCATTTCCGTCAAGATGATTCTTTACACCTTTACGGCCCATTCCCATAATGGAAGGACACTACAAGGGAGTATTAGTGATGGCCGCAGTACGAGAGAAATTTTCCAGCCAGGCATCCCCGGAGTTGCTGGCGGCGATGCGCGAGATTGCTCGCCAGGAAGGCCGCCAGTTCCAAGCGGTACTGGAAGACGCCATGAGCAGCTACATCGAAGGGAAGGCACGGGAAAAGGTACGTCCCGAGGTTATGGCCCATTATCGGGCAAGCCTCGAAAGGAACCGGCGTCTGGCTGAACTCTTGGCCCAATGAAACGCAACTTCCTGACAATCGAGGAAGTCGTCGCCATTCATGACGACCTGATCGCCCAGTTCGGCGGCTTGATGGGCTTGCGCGATATGGGAGCACTAGAGTCGGCGCTCCTGCGCCCGCAGATGGGGTACTACGACGGCCTCATTGAGGAAGCCGCCGCGATGATGGAAAGCCTCGCCATGAACCACCCCTTCGTGGACGGCAACAAGCGGGTGGCCTTCTTCGCTACGGCTGCTTTCCTGCGTCTGAACGGCCACCTTATCGACTGCGACAGCTTGGAAGCCTATGAGTTTTTCATGCAGTTGTTTGAGACCAATTCCTTCCGGTTCGCCGAGTTGTGTCCTTGGCTGGAAGAAAGGATCAAACCCATCCCGGGAAGTGGGTAACTTTTGAGGAGGCGTGAATGAAATATACCGTCATAATCGAGAAGGGCCCCACCAGCTACGGCGCCTATATCCCGGACCTACCGGGCTGTGTCGCTGCAGGAGATACTAGAGAGGAGGTCGTAGAGCTCATCACGGCGGCGGTGGTGGACCATGTGGAATTGATGGCCGAGCACGGCGAGGACATACCGGAACCCACCTGCACCGCGATTGAGGTGGAAGTCCCGGCGCCCCAAGAGGCCGCCGCCGAGACTGGCAGGTGATTAACGGACTCCTATCGAGTAAGAGGGCGAGCAATGTCAACCGTTACGGAAATACAACAAGCGATTCTGGCCCTGTCCGAAGCGGATTACGCCAAATTCAGGAAATGGTTCACCGAGTTGGATTGGGAAAGGTGGGACCGGGAAATTGAGGCGGATTCTGAAGCCGGAAAGCTCGATTTCCTGATTGCTGAGGCCCTCGAAGCAAAGGAAAAGGGTACGCTGGCAGACCTCTGGCCGAATCTTGAAAGTCGTTTAGCTAGCCGTGCCAAAAGTACGGGACGCAATCCGCATAGTTGAGCGAGACGGGTGGCGCTGGGTGCGGACCCGGGGCAGCCATCGTCAATACCATCACCCGGAGAAGCCCGGGACCGTCACTATTCCCGGCCGTCCGGGCAGCGACCTAAAGCCCAAGCTGTGGGAGAGCATATTGAAACAAGCAGGACTTTGGGAGGGGGACCGATGAAGCTGCAATTCGTGGTGGTCTTTGAACAGACGCCCAACAACTACGGCGCTTATCTGCCCGATTTGCCGGGCTGTATCAGCACCGGCGAAACGTGGGAAGAGATGAAGGAAATGGTCCGGGAGGCCGTTCCCTTCCACATAGAAGGTATGCTGGAGCATGGCGACCCTCTCCCCGAAAAGCCGATGTCCCTGGAAGAGGCAATGGCCCACTACATCGAACCCATACCGGAGAAGGTGATGGAAAGCTTTGCCGAGTACGGCGGCGATGTCCCAACACTGTCAACGACCTTCGAGATTATGGAGTTTGAGGTCAACGTCAGTATTCTTGAGGGAGCGGTTTGAAAAGGGACGGCAAGCCTCCTTACCCGTTTCAATCTCCCCTGCCTGAACTCCTGGCTCGAAGAGCACGTCCAACCCCTTCCGGGGCGGGCAGCGATTGAGGTGGAAGTCCCGGTGACCCAAGAGGCCGCCGCCGAGACTGGCCGGTGATTAACGGACTCCTATCGAGCAAGAGGGCGAGCAATGTCAACCGTTACGGAAATACAACAAGCGATTCTGGCCCTGTCCGAAGCGGATTACGCCAAATTCAGGAAGTGGTTCACCGAGTTGGATTGGGAAAGGTGGGACCGGGAAATTGAGGCGGATTCTGAAGCCGGAAGCCTGGATGCGCTGGCCGCTGAAGCCTGGGAAGCCAAAGCGAAGGGAGAACTGCGATGCCTGACACCAAGAAGACGCGGACAGACGTCCATGTCATAGACTTCTCACAATTTGCGGGCTTGATAATAGCTGGCGACTACCCACTAATTAGGATCGAAAAACACTTAGATTCACTTCAAAAGGATGTGCACCACCTAACAACTGGATTCCACAAGCTCCGAGTCATTACTCAGGGCAAAGAGGAATCGGTCACAGTAAGCGAGGAATTCCAAAAGCAGCCGATGAGTTTGTCCTCCGATGCCAACTAAGCCGAGTCAGACGTTACTGGTTGAAATAGGTTTATATGACTGAGGTTCTTCCACAGAGTTGGCATTGGGTAAGTATTGGCGATGTGTGCAATACCTTTGCCGGATACGGGTTTCCCAAAGATATGCAAGGCAAAAGGACAGGAGACCTGCCTTTCTTCAAAGTAGGCGATATTTCCGACGCCTGGCAGCAAAATCGGACTAACTTGACTCACGCTAACCATTATTTGACAAACTACGAAGCCAATTCGATAAACGCTAAACCATTACCCCAAGAGGCCACTGTCTTTGCCAAGATTGGCGCAGCCATTGCGCTGAATCGCCGAGCAATGTTATCGGAACCTTCACTAGTACTACAGTCGCAGATTTGACAGGCGTCGTTTGTAGTGGCATTGCCGGGCTCTGGCCTGATGGCGCCGTCTCCACCACGACCAGTACAGGATGAAATCAGGCATTTGGTTCTCCGTCCATATAAGGCGGGTGAGCAGCCGACGCACTTCAGGGACTGTCAATGGAATCAGGCTCCTGTCCCTGCTGGGGCAGCCCCCCTTTCCTCTGGGCAGGCGCGTGCCGTTGCGTGATGCCTGATCACTGCCAGGTAGGCGTGAGCCAACATCGCCAGCGTGATGTGCCGGTACCACCCGTCCCACCTCCGCACCTCGTACTGGTCCAGTCCCACCTGTCCCTTGGCCTCCTCGAAACACTCCTCTATGGCCCACCGGGTTCCGGCCACCCTCACCAGTTCCTCCAAGGTTGTCCCCGCCGGGCCATAACAAACGTAGTAGGATAATTCCGCGGGATTGGCCAAACTGCGACGGGCCAGCAGCCAATAGCCCTTGCCAGGTTCCCTCAGGGGCCGTATATCCACCGTGACCCAGTCGTAGAACCGGGGGCCCTTGGCTCCGTCCCCCGCGCTGCACCGCACCCAGCCGGATTCCTCAACCCCAGGCGCCAAGCGATCAACTCTCACCTGTCGCGGCCCCTTATCCGTCAAAACCCACAGCTTCTCGCTGCGTTTGATGGCCAGCACGTGCGGAACGCCCTTCCGCTCCAGCCAAAGCCGCAGGTTGCGGTCGTTGCCGTAGACCTCATCCCCGGCAACCCAGCCGAAGGGAACTCCCGATTCCACCGCCCGTTCAAGCATCAGTTGCGCCAGTTGCGGCTTGGTCCGGAATGCCACTTCCTCAGGCACCCCCGCCTCCCGGCGCCGCTCCTGGTCCTCTGTCCACACCTGAGGCAGGTACAACTCCCGATCCAGCAAGGTCCGGCCCTTGGCGCTGGCGTAAGCCAAGAATACGCCAATCTGGCTGTTCTCGATCCGCCCCGCCGTGCCGCTGTACTGACGCTGCACCCCAACCGACTTGTTCCCTTTCTTAAGGAATCCGGTCTCGTCCAGCACCAAGACTGCGTCAGCGTCGGCCAGATGCCGGGTCACGTAGGTTTTCAAGTCATCGCGAACCAGGTCCGCGTCCCACCGGTAGTTGTACAACAGGCGCTGCACCCCATCGGGAGTGGCATTGCCCACCTGCTCCGCCAACTGCCAACCGTTCTTGCGCTCCACGGGACTGAGCAGCCCCCGCAGATACTCCAGCGCACGACGGCGCGGCTCGGGTCGCCGGAACCGTGCCGCAATGCACTCATGCACCCGCTCGATGCCCTCGGCCCACCGGGCCACTTCCGCCACTTCATCTTTCAACACAGTCACACCTCATCACCAGTCGACTGTCCCAATTCTATCCGTTTTTAATCTGCGACTGTAGTACTAGGGCGTGTCGTCAAAGTAAGAGTGTGATGATAAGCTGACATTGCAACCAGTGTAGCAGGATTGGTCTATGCCAGCAGCAATTGCGGCGCCGGCGCACCGGCGCCACGACATTTCAGACCGGGTATGGGAAATCCTGGAACCCCTTCTCCCCGGCGGCAAGGGCAAGACGGGCCGGCCCGCCCAGGATAACCGCCGTTTCATCAACGCCGTGTTCTGGATTTTGCGCACCGGTGCCCCCTGGCGGGACCTGCCCCCGGACTACGGGGACTGGAAGAATACCCACCGACGCTTCTGCCGCTGGCGGGACCGGGGAGTATGGGCCATGCTGCTGGATGCCCTGATTGACGATCCTGATTTTGAATGGCTGATGATTGACGCCAGTTACATCAAAGTCCATCCCCACAGCACCGGCGCCCGGGGCGGCAACCAGGCCATCGCCCGCACAAAAGGGGGCTGAACAGCAAATTGCATCTGGCGGTGGATGCCCACGGAATGCCGGTAAGGGTAATAGTGACCGGAGGCACGACGGCGGACTGCACCCAAGCCTTGCCCCTGATTGAGGGTATTAGTGCGGAGTGTCTGCTGGCGGACAAAGCCTATGACACCAATGAAATCATAGCTGCGGCCTCGGAGTTAGGGATGAACCCGGTAATACCGCCCAAAAGCAACCGCCGGGAAAAGCGGGAGTATGACCGGGTGCTGTACAAGCTGCGGCACCTGGTGGAAAACGGCTTCCTGGACTTCAAGCAGTGGCGGGGAGTGACCACCCGGTATGCCAAAAACTCCCTTTCTTACTTGGCCATCTGCCAGATTCGGGCGATGGTCATCTGGACTAGATTGCTTTGACGACACCCCTTAGGAAGCTGTCGATGACCTTGCAAGGCAACAAAGCCCGGTTGATACAGCAGGTGTGCTGGATAGTAAACTTCTCCCCACTGGTTACCAGTTCCGTCGGATTGGTGAATTTGGCTTTATCAATCAGGCTCTGGTAATAAGGAGACTCGTAGATATAAGAGTCGATCTCAACAGCCTCCAGCGAGACCACGCCATCGAAGTCACCTTGGTCCGGCGTCGGCGCCGGCCCCACCAGTTGACTCAGGTCACCCACGTAGATGGCCCCGGGGCCTCCCGCGTGCTCCGCAGCGTAGGCCGCCAAGTTCGCGGGGACTCCCGCCGTAGACGCCGTGGCGGTGGCCGCCTGTCCGGTCACACTGGCGGTGCCGTCGGGGTTGATTTGCACCCCCACTATTGGCCCGACCAACTCATTGAATAGCTTGACCCCTTCCGACTCAGGCCCTCCGGTCCGTTTGACCCAGTTGGGTATTATCCGATTGAGCACGACTTCGTTGAATATGTAGTCCTTCACCTCCGGCGAGAACTCGCTGTACTCCAGGCCCGTCTCAATGGCCTTGGGGACCCCGGTCTCTCCCAAGACCGGCGCGTGCCGGAACAATTCCAGCTCAAACTTCGCTCCTTCCTCCAAGAGGATCTGCTGGAAGTCGGCCGGGAGGTTATTCCAGGCGTCGGCGTTCATGTACATGAATAGCGGGGTAAAAATCGGAAAGGAGCCGGTCATGTAGTCGATCACCTCATACCATCTCCCGCCCCGGGCGCCGGTAGTGCTGGTCAACCCTCCGTCCAGGATGCCCCGCTCCATGGCCACGTACACTTCGGCGAAGGCCACGAACTGGCCTTCGGCCCCCATACCGGCGATCAAGTCGGATACGGCCCCGCCGAAGCTGCGGAGCTTCAGCCCTTGGAAGTCCTCTAGGGTACGCAGGGGCTTTTTGGTGAAGAAGAACAGAGTCTCGTCCGGCACCGCCCAGAACTGGGCGATTGGCATCCCGCCGCCGGTCTGCTCGGTGACCAGCCGGTTCAACTCCGGGATGACGGCCACGGAAACCTCGAACTGGCTCCTGGCGGTAGGGTATAGTCCCCAGAGCCAGTTGACCTCCAGGGCCGGCAACTCTCCGGCCACGTAGGGCGTGGCTATCTCAGCCAGCGTCAGCGTGCCATCGTCGACCAGAGCCATGACGTCGGGCCCGGCGATGCCCAACTCCGGGTAGCTAACTAATTCGATAGTAAGCTGCCCATTGGTCCGCTCGAGGATGTTTGGTGCAAAGAAGTACTCGATGACTTTGCACCGGGGGGTGAAGCGGACGATGCAGACCATCTGGATTTCGGTCTCTTCACCCTGGGTTACTACTTCCGTGGGGTTTTCCAGGTTCGCTTTCTCTATCAGTTCGGCATAATAATCCGAGGTAAATATCCAGTCCCATTTCTCCAGCGCGCTTAGGGGGACGTTCCCCTCCGCATCCGCTATCTCCGGGTCCAGCGCCGGCCCCACCAACTGCGACAGGTCGCCAATGTAGATCGCTCCCGGCCCTCCCGCCAGCTTCGCCGCTACGTCTTGTAGGCTCGCTGTGGCTTGGGACACGACCGGTTTCGTATCTTCCCGCGTTGTTGGCGCCACCGGCGCCGTGGTGGGCGCTACTGTCGCCGCCACTTGTCCGGCGCTTCCCCCAGTGCTTCCTCCTCCATCTCCGCTTCCGCTATTCCCGTTCCCGCCACAGGCCCCAAACACTCCGATCAGTATTCCGATTAGCCCCAAGACTAGAAACTTGCCCATGTTCTCTCCTCTCGACCGAGCCGCATGTTACCTGACCAGCGAAGGACCGGTTGCTTTACTCCCCGGTTTTGACGATGGTCCCATCAGGGTTGATCTTGTATCCCACCACGGGGCCATATTTCTCGTTAAATAGCGCTGCTTGGGGCGTATCCGGACCGCCGACCCGCTTGAGCCAACCTGGAACAAGTTTCGCTAGAGTCACTTCTTCCAGGATGAATTTATAGATCTCGGGTGTAAACCGGATAAACTCCATCCCTTTGTCGATGTTGTCCTGAAGCCCGGCGTAGTTCTTGTAAGGCGCCATCCGTAGTTGTTCCAGTTCCAGCTTGGCGGTTTCCTCCAGCAAGATCTGCTGAAAGTCCTCGGGCAAGCCTTCCCACACCTTCCGGTTCATCAGCAACAGGTCGGAGGGCATACCAATGATCGGGCCAATGATGTAATCGGTGACCTCATACCACCGCTGCCCGTATCCGGCCTCGCCGCCGGTCACTCCGGCGTCAAGAATTTCCCGATTAATCTTGTATCGTGGTATCGGAGTAGGTAACCTCGCGGAAGCCCTTTACTGCTTGGTTACCGGGGCTTCAGAGACCGTTCCGTCGGGGTTGATGATCAGTCCCACCAGCGGACCCACCTTTTCGTTGAAGACCCCGACTATCGGGTGATCGTTGGTGCCTACCCGGTTCAAGAAGTTGGGTATTACGTTCTCCATCAGGGCCACCCGGCTCTGGGCCTGCAACTCCGGGGAGAACACTACCATCTCCAGCCCGTCTCTAACGTTCTTGGCCACGCCCACCTGGTTCTGCGCCGCCGCCAGCCTTAGGGCTTCCAACTCGCTCTTCGCCGCTTCTTCCAAGAAGATCTGTTGCAGGTCCGGCGGCAGCTTCGCCCAGACCCGGTCATTGACGATGTTGCTGTTGGCGTTGAAGGTGGAGAGCGGCCCGTTCATGTACTTGGTTACCTCGTACCACCGTTGGCCCCAAGCCGCGTCGGCGCCGGTCACGCCGCAGTCCAGGATGCCCCGCTCCAAGGCGGTGTACACCTCGGAGAAGGCCACGAACTGAGCGGTGGCGCCCATGCCGTTAATCCAGTCGGAAAGGGCCGCCCCGTGGCTGCGGGTCTTCTTCCCTTTGAACTCTTCCAGGGTGGTGATCTTGTCTTGGCAGAAGAAGAACTGGTCCACCCCGGCGTACCAGTGGTGGTTCACCACCACGCCGCCGGTCACGTCGAGGATCAGATTCTCCAAGTCCGGGAAGATGGAGGTGATCGCTTCGAACTCCGTTTCGTGGTCGGTGTACAGCCCCCAGAGGTACTGGATTTCGATGGGGGGCAGTTCCCCGGCCACGTAGCCGCCGTAGATGGTGGCGCTCTCCAAGGTCCCTTCAGCCACCAGCGACAGGGTATCGGGACCGGCCAACCCCAGTTCGGGGAAGGAGGTCACTTGGAAGTTAAGCTGTCCTCCCGTCCGTTCCAGCAGGTTGGGACGGAAGTAGGTGTCAATCACCTTGCAGGGCAGCAAAGCCCGGTTGATACAGGCGTGCTGGATGGTGAATTCCTCACCCTGGGTCACCAGTTCCGTCGGATTGGTGAGCTTGGCTTTCTCAATCAAACTCTGGTAGTAATCGGACTCGTAGATATAAGAGTCGATCTGGAGGGCTTCCAGCGACACTCCACCGTCAAAGTCCCCTTGGTCCGGGGTGGGAGCCGGGCCGACCAGTTGGCTCAGGTCGCCCACGTAGATGGCGCCCGGGCCGCCGGCGTGCTCGGCGGCGTAGGCCGTCAATGTCGCCGGCACTCCCGCCGTCGAGGCGGCAGCAGTGGTAGAAGCCGCCCCCGTCACACTGGCCGTCCCGTCGGGGTTGATCATCACCCCCACTATCGGCCCCACCTTCTCGTTGAAGATCCGCACCCCCTGCGACTCCGTTCCGCCCGCTCGCTTCACCCACTGCGGGATCACCCGCCCCAAGGTCACCTCGTTGAAGCTGTAATCCTTCAGTTCATCCGAGAACTCCACAAACTCCAGTTGCCCCGTCCCTTGCAGCTTCGGCACCCCGTACAGGTTCTGGATCGTCGCTATCCGCAACGCCTCCAGTTCGTCCCGGGCCCCCTCCTCCAACAGGATCTGCTGGATGTCCCCGGGCAACTCGTCCCACACATCCTTGTTCATGATGTAAGAGGTCGCCGCCATCGTCGTCAAAGGCCCCACCATGTAGTCGGTCACCTCGTACCACCGTTGGCCCCAAGCCGCGTCGGCGCCGGTCACGCCGCAGTCCAGAATCCCCCGCTCCAAGGCCACGTACACCTCGGCAAAGGCCACGAACTGCGCCGTCGCTCCCATCCCCTCGATCCAGTCGGTAAGCGCCGTCCCGTGGCTGCGGGTCTTCTTCCCTTTGAACTCTTCCAGGGTGGTGATCTTCTCTTTGCAGAAGAAGAACTGGTCCTGGCCGGTGTACCAGTTGTGCAGCATTATCTGGCCGTCTCCGGTGCGCTCCGAGATCATCCGGTCGGTGTCGCCCAAGGCGGCCACGGTGGCTTTGTAGAACTCCTCGTGGTCCCGGTAGAGCCCCCACAGGTACTGGATCTCCAAGGCGGGCAGGTCCCCGGCCACGTAGCCGCCGTACACCTCGCCAAAGCCCACGGTGCCGTTCTGGATCAGGCTCAGCATGTCGGGCCCGGCGATACCCAACTCCGGGTAGCCCACCAACTGCAACTCCACCTTCCCGTTCGTCCGCTTTTCCACGTTGGGGATGTAGAAGGCGTTCCTTAGCTTGCAGGCGGTGACGCTGGTGCTGATGCACACTATCTGGAGGTCGATGGTGTCGCCGTCGTAGGTCAACTGGGTGGGGTTCTCGAAGTTGGCCTTCTTCAAGAGGTTCTGGTAATGCTCTGACTCGAAGATGAACTGGTGCTTCTCCAAGGCGTCCAAGGGGACGTTGCCGTCGGCGTCGCCCAACTCCGGGTCCGGGGCCAGCCCCACCAGTTGGTTCAGGTCGCCCACGTAGATGGCCCCCGGCCCGCCGGCCAGCCCGGCGGCGATGTCTTGGAGGCTGGCCGAGGCTTCCGAGGCTGAGGAGGACGACGGTTTCGTCTCTTCCTGCTCACTGCCCCCGGTCATTGCCGCCGCGGTGGGCGCTGCTGTTGGCGGCGCTGCTTGTCCCCCGCCGCCGCCTGCTCCGGTGCTCCCGGCCCCGGCCCCTCCTCCATTCCCGCTGTCCCCGTTCCCGCCACAGGCCGCCAACACCCCGATCAGTATCCCGATTAGTCCCAGCATCAGAAGCTTGCCCATGTCCTCTCCTCTTTTCGCGCTGGTTATCTTCGAACAGTCGCCGCTTAACTAGACCCGTTGATTGCCAGGGACAGTTAACGTCGCGGGATATAGTATTGGTCACGGAATACTACAGTCAATAGCTATATATATAATACTAATCGTTAGCCGCAATCATTATCTACAATAAGAGACGAAATCATTAATATATAGGGTCATTTTCGTATAAAAATTCCTAGAAACTCTGGCTATATGTAGTAATAACGAGTGCGCTCGGAGTAGGATTGTGCCTACGGCAACCTGAATGAGTCCTTATGGCATGGCTGCCTTTCGTAAAATCAACTATTTAATGCGCGGATACGGTAGACGCCGACGGTCCATCTTCGGACAAAGCCGGCCGGAAAGCCGGCGCGCCAGCCCGCTCGTAACCTACGGTCTTTGATTCGGTTATACTGGCAGCGAGTCGGCGCCGGTCCGGAGGAGCTTCAATGGCCCAAGAACTCGGGCGTATTTCCCGGCCAAGTTCAGCCCAGTACGAGGGGCGCCGGAAATTGCTGTTGGCGCCTCTGGTGTATGGCCCTCCCGCCGACGCGCCGGATGGCGTGGCCGCCCTTGAGAAGTACTGGGAGGAGATGCAACTCCAAGTGGGCTCGCTGGAGTCGGTCCTGGGAGGTATGCACCACGTTTACCACGAGAGTGTTCCCGAGGGAGGAGAAGCGGGGCTACGGCAATTGGAGCAAATGGACCAGCGCAGCTATACCCTAGTGAAAGCGAAGTGTGAGGCCGGAGCGGTCCTTGAAGCCACCGAAGACGCCGAAACCATCTTGGAGGCTCTCGACCTGCAACGCTGCTTGATGATGCCGTTGACCAGCCGCAGCGTGGCCCAAAGATTACAAGAATGGTTCGCCGAGGCCAACCGGAACCGCTACGGCCATATCGCCAAGCAGATCGACTCAACCCTGGGCGAGAACCAGGTCGGACTGTTGCTAATCAGCGAGCGGCATCAGGTCCAGTTCCCCGGTGACATCGAGGTGTTCTACGTGTCGCCACCGGCGCTGAATGAGTTTAGGCGCTGGCTTCAGAATTGGATTGCCCAACAACAAATGGGCCAAGCCGAGCGTCCGGCAGACGACGGGTTCATCGAGGATGGGTCCCCTCAAGATGCGCCGGAGGAAACGCCGGGCGAGGCGCCGCCAACGGACTCTGCCGAAGAAGCGAGATAAGCCGGACCGTCCCGCGGTCTGCGAAATGGCCCAGAAGGTCATGGCGGACAACCTGCTGCAGAAAGAGGGCATATCCGCCTTCCTGAAAAAGCGTGAACCCCGCCGGAATTGCTAGAAACCCGCCTGTATTTCGCGTGTCTGACCCCAACTCCCTGAAATACAATTGACTGACCGCAGCAAAGTCAATTTCCACTCGTGGGGCTGTCGAGTATCAGGGGGGGGGGGTTCTATGTCCAAGCTATTGACCATCACGGCTTTTCTAGTACTGGTGGTGTTGCTAGCCTGCTCCAACCCAACAGCGACGCCGCTCCCCACTTCGGCTCCTGCGCCGACGGCTACACTCGCTCCCACAGCAGAGCCCACACCTACCCTGATGCCGGAACCCACGGCCGTGCCCCAGACCCCACCCGCTCCGGGGGACAGTGGGGAAGAGAAAATGGATTCGGAGTCCGGAGGCCTGGTTCCCTTTGCGGACCCCGATTCGTTTCTGACTGAAATCTCCAAGGCCGAGGAGGACTGCCTCTCCGGGGCTATTGGCGCAGACCGGCTCGAAATGCTGGCTGCCAATCCGATGCAGGCCTCGGACGAAGAGAGCAACGCCATGATGGGGTGCATGGGGCATGACACGCTGCTGAGGTTGTTCCTGACTGGCATCCTGAACGAGACGGGAACATTGAGCGTGGAATCCTCCAGGTGCATCCGGGAGGCCTTTGCCGACATCGACCTTGCCTCGATAATGCAGCCGCCCATGAAATCGGGGTCCGGTCTCGAACAAGACCCAGCCGCACAAATCAGCGCATTCATCGGCATGTTCTCAACCCTCGCGTGCCTGAACGAGGAGGAATGGGCGGCCGCCGGCCCGGTTTTCGACTTGGCTCCGGAAGACCGGGAAGGCTTGCACTGCGTACTCGACGAGTTGGGCGGGCCGGAAGAATTAGCCGCCCTAATGGACCCTCAAGCAGGCCCCCCGATAGCCCTCTTCGCCGCCGCCGAAAGCTGCAACCTGTCAATGTTCCAAGACCCGTCAGGGTAGCCCGTCCGGGAGAATGGTCCCGCCGCGGGCGACCACAATCCACGCAAACACGCAGGGGGAGCAAACCGCTCCCCCT
>CBDCPI010000013.1:0-538886 GCA_965220245.1 Dehalococcoidia bacterium
CCCCCAGCGCAAGAGGACATGAACAACTACGTCTACCTCAACTCCCTCGGCGCCCCGTTGCACCTGGCCAGACACTTCGGAAACGAAGACACCACCATCATCATCAGCGAAGCCTACATCAGCCGGGCGCCCACCCCCAGCCGGCTGGGCCTGATGGCGCCGGACCTGCTCATCGCCTTCAACGTGGACCGGGCAGCCAGCGTCGCCCAGGGCGGCTACGTCATCGCAGAACAGGGCAAGCCCCCCGACTTCGTCCTGGAAATCGGATCACCCAGCACCGGCCAACGCGACGTCACCGCCAAGCGCGACGGCTACGCCGCCCTGGGCGTCTCCGAATACTGGCGTTTCGATCCCTCCGGGGGCCGCTACCACGGGACTGCCCTGGCCGGAGACTGGCTGGTGAACGGCGTATATCAGCCCATCCCCATCGCCCGAATGGACGATGACAATTTCAGCGGCCACAGCGGCGTCCTCAACCTGGACCTGCGTTGGGAGCAGGGGCAACTGGGCTGGCACGACCCCGTGGAACAACGGCACATAGTCACCTTCGACGACGAGCGGGCCCGCGCCGACACCGCCGAGGCCCGCGCCGGCATCGAGCAAGCCGCCCGCATCCAAGCCGAGGCCCGCGTCCGCGAGCTCGAAGAGGAGCTCCGCCGCCTCCGGGAATCCTGACCCGCCCGGCAAGCCGGGACCGGCACTCCGGCTCCCTGAAGGCCCTTTCCGGCCCCTTTCCCCCAACCGCCCCTTTTTTGTGTTACCTCAGCCCGGAAAACGGCCCCAGAGGCCGCCCACGCGCCCGCACGGCGATTCTACGCCGGACCGCTCCGGCGCTCCCAACAGCCCGGCCTGTCAGCCAGGCCGGCTGGAACACCCTGAGAACAAGGCAACCCGCCTCTTCACCCCCCGACGCCGCCCTGTACCGGGCCCAAGACCAGGAAGTCCTGCTTCTCCATCAGCTCCGGCGCACTCCTGTTGACGCCACCCCGGGAACCTCCGTCCCCTGCACCATCAGCCTGAAGCCCAGGGACCGGCCGGAGGCCGCCGCCCGAGTGGAACACGGACCAAGCAAGACCCACAGGATACGGCGGGGCCGCCCGGGGGCGGAATATGCGGCCCCGTCAAAGAGAAAACAGGCAGGAGGAAATGCAGGCCATGACAACCAGCGAAAACAACCGCGCCACCTGCTTCCGCGGAGAAAACGCCTACGGCTACGTCCAACCCTTCCGCCGGAACCCCGAATCCCACCTCACCTGCGACATCGGCGTGCCCCCCGGCCAGATCGGCCGGCTGACCGAATTCCTCGCCAGCCTGGGAATCCCCTTCAACCCCGAACTCCAGGTCTCAGCCGAAAACCGCAACCCCATCCACCCCGTCAGGTTCACCGGGGAGGACATCCCCGAGCTCGGGGACGTCATCAACCACCACCTCTCCGGCAGGAAGCTCCAGCCCCTCATACCCGCCGACCATGAGGAATGGAGCCTCAGGAAGCGCCACGCCCTCCTGACCATGGCCGCCCGCCATTTCTTCTGGGCCAACCGCCGGACAGAGCCATCCTACTGGGACGAAATCTGCCCCCAGGGCTGGCAGAACATCGCGGAAGAATACGCCATCGTCTTCAACGACTCTCCCCGCTAGCGGGGAGAGTCCGCCATTCCGTCAGCCCGGCCCGGAGGGCCCGCCGCGAAGGCCGCCAACCCTAGCCCGGGGCTCCAAAAACCCGCGCCAAGAGCCCCTCCGGACAACCCCGGGCAGGGCCGAAAAGACGGGCGGCAAAGGCCGCCGGAACCGGTCCCGGGACCGGGCATTTCAGGGCCGTTTCGACCCTCCGGCCGCCTTAGAAAATTTCTGCATAGGTTTAGACTCATTTCGTACCTATTTTCCTTAACAAGGAGGGGGTACGTACCCCCTTCGGGACAAGAAAAGAAAATTTGTGCACACCCTCAGATACAACCCCAGCTATAAAATCCGGGGGAGCCAAGAACAAACGTTTTTAGTGAATTTCAATGCACACCCGCAGGCGTGGAAACCCCAAAACTCGTGGCTGGAGACCCCTTAGAAAATTTCTGCACCGGTTTAGCTACGGGAACAGCCCCCTATACACCCCCCCGGAGGGCGAAAAAAGGCCTCCGGAAACCCCGGAAAAACGCCGTCCCCAAGGAGCCATTTTCAGGCCCTTCCGGAGCCCTGGTTCCAACCTCTTCCCCACCCCTCCGGAGCCCTAGTTCCAACCTCTTCCCGCCCCTTCCGGAGCCCTGGTTCCAACCTCTTCCCGCCCCTTCCGGAGCCCTGGTTCCAACCTCTTCCCGTCCCCTCCGGAGCCCTGGTTCCAGCCTCTTCCCGACCCTCCTTCGCAACGGCCTCCGGGGCCCTGTTTCCACCCGGCGAAGGCCCCCGGCCCGCCTCACCAGAACAACCCCGCGCCAGGACAAGCCGGGCCGTTCGGGACCCGCGCCGGGACCCGGAAGTCTCCCGGACAGGACAGCCCGGGCCGAGGCGGCGCACCCGCCGGGCAACCCGGCCCGGCCCCTCGACAAATTCCTGCACACCTTCAGGCGTGAACACCCCGCAATCCCGCCTCCCGGCCTTGCCGTTAATGACAATCCAGGCGACACAACCCCCCGGAGGTGGCACACTTATCCCAGGAACCCACTCCGCCAGGCCAGAGGAAGGCGCCAATGACCGGGAGAAACACCCTCGAACACTCCGGAGAGAGGACCCGGCACCAGGACCACCGGGACGAAGACGCCTCCGAGTCCAAACAGGACAACTACCCCGGAGCGGACCAACGCGACGGCCAAGCCCGGAACGAGTTCCGGGAGAAGCTCCTGGAAAAGCTGGACGGCCGGGCCGCCGCCGTCCTCAAGTACCAGCACGACCTGGCCGAGTACGACGCCGGCGACCGGAAGAGCGTGATCGACGCCTATGCGGAGAGCTTCAACGGCGTCGAGTTCAACAACCCCAGAGAGAGATACGAAGCGGCCCAGGAGCTGTCCCAAGCGGTCTTCAACCCCCTCTACAAGCAGATCGGTCTCCGGGAGCTGACGGAGAACGGCAGCTTCAGCCCGGAGACGCTGCAGGCCCTGGAGTCCGAGGGGGTCAGCCAGGTCTCCTACCGGTCCGGCGAGGCCGCCGGCCACCGCGGCATCAGCGAAATCTATCTCAGCGTGGACGACATGGAATCAGCCCAACGGATCATCGATAAGACCGGGGGCCAGGCCTACCTCGTCTCCCGGGAGACGATGGAGGACTACGAACGGCAGTTCGCCGGCGCCCTGTACGACAGCGCCGGAGAGAAGGACCGCACCGAGTCCTGCGAGACCCTGAACCGGATACTCGACGAGGCCATCGCCTACTCCAGGGGAGAGGTCCGGGAGGGACCGGGGCTCCACGAATGGCGGGAGCCGCAGAAGGACGAGTCCGGCGGCCACTCCGGGGAGGAAGCGGAAGGAGCGGAAGAGCACCGGGTCAACCCGTTGAAGTTCCTGGAGGGACTCAGGGAGAAATACCTGGGACACGCCGAAAACCGGGCCGCAGTCTTCAGGGATTCCCATGACCCGGAGGGCCGGGAAGCCCATGAGGAGGAAGCGGCCGCCAGCGGAGATGGAGCCGCCGTCAACTTCGAGGAAAAGGACGCTCCGGAAGAGCCCCACATCAACCACATCGCCGAATTCCACCAGATGGAGTACAAAGGCACCTTCAAGGAAATATACGAAGAAGCGGAAAAGTATGCCCAAGCCGTTTTCCAGCCCATGTACCACCGGCTGGAATACCTGGAATCGCTTCTGGAGAAGGAGCCCGAAGGGCACTCCCGGGAAATCCAGGCGGCAGTCAACCTCGCGGAAACCCTCTCCGCCGGGAGGCTGGACCACTACCGGGAACAGTTCACTGAAGTCCTGTACGAGAGCAAAATGAGCGGCGGCTCCGATGGCCCGGACCTTCGCTACAATCCCACAGAGGAAATCCTCAACGAGGCGGCCGCCTACCTGCAGGGAAAGATCGACTACAACGCCGATGGGGACATCGACTTCCAGACCGGCCAGGAACTCGGCGTCTACCTGGAGTCGGCCTTGGGAGAAAAGATCGAAAGCAACTGGTACACCGCCCGGAACGCCGCCTACAACGGCGGTGCCCTGGAACCGGCAGCACAGGCCTACGAAGCCCTGAGAACCAGCTACGTCCGGGAGATGACCCGGGCCATCGAGAAGGGCAACGAGCAGGAATACAACTCAATCGCGGAAGACATGGCAGACCGGAACTACGCCTTCGCGTTCAGCGTGAAGCAGAACACCGGTTTCGTCACCGGGGAGGACTACCGGCCGCCCGAACTCCCGGAGGAATTCAGCAGTTCCAGCGAGCTCAGAGACTACATCGAACAGGTGGAGAGCACCCTGGAAACCGTCAACCACCGGAACGGCAACATGAAGTCCACCAGCCAGGGAGCCGTCGAATTCCTGGCGGAGCATTGCCGGAAAAACCTGGAGCACTGGGAGAAGGGCCCGGAGTACGAAAGAACCGTGGAGACCATCCGGCACACAGCCCACGACGCCGCCAAGGGAATCGACTACCTGATGCAACCCCGCAGACCAGCCGGGAGCTAGAGGGAGCAACAAATGTCAACCAGAAACGCCGCCGGATACAGTGAAAACCGGACCCGCCTGGACCACCAAGACGAATACCGGAACGAGGACCTCTCCGGGTCCAGCCAGGTCCACTATCCCGGGGCCGGACAACGGGACGGCCAGGAGCCGAACGACTTCGGAAAGAGGGCGCTGGCCGGCGAGTTGAGGCACATCAACGAGGCCGCCGCCACCGCCTTCACGGAACAGCACGACCTGACCGGGTACGACCCCGGCGACCGGAAGAGCATCGTCGGCGCCTACACCCAGGGCTTCAACCTGGCCCACCCCGCCACCGGCAACCAGCGGTGGGAGGCGGCCGAGGACCTGTCCCTGGCCGTCTACCGGCCAATGTACGAGCGCCTCGAGCTGGAAGAGGCCCAGGGACAGACCGGCTACACCGCCTCCACCCAGGGGCTGGAGCGCCACCGGGAGGAGTTCGCCGCCACCCTCTACAACAGTTTCGAAGACCCGGCGGTCTACTCCGGCCTCCTGAACGAAAAGCTCGAGCACTCCAACGCCTACGCCAGGGGAGAGAGCCAGAGCAGCGGCCGGGTCAACTTCCGGTCGGTGAGAGACGAGCGGGACGAGTATCTCCGGGAGCTGGCGATAGGGATAGAGGTGGACAGCAAGTTCAGCCCGGCCCACGAAGCCATCGACCGGCTCCAAGGCGCCGCCGGCCCCCGGGCCGAGGGGGCGTGGCAGGCGTCCAACGCCATCGCGGAGATCTACCGCAGCGGGCTGCAGAACGCCGTTGAAAGAGGCAACGAGAACGGCTACAACCGGATCATGGAACAGGCGGAGTCGGGAAGCGCCGAGTTCACCAACGCGGTGAGAGAGGACACCGGGTTCGTCAACGCGGCGGGCTACGAACAACCCGGCCTACCGGAGCGGTTCGCCAACGTGGCCCAAGCGCAGGACTACGCCGACCGGATGGAGGACGCGCTGGACGGCGTCAACTGGGAAAACGGGGGGATGAACCCCACCCACTACGCCGCCGCCAAGGAGATGACGGCAACCTTCCAGCGCACCCTGGAGCTCATCGGGCAGACGGAAACGCTCACCGACTCCAGCGAGGACTACCGGCGGCTGCACCAGATGGGACAGGGGATCGACTACCTGACCCGGCCCAGGTAGCCGGCCGGAAGGGCCCAAGACTCCCAAGAAAATTCCCCCGCCGGCCTTTCGGCCAACGGGGGTCAGTATATCAGGAGCTGCTGTGGTCACAGCCCTCATTTCGATGGTAAAACATCCCCCAAGCCGCCGTCAAGGGGTATTCTCCGGAGAAAATCGCCAAAGCCTCCGAGGAACATCTGACGGCGGCCACCGTATCCGCTGGCTCGAGATAGCTCACCAAGGAAAAAGAAGAGGCCCGCCGGACGGCGGGCTTTCCTTATCAGCTGTCAACCGCCAAGTCTTGACTCAACGCTCCTGGACCAATACCAGGCGGGAGGTCCATTTCAGGGTCCTGACGACGACCGAAAGGACTCCACGACACCTCATATCACCCCGCCCCCAACCGGGTGAGCACCGACAATGCAAGGCAGCGATATGTAGATTTCACCGGCCTCATAAAAGGCCACCCAGCGGTGCAAACGCAAGGTGGCCCGGAATGGAGGGGATGACCTCCATAGCTTCTAAAGCAAGGCCATGTTAATAAGCGTTGCCTGGCTAGATCAATCCCGTGCCAGATAAAATCAGGACGATTGGAAAGCCAGGGAACTCATCCGTAGAGCCGGGCGATGCTCTCCAGTGGGCGGAAGGCACAGGTTTTGGCTCGCAGGCGCATGGACAGCCGGGCTGGAAACCATCCTTCCGGGCGCAGAGCGTTCAGCCCAGTGTTGAGCAGGGTGGCAATACTTCGCCCAGCCCAAGACGGCACAGCGTGTGGACAGCTCATCCCAACTGCGGTCCCCGGGCGTCCCCGGGGCAAGCTCTTCACGTGATACAGGTTGCTCTCAACGCTCCAAGGATTGCGAAACACTCGAAGCGGTTCCCTTAATCCCCACTACCGGGAACTCAAGCTGGTCAGCAGATACCATCGCTCCCGGCTCGCCTCCCCAGTGACTATATCCACGCTCTCCTCTTGCACCATCGCCCCCTGCTTCGCCCCAGAGAATCCCAGATGTAGCCGGCCAGCAGGGCACCGGTCCAAATCCACCGTCTCTCGATCAAGCCCGCCCTTTTTCCTCCGCCCCAGGCTTCCCCACTTCCTCCCCGGCAAACCCGTCTGCCAATGCCGCCAGCACCTCAAGCTCGTTCCCCTTGATTCGCACCAAGTAGTCCCGTCCGTGGCTGACTATGGCCTGGCACAGGTCCCGCTCCGCATAGAGAGCGTTCATGCCGTCTTTGTCTCCGGGCTCGCCCTTGGCTACAACTTTCGCACCCAAATAGGGCAAGTGAATTATGGCGTAAATTATTCCCGAATTTATGCCGGAATATATGCCACGGCAAAATTGCCCGAAAAATTGCCAAATCAGTTGCCGGAACTCTGCCGGTTGCCCGATGGAGATTCGGGCTGTGGGCCCCGCCCGGCAGCCGGCAGGCCCGGAGCCGGAAAAGCCGCCCCCCAAGAGAAAGAGCAGCCCGGCCCCGTCCCCCCGGGCCGGGCTGCCCGGAAACCGGCCTAGAAAACTTGTTCACACCTTCAGGCGTGAACCCCCCGCGATCCCGGATTTCGGCCTTGCCGTTAATGATAAACAAGTTGCCCGGCTTGCCAACCCCGCCGATACTGGAAGGGTCATTCGATGTCTCCCCAACTACCCGGACCAAAGCCTGCAAGCGGACCGGAGAAAGCGGAGCATCCCAAATGAATCAGTATAAGAGGAGTAAAATCATCGTGGTAACGAGAAATAGCGCCATGCGCAGGAACAACGGACGCTTCTTTGCAAGCCAGACTCCCGTCGAGCGGTTTGTGGCCAACGCCCGGACCAGCCTCGAGAGGATCTACGCCGACGATGAGGAAAAGCTCAAGGAGCTCCTCGCGGCCAAGTACACCATCGGAAAGCCGGTCGCCAACTCGCAGATCATCATGTGCGAGCTGACCCAGCTGGTAAGCCACACCGATAGCGGGAACGTGTATCCCGTAGCAATCGGCATGGGAGCGATTTCCCCCGAAGGACGCGGCTCCAGTACCATGTGGACCCGGGTGATCGTTGCTCCCCACCAGAACCAGGCCCCGAACCGCTCGCCGAACCAACCGGAAACCGCGGTGGAACGACAGGCCCGGTACGACAGGAACGAAGAGTTCCGCCGGCAGATCGTCGAGGACGAGACCTTCAACCAGACGAAGGCCGTCTTCGTACTGAGCGCCATCCCGGTCCTCCATCTCCTGGATGAGAGTACCTTCCAGACGGTGCTCTACCTGCCTTCCTACTACAACATCATCGAGGGCAGCGGAATGCTGGACCTCTCCTGGAAAAACTTCCTCCCGGACACGGAGACCGACGCGGAAGGCGAGAGCGAAGGACCCGCACCGCAGCGTTCCCGGGGCCAGAAAGAGGAAGCCGACGAAATGGCCTCGGCCCTGACCGGCTAAGGCCATTCCACGGATGGTGGCAGCAGGCACCATCGTCCACAGTCCTCTTCGAACGTCGTCTCCTCACCAGGACGGCGTTCACTTATCCCCGGACTGCGCCGGAGCAGTCCTTCCAAGAAAGACCCCAAGAAAGACCCCGAAAGACCCCCTTCCCGCAAAGGGCTCAACAACCGGACGGCCATGCACCGTCCCCAGGACCGGGCGGCCGACAACGCCGGCCCGGCCACCAACCCACACTGCTGAAAGGAGCACGAGATGACTCCGGTAAAGAGCAGCACGGTCCCGGGCAACACCGCTCCGGGCAACACCTTCCTGGAAGAACTGGTCCAGGACATCATCCGGGGGTACGAAGAGGAGCAGGCCCTGGGGGCCGGTTCCTGCCGCGAGTGCCAAAAGAGCGCCGCCCCCCGCTACGACTGCCCGGTCTGCGGGCCAAAGGAATACTGCGACCGGCACATCACCAAACACGTGGCGCGGCGCCACTCCCAGGACCCGGTCTACGAGAGGGTCCGCAACCTGAAGGTGCGGCAATACATGCTGAAGGGCAGCCTCTCGGCCTTCTACACCCCGGAGAAAGTGGTCACCCTGGGCGGAGAAGCGGACAACCAGGCCCGGTCCAACTGGTACGGCGAAGCCCGGCACCTGGGCTTGGAACACCCCTGCATCATCACCTGGAGACCACCGGAACCGGGCGAGGCCGGAGACCGGGAGAAAAGCGAACGGGGCTTCATCCGGGAAGTCAACGAATTCCTGGAAGTCCTGGACCTGCGGGCCTACAACTGGACCGCCGCCAAGAACTTCACCCTCTTCGCCGCAGGGTGCACCGGGGCGGAATACCTGCCCCAAAACACCGGAAACCGGGAGCAGGACTCCCTCTCCGGGCTGGTCTTCAACCCGGACGCCAAGCCGGGGAAGACCATGAAGCGGCTGCGGGCGAGGACCCAGGCCGAGGGCGCGTGGTTCGTGCCCGAGCCGTCTTGGTTTCCGGAGATAAGGCTCCCCGGCGGGGTGACCCACCGGGTGACGGTGGAGGACTCGAAGACCGCCGGCGACGGCAGCGGGGCCTACCGCAAGTCCGCCGCCGAGGAACTGGTGCGCGCCAGCGGCGCCTCGTGGACCAAGGACATCATCGCCGTCCAGATGAGCTTCCTGGGGGCCGACTACGCGGCCAAGGGAATGTTCCTCGTGGTGGACGACCATGAGTTCCCCGGCCCGCCGGACGCCGACCTGGTCATCGACCGGGAGTCGGTGAACCGGGACGTGCTCAGCACCAGGTTCACCAAGGGAAAGGCAACTCCCATCCGGCACAAGCCGAACACCCGGCAGGTCTACGTCGAGCCGCTGATACTGGGAGAAGTGGTCTCCCGGTTCATCGACCCGGCGGAACTGGCCAGCCAGGCCCTCATCCTCGCCGGCAGCGCCGACCAAGAGACCTGGCGCCAAGCGATGGCCGGGGGCCAGGAGGACCGGTTCGCTGACGAAAAGGCCGGTCCGGCCCCAGCGGACTCCAAGCGGCCGCACCTGGAACAGGCCGTATCCCGGCGAAGCGCAGAGGACCGGAGCCTCGCCGCCTACTTGGCCAGCGGCTCCAGCCCCTTCGCCTCGCCCCAGGTCATGGACCGGCTCGCCGGGGGAACGGCGAAGCACTGGGAGTCCCGGAGCAAACGGTCGGCCCCGATGCCGGGAATCATGGCCTCCGGCGAAGCCGTGTGGCTGATGCACCCGGGCTACGCCCAGTCCCCCTCGCCGGGACCCAAGTACGCCGGCTTGGTATGGGACCGGGAGGACCCGGACCAGCTCACCGGCGTAAGCCTCAACCGGAGCGACCTGTTCAAGCACCGGGACGCTCTGGACACCGTCGACTGCGACGACAAGCTGACCCTGGTCTTCCTCCGGGACGGCGGGGGGCAGCCCCACGTGCTGGTCCTGCGCCTCCCCCTGAGCATCGACGGGGGAATATGCCTGAAGGTGAAGCGCCAGGACGCCAGGAAGCTGGAGCAGCTGGGCTACCACTTCTACCGCAAGGCGGGAGACCACCGGTGGCCCGGGCTCTACACCCTCATCAAGGGAAAGCCCGTCTTTCCCTACCGGCTGGAAGCCCGGCCCTTCGAGACCAAGCCCGCCTGGACCACCCGGGAAGAGGACGCGCTGGCGTCCCTGTTGGAACTGACCCGGTACCGGGCGGTCATCGGACAGGTGACCAACCTGTCGGCCAACCTGGACTACGCCGGGCTCTACGACCCCGGCGAGCACAAGTTCAACCTGTCGGACTCCATCATCGACCCCAGCCTGAACGCCTCGGCGGACCCCTCCCCGGTGATAAGGCCGCTGGAGGAGCGTCTGCTGCAGGCGGTGCAGGAGGGGAAGAGGATGGACCCCTGCGTCTTCGACCGGGTCAAAGGCCGGATCGAGAAGCTGCACCGGGAAACCGCGCCGGAAGCCGGAGCGCTGGAGGTCAGGCTGGAGTGCCGGCCGCGCCACCACCGGATGAAGGCCGGGATGAGCCGGGCCACCCAGCTGCTCAGCGAGCGGCTCCGCCGCCGCAAGCTGCTGGCCAACGGCCCGGCGGAATGGCTGACCGCCAGCTTCAGCCCGGAGTTGACGGCCATCGCCGCCGACGCCTTCAGCCGGCGCTACGCGGCCTGGTCGGAGTGCGGGAAGAAGCGCCACCGGATCCGCAAGGACGAGACCCTGGACCGGCGCCAGCGGGAAGCCCGGACGGCGCAACTGATCGAAGAGGCCAAGCAGGCCGAGGCGGAAATCATCAGCCTGGCCTATGCCGAAGCCTTCTTCAACGCCCCCGGATACCAACGGGGCCAGTTCATGGCCCTCTGGGTGCAACTCTGCCTGGGACAGGCAAAACGCTTCCAGAGCGCCCTGGAGCCCATTTCCACACACAGCCTGGACGTGCTGCCCCTGGAGGAGCACCAAGGGTACTACGCCGGGGGCACGGCGGTGGGAGCCGCCGTGGTCCGGACCACGAACGGAGCGGGACCCGAGCCCGGACAACCATGCCGGGTCCGGGAAACCCTGAGGCCCGGGTCCAAAGGCCAGCCCAAGGTGTGCTGCCAGCTGGTCACCCCGGAGGGCGAGGTGATCGCCACCCTGGAAAAGGAAGCCCGGTCCTACGCCGGCCACAACCTGACGGTGCTTGGCTGGCTGCCCAGGATTGGGCCCACCGGCCACTGGCTGCAGGGCGCAAACCTGCTGGCCCTGCAGGCGGAAGTCCCGGCCGCTTCAAGCGGCCCGGAACAATAGAGGCCGGAACTCTCCGGCAAGACCCGAGGCCCTGAGCATTCAGCTCAGGGCCTCTTGATTTTCCCTCAATTTTCTCCCGGTAGGGGAAGGCGCAGTGAGCGCGGAGATGAAGAGATGGACTTCGAGAAGATCGACGTAAAAGACCTACGGGTGGTCCGGGACCGGAACGGCCGGCGGTACGTGAAGATCAGCTATACCGAAAAAGGGCCTCCGGAGAAACCGGAGGAAAATGACCCCCCGGCCCGGAGGCAAGACCTAGAGAGGGAAACCGTCCCGGCCCGGAAGCCGAAACCGGAAGCGGAGAACGCTCCGGCCCGGAGCCAGAAGCCGAAACCGGAAGCGGAGAACGCTCCGGCCCGGAGCCAGAAGCCGAAAGCGGAAACCGCTCCGGCCCGGAGGCAGAACCCGGAGAGGGAAGCTGTCCTCGCCCGGAGGCAGGCCCTGAAAGCGGAAACCGCTCCTGTCCGGAGCCAAGACCCCGAGAGGGAAGCCGTACCGGCCAGGACCCGGGTTTCCAAGCCAGCCAACTCCTCCGGAGGCCGGGTCCGGAAAATCTGGAACAACCCCTATGGCAGAATAGCCATAATAGCCGTCATCCTGAACGTCATCTACCTGCTGGCCGCAAGGGTCCTCACCTAGAAACTGTCGAAATTCACAGGACGGAAACTCTCAAGCACCAAGAAAAGCGGACCTCCCAACGGGGTTGCGTCCAATGGGATTGCGAATGACAAGCGACAACCATCTAACGGCCAATCCATATCTGGTCGCCGACCTGTTCTGCGGAGCCGGAGGGTCGTCAACCGGCGCAAGAAGGGCCATCGAGGCAATCAGCGGCACGATGGAGCTGGTGGCCGTCAACCACTGGAACACCGCCGTCGCCACCCACGCGGCCAACCACCCCACCGCCCGCCACCTGGTCGAGGACGTCAGCCTCGTGGACCCGGAAGAGATGGTCGAGGAAGGACGGCTGGACCTGCTCATGGCCAGCCCGGAATGCAGGTTCTACTCCCGGGCCCGGGGCGGAAAGCCGGTCCACGGCCAGGGGAGGATGAACCCCTGGGCCATCCACAACTGGCTCACCAGGCTGGAAGTCAACTGCGTCCTCATCGAGAACGTGCCGGAGTTCGTAGACTGGGGACCTCTCCTGCCAAACGGGAAGCCGGACAAAGCACGTAAGGGCGAGCACTTCCAGGCCTGGTTTCTGACGTTCCTGTCCCTCGGCTATCAAGCCGAATGGCGGATGCTGAACGCGGCCGACTACGGCGACGCCACCACCCGGGTCCGGTTCTTCCTCATGGCCCGCAAGGACGGCCACCCCATCACCTGGCCGGAACCCTCCCACGCCAAGGGCGACACCGGGATGTTCCCGGGCAGGCTTCCCTGGCGCGGCGCTAGGGAAATCATCGACTGGTCCAGCCCCGGCCGGTCCCTGCTCGACGACCCCAAGTACATCAAAAAGCCCCTGAGCGAGAAGACCCGCCGGAGAATAGCCCGCGGCCTGGAACGCTTCGGCGGCCCATTGGCGCCCCTATACATCCGCCTGTTGGACCTTCCCCAAGACGGCGTCGAGCCCAATGGCCACTCGGAAGACCCGGAGACGTTCACTCTCAACCGCCATGGTGAGAACGGCCCGGACCGGGTGCACTCCGTCGCGGAACCCGAGGCGGAGCCGTTCGTGGCCGCCAACCGGAACAACAGCACCCCCAAGAGCATCGAAGGACCCATTCCCTCCGCCACCACGGCCCACGGCGGCGGGACCTTCCTGGTACAAGCCGGAATCCGGCCCTTCCTCCTGGGACAGCAGAGCGGCGGAGCGCCCCGGCCAACCGGGGAACCCGCGCCAACCGTGGCCGCCAGCGGCGCCATCTCCCTCCTCCAACCGTCCATCATCCGGTACAACGGCCAGAGTTATGCCCAAGACCCGGACGCCCCCCTTTCGGCGGTCACCTCAATGAACAAGCACGGCATCGTAAAGCCCACGCTGGTCGAGTACTACGGCAACAGCGACGCCGCCGACATAGAGAAACCGTTGCCCACCGTCACCGCCAAAGCCCGGCACGGCTTGGCCAACCCCACCCTGATACAGGTCAATCACGGCAACGGCGCCCAAGGAGACCGGGGCAACAACCGGCGGGCCCACCCGGTGGAAGACCCGCTGCCCTCCATAACCGCATCCCCGGGCCTCGGACTGGCCCATCCGGTGCTGGTGCAGACCGGCCAGACCGGAGGCAACGGCGCCTACGCCCGGTCCACCGGACAACCCATTCCCACCCTGACCACCCGGAACGACATGACCGTCGTCACTCCATCGGCCGAACCCTATATCATTCCCGACTCCGGCAACCTGGTGTTCCCGCTGCTGGACGAACCCTCCCTGGAGAGGTTGGCCAATGCCGGGGTCGACCCCAGAAGACTCGTCCTATTGGACGGGCGCCCCCACCTGCTCGACATCCGGTTCCGCATGCTTCAGAACGCCGAGCTGGCGCGGGCCATGGGGTTCGACGACGGCGAAACCGCCTACGAGTTCACCGGCAACATCTCGGAAGTCACAAAGCAGATTGGGAACGCCGTCCCGGTAAACCTGGCGGCCGCACTGGTGAAAGCGGTATTGGACCAGGGTGAAAGGGGCTGATAGCGGAATTCCGGAGGGACTCCCGCGAGGCCTCCGTCAGGTCCGCTGCGGACCGGCCACCGGACCGGGACCCTCATGCGACGAACATCCGGCGCCGGATGGCGATAAAAAATCCGAATGTCCACAGGAGCCAAGCAATGAAACTCTTCATGGCCACAGCCGTGGTGTCCCTCATCCTCTTCGCCGGCATCAACCAACTCATCCCGGACGGACCCGAGCCGATGCCCGCAGCCAGGTTCATAGCCGCTCAGAAAGAGGGGAAAACCATACCCCCGGTCCCCGTCCGGGAGGCCCCCGAGCCGAACTCGCAGCCCAGCAAGGAGGACTGCACCGCCGCCGCCCTGTTCCCCCAGGAGCAACACCAACCCTTCACCGGAACGGTCACCAGGGTAATCGACGGGGACACCCTGGAGGCCAGGGTCGGCGGGACGCTGCTGAAAATCCGGCTCTGGGGCGTCGACGCCCCGGAGATGGGCCAGACAAACGGGGCCTGGGCCCACAGCTACCTGGAAGAACTGGCCCCGCCGGACAGCCGGATCGCCGTCCACCCGGTGAGCATGGACCGCTACGGCCGGGTGGTCGCGGTGATCGGGAAGGCGGAAGACCCCGGCGGCTGGGCGCTCAACGTCAAGGTGACGGTCTTCGGGCAGGCCTACCACGTGGACAGATTCCAGTCGGAGAGCAACGTCTGCCTGAAGGAGGCGGAAAAGGCGGCCCGGAGCATGGGGGCCGGGGTGTGGAAGCACGGGGGCGGCGTCCGCCCCTGGGAATACCGCAAGCAGCAGGGCAACCCAAACGGGAAGGAGCTATAGAACAAGCCGGAGAACAAGCCGGGCCCGGTCCACTCCGGCAATGCCGGAACGGCCACGAAGGGGCCGCCCAACTGCCGGGGTTCAATCACCAGGTCCGGATACCTTGCTCCGGCTGCAGCGGCGGGAGAAGGTCCCGTTCCTCGAAAATTGCCAACCCCAGTGGAACGGCTTGAAACTCGTCCGCGTTCTGCGGGTCTGGCCGGAGACCTTGAGATAGAATTCCTGCCGGGCCGGCCTCGTTCCGCTGGCTGAAGTTGCCCAATCTCAAGCGCGGTGGTGTTTTCATGTTGAAACTGCTGTCCTGCACAGCCTTTTTCGTACTGTCGGTACTGCTGGCGTGTTCCAGCCCAACGGCGACGCCGCTCCCCGCGGCTACCCTCGTTCCGATTTCCACATCAGCGCCTACCACAGAGCCGGTTCCCACGGCTACCCTCGCTCCGGCGCCCACCGAGGCGCCTACACTTGTTCCTACTTCCACTGTTCCTACTTCCACATCAGCACCTACTGAGGCTCCTGCGCCCACGGCGACACTCCCCGCGAGCGAAGGCAGCCAGGAGACGGCCCCAGCGCCGGGAGCACTCGCCCCCCTTGGCACTACGGACCCAGAAGCGTTCATGTCCGGTATGCCGGACGCCGAGCAGGCGTGTCTCTCGGAAAATATCGACCCGGACCGCCTCATGCTGCTGGTGGGAGCCCCGGACCTGGCCACCGACGAGGAGGGACCGGCCTTGATTGGACGCCTGGGGCAGGAGACGCTGCTCAGGTTATTCCTAACCCCTGTCTTGGAACAGACCGGGCCGCTGAGCGCCGAGTCGTCCAGCTGCATCCGCAACGGCTTTGCCGACGCAGACCTGCCTGCCATGATGATGGCCGCCATTGCTTCCGGCAGGCCCTCTGCCTGAAGGAGGAGATGAAGGACGCCGGGCGCGACAGCCCGGTCCCGCCCCGGCACTGCGGCTGGCCGGAGGGCTTCGAGGAAGCCCTGAAGAACGCCCACGGGCGCCCCCCGGACCACCTGGAAGTCCTGACCCGGCGCTCCGGCCAAGGGCCGCCGCAGCTGGCCCACGGCCTGCGCAGCGCCGGGGAAGAGGAGCTGGAAATCATACCCCGGGCCCCGGGGCCGGAGAGCAGGGACGGAGAGAGCATCGGCACCATCAACATGTCCACCGCGATGAAGGAAGCCTATCCCGGGGCCGTCTACCGGCACCGGCACCGGTCCTACCGGGCCGAGGAGTGGCGCCGCCGGCCGGAGACCCGCCAACCGTTCATCCGGGTCACCCCGGTACCGCCGACCGGAGTCCGGACGGAGCCGGTGGTCCGGCGTATCGTAACCATCGAGCCGGGAGACCGGCACGCGGCGTATTTGTCAGAAACCGGGGGCCGCCAACCGGCGGACCTCGGGGACTCCGCCGCCGAGGCGAGGGTCCTGGTCACCGAGTCGGTGGAAGGGTTCGAGGAGAGAAGCAATTCCAGGTACGGGAACTCCGGAGAGGGCGTGCAGTACTACCAGGCCCTCAGGGAAAGGGACCCCCGGAAAACGCGCAAACAGCACGAGTTCCCGACGACGGCGGTCCACATCCGGATAAACGAGCCTTGGTTCACCGGCAGCGCCGGGGAGCCCTGGCAGGCCCGGCGGCAGATAGCCCGGGCCCTCCGGCGGCACCTGGCCTACCGCCGGAGCATCGCCCTGCCGGACCTGGGAGCAGGGGTGGAGAACATCATCATTGGGACCCGCCGGGGGTACTGCGCCTCCTACAGCTCCATCGTGGTCTACGACAACATCTACGGAGGGCTGGGCCTGGTCAGCCACCTGTACGAAAACCTGGCCCGGTACGCCAGCGGGCTGCAACTGAGCACCGGCCGGGACGAGGGAGACCGGGAACGGGTCTCCCCGGAGAACGCCGGACGGTTCGTGAAGTGGCTCCAGGAGAAGGGAGACCGCCCCGGGGGACCGGAGGCGGGGCCGGACGAAGGCGACTGGTGGCGGGTCCTCCGGCCGGAAAGCGAGGTCCGGGTCTTCTCGCCAAGGCGGAACGCAATGGCCGAAGGCGTGGTCAGGAGGAACCTCTGGAGAGACGGGGTCCTCTACGAGATCGCCGCCGGAGACGAGGTGATCGAGGCCGCCGACCGGCAGCTGACTTTGGCCGGGTCCAACCACGACTGGCGGCTGTGGCAGCCGGGAGCGGACCGGTACCGGGAGCTGGAGACCGGCTAGGCGGGGCAACACTCCCGAGAGCTACCACTACCCGTTTCACACGTACCAAGACCTTAATCCAACGAGAACTGGACGAAACACCTGACGGGCAGTGATAGAATGTCACGAAGACAAGCAACCGCAAACTCGATGGACACCGACGGGGAAAGATCAGGATGCGTTACACCCCGACACAAGCGGCCGGACATCTCAAGGAATCCATAGCCAGCTACCTTGAGTCCCAGTACCGTATCTCGCACCCGCTCGTCTTCAACGAACGGGCAGAACTTCTGCGCCGAACCGGTGTCATCACCCAAGAACCATTTATCGAAGCGACCCCAGCCTTCGCAACCGCTGACCACATCTCGACCCTAGAATCCACGAGACCGGACGCGGTAACCCCAGGACTATCTGAAATCGTCGAGTACGGCCTGCCAGTAGGCAGGTTCCCCCTGTACACCCACCAGCAAGAAGCGCTGCTGGCAAGTTTAAGCTCTGCCCCCAACCTCCTGGTAGCCTCAGGCACGGGCTCCGGCAAGACCGAGGCATTCGTCCTTCCCATCCTATCCCGAATACTCAGGGAAGCCAAAGAATGGGAAGCACCCAACGGACCAACGCCCGTAGAAGGCTCTCTCGCCAACAACAAGTGGCTCCACTCACGCCGCCACGAACGGCGGTCAGCAGCGCTGCGCGCCATCATCCTCTATCCCATGAACGCCTTGGTAAACGACCAGATGTCCCGCCTCCGCGGCATCCTAGCCCTCAACGGTTCCTCGGAATGGCAACGCCGGAACCTCAACGGAAACCTCATTCACTTCGGTATGTACACAAGCCTTACGGAAACGACAGGACGACCGGAAGGCAGGGGAAAAATCAACCGCTGGAAGGAATACCTCCAACAGGTCGGGAGCGAATGGGACCAACTATCACCTAAACTCAAGAACAAAGGAAACTGGCCCTACGCCAACGGACCCGAAATGTTGTGCCGGTGGGACATGCAAGCAGCACCCCCGGACATTCTGGTGACCAACTACTCCATGCTGGAATACATGCTGATCCGACCCATCGAAACCAAGATATTCGACATCACCAGAGAGTGGCTGGACAGTTCCCAAGACAACAAAATCACCTTGGTCTTGGACGAAGCCCACACATACACCGGCGCCAAGGGTACCGAAGTGGCCCACCTGATCCGCCGCCTGAAGAACCGGCTGGGCATAACGCCGGGCGATGGCAAGCTAAGAGCCATAGCCACCAGCGCGTCCATAAACCCCGACGCCGCCTCAGACCCGCAGGACCTGACCAAGTTCACCGCAGACCTGTTCGGAGAACCCCAAGAATCTTTTGCCTTCATTCAAGCCGGTATAGAAGACCAAGAAGCAACCCGCAGAAACCCCGAACCAGAAGCCATGACGGCCTTCGCCACCTTCCACGAGCAGTTCGACATCAACGAGCCCATACCTGCAATAGCCCAACTTTCCAACGCACTCCGGAAAAACCGGCCAGATCCAAACATCGACCCGAGCGTAGCACTCCACCGCCTGCTTGAAGACGACGAACACCTGCGCTGGGCCAGAGCGAGAACAGCCCGCAACGCCACCCTAATCACCGAACTGTCGCAAGAAACCTGGCCCGGCGACCACCCCGCCGAAGTCAAAGACCGCGCCACCGCCGGTCTGCTCGCCGCCGGGAGTTTCGCCAGACCGGAACCGCAACCGGACACTCAACCCCTCCTGTCCATGCGGGTCCACGCATTCTTCCGGGGGCTGACCGGGCTATGGGCCTGCATAAACCCCAAGTGCTCAGAGACTCCAGCCGACCACCAAGGAGCGCGCCCAATTGGAAAACTCTACACCGACCCCAAGATATGGTGTGGCTGCGGCGCAAGAATCCTAGAAATCTTCACCTGCCGCAAATGCGGACTGATATTCCTAGGTGGCATCCCCGACAGTGGGCCAGGCGCCCTATGGCCCTGGAGTGACCAATTCGACCAGAATACCCAGCACAGAGAAAACAGCTACTCCATATTCTGCGCCGAAAGACCACACCCGCACTACCCCGAGAACAACCGATCCATCACTACCACGTTGCCAAGCGCACCAAACTACAGCCAGTCAAGACCCGCCTACGAAATACAGCCGACTCACGACACGACCACAGGCAACCAAGTCAGCCCGTTCCCGAACCGGTGCCCACGCTGCCAGAACTCCAGGTTCCAAGACGCAAACAACATCAGGGAGGTCATCGAAAGCCTCCGCACCCGCGGACCCAGATCCATATCCGTGGTGATGGAGGATTCGCTACGCATCCAGAACCCTGGCGCCAGCGGTTCGGAATACCAGTCAAAGGCCCTGGTATTCACCGATTCCCGTCAGGATGCTTCCCTGCTGGCCGCGGACATCAGACGAGACCACCGAGACGACTCCTTCCGACAACTGCTATATCACGCTCTGCAAACCTGCCAGGACTGTCAAGGACAAGGAAAGATCACCGAGGGCGAGTACCGCATCGGAACCGCAGCCGGCCAGTCCACAGACTGTACGAAGTGCCATGGGTCGGGACAAGACCCAGCGCCACGGCCCATGCCATACCACGACCTGCGAAGCGCAGTGATCGACCTCCAACTGAGAAAAGGATTCAATCCGACGGGGGACCACCTGCCCGACGCCCACGCAAGACTGAAGCGGGAAGAAGACGCCGTTTACAGGGAAGCCATGACCTCCTTCGACGTCATGTGCAACCGGGAACTCAACCAGCAGGACTTCGGCCTCGAACCCCTAGGCCTAGGCGTGTGGAACATTGCCATGCCCCAATCAACCGGCGAATTTACCGGAATGACCGAGGAGGAGTCTCAACTCTTCATCCGCACCGTGGCCCGCATCCTGGCCACCGAACACATCCTATTGCCACCGGAACCGAACAACCCCTGGGAATGGCCCAGAGACGACCGTATGCAAGCCTGGGAACGCCAACGCATAGTCAAAGGATCGGGCAAAGCGCCAGCAAACTCCGTGCGCTACTACCTCACAGGAAGGAACAAGCTCGCCCGATACGCGCGAGCCATCGCCAACGCCCTGCAATCCAGAAACAGCATAAAGAGCGCCGAGCAATGGCTGAACAAGACACACAAAGAACTATGGGAAGCACTGACAAACTTCCGAATTCTGACCCCCACCGGACGGGGCCAAGAAAATATGCAACCCCACGGCATACGCATAAACCTCTTCACCCTCCATCCCGTGGGAGACACCATCCACCGCTGCTCCGCCTGCCGATACGTCATGGCAGAAGCCCTGCTGAACGTGTGCTACCGGTGCGGGCAACAAACCAATCCGGAGAGCGCCGACGAAATCGCCAACTTCTACCGCAGGATGACCCAATTCGCACAACCTGCGTCAAATTATCCTGACCCCTATCCGGTGAGAGCAACCGAACACACCGCCGCAGTGGGACGGAAGGAAGCCCGCAACATAGAGCGCTGGTTCCAGAACCTGTTCCTCGATACTGAGGATCACAGCGACCACCGCATCGACATCCTTTCGGTAACCACCACCATGGAGATGGGCATAGACATAGGCAGCCTCCTAGTATTACAACGACGGTTGGGATGATAGGATGACGGGGTAGTTGGGGAAGGCTTGGGCAAGTGAGGCAGGGAAGTGGATGCTGCGGTTTTCGAGCAGGTGTACGGGACCTTTCAGGATTTTCACGCTTACTTCGCTCCGCTGTTTGGCCGCAGGGAAGCGCGGGACCACAGCCGCCATTACCTCCAGGCTCTCCTGGTACAGTCCGGGGAGCGGCGCAACGCCGAGAATCTGTCGGAGACGGTTCCGGCGTCAGCCAGGGTGATGCAGCGGTTTCTCGCTGAATCCCCCTGGGATGACGACACAGTCATAGGACGCCTTCAAGAGTACTTGGGACCCCGGCTGGGACATCCGGATGCGGTGTGGGTGCTGGACGGCAGCGACTTCCCGAAGCAGGGCAGGAAGTCCGTGGGAGTGGCCCGTCAGTATTGCGGGAGGCTGGGCAAGGTGGCCAGCTGCCAGGCCGGAATGTTCCTCGCCTACGTCAGCCCGCTGGGACGGGCCCTGGTGGACAAACGGCTTTATCTGCCGGAGAGCTGGACCTCGGACCAAGACCGGTGTGAGGCGGCGGGGGTTCCGGAGGAGAGGCAGGGCTACCAGTCGAAGACCCAATTGGCGCTGAAGATGGTGGAGCGGGCCTTGGAGCGGGGACATCTGAGGGCCGGATGGGTTGCGGGGGACGACGCCTTCGGGATGTCGCCGTCCTTCCGTGAGGGACTGGCGGCGCTGGGGATGCGCTACGTGCTGGACGTTCCCGGCGGCACCACGGTCTGGCCGCTGGAGCCAGCCTGGACCAGGCCGGAGCATCAGGGATTCGGGCGTCCCCGCAAACCCAAGTTGCGAGACGGTCAGCGCCGGACCATGGAGCAGCGCAGCGATGAATTGCCGGAGGAGGCCTGGCGTGAGATTACGGTGGCCGAGGGAAGCCAGGGTCCCCGCAGCTACCCGTTCAGCGCTCAGAGGGTGCGTCCAACCAGCAGGCGGAAGCCTGGCGAAATCCACTGGGCCATTTACCGCCGGAACCTGGACGGCAGCGAGCCCCGCTACTACCTGTCCAACGATCCGGAGGATACTCCCCTGGAGACCCTGGCATACGTGGGTGGCTCCCGGTGGCGCATAGAAACGGAGTTCGAGACGGAAAAGAGCAACGTGGGGCTGGACGAGTACGAGACCCGCACCTGGGCGGGATGGCATCATCACGTCGCCCTGTGCCTGCTGGGCGGAGCGTTTCTCCTGAGCCTGCAACAGGCTTGGGGGGGAAAAGATGCCCCGGATCACGAGACCGCAGGTCTACCGGGTGGTGCGGGAGATGCTGCCCCGGGAACGGTTCGGGCCGGCTGAACTGCTGCGGTGGCTGGAGGAGACGCAAGAATGCAACGAGCGGGCCAGACACTCCCATGCCAAGCGTCGAGCCGCCCTTCGTGCCTCCCCACACGTCCCTCCTTGAACCGTCGTTGTAATACTAGCGGTGGGACTGCGCAATGTCGCGCCAACCGTCGCCAACTACCAGCAAAGGGCCGGACGCTCCGGACGCAGAGGGAGTGCCGTGGCAACAGTCGTAACCTACGCCCTGGACCGCAATCACGACCAGTATTACTTCCATCACCCCAAGGAAATAGTCAGCGACCCGCCCAGAGTTCCGAAGCTCCACATGGACAACGAGGTAATCGCGCGACGCCACTTCCGTTCCCTCATCCTCGCCGGATTCTTCGCCACCATGCAGACCAACAACAGGGCAGGCTCCCTCTTCCACGCCTGGGGAACCACAGAGCACTTTGTAGCCAACCAAGGAAGGGGACACCTCTACCAATACATCAAGGAAAACAAGGAAGCCCTCAGGCGGTCAGCCGAAGCCATCATCTCTCCATCCCTCCACAACCAACTCCAGCCGTGGGCCAGCCAACTGCCAAAGGAGATCCACGAAGCTGCAGCAGAAAATCCAAGCAACAGACAGGAACTCCTCGAAACCCTCACCGTCAAGGGGCTGGCGCCCAAATACGCATTCCCAGTGGACGTAGTCACACTGGCAATACCGCCGGAAGGTTACGAGGACGACGACCCATACGAGTCCCAAGATTACTATTCCGGAACTAGCAGGGACCTCAAAATAGCCATCAGCGAATACGCGCCCGGCGCAGAAGTAGCCTTGGGCAAATTCCCCGACACCTACATCTACACCAGCGCCGGAGTATACGATCCGAACGAGCAAGCTCCGGACTACTCACCAACCCACATGGTTTTCGAGTGTCCGGTATGTCACGCCGTGAACACCTCCCGGCACCAAGAGGAACCCCAACAGACCTGCCAGATCTGCGCAACCCCCTTGGGAGAACCCGAACCGGCAATACGGCCCAGAGGCTTCACCGTAGACCAAGCGAAGCAGAACAGCGGCAGAGTCAGATACAACCGCCAAACGGGCCGACAGACAGCAGGGTACTCGTCCTACGCGCAACTGATGGTGGGACCAAGTGCAATGACCCAGGGACAGCCACAGCACCCCTTCGCGCCCAGGCTATACGCCCATGTCCATACCCAGGGAAACCTGGTCATGCGCAACCAAGGGCCCGAACAGGAAGACGGAACCCACGGCTTCAGGATCTGCGACAAGTGCGGCCGTCACCTAGCGGCAGACGAAACGCGCCACAAATACCCGGCGCCCGTGCCCCCGCACCGCGGACCTGGAAGAGGCCACCGGGCTGGATACAACTGCCCCAACAGAAAGGGCGCGCACAACAGGATGTCGCTAATCCACGAATTCAGCTCGGAAGTGGTCACCCTGTCAGTAGACCTCCCCAACCACCTGAACGCTCCCATCCGCGAGCCAGCGGGCAGGGCCGTCTGGCTCTCCTTCATAACCCTCATCAAGGAAGCCGCGGCAAGACGGCTCCAAATCGTCTCCGACGAAATACAGACCGGGATCAGACCCGTGGCGGACCGCCACGGACGCATCCAAGGCGAAACCTATATCTACGACGACGTCCCAGGAGGTGCCGGATACGCCCGGTCAATCCATGACAATCTCCACGAGGTAATTCAAGCCGCTCTGGAATCCGGGAGAAACTGCAGGAACCCAGCCTGTGAAACTGCCTGCTACCACTGCTTGCTCAGCTACTCCAACCAGAGAGTCCATCAACTGCTGGACCGGCAACTGGGCACGGCGATGCTAGAATTCGTCCTCAACCAAACGGAACCTCCCATTCCCAATATTAGCGCTTCAGTACTGACCGAAAGAACTACCGACTACCTCCCAAGAGAATGGAAACCACTGGAACATCCATCCCTGGTACAACGCATCCCGGTACTATTCCAGACGAAGAAGGGATCCCAAATCGGCATCATGCCGATACACCCCATGGAGGAGAGACCAAACCAGCAACAACTGGAAACCATTCACAGGGACACAGGCATCAGAGCAGCACCCTACACCACCTTCGACATGGAACGGAGGCCCTTCTGGGTAGCCGACCAGTTCATGTCAACAATGAAAGGACTATGACCACAGTAATGCAAACCCAACCCGTTTACGCCCCAAGCGTACACGAGGAAACGGCCATTCAAGGGGCCGACGAGAACCCCACAGAACCTTCCGCACCCTCACTGGCCAACGCCATCAGAGCAGCACTCCGGAACATGCCCCGCTGCCAGCCCGGAGACTCTAAAAACCAAATCAGGGAGATGCACGCAACAGCCAGGGAAAGACACCTGGTGAACCATGAAGAGTGGACCACGAACGCCTGGCGCCTGCGCCAGCACCTCTTCGCCGACGGCGCGGAAATCAACCCACAAGACATCTCCCCGCGCCTCATCCCCGTGGTCACCACCGAAGAACAGGACTTGTTCCGCCTCGCCCGCTACACCTGGTCGCTGCCCCACTCTCGAGGCTACGGACGGCGCCTCCGCTTCCTGATAACCGACGCGGGACACGGCAACGCCGTCATGGCGATCTTGGGACTCCAGTCCCCGCCAATAGACTTTCAACTCAGGGACAGCAAGATCGATTACCCTACGGACCGCAAGGTCGAAATGGTCAACCAGACCATGGATATATACACCCTAGGCGCAGTGCCCCCATACAGCCGACTCCTAGGAAGCAAGCTGGCGGTCTACGCAGCTTCCAGCAGGGAAATCAGAGAAGCGTACCGGGAAAAGTACAGCCAAGCGGTAACGCAGATCGAGGGCCAAATACTGCCGTCTGACCTAGTCATGCTGACCACCACCAGCGCCTTCGGCCGCAGCAGCATTTACAACAGGGTTCGCTACCGAGGCCGCGCAATCGCCCAACGGCTGGGAGAAACGACTGGCTACGGCAACGTCCGTCTCAACGCCGTGAAAGAGATATACCCGCAAATCAGAGAATTCCTCATCCAGGAAGGCTACGGAGAACGAATGGGGTTCGGCAAGGGCGGCCCAAAAGAGGCATGGCGAAACATCACCCAAGTCATGCAGATGCTGAGCATCAACGGCGACGACGCCCTTCACCACGGCATAAGAAGAGAAGCCTGGGCAATCCCACTGGCGAGAAACACCTGGAAATATCTCAACGGCAAGAGCAACAAACCAGATTATTACCAAGCATCATTCGACCGGCTGGCCCAACATTGGAAGAAGCGATGGATGCTACCCAGAAGCGAACGAGAACTTAAGGAAGACTGGCGCAGTTGGAAAAAGGACCAACTCCTACAGGCAATAACCCCAGCGAAGGGGCAATAAGCCCCTAAGCGCTACTGCACGTACCTTACCAGACTGGTGCCGCCCAGAAACACACTGCGCCCCAGCCACTCAGGAACAACCAACTGACCAAGGAGACACGCCGATCAACCATCAGCCATTCACACCAAGAAGACCTGCGGCGGGAGGCTTTGCACAATGAATGGGAATTAGCACGAATTAAAACAGATTCTGCACAACGAATCGGAATTAAAAAAGATTCGTTGTGCAAAACCCCTGCGACACCCCGGACGCAAGCGGTCCCGGTCCCCGGATAAAAGGGCCGGGACCGCCGGGAACGGCCCCGGCGGGCAGGCTAGTAGTTCTCGGACCAAGTGGCGAGACGTTTCACGTAGAGCCAGCAGGTGGCGTTGTCCGTCGGCCGGTTACCATCATCTCCCCAGTAGACGATGATATCGTTGTCGGCATCCCTCCCCGAGGCACCGCGAACAACCCCCCCAATGGTGTTCCCAGCCCGCAACCCGGCTGGGACAACCTGGGTGCCGACGCTCGCAGTGTCACCTTCCGCCGCCGCCGCGCTCGCAAAACAGAAGCCGTCACCCCCAGAATAAGTAGCATCATCAACCTTAGGGTTCCAGACCTCGGCGGCGCACTCCTGCCGCTGCGACTGGATCTGGGCCCGGACCTCGTTCATCCTCTTCGCGGTGGAAGCCCCCCGCTGGAAGACCAGCTGGCTGCGGAGCAGCCCGTCACAGTCGTGGCCCGAGTCCATCTGCACCGCGGTGCCTCCCACCGGCTCGATCACCGTCTGGCTGATGATCCGGGGAATGACGAAGGCCGAACCGACGATGATCAGGCCGATTATGGATCCAAACAGCCCCATGCGGGCCTTGGACGCATTCTGCGGGTCCCCCTGAGACATCATCCACATGAGACCCGCGTAGGCGATGCAAACCCCCGAGACGCTCCCTCCCACGATGGCTATCAACCTGGTCAGACTGCCGCCCAAGATTGTAATTTCATCCACAGCCCGCCTCCTTCAGAATAGCTGCAAGTTCCTCCAAGGCTGCACCTCCGAAAAAGAATTACCTTCAGGTTAGAACAGGGATTGCCATTGCCGTTTTGTCATTAGGGGAAAGGCGGTGGGAAGCCAGCCAATCGAAGGTCATTCCCCGGCAGACTCTCTCCAAGCATTGAAGGCGCTGACGTAGAGCCAGCAATAGGAACCGTCCGAGGGCAAGCCCCTCCCGCCGACTTCATTCCAGTAGATAACGATGTTATTCCGGGCGTCCCGGGCGGACAGAAAGCGAGGCTTCTTGTCGGACGGTCTGATCAGCCCGGGCGGAACAGACAGTCCGCCCACGGTCCAAGGAGAGGCACTGGTATCAAAACAGTTATTGGGATAGTCACCTGTATTCACAGTAATGACCTGCGGACTCCAGAATTCCGGGGCGCACTGCTCCCGCTGCGCCTGTATCCGCTGGACCAGCCACTGCATTCTCTGCGGGTCCGAAGCGGTGGTGCGCGACACCAGCTGACGCTTGAGCAGCCCGTCGCAGTCGAACCCCGAATCAAGCCTGACAGGGATGCCCCCCGCCGGCTCGATCACCATCTCGCTCACCACCAGAGGAATCAGGAAAGCCACCCCCACGATGATCAACCCGATCACCGTGCCGATGAGGGACAACCGGGCCTGGGACATCCGCTGCGGGTCTCCCGCAGCCGTCATCCACTGGATGCCGGCCCAAGCGATGAAGACCGCCGAGATCAACCCGCCCAGGATGGCGACCAGATGGGCGATGCCGCCCACGACAGACAGGATCGATTCCATGAATTCAGCCTAGCCGAGAACACCCGTACCGGGATTTAGCGTTAGCGGAAAGCGGACCGGACGCGGACCGGACGCGGACCGGACACTGAGAAAACCCGAGGGACTACCGGCCCCGGGACCGGTCAATGGCTTCCCTCAACGCCTCCTTCACCTCCCGCCTGAGCTCTTCGGCCACCTCCTCCAACGCCTCCTCGACGGCTTTATCCACCAGAGAGTCAACCTCGGGCGCCGCCAAGCGGGCTTGGTCCCAGCCCGGAGAACCGTCAAGGACCGTCTGCCCTTCATGGTCCACCCGGACAATCCAAGGGACCCGGGCGGAAACGTCTCCAAGGTCCGCCGGCAGGGTGAAATCCACCGAGGCCCGGGCGGCAACATCGTGGAGGCCGCCGAACCGCCGGAACGCCGGAGAGAACTCCCACTCGACGTTCCTGTCGACCTGGGTCCTCACCCAGCCAACGCCCAGGCTCCCCAGCAGCGCGTTGCCGTCAGCGATCCAAACGGCGATCTCCCCGCCGGCCGGACCGGCCCGGGCCTCCACCCACTCCTGGGCCAACCGCTCCGGGGAGAGGCCCTGGTCCCGGTCTCCGGAGCAAGCAACAGCAACCAGGAGGAGGACGGCGAGGCCGACGGCCGGAAGTCCTTTGAAGAGCAGCCTGTTCCCTGCGATGGCAGTCATTCCTCACCTCTCGAAGCCTTCAGGATGAGCAGCCCTGAAATTCAGGATAAACGGGAGAGGGGAGCAACCGTTTTAGCATTAGGAACAAGGAGAGGGGGCGGACCCGCCGCTAATGAAAAAGCGACGGCTTGCGGGCGTTGACTACGATTGGCAGAGAACCCAAGAAAACCAAATTTATGAAACAACGGAAGGAGGGACACACCTTGACGCTATCGCAATCACAAACATGCGCAGAATGCGGGGAGAAATTCCAAGAAGGCGAACCAAGGCTGATAAGCGAACCACCCTACATGACGGACCAAAAAAGGTATCACCTGAGGTGCGCCACGCTGGAAACAAAACTTGAGCCCAGCTCAATGGTGCAGGTCCAGTCCAAAATCATCAGGGAAATACTGGACGAAAACTCAAAGGCCAAGGAAAGGGAGGAGCTGCTCCTCAGGGAGATCATGACCCTGATGGAAAAGACTGGAGCAACCGCAGAAGAGATGGAAAACGTGCGTGCCGAGTTTTACTGGCGCGGCTGAACAAACCGGTCTACGCTGGACGACTGCCGGAAATGGCCCAAGACCCGGACGGGAGCCCAGAATTCGGGTTGCCGCTTCCTCCGGCCGCAGCCCGGCAGTTCAGCGAGCGGCGAAGGGCCGAATAGAGCACAGAAGAGCCGGGCTAAGCAACTTGCCAAGAGACAGCACCCCTGCAATTACCAACAAAACGAAAGGCAAGGCAGGCCTCCTATCCTGAGCGGAAGAAGATTTCAGGAAACGGGGAGGGACCAAAAGCCCCACCCTGGCGGGCTACGCCCCGGGGGTCCAGAAAAACAAGGAGAAACCCATGAGCAGACGCATACCCGGCATCCCGGTCCCGGCAGTCCTGGCGCTGGCGGTCCTGATACTGCTCGCCTCGGCCGCCTGCGACCGGATTGGAAACAGAGCGCCGAACCGGCTGGACCCGACCCCGGAGTTCGGGGCGGACGGCTCAATCAGCGCGTCCCAGCTCTGGGAGATGTTCCAGCCCAACGCCAACAGCTTCACCGCGGATGGGTACAAGAACCGGTGGGGAGTAATCATCATCGACGACGTGGACGCAGTCACCACCGATGGGGTGGTGATCAAGCGGATGCCCGGTCAACCGGCCACCCTGGAGTTCCGGTACAACTATCCCGAGTACACTGACGAGATCAAACGCGGGGACCGGGTGAAGGTGCTGTGCAACGTGGGGGGAGTCAACCTGAGCGGGAACAAGCTGCAGTTCGACTACTGCCGGCCCCATCCCCCCGAAGCCCGGCCCCCCAGGGACCGGTAGGAACCCCGGGAACGGGCGAGACCGGTGCAGCCGGAGCACGACCGGAAAGAAATCCCGGAGCATACAACCCGGCCTCCCCCGGCAGCGTCCATAATCCCAAGGGACGACAACAGTCGAGGAATCCAGGAGTTGCCCTCCCGGGCGCAGCCGGATGACTACTCAGGGTCAACCCCGGCACCCAAGGGTGAGAAGAAGCTGAGAGAACAAGCAGCCCGGACCCCGGACGAGGTCCGGACCCGCCTATCGTATTCGATGGGAAGGAAGCTCAAGACCCCGAAGAACGGTCCGCAGTGGACGTGGACGCTCAGGAACCCCGGAGAAACGGCAGAGAGCCTTCTACGAAATCCGAAGTTGCGAATGGCCAAACCAGATGACGGCCGCATACCATTACCCCACCCCTCTTCCGTCTGGACACGCCCCTGGCCCGCCTTCCAGTCAGGGAAAAAGATGGCCGACGGCCATACCCCAAGTCAAGTTCTTCCAAACCCTAAAAGCGCCAAGCAAAGTGCTGCTAAACTCCTGCGGTTCCACTAAAATCAGAAATCAGCAAATCCTTCGCCTCACAGAACAGAGGGAGAACCCGGATGAACCTCAAAAGAATCGCCGGTCACATGCTGAAAAACGCCGCAAGGGAAATCCTCGAAACGCAGGAGAACAGGCCCACCTGCCGGTTCCAGTCATGCAACAGGGAGCTGAAACCGGAACACGATCTCTGCACTGAACACTGGAAAATGCGCCAAGCCGGAACCATCAACAAGTGCCCTAACTGCCCCAACTACAAACCGGCCAGATACCCACTCTGCGTGCGCTGCAACAACGTCAAGAAGACGCCCATCTCCCACACACAGCAACCGGAAGCCAGGAATCCCGCCCAGCGGCAGGCCGGAAGGAAGTACGACGCACCTCAAGGAAACACCTTCGCCCAGCGATCAGCGATGCTGGAAGAAGACCAAAAGGCCAAGGACAAACGGCAACTGTTCCATGACCAACAGATGAAGTGCATCTATTGCGGAAACGTCTACAAGTACAACGAGCTGGAGATCGAGCACATCATCCCCAAGAAGCTAGGTGGCCCGGACCACATCAGGAACTCCCAACTCGCCTGCAAGACCTGCAACCAAGCCAAGGGCGTCCTGACTGACATAGAATTCCGGCAGAGGCACCGGGGCTTGCTGCCCCAGAAGGAGAGAACCCCGGCAAATCCGCCCATAAATCCCGCGCTGATGCAATAAAGGTTCGAGGGCCACGAGGAGCAGAAGAGAGCAGCCACGTGGGAAGTTATCCGGGACTCCCTCAAAAATCAGATGGTGGGCCGCATGGTTCGGCCACAGAGAACCAAGGCCCGAACGCGTGCGTGAAGACGTAAGACAGTCAGCACGGCCACAAACCCCACCCACACCCCTTCCCTTACCAGCAAACCGGCGCAGGCGCCCCCTCAGGTATCCTCTAACAGGGAACCCAACGACGGAGGCGCACACCCCATGGGGCAGACATTCCGGAAACAGGCAACCCCCTTCACCCAGACCGAACGCAAAGGCTGGGTCCTCACCCTCACCGCTCAGGAAACAACCGGACTCCTCCCCAAGCGGAAGCCGGAGCAACTCGGCCTCTTCACCGAGACCAACCGGCCGGTCACCGGCCGCCACATGGAGAGCATCGAACGGTTCCTTGAAGAAACCCCCGACTGGGCCCTGCCCAGCATCATCCTGGCCGTCACCCCAGGCAACGTCGCCCAAGAAGCGGGCGCCATCAGCGTGGATACGGACCAGATCAGGGTCCTGGACGGCCAACACCGCATCGAAGCCCTATCCAACCTCATCCACCGCTGGCAAATCGCAGCGCCCCGGGACGACACCAACGAGACCCGGAAACGGCTGGACGCCATCCTCGTCCAGGAGCTGCCCGCAGTTATCTTCGAGGTCAGGGACAACCGGGACCAACGGCAGCTCTTCGCCTGGTTCGCCAGGAACAAGCCCATCGAACCCGCAGTCCGGGAGTTCTTCGACGAGTCCGACCCTTTCAACAAAGCAGCGAAAGCCGCAATGGACCAGTCGGCACTGCTCCGGGACAGCGTGACCTGGAAAACAACGAACCTGCCGGGCAAGGGGGAAGACTCAAGCAAGCTCCTCACCCTGAACCAAATCAAGCAGATAGCCGCCACCGTCCGCATCGGCATCCGCCGCGCCCCCAAGCCCGCCGACCGGGAGGCCTGCCGGGAGAAGAAGGTCCAGCAGGAGTTGCAGGACAACCTGGTGGAATTCTTCGACCGGTTTCTGCCGGAATGCCTGCCCAACTACCAGGCCCTCAGCAACCTGGAGTTGCTGGACCGGAACATCAAGACCGACCGGAACGTGAGCTACGCCTGCCACTTTCCGGTGATGAGACTGGCAGCCAACGTATGGGCCAGGTGGAAACTGGACCGGAAGCAAGACCCGGAGAACCTGGCCCCGGTCATCGGGAAACTGGACCTCCGGTCCGCAGACCCGGACAACGCGCTGGAAAAAGAACTGGGAGTGATGACCGGCACGAAGAAGTTCCAGAAAGCACGGGACAAAAGCTGGGAAGAGGCGACCGCCGGCATCCTGCAGAAAGCGGCTGCGGAATAGAGACGCGCTCACAACCATGATATGAGAACCTCATGGAGGGAACGGCGATGCCCAACACCGTGAAGGCCACTCCCGAGACGGGGGAAACGGCGAGCCGAAAACCGGCGCCGGCCAACCCGGGCAACCCATCAGCCCGCCTCGCCGGCTACTCCTGGGTAAAACGCGCCACGACAGGCGCCGGCGTAGCAGTGGTCATTGGGATTGCCCTAGTCCTCGTCGGGGCCCGGCAAGACATTCCGGCCCTAAACCGAAGCCAAGGTGGGATGTGCATTTGCCTGACACAGGGAAGCGGGCGTGAGATCTCGCAGGAGTGCCTCGGCCCTTGATTGCAGGACTGTCTGGCCAAGTAGCCGCTCGGCCAGAGCAGCGCGGGTACTGAAGACGGACCCCTCCGTTAGCCGTTGGTCAACGGGTCGTTTCCCCAGGTGAACAAGGGCTCCGATCCTCCCTCTTTGACCAAAAACACTTCCTCGATCCAGCAGCGTTCTTTCTCATCGCCCGGACACAGAAGGTGAGCAGCTATCACCATGTCCTCTTCCAACATCCAGTTGGGATCGGCGCCATCCTCCACCAATGCCAGCACATCCGCATGACTTAACCCCAGGCCATGGAAGTAAGTGAGCACGGAGTCGTGTTGCGGCACTCCCAACCGTTGAAACGTTCGTCGGCTCTTTTCTTGCAGGTCGCCGATCCGGACTCCGGGGCGCATTGCATCGTGAATCTCGTTCATCGCTTCGGCGGTAGCCCGACCGATGCGGCGGGCCATGTCCGAGCCGTAGTCCTCCACGACCCAGGTCTTGCCGCCGTCCCAGCAGTACTGGTTCTTGGTCCCATGGCAGTCAAACATGATGTTGGTGCCTGGCTGGACCACGAAGTCCTCGGAGTCTACGCGCAGTCGTACGGCGGGGTCGCCGTCCAGCGGGTTGGCGAAAAAGACTCCGCCTGGGTCGTAGACCCATCCGCCCAGCGCGGTGATCTCCGCATGATAGGTATCCACCAGCTCCTTCCAGAGCTTACCTCGGCTCCATGACTGTACCGTCCGTTCTATGGCAACCTGGTTCACTCGGGTGGCTTCCCGCAGCCATTCGATTTCCTGGGCGCTCTTCTTCTCCCGAAGGAACATCATCAAGTTGTATGCGTCGACAACGTCCGCCAGGGAGCGGGCCACCTTAGCGCCCACTCTCAGGTCATCGTAGCCGATGCGTCCGTGGGTGTGGCCCAAGTCCTGCACAGCATCACGGATCGCCTCGGTAAAGCCACCGGCAAACCGGTCACCGGCGTTCTTTACCCAGCCGGAGTCCTGCCGAGAGGCCGGCATAAACCGGAAAAACTCAGACCGGTCGGTTGATGCGCCCACCGGAAGGAGGACGCTTCGGTGGGGACGGATGTCTTCAATCCATATGGGCTCATACAGGAAGGGCGATACAAATATGTCAGGCCCAATCAGGATGGGGTGTTGCAAGTCATGCCGCGAGATAACCACAGCGACTCCTGGCGGCTCGTCGGCTTTGGGCGCTGTGGGGTTGTGCCCCGAAAGGTATGTCACGTTCAGGGGCGTGGTAATCACCAGGCCGTCTACGCCACGGGCTTCCATCGCCGCGGTTAAACGTTGAGGATCGAATATAGGAGCCGGAGTTCCGTTAATGTCATTGGCCACGATCAACTCCTCCCTGTTGTGGACTTGAGCCGTTCTCTATCGTGGAGGTTCCCCGCACCCCACGACCCAGGCTTGCATCTTGGAGGGGTTATTGTAACCCTTTGATGGTCGGTGCGACAGGAAGAAACGACCGGTCAAGAAGGTGGCCGAACGGTTTAGAAGACCAAGTTGCCGCTTCCCGGTGTCCGGCAAATGCACATCCCACCTTGGCTTTGGTTTAGTACAGGCCGGAAAATGGCTGTCGGGAATCGCGCTAGCAACCTGGACCGCGTCATCTTCGGCGTCATAACGGCTTGGCTCGCACGGCCAGCCTATCACCTGGCCCGCCAACGGCTCGCCGGAAAAGAGCACCGGATAAAAACGAACATCCAGGATTACTAGAGGAAAAGCAAAGCCGCCACTGTTCCCGGCCCCTTCATATATAGAAGGAAACATCATAATGAAGCCGCACCTCTACAGAGTGACCACCTGGGCAACCTTCATCCCAGTGGCTCCGGCAATCTTCGCCCTCGCCACCGGCCGGTACGAGATGGGCCTGGTCCTCAGTATGCTAGCCCTGGCCCTCCACAGCGCGGTGGAGCCCGCGAGGAACCTCGCGGGCGGAAGAGAGGGAAAAGAAACACTCCGGCACGGAGCGATGGTCCTGCTCGCCGCAGGCGCGATGACGACGGCGCTGGAAAGGAAAGGGTTCGTGTACCTGACCACGGCCCTGTTCACCATGGGGGGCACAGCGATGGTCCTCAGAATCATGAGGGAGAAAGAGAAGACGCAAACCTGATTTGTCAACAGCGATAGCGGTATAAATCCCCACTTCCATCAACAGCCCAGCAGAAAAATCACCGGCAAACCAACCGTACCAATCCTCCGCCGACCCCCGGAAACCCACCGGCAGCAACCTCCACAGTCTCACCAGCCCACCCCGTCCAAGGAACACCCGGCCCACCACGGACAACATGACGCCTTGAGCAAGCGACGGTCCCCGGCAAGAACAACCAGCCGGCGCGGACTCGCGAAAGGACAGAACAGGCCCCAGACGCCGGAACATCCGGACCCAGAGGGACACGAACGTCCAAAGCCACAGGCACCCGAAACCCCGGGAACCCGGCACGAAGCGGCGCGTCTCAAAACAGGCGCGCCGCTTCGCTTTGTTTGAAAGAAGCCGGCCCAGCCGCAAAGAGAGGTCCGGAAAACCCATGACCACCAGCACCAGAATCCAGGACGCCGCCGAGGAACTGCGCAACCGGATACGCCGCCACGACCGGCTCTACTACACCCTCCAGGCCCCCGAAATCACCGACTCGGAATACGACAGCCTGATGCGCCAACTCCGGCAACTGGAAGAGGAACACCCGGAGTGCCGGGACTCCGGCTCCCCCACCCAAAGGGCCGGCGGCGAGGCCGCCGCCGGGTTCCGGGAGGTCTCCCACCCCACGGCAATGCTGAGCCTGGGCAACGCCTTCGACGAGACGGAGTTCGCCGCCTGGCACCAGAGAATGGCCAGTCACACCGGGGACCCGCACCCGCCGGTGAACGCCGAGCTGAAGATCGACGGCCTGGCCGTCCGCTTGGTCTACGAGCAGGGCCGGCTGGTCCTGGGAGCCACCCGGGGCGACGGCCAGACCGGAGAGGACGTGACCCGGAACATCCGCACCGTCCGCAACCTGCCCCTGATACTGACCCCTCCGGAAGGAATGATCTTGCCGGACACCCTGGAAGTCCGGGGCGAAATCTATATGCCCAAGGACACCTTCCTGCGGGTGAACCGGGAACGGGAAGAACGGGGCGAATACCAATACGCCAACCCCCGGAACGCCGCCGCCGGGGCGGTCAGGCAACTGGACCCCAGGCTGGCCGCCGGGCGGGGACTCCTGGGCTGGGTCTACTCCTCGGCCAACAACCTGACCGGCAGCCAGCGGGGAAACCTGGAAGCCCTCCGGCAAATCGGCTTCCCGGTCAACCCCCTGGGGCGGCTCTGCCGCACCGTCCAAGAAGCCGCCGGTTTCCACCAGGAGATGGTCGAGCGGCGCGACGAGTGGGACTACGAGGCCGACGGCATCGTGTTCAAGCTGGACAGCCTGGAGCAACAGCGGGAGTTGGGCAACACCGGGCGGGAACCCCGCTGGGCCATCGCCTGGAAGTTCCCCTCCCAGCAGGCGATGACCCGGCTCCTGGACATCCGCATCAGCCACGGCCGCTTCGGGCGGCTCACCCCGGTGGCGGTGCTGGAGCCGGTATCCGTGGGCGGCGTCACCGTGCAGAGCGCCAGCCTCCACAACGAGGAAGACCTTCACCGGAAGGACATCCGCATCGGAGACCGGGTGACCGTCGAACGCGCCGGGGACGTGATACCCCAGGTGACCGGCCCGGTGGACACCGATAGGGAACGGACCCTGCCGGTCTTCGCCATGCCGGAGAACTGCCCCGGCTGCGGGTCCCCGGTGGAAAGCCCGGAGGATGAGGCGGGCCACCGGTGCCCCAACGACGGCTGCCCCAGCCGGCTGCCGGAACAGCTGAAACACTTCGTGAGCAAGCGGGCCATGAACGTCGAGGGGCTGGGCGAGCACTGGTGCGAGACCCTCATCGAAAGGGGGCTGGCGGCCAACACGGCGGACCTGTACCAACTCAGCAGGGAGGACCTGCTGAAGCTGCCCCGGATGGGCGGGAAGCTGGCAGACCGGATTCTGAGAAACATCGGCGCCAGCCGGCAGCGGCCCCTGGACCGGGTGCTCTACGGGCTGGGCATCTTCCGGCTGGGCCGGGAGGTGTCGGGACTGCTCTCCCAACGCTACAACAGCGTGGACGAGGTCAGCAAGCTCAGCATGGAGGAGCTGAGCGCCATCGACGGCATCGGGCCGAAGATAGCCGCCAGCATCGTGGACGGATTCCGGACGGACCGGGTGAAACAGACCGTCGCCGGCATGGAGCAGGGCGGGGTGAGGATGGGGCGGGACCCGGCGCCAAGCGGCGCCGGACCGGAAAATATCATAAAACCGAAGGAGAGCAACGGAATGAGCAGCCTTTTTGACAACCCCGAGACCCCGAAATTCGACGGGCTAACCTTCGTGGTCACCGGCAAGCTGACCGGGATGACCCGGGATGAAGCCGAGTCTGCCATCCAGAGCAAGGGCGGGAAGACCGGCTCCGCGGTGTCGCGGAACACCAACTACCTGGTGGTGGGGGAGAAGCCCGGCTCGAAGCTGAAGAAGGCCAACGAACTGGGCGTGGCCATCCTCGACGAGGACGCGTTCTTCAGGATGATTGAAGAATAGGTCCCCGCCCGGCGGCGGGCTGACATTCAGGGGCCGCCGGCGTGGGAACCCGAACGTGACCGGAGCCCATATCACCGGCCCGGCCGGATGTCCTATAATGGCGGCACCCTTCGCCCGCACCGAGGCCGAAAAATGACGACCAAGCAGCCCAGGGAACGCATCCGGCTTCCGGACCCGCCGGAGATATCGAGAATGACCAGCTTCGACCGCCTGCACCGGACGGGGAACACCCACAACCTGGCCGAACACTTCGGCAACGAGAAGACCACCATCGTCGGGGGAGAGAGACACATCAGCGCGGCGCCCGCCTCGGAGCCGTCCGACAGAATAATCCCCGATCTCCTGATCGCCTTCGGCGTGGACCCCGAGGCCTACGAGGACAGCCGGGGCTACATCGTCACGGAGCAGGGCAAGCCCCCGGACTTTGTCCTGGAAATCGCCTCCCCAAGCACCGGCAGGAAGGACATCACCGTCAAGAGGACGGACTACGCCGAACTGGGAGTGACCGAATACTGGAGGTTCGACCAGACCGGCGGCAACTGGCACGGCGAGGCCCTGGCCGGAGACCGGTTGAGGGACGGAATCTATGAGTCCATCACCGTCGAGACGGCGGAAGACGGGGCCCGACAGGGGTACAGCACGGTCCTGGACCTGGTCCTGCGCTGGGAACAGGGAGAACTGCTGTGGATCGACCCGGATACCGGGCGGCACATCACCAGGCTCAGCGACGAGCGGGAAAGGGCCGACACCGCCGAGGCCCGCGCTGACAATGCCGAAGCCCGCGCAAACTCCGCCGAGGCCCGCATCCGCGAACTGGAGGGAGAGCTCCGGCGCAACCGGGAGCCATAGCCATCAGATCCCCCGCCCGCCACAATAGCGGCGCCTCTCTCAGGACCCGGGCCGAAAGGGCCGCAGGTCCTATAACCGGAACATCCTGCGTCCACACGGCTGCGAAGCACCCCCGAAAAGCGCGCCTGGCCCTCAAACGCGCCGGTGACCGCCCGGACGGGAAGCGGCAAGAGGCTGCTCCGGACCCGCAGACTCCACAAGAAGATGGACCCGAAGAGCAGGCCGCCTTCGGCCAGGCCCGGCGCCCTTGTACCCGCGCCCTTATACAATGAAGCGGGTATTCGGGAGCGAAGACGAGGAACGACCCGCCCAGGACGGCCGCGCCAACCCTCACCCGGCAAAGCCCGGGACCAGACCAACAGGGACCCGCAGCACGTGATCTGACCGGACTCCGGTCACGCCATCCCCCAACCAAGACCCCACCAGCGGCCGCCCATCCCGCACTCCAAAGGACACGCCACGCGCCATCCAAACAAGGAGCACCATGCCTTCCAAGGAAAGATTCACCGTATCCCACGAGGGGATGCGGGAGCAGCACGCCGGCCGCGCCCCCTGGGAGCTCCTCAAGGAGCTGGTCCAGAACGCCTGGGACGAGGCCCCGGAGGCCACCGTCTGCCGGGTGGACATAAACTGCGACAGCCCGGACGCCACCCGGATCACCGTCGCCGACGACGGGCCGGGGTTCGCCGACATCGCCGACGCCTACACCCTCCTGAAGTCCACCCCCAAGCGCCGAGACCCGGCCAAGCGGGGCCGGTTCAACCTGGGCGAGAAGGAGTTCATCTCCGTCGCCGTCAGCGCCCGGGTCGAGACCTGCGGGCATACGGTATCCTTCCCCCCGGGCGGCGGCCGCCGGGTTGCCGCCAACGGCCGCTCCCGGGGCACGGTCATCACCGCCATCATGCCCTGGAACGAGGAACAGGCCCAGGAACTAGCCAAGCGGCTCCTCAGGTTCCGGCCCACGGACTGCGCCCTAGTCGTGAACGGCGAGGAGGTCCCCAAGCGGGACCCGCTGATAGTCCACAGCGCGGTGCTGGAAACCGTCCTGTAGGACGGCCCGGGCGAGCCCATGCGCCGCACCCAGCGGAAGACCGGAATGCACCTGCTGGAACCCCGGGACCCGGAGCAGTCCTGGCTCTACGAGATGGGCATCCCCATCCAGCCCGTCGAGACCCCCTGGGACGTCGACGTGCAACAGAAGGTCCCCATGCCGCCCAACCGGACCGAGGTCCCCACCCGGTACCTCAACGCCGTCTACGCCGAGGTTGCAAACGCCGGGTTCGGGCTGCTGCCGGACGAAGAGTTCGGCGAGAACTGGGTCAAAACGGCGATGAACGAGGAACGGACCAGCGCCGGGGCCGTGGCGGCCACCGTCCACGGCCGCTACGGAGACCGGGTGCTGTTCACCTCCAACGACGCCGACGCCAACATGAAAGCGTCGGAAGAAGGCTACCAGCTGGTCAACCCCCGGTCCCTGACCCCCGGGGAGCGGGAAAGGTTCCGGGAGGACGCCCAGGTCCAGTCGGCCCGGGAGGTGTTTGGCGTCCGGTACGACAACCGCGAAGAGTTCCAGGCGAAGCCGGAGCACGCCGGCTTCATCCGGTGGGTCAGGGAACTGGGCCAAGCCTGCGGGCTGGAGGTGACGGTGGCCTTCACCCGGTTCACCACCGGGAGACGGCCCAACATCGCCGCCGACTGCACTGCCGACAGCGAGGCGCCCACCGTGCGGTTCAACCGCGCGGTGCTGGACGAGGAGTTCTTCCTGCCGCCCTACAACCGGACGGAGCAACTGGAGCTCGTCATTCACGAATTCGGGCACGCCATCGCCGGGAAAGGCATGGAGCACGGGCCCCAGTGGGGCCAGGGAGCGGCGAAGGCCGGGGCCCGGATAGCCCGTCATCTCGCGGAGAAAAGCAGGGAGCGCCCCAGGGCGCATCAACGCGGCACAGCCGAAGGAGAAGCGGAGAATCCTCCCGGTGCAGCGGCATGATCAAGACATTCCTGGAAACCTTCGGCCACTGCAGGAGCGCCGGATGCCGGGCCATCGCCTGGACACCCGGCATCCGGCCAGACCGCCGGGACTGGACCGGGTTCACGGAAACCGTACTGGACCACGTGAGAAAGCATCGCCATACCGTCGTCATAAGGCCGATAGCCCGCACCGTCACGTTCGACGGCCAGCCCGGCCTCATCGAATCACCAACCGGAGAAGACTACCTGATGTGACGGTAAAAACCGGCCAAGCACATCAGGGTCCCGGCGCGACGGCCATAGGAAACGCTCAAGCCGACAGTACGAGGAGACCAGACATGTCAAGCCAAAAGCTCCGGTTCGCCGTCTTCGACCTAGACGGCACCCTGTCCGACGACCGCCACCGCCACCACTTCGTGGAAACCCGCCCCAAGGACTGGGAGTCCTACAACAAAGCCTGCCCCGAGGACCCGCCCAACGAGGCCCTCTGCCGGCTGGCCCGGAGCCTTTACGAAGCACACTGCCGGGTAGAGATCTGGACCGGCAGGCCGGACCGGATACGGCCCCAGACGGAGGAGTGGCTCCGCCGGCACGAAGTGCCCTGCCACCGGCTCAGGATGCGGTCCGAGACGGACGGGACCCGGCCAGTCAACGAGGTCAAAGGAGAATGGCTCAGGGAGTGCGGCGAAGACCGCCCGGACCTCATCTTCGACGACCGGACGAAGACGGTCCGGTCCTGGAGAGAGCAGGGAATGGTCTGCTTGCAGGTCGCCCAGCACGACTACTAGGCCGCCGCCTCTTCGTCTCCGCCCGCAACCTCCGGTTCCACGGGTCCGACACCCCCGAAAGCTCACCCAAAAGCTCACCCGAGAGGCCGGGGAAAGGAAGGTGGACACCAGGCTGGTCCAAGCCGGAAGCCGCCACTCGTTCACAAGCCAGTCAGAAAGGAGACGGCAACGTGACCGCCAAAGCCATGGAAAAGCTCAACAACCCCAACTGGACGGTCTTCACCCAAGAAGAACCCCTCCAATGCGACGACGGGCCCCAGGCGCGGCTGGCCAGGGACCAAGCCGGCCAGACCTACCTCGCCCTATGGACCGACTCCTTCCCCAGCTTCGAGCGGTGGGTTTACGTCCCTCTCGAGGAAGGCGAGGACTCGTTTCCCAGACCCAACATCCGGGAAGCGCTCACCGGCCGGCGGCCGCTCGTGAGCGTCATCGGCAACGCAGACGAGGTCTACATCGTGGACATAGACCCGGGCGGGAACTTCACCCGGACGGTCCGGGCCCGGCTGCACGAGATGACAGCCGGGGAGGACATCCCCTTCAGTCCACCCGGGCCGGAGGCCAGGCTGAACGTCCCTGAGCGCGTGATCGCCGCTTGGGAGCGCGGAAAGGCCGCACAGCCGTAGGCGGCGCCTGAGACCTCAGGTCCCCGGACGGCGTCGCTGCCGAGGCCATTGCCCCGGTCAAGAGAATCAAAACTCTGGGGAGAGCGGGGCGGCTTCTGCTGCAAGACAGCCGCCCCGCTCTCCCCGGACCACGATGGCCATGACCAAAGGACGCCCAACGCCAACAGCAGAGGCGCATAATGATCGACCGGATAGTCAACGTGATCGCCGGCAGCCGGCTTCAAGAGTTGCAGGAGCAGCTGGACCGGTCCCGCCGGAACGAGGCCCGGCTAATGGCCGACCTGGACGCCGAGCTCCGGAACAGCAGCAGGACCGCCCGGGAACTCCGGGAAGCCCGGATGAGCCGGGACGGCTACCGGCAGGTCGTCGAAGAGCTCCAGCGGCAGAACCGGGAGGAAGCCGCCGGGAGACTCATCGAGGACCTGCAACTGGAGTTGGCCCTGCGGAAGAGTCCGGGCTGCGCCCGGAGGAAGCGGATCGACGCCCGCAGCCTGCTTCTGGAGGAAATTCCGGTCCAGCAACGACAGCCAACAGCACCAAACCGCCGGGGGTCCTAGAAGCCCGATTCGAAGAGAAGGACGATGCTTGCCACATCCCATCTGGCCATCTCCACCCCGGCGGACCCAAAAGAGGCCCGACCGGGCCAACCCCACGCCCGGCTACGCCAAGAGACAGAGCCCGAGAAGACGGTCAGGGACCGGCCGGACCCGGCGAGGGCCGACCAAGCCGGGACATAGTCAAAGGCCTGGTCACCCGATACGGAATCAACGGAACCTCCCGGAGGCAGACGCCATGACCATCAGCGAAGCCCTGTACCACCTGGAGAACTTCGGCCTGACCAAGAACACGCCCAAGGACCGGGCCCTGGCCGAGATGCGGGACCGGCTCCGGCACATCCGGAGCCTCAGCATCCTGGACCCCGGCTCGAAGCTCACCGAGACCGCCGCCAGGACCATCTTGGCCGAGGCCGACAGGCTGGACCTGAGGACCTTCGGCTCCAACCTCCATGACCTTCCGGACCGGCCCGCGGCGCCCAGCGCCCCGTGGGAAACCGCCTGAACGCCAGTCCAAGACGAAATGAACTGGGCCTACAGGTGGAGGCCGGCCTCTCTGCCGGGACAACGAGGCGAAGAAATGGATCCAGAGTCGCAGCAGACGGCGGATTACCCCACACAACCGGGCCCGGCGCAAGGGTAACCGTTGTCACAACCTGGTCATCTCGCAGTCAACGGTACCTAGATACCCAAGCGCGACCCCGTTCCGGATAAGGTATGCAGGACGACCCCGGCGGCTTCTCTCAAAGCAGGCTGCTTCCCGGGGCTAAACGCCTGTAATCGAAAAGGGGGAGGCGCTCAGCCGGGCCAATTTGCCATTCCTCTGCCATTCCCATTTTTCCCGCTCCATGCTACTCCACGCCAGTCCAGGCATAAATAAAGCCCCCAGTAGGGTGCCGCCGTAGCTGACGACACTCCAGGAGGCTTATCGACACGAATCTATGCAGATTTGAAGTCCGCAAGGGCCACCGGGCCCCATCCACTCCCCCGGAGAGAAAGAGTTGACTAGTCAGTCAATACTCTGTCGATCTCTTTCTTCAAAGCACCCTTGGGCCGAGCCCCGATAACGGTGTGCACCGCCTCACCGCCTTTGAAGAAAATCAGCGCGGGAATGCTGCGTACCCCGTATTTCATTGCGACGCTGGGACTGCTGTCGACGTCGAGCTTGCCGACGTTTAGTTTACCGTCATACTCCAAGGCCAACTCGTGGACTGCCGGCGCGATCATCTTGCAAGGTCCGCACCATTCGGCCCAAAAGTCTACCAGCACCGGCAAGTCCGAATTGATTACTGTATCGTCCCAGTTGGTTTCGGTAACCTCGATGGGTTCAGCCATCTTGTGCCTCCAGAAAAGATTATGGTCCGGATACTCTTCAAATGCGCCGCTTTGCCGTTCGAGGCGGGTATCGAGGGGCGGCCACAAGTGGGGACTGGTTTCAAGTTTATACTGCCGGGCTCATAAGGGTCAACATCGTCTTGGTTTCGGGAACTGCTTCCAGTATAGTAACTTTTGAGCGTTATTCTGAATTATGCAGTTGAAGAAGGAACCTATCATCAAGGGGCAAAACCTGACCTTGGACTTGACGTCTTGGGGAAGGTTGGGCGAGGCGATGGCCTCCTGGCATGGGTTTGACGTGTTCGTCTTTGGCGGAATCCCCGGCGAGCGGGTGGTTGCCGAGGTAGTCCGGGTACACCGTAAGTATGCTGCCGCCAGGGTGATCGAAGTTTTAGAGCCCTCGGCCCACCGGGTGACGCCGCCCTGTCCTTACTTCGGTGACTGCACCGGGTGCCAGTGGCAGCACTTGGACTACCAAAGCCAGTTGGCAGCCAAACGAGCAAAAGCAATAGACGCCTTGCGGCGGGTGGGACAGTTTTCCCAACCGCCGGTGGCCGAGGTCATTCCGTCGGCCCGACAGTACGGCTACCGGAACCATGCCCGGTTCACGGTGGGGCCCGCCGGCGCCCTGGGCTTCGTCAATCGGGAGACTCGGCGGTTTGTGAAAGTCGACCATTGCCGGTTGATGCACGACCAAGTCAATCTCCGGTTGGGCGAGCTTCAAGGCAACTGCGGGGAAACCACCCAGCTATCGATCAGGGCTGGCCAAGAGACCGGCGACTACCTGGTACAGCCGTCATTGCTGCTGGCCCCGGCCTCCATAGAGACTGGACAACACAGCTATCTGGACTCGGTCGCCGGGCGAAGGTTTAGGGTTTCGTCGCCTTCCTTTTTCCAAGTGAACATCGCACAAGCCGCCGAAACCGTCCAGGTAGTCCGCCGGTGCTTGGACCTAACCTCATCCGACGTGTTGTTGGATGCCTACACCGGAGTGGGCGCCTTCGCCGTTTTGCTGGCCCCTCACGTCAAGAAAGTGATGGCCATTGAGGAGTCTTCCGCCGCCGTGGCCGATGCCAGTGAGAATTGCGCCGGGACCGACAACGTGGAGTTCATCTTGGGCAAGACCGAGGAGGTCCTGCACCGCCTTACCGAAAAGCCCGACGCAATCGTCTTGGACCCGCCGCGTAGCGGATGTAAGCCGGAGGCCTTGGGCGCTTTGGCCAGGCTAGCGACGCCTCGGGTCGCCTACGTTTCGTGTGACCCTGAAACCCTAGCGCGGGACTTGCGGGTGCTTTGCGACGCTGGCTATGCTCTACGTCAGGTAGTCCCCCTGGACATGTTTCCTCAGACCCACCATTTGGAGTGTGTAGCGGCGTTGGACTACGTCGGGCCCTCTTCTTTGCACTTGGGCCACCGGGACTATGCGGACCCCGCTCAGAATGTAGTTCTCGCCTCGGCATCACCCCGGCGACGGGAGTTGCTACAAGGGCTGGGACTGGACTTTCAGATCGTGCCAGCGGATGTGGATGAAGAACTCCTACCCGGAGAACTCGCCCAAGAATCAGTACGCCGACTATCGCTGGCCAAGGCGCAGAAAGTGGCGGATGGCAGGGATTCCGGTTACGTGATCGGCGCTGACAGCATGGTGGTGCTGGAGGGCCGGGCGTTGGGAAAGCCGGAAGACTCCCAGGAAGCCCGGCGCATGTTGCGAGAATTGCGAGGCACCACCCATCAGGTGGCGACCGGACTAACCGTGATCGACATCTCATCGGGGCGCCGCTTGGTCGACAGTTGTACCAGTGAGGTTGTGTTGCGTCAATTTACCGACGAGGAAATCGAGACGTCTATTGCCACCGGGACTCCCTTGGATAAGGCTGGCGCCTACGCGGTGCAGGACCAGGAGTTCCGACCGGCTGAGTCATGGCAAGGATGCTACTCCAACATCGTAGGACTGCCCTTGTGCCGCCTCTTGGAAATGCTGCGGGAGCTTGGCTACCGGTTTTCGGACGAGGCGGTGCGGTCGGCGCAGGAACTCTGCGGACCTACCTGCCCCTCTAGACCAGCGCCGGGAGCGGAGTCGCAGTTATGAACTTCATGGGCATCGGCTTCTTGGAGTTAGTGGTAATCCTTTTGGTCGCCTTTTTGGTGCTGGGCCCCAGCCGCTCTATTGGCATGGCCCGGTCGGCGGGTAAAGTGCTGGGAGACCTCAAGCGCACCTTTAGCGAAGTCGCCGCCGCCGCGAGTTTTGAGGAGACGGAACGGACTGGCGCCCGGCGAGAGCCGGCGTCGCCCAGTCGACAGGAGTTCACTCCTACGGACCCTCCTGCGCCCACACCAGGGAGCCAAGAAGAGCCCCTATCCCCTAACCCCGTACCCTTTGAGCCCAATCCCTCCAATTTACCGGAGTCCTCCGCAGAGGGCCAAACAGGCCGGCCGCGCCGGGCTGGGAATGAGTGACCGCGAGCAAACAATCCTCCAGCATTTGGGCGAGCTAAGGTGGCGGGTAGTCGTATGGGTGGTCGCTCTCTTAGTAGGCAGCGCCGTTTCCTTCGCCTTCTTTGAACAAATTATCGAGTTGCTAACCCGGCCGGCTAAAGACTTGGAGATGGGCGCCGGGGGCGAGTTAATCTTTACCGAAGTAACCGAGCTTCTCACCACCAGCGTCAAGGTCTCCTTCGTCGCCGGGTTTGTGCTTTCCTTCCCTGTGTTCCTCTACCAGGTGGTCATGTTTGTGGCGCCCGGACTTACCGGAAGGGAGAAGCGCTATCTGCTGGGCTTTCTGCCGGGGGCACTGCTGACCTTCGTCGCCGGAGTTGCTTTCGGCTACTTTGTCCTAACGCCGCCGGCGTTGCATTTCCTGTTGACCTTTGGGGACGACGTGGCCACGCCCATGATAAAGATCAGCAGCATTGTTAACTTGATGGTGCGCTTGTTGTTTTGGATGGGGGTCGCTTTCGAGACGCCGTTGGTGATGTATCTCTTGGCGCAATTAGGCTTGGTCAGCGCTCGGAGGTTGTCGAGGTTTCGCCGCTATTGGGTAGTGGTTGCCTTTATCCTGGCCGCCATCATCACGCCAACCTTTGACCCCCTAAACCAAAGCTTGGTCGCTATACCCTTGCTGGTGTTGTACGAGTTGGGGATAGTCTTGGCCAAATGGGCCGGCCGAGGCCGCCCCGCAACAGAGGCGATTACCCCCGTGGGCCGCGCCGATTAATCCAGTAGGTCAACCCAAGAAAAAAGACCAGCTAACTAGGCTGGTCTTCCTTAGAGTGGACTTCAGTTTTGGGGTCTGAGCTTAGATGCTGTCGTCGCCGGCAGTGGGACCGGCTTTTTGTTTCTCTTCGCTCCTCTTTTCGTCCTCGCCGGTAATAGCGCTCTTGAAGGTGCGAATGCCTCGCCCTAGGGAGGAGCCGATTTCGGGAAATCTTCGGGCGCCGAAAATGAGCATGATGATCAATAGAATGATCGCCAGTTCGGGGATACCCAGTGGTCCTAGTCTCATGTTACCCTCAATATCTGGACCTAAGGTGTCCTGCATCATAGCAGAATCGCCTATGACGGGCAATTACTGTAGACGGGATTGAAGGCGAGTTCCGGGAACCGGCGCTTCAGCCGGTGACCGGCTTTAACTCCCAGTATCCAGGTTACATAATCCTTGTAACCTTTAAACGCCCGCTTGTATAATTCCAAGCGACATCAGGCCATGCCCGGTTTCGGGTTAACTGCCTTTGGAAAACTAGACCGATTCTGGTTGAAATAACCAAAAGGACTAAAACTAGAAGGACTACATGGAATCCAATTACGACTTGGCGGTGATTGGCGGCGGCCCGGGGGGGTACGTGGCGGCTATTAGGGCTGCTCAATTGGGCCTCAAGACGGTCCTGATCGAGCGGGAAAACTTGGGCGGAGTTTGCCTCAATTGGGGGTGCATTCCCAGCAAGGCCCTTCTGAAGAACGCGGAGATAGTTTCCTACCTGCAACGGGCCGACGAGTTTGGCCTAAGATTCGATAACTTCACCGCCGATTACTCGGTAGCGATGAAGCGCAGCCGGGGCGTAGTAGACCGCATAACTCGGGGTGTGGCATTCCTGCTACGGAAGAACGACGTTGAGCATGTTCCAGGCACCGGTATCCTGCGGGGCGACGGCATAGTAGAGGTTGCCCCAGACGGACGGACAATCAGGGCCAACAACATCATACTGGCTACCGGCTCTAGGCCCAGGACCATTCCGCCGCTGCCCGTTGACGGCGACAAGATCATTACCAGCCGGGAAGCCATCGTTCTTGACGACCTGCCCTCGTCCATTGTGATCGTGGGCGGCGGCGCTATTGGGGTGGAGTTTGCTTTCCTGTATCATACCTACGGCGTGGACGTAACGGTCGTAGAGCTGTTGCCCCGGCTGGTGCCTAGCGAAGACGAAGACATCAGCCCGATTCTGGAGCGGAGCTTCGCCCGTCAGGGCATTTCGGTCCTTACCGGGGCCGGGGTTACCGGAGTTGACTCCAGCGGCGATAGCCTGAGAGTCACTGTAGACACCGGCGGTGAGTCCCAAGACCTAGCCTGTGATAAAGTCTTGGTGGCTATTGGTGTGCAAGGGAACATCGAGGGTCTTGGGTTGGACCGGGCTGGCGTCGAAACGGAGGCCGGTTACATCAAAGTAGACGGCCACATGTTGACCAACGTACCGGGAATCTACGCCATCGGTGACGTTACCGGCAAGCTGGCCTTGGCTCACGTGGCATCGGCGCAAGCAACCGCGGCCGCCGAGCACCTGGTCGGCATGGACACGGCGGAGTTGGACTACTCCATGATGCCCCGGGCTACCTACTGCCAACCCCAAATAGCTAGTTGCGGACTAACCGAAGCCCAAGCGAGGGCGCAGGGGTACGGCGTTCGGGTGGGCACGTTTAATCTGCAAGCCAGCGGCAAAGCTTTGGCAATGGGAGAGACGGAAGGCATCGTAAAGCTGGTGGTGGACGACCGCTACGGAGAGCTTTTGGGTGGTCACATGATCGGCCCGGAGGTCACCGAGTTGCTGGGTGAACTGACCATGACCAAGCTGTTGGAGGGGACCACCTTGGAGTTGGGTTGGGCGGTGCACCCCCATCCGTCGCTGTCGGAGATGCTAAAGGAGGCGGCGCTGAGCGCTGAAGGGCGCGTTATCCACATGTAGCGGCTACGGGCCCGCCGTTCTATCGCGCCCAATTAGCTTACTAAAATCCTGCAAACATCGGGACAAATTTAGACGTAATTCGTCAACGCATTGTAGCCCGTGGCTATAAGCGTTATACTAGACCAGTCGATTAAAAGCAATCATGGTCAATGCCCCGATACTACGGCTAGCGCCGGTGAAGCGGGGACCGCTGGAAGAGGAGCGTTAGGAGCACATATATGGCTTTAGGTAAGTACGATTTTGCTCTTGCCATAGGCGGCGAAGCCGGGCAAGGAATTGCCACGCCGGGAGACGTTTTGGCCCGCATTTTCGTTCGGCGCGGCTTGCACCTTAGTACCTACAACGCCTACCAGTCGATCATCAGGGGCGGGCACATCTTCTTGACTGTCCGGGTAAGCGACCAAGAGATGCTTACCCACGGAGATAAGCTGGACCTGCTGCTTTGTTTGAATCAGGACACCATGGATCGGCATTTGGGGCTGATGGGCCCCGGCGGCCGGGTAATCTATAACGGCGACACCGTGACACCGGGTAGCGCGGCCGACGGCGTTCATCTCTGCCCCATGCCGGTATCCGAGTTGACCAGAAGCCGCAATCGGCTGATCCAGAACACCTTGGCCGTTGGCGCGATTATGGCTTTGATGGGTCTTGACTTCCAAATTCTGGAGGAGAGCCTATCCCTCCGGTTTCAACGCCAAGGCCAAGCGGTGGTGGACGAAAACGTAGCCGTCTCTCGAGCCGGTTACGAATACGCCAAAGAGAACTTTGAACATTTCAAAGGAGAAGTCCCAACTGGTCCCAAACCCTTGGCGGTATGGTCGGGGAATGAAGCCTTGGCGATGGGAGGCGCTGCCGCTGGCGTCAAGTTCTACGCCGCTTATCCCATGAGCCCCGCCAGCGGAATTCTCCACTGGATGGCCCAAAACGCCCGTAATCTGGGCATTATGGTCCGTCAGGTCGAGGACGAAATAGGCGTGTCAAACATGGTAATCGGGGCAGCCCACGTGGGTACCCGGGCCATGTGCGCCACCTCGGGCGGCGGGTTTGCGCTGATGAGCGAGGCGGTGGGATCGGCTAGCATGATGGAAATCCCGGTGGTTTATATCAACGTCCAGCGGGCCGGTCCTTCCACCGGCGTCCCCACCAAGACGGAGCAGGGCGACCTGTGGCAGACTCTCGGCGCCAGCCAAGGGGACTTTCAGCGCCTCATCGTGTCTCCCAAGGATGCCTTGGACGCCTTTAACACGGTCCCTGAATTGTTCAACTTGGTCGACAGGGTCCAGTGCCCCGGTATCGTCATCTCCGACTTGCTGATCTCTGAAGGGAGATACAGCGTCGATCCCGACCTTATAAACATGCACCCAAAGATTGACCGGGGCGACATAATTACCGAGCACGCGGCGGCCAACGGTTACCTCCGCTATAAGGACACGGAAAGCGGTATTTCCCCCCGTGCCCTTCCCGGAGTCGAAGGCTTCCTCCACATCGTCGCAACCGACGAACATGACGAGGACTCTACCCTAATCAGCGACGAGTTTACCAACCCCCACAAGCGCCGCATGATGGTGGAGAAGCGGGCCCGTAAGTTTGAGACCCTAGCGCATAGCATCGAGGCCCCCAAGTTGGAAGGTTCAGAGGATGCCGAGGTCACTTTGATCGGCTGGGGCTCCACTTACGGTGTAATCCGGGAGGCGATGGAGCAACTGGAGCAGCAGGGCGTCAAAGCCAACCAACTGCCCATCAAGTGGATAGTGCCCTTCCACGGGGACGCGATAAATGAAATCCTGTCCCGCTGCCAGCGGACTATAATTGTCGAGAACAATCACTCCGGCCAATTCCACCGGTATCTCAGAAGTGAGACCGGTTTCACCGCCGACGGTCACATCCGCAAGTACGATGGCGAGCCGTTCATGCCCCACCATGTCGTCAACGGCGTGCTGGAGCTAATGGCCGGAAAGACCGACATCTTTGTTCCGTACCAGGAAGTTGTTACCTAGGGAGGCGATTAAATGACAACAACCCTCGACAGGACCGGAGGACAGCCGGAGATCCAATTAACCGCCCGAGACTTCAAAGGGATGGTCGACCCTGATTGGTGCCCGGGGTGCGGCGACTTTGGGGTCTTGAACAGCTTGCAACGGTCCTGCGCCGAGCTAGGACTCAGGCCCCACGAGATTCTAACGGTGAGCGGCATTGGCTGCTCCTCCAACCTGCCCGGTTACTTCAACTCGTATGGTATGCACACCCTTCACGGCCGGGCTCTGGCGGTGGCTACCGGGGCCAAACTGGCGAACCACGAGTTGACGGTGATTGTCACCGGCGGCGACGGCGACGGCTACGGTATTGGCGGCAACCATTTCATGCACACTGCCCGCCGCAACGTGGACTTGACCTACATTGTGATGAACAACCAGATCTACGGACTGACCACCGGACAGATTTCCCCTACCAGCAGCCTGGGCATGAGGACCAAGAGCACGCCCTACGGCAGCACCGAGATGCCGGTCAACCCCATTACCTCGGCGATTATGAACGGCGCCACTTTCGTGGCCCGGGGCTACAGCGGGGACGTGAGGCACCTTACCGGCCTAATCAAGCAAGCAATCCAACACAAAGGTTTTGCGCTGGTGGATGTTTTCAGCCCCTGCGTAACCTTCAACTTGGACAACGGCCACTCCTTCTTCAAAGACCGGGTCAAGAAACTGGAAGACGAGGACCATGACCCCACGGACTGGAAGGCCGCCTGCGAAAAGGGCCTGATGTGGGGCGATACCATCTACACTGGCCTGTTCTTGAAGGCGGAAGAGACCCCGGATCTAGGACACCGCGAGCCTGTCTTGGACAATGAGGGGCCTCTGGCGTGGCGGCCTGTGGGACTGAGCCAGGATAAAGCCGAGGCCATTATCAAAAGGATGATGTAGCTTTCCAGCCCGGCCCATCGACATGGGCGCCGTTGGACTGAAGAGAGGGTGGGGTTAGTCCGGCTGCTCCGGACTAACCCCACCCTCTGCTGATTTGAGTGATAGTGAACCCATGGGTTGAATCTCTATTCCAGCCGATTATGCCGGACCGCGTAACTGTTCAGACTTGCTGAGGCGAATTGACCGAGAGCCACATCCGCAATGCCAGTGCTAACCCCCTCACGACATTCTGCCGCCCAACCATCATTCCCGCGCAGGTGGGAATCCAGAAATGTTGAGGAAAAGGGACGTCGCTGGTTACAAATGCTTCTGGATTCCGGCCTTGGGCCGGAATGACGTATCAAGTCTGAACAGTTAGCGGACCGCCCGACGCCTTGCCCTGCCTGGCCGGAACCTATATATTCTAGTCGAACCCGCCAAATATCGGGATGGTTCCCCAGGAATATTCCCTAGAGAGGTCCACAAGGAGGGCGCCTTGGCGACATCTATAGTCATGCCCCAGATGGGGTACGACATGCAGGAAGGTACGGTCGTCCGATGGCACAAACAAGAAGGGGAGGCCGTGGCCCGTGGCGAGGTTATTGCCGAGATAGAAACCGATAAAGCCACGGTGGAGTACGAAGCTTACGTTGCCGGGGTGATGCGAAAGATCGTGGCCCAAGAAGGCGTAACCATACCCGTTGGTAGTCTCATTGCCGTGATTGCCGACCCCAACGAGTCTCTGCCGGACGACATCGGGATTGAGGAACTTCCAGCCGCAACTCAGCCGCCGGCGCCGCCAACAGCCGAGGCCCCGCAAGCAACGGCCGCGCCTCCGGGGTCTGCTGGCGAGGTGCGGGCTTCCCCTATCGCCCGGCGTTTGGCCCGGGAGCGGGGTATTGACCTAGCCCTAATTACCGGGACGGGCCCCGGCGGACGGATCGTCGAAGAGGATGTGCTGGGCTTTCAGCCCGCGCCCACCGAGGCCGCCTCGGCGCCCAGTGGCGAGGTGCGCGCTTCACCCATCGCCCGCCGCTTGGCCCGAGAGCGGGGAATCGACCTCTCCAGAATCACTGGCACCGGCCCGGGAGGGCGAATCGTTGAGGACGACGTGCTTGGCTACGACGTGCTTGGCTACCATGAAGCGGTACCGGCTGAGCCTTCCGGAGACGGCGTTCCCCCGTCCGACGCTCCGGGGGTGGAACGGGTCGAGCTTTCCCGGATGCGCCAGACCATCGCCCGGGTGACCAGCGATAGTAAACGGACGGCGCCCCACTTCTACGTGACCGCCGAAGTCGATATGACCAAGGCTATGAACCTGCGGCGGGACATTAACGATACCATTTCCGCAGACAACCGGGTCAGTGTCAATGACCTTATCGTCAAGGCCTCGACTATGGCCATCGGACGGCATCCCAAGTTCAACTCGTTCTTCCGCGAAGACCACTTGCAGATGAATCCCTCGATCAACGTGGGGATCGCCATCGCTTTGGAATCGGGACTCATCGTGCCCGGGATTCCGCAATGCGAGAAAAAGAGCTTGGTCGAGATTGCTGCGGCCAGCCGCGACTTGGCCGCCCGGGCCAACAGCGGCGCCCTGCGGGCCGAAGAGTACACCGGGACTACCTACAGCATCAGTAACCTGGGTATGTTCGACGTCGACAGCTTTACCGCTATCATTTACCCACCCCACGCTGCTATCCTAGCCGTGGGAACGGTTAAAGAACAGCCGGTGGTGCGGGGTGGTGAAATCACGGTGGCCCAAATCATGAAGGCCACTCTGTCCGTCGACCACCGGGTGGCCGACGGCGCCGAGGCGGCCCAGTTTCTGTCAGAGATCAAACGGCTCTTGGAGAACCCGGTTAGCTTGTTGCTGTAGGGCGGGCCGATTTAAGCCCCAACCTATCGTGGAGGAAACAACGTGGCGAAAATGACCGGCGGGCAGGCCGTGGTAGAGTCTCTCAAGGCCCAGGGTGTCGATACGGTCTTTGGCATCATATCGGTCCATACCCTTGACCTGTATGATGCGCTGTTCGACAGCCAAGACAGCCTGCGTTTCATTGGCGGCCGCCAAGAGTTGGGTTGCGGCTTCATGGCCGATGGGTACGCTCGCGCTACCGGAAAGCCGGGGGTGTTGCTGACCAGCACCGGTCCCGGCGCCGCCGACTCCGCTGGTGCTTTGGGGGAAGCCTACTTTTCCAGCTCGCCGGTGCTGGAGATAACGACTAACGTAGAGCAAGAGTTCCTGAACGCCGGCAGGTTGGCTACCCATGAAACGAAAGACCAGTTGGGCATGTTCCGGGCGATCACCGACTGGAACGCGATGATTAATCAGGTGGAGTCAATCCCCGACCACTTGGTGGAAGCGTTCCAGCGGTTTAGGACCCGGCGGCCCCGGCCCATAGAGCTGGAGATCCCCACGGATTTGTTGGGGCATCAAGCCGAGGTTGAGGTCTTGGGTCCAAGACAGCCGGAACCACCTTCGGGAGACCCGGTAATGGTGGAGCGGGCCTTGGATATGCTGCTCCAAGCCAAGCGGCCGGTGATTTTCTTGGGCGAGGAAGTCCAGACCTTGGGTGGAGCCGAAGAAGTGGTCCGCCTGGCCGAGTCTTTGGGCGCGCCCGTGGTCACTGGCGACGGCGCCAAGGGCACCTTCCCCGAGGACCATCCCCTGTCGTTGGGACAGGCTTTGGGCCGCCGCATCTGGGGCGAGAACCCGGTGCAGGAGTGGCTGGGCGCCTGCGACGTGGCCGTGGTACTTGGCTCGGCGCTTACCTACCGCACCACCGCCGGGGTAGGCTTGAAGCTGCCGGAGACCATCATACACGTTCTCATGGACGGCGAAACCATCGGCAAGAATTACCCCGTGACCGTTCCCATTGAGGCCGATTCCGGGGCGGTGGTCCGCCAATGGTTGAGTGGCATCGCCAACCGCGACGTAAGCAAGGGCGATGCTTACCAAGCCGAGATCGCGTCGGTAAAGCAGGAAATTTACGAAAACCTAAAGGGGCAGTGGGGCAACGAACTTCGCGCTTTCGAAGCGATTCGCGCCGCTACTCCAAGGGACACTATTTTCTCCTTGGACCCGACCATAGCCGCTAGTCGGGCCAGCCGCTGCTTGACCATCTACGGCCCGCGGACTTACATGCACCCCCACGGTTGGGCCGGACTGGGGTTTGCTTTCCCGGCCGGTCTGGGGGCCAAGGCGGGCAAGCCGGAAAGCCCGGTGGTCTGCGTTACCGGCGACGGCGGGTTCCAATACAACTTCCAAGAGTTGGCCACCGCTGCCCAGTACGGCATCCACCCGGTGGTGTTGATGTTCAACGATAACGCTTGGGGTGTGCTCAAGAAGTACCAGGAGGACCAGTTCAACGGACGCTTGATGGCCACCGAGTTGGTCAATCCTGACTTCGTGAAGCTCTTTGACTCCTACGGCTTCGAGGGCGCCAGGGTTTCGACCGTAGCCGAACTGACCCGCGCCTTGGAGAACGCGCTGGCCAGCGGCCGCACCCACTTGGTGGAGGTCCAAATTCCCGACGGCATCGGGGCTCTGGTGTAGAGCAGAGCCCCGATGACCACCAAACAGCGTGGCGGCGCCCATCCTCGCCGGGTGTACCCTCTGGACGCCCACCAACTGACCGAAGAGCAGATCGCGGTGGCTTTCGCCATGACGTCGCGGAGGCCGGAGCCCTTCGACGAGATCGCTCGCCAAGTCAGCCAGGAAAAAGCCGCCGACTTCCACGAAAGATGGGTCCTTGGTTACGGCCACGCTTCGGTAGCCGAACACGCTGTGGTGCATCTGGCGGTGGAAAACATCTCCCGCTTGGCTTGCGATGCCCTAGAAGACAACCGTCTGGCGTCATACACTGAAAAGTCCTCTCGTTACCAGGTTATGCTCCGAGACTACTTCCATCTCCCCGAAGAGCTGAAAGCAACACCGGAGTTGGCTAACCGCTACCATGATACTTGTCAGCGGCTGTTTCAGGACTACCTGAACATCATCGACGGCTGCATGAGCCACTTGCGCCTCAAGAATCCGAAAGGGGAGCGCGAAAGTGACTCCGGCTATAACTTGCGGCTCCGGCGCATCGCTACCGATAGCTGCCGCGCGGTCCTGCCCGCCGCGACCCTGACCAACGTGGGCGTCACCGCCAACGCCAGAGTGCTGGAGCACGCTGTCTCCAAGCTGATGTCTTCGGGGATAGCCGAGGAAAGGGAGCTTGGACGAGAATTAGTGGATAAGGGCCGGGCGATCACGCCAACGTTGATCAAGTACGCCGATGCCAATCCCTACTTGGCGAGCATGTCGGCGGTCCAAGAAGCCCTGAGTCAGCAATACTTGGGGGAAACTCCGGTTGACTCCGATTCGCCAATGGGAGAGTGGGGACGCCCCGGCGAGGTTGAGCCGACGGTACGTTTGGTGCATTGGGACCCGGAGGCCGAGAAGAAATTGGCCGCGGCGATGCTCTACCGCCAGTCGGCCATGGGGTACCAAGAAATTTGGCGCCGGGTGGATACCCTTTCGGTGGAAGAGCGGGAGGACATCATCGGCCAGTGCTTGGCAGGCTTGGGGCCCCACGACGCGCCGGTGCGGGAGCTCGAAGCCGTCGACTACACCTTCGAGTTCGTCATGGACTACGGCGCCTACCGGGAGTTCAAGAGGCACCGCATGATGTCCTACTTTCCGCAACCCCTGACCGTCAACCACGGCTACAAGATCCCGGAATTGATTGTTAAAGCGGGGCTTAAGGGGAAGTTCCAAGAGGCCATCGGACGGGTGGAGGATACCCATCGGGAAATTGGGGCACATTGCCCGGTGGCGGCCCAATACCTGGTTACCCATGCTCATTACCGGCGCGTAGCGGCCAAAATGAACCTCCGGGAATGCTTCCACCTGTTCAAGTTGCGTACTTCCCAACTGGCCCACTTTGCTATCCGGGCTCCGGTACTGCAAGCAATGAAACTGGCGGTGGATACCCATCCGGGGGTCTTCCGGCGCCTCGTCCTCCGAGACTATCCGGACTGGTGGCCCTTCCCGTTGCCGGTGTGACTTTCCCGGCGCCTAAGCGGCCTCCAGCGTCGCTTTCAACCGCTTCAGGTCTTTTTTTAGCTTCATCATTATTGAAAGCCGAACGAAAGGACCGAGACCGAGAAACACCGCCCCGATTGTCCGCTGATTAATATCCATCTCCATCGTATGATTGATCTTGGTCAGGCCTTTCTCCCATTTGAGATCGATGACATTAAGGGACGGGTGAGGTCCTCCGATTATCCGAAAGCCGAACCGAGTGGGAGGATCAAAAGACGTCAGAGTGTACTCCACTTCGTGGGACTTGTTGTCGAAGCGGTATTTGCAGTTGAAGGTCGACCCCGGCGCGATTTCTCCGTGGGATGCCAACGTAGGACCGGATACCCCATCAAGCCATTGGTCAGACTTGCCAATGTCGGAGACGAAGTCCCAGACCTCCTCTATTGGCCTGTTTATCTTGATTGACGCGGTGCCTCTCATAATCAGCCTCGGAAGCAGAGCTTACCAGGCCAGACCGGCCTAGCGCTTTCTTTGTGGGAATTGTACTACCGCTCTACAAGACGCGCCGCCATTTCCACCATGCGGGCGCCCAAGGCGCGAGCTTGGGCCAAGTCGTCTTCGGAGACACCGGCGGTCGCTGTCGCCCCGTAATACGAACCGGAATTTCGCATCCGGTCCGACCAAGGAAGTCCCACCACCACCATACCGCAGGCCAACATCCAATGGACCAGTTGCAGCAAGGTCATCTCGAGGCCGGAATGGAGGCCCGATCCAGTGGTAAAAGCGGCTCCGGGTCTGCCGGCCAGGACTCCTTCCTCCCAAAGGTCTCCTTGGTCATCCAGCCAAAGCTTCATGGAACCGGTAATCCCGCTCCAATTCGGCGAACCCAGCATCACCCCGTCGCAAGCCAGCAAGTCGTCGCGGTTGGCTTCGTCGATGGTCTTCAAACATGCTTGGCCTTGGCTAGTGCTGGAGACCCCCTCGGCTGCCGCCTTGGCCAGTTCTTCGATAGCCCTGCCCTTGCGATCGTAAAGCACCAGCACAGAAACCGGCATGAAGCGCTCCGGTCACCTTTACGGGGATGGGTTTAAGGAGTTAACGCCAGAGAATAGATATGGCGGAGTCACGGTTATAGTCTGCAATGGGTGACTCTAGGCGGAAGTATACCAGCCCCGGAGCCTCTCACCAATGGCCGTCCCAAGCCGAGGGGTCTACTCCCAAGGCGACAGAACGACCATCTGCGGGGGCAAGACGCCGGGCAGTTTCGCTTCCAAGACCATATCATCCTCGGCCTTGGCCATTCCCGGCGCCTGCTCCGTTACCAGCGCCACCTTATCAAAGTCGAGCAAAGACTCCTGTGGGGTCAGAGATGCGGCGCCCCATCCCCATTGATCTACAGTCACCGTGCCCGCCATTTCGTGGTGGCCCTGGCGCATCAGCCACACCTCATAGGAGGAAGTCAGGGCCTCATCCCCCATTCCTGTGACCATTAGAATGGCCCTATTCCCATCGGAACTCATCAATAAAACACCGCCGGAGCCTGCCTCGCCGTTGGGGGAGCTGAGTTTCACCGAGTGGACGGCAGGGTCAGCAAGCCAGAAATTGGTGAGCCGCATGGAGCGAAGTTTTTCTTCCAACTTGGCGCCCACTTCAGCGGAGAGAGCTACCTGGGCAGTGAGGGTAGCGTTGTTTTGTTGCAGTCTCTCGGTGCGGTCGGAGAGGCGAAGGTTCATCACCATAGTGACTACGAACAGCCCGACGATGACCGCGGCGGCAGCCGGCATAAGGAATCTGAATAAGGGCGTCCATCGCCTTGACCGGGTAGGCGGAGCTATGGCGGGCAGCGCCGGTTCTCGAACGGGAGCCCGGGAAGCCGGCGGGTCTACTGCGGTAATCACCCGAGCCAGCAATCTGACCTGCTGCTCGGCGGATGGAGCCCGGAGGTCCACCGTTTGAGCTAGCTGCGCCGTGGCTAGCTGTGTCTGGGCGAGTTCTCTACTGCAATAGGCGCAACCATCCAAGTGAGCCTCTACCTGAGGCGCTTCGTCGGCGTCTAAAGCATCCAGGGCATACGCTCCCAGCAGCTCCACTGGATGGTTGGCGGCTTCACTCGCGGTCATCTTGCTCTAACACGGTACGCAGCTTCTGCATCGCCAAGCGCACCCTAGTCTTGATGGTGCCAAGGGGGTGGCCAAGCTTAGCTGCCATTTCAGATTGGGAGTATCCTTCAAAGTAAGCGAGGAGGATTACTTCGCGCTGGGCTTCAGGTAAAACGGCCAGGGCCTGCATTATCCGCTCCCGCTCCAGGTTGTTCTCAACTTCCTCCTCCGTGGATGTTTGGCCCGAAGGCAGCCGCTCCAAGGTCTCGTAGTCCGCCGGCTCGGTCATGCTTTGGGCCCGCCGACGCGAGCGAATCAAGTCCACAATCTTGTGGTGGGCCACACTCATAATCCAAGAGCGAGGTTGACCTAGGTTGGCATTGAAGCTGCCGGCTTTTAGCCAAATGTTGAGGAATATCTCCTGAGTGGCCTCTTCCGCCAGCGCATCATGTCTTAACATATGCATTGCCAGGGAATAAACCGGAGTAATGTATCGGGCGTAGAGTACCTCCAGCGCAGACTTGTCCAGCAACGCAATCCGGTGAATGAGTTGGTGGTCTTCTAACTCTTCGTACGCAACCACATCAGACCACTCAGTCGCTGGCGCGGCAGACCCATCCACTAAGCCGGGCCATAATAGTATACGAGGACAACGGCTAACCGGATTGGCAACGTGTCCTTATACCACCAGGGTATCGTAAAGAATGTTCAGATCGTAGAGTTTATCCAAGGCCCAAGCCGTCTCAATGATCCGCTGGCATTGGCTTTCGGCACATTCGGCCGAGGCCAGACTGCGGAACTTGGCTTCAACCTCCGAGTCACTCAAGGGATTCAGGCGGTGTCCCTTCGGGTGCGAGGTTTCCGCCATGAAACTCTTTCCGGTGCGCTCGGTTATTTCCATGCGACAGCCATACTCAGCAGGGTACCTTTGAGTAAACTCCTCGTTTTCCCAGATGACCATTTTGCTGATCAGGTCGTGAATATCAGGACTTTGGATCCTGTCTTGGGTAAAGCTGGACGGGGTCACCGCTCCGTATTGCAAAGCCGTAGCGACCAAGAATGGGATGCTGTGGTCGGCGGTTTCCCGTGTTTTGGGGTCCCACTTCTCCGGTTCGGTGGTCGGGTCGCTGGCGGCGCCCTGATAGGCTTGAATGACAATTGACTCTATATCTTCAAGCCGCAACTTCGGCCGGAGTTCCAAGGCCAATCCGATGGGACCTTGAGTATGTATCTGCGACGGGTAAGACTTGAACGTAGTGTTCAAGATACGCCAAGGTTCGGCGCCGCCGCCTAATGGCTTCAAGCTCACCGGTCTCCCTACGGCTTGGGGCCAAAGTCCCCGGCGGCCCTCAAAGGGCTCGGGTGGGCCAGTCATGCCTTGGCCTGCCAATTGGGCGGCGAAAACCCCGGCTCGGACAGCGCTGGCGGTGGCGCACCCTTTCCACATCGACAACTCGCCGGTACGGGTCACCCCTAAAGGAAGGTTGGGCACCACCGAGAGGGAAATAGCGTGGCCCATCTGGTCTTGGTCCAAGCCCAGAATCTTCCCCGCGGCACAGGCCGCCCCGATGACCGCGAAGACCCCTTGGTCCCAACCCAAGTCGCCGGCGACCACTTGGTCCGAAAGGCGGCAAAACACCTCGTAAGCCAGCACAATGGCGGCGATCACCATTGGCCCATCCCGCTCCAGCGGCGCGGCCAACGCCAGCGCCGCCGGTATCATGTCGCTGGGGTGGCCCCCGCCGGGTGAGAAGTAAGAGTCGTTGCAGTCCAAATAGCGCAGCATCACCCCATTGGCGAAAGCGGCCATGTCAGGAGAGCTGTGCTCCGCGGTGCCCAAGACCCGGGATGGCGCAGTGCTGCTTACCCCGGAAGCGAGGGTCCTGGCGATGATTCCCGGATCCGAGGAAAAGCCTCCCATAGTACAACCCAGCGAGTCGATGAGGGTCCGCTTGACTTGGTGAACAACCTCCGGGTTGAGGTCCTCGAAGGTCAAGCCGCAAGCGTAGCTACTTAGCAGATCGGCAGTCCGGTCCATTTGCTCTCCTGCACCATCACCTTGACTGGCAACACCGCGCCCGCGGGACTCTGGGTCACGGCCTAGCGGATCACAGCCTCGGCAATGCGCTCCAACTGCTCTCCCATTTCCTTTTCGGTGGCGACGTGTTCGGGACGGACCACGACGCGGTCTGCCCCGGCGTTTAAGAACGACTGGATCAAGTCCCGGTCGGGCGGCTGGCCGTAGACCGAGATGGTCAACGAAGCCGGGTCCCGTCCCCGCTCCGCGGCCAAGGCCTCCAGTATCTTGCGGCTCTCCTCGATCTCCGCCGGGTCTGCCCGGTTGGGCAACCAGCCGTCTCCCCACCGGGCGATGCGCTGCAAGACGTTTTTGGCATGACCCCCCAAGATGACCGGAGGGTGGGGCTGCTGCGCGGGCTTGGGGTAGCAGTAGACGGGGGGAAAGTCGTAGTACCGGCCGTGGTACTCCGCCTCGTCCTTGGTCCATAGCTCCTTCATCGCTTCGATGGACTCTCTGGTCTGGGTCCAACGATGGTCGAAATCACCCCCCATCATCTCCGTTTCCTCGCGGTTCCAACCAGCGCCGATGCCGAAGAGGAACCGCCCTCCGCTATAGCTGTCTAGGGCGGCGATTTCTTTGGCCAAGACCAACGGATTGCGCTCGGGAACCAAGGTAATGCCGGTGCCAAGTTTGATCTTGCTGGTAACACCTGACGCTCGGGCTAGGGCAATAAATGGGTCGGTAAAGTGGCGGTAAGTCTCCGGAATCGCTCCACCGGTTGCCGGAAAGGGGCTTTCGCTGTGCACTGGCAAGATTGGGTGCTCCGCGTACCACAGGGAATCAAACCCCAACTCCTCAGCTTTCTGAGCAATGAAAGCAACATCTATGGTGTAAGCCGGTAGCGGCACTGAAGTTCCTACGGGCATTTGGTATCTCCTCACTAGGTCGCATTAGGGACTAGATTACATAATGTATCGTACCGTTTAGAAGCGTCGCTGACGACGGTAGCCAAGTCCTCGGGCAGCAAATACCGGGCGTCGATTAAAGCCTCGGCCGCTTCCCGCACCTTGTTCAGGTAGTCCTCCTTGGAAGAATAACGTTCCTCAATGGAGGGACGGGGATCGCCGGTGGTTTCCCTTTCGGCCCGCGTCGCGGGGAAAGGAATAGTGGCGCCGACCAACCTCAGGCTTAGCCCAGGGTTTCCGGTGCTGGGGTGGCGCGTGTTCCATCCGGTATGGGTTGCTAGGGGCGCCGCAATGTCCGGGAGACGGATGCCCGCAACCTCATTGCCATCGGAGTCAACCGCGGACACCAAGTTGGGGTAGGGCTGGCCCACCTCCGGAGGGAGCTTGGTGGCAACGCCACGTTCCAGTCCGAAGTCCAGACGGCAAAGGTACCGCTGCCGCTTCGGGAACCTTCCCCCTGGTATCCCTTGGAAAGTCGCGGCGGTGTGCTCGGGGGAAATCGCTGTGCCATCGTCAATCCGGGGATGGCAACTGGGCGGAGGCTCCTCGCCGTAACTAACCCAGCGGTCTAGCTGGACCAATGCCGCCCGCAGCAAGGGGATATAGTCCACACAATTAAAGGTCAGCGCCCCTCGGGAGCCGGTGGCGGGGTCGGAGTCGCCCAACGGGAAAGTCCCGGATGCGTGCTGGGTCCCGGCAAATTGGTAGATGCGCACCGATTCCGACGGAGCGACATCTTGGGTACTGCCCGGGTCCGTGTGAATTAAGGCAGCGTGTCCGCCCCAGTACTCCGCTGAGGTATTGGTAAAGAACACCTTGGGCACGGAACCCTTGGCGGCGAGCCTGGACAACAGTCCGCCTGTATCACCCGTCTCCGGGTCGGTCTGCTCTAGGTCAGTAAAAGGAAAGATGCTGGCTACGCTCTTTTCGATCACGCTGGAAGGCTGGCCAAACCGGAGGTTGAACTCACCTCGCCGGGCGCCAGCGATATGGGCAATGACACCGTCGAACACCGTGCGGTCTTCCTCATCCTGGTTCAAACCAAGGTGGAGGAATTGGCGAAGGAACCGGCCGCTTTGAGACGCGCCGAAGGCGTAAGCCCGGTCAATGGCGCCCGCACAAGGATTTGATTCCCGGTCCTTGGAGTTCCGCAGGAAAGCAACTAGGTCTCGGGTAGCCAAGAGCCCTAAGCCAACTACCGGCGCTCCCTTGGTGGTGTAGGTAATCTGATAGACCTTGCCCGCCTCGAAGCCGCTGGAAAGGTGGATGTGCCGGCCGCTGGGCACCACCTTTCCGTTTTCCATGTTGGCAAAAGACCACCGGTCCCGGTCCACGACTTGAGGAGTAGCGTAGTCGTGGTCTTGGACAGTTAGCACCGCACCGGGGTCGTGCAGGTCGCTGGTGGGGTAGGGCCGGTGCGAGCGGTCGGCTAGGAGTTGCACCGGGGTGGTAGCATTGGGTTGAAAGGTGACGGTAAGTCTGCCGGAAACCGGGCCCTCCGGGGTAACGGCGCCGGGGACTTGAATTCGGAGCAGTCCGGGCGAGTCGGGCACATCGTGCTGCCATCCGCACCAAGCAAGAGTGTAACCTTGGTCCATAAGAAAACCGTTGCCAGGCTCCATCGGCGCCTTTGGGTCCGGGTTGTCGTCGGCGCTATTAATGTATTTGAGGACCCGGGGGCGGCCCCGGTTCAAAACGTCCAAGAGCAAGCGGCGGTTCCCCTTGGAGGCGTCCACCGGTTTGAGGAGTCGAAACTCGGCCGAAAAAGCAACCTTGCCAGACCGGCTGCGCGGGACCAGGTTAAGGTCGGTAATGCTGGCATTGTCGGGGTGGTCCGGGGCGACGGCGAATCGCGCGGTGCCGTCTAGCTGCTCGTAGTTGCCGGTATCCCCGAAGCCGGCCCCTGCGGCGAACGGTGTTACGGAATCAATCTCCAGCGCGGTGACCGACATGCTTCCTCCCGATTCACAAACTCCTAGATTGGTGCGAGGGGCCCGGAATTTCGATTGATACCAGCTTCCTCTGATACCAACTTCCTCGCCCTTGACCTACAGACCGTCTTGGACTAACTCCGGCCCGGCGGCGTCCAGACCATCCGGCGGGTCAGACCCCATGAACCCCCGCCACCATTCTTCAAACGGGCCAACCCCGTACTTGTCCCGCAACCGGGCCAAGTGGGACTGGACCCGGGGCAAAACGGGCAGGTTGTGGTCCATCGCCAGCCGGTAGGTCTGGGCAGTCCACTCTAAGGCCCCGGTAAGGTCGTCCCGGTTTTCGGCCACCATTCCCAACTGGCCGTAGGTGCGGGCCGTCCGTGGGAGGTCGCCGATTTCGTGGAAAATCTCCCGGGCCCGGTGGTACCACTCTTCGGCCTCTTCCCATTTTTCCTGATGGTGAAAAAGCACACCCAACTGGCGGCACTCGTCTCCGGCGCTCCTACGATCCCCCAGGGCCTCGTACTTTTCCAGCGCCAACAAGTACCAATTCTCGGCGTCATCAAAGAAGACCTCGCGGGTCTGGGCCAACAGGCCCAGGTGGTGGAACTCCACCGCCATCTGCTCCTCATTCCCCAGCCGGTCACTGAGAGTAAGGGCTTGTGTGTACCAGTTCTCCGATTCGTCGAACTGGTAACGAGCGTGACAAACGGTGCCCAACTCGTGATAAATCAAGATCGCGGTCGATTCGTCCCGGTTCTCTTCTACTATCGCCATGGCCCGTTGGTACCAGCTTTCGGCCTCGTCGTGCTCGAAACGGTACTGGCACGCTAAGCCCAAGGCCCGGTAGTCCTTCACCATCTCCTCGGCGTTATCAGAACGCTGGTGGATGTCCAAAGCTTTGCTGAACCACTCTTTCGCTTCGCCGTAGCGTTTTTGGTGATGCCGGACTTGGCCCAAACAATAGTAGTCGTCAGCCACCGAATCGCGGTCTTCCCCACTCTCAATGATTTTCAGGGAGTTCAGGAAATATTCTTCGGCTGCTTCAAGTTGCCACCGTTGTTGCGCCACCTCACCCAACTGGTGATAGACGGCGGCGGTACGAGGGTCTTGATCGCCGTCGGTCAACGACGTGAGGTAAGCCAGCAACTGGTGGTTTAAGTCTTCGGCGTGCGCCAGTTCTCCAAGCTCACCGGCCTCGCTGGCTTCGGTGCCCAGTAGGTACAACCACAGTTCGATGGCGCCGCCGGTTTCGGCTTCGGCAGCCCCGCCGTTTTCCGGAGTGAGACTCTCCAACAACTGTCGGCGCAGCCGCCGCAATTCCGGGTGCCGCTTTTGCATCCGGTACACTTGCGCCAAGGGTTGCACCAGTAGCTGGGCACTGTCCCACTGTTTGGCTTCCAACGCCAAGCCCAGCGCTTGGGTTAGGTTCCCTTCCTCGGCCAGTACCGCCGTAACCCCGGAATCTTGGTTCTCGTACAGAGTTTCCATAAAGTAATCGGCGGTGTCCGCGTATACCCTCACGAACTCCATTTCCAGCAGCCGGATGGACGTGGGGGGTAGTTGGCGGTGCAAGCGCCGGCCGTAAACCCAAGGGAAGCTGGAATTAATCTGAAATACGCTGGGGTTCACCGGTTCCAGAAAACCGGCGCTCCTGGCCGAGCGCAGCAAAGTACGGCACGCCCCCCAGCCCAGTTCCTCACCCAAAACCGTCTTATATACCCGCTCTTGGGTGATGTGGGTCATGATGTCCATCATTACCCGCCGCTGGAACAAGGAGAGGAAGGGCAGGTGGACCCGGTTGCGCCGGGACATTCGGGAGAAAGAGTAGTCCACCAAGGCAGTAAAGTACGGAGGACGCCCCTCCTCTTCATCGCCGGCTTCCAGAGCGGCCATCGCTGAGCCGATTTCTTTTAACACCACCGAAGCCGGCATATCCTTGAATAGGGGGGCCGCAACTTTCAGCGCCAAAGGGTGCCCGTCGACCAAGTCTAGAAGAGCAATGTAGTCGTTACCCAGCCGTAGCTCCAAGCTGACGCCCTCGGCAGCCTCAAAGACACCGGCGCTTTCCACGAACTGGTTGGCCAACTCCATGGCGTCTCGGCGAGCCAAGCCGCCCAACTCGAAGGTGGTGTGGTCTGTGGTCAACCAAGGCTCATCCCTGCGCCGGCTGACCAACAACACCCAGCTCTTACCGCTTTCGGCGACCTCACTAACGAAGGCGTTCAGCTCGGCCAACTCGGCTTGGTCCAGAAGCCCCGCTCCCGGCCTAGGGAACCCGGCGGCGTTCTCCAAAGCGTCCCAAATTAGCAGTGACGGGTGGTCCCGAAGGTACTCTAATAGCCAGCGGCGTTGCTGCCCAGCGTTCAGGTCAGCGAAGGCGAGCCCAGCGATGCTGGTCCCAACCTCGTGGACTATCCGCTCCAAGCCGGCTCCGACCTCAAACGAGGTGTAGAACACGCCGCCGGACCTAGCTCCAGTGCGTAATAGCCAGCGGGCGAGTCCCAACGAAAGCTCGGTTTTACCAACGCCGGTACTGCCCCAAAGCAGCACCGCTTTATCTTCGGCCAAGTGTCGTTCCAACTGCCGGAGTTCACTACGCCGCCCTACCAACCCGTTCTCACCGCTTTGAGGAAGCTGGTCTAAAGGACTTAGGATGTCCTCTTGGGCCGGATTGGCTTCGGCTATAGCTTGTCCGGGGGTAGGCGGTTGCTCCACCTCGATGCTTACCGGGGAGTAGGCCGCCGACTGGAAGACCTTGGCCCCAATCCAGTCCCAAAACACTGCATTGCCCAAGGGAGTTGGCCGGTGGGGCTGTTCCATCAAGGCGTGCCGGGCCCCGGCTACACCGGCGGCTACATCGGTCCCTCTGGCTAACGCCTGGTAAAAGCTCCGCAGAAAAATCTCTCGAGCGGGGCCGGCCAACGGGAACGGCACCGACGTCACCAGGGGTACCCCAGCGAGGGCCAAGGAGGATGGTATCCGGCAATCTTGGACATTTACTGAGGTTGAGCCTCCGGAGTTCAACAGGGCTACCGGCACCCCGGCCCCGGCCAATAGCTCGCCAAGTTGGGTCACGAGTGCCCGCTGGTCCCCGCCACTGTCGGACTCCAGGGCTATACTGTCGGGGCCGGCCGGGACTATTCCGTCCAGATGCACCAAGTGATAGTGACCGGGCCGGGCCGCCAACCTTTCGGTCAGGGCCGCCACAGTTGCCGGTCTTAGAAAGTCGAGTTCCACTTGCACATTTAAGGAGTCCAGAGCCCTCAGGGTCTCTATAGCCAGGCTGCCGGAAGTACCGTTAGGCTTGCTGTCTGCCGCCGCAACGCCCGGAGAGGGGGAGACCATTAACACGTTAAGCTGTTCTCTGGGGAGTGAGTGGGAAAACTCAGCGCCAACCCCACCGGGAAACCTTCTAACGATCCCGGAGAGCCGACTGTCCAGATAACCATGGTCCGGGCCGTTTAACGACTCCCAGGGCAGGGACAGAAACCGGGGATCGGCAGATACAATAACCAACTGGTAATCAGCCAGCCCGTCGGCTTCAGCAGCGGCAAAGAGACCTTGGGCGTCGTCGTTGCCCTTAAAAGCCACCTCGTAGAGCAACCTGCCCAGGTTTCGCAGGCTGGATTCCACCTCGGTGGCCCGGCTTTTAGCCTCTTCCAACGGTTCATAAAGGTAGTCCTTGAGGTACCAGTCCAGTTCTCGCCCATGGTCCGGCCCATCCGACGGTTCCCAAGGGTTTTTGAACGGAACAGGAGGCGCTTGCCTCCGGTCGTCATCTCGATTCAAGCAGAGCTGTACCGCGCCCTGCGCCGAGAGGTCCACAATTTCCAAAGACCTAACCAACTCTCACTCCAAGCATCCGTTTATTGTTGTAGCGTTGTCGCCTCGTCATCCGTATTCCCGCCACCAAGGAAACCCCTACCCCTCGGTGGCGGCTTCCTAATTATACTATAACGGTTTATCATATCCACGGCCCGCTACCGGGGGGCCGCCGGGGAAACCCGGTTGGTGATTACGCGGTTGATAACAAAGAAGACTCCCTTGGTATTGCAATGTTCCAGATTAGTTACTGTCCCCGGCATACGAGCGCTGAGGTAAGGGGGATGAGGTCTTGACCCAGAAGGTGCGCCGCTCCTGGTTGCTGGTGTCGGCTTCCAACGAGGACAGGATAGCCAGGGCCCATTTGGCCGAGGCTGACGTGGTAGTCTTGGACTTGGTGGAATTTGTAGCTGAGACGCACAAGCCGTCGGCCAGAGACCGAGTCGCCGAGGCCATCGACCAGGTCAAGGCCGGCGGCGCCGAAGTGTTTGCCCAAGTGGACCCGGAGTTGCTCTACGCCGACTTGCGCGCCAGCATTTGGCCGGGCTTATCCGGAGTGATTATTGCCAACCTGGAATCAGCCGAACAGATGGCCGAGGCCGATGAATTGCTGGACCGTCTGGAAGAGGAACGAGGAATAAGTCCCAACACCCTGGAAATAGTGGGCGCTCTGGAATCGGCCCAAGGCAACCTGCAAGGTTACGAGATTGCCGCCGCCAGCCCGCGCTGCTGGGGGTTGACGTTAGGCCGCGCCGACTTGGTGATGGACCTGCGGCCTGAGCCTTCCGGAGAGATTCACTTGATGCCCTACCTGATGCAGCGGTTGATTACCTTGGCCAACGCTGCCGGAGTGGTCCCTTTGGGCGCTTGGTTTCGTGCGCCGGACCGCGGCCTGCTGGCGACGCCGGAAAATACCTATAGAGCTGCTTTCCGGGGCCGGACCATAGGCTTCAAGGGTTGCTTTTGCATCCAAGAAGAGCAAGTCGGCCCGCTAAACCAGGGATTCACACCCACCGATTTCGAGGTTGGGGCCGCCCGAAGCCTGCTGGCAGCCTTTGACGAAGCATTGACCCAAGGCTCCGCCGCTACTCGCTGGGATGACCGCATCATCGACAAGGGGGCGGCTGCCCAAGCCCAAAGCCTGATAGCCTTGGCCGCGGAGTGCGCCGTCCGGGACGAAGCCAAGGCTGCCGCTTTGGAGCAAAGGCCGGTGCCCGCCCCATGAAGCCGCCGGAGTCAATCCGGTGGCTGAAAGCCAGGGTGACCCCAAACCTGGGCTGGCATTTCCAGAACTGGTTAGCTGAAGTAGAGGACACTCGAATGCCCGCAAACAGAAAAGTCCGGCGCTCCGGCCTAACCATGCCGGTAGTCACACCCCGGTTTGTCGATAACGCTTGGCGCCGGGGCTGCGATTTTATAAACTTGGACTTGGAGGACTCGGTCCCCCAGCGTCTAAAAGCCTACGCCAGGTGTCTGATCAAGGATGCCATCCCCAACGTGTCCAAGGGCGGAGCCGAGGCCTTTACCCGGATAAACCATGATCTGGTGGAAGCGGACCTTGAGGCCATCGTTTGGCCGGGACTTTGCAAAGTCAATTATCCCAAGGCTGAATATGCCGAGGAGATTCAAAAACTGGACCGGATAATCACCAAGCTGGAGCGGGAGCGAGGGGTTCGTCCCGGCACCGTGGAAATCGGCGCCAACATCGAAACGGCGGTAGGCGTCGCCAACGCCAAGGAAATCGCCGGGGCCAGCCCCAGAGTCAAAGAGTTCGGCGGCGCCACGGGATATGACATGTCCCGTGACCTGGGTGTGGAGATGTTTGTGGGGTTCGACCAGTTTGTTTACGGCAAGGGGGAAGTCGAGCTGACGGCCCGAGCGTTAGGGCTGGAGGTGCACACCGCTCCGTTCACCACCAATGTGACCGGCAGCGTCAGCGATCCGGACCGCGCCTTTGAAGAAGCTGAGGCGGCGCGAAAGTGCGGCTTTAGGATCGGTGGCGGGCTTCATCCCAACGTGGTAGACCCTCAAAACCGTGGCTTTACTCCATCCGAGCAAGAGGTATCCGATGCAAGAAAGGTGTTGGCGGAGTTCCGAAAGCTGGCAAACTCGGGCGAGACGTGGACGGTGGCCGACGGTCTGGTGATAGACCGGCACGAAGCCCGTAGGGCCAGCGAGCTTCTGGAATGGAGTGAACTGGTCAACCAGCGGGACCAAGAGAAAGCCGCAGCCTTCGAGTTAGCCAGTGAAGCTATTAATGAAGCAACGTCTCGGTCTTAAAGTAGCCGAAGCCGAAAGCCCAATCGCTTAAAGGGAGATAGATGTCCATACTGGTCCGGCGCTCCAACTTAATGGTACCCATCACCAACCAGACCTGTGTGGCAGACGCTTGGCGGCGCGGCGCTGACGCGGTCACATTGGACTTGGAAGATGGCGTAAAGGCCAATCTAAAGGAAGAGGCCAGAGCTAGAGTTAGGGATGCTATCAAGGTAGTGTCCCAAGGCGGGGCGGAGGTGTTCGTAAGAGTAAACAAACCCTTCGTTCAGGCCGATCTGGAAGCTTCGGTCTGGCCGGGACTCGCCGGAGTAGTGCTACCGAGAGTGGAGTCTCCAGCAGAGGTGGAGGAAGCCGCTGGACTCTTGACCTCATTGGAAAGCCAACGGGGTATCGAGCGGGGCTCCTTGCAACTGGTCCTGCTTTTGGAGTCGGCACGGGCGGTATGGGATGTTCGGGCCATTATCCAAGCCAGTCCTCGTGTGGCCCAAGCCGGACTCGATGAGAGTGACTTGGCCGCTGACTTGGGCATTGTCCCAATCCCGGACCACGACCCCTTCGTCTTCGCCCGGGGACGATTAGTGGTGGAAGCGACTGCCGCTGGCGTGCAGCCGGTTGGGGTGACTTATCCGATGGGAACTCACCCGGCCTTTCCTTCCCCGGAAGATATGCTGAGGATTGCTACCGACTCCAAGAATCTGGGCTTCAAAGGAATAATTTGCCCTCACCCCAGTTGGGTAACACCGGCTAATACCGCTTTCACCCCCACCGAGTCTCAAGTGGACTATTACACCCAGGTGCGGCACGTTTTCGCCCAAGCCCTTGCTGCGGGCACGGCTGCCGTGCCCTTCCATGGCCGCATGATCGACGTTCCGGTGGATGAGTGGGCCAAGGACGTACTGGCGATGGCGGCCGCCTGCTCGGCCCGGGATACGCAGAAGCAAGCCGCTGCTGAAAAAGCCCGCGCGTCCGGCTAAAAACTTAGGCAAACACCGCCAAGGCGTCAGCGGCTTTAACGCCTTGGCCTTGAGGCAGCACCATTAGCGGGTTGATGTCCAACTCGGCTAGTGTCCCTTCTAGTTGGGCTCCCAAGTGAGAAATCCTAACTAACACTTCGGTCAACCGCTCAACATCGGCGGGGGGGCGCCCCCGGAACCCGTAAAGCAGCTTGGAACATTTACTTGCGCCACCATCGCCTTGGCGTCCACAAGTGATACCGGGCAGAGGCGCATTGCGACGTCGTTGTAGACCTCCACCATCACGCCGCCGCTTCCGAAAAGAAGGACGGGCCCAAGCTGCGGGTCGTAAGTGATCCCGGCAATCGTCTCCACGGCATGGGATACCATCTCTTGCACCAGAACGCCGTTGACGGTGGCTGCGGACAGCCCGGAGGCTCTTGACATAACCAACGAGAAGGCGTCTCGCACCTGCTGGTCGCTGCTTAAACCCAGTTGAATCACTTGGGCCTCGGTCTTATGCGGAATGTCGGGAGAGTCAATTTTCAACGCCACAGGGTAGCCGATTTCCTGGGCCGCTTGCACCGCTTCGTCGCCGGAATGAGTCAACAACTCCCGCGTCGCCGGTATGCCCCAAGCGGCTAACAACTGCTTGCTGTCGTGCTCGGACAAAGCACGGCGGCCGTTAGCGCGTTCGGGTGCGGCAAGCCAACCTTGCTGCTGTGGAGTCAACTCAGGGGCCGAGGGGAATTCCTCTTGCCCGTGGCGTTCCAGCCAGTCGTAATACCGGAGGTAGTCTCTAAGGCCGGTAGCCAGCCGGTTGGGGGTATAAAAAACGGGGACCTCGGCCTGTTTTAGCCGCTCTAACCCAGCCACCGTATTCCGGCTGCCCGTCCACAGGAAAACCACACCCTTACGTTCGGTGTCCGGTCTGTCCAATAGCCGGTCCCGCTGGGCAATCACTTGCTCCGCTTGGGCGTCGGCCCCCGAGCTGGCCACCACCAAGGTGCCAACACCGGGCTCGCTAATCATGTGCCCCATTATTTCGGGAAAGGCTTCGCTGTTGGCGAACCCGGTCACGTCCGCCGGGTTTGCGGCCCAACCGAAACCTTTCAGGATGTCATTGATGCCGTCTCTTGCCGCCTCGCTCAATGGAGGCAAGCCCAGACCGGCTTGCCCGCACATGTCGGCGGTTAGAGAGCTGATACCGCCGGAATGGGAAACGACCGACACCGCACGCTTGCTGGGCTTGGGCAATTGGGCCAATAGATGGGAAACTTCCAGCAACTCGTCATAGTCCTGTACCCGGATGACGCCGTGTTGGGCCATAGCCTCGTCGTAAATTGCATCGGACCCGGTAAGCGCCGCAGTATGGGACAGCGCGGCCCGGGAGCCCAACTCCGACCGGCCGATTTTAATCAAGACGATGGGTTTGCCTTTCTGGGCTGCTACCTTGGCGACTTCGACGAACTTTCTGGCGTCTTTGAAACCTTCGACGAAACCGGCGATCACCCTCGTATCGTTGTCGTCTAATAAGTACCGGACGAAGTCGGAGAAGTCCAAGTCGGCCTCGTTTCCGGTGGAGACCACATAGGTGAAGCCGATACCGGCGTCGACGGCCCGGTTCAGGAAGGGGCCGAAGGCCGACGCGCCGCTCTGGCAGACCAGTCCCACCGGTCCGGCAAGGCCCTCGGCGCCCCCGTATTCTGACTGAGGTCGGGAGGCGCTGACCCAAAGGTTATCTTTCAGGTTGGCGATGCCCAAGCAATTTGGCCCGGAGACTCGCATCCCGGATTCCAGAGCAAACTTGCTGAGCTCGTCTTGCAAGTCGCGGCGGGCGGCCACCCCTCGTTCGGCAAACCCGGCGGAAATGACTATGGCCGCGCCAACGCCCTTGCGGTGGCTTTCTTGGAGAACGTCCAACACCCGGTCGTAGGGGACCACCACGCTAACCAAGTCCGGCGCTTCGGGCAATTCCGTCACGCTGGGGTAGCACTTGGTTTCCATAATCTCGTCGTACCGGGGGTTTACCGGATAGACGTTAAGCCGGTCCTTGGCCATCAACGCCGCAGCCAGCATCCGGCCCCCGTATTGGAGCCGGGGTGTGGCGCCCACTATGGCGACCGACCGGGGGTTCAGCATCTTATGAATCGACGCCAGTTGGGCGCTGGTCCAATGGTCCACAGGCATTTTCGGCCTACTCCCTTCCTTCGACTGCGCTCCCTGTGGTCGCTTCGCTCAGGATGAGCGGATTTTCCCGGGTTCTCACGTCAAAGGCTCACTGGGAACTTAAGGAGCGCCCCAGGGATTGTCGATGACAAAGAGCCAGTTCCCGTCTGCCTGGCGCCGCACTACCTCCTGTCCCTTGCCGCTCATATCTACCGGGGAGCCGGCGGCGGCGGTGCCGGTAATAGTCCATTGGGAGTACAGGATCGCGGTGTCACCGGACTGGACTACCAAGGGCACCTCTACGTTGAGGGTGGGTTTCATAGCAACGAAGTTGGATATAGCCTCCCGGATGGCCTGGGCGCCAGTGACCGTCTGACCCGGTTCGGTGACAAAGGCGGCGTCCGGTTCGTATAGGGCCAGCGCAGCTTCTACGTCGCCGCTGGAGATTGCTTGCCCAACCAGAATATCGCATTGTTCCGGGGTGTTTGCAGGCATGACCTTCTCCTTAATGATGGTCCGGTTTAAGTTTCCCCAGCCCGCCGGGCGTCGGCCCGCCAATCGTCGGGGCTGGGCAGCCGGTCGATCTCTACTTCCACCTACAGCAGCGGGACTAGAACCCCGCCCCGCGGTTTCTGAGTCTTCTTCAGCGTTTGGCGATCTACGACCAGTAGCGGTGAACGCGATCAAGCTCTTGCGCCCAATACTGAAGGTCGTCGCCACCGTTATACAAACCCAGGTTTTTGGCAAATGTGAAGAATCCCTCTCCTGGGATATTCTCCCTTTTTTTCAAAATTACTACGGCCGCTAGGAGCGGTCTGCCGGCAAGATTTTCAGACCTGCTGATTTCATCCAAAATCTGCCCCATCTTGATGCGATCTATTTCAGAACTCATGTTCAACCCAGCTAGGGGAGCGATGTCCGAATAGTAGGTAACCCTCTTGTCCTTGGCGACTCTGAGGATTTTTTCATAGATAGCTTGCATGTCCGCTTCCAATCTATCGCCTCCGGCATAGATAGTTTGCTTGTCCGCTTTCACTGTCGTCAGGGCTGGAATCTGGTTGATCAGCACGTCTACCTACAGCGTCGAGGCTAGGAACCCACGAATATCTCCGAGACCGGCAATTCCAGACCTGGCAAAATTTCAGATAGTACGCTATCCCCCAAGCCGTGTAGGGACAGACGCTTCCAAGCCCCGTCTACCAGGCTCAAGATTTCCACCGTGCGGGCTTGGGGCGAGACCAGCCAGCACTCTTTGACCCTGATTTGGGCGTAGTCGGCCAACTTGCTTTCGACGTAGCTACGGCTGTTGCTGATGGACAGTATTTCCACCACCAGGTCGGGGCCACCGTAGATGCGTTCACGCATGATTTCTTTATTCTCGTTGCTGATGAACATCAGGTCCGGTTGGCGGACACGGAGAGGTTCTTGGCAGACGATGATGTCCAGAGGCGCGAACCAGACTTCGCCCAATCCGTGTTCTATCACAAACGGATCAAGCTTGCGGAACAGTTGCCTTGATATAGCTTGGTGCTCTAGGGACGGACCGGCGGCCATAATCACCTCCCCGTCTATGATGTCGAACCGGGCCAGCGTCTCCGGCTCCTTCAGATATTCCTCGTAAGTAAGCCTTGTGGCTCGGAGCGTCATGGCCGTTCACCCCCCATATCCTGTGCATCCATGTGATCGCCTACGTTTCCCCAGCCCGCCGGGCGTCGGCCCGCCAATCGTCGGGGCTGGGCACCCGGTCGATCTCCACGTCCACCACGGCGGGCAAGCCCGAGGCTTGGGCTTGACGGATAGCTTCGGGCAAGTCGCGGGAATCAGAGACGTGGACGCCAAAAGCGCCGTAGCCAGGGGCTTCGGCGGCGTTGTCGGTAGGATAAAATTCGGAGGCGATTTCTCTTCCCGGTAGTTGGTGGTCCAAAACCATACCAAGAGCATTATCGTTGAAGACGACGCAAATTATGGGTAGCTCGTACTGCATAGCGGTGGACAGAGCATTTACTGTCATCATGTAGCCGCCGTCTCCGGTTACACAGACCACCGGGCGGTCCGGGTAGACCAGCTTCAAACCTACCGCTGCGGGAAGACCCCAGCCCATGCCCGCGGTGCCGCCGGGACAGAAAAAGGTGCAGGCCTGCCGGGACTGGTACAAGTGGGCCATCCAGGTGCGGTTGTTGCCGGCATCCAAGGAGAAAACGGTTGAAGGGTCCAGGTTTTCGTGCAGCAACCCCACCAATCGCTGCGGCGTAACCGGCGAGCTGTCCCGGTGCATTTCGGGATCGTCGTAGAACCCAAAGTCTTGCTTCCGTTGGGCTAGGCCTTCGGTCCACTCTTTTCTTGCCGTAGCTGACGACTCCGCCGCTGGGGCCGAGGCTTCCACCAGTTGTTCCAAAATGCTGCCGGCGTCGCCAATCAAGCCTAACTCCAAGGGAAAGGTCCAACCGGCGTTCCGGTCGTCGATGTCGATCTGAATAATCCGTTGGCGGCGGGGATCGAAAACGCTAGGTCGTTCCCGTACCGTGTCTTGGGGCGTGAGCTTGGCGCCCACTACCACCACCGTATCGGCATCGCCGACAGTGCGGTTGGCCACGTCCTGCCCGTAAACCCCCACCATCCCCAGCGAGAGCGGGTGGGTTTCCGCAATGGCGCTTTTGCCCTTGTAGCTGGTCGCCACAGGCATACTCCACATTTCGGCTAGCTCCTGAAGTTTGCTGTGGGACTGGGAGATATGCACTCCATTGCCCGCCACTAGGACCGGTTTCCGCGACTGAGACAGGATTTCCACGGCCCGTTGGATGTCTTGCGGGGCGCTCTGGGGCTTGGCCGTGTTCAGATAACCGCTGGCATCGTGGATAAAAGGCGGCGATTCCACGTCCACTTCGCCGCCGATGGCTGCGGAGCGCATCACCACGCTGGCTGGTCCGGGCCTACCGCTGATAGCGTGCTTGATGGCCAACTGGGCGCTAAGCACGGCTTCCTTGGGGCTGGTGGCCACGGCGGTGTACTTACTCATAGACCTGAATATGTTCGGCAGGTCAATGCTGCCGTACTCGCCGGCTCCCGATTGGTTGGCCGCGTGCATACCAACGCCGCCGTCGGAGGTGTCGGTGAGCACCAGCATTGGCGAACTGCTGAGCATGGCCTCCATGATGCCGAATGATGCGTTGGACCCGATAAACAGGCCCTGCCCCATGACCACCGCAGGCTTGCCGGTGGCGCGGCCGTAAGCGTCCGCCATGATTGCTGCTACCTGCTCGTGCCGCACTAAGATGGTCTTAATGCGGGGCTCTTTCCCATACAGCAACTGGAAGATCTGGCCGGTGCCGCCTCCGGGAATCCCGAAGACGTACTCGACGCCAGCCTCTTCCAGGGTTTGGACAATTAGCTCGCTGGCATTAGGCATGGGGCCTCCTTGTGTCAGTGGTTACAGCAAGATACCGGGTTCGGACATCCGGGTGGCGAGACGCTGGCATTGGGGACGGTTGAGCCGCGACGGTGGGCTGTACCCCGTATGCTGAGGGGATAATAACCCCCGGCCTTGGCGCGGTCAAGAAGAGGCTCACCCATAACAAAAGGCCCCGCCTTCATCGGGCGGGGCCCTGATAACCCGCTGTATTGATTACCGGTACAGCTTGCTTAGCCAACCATGTCGTAGCTGCGCAGTAGCTTGCCCGGCAACGCCCCGGTGCAGTCGGTTCCTTCAAAGGTAACCGAGCCGTTCACCAGGGTGTAGCGCAGCCCGGTGGGCTTCTGTACCAGCCGACGCTCCCCACCCGGGAAGTCGGTGTCGAAAATGGGCTTTTCATGTAGCATCCCCAACTGGTCCAAGTCGTAGACAATGATGTCGGCCCAGTCACCGACGCGCAGGGTGCCCCGGTTCTTGAAATCGGCGAACCAAGCCGGGAAGGCGCTAATCTTGGCATGGGCTTGCTCCAGAGTCATGAGCTCCCGGTCGCGCACCCAGTGGGCCAAGAAGTACACCGGCCACACGCTGTTGGTCAGGAACCTGGTGTGGGCCCCTCCATCGGACACGGAAATGTGGACGTAGGGGTTGGTGATGCGGTCTGCCCGTGCGTCGTCGCCCTGGGCCGCCGCCGGATGACCAAACTCGGTCTCCAGGTCCTCGTCCAAGGCCAAGTCCAAGAAGGCGTCCAAGGGGTCTTTGCCCTGTTCTTGGGCAATCTGGGCAATAGACATACCCTCGTAGCGGAAGTTGCGCTCCTCAGCAACCTCGACCACTGTCACCTGGGTCCAATCAGTCCGGGCGTGAGGGCGCTCTTCCACGTCTCGCTTCATTCCGGTCCGGATGCCGTCTTCGGACAGCTTGGCGATCCGCTGTTCCTTAGTACCCACTAGCGGCTGCACCCAGTTGGGCATGTAGTCGAACAGGTTGTACTCCGAGAGCTTGAACTCGGCGATAGTGGGCACGGCCCCTTGCTGGGCGATAATGGGAAGGCCCTCGGCGCGGGTTTCCTTCAACCACTCGTAGCCCTCGTCGTCGCCAAGGACCACGTGGAGAGGACGTCCGCTAATCCTCACCATGTCGGCCAACATGGCCCGCTGGTGGGCCCGGTCATCGGAAATCCCGATGGTCCAACCGATATGGCCAACGCCGAACTGGCCTATAATCTCGGCCAAGGCCAGGTATTCCTCCTCCGAAGCCACGTGGCTGGGAAGCCAACTACCGTCCTCGGGGCGGTCTTCCATGTTCTTGTCAGCGGAGATACCGAAAGCGCCCGCCTTCATGGCGTCGTAGGCTATTTGCTTCATTTGATTCAGCTCAGCCTCGGTTACCGAGGTCCGCTCCCGAGCCGGAATCATACCCAGCACGTAGCCCCTTAGTGGGGAGAAGGGTAGCAAAGCGCCAACGTTCACTCCCAAGCCCTGCCGGTCCAGGCTGTCCAGGTACTCCGGGAAGGTCTCCCAGTCCCAGCGCATACCTTGGCGCATGGACTCCAAGGGAATCGCCTCGATGCGGTTCATCATCCGCATATTCAGGTCACGGTCTTCCGGCTTCGTGGGGGCAAAGCCGAAGCCGCACTGGCCGATGGTCAACGAGGTTACGCCGAACCAACCGGACAGCGATGCGTAGGGGTCCCAGTTAAGCTGGGCGTCATAATGGGTATGAAGGTCTATGGCGCCCGGAGCGACGATGCAGCCGCTGGCGTCAATTTCCTTGGCGCCGCCAGCGCTGATCTTGCCGCTGATCATGGCTACCCGGCCGTCCTTGACCGCCAAGTCAGCCCGGAATCTGGGAATACCGGTGCCATCGACTATAGTTCCGCCGCGAATAACTAAATCGAATTCAGCCATCTAATGCCCTCCAATATTACGCATTGCCACAAGGAATATCCTTCCCAGTAACAGGAACTCTGCCCAGTCTACCGCCAGGCCCTACTGGTGTCAATTGCGCCGACTTGGCCGCCGACGGCCACCCGAAGTCCACTGCGGCTCCGGTCAAGCCGAGAGGGGCCCGGTCTTGACCGTCTTCTAGGCCAAGCGTATTATCCCCCCATTCAACGTGGGCGTTAGGACCGCATCGCCACTATATTATTATAAGGTATTGGCTGAAGCCACCACCGAAGGAGAAGGCAATATGCGGGGCGGAGATGCAGTAATCCATGCATTAGAAAAGGAAGGCGTCGAATACATTACCGGATTCGCTGGCGGTGGCGAGGCCCCATTGTGGCCAGCCCTGCGGGAATCTCAGTCCATTCAGGTGTTCTCCGCTCGCCACGAACGGTTGGGCGTGGAGATCGCCGACGGCTATGCCAGAGCTACCGGCAAGGTGGGAGTGGCGTTGACCGGGACCGGGCCGGGCGCCACTAATACGCTGACCGGCATCGCGGGAGCCTTCGCCGATAACGTTCCGGTGTTGTTGCTCATGGGCCAGCACCCCTTAGGAAGCATGGGGAGGGAAATCCAGCAAGAAGTACCCTCCAGCATTTACGATAGCCTGGTCAAGTGGAAAGGCACCATGACCCGGGTGGAAGACATCCCGGGCATTGTGCGCCGGGCTTTCACTACCCTGCGGTCCGGGTCTCCCGGCCCGGTGGTCTTGGAAATGCCCATGGACGTTCTTTCTACCGAGGTCCCGGATGACGTCTTGAACTACGAACCGGTGGGCCCCGGACGAAAAGCGGCCGCCGATCCCAGGGATATTGAGCAAGCCGCCGACATCCTGGTCAACGCCAGCTACCCAATCCTGAACGTCGGCGGCGGCGTACTGTCCGCCGAGGCTTGGGACGAGGCTAGGGAACTGGCGGAGTTACTCTCCATGCCGGTAGCCAGTACCCTGGTAGGCAAAGGCGCTTTCCCCGAAAACCATCCCCTATCCTTGGGCGGCGGGGTTTATCCCCGGAGCAAATACGCCTCCGGCCAGGCCTTGCACATCAACCGCAAGGCCGATGCCGTGCTGGCGGTGGGCAACTCGTTCCGCATCCCCAACGCCACCGACGGCCGCCCCTTCCCGTCCGGCGTCAAGCTGGTCCACATCAATGCCGACCCGGAGGACTTGAACAAGATCCACCAAGCGGATGTCCCCATTCTGGCCGACGCCAAGCTGGCCTTACGAAGCCTGATAGACGCGGTGCGAGACCGCTTGGGACCGGGGCGAGGCGGCCTTAAAGAAGAGATAGTTTCCGAGATTCGGCAGGCCAAAGCCAAGTGGCTCGGCGAATGGGAATCTACCTTTACCGACCCGTCGGTACCCACCAACGGTTACCGGGTGGTGCATGATCTGGCGCAAGCGGTGGACCTGGACCGCACCATTGCTCTCCACGATGCCGGCGGCAGCCGCGGCTATCTGTCTCCTTTCTGGGTCGCCACCCAGCCCCGGAACTACATTGCTATGGGAGGCATGGCGGCCATGGGTTGGTCTCTTGGCGCAGCTATCGGAACCAAGCTGGGCCGGCCGGACCATCTGGTGTTTCACGTGCTGGGGGATGCGTCCTTCGGCATGGTGGGCATGGAAATAGAGACCGCGGTGCGCATGGGCCTGCCGACCCTTACGGTGCTCTTGAATAACGGCGGCACCGGCGGCGGCCTCATGGCCATGGACCGTCCCACCGCCGCTCCCCCGGGTATGGCCCAGCTAGGAGGAAACTTCAGCCAGGTGGCCCAGGGACTCGGCGCCTACTCGGAACGGGTGGAGCAACCGGGAGAACTGGTGGCCGCCTTCCGCCGGGCGATTCAGGCTACCGAGTCTGGTCAAGCTGCCTTGGTAGAGGTAATGATTAGACCCATGACCACCCCGGAGGCCCCGGACGACTGGACTTTGTAGGAGAGGCCGTAATGCCTAGCATCGAGATAGACCGCAGCAAGCGCCTGAAAGAGGAGCCGGGCAAGGGGCATAACCGGTGGCACCCTGACGTGCCACCGGTTTTGGAAGTCAACCCTGGGGAGGAAGTGGTACTCGAAACCCGGGACGCTTCCGACGGCCAGATTAAGCCCACGATGACAGCGGAGGACTTGGCGGGCCTAGACGCCAAGGTGGGCCACCCTTTGACCGGGCCGGTTTACATAAATGGGACCAAACCCGGGGACCTGCTGGAAATCGAGTACTTGGATATCGTCCCCCAACCCTACGGCTGGACTAGGAACCGTCCCGGAGCCGGCTTTCTCCGGGACCTGTTCACCGAGCCCTACTTGGTGCACTGGGACATCAAAGACGGCTGGGCTACCTCGCAGCAGTTGCCGGGGGTCCGCATCCCGAACGGCTCTTTCATGGGCACGGCGGGTATTGCTCCATCCCGGACCCAGATGGACCAATGGGCGGAGAGGGAAGCGGACTTGGTCCGGCGGGGAGGAGTTGCTTTCCCACCGGACCCGGAAGACGCGGTCCCCCAGCAAGGGCCCATCGCCACCGAAGGTCTCCGCACCATCCCGCCCCGGGAAAACTGCGGCAACGTGGACGCCAAACAACTGACCAAGGGTTCCCGGCTGTTGATTCCGGTAAACGTTGACGGGGCCTTATATTCGGTAGGTGATGGACACTTCGCCCAAGGGGACGCCGAGTGCTGCATCACTGCTATTGAAATGGGCGCCACCGCTTCGGTGCGCTTTAAGGTCCACGAAGGTGAAGCGGAGCGGCGCCACATCCGCTGGCCGAGATTCGCTCACCCCGGTTACTTCGCCGAGCCGCAGTGGGCCGCGCCACGAAACTTCATCGCTACCATGGGAATGCCCATCCGAGACGACGGGACCCAGGAGGGTGAAGATTTGACCTTGGCGGCCCGAAACGCCCTGATCAACATGATCGAATTGTTGCAAGAGCGCGGGTGGACCCGGGAGCAGGCTTACATTATTTGTAGTGTGGCGGTGGACTTGAAAGTCAGTAACGTCGTCGATCTGCCCAACGTCACCGTATCGGCCTTCTTGCCTGAAGACATCTTTCAGGGGTAGCCGTTACCGACAAGACTAGGGGGATACCCAAGCGGGTTAGGGATACTCAAAGGGTTATTGCCAACGGTTTATTTCAGTATATAGAAGAGGCCCCGTCGCTCGACGGGGCCTCTTTTGCGCTTGGCGGGTCCAAGCTATCTCGGTGGTGTTCACACCCGGGCGCGTCTGGGACACACCCGACTCCCTGTTCGGTGGGAGCGTCAAACAAGCTTAGGTTGTTGCCGGTCCCGGCCGCCCCTCGCGGACGCCATAGCAACGAGCCAGAGTGTGTTGAGTTAGCTGATTCGCTTAATCTCCAAGGTCTCACCGGGAGCCAAAGCAACCCGGCGTACATTTATACCGAGTTTCAACAACCAATAACCTAAGGTAGCCTTACTTACACCCAACGCCTCGGCGGTGTTGGACAAGCCGATCTCGTTGACCATTTCTGGAAGGAGACGTTCCAGAGGACGCTGGTGTTCCTGTTCTACCCGCCGCATCAACTTAGTCTTTTTGGGCAAAGTGCACCTCCTTCGACTACTGCCGACGGTTACCCGTTTAGAGGTGGCAGTAGCATATCACGGTGTTTAATTAAAGGTAACCCCACACTTACACCCAATGCCACGGCTATCGCATTCGGACTCCAAGGGCAAGATTGATGTATGTTTATGGCCTTCAATGGTTTCGTTTTGAGCAATTGTTGCTGAGCTAGACCTCTGATGATTTTTCTAATGCGATAGCCCTGCACCCAACGCCTCGGCAGTGTTGGACAAGCCGGTCTCGTTGACCATTTCCGGAAGGAGACGTTCCAAGAGCCGCTGGTGTTCCTGTTCTATTCGCCGCACCAACTTAGCCTTTAGGGGCAAAATGCACCTCCTTTGACTACCGCTGACGGTTACCTGTTTAGAATGGGTTGGCGGTAACATATCACGGTGTTTCGGTAAATGTAACCCTACTTAAATTCAACGCCTCGATAGCCTATCATGGCGTTTCGGCGCTTGTCAATATTATCGTCTATAATTTCTTAAATTAATTTAAGAATAAAATAGAACTGCTGTAGTGGAGGTCGATTTAGCTTCAGCGGACGGCTTGGCATAGGGCGGCTATTATGGCCCCAATTTACCCCGGACCTGTATTCAGGGGCGGTTATGGGCGGAGATTATGAGGTCCTACGAGTACGGATAATGTGATTATGTTGGGCCTTTGAGGGACGCCACTCCCCTTTTATCTCTGAGTAGTTTCGGTAGTAGTGCTCTCTCGGTCCACTCCGGCAGGTCTTGTAAGTCCGTACCTTCGGGAAGTACAACGCAGTACACTTATACGATTACTTTCCCGGAGACTGCCGCGGAGTTCCGGTTGTTTCCCCTTGGGGCCGGAGCGGTCGAGGCCAAGCTGGAGGTCCGTTGACACCGGTATTGGCCTGCCTTAAGCTGGGTTGACTCACTAGGATGTCTCCTACCGGGCCGCCGAAGGATGGGCTGAAAGTGGACAAAAATGGTCTCCTTCCCCGGACCTGCTGGTGTTCTGCGGTTGGCCGGTCCAGAGGCTGGTAACGCCCAGGGGGTCAGTCACAAGAGGTTATTCAATGCCGACTATCACATTGCGCGATGTTTATGAGGCGAAGAAGACCATTGCGCCGTACCTTCCCCGCACTCCGCTTCATTTTTCGGCTGGCTTAAGCGCGCTCTTGGACGCCGAGGTCTACCTGAAGCACGAGGAGTACTTGCCCCTGGGAGCCTTCAAAGGCAGAGGAGGCATCAACCTCCTAGCCCATTTAGATTCGGAGCAACGGAAGCAGGGCATCATAACCGCGTCCACCGGGAACCACGGCCAGTCCATCGCCAGCGCTTGCCGCGATTTTGGTGTCAGAGCCTATGTCGCTCTGCCCGAGGAAGCCAACCCGTTAAAAGTAGCGGCGATGCGGGCTTTGGGGGCCGAACTGATTTTTCACGGAGCAAACTTTGACGAGGCTCGGGCCCACGCCGAGCGGATTTCCAAAGAAGAGGGGTACCGGTACGTTCACCCTTCCAATGAGCCGCTCCTGGTCTCCGGCGTTGCCACGCAAGCATTGGAAGTGATTGAGGACCTGCCGGGGGTGGAAGTGATCGCGTTACCTTTAGGCGGAGGTAGCGGGGCAGCCGGAGCATGTATCGCGGCAAAGGGAGTAGATCAGAGTATAAAGGTAATAGCTGTCCAATCCGAGGCGGCGCCTGCCGCATACCTGTCCTGGAAGCATGGAGCAACGAGAGAGGCTGCCGTTGAGACCTTCGCCGAGGGCATTGCGACCGGCATAGGCTATGAATTGCCTCAAGCCATTCTCCGGGAGCTTCTGGACGAGTTTGTCTTGGTTAGCGACGATGACATCCGGCGGGCCATCGGTCTGTTGATTGAGAAGGCCCACACCATGGCCGAGGGCGCCGGAGCTACGGCATTGGCTGGTGTGATGCGCCGCCCCGAACTGGTGAAGGGTAAAAAGGTAGCTGTGTCGGTTAGTGGTGGAAATATCACTGTACCCCAACTGCTTAACGCCTTACAAGTGTACCGCGACGTTGAACCTTAATGCGTTATAAGTGTACTGCTACACTGAATCAGTCCCCCGACATTTAAGGCGGCGCGGGTCCGTCCCCTAGGGAGTAGAGAGGTATCTAGCCAGCTCGTCCCTGGGGAATTCCGGCAGGGGTTGTTCTCCTTGCATTCCGATCAGCACCAGGCCTTCTTCCGCCGCCAGCATCTGACCGATCTCCCAGCCGTCGATATTTTCCTGTCCCAGAGCGGTCAAGAGGGCCGGCACTTCGCCCGGCGGCAGGGTGATCAAAAGCGCTCCCGAAGCCAGCAGTCCCAGCGGGTCCAAGCCAAGGGCGCGGCATACCTCCTGGCACTCGGGAAACACCGGTATGCTCCCTTCTTCCACCGCTAATCCGAGCCCGGAAGCATGGGCCACCTCCCGTAGCCCGGATGCCAGGCCCCCCTCGGTCACGTCGTGCATGGAATGCACTTGGACCGCACGGCAAGCGGCACGAGCTTCAGATAGTACACTTATACCTGGGTGGCGCAGAAAGTCCGATGCCCGCGCGATGGTCTCAGGGGCGACTCCGGCCCGGCGGAGATCATCGGCCCGCTCTCCGGCCAACAGGGCGGTACCCTCAATGGCTACCCCCTTGGTAAGTATTACACTGTCACCCTCACGGGCGCCGCCGCTGCGGACCAGACGGTCCGGCGCCACCTCACCGAGCATGGTGCCCAAGATTATGGGCCGGTCGATGCCAAGGGTGACTTCGCTGTGCCCTCCGACAAGGGAAGCGCCCACCGCCTGACAGGCTTGGAGGATTTGGTCGAATAAGTCCTCCGCTTGCGCTTCGGCGTACCCTTCCGGGACCAGTAGCGTGGCTAGAAACCAGCGTGGCGAGGCCCCGGAGCAAGCAACGTCGTTGGCATTCACTTGCACTGCGTACCAGCCGGCCTGTTCCGAGGCGAAAGTCACCGGATCGCTGGCCGCCACTAACAGGCGGCCGCCCATCTCCAGTGCGGCGGCATCTTCGCCCAGCAGCGGACCCAGCACCACTGCCGGGTCTTGGATGACGTTCTTACCCAGAAGCCGGTTCAATAGCGGGGAGGGGAATTTGCCGATTTGCAAGGTTGCTCCCAAGTTTAAGGATCAAGCCAATTTGCGGGTTGCTTGAAGACCTCAGTCAACGCCGGCCCCTAATTGCGGCAGGCGCTCAAAGCGCCGCTACTTCGGTCCGAGGTAATCGGTCCTTGTCCAATTTTACCCCAGGCCCTAATGGTAAATGTTCAGAATTGAGGGGGTTATGAGTTTCCCACCATTCCCCAGACCCACCCACTGTCACCCCGAGCAGAGCGAGGGGTCTAAAATTCCTTTCGTGGAAAACGTTCTGTTGCCGAAGGAGTTTAGATTCCTCACTGCGTTCGGAATGACCGGCGAGGGTGTTTGGAGTGAGGCCCGGGAGTAAAGTTCTATCTCCCGGGTGGGCCGGAATGACGTATCAAGTCTGAACAGTTACGCCTAAGGAAATCCGGTGGTCACTGTTTTGCTGATACGATATACTGCTTGTGATAAATGTTACAAGCGTAGGCTGGGCAAGGGCTGACCCGCGTCGAGGCCACTTATCTCTAGCTGCTTTAATGTGACTTATCTCAACGTGACTTACCTATATCCTATATAAGGAAGAGCCGTGAAAAAAGCAAGCATCTTGTTCATTGGAATACTCTCCGTTGCTCTGGTAGCGGCGACGGCCTGCGCCAGCAGCCTCCAGGGCGAGCCACCGGCCCGTCGGCCCATGGGGACCACCGTACCGGTGGGGACGATTGCCCCGGTGACTCCCACGGCGACCCCGGACCTGGTCCCAACAAACACCCCCGTTGCCGGTGTGCCGACCCCGAGCGATCCAACGGTATCTGACGACGCGGTCCCCTTGAGCATTTCGGTTGAAGGAGACGCCTTGGAGTTCAATAAAAGCAGCCTCTCGGTCAGCGCGGGTTCTGAAGTCGCTTTAACCTTTGAAAACGTATCCTCAGCCTTTCAACATAACTGGGTACTGGTGCCGGACGGGGCTAAGGACGAAGTATCCATTGCCGGGACCACCGCCGGCCCGGCCAACGGCTGGGTATCGCCCGGCGATGAGCGGGTGCTTGCCAAGACTACCCTGCTCGATCCAGGGCAATCCGGCGTGGCGAGTTTCCCCGCTCCTCCGGCTGGGACCTATCAGTTCGTTTGCACCTTCCCCGGTCACAACGCTACGATGTTCGGGTCCTTTGAAGTGACTAACTAGCTATATATCTATATATAAGGTAGCTAAGTTTCTGCCCAATCCGAAGCGGCCTAACGAACGCTTCGTCCGCCAATCAAAGACTCCGGCATAGCGATTCCCACCGTCGGCCCGGTCCTCACCGGGCCGTTTTATTTGGTAAACGAATTCCGGTTTACAACAAAGTGGAGCGTCTGGTACGATGGGCCAACGCAGTTCCTCGGTGGCCCCGGCGCGGGTTCCGGCTCTATCTGGCGCGTTCGTCTAGAGGCCCAGGACACCGCCCTCTCAAGGCGGAGATCGCGGGTTCGAATCCCGCACGCGCTACCAAAATATACACCCTCTGATTTGGCGCAACCTTCGAGCTACCCAACAGGGCAATCGCGTTTTAACTGCGGAGGACTTTTAGCAGGCAGTCTTCCCGCCACCCGGCTTGGAGGCGTTTGCCTTGGATGCCCACTTTCAGGCTGGTCTCCCTCCGCAGAAGGTCGTGGGATATCTGCTGCAGCGTCGCCATGTTTTGCGGTCCATTGTCCTTGCGCACCCGGCATTGGTCTTCACCAAAGGTCACGTCCAAGCTCCAGTGCAGCGAATTCTCGATGCTCCAGTGGCTGCGGACCGTCTCCGCAGCCGACTTGCCGGGGCCTCAAGACTGCTGATGTAGTACCTGGGTTGTACCATGGCCCCGGCGGCCGGCCACCCTGACCACCGACCGCAGGTTGGGCCATTCCCGCCCGTTGCTCAAGTAGTCCAGGCAATCCGGACCGGAAATGACCCGGCACTCCCGCCGTTCCAAGCGTCCGTGCCCCTTGTTCCGTGCCACTTGTTCAAGGTAGTGGCATAGTCGTGGGGTACCCCCTCGAAGCCGCATTCCTCCGCTCTCTCAAAGAGGTCCCGCACATCGCTCTTGCCGAACATTTCCATGTGGACCCAGGAATCGGCGCCGCAGATGGTGGCGCCGATAGCGATGACGATGATGTCCAGCAGTTGGTGCCGCTTGCAGCGGTCTATCCTGGGGTCCTCCAAGGCTTCAAAACTGTCCATAATGGATGTGCTCTTCCCCCTCTTCATCACTCCCCCTCATCTTTCCTTAGCCACCGCCACCACTTCGTCGAGACCCGCCCCAAGGACTGGGAGTCCTACAACGAAGCCTGCCCCCCGGGGGACCCCGCCCAACGAGGCCCTCTGCCGGCTGGCCCGGAACCTATATGAAGCAAGCTGCCGGGTCGAGATCTGGACTGGCAGGCCGGACCGGATAAGGCCCCAGCCGGAGGCGTGGCTCCGCCGGCACGAAGTCTCCTGCCACCGCCTCAGGATGCGGTCCGAGGCCGGGACCCGGCCGGTCAACGAGGTCAAGGGAGAATGGCTCAGGGAGTGCGGCGAAGCCCCCGGACATCATCTTCGACGACCGGACGAAGACGGTCCGGTCTTGGAGAGACCAAGGAATCGTCTGCCTGCAAGTCGCCCAGCACGACTACTAGGCCCGCAAGGATGCGGGCATACAGCCAGACGCAACCATCACAGTGAGGAAGAACATGGATGCCAGTATCGCCGGGAAGTAGGAAGCCCAAGCCAAGGACGCCTTCAAGTCAGTCCAAAACTGCTCCCACTGCCGGGAAAGCTACGACCGGGAATGCCAACCGTGGCGGGACACCCAGTCCCTGGTGCTCGAGGTCCACGAAGAGTCTATGAGGACCCTCCACAGGACCGGACTCAGGCCAGGACCTACGGCCCCGGGAGAAAAGAGGAACAGCGATGCTCCACAGCCTAGTCGACCATCTAGTCAACATAATCACCGGCGGCCGGCTCAAAGCGCTGCAGGAGCAGCTGGACCAAGCCCGCCGGAACGATGCCCGGCTCATGGCCGACCTGGACATCGAGTTCCAGAACAACAACAAGACCGCACGGGAACTCCGGGAGGCCCGGATGAGCCGGGACGCCTACCGGCAGGTCACCCTGGAACTCCGCCGGCGAAGACAGCAAGAGGCTTCGGAGAGGCTCATCGAGAGCCTCCGGCACGAACTCGCCTTCCGGGATGCCTGCAACGGCCGAAGCCCGGCAACGGTCCACAGCCCCCTCCGGGAGGAAGCCCAGGTCCGGTAGAACCAAGCCCGCGAAAACCCGGCCCCAAGGAGAAGGACGATGCTTGCCATATTCGAACCCACCGGCGCCGGGCACGGCTTGGCCCGCCAGGCCAGACGAGTTTATGAAGGTCCACACAGTGCCCGGCATGGAGAACGAGGCCGCCCGGATGGACTTCGAAAAGTTCGCCGGAGACCACAGCCCCTGCCGCTGGACCGCCCATCGGTCCGAGACCGAGTTCTACCCCCAGGAAGAGTACTTCATCTTCTCTGACGGCACGTGCTGGTCATCTCCATCCCGGTGAACCCGGAGGACGTCGGACCCGGCCGGCCCCACACCCAGCTCCGCCAGGAGGCGACCCCATGGAAGCGGCCAGAGTCCGGACCATGGTCAAAAGCCTGGCTGCCCAATACTGGGCCGTCGGGAAGCTCCACCAAGAAACCACCGGGAGCCTCCGGACCGGCGCCCCGGAGGCAAACGCCATGACCACCAGCGAAGCCCTGTACCACCTGGAGAACTTCGACCTGACCAGGAACACACCCAAGACCGGGCCCTGGCCGAGACCGCTGCCAAGACGATCCAAGAAGAGGCCGACGGGCTAGACTTGCGGATCTTCGGCTCCAACCTCCATGACCTCCCGGCCTGGACCACGTGCCCAGACCCCGTGAGGAACGGAAGTTCAAAGTCAGGAAAGAACTGAGTCTATAGACATAACACACACGCAGCCAGGCGGGAACCGGAACACCATCGGCCAAGCCGTTTCCCTAGCGGAGAGAGGCCAAGTAGGAACCGGACTCTCTGCCAGGACAACGAGACGAAGGAATTCATCCGGAGTCGCATCAGCCGCCAGCGCCCGGGTCAAAGACACCAGCCCGTATCCTTACACCAAACCAGCAGCCGCCGGATTGCACTACACGACAGGGTCAGCGCCACCCAACCGGACTGAGGCCTCGGAGGAACCCGAAGACCGGGATGAGCCAGACGACATAACGGAGAGAAGCAGGTCTACTCTCAGCCGGTCCGCCTTATATGCCGGCAGACCCGCCAACCGGTCTGCCGGGGACACCCTCCGGTGCGCCGCCCGGTCTCCCAGTGTCGCCAAGTAGGTCTGCGGGACCCGCGTCCAGCCCCCATCACCTCCAAGGAGGGTAGGCAGGGGCACTTCAGCCCCGATCATGTTGATCGAGAACGTGTACTGGAACATGTGGGGGTGCAGACCGGGAAGACCGCCCCTCCGTCCCAACCGCTTCAGCCAGTCCTGGTTCATCGGCCCACCCCGGCAGTCCAAGGCTCCAGCGCATCCCGCACCGGCCCATCGCCCGGATCGTAACCGCTCTCAAGTACATGTACCGCTCCCGGCGTCCCTTCCCCTCAACCAGGACACGCCGCTCCATGAGGTCGACGCTCCCCACCGTCAGCCGGGCGATTTCCTCCCGCCTGAGGCACCTTCGGGTGCGGAATGTCAGAGAGAGGGTTCTCCTTGACATAACCCTCGGAGACGCACCAGTTGAAGAACCGCTTGATCCTCCAGTACTGGTTCCGTAGTAGGAGTCACTGATGGGGCCGTCCTCGCCGGAACGCTTGGGCCAGCCCTTAAGCGCCGCCAATACTGGCGGAGATGGAACTTGCTGAGCCCGTCGACCATGGGCTAGCCGACCTCCCGGGCGAACTCGGCCATGAACCCCAAGACGATCCGCTGGGCCTCAATGGTCCCCCGGGAACGGTTGCTGATCTCCTGGTCCAAGAGGAAATTTTCGATGGCCTCTGGGACCGGTAGGTAGCGCTCGAAAAGTTGCTTGGAGCTCTAATTTCTTGAAAACTAGGGCCACTGAATAGAGTATACGGTAGAGAGAATCTATGGAGTTACAACATCCGGTAGGATGGCGCGCTTGGCGGGACTCGAACCCACGGCCTCTGCCTCCGCAGGGCAGCGCTCTATCCACTGAGCTACAAGCGCGCGTTGTGCCAAGAAAAGCCTGGCTGTTTCCCCGTCCGGGGCAACCATCGCTGATGGCCACCCTGGCATTGGTGCCGAGGGAGGGATTTGAACCCACACATCCGTAAGGACACTGCGCCCTGAACGCAGCGCGTCTGCCGTTCCGCCACCTCGGCTAGTCCAGGCCCGGAGCACCCTTGGCTGGTCTTATGGTGGGCGATGGAGGATTTGAACCTCCGGCCTCCTCGGTGTGAACGAGGCGCTCTAACCACTGAGCTAACCGCCCTCCCGCTTACTACGGGCCAGATTCAATTATAGGCAGCCCCAATAAGGGCTGCAACCCTGGTAGCTCGGGCGAAACTAAGATAGATTGCCATTATGAGTAGCTGTCAGCCTAAGTCCACTGTATCCAGTATACGCCCAAATATGCCGCCAACGTCGTTTCCAGCAACAACTAGAGGCAAAGTCCCGGCCACTCCGCCCTTCGACTTTGCCAAGACCCTGGACTATCTGCGCCCCAATCCTCCCCCAGCGATGGACCAAGTGGCCGGGGAAGACTCCTTTATCAAGGCCTTCCGTGTGTGCGGCCAGACCGTGCTCAGCATCGTAGCCAGAAGTGGAAACCCCGGCAACCCGGGGCTGGCTTATACGTTGTATTCGGCGAGCAGTTTACCCAAGGGCCTGCTGCGGGCTTTCGAGGAACGGCTCCGCGAGTTTCTCAGCCTGGAACTCGACCTGAGCGGGTTTTATGCGCGGGCCGCCGATGACCCCCAATTCAGGCCCGTGATCCAAGCTTTGTATGGATATCACCCGGTTAGATTCCAAAGCCCTTTCGAGGCGGCGGTATGGGCTATCCTCAGCCAGCGAAACCGCCAGACAACTGCCAGGAACATGTACCGCAGCTTGATTACCAGTTTCGGCCACGCCGTCGAATGGGACGGTGTCATCTATTGGGCCTTCCCGGAACCCGAGGAGTTGGCCGGTTGTAACGAAGGGGATTTGGCGTTCGTAGCTCGGAACCTGCGCCGCGGGGAGTTCCTGATTGACGCCGCAAGGTCTTTTGCTTTGGTGTCTTCCGATTTTCTAACCTCGGCGGACTTTGGGGAAATTGATGACTGGCTACGGACTATCAACGGCATCGGCCCTTGGTCCGCCAGCTTCATCTTGGTGCGGGGACTGGGACGGGGCGAAACGGTGCCGCTGCCAGACCAGGGCTTGTTGGACGCGGCTGCCCGAGTGTACCAAGGTGGTTTGACTATGGGTCCTGAGAATGTTTTGACGATTGCCCGCCGGTACCATCCTTGGCAAGGTCACTGGGCCCACTACCTGCGGGTGTGGGCCCAACCGCCGTAGCCGCAAGCCCTTCGCCAGCTTACATAACCTGGTAACGGCTCAGGCGGCGGTCATGCCGCCATCAATAACAAGCTCGCTGCCGGTGACGAAGGACGCCTCGTCGGAAGCCAAGTAGAGGATCCCGGAGGCAATATCCTCGGGGACGCCCAAGCGGCCCAACGGCGTGCGGCCCGTCCGGTCCTGCCGCACTTCGGGCGCGGCGTGGTGCTGAGCGGTCATTGGGCTGTCGACGAATCCGGGGTGCACCGAGTTGACCCTGATCCCTTCCGAGGCATATTGCACTGCCACGGACTTGGTGAAGATACGTACCGCGCCCTTGGAGGCATGGTAGGCCGCCGAGACCGGACTACCAACAATGCCGTAGATTGAAGAGATGTTGATGATTGACCCGCCGCCGACTTCACGCATGGCCGGAAGGGCTGCTTTGGTGCCGAGAAATACACCCTTGCTGTTAACGTCCATCACTTCGTCCCAGGAATCTTCGGAGGTTTCCTCGACTCCGGTCCGGCGGCTGATCCCAGCGTTATTGACCAGCACGTCCAGCTTACCGTAGTTGCCTACAGCGACCCGTACCGCGTTTTCCCAGTCTTCCTGGCTGGTAACGTCCAAGCGCACGAAGGTTATACGGCCTCTCGCCCCGGCGATTTGGCTCGCAAGTTCTTGCCCCTCGACCTCCAGCACATCGCCTATGACCACGGCAGCCCCTTCACCGGCCATCAACCGGGCGGTGGCGCCGCCGATGCCCCGAGCGCCGCCGCTGATCAGCGCAACCTTTCCCGCCAAGCGCATAAACCTCTCTCGCGTCGGTAAGCCACCGACGCATAGTCTCCGTCTCGCCTTACATAAAGCCCGAAAACCAGGTTATGTAAAGGGGCTCAGGGTGCTATGGTAACATAACGTATCTTGTGCGAACCAAGGTCTGAACTTGATTCAGGCCCCCGGCGCTATAGCGTCAGCCTGTAACACCAGAGACGGAGACGGTAAGGGGGCCGTCGACACTCATCAACTTGGCTTCAACCTTCTGCAGTAGTTGGTCCAGGTTCCATCCCTTGGCCGCAGAAACAAAGACGCTGCCCCGGGCGTCGAGAGTCCGAGTGGAAACCGGCGTGGAGGCCGAGCCGTTGGCAGCAGGAGAAAGCAGGTCGGTCTTGTTGGCCACCAGCAGCCGGGGCCGGTCGCCAAGCTTAAGGTCTTCAAGGATACCTTCTACCACCTCGGTCTGCTCCGGGGCCTTGGGGTTGGTAATATCGACTACGTGAAGTAGTATGTCGGCGTCGGTCAGTTGCTCCAAAGTCGCCCGAAAGGCGGCCACTACCGTAGGAGACAACTTCTGAATGAAACCCACCGTGTCGGTAAGCAACAGTTGTCCGTCGGAGGGCAGCCTGACCCGGCGGGTCACCGGGTCGAGGGTGGAAAATAGCTGGTCTTCGGCGTCGACTTTAGCGTCGCTGAGGGCGTTGAACAGCGTGCTCTTGCCAGCGTTGGTGTAACCGACCAAGCTGGCAGTGGGGATGCTGGACTTCTTCCGCCGCCCCATGTATAGCGTGCGGCGCCGGCGTACCCCTTCCAGTTCTTGCTCTATCCGTTGGATCCGGCGGCGGACCAGCCTCCGGTCGGTCTCGATTTGGGTCTCTCCGGGACCTCTGGTGCCGATGCCTCCGCCGAGTCTTTCCAAGTGAGACCATTGACCGGCCAAGCGCGGCAGCAGGTACTTGTGCTGGGCCAACTCCACCTGAAGCTTACCTTCATAGGTACGGGCGTGACGGCCGAAAACATCGAGAATGAGCGCTGTGCGGTCGATTACCTTGATGCCCAGGGTGTTTTCCAGGTTCCGTTGTTGGGTGGGAGTAAGCTCGTCGTCGAAGATGACCACGTCGGCGTGATGGGCCGACACTTCCTCCAAGATTTCCTTTAGCTTGCCCTTGCCCACGTAGGTCGGCGTCAACCGCTCCGACCTCTGGCTCACCCGGCTCACCACCTCGGCGCCCGCAGCCCGAGCCAGATAGTCCAACTCGTTTAGGGTGTCGTCAAGGGTCCAGAGCCGAGGGCCATCCCTTAACTCGACGGCCACCAAGACCGCCTGCTCCGGTCTTGGTTGAGTGGGTATCGAGCGCTTGGCTATGGGTTCAGCCTCCTGGGGGTGGCGGGATTTGCCAGCTCTCAAGGCGACGGCATCCCTCCTCCACCCGGTCATCGAGGGTGGTCAATGACAGCCGGATATAACCTTCTCCATACTGGCCGTAGCTAGACCCCGGCGTCACCACGATGTCGATTTCGTCCAGCAGGCGGGCGGCGAACTCAGCGGAGGTATAGCCTTCGGGCACTGCCGCCCAAACGTACAAGCTGGCCCGCGGAACCGGGGCGCGGAGACCCAGGTTACCCAAAGCGGTGATGACCCGGTCCCGGCGCCTCTGATAGATGGCTACGTTATCCTCCACGCAGTCCTGCGGACCGGTCAGCGCTTCCATCGCCATTTCCTGCACGGCTTGGGGAATGCCCGAGTCCAGGTTGGCTTTGATTTGAAACAACGCCCTAACCATGTCCGTGTTGCCTACCGCCATGCCGATACGCCAGCCGGTCATGTTGTAAGTCTTGGAAAGAGAGTGAAACTCCATTCCTACCTCGGCGGAACCGTCGACCTGCATAAAGCTAGAGGCAGTGTAACCATCGTACCCGACCTCGCTATAGGCCGCATCGTGGAGGAGGGCAATATCGTTCTCTCGGCAAAAGGCGATGGCGGCGGTAAAGTCCTCTTCGGTGGCAACCGCGGAAGTTGGGTTATTGGGGTAATTGAGCCACATGACCTTGGCCGCCCGGGCCACGTCTGCGGGGATGGCGTCCAACTCCGGTAGCCAGCCATTCCTTTCGTAGAGGGGCATTACGTGGCTCTCGGCCCCAGCAAACATTGTGCCCACGCCGTACACCGGGTAGGCCGGGTCCGGGACCAAAGCAATGTCGCCGGGGTCCAAGAAGCAAAAGGCGGCGTGGCCAATACCCTCCTTGGCTCCGATGAGAGGAAGCACCTCTTTGTCCGGGTCCAAGGTCACGTTGAACCGCTGCTGATACCAATGGGCGATGGCCCGGCGAAGCTCGGGCAGACCGTCGGTTTCCGGGTACCGGTGGTTGGGAGGGTGCTGAGACGCCGTCAACAAGCGGTCAATAATGGGCGGCGGCGTGGGTATGTCGGGGTCGCCGATACCGAAGGTAACCACATCCACGCCAGCGGCCCGCTTTTCGGCAATGATGCGGGAGATTTCGACGAACGGGTAGGGAGCCAGTTTGCTCAACCGTTCAGAAAACTTCATCTTGGTAGTCCCTGTCCTTCATAGATTGGTTGAGGGTAATTCATGCTGCAACCATGATCTCCCCAGCAATAGCCGGACCAGTTGCCTCAATCTCCAGTGCCTCCACATCCTCAGGTAGTGGGATTCCTCTGTCACGGTATGACTCGATAAACGCTTCCGCCATCCCCTTGACGTACTCTAATGCTTCCGAACCCGTTTCTCCCCAAGCGCGGCATCCCGGCAATAACGGGACCTCCGCCATATACATGTCGTTGGTGTCCTCCGAGGGTTCGTACAGCACTATTGGCAACTTATAGAGCTTCACGTCCTGCTCTCCAAATCATCTGCGGAGGAGTGATGCCAGACTGGTCTACCCAAAGATTTGCCGGAGGGGCAACTCTAACCCTTCCAATACCGCGGAGCGCAGGGTGTCCTCCGCGCCATATACCGCCTCGGGAGCGATGCCCTCTGAAGTGAGTTTTATGACTCCCACCGTGTCTGTCTCGGGGTCGACCAGCCAGCACTCCAGCACGCCGATTTGACGGTAGTCTTCCAGCTTATCCTGAATGTCCCGGCGGGAGTTGCTTGGAGACAACACTTCCACGACCAGGTCCGGCGGGACCTCGAATATCTGTAACCCCTTGAGGTGCGAGCGCCCCAGGAACCCAGTTCGTTCAGCGTTGAAGAACATTATGTCGGGTTGCCTGACCCTCAAGGGTTGGCGTTGGATAAGAAGGTCGCTGGGCGCCGTTAGAACGATCCCCAGTCCGTTGACCATCACGAATTCCCAGAGCCTGACGAATATCTCCCCCGTAATCCATTGATGGTCCGGAATCGCTGAAGGGGCTACATGCAATACTCCATCGACGATTTCGTACCGTTGCTTCGTCTCCGGAAGCGCCAGCCACGACTCGTAGGTCAGCTTCTCGGTCCCAATGCTGTTCACTAGACAGCCCACTCCCCGCTGAAAACCTCCACCGCAGGCCCCTCCAAATAGACCTCGCCTTCACCATCCCATTCGATGCCCAAGACACCCCCGGGCAAACTTATGTCAACTTTACCGTGGGCTACTCCTCGGAGATGGGCGGCCACCGCGATAGCGCAGGCCCCGGTGCCGCAGGCCAAGGTTTCTCCGGAACCGCGCTCCCAGACCCGCGCCGTCAGGTTGCCCTGGGAGCCCAGGTTGACCACCTCGAAGTTGACCCTTCTCGGGAACATGGGGTCGTGCTCGACCTTGGGGCCGGTAACGTGCAGGGGAAACTCGCTTACCGGCGGCTCCAAAAAGGCCACTGCGTGAGGATTACCCATGGATACAAAGGTTAGCGGCAGCGTAAAGCCGTCCTTCTCATAGGGGTAGCCAATCACCGGGCCCTCGGCATGTTGCTCCGGCGGCTCCAATATAACCGGCAAGTCATCCGGATTTAGACCGGGACGACCCATCGCTACTCGGGCAGAGATAACCCGGTCTCCGTCATAGACCGGCACGATTGTACGAGTGCCGGCCAGGGTCTCAACGTCAAGGGAACCTCGGCCCGGCGGTACGATACCCCGCTCGATAGCGTACTTAGCGAAGCAGCGAATGCCGTTGCCGCACATCTCGCCTTCGGACCCATCGGCGTTAAACATGCGCATCTTCAAGTCGGCTTGGTCCGACTCCATGATTAAAATCAGCCCATCACCGCCTACCCCAAAGTGGCGGTCGCTCATCTGGCGTGACAAGCTGGGCCAATCGTGGTCCAAGCGGCGGGCGTCGACGTACACGTAATCGTTGCCGGCCCCGTGCATTTTGGTGAACTTCATTGATCTATGTCCGTGATCTATGTCCGTGTCTCAGAATGGCTTTGAGGAAATGCGTCCCTTAGCCAGTGAGATTTTGGGCCCATTGTACCATAGGAGACTCAGTCGCTTAGGAACTCTTCCACTAAGCGTTGGGCTTGAGCTTCGAGATCAGGGGCCGCGGCATTCAGCCACTGGATGCGGCTATCGGTCGGCTTGAACCAAGTATACTGGCGCCGAACCAAGCGGTGGGTCTGGAACTTGGTGCGCTGGACTGCTTCTTCCAGGGATATCTGGCCGTCCAGGTATTGACCCAGTTCCCGGTAGCCTGGGCTGGAAAGCGGGCCTTTGCCGAGAAGGTAACCGCTTGCGGCCAAGTCCCGCACCTCTTTTTCCAGTCCGGAAAGCATCATCCGGTCCACGCGATCGTCGATACGCCGGTATAGGGCCTGCCGCTCCATGGTTAGACCGATGATGCGACTTTTCACCAACGGTTGGGGTTCGACCTCGGGTTCTCGTCCCGATTTAAGGCCCCGTTTCACCTCCAAAGCCCGGATGACCCGGCGCAGATTACGGGGGTCTATCTCGGCAGCGCGAAGCGGGTCAGTCGTCTGTAGCTGCTGGTACACAAACTCTGGCCCGTGACGCTCGGCCTCTTGAAGCTTTTGCCGACGGAACGCGGGGTCGGGCAGGACCGCGGGCACCTGCCATCCTTCCACCAGCGCCCAGACATATTGCCCGGTGCCTCCCGCAATGATGGGCAAGTGTCCCCGAGCAGTTATGTCCTTGATGGCCGCTTGGGCGAGGGATACAAAGGTAGCAACGTCGAAGTTTTCGCCCAGGTCCAGGATGTCAAAGAGGTAGTGAGGGACTAGGCTTCGTTCTTGGAGGGAGGGCTTGGCGGTGCCGATGTCCATGCGCCGGTATACTTGACGGCTGTCGGCATTGATTATTTCGCCGTCAAATCGCCGGGCCAACTCTAGGGCCAACCGCGACTTGCCCACGGCCGTGGGCCCTACGATGAAGACGACAGGGGTCTTAGCTACGCCGTCACCTTTGCATTTAGCCCGATGAGACCGAGTGCTAAGGTCACACAGCTACCCTTAACACGCCAACCCTTGGAAGGCAAGGGCTGATTGGCCTTGGCCAATCAGCTACTTTTGGCCCCCGCCGTCAATTGCGCTATCTCCAAGAACTGGTCCGCGCGCAGGCTGGCTCCACCAACCAAGGCGCCTTGGATGCACTCCTCAGCAGCAAAGCCGGAAACGTTCCCAGGATTTACGCTACCGCCATAAAGCAGCGGTACCGCAGCAGCGACGTCAGGATAGAGCAGCGTGAGCGTCTCTAAGATTGCGCCGCCCATCATGTCGGCGGCGATCTCGGGAGTGGCGGCCAACCCGGTGCCGATGGCCCACACCGGCTCGTAGGCCACAACTAGAGCCGTTATGTCAACTACCCCCGCAAGGCCAGCTTCTAATTGCCCGCTAACGGTCTCGGCGGCTCGCCCGCTTTCCCGTTGTTCCGCGGTTTCCCCCACGCATAGGATCGGGCGCAGACCGTGCCGGACCGCAGCCTTGACCTTTGCGTTGATTAAATCGTTAGTCTCGCCGAAAAGCTGCCGACGTTCGGAATGTCCCAGAATCACGTAGTCGCAGAGACCCACGAGCATCGGCGGAGCTATCTCGCCGGTGAACGCCCCTGAGTCTTCGTGGTGCATGTTTTGGGCCCCAATACTCACCGGGGTCCCTTTTACCTCTTCCCGGACGGCGGCTAGGGACACGAAGGGCGGGCAGAGAATAAGGTCCACGCCGCTTAGAGAGCTGGCTCCAGTCCTCACTTGGGCGGCCAACTCAACAGCCTCGGCCAAGTTGGTGTTCATTTTCCAGTTGCCGGCAACTATTGGGTTCGCCACGGACCAGTCCTCAATAGGTTATTTGTCCGCCCTAGACGGATGATTGCACCACTCATCCTGAGCTTGTCGAAGGGCAAAGGCGATCATTTAGGGCCCGTACTTGGTCATCTTACCGGCGTGGGCCAGCGCTAAAAGCATTACTTGGGTGGCCGGTATGCGCCCAATGGAGCCTTGGGCGCAAGCGCGTTCGTTGAACCCGAAAATCCCCTCGCCTCGGGTCAGCTTGGAATGCAACATGAAGGGCACGGGATGCCAGCTATGTCCGGCCATGATTGCCGGGGTTGCATGGTCTCCAGCCACCATGAACACATCCGGCTCCAAGGCTCGAATCTGGGGTATGAAGGGGTCCAGTTCTTCCAAGCGCTTAACCTTGGCGTCAAAGTCGCCGTCCTCGCCAGCGGCGTCGGCCGGCTTATAGTGAATGAAAAAGAAGTCGTGGTTATCAAAATTCCCTCGCAGCGTTTCCACCTCGTCGGCAAAGGTCCCGCCCGTAGGAATCACATTCATGCCGACTACTGTGGCTAGACCCCGGTACATGGGGTAGGCAGCGATTCCCACCGGGTCAAGACGGCTCACCTCACCCATGGGAGGGAGGGATGGCAACCGGGCAAAGCCTCGCAGCAACACCATATTCCCACGCTCCTCTTCAGAGAGGAGTCGCTCGGCTTGGGTCAAGAAGTCGTTTACCGCTTGGGCGGTTTTCTGTGCCTCCGAGCTTAACGCCCTAGTTGCCAAGGGGGGTACGCCCATCTGTTGCGGGTCGGTCTCGGAGACCGCTTCCGACAACCCTTCGCCTCTTAGCCGTAAGACGAACCGGTAGTCTTGCACCGGAAAAACGTCTATTTGCACGCCATCTGCCTGGATGCGGTCCAACCGGTCACATAGCGGCGCACTCAACTCGGTGGGTATTCGGCCCGCTCTCCGGTCGATTAAAGCTCCGTTAGCGTCGACCGTACAAAAGTTACCCCGAGCCGCCACATCCCCCGGCAGCAACTCTACGTCTATGCCCAAGGCCTCCAAAGCCCCCCGGCCGATCATGTATTTGAGAGGGTCGTAGCCGAACAAGGCCAAGTGCCCGGGGCCGCTGCCCGGCGCCACCCCGGGCAGCACCGGTGTGGTTAACCCGCAGGCGCTCTCGGCGGCCATAGCGTCCAAATTAGGTATGCGGGCTTGGTCCAACTCCGATAGCCCGGTGTCAGGATGCGCCAAGCCGCCTAGTCCGTCGACCACCAGCATGACGATTTTTGAGGAGGTTGAGATGTAGCAGTCTCGAAGTTCGTCCAAGTCTATCATTGATCGCCCCTCAGTCCGGGAATTTTGCGAGGCTTCTTCTACTCGTCGGGTAAGGCCGCTAGCCCCGGCAACTCCTTGCCTTCCAGGAATTCTAAAGAAGCGCCCCCTCCGGTGGAGACATGGGTCATACGCTCCATCAGCCCCAGCTCTTCTACTGATTCCGCTGTGGACCCGCCGCCGACCACACTGGCCACACCGGGCAGTCCGGCAATGGTCTCGGCCACAGAACGGGTACCCTGGCTGAATCGGGGCATCTCAAAGACTCCCATGGGCCCGTTCCACACGATGGTCTTACACTTAGCCAGGGACTCGGAGAAGGACCGGGCCGTCGCCTCCCCAATATCCATGATGAATTGACCTTCGCCTACCTGGTCTATCGAGACGGTCTTTACTTCGTTAGGGTCAGCGGCAAACTGGTCGGCAACCACCAGGTCCACCGGCAGGTGGACCTCGATTCCTCGTTGTTTGGCCCGGTCTAGGATTTGACCGGCAAACTCAAGCCGGTCTTCCTCAACCAACGACGCCCCCGTTCCGTAACCTTGGGCTCGCAAGAAGGTGACTGACATGCCTCCGCCAATAATCAGGTGGTCGAGCTTGTCCAATAGGTTTTCCAATACCAATATCTTGTCACTAACCTTGGCGCCCCCCATTAAGGCCACCAAAGGCCTCCCATCATCGCCAATTTCCAACGCGCGGCCCAATGACTCCACTTCCCGCTGTACCAAAAGTCCCATGGCCGATGGCAAAAGCGCGGGCACTCCCACGGTTGAAGCGTGGGCCCGGTGGGCCACGGCGAAGGCGTCCATGACAAAACAGTCCGCCAGTGCCGCCAATTCTCGGGCAAAGTCCGGGTCGTTCTTCTCTTCCCTGGGATCAAACCTCAAGTTTTCCAGCAGGATGATGTCGCCCGGTTGCATTGTGGCAACCGCCGACTTCGACTCGGGGCCTACGATATCCTCGATACTCTGCACCGGCCGACCCAACAGTACCGCCAAGCGGTCGCCCACCGGGGCCAATCGCAAAGACTCGACGGTCTGTCCTCCCGGACGCCCCAAATGGGAGCACAGGACTACCCGGCAGTCCTCTTGCGTCAAATAGTCAATGGTCGGCAGCGTTGCCCTTAACCGCTGGTCGTAAGAGGCGATGGCCTCGACACCCTGCTCAATGGGTACGTTGAAGTCCACCCTGACCAGCACTCGTTTGCCCGTCACGTCCAACTCAGTAATCGGCCGTTTCACTATAGAAACTCACTACTCATCAAAAGGCCGCTATATTGTGCAACCTCGGGGGCTTATGTGGCGGTTAATCTGGTGGTTCCTCTTCTGGAACATGGGGATGCCCTGTGAAATACTCACCAACCCGCATTTACCACCCTCCCATCAATAAATGGGTGCTGGCAAGGACCGGCCTGTGTGGGCTCCTTAAGGCTCACCAGCCCAGGCGCGCTGAGCAAGACCACTTAAGGCCTCAAAACCGTGGTCCACCAAATCGATTCCACTTAGGCACTCCATTGCTTGGCCCGACAGCTCTGCGGCCTTTGCTTGAGAGTACTGGCGAGCATCCGACCGGTCAAGAATCTCAAGCAAGCGCGATACGTCCTCCGGCTCCAACACCCGCTGCATGTAGATGGACCCCAAGTTACGCTTGGCGGCTACGTCGGAAACTTCCAGGGCACGTATCAAAGGCAGGCTCTTCTTTTTGTTGAGGACGTTGCTGGCAGTCATGGCATCGCCCTGGGCTCCCCACAAGTCCGTCACATCCTGGGTAATCTGCCAGGCCATCCCTAACTTAGAGCCCATTTCACGAAATTGCTCACAGACCGGCGGTGCGGCACCAGCGGCCAGCGCGCCAGCCTCGGCAGCACAACCGGCTAGGGCGCCAGCCTTACGGGCGATCATATCGAAATACGCCCCGCTGGAAACTATCATCCGGTCCTGGAACTCCAAGTCCAGGTAGTGGCCTTCGCACAGGGTCAAGCACGCACGGTCGAGGGACTCCACCGCTTGTAGCACCCGCTCTGGAGTGGCCCCCTGCTGAGCCAGGCGCATTATAGTGGTGCGTCCCAAGGCGTGCAACCCGTCGCCGGCGTTGATGGCTTGGGCCGGTCCCCACACCCACCAAATGCTGGGGCGGTCCTGGGCATCCGGCCTAGGCGCCTGCACGTCGCTGTGGACCAGAGTGAAGTTGTGAACCAAGTCCACACCGGCGGCCGCCGGTAAGGCAGCGTCGAAATCGCCGGTCAAAACCTCGCAGCAGACCAGAGCTAGCAGCGTGGGAAGGTATAAGGGCCTCCGGTTGGACTCCGGGTGTCCGTTTTGGTCGGTCCAACCCAAGTGATAGCGCAATACGTCGTACAGGAACCCCTGACGGGTAGAGAATACATCCCGCAACTCTTGGTCCAAGGAATGCCTGTAGGCTTCATAATCGAAGGGAGCGGATGTATTCGCGGCCATAGTTTAGGTGCTTGCCGCCAAAATATCTGCGAAGGGAACAACACCCTGTCTCACCAACCGAGGTACGCCGCCGGTGAACTCGACTACTGTGGAAGGGACGCCTTGGGGCGCCGGGCCCGAGCGGATTATGTAATCTACGTCAGTCCCCAACTCCGCTTCCACTTCCTCCAAGGTGGTCAAGTCTTGGGCCCCGCTGCGGTTGGCGCTGCTGCCAGTGATGGGCCTGCCTAACTCACGGGCCAAGTCCAAGGGCACTTGGTGGTCCGGCATCCTGACCCCTACCGTATCGCGGCCGCCGGTTAGAATATCCGAAATCCCGGGCGCCTTGGGCAAGACTAGAGTCAGCGGCCCTGGCCAAAACCGCTCGGCCAGTTGGCGGGCCGCTTTCGGAAACTCTGGGGCCACCGCCGTTACTTGGTCCCAACAGGATACGAGCACGGGCAACGGCAAACCCTGCGGCCTTCGCTTGATATCGAATACCCGCTCCAGCGCCGGGGTCGAAAAAACGTCTGCGGCCAAGCCATAAAGGGTGTCGGTGGGAATAACTACCACCCCGCCCGAGTTAAGCACCCGGACTCCCTCGACGATGTCATTGCGTAGAGTCGCTTTAGGGAGCTTCATTTCGAAGCGGCTATGGGCTGAAGAGGGGCTGCACGAAGTCATAGAGACTGGAAGTTGCCAAGGCTCTAGCCAACTGTCTGCGTCCGAGTATAGCACAGCGGGTTGACGCCAGCGACCTACTATCGACCGACGAACCGGCCATCTGTACTATCCATGGCATCCTTCAGTATAATCCGGACATCCCGAAAGGCTTTCATAAATGACTAAATGGCCCTCTATCAATTCCTAATCTAGGGAGGCGGCCCCATTGAAGAAAGAAGAGAAACTAGCCTCTTACAATGAAGCCGAAGCCTTCGTCATCCCCTCCGCCTCCCGGGAAGCCGTCGTCATCGTCGACTTCGGCTCCCAGTACACCCACTTGATTGCACGGCGGGTCCGGGAGCTAAAGGTTTACTCCGAGATTGTTCCCGCCTCCGCCTCTTGGGACTCGGTCAAGCACCACGGTGTTAAGGGAGTAATTCTATCCGGAGGTCCGGCCAGCGTGTACCAACCGGGAGCGCCGATGGCGCCGGCATGGGTATTCGACCGGGGCTTGCCGGTAGTCGGGATTTGCTACGGTATGCAAGCCTTAGTCCACCAATTGGGCGGACGGGTAGCTCCCGGCGACAAGCAGGAATTTGGTTCGGCCTTGCTGCATCAGAATGCCACCTCAGACCTTCTGTTCCGGGAGATGCCCCAGTCATTTCCGGTCTGGATGAGCCACGGCGACCGGGTGGAGGAGCTTCCCCCAGGATTTGAAACCCTGGGTTTTACTGAAAACTCCCCGGTGGCTGCCATTGGGAATGGCAAGGGTATCTTCGGTCTCCAGTTCCACCCCGAGGTACACCATACCCCACTGGGGACCGCGATCCTGGAAAACTTCTTGTTCGAAACCTGCCGTTGCCAAGGGACCTGGACGCCACGAAGCTTCGTTAACGACTCGATAGAGCGGGTCCGTAGCCAGGTAAAAGACGGACGGGTAATCTGCGCCCTTTCCGGCGGAGTGGACTCTACAGTGACCGCGGTGTTGTTACACCGGGCCATCGGCAATCAACTCACCTGTATATTCGTTAATAACGGCCTGCTAAGGTTGGAAGAGGCCGAGCGGGTGCAAGCCGATTTCAAACGCAATTTGGGACTGAATCTAGTCTACACCGACGCGTCTGACCGGTTCTTGAGCAAGCTGTCCGGAGTGACCGACCCGGAGGTAAAGCGCAAAGTCATTGGAGAAGAGTTTATCCGGGTCTTCGAAGATGCGGCTTCCGAGCTGGGGCAGACCGATTTCTTGGCTCAAGGGACTCTTTATCCCGACGTGATCGAAAGCGAGACCCGGGAGAACCAAGCGTCGGCCCGCATTAAGACCCACCACAACGTAGGCGGTCTGCCCGAGCACATGAGACTGAATCTAGTGGAACCGCTGCGCTACCTGTTCAAGGACGAGGTACGCCAGGTTGGCTTGGAGTTGGGACTGCCCGATGAGATGGTGTACCGGCAACCCTTCCCCGGTCCGGGTCTGGCGATTCGGATCATCGGCGAAGTTACTCGGGAACGGCTGGATATGCTACGGGCCTGCGACTGGATTGTCATCGACGAGATTAAAGCCGCCCAGCTCTACGACCAGATATGGCAGAGCTTTGCGGTACTCAGCGACAGCCGCACCGTGGGGGTAATGGGCGACTACCGCACCTATGGCTACGTGTGCGCCATTCGGGCGGTCAACAGCGAAGACGCCATGACCGCCGACTGGGTACGCCTTCCTTACGACGTCCTTGGCAGAATCTCCAGCCGGATAGTGAACGAAGTCCCCGGCGTCAACCGGGTCGTCTACGATATTACCAGCAAACCCCCGGGAACTATCGAGTGGGAATAAGGAGCTCGGGTCAGTCTTGATTCCAACCGGGAGTCCAATAAACGTGTTGGTGGTAGGCTCCGGCGCCCGGGAGCACGCTTTGGCGTGGCGGTTGGTCCAGAGTCCGCAGCTTGGCGGCCTGTGGGTAGCCAACGGCAATGCCGGCACTGCGTCCATCGCCACCAACTTGGACGTGCGACCCGACGACCTAGAGGGCTTGGCGGCGGCGGCTAGCTCCTTGAAGATAGACTTGGTGGTAGTGGGGCCGGAGCTTCCCTTATCCTTGGGCCTCGTGGACCGCCTGACCGCCCTTGGCATCCCGGCCTTTGGACCCACGAAAGAGGCTGCCCGGTTGGAATCGAGCAAGAGCTTCGCCCGGGAGGTCATGCAGGAGTCTCAAGTGCCTTCACCAAAATTCCGGGTGTTCGGGGAGGAAGCGGAAGCGCTGGCATTCCTGAGAGACCACCAGGCTCCCACGGTGGTCAAAGCCGATGGACTGGCTGCCGGCAAGGGCGTGTTCTTATGCGAAACTGCTGAGGAGGGCGCTGCCGCGGTAAGGGCTTGTATGACCGATATGGCCTTTGGATCGGCGGGCCACACGGTTGTAATCGAAGAGATGCTGGATGGGCCGGAAGTAAGCGTATTCGCTTTCAGTGACGGCGAGCATCTTTCTTCATTAGTCGCCGCTTGCGATTACAAGCGGTTGGAAGACGGCAACCGCGGCCCCAATACCGGCGGTATGGGGAGTTTTGCACCTCCGGACTTTTGGGACGACGTCTTGGCCCAAGAAGTGCGGCACAATGTCATGGAGCCGGTCATTCAGGCCATGGCCCAACGGGGTGCACCCTACCGGGGCGTGCTCTACGCCGGACTTATGTTAACCAATGATGGTCCCAAGGTGTTGGAGTTCAACTGCCGGTTTGGCGATCCCGAGGCGCAGGTAGTCCTTCCGAGATTGGAGTCCGACCCCCTAGAGGTGATGCTGGCCTGTGCGCAAGGCAACTTGGACCGCTGCCCGGTATCCTGGAGTGATGAGAGCTTGGTCGGTGTGGTAATGGCGTCCGGGGGTTATCCGGGAGATTACGGCACGGGCTTCGAAATTGAAGGGCTAAACGAGGCCGCCCTTCGACCCGCTCAGGGTGAGCGGAGCCGAACCCCAAACACCCTGGTCTTCCACGCTGCTACCAAAGTCTCCGCCGAGGCTAATACCCGGAAGTTGGTCACCAGCGGCGGACGGGTGCTGACGGTCGTGGGCCGGGGTAGCTCGCTGGCGGAGGCCCGCGCCTGGGCGTATGATAAAGTCCGAAGCATCAACTTTCACGAGGCCTTCTACCGCCATGACATCGCAGCGGTGCGCCATAGGAGTGGAGTATGGGCGCCAAGGCGGTAGGCCCTGCTGGGTCGGGCTTGGTTGAAGCCTTCCGGGTCAGCCAAGAAGCGCCAGCCTTGCAAAAATACCGGCGTCGTAAGTGGGGCAAAGCGAGGGAATTTGCGGTGTGGCTTGGCGAGTCCGCATTACCGGACCTGTCAGCAGAACAGGCGGTGTCACTTTATCTAGCTTCGGGCGGTACCCGCCGCCAAGAATTTCAAGGTAACTGCTTGGACGAAATTCGTGATTCCCTTGATTTCTTGCTCTTCGACAATATACGGCTGGAAGAACGCTTTCAAGAGTGTGCCGCAGAGACTGGCGGATATAAGCTGGCGGGGGCAGGTAAGGAATTTGTATCTTACATTCTCTGTGTTGCCCAGCCGACCCTCTTTGCAGTGTGGAATTCCAACGCCGAACAGGCCTTGAGAAAACTGGGCGTAAACACCAAAGCGTTAAAGCGGGGCCCGATGGGAATCGGTTATATGGACCTCTTGGAATCTTTGGACGTAGTGCGCCGGGACTTTGGACTTCCTGACTTCAAATCGGTGGACGAGTTCGCTTATTCTATTACCAGGCCCGCCACCCTTCGGCCTGCTCAGGGTGAGCGCAGTCGAACTAGCTCCGAGCCCGGTAGCGAAAGAGGTCTGTAATGGCATGGCTAGACACCCTGATTAGCCTGCGCGACGAACTGGCGCAAGTGAGGGCCCAACGGCGTCAACGGGTTGACGCCGAGGAAGCCAGGCTCCAGCAAGACCGGCTAGAACTTTCCCGTATCGCCAACTCCCTGGATATTGCCGGTTTGCTTTCCCAAATGAACGAGACGTTGTTGCAGGCCCAAGGCGAAGTTGAGACAATCCTGTCTTGGGAGTCCGGCGGCGGCGGCCAGGACGACGCCGAAGAGTTGGGCATTGTAAACCTGGATGAGGATGAGGGAGACGTTCTTTCTACTGTCCTCACTTGGGAAGAGGATGGTGAACGGGAGATCGCGGTAGAAATCATCCTGGATGAACGCCAGATTTCGTTACAGGTCAACGGCGTCGAAATTAGGGCCGAACAAGACGCCCTGCAGCAGGCCTTGGTCGAGGCATTTCGAGACGAGTTGGAGCTGTAGCGGGTTTAACCTTTAGTAACTCTACGGGACATTTCCCGGGACTTATCTTTGTAGGAGTAGGTTATGCCCAGAGTCGGTGTCGTGATGGGTAGCGCCTCGGACGAGCCGGTGGTCCAAGACACGGTGAATACCTTGGAGCAAATGAAAATCGATTACGAGGTCCGGGTCCTCTCGGCCCACCGTACCCCCGAGAAGGTGCGGGAGTACGCTCAAGCGGCCCGCGACCGGGGCATCGAAGTGCTGATAGCGGCCGCGGGAGGGTCGGCAGCCTTGGGTGGAGCACTAGCGTCTTGGACTACTTTGCCGGTAATCGGTATCCCCTTGGCTTCCAGCGAGCTAAAGGGTATGGATGCGCTTTTGGCCACTGCTCAAATGCCTCCGGGTATCCCGGTGGCGTGTGTGGCGGTGGGGTCTTGGGGCGCCCGGAACGCCGGTTACCTGGCGGCAGAGATCCTGGGACTCAAATACGAAGACATTAGGCAGGCGTATGAGGACTACCGCCAAGAGCTTAGGCGATAATTGCGGGAGCGATAGACGGCCCCCCGCAGTGCTCGTCGATTTCGATGACACTGCCGCCGAACAAAACGTAGCCCAAATGCTATTGGAGCGTTTTGGCGACCCCACTTGGCAAGCCGTCCGGGAACGGTTCAGGCAGGGCGAGCTAACCCTGAAGGAATACCAGGAGATCACCTTTAGCAACATTCTGGCCGCCTCTCCTCAAGTCAATCGGGCCACCATGCAGGATTATGTCAAGCAGCACGCCAATCTGCGCCCCTATTTCAAAGAATTGTGGGAGTACTGCCAAGCCGAGCACATTCCTATGGCCATTGTAAGCGTGGGGTTGGACTTTTATATTGAGGCCCTTCTGGACCGTGTCCTGGAGTCACGTGTCCTGGAGTCACGTGTCTTGGAGTCAAAGGAAGGGCACACCGGGATGCCGGTTCACGCGGTCAACACCAGCTTCACCTCCCCGTATCCTGGAGTCCAAGAAATCTCCTATACTTACGAACATACTCGTCCCGGTCATGAAAGGCAGGGCATCTCGAAGGGCTTGGTGGTAGACCAATACCGGAACAAAGGCCACTACATTTTCTACGCCGGAGACGGGCAGTCGGACTTGGAAGCCGCCGCCAAGGCTGATCTTCTATATGCTCACCGCACCCTAGCCGACGAGTGCACCCGCCTGAACATCCCGTTTCATCCCTTCACCGATTTCCAGGACATGTATCTGGCGGTGCGAGAGTACCAAGGAAACAGGCTGCGTTCCCGTAACCCTGGACGCCCGTGTCCTGAAGTCAATCGGGCCCTGGCGGGAGGAGGTGAAGAGAACGCCAAATGATCGAGCGCTACTCCCGGCCAGCCATGAAACTGGTCTGGTCGGATGAAAACAAGTACCGAAAGTGGCTCCAAGTCGAGCTAGCGGCCTGCGAAGCGTGGGCTGAAGAAGGAGTCATACCTCAAGACGACTTAACCCGGTTACGCCAAGCCAAATACAACCACCAGCGGATGATGGAGATTTTCGAGACCACCCGCCATGACGTCACGGCGTTCTTGACCTCCGTCACCGAGGGCTTGGGGCCGGAGGGGCGGTGGCTGCACCTGGGGTTGACCTCCTCCGACATGCTGGATACCGCCCTGGGTCTCCAGATGGGAGAGGCTGGCGCGTTGCTGTTACAGGACTTGAACGAGGCCTTGGCAGCCCTGGAACATCAGGCCCTCAAACACAAGGACACCATCATGATGGGCCGCACCCACGGCGTTCACGCCGAACCGATCACCTTCGGCCTAAAGCTGGCCCTCTGGTGGGAGGAGTTGCGTCGGCAGCGCTCCCGGCTCGAATCGGCTTTAGACAACGTGCGGGTCGGCAAGGTCTCCGGCGCGGTAGGCACCAACGCCACCGTGCCCCCTTCCGTGGAGGAACGGGTCTGCCGCAATCTGGGGCTGGAAGTGGAGCCGGTGTCCAGCCAGGTGGTACAGCGGGACCGCCACGCCCATTTCGTGCTTACTTTGGCCCTCATCGCGGCGTCCTTGGAGAAATTCGCCACCGAGATCAGAGCTTTACAGCGCACCGAGTTGCACGAGGTTGAGGAACCCTTCGGCCAAGGGCAGACTGGTTCTTCCTCGATGCCCCATAAGCGGAACCCGGAACTGGCCGAGCGCATTTGCGGGCTGGCCCGCTTGGTCCGGGGCCACAGCGTTACCGCGTTGGAGAACGTGGCCTTGTGGGGAGAGCGCGACATTAGCCACTCCTCGGCGGAAAGAATCATCCTGCCGGACTCCTGCCTTGCCTTGGACTACATCCTCAGCGTCTTTACTCGCATTATCGCCGACTTGAGCGTCTTCCCCGAGCGCATGTGGGCCAACGTCGAGAGCAGCCGCGGCTTGGTGTTTAGCCAGCAGGTGCTTTTGGCGTTGGTGGACCGTGGGCTCGCCCGGGAGCAGGCCTACCAGATTGTCCAAAAGAACGCCGCCCTGAGCTGGGACCGTAATGAGGACTTTCGGCGCCTGCTTAAGTCCGACCAAGAGGCCCTGGCCCATCTCTCGGTGCAGGACTTGGAGCGGATTTTCGACTACAGCTACTATACCCGTTACGTGGACGACATATTCCAGCGGCTGGGTCTGGCAGCGGCCCAAGTCCCAGCGTGAGCCAAGGCCCCCTATTCAATCGCTCCGGGATACCCTATAGTAAAAGTGGGCCGTCCGGTTACGGTATCCAAGCTAACGCCTTATCTTGGCCCGCCCTAGTACAAGGCAAGCCTAAACTCATTGCGGTATTGACTGATGATAACTGAGACCAACCTCCGTGGCCTTTTGCACCGCGGAAAAGTTCGGGATACCTACCAAATGGCGCCGGGACAACTGCTCATGGTAGCTACCGACCGTATCTCTGCCTTTGACGTGGTCTTACCGACCGGTATCCCCGAAAAAGGCGTGGTATTGAACCGGATGTCGGCTTTCTGGTTCCGGCAGACCAGCCACTTGGTCCCCAACCACCTGTTGACGCTGGCCGACGCGCCCGAAGCGGCGCCCTTGATTCAAGCCAGTTTCCCGCCGACGGGCGTTCCCGCCGATATCGCCCGACAAGCGATGGTGGTCAAACAAGCCGAGCGGATCGACATCGAGTGCATCGTGCGCGGCTACATCACCGGCTCGGCTTGGGCCGAGTACCGGGCCCAAGGCACCGTCTCCGGCAAGCCGATGCCGGCGGGGCTGTTGGAAGGGCAACAGTTTCCGGAGCCGCTGTTTACGCCGACCACGAAGGCGGAAGAGGGCCACGACGAAAATATGTCCGACCAAGAAGTCCAGGATATGGTAGGCTCGGACCTAGCTCAACAACTGGCTCACGCTAGTAAGACGGTCTATCAATTCGCCCGGGACTTTGCTCTGGAAAAGGGCATAATTCTGGCCGACACCAAGATGGAGTTCGGCCTCTTGGATGGCAATCTAATCCTTATCGATGAGTTGTTGACGCCCGACTCCAGCCGGTTTTGGGACGCCAGCGGGTACGAACCGGGCCGCTCTCAGCCCAATTATGACAAGCAGTTCGTCCGCGACTGGCTTTCCAGCCAGGGGTGGGACCGGGAACCGCCAGCGCCGCCGCTTCCCGGCGATGTGGTGGCCAAGACCACGGAGCGCTACTTGGAAGCCTACCACCGTCTCACCGGAGAGCGAATCTAGGGCCGGAGCCCGTGTCCTGGAGTCCCCGTGTCCTGGAGTCAGGGAAGTTAGGGGAGGAGGAGTCTTGCCCACTTCAAGACATCGCCGCCGCCGCGGCCGGGCGCTCTCCCGGTCCGCCAGGTCCGCGGGCACTCTGTCAACCGCCCGGCCTCGACGCAGGCCCACCAATAAGCTGTACCTGATCGCCTCGGCCGTGATAGCGGTGCTGGTCATTGCCGGATTCGCCATTCCCAGCATCATCGGCGTTGGCGGCGGCAACAACGTAACCTTGGGTACCGCCAACGCCTATGTTGAAGGGATAGGCACACCGCAGGAAATTATGTCAACCACGAATCACGTGGACTCAGATGACGATACGTCTAACGATACCGTGGAATACAACAGTATTCCACCCACGTCCGGCGACCATTGGAGCGCGCCACAACCTTGTGGGTTCTACGACACCGAAGTGCCCGACGAGATAATCGTCCATAACATGGAACACTCCAATATAATAGTCAGCTACAATCTCAGCTCACCGGACGAAATCGCGTCCTTGAGAGACGTGTTTGACGACTTGGGCGCGGAGGCTGAACGGTTTGGCGTGGCTCGCCGCTACACCAAGATACTTCCCGGCCAGGTGGCGCTTTCGGCATGGGGCGTAAACGACGTCATGGACGGTGTCGACAAGGACAGAATTGAAAAGTTTTTCGACACTTATGTCGGCACGCTGGGACCGGAGGGCGCGATCAGTTGCGTCGGTTCCCAGCAAAGTATGCCAGCCAACTAACCGGCACTATCCCGCAACGTAAACTCCTAACCAATGCTGGTCATTAACCCCCGGTCCCATCAAAGCTCCGGTTCCCAGCTTAAACACGGAGAGCAAGTGTACCTGGCCAGGATCTACGTAACCCTAAAGCCGACGGTAAACGACCCTCAGGGCCAGACCGTTATGGGCAGCCTAAAGCGCATGGGATTCGCCCAAGTTGAAGGCGTCCGCATCGGTAAGTACCTGGAAGTACAAGTGGACGAGGCCGACCGCCTCCGGGCGGAGGAGTTGGTGGGCGAGATGTGCAACAAGCTTCTCTCCAACCCGGTAATCGAGGAATTCCGCTTCGACCTCCACGAGTCTTTGGCTGAGTCCGGCTGCTGACCGATAGAACCCTGCGGCAGCCTTAACCTCAATGCTTGTAAAAAGTCCCTCTAAAACCAGTTGGCTTTGTCGACTACGTTCCGCAGCGGCAACCCGTCGTTGAACCGTTTGCAGTTGTCGATAAATAGCTCGGTGCGGCGCTCCTGTAAGTAGGGGCCGGTCCCCGCCACGTGAGGCGTGATCAACACTCCCGGCATACTCCATAGGGGGTGCCAGGCAGGCAGTGGCTCTACCTGAAACACGTCCAACCCGGCCCCGGCAATCTGCCCTTCCCGCAAGGCCGTCACCAAATCGTCGAGGACCACCGTTGCGCCTCGACCGATGTTGATAAAGAAGGCGTCCCGTTTCATCAACGCAAATTCACGTGCCGCGAACATCCCCTGGGTCTCGGGAGTCTCCGGTACCGTTACCACAACAAAGTCGCCCCGGGGGAGCACGTCAGCCAGCGCCTCAGGCCGGTGTAGCTCGGCCACTCCTAGCGGCGCTTCCGAGAGCCGCGGGTCTACTCCGATGACCGTCATGCCAAACTCGGCACAGAGCCTCGCTGTCTCCCCTCCTATACCTCCCAGACCGACAATGACCGCAGTAGCCTCTGGGAGGTGTATCGCGGGCGCACTTTGCTTCCAAGCGCCCGCGACTTGCTGGGGCAAATACACCTGAAAACCCCGGGCGAAAGCGAGCACAAAGGTCATAATGTGGGCGCTTATGTGGTCGTTATAAATCTCCCGGGTGTTGGTCACCACCACGTCGCTGTCGATCAGCGCCTGATGATAGTAGCCCGCTTGCGGCCCCGCTTGGGGACAAGCGACCCACTTGAGGTTCTTAGCCCGCTCGAAAAGCTCGGGGACGATATTCCCGAAGGCGGCGTCGGCTTCCTCGATGACCTCCATGGCCTCGCCGACAGTGGGGCACAGTTGCACGTCTATATCCGGGACCGCCTCTCGCAGTTTGTCCGGCCAGTCCTCTTGGTAATTGGGCGGGCAAATCACCAGCTTGAAACCCATTAGCCAACCTCCAACACAGTCTGCCTTCAGAGCCGCCGCTCTTGAGGCTAGTTTCTCGAGATGGTTGGGCCCATACCGCCGGTCTGTTCGCTGACTAGAAAGGCGGCCTTGTCTTGGCCCTGGGTCGTATCAAGTTCCAAGTCGAAGCGTTGACCACCCAGAGAGCCGATGACCTCGTATTTCATCTCGGTATACAGTCGGCCCTCATAGCTACTGCCCTCGACGTTTCGGGAGGTTTCTCCCCGCAAGTACATTTCGACGGCTTGCACCATTAGTTCCCTCATCTGCTCGCCGTCGATGTAGGCAGCGGCGCTCAAGAAGACGTAACCCCATCGAATGCCCCTATGTTCCAGCATTACTTAGCCCTACACGTCCGGAACTACTGAGCCGTTGCCGTGCGGTCCGTCGGCGCTCGACCCTACGCCGTAAGCGACACCTCGAAAGTGGTTGCCGACGAGAGCTGGACTGTTCTACTACTCTTCCGGGTCGATGGGATAGGCTCTCAAGGCGTTGTCCCACAGGATCTTGCGTTTGCTCTCGGTGGACACCCGGGGAAGCTCCATCAGGTCCTGCTTGGCCTTGAAGTACTTCCGCCCCTCCGGATGACCGAAGTCGGTGGCCCCCACGATTACGTGGTCGCCAATGGCCTCGATTAATGGCTCGATTCCGGGGTCGTCTTGGTCCGCCGCCACGAAGCACTGGCGCTGGAAATACTCCACCGGGTCTTGGTTCAGGCCCTGTATTCGCAGACGGCGGGTACCTCCTTGGATGCCGGCCTCGAGGCGGTCCAACCAGAACGCGGCCCACCCGCAGCCGGACTCTAGGAAAACAAGTTTAAGCTGCGGATGGCGTTCCAACACGCCGCCCATGATAAAGGCGGTGCAAGCCAACATGCTGCCCATGACGAAGGATACGGTGGCCCGGCAATTCCTCAGCCCGGGAAGGTAGTCCAAGAGACCTTGGTCGAAGGGGTGATTGGCGCTGGGATGCAACCCGACAGGCACTCCCAACTCGGCGCAAGTATCCCAGAGGACATCGCATTCCTCATCGAACAGGCGCAGGTTGGGGACCGGGGCCGGGTTCAAGTGCACCGACTTGAAATCGTACTCCTTAACGCACCGGCGGACCTCCTCGGCCGCCGCCGCCGGGTCGCGGAGGTCGATGGACGCCGCGCCGCAAGCCCCTTTTCCGATTTCCTGGCAGAAGTCTCCCAGCCACCGGTTGTAGGCCCGGCGGATAGCCATGGCGGTCTCGCCGTCCATTTCGGCGACCCCGGTAGCCCAGAAACCGGCGGTGGGGTAGAGGATCATGTGGTCCACGCCGTGGACGTCCATCACCTCACGGTAGGCGCTGGCCGGGAAGTCTTGGTCGGCCCACTTGCCGTAGGCGAAGTCTAAATCGTCGAGGTCGCGGTCCTGAAAATTCCTGGTGGCGGCGTTGGGGTCCCGGTCTCCCAGGGGCCGCCGCCCCATCACCTCCAGTTCCAGTTCAAAGGCCAGGGCGTTGTCCCGGGGACTATGGTCAAAATCACCATTGGCGCCGTTCCCCGAGGGCGCCCGTACCCAACGGACGTGCCCGTTGATCAGGTGCCGGTATTTCTTTTCCAGGTAGTCCTGCCAAATCGCTTCGGTCTCCAGAACGTGGGAATCGCCGTCGATAAAGCGTAGGCGCTCCATTTACTTTCTCCTGACCTGGGTTAACTTTTGAGGCTTAATTTAGAGGTGATGCTATCAGTACCTCAGGTTGAGGGTCAACGGCAGTTCTCAGCCCAACCCCGTCACTAAAAGTTATAGGGGGTCCAAGGTTTGTGCTGGACGGCGAACATGCGGTCGGCCCGCAGCAGCGCCCCTGGAGTGCGCTCTTCAGCCAAGCCTGCTTGGGCTAGGGTAGTGAAAACTCACTGTCCCCAAGTAGGCTGATGCCAAGGCGGAAACCGCGATTGCCACGTCCGGAGACGCACTCGACACTCGGCAGGCGGCCCCTTCGGGAGACCCTTCCAACTCGAACCGTCCATCGTTCCAAGGACATGCTTCGTCCCGTATTTCCAATACTAACCGGTCGGTTGCCAAATAGCTCCGGAGCTTTAGGGCGCCAGCGACATCTACCAGACGCAGCCACAGGCCATCGCGCGTCGATCTTTGCAACCGCCGCGGGTCGGCTAACATCCACAGTATCGGGTCGTCTACCGGACGCTTCAACGCCTCGGTGTTGCTCATGAGGTCCAAGTCAAAGCAGAACCGCCACAACGCGGCATTCGCTTCTTTAGTTACTGCCATCAACTCGTTCACGACCACAGTAGGTCTCCGGGTACGGTAGGTTACGTAGCCGTCTATTCTTCCGTCTTCCTCATAGGCGGCGTAAAAGAGTCCCCCTTGCCCTCCTTCCCGGTGCTCCGGCGCTTGGGAGTCCCGTTCCCAATGGTGTCGCGCCCTCTGGAACACGCCCGGCCGCCCCACCGTGCTCCGCCGGAAAACCTCGGGCAACTCTTTGGTAATGTCGGCGGGGTCGACAAAAACGATTCGACCAGGACTTTCGTAGGGCCGAGCATATCCGGTGTGCTGGCGATCAATACTCCACTGTTCATGCAATGACCCGATACCGTAGCCGAACCTGCCGTAGATCACGCTTTCGGAGGCAAACAGCCCGGCTAAAGGCTCACCACGGTCGTGCACGCCTTTAAGCTGATGACGCATCATCATGGTCATCACCCCGCGCCGCCGGTGCGTGGGCTGCACCTCAATGTTGGCCACCCCGGCTATGACCGCCGCCCCCCCCGGTATGGACATCTCCAACTTGTGAGAGTGGGCGCCGCCAACGATGTTTCCTTGGTCGAACACCGCTATAGAACGGTCCAGATCGAAATGTGGGCGCAACACCTCCGGGTCAACGGCCAACCGGTTGCCATAGGCCCGCGCCTCAACCCAAACCCACTCGGCAAACTCGTCAGGCGCTACGGTCCTCAGTTCTAGCATCGAGGTTACTCTCCCTGTCTATCAATCAACTGCACCAAATATATGGGATTATCCGGCAATGCACCATATCCCCCGTCTCAGCTTAGGTTAGAAAATAGACAGCAGTCAGCAATGGCGGGACATGACTGATCGCGTAGGATGGCAAAGAGAGATGCAAGGGAGCCCTAAGGTGACAGATGAGGACGGTGGGATGATTGGTGGAGGTGAGGGGAATCGCAAATAAAGCTAGAAAACGTGGAAAACGGCAACCGCAAAACGGATATACCACCACGCCGGGCCGCTACTCGGCTATACGAAAGCCCCGCGTCTGCTAACCATCGTCCAGGTCCAGCAAGTTAGTCAGGCGGGCCGCTTCCTCTACCGTCTTGCCAGCGGCCACAAGCTGCCCGAATGCCCGCGCCCTTCCCGATAGGTCAGACGCCATAAGAGGCGCAAAATCAAACCCAAAGGCGGCCAGGTCGAACGTCTGGCGGATTGTGTCGGCCAGGGCAACCGCAACCGGGTTGACGCCGATATGCAAGAATTGCCTTAGCTGCTCCCGTAGGGTTGTTCCGTCCGATTGCCCCACCAACCCGCCAGGAACGCCGCAAGCGGCCAGAATATCCCGCCCGGTGTCAGTCCGCAGGCCGCGCAAGGTTTCCGGCGGTTCCGCGCCAACCCGCAATGCCCGCCAGTCCGTCCGTGGTGCGCCTTGCGGTCCAGTCTGCCAATTGTTGGCCGTGCTTGGCGTCAACCGCACTTGGCCCCGCATGGCGTTTACGTCGGCCTCAAGGCCAGAAACAGATCCGCCGCCGTCCGGCATAGGGATAGCTTGCCCTACGGGGCCGCCTATCTCTTGGCGTAATCGGGTTTCCAGGGCTTGCGCCAGGTTGTGCGTTTCCCGGCAGTCTGACAAGGGGCCAACGCCGCGCCAGGGTTGCGCCTCAGAACGGGAGTACATCAGATGCAAGACACGGCCCGCCGGGGCCTCAACTATCGTGCTTTGGCTTGGGCCGTTCACTTGGGCCTTGTAAACCCATTGGGCCGGGTCCGGCGGTCCTACCACGTCCCAAGAGGCCGCCGGTGTCAGACTCAGGCCGCCCGCGCCGTCCAGGATAAAGACGGCCTCGCCTTTCAGGATTAGTTGCCGTCCGGTGTAGCCTCTTAGGACCGGCCCGAAAGCCTCAGCAACCGGCCCCGGCGTCACGGTTGCGCTGGCGAATGCCCGCGCCCACCAACCCGCCGCCGCAGCTACCGCGCCCACGTTGGAACGTACCAGCCCGCTTTGCCCTTGGGCCGTCTTGAAAATGGCCTCAAGCAACGCATCGCCATAATCGGTATCTTGGCGGGTTTCAGCCCGCGCCGTCCAGGGCCAACGCATTACCCATCTCCCAAGGTCACGCGAATCACGGAATCCGGGAACGCCGGTTTCAGGGCCACCAACACCACGTTGGAACGCCAGACGTGCCCATGCTTGGCGTCCAGGCTGTACGCCAAAGGCGAATCAGGGTCAAAGGTCATTCCCACCAACCCGCTGCTATGCGTGAATCCGGCAGACTCCAACGGGGCCGGATTGCCCGGCGTCCTATCCTCTAGCCAAAGCAGCAACCGGCCCGTTTCCGTCGCTGGCGGCAAGGGTATTTCAAGACCGGTCCCAAAGGTCGTAAAGTCCGAATTGGCCGGGTTGATAGGCGCATCGTTGTTGGCTTGGTTGGTCCAACCCGAAGCTATGGCGTAGGTCACTTCAACCGGCGTTTCCGCCTCAGCAACCGCCGGGGCCTCAGACGCCAGACGCCGCACAACCCAAGGGGCCAGCAAAGAGGCCGCGCCGCTATTGGCGTAGGCGTTGGCGTAGGTCTGGCCCCGCGCCGTGGAAGGTTGGTCATAGTAATATGCGGCCAACCGGATTATGCCGGCGTCACTGATAGAAACGGGAGTATCTGGCCCCGCATGGTGGGCTATCAGTTCCCGCGCCGCCATTAGCCAATGGGTTAGGTTGTCTAAAACGCTTGGTTCATCCGGGTTATCAACGCGCAAGGCGTCGGCAAGTTCGGCAATGCTTACAGCCATCGCAGGGCCTCCCGGTTAAGCTGCCAATACGGCCGCTTTTGGTAATCTTCCGCCCGCGCCTCAATGGTGGTGTCCGGGTAGGCGGGCCGGGTTGCCGCCGAAAGCTCGGCAAGCACGGCGGCCCGGATTGTCCGAATGAACACGCCAGGGTTGCCGGGTTCGGGTTCGTCAATCTCAGCGTCCGGGAAGCGGTCCCGAGGCGGCATGAGAAAACCCGGGCTAATCCCGCGAATCAACCCTTGTTCCCGGGCCAGTAGGAAATCCCGCTGCCAGGTGGTTTGTTGCGCCAGGGCCGGAAGGGTTGCCAGGAAGGTCAACGCCTCTGGCGTGTCGAACAATTCCAGGGTAGAGGCGGAACGGGCCGCCAGCGGTTGGTTAAGGTCATGGCCCATCAAAAAGTTGACTTCCCGCGCCCGTTGGTCTGGCCTCAAGACAAACTCGAATGCCCCAGGGCTAAACCGTTCCTTGCGCCGCCGCCCGGTGTTGGAAACGGTCGCAAGGCTGTTATAGGGAAAACGGCCCGCGATTACGGGCCGCTCTCCCTCTTGGCGTATCTCAATCTCGGCGTCCAGGTAGACGCCCCTTGTCTCAAGCATTGTCTAGCTCCGGCGGTAGGCTTTCCGCACGTAACCGGCGGCCCGCACAACCGCGAAGTCCCACATCCCGATTACGTGCAACCTTACTTCACCCTCAGCGGCCCGCGAAACTTCGTCACGGATTATCTGTACGCCGTTCCACAACGCGCCGACACAGTTCCGGCGGGCCGGTCCCTTGATTATCAGGGCCTCTTGCCGGTTGGCCGTGTACGCCCCGGCGTTGTCAGTTACCAGAATCCCGCCCGCGATCCGGGAAACCTTGTCAATCACGGTTTCCGGGTGGGCCGCTACGATGTTCAGGCCGCCAGCATAGGCGTAGGTTTCGGCGCCGTAGAGTACCCGGATTTGATTGACGTTGCTGGCGTAGGCACCATCTACCGCGCCGTACAGGTCGGAAAGGAAGGTTGCCGCCAGGGTTGCGGCGTTGGCCGGAACGGTCGGCGGGTCCGCGCCGTCGTCAAGCAATCCTTCAGCCGTCCGCCTCAGCAGGTCAACGTCTATGGCGTCTTGCAAGGCGTCGCCAAGGTCCATCCGTAGCGCATCCTCAAGCATCGGGAAGGTTGCCAAGTCCGTATGCTTCACGGCAAAGCTGCCGTTTAGCCTCTTGGGTTGCAAGGTGGTAATGGCAACGGCCCCGGTCGATTCTGCTACCGCCGTGCTGTCGGTGTGCGGCCCGCCGATGGTTACGCCGGTCGAGAGTACGGGAACGGTCACTTGACCAACGCCAACGGATTGCACGTCAACGCCGCAGAAGGCCGCAGCCGAGGCCGGGAACACGCGCCCAATGAACGGTAGAGGCGTCGCGGGTTCGTCGCCGGTGAACGTGGCAGCGGCCCGCTTTTCCAGCATCGCCAGCGGGATATAGTCGGCGGGAATGCCCAGGGCTTGCCGCAGTTCCCGGTCCGCGCCTTCCCCTTCCCCTTCCTCAAGGATTCCGGCAACCATCCGGCCCAGGTTGGCCTTGGCGATTAGCTGGCGAATCTCCCGCCCTTCCGCATCGCCAGCGGTCAGGGTTTCAACCTTGTTGGGCGGCTCGGCAACCATTACCGCTTGCATCCGCTTTTCAGCCTCAGTTACGGCAGTCTTGGCGGCCTCGATTGCGCCGGTGTCCGGCGTGTCGGCGTCTAGCAGGGCAGACAAGGCAACCCGCCTTTCCGACACTTCCATTTGTGCCTTTAGTAGTTTGTCCATATCTGGTATCTCCTAGCAGCCGAATACAAGATATTGTATCACAGGGCCTTAATGAGACTGGCCCATTTCTCTCGGTAGCCGGGCCGGTCCGGTCTGGCGGTAAACTCTCCCGAAGTCTTGGCCCGGTGACACTCGAAACAAAGGCTTTGGAGATTGTCCAGGTCATACCACGCGCCGCCCTTGTGCTTGGGCCGGATATGGTCAACCTCAAGGCGGCCCGCCCGGTGACACTTCCGGCAACGGTAGTTATCCCGCTCCAGGGCCGCCCGGCGTAGGGCCGCCCAACGCTTGCCCGCCAGCTTATACCGCCGTCTTGTCATAACTCCCGTACAAGGACGTTGCGCCGCCGCCAGCCCGCAGATACCGCCAGCAAAGAGGCCGCAACCGCATCATCGCGGGTATCCCGGCGTCTGCCCGATTGCGTCCCTTTGGCAAGGCGCGTGTTCCCGCTGGCGTCCGTTATGGTCCGGGCAGAGGCCAGGGCCGAAGTTAGCAAGAGGCTTTCAGCGGGTTTGACGCCGCCAGACAAACACGCCTCGCGGAATGCCCCTAAATCCTCGCTCCCGTCTTTCGGGCCGTTGCGCCTCAATTCCATGCCCGCCATTGGGAAGTTGACGGCGGCCAGCTTCTCCCGTAGCTTGGCCTCTCGCCAGGTATCGCAGACAATCAGGGTAGGGTTGCCCCAACGGTCAAGCACAAGGTCTAGCAGGGCCTCAATGTCTGCTACCAGCTCGCCAGCTTGTGACAGCTCCCCACGCGCCGCCAGACGTTCATACAGTGGCCCCACGCCGTCACGCTGGCCCCGGTCCGCAAGGGAAGGTTTCAGCGGGAACACGGCCAACACTTCGAGGCGTCCGGTTTCGGGCCAGTAGGCCGCCGCCGCCGACATTGCCGCATTCTCGCCAAGGTCTACGCCCAACGCCCAGGGGCCGCGCCGTTCCGCCTCTTGGCCTTGAATGTCTGCCCACGCATCGGGGCCGATAACGTAGCTTTCGATCACGTCCGCCGTTCCCATGTTCAACCGCAGGGCCTCAAAAGAGGCCAGCCGGTCCGCATCCTTCTTTGCCCTTCCAGCTTCCCGCTTGAGAGTAGCTTTCAGGTCCGGCAAGGCGTCAAGGGAAGGGTTGGCCCGCCGCCAGGTCGCCAGCTTGAAAGGCGCATCCTTGCCCTTCCGGGCCGCGTGTACTTGGCGGTAATCGGCCCCGGAAACTAGCATCTTCTCGAAAGGATGGTCAGCATCGGCGGGCCGTGTCCCAATCCAAAGCATCCGGCATTCCGGGATTTTGCCGCGGCTTGTGTCCAGGGCCGCCAACATCCGGTCAATCTGATTCGGCGGCCACTGGGCCAGTTCGTCGCCAAGGATTAGGACCGGGGCCGCGCCGTGCAACCGCCTTGGGTCACTCCCAACGCATCGCAGCATGGCCCCGGTCGAAAGGTTGGTTATCGTTGCCATGTTCTGGCTATCCCGAATCCGAAAGTCTTTCCGGTGTTTTTCCAACGTCGGGGCCAGCATCCGCAAAACGTGGCGGAACGCAATCGAGGCTTGCCCGAAACTGCTTGCCACCAACAGGCTTTCGGCGTTGGCCTCGTTAAGCGGGCCGCCGTGGTCAACGGTTGCCGCCAGGAGTCCGGCGCAAAGGGTTGTCTTGCCGTTCCCGCGCCCAAGGGATAGGGCAGCGTCCAGAACGTCGGCCCGGAATGCGCCGGTCACAAAGCGGGATTGCCAGGGCAGCACCGGGAACGGCTGCCCTTGGAAGCGGCCTTGTGGCACTATCAGCCCGGCCAGGTAGCTTTCTACGGCCTCAGCTAGTCCAGTGGATTGCACTTAGATTCCCGCTCCGATCCCTACGGGCCAAGATTTTCGTTTTCGTTCAGGGGTCCCCACGCTATCGGATAGGCTCATACATCCCGCCAACGGGCGCGACGTCGTCGTCGTCGGCATTGGTCCGCACGATAGCCGTCAAGCGGTCGCCGGCCTCAGTGATGCTTACCACTTCCGCGCCTCCGGGTTGGCGGTCCAGGTTCTCAAGCCAAGCTGCCAGGGTTTGCCGCCGCCATTCCCCTTTGGAGTTCTGGCGCATCCGCTCCCATTCGTCGTCGTCGTCGTGGTGTTCCGCGAAGGTGAAGATACCAACATGGTATTCGTGACTCATTCTCTCAATTCTCCTATTTGTACTGTGCGCCTTGGCTGCGCTGAAATGGCCCTAACTGGCCTTTTCCCGGTGAAGGGTGACTAAATCCGTCCCGGCCTTGAGAGCGCAGAATACGCACCGGCTGGAATCTCTGTAACGGTCCCGGCTTGACCACGTTCCGCCGGCGGTTTCAAATTCCCCGAAGGGTTGGGAACAACCGGCGCAAGTGTCAGCGCCGGAGTTCTGCAAGGCTTCTATCTGCTGGCCCAAGGCGTCGGGGTTTTTGGTGTACCAGCGTATGGCTACGCTCATACCCTTCTCCCAAGTCGCGCCTAGTTCGAGGTCTCCGGTGTCCTCATTCTCCCACCAGAGCGCCACGGTATGGGCCAAGCATTGGGATTTATCCCGCCAAGTTGCTTGGCCGCAAATGGTTTCATCCTCCAGGTCCCAATCGCAACCTTCCGGTCCGTCGCCCTCTGGAAGTGAACCATCCCGTTCCCGGGGTGGGAGAGAGAGAGCGCTGAAATCATGATCAGTTTTTTTCTCTCTCTCTACAGGTGCGGGGTTGGGGGTTCGGTGTGTCTTTTTCTTTAGAAAAAGACGACAGACCGGGATTGGTTACCGGTGGATTGGTTAAGTTGGATTGGTTATTCAGGCCACCAGTCCCCTGTTCGAACAGGCCACCAGTCCCCTGTTTGACACGCTCCGTATCAAGGTTGGATTTGTCATCTTGGGCTAGTTGGCGGGCCATAACCAGCCAGGTTTCGGAGGTCCCGCCGATGCGGTGCTTGCGCCCGATTATCTGCTGGCCCACCAGCCATTGAAGTTGGCGGCGCACTTCCCTAGCGTCCAGCCGCGACAGGTCCGCCAGGGTTTCAACGCTGGCAGTACACCCTTTGCCGGTCTGCCAGTTCACCCGGCGCACAATCGCCAAGGCCAGGGTATGAGCCCTCAAGGGTAAGGCCATGCCGTAAACCCAGTCGGTCAGGGTTACTAGCGTGTTGTCAGGCTGCGGAATAGGGTATAATGGCTCCGTCAACGTTTCTCCCGTCCGAGGCCCGCCAGCGCCCCAACGTTGGCGGGCTTTTCTTTCCCACTGTTCCCGGTGTCACGATTGGCCCGCTTCCTGCCCGGGTTGACCGCTTTTCTTAAACCCGTTACTGCTGGGAACGCCTTTTGCCCTCTTCCTGCCCGGGTTGACCCCTAACCATCGTTCCGGCCGCCTTCCAGCCGCTTTTGCATGTCGGCCAGGTCTGCGAGTTCCGCCTTGATGCGCTCTTGGTCGGCGCGAAGTTCCGCAATCTTGGCTTGGCGCTCCCGGTGTTCCCGGTCCATCCGCGCCTCTGGAGATTCTTTGGGCCGTCCGGCTTTCAACTGCTCGGAGTACCGCCGGACTGCCTCTTGTTCCATTTCCTCTTGGATGCCCGCGAAGGTGAATCCCAGGGCGTTGCAACGCGCCTCAACCGCGTCGAAGGCGGATTGTTCGCCTTGCCAATCGAAGTTGATCCCCCACAGATCGGTTGTGACCGGGCAGGTTATCCCCAGGCTGCCATCCGCGATCCCGTCCAGGATTTCCAGGGTCAGGGCCAATTGCTTGCGCCTCATGTCTTTCTTCCCTTGCCGTACTTTGCGTTGCCGCTCGGCTGCCGTCTGCGCCATGCTGCCGCCTCCTAAGTGAATGTGACGCCATTATAGCGTAGCGGCATGGGTAACGTAGTGTCAAGTCCATCCAGATACACCGGGAAAGTGGGCAAAAAGAAACCGGGAAGGGTTTTTCACCCTTCCCGGAAAAACGGCCCGTTAGGCGCCTCTGGCGTTACTGTGTGGCTTCCAGCCGCTCGTACCAGTCCGGATTGAGGTAGGCGCCCCGCACTTCCCCTTCCTGGCTATCCATGCTGGTGCTCCTTGATAGCCTTCAGCACCTCGTCAAACCGGGCGTTCACCTCGTCAAACCGGGCGTTCACCTCATCCTTGGTTGGCAACGTCTCCAAGGTCTCAAGGATTTGCCGGACGTTTTCCCAAGTCAGGTCAACCACCTGCCGGAGAGTCCTTTCGGCGGCTTGGGTTGCCGCGTTGTCCGCTTGCTCTGTCATTCTCGCCCCCTCGTTTGTGTAGGTTTTACTGTGTGCCTAGAATGGTGGGCGGTCGTATCCTGCAACGTGGTCAGCCCACGCTTGTAAAAGCTCCCTTCGCCGGTCCAGTAGGTCCGTGCGCCGGTAGGCCCGCTCAACCGTGCCGCCCGTATCGTGCGCTAGGCATAATTCTATGGCGGTATAACTGGCGGCTACTTGTTCCTGTTCCTCTGCCCAGTCCCTAAAGCTGGAGCGCATCCCGTGGGGGTGACAGGAAATTTCGTCTTTCCGGCATCGGTTGAGAAAGGTATTTTCGCTTTGCATCCCGCCGTCTGGCCGGGCAAAGATAAGGTTCGATTCGCGGGATTGCCGCATCTTCATGCCATGCAAAATCAGTAACGCTTGATACGAAAGCGGTTGCCGGTGTTCTTTCCCGCTTTTCATGCTCTCGCCGGGTATGGTCCAGACTTCATTGGTCCAGTCGATTTGGTCCCAAGTGGCGGACCTTACTTCAACGGACCGGGCAGCCGTCAGTATCAGGAATAGAAAGGCGGCTATCGTTTCCCGTTGTGCGTCTGACCAATAGATGGTCTTGTATGCCGCTGGTACGTCTTGGTATGGGAGCGCCTTCAAGTGTTCCTTCAATCGCTTGTGCTTGGGCAAGGCCCCTTTGATTTTCTCTCCAGCGGGATTGACTTCGGCATAGTCCGACGATACCGCCCAATCAAAAACCTTCCTGATCCGGCCCCTCAGACGGTGCGCTGTTTCGGCTTTGGTGTGCCAAATGGGTAGCAGGATGTCCAGAACGTCACGGCTGTCCACTTCGTCGACAGGCTTATCCCCGAACACCGGGAACACATACTTTTCAAGTGATTGCATCCAGGAAGCGTTGTGCTTCCCGTTCCGCCAAGTTGGAGCATTGAGCGCGTGAACCTTACGGGCCGCTTCCTCGAATGTCGGCGTGATCTCTGGCGCTGGCGCTGGCACGGCCTTGGCTTTCTTGCTGAATGGGTCACGTCCATTGGCTATCGCTACCCTATTGGCGTCTGCCGCCTTCCGTGCTTGGAGTATGCTTACAGCGGGCCAGCCCCCCAAGCCCCGGTCCATCCGCTTTGATGCTACCCTTATCCTCTGTACCCATTGCCTTGTCCCGTTCTTTGTCACCACCAAATACAGGCCCTCAGAATCCCTATACCTACCCGTCTCAGTGAATCCTTGAATTGCCTTGGCTGTCAGTCCCACCATTGCCAGCCCTCCTATACCACCGTATCCCACCGGCCTTATCCCACCGGCTGGCCTAATTATGGTTATACTACGGGCTATTGTCAATAGGGAATGGTGGTATAAAAGTGGAGGTGAGGGGAATCGAACCCCTGGCCCCCTGCGTGCAAAGCAGGTACTCTCCCGCTGAGCTACACCCCCAAGGATAATTTCAGTGTAGGATTGGTTTCGGCTGATTGTCAACGAAGCTGCGAGTGGATTCGACACCACTCCCGTCCCAAGGGTATCATACCCGGTGCCATAGCCTACAGATTTCCAATCTAGGCCGCGACGCCGGCTAATAGGAGACACCAATGCGAGAAGTGGCGATTGTTTCACCGGTACGCACCGCTGTGGGGAATTTCGGCGGTACCCTGCGGGATGTTTCCGCCGCCGAGCTAGGCAGCCTGGTAATAAAGGAAACTCTAGAGCGCAGCGGTCTGGACCCGGCCAAAGTCGACGACGTTATTCTAGGCCACGGCTACCCCAGCGGCGAGAATCCCGCCATCGGCCGGCTGGCGTCTTTGAAAGCCGGGCTGCCCATTGAGGTGCCGGGTTACCAGTTGGACCGCCGCTGCTCCTCGGGCTTGCAGGCCATCCTTAACGCGGCCATGCTGGTCCAGACCGACAATGCCGATGTGGTGATCGCTGGCGGTGTCGAGAGTATGAGCGCTGCCGAATATTATGTTAACGAGTCCCGCTGGGGAGGCCGCTTCGGCTCGGTAACCTTCCACGACCGGCTGGCCCGGGCCCGGGAAACCATCTCTCCGGAAGAACGCTTCGGCTACATCTCCGGCATGATCGAAACGGCGGAAAACCTGGCCGGCCAATACGAGATCACCCGGCAAGAACAGGATGAATACGCCCTCCGCAGTCACCAGAGGGCGGTGGCCGCCGCCGAGGGCGGGGTGTTTAGCAAGGAAGTTGTAGCGGTGCCGGTGCCCCAACGGCGGGGCGGTCCGGTCCCCTTCGAGAAGGATGAAGGCCCCCGAGCGGACACCAACCTGGAAGCTCTGGGGCGGTTGCGGGCGATAATGCCCGACGGCACCGTAACCGCAGGCAACGCCAGCAGCCAGAACGACGCCGCGTCGGTGTGTCTGGTGGTAGCCGGGGACAAGCTGGAGGAATTGGGGCTGCAACCCATGGGATTCCTCCGGGGATGGTCGGTCACTGGCTGCCATCCGGCTTACATGGGAATCGGTCCCGTGTCCGCGGTCGCCAAGGTAATGGGCAAAGTTGGTCTTGCTCTCGAAGACATGGACTTGATCGAGTTAAACGAAGCTTTTGCCGCCCAAGTCTTGGCCGTGCTTCGAGAGTGGAAGCTGCCCAATGAGGACAAGCTAAACGTTAACGGCTCCGGGATTTCCTTGGGCCACCCGATCGCGGCCACGGGCGCCCGGATTCTGACCACACTGCTCCATGAGATGGAACGCCGGGACGTTCAGCTTGGGCTGGAGACCATGTGCGTCGGCGGCGGTCAAGGCGTAGCCGCGGTGTTCGAGCGCCGCTAACTCTACAGCGATTTGAGGCCCTAACCCTTCCCATTGACACACCACGGATGACAACATAGGATAGCGTCGACCCGCGCGGCGGGACACCACTATGGGCCGAATCCAGACTTCGCCCGGCTCCTCAGGAGCGGAAGCGGAGCACCAAAGATGAGGGGGCAATATGCCTGGAACTTATGGCAGCGGCGACTTCACTTACAACTTCGTTGAAGGATGGGCCAAGTTGCCCGAGGGTATGACCTTTCAAGAGTGTCCGGGGGTAGCCGTAGATTCCCGGGACAACGTCTATGTTCTAACCAGAGGGGAGCACCCTGTCATCGTTTTTGACAAAGACGGGAACTTCATCCGTTCCTTTGGCGAGGGACTGTTCAGCAACCGGACCCATGGACTGTACATCGCCCACGATGACTCGGTGTTGGCGGCCGATGACGGCATCCATACCATTCAGAAGTTTAACTCTGAAGGCGATAAACTCATGGAAATCGGGCAGCGGGACCATCCTGCCCCCCGGTGGAGCGGCCAGCCCTTCAACCGCCCCACGTCGGCTGCCATCATGCCCAGCAACGGGGACGTGTACATCTCCGATGGGTACGGCAACTCCCGCATCCACGTCTATTCCGGGTCTGGAGAGTACAAGCATTCCTGGGGCAGTCCGGGCATCGACGCCGGCCAATTCATCCGGCCCCACAACATTGCCGTAGACGCCAACGACCGGGTCTACGTAGTGGACCGGGAGTGCCACCGCATCCAGATCTTTGATCCCCAAGGCAACTTCATCACCATGTGGAACAATATCCACCGGCCCGATTCCATGGTCCTGTGGAACGACTACATCTACGTTGGGGAGCTAAACGGCATGGGTGGGGTCGACGACGCCCCCGGACTCGGACACCGGGTAACGGTCTACGATCTTGAGGGCAACCGGGTCTGCATGTTCGGGGCCGCCGAAGAGGGAGAAGGGGCCGGCCAGTTTATCGCGCCCCACGGGATTGCGGTGGACTCCACGGGAGCCGTATACGTGGCCGAAGTGTCATACACTATCCGCGGCCAGCACATGGACCCGCCGAAGGAGCTTAGGAGCCTATCCAAGTACGCCCGGGCGTAGGGAACACCTGCCGTAAACTCCCATCGCCGGCCATTTCCCCGACTATTTTCAAGGGAGGCAGCGTTAGATCAATGGGCGATGCCTCCCAAATAACTGTTCCGGCGGAAGGCGATAGCTTTTGAGAGACTTGGGCGATACAACCAACGTGCAGTGGGACTCCGCATTGGAGGCCATTGAACGTTGCTATGAATTAGGCTGGACCGACGGCCTGCCGGTGATTCCCCCCACCGTGGACCGGGTAAACCAATTCTTGGAACAGGTAGGACGTCCCGCAGGAGAGGTGGTGGGGGAGATTCCCGAGCGGCGGCGTGAGATCACGGTGGCCAAGGTAGCCGCCAACGCGGTGATGGCGGGATGTCTCCCCGAGTACATGCCGGTGGTGCTGGCGGCCGTCGAGGCGATGCTGGACCCAGTGTTCAACTTAGTAGGACCCTCCTCCAGCATGGGGGGTTCGGCCGTGTTGGCCATCGTCAACGGTCCGGTGGCCCAAGACTTGGGCGTCAACTCCCGGAACAACCTGTTCGGTCCCGGCAACCGGGCCAACGCCACCATCGGCCGGACCATCCGGCTAGTCCTGATGAACGCCTGCGCCGCCGTCCCCGGATTGTACGACCGCAGCGTGATCGGCCACCCGGGCAAGTACACCTACTGCATTGCCGAGGCGGAGACCGAGACCCACTGGACGCCCTTGCACATGGAACGTGGCTTCTCGCCTCAGCAGAGCGCGGTCACCGTGTTCGCCGGGGAAAGTCCCCGTCAAGTCCGGGCCACCGGCAACCCTAACGCGATTCTTTACGCCATCGCCGATGTGGCCTCCACCCTGGGCACCAATATGTCAACTTCCGGCTCGGTGGGGGACTCGGTGACCGGGGTCCGTCAAGGTCAGGTGGTGGTGACCATCGCCGGGGACTCCAACCTCTGGCGGGACTGGACTAAAGAACAAGTCCGGGACTATCTCCATAGAAACATACACCGGTCCGTAGCCGACTTGAAACATGCCCAGGTCCTTAGCGGCGATGTCGAACCCGGTGACGATGATCGGCTGATCGAGTTGGTGCCCGAGGCCGAGGACATTCTCTTGGTCTTTGCCGGGGGGGAAGAGTCCAACATGTCCTCGGTGATCCCCAGTTGGGGACCTAAAGTAGCCTGCACCGCGGTCAGCAAAGAGGTGCGTTAGCCTTGGTATTCAGTCGAAGCCGTTGAATTTTCCAGGGCTACTTGTCAAAATTTTGGAAATCAACACGGGCCCGGAGTGAACATGGTACAGAAGAATGAACACGAGCTAGTGGTGCCTACTACCCAAGCGATTGTGGCCCCCTTCGACGGGGCTCCCCGTTTGCCTTCTTTGGCCGGCACCAAGTTGGGTATCATCGACGACAGCAAGAAGAACGCCGACGTGCTATTGGAAGAGTTGGTGGAGTTGTTCCGCACCCGGTACGAGATCGCCGACGTGAAGTGGCACCGGAAGCCCAGCGCCTCCAAACCCGCCGACCCGACAGCCATTAGGGAGTTGGCGGAAAGCTGCGATTCGGTGATCGTCGCGGTGGGTGATTGAGGCTCCTGCAGTGCGTGCAGTGTGCACGACGGAATCCACGTGGAGAACGCCGGTATCCCCTCAGCCACCATCTGCACCGACCGGTTCGTACCGACGGCGGAAGGAATGGCCAAGATGTGGGGAGCTCCCGATTACCCCACAATCTACACCCAACACCCCATCGAGAATCTAAGCCGGGAGCAACTTCGGCGCCGCGCCGAAGAACTGGCCCCGCTGGTAGTCCAAGTCTTGGTGGGCGACGTACAGTAGGCCGTTGCGGTTCCTCCCCGATCTCCCATCGGCTATACATAGATGACTGCCGGGCCAGCTTGGAGACAGGTTCGGCCCGGTATTCATCAGCCAATAAAAAATGGCGATGGCGTCATACAAGACCAGCGGGGGATAGCCTAAGAACGCATCTGGGGCGGCAGTAGGTTAGGGATGGCGTCTTCTATCGGATAGATTTCGTCGCACTGGTGGCAGGCGAGAGAACCGGAGATTATGTCATCCCCTTCTTCTACCTCAACGGTCAGTTCCAGGTCCCCTTTGCACACTGGGCAGGCCAAAATCTCCATCAAGTCCCGTTTCAAGCTACCCCCGGAGTCCCTCTTCGAATAAGGCGCTTAACACGTCCGCCAACGCGAACACAATCAGGCCTATTATCAGCACCGCGGTGGCGCCCGACACGCCGGTGCGGAGCCGATGCCACCACCCAGTCCCCCAAGGCATGTCTTGGGGATAGCTGCGCTGGCGCAGGAACCTCACAACGTAGAACAGGTATAAAGCCAGCGATACCTTGACCGCCAACACCGCCACGTAAGCGGCCGTGATGGTGCCTTCGGTGAGACGGGCCACCGAGAGAATGACCCCCGTCAACAAGAGTACCCCAATGGCGGTGGTGATGAGTCCCCTGAACTCGTCGCCCAAGGCCCGGCCGGTCTCTTCCGGAGCGGGCGCCCGCTGGACGGCGGGACGCCAGACCATAATGTAGAATATCCCTCCGCCCACCCAAGCCACCGCACCCAAAGCGTGCGCCCAGCGGATTACCAGAAGAACCCAATCTAGAACATCCATAAAGAGGCGCCCCACCCATTGTCCGGATTTGGGCCTGCAAGCCTGCTTCTCGGCGCTTTGGGCAAGCTCAACTCCGGGACATGTTGCGCCGGCATTAAGGTGCAATAAGGCCGACAATCTTTTCCTCGTCTAAAGCGCTAATCTGCTTGTCGACGATTCTACCGGACTTATCGATGAACACCGTGGTGGGAAAAACCTCCACTTGGAACTGTTCGGCGACCCGGCCGCCTAGGTCGGTGCCGAAACTGTAGGTCAACCCTAAATCGTTAATGAACTCCCTAGCGTCCTGTTCGCTGTCGAAGCCTCTAGGCACAAACAAGCCTAGGAACACTACGCCTTGCCCCCGTAGGCGTTGCCAAGCGCCTTCGAAGGCTGGCATCTCCTCGCGACAAGGCGGGCAGGTTGGGTACCAGAAGTTGACCACCACCGGGGATTCGCCGGTTTGGTCCGATAGCCGGAAGTGGCTGCCGTCGTAGAGGGTTAGCTGAAAGTCCGGGGCCTTGGCTTGTCCTGGGCTTCCCTTCGGCCCCGGCTCAGGAGAAGGGCCACCTCCGCCACAGACCGACATTAACAACATGGCTAATATCGAAAGAATCACCGGCGCCCAAACTCGGCGCGGTCTGAGAAATGACAACTTGGCCATCGGTATTGAAAGGTGAGTTCTTGACCAAGGCCGGATAGGTGATTGGGAGCCGATGCTTGGCCGGTATTGGGCGACGGGACCAAGTCCATTGGGTTGCCTGGACATTCTATAGTTGGCCTACCGGGGCGTCAATTTTGCCGCGACGGGTCGTTGACTTCTGTGCACCAGGTAATAGAATCGACGATGTTACTGAAACTGGGGTTTGTCACGGAGTTAGCAGATGCGGTTGGAAAATAAAGTCGCGCTAATCAGCGGCGGAGCTCGGGGCATGGGGGCCGTCGAGGCCAAGCTGTTCGCCCAAGAAGGGGCCAAGGTGGTGATAGGCGACGTGTTGGAAGAGGAAGGACGGCAGACCGAGGCCAAAATCAACGAAGCCGGGGGAGCCTGCCGGTTCGTCAAGCTGGACGTGGCCAGCGAGGATGACTGGCGCCAGGCCGTGGCTACCACGGTAGCCGCCTTCGGCAAGCTCGATATTTTGGTGAACAATGCCGGAATATTCCCGGTGTTCTCTCTGGAGGAGACCAGCGCGGAGACTTGGGACCAAGTGATGGACATCAACGCCAAAGGGGTATTTCTGGGCACCAAGCTGGCTATCCCCGAGATGCGCCGGAGCGGCGGCGGCTCCATCATCAACATCTCTTCAGTGGCCGGACTTATCGGCAGCGCCTCGGCCTCGGCCTCGGCCTACGGGGCCTCCAAGGGAGCGGTCCGGCTGTTTACCAAGTCGACGGCGGTCCAATATGCCAAGGACGGTATCCGGGCCAACTCGGTGCACCCCGGTATTATCGACACGCCAATGACTGCGCCAAGTATTCTGTCCGACCCGGCAAGACGCCAACATCAGATAGAACGGACGCCTCTGCACCGTTTGGGCGGTCCGGAGGACGTGGCCTACGGCGTCTTGTTCCTAGCGTCGGACGAGTCGTCGTTCATGACCGGTAGCGAACTAGTGATTGATGGGGGCCTGACCGCCCAATAAGGAGCGATACCGATGCGATTGGAAAACAAAGTAGCGTTCATCACCGGCGGCGCCCGAGGAATGGGAGCCGTCGAGGCCAAGCTTTTTGCCCAAGAAGGGGCCAAGGTGGTCATTGCCGATGTCCTGGAGGAAGAAGGCCGGAAGACCGAAGCCGAAATTAGTGAAGCGGGCGGGGAATGCCTCTTTGTCCGCTTGGACGTGACCAGCGAGGCCGAGTGGCAGCAAGCCGTGGCGGATACGGTGGCCCGCTTTGGCAAGTTGGACATCTTGATCAACAACGCCGGCATTTACCGCACCCACCGGGTAGAAGAAACCACCGTCGAAGAGTGGGACCAAGTGTTGGACATCAACGGAAAGGGCGTTTTCCTCGGAACCAAGCACGCCATTCCCGAGATGCGAAAGGCCGGCGGGGGTTCTATTATCAATATCTCCTCGGTAGCGGGTCTGGTGGGCAGCCAGGAGTCGTCGGCCTACAATGCGTCCAAGGGCGCGGTAAGGCTCCTAACCAAGTCCACCGCGGTCCAATACGCCAGAGAGGGTATCCGCGCCAACTCCATTCATCCGGGGACCATCGAGACTTTGATGACGGCCGAAATGTTGTCTCAAGAAGCCTACCGGCAGGACCGGTTGGACCGCACCCCCTTGGGGAGATTGGGCCAGCCTGAAGACGTGGCCTTCGGCGCCTTGTACCTAGCTTCCGACGAGGCGTCGTTTGTGACCGGCAGCGAATTGGTCATCGACGGTGGCCGTACCGCCGAATAAGACCAAGTCTAAAAGGCGCTGCCGCCAAGACTGCGGCCGCTTGCTAGTGATGTGGGTTGCCGTTAACATTGCTGTGGCTACAGGGTAAGCTCAATGCTCGGTTTGTTCTCAAGCATTTCCTAACGGGGGCACATGGACCAGATCTACCTGGACTATAACGCCACCACGCCCATCGACCCCCTGGTTGCTGAAGCGATGCTGCCCTACATTCACCAGCACTTCGGCAACCCCTCCAGCGACCACTCCTTCGGGGTCGCGGCTAAGGCCGCAGTCGATGTCGCCCGGGAGCAAGTCGCTGCGATGCTCGGCTGCTCTCCTACGGAGACCGTTTTTACCAGCGGCGGGACCGAAGCCAACAACGCCGCCATCAAGGGGGTCGTTGGCGCTTATCGAGACAAGGGCAACCACATCATTACCTCGGCGGTGGAGCATCCTGCGGTGGTCGAGGTCTGCCGGTATCTAGAGAGCCAGGGTTGCCGCATCACCTATCTTCCCGTCGACCAGACCGGGCTGGTAGACCCCGCCCAAGTTGCCGATGCTATCAGCGACGAGACGGTCTTGGTCACGGTCATGCACGCTAACAACGAGGTTGGGACCATAGAGCCCATCAGAGAGCTTTCCGAAATCGCCCACCAGCGAGGTGTCCTGGTCCACGCCGACTGTGCCCAGTCGGTAGGCAAAATCCCAGTGAACGTGGACGACATAGGGGTGGACCTTCTATCCATCGCCGGACACAAGCTGTACGCCCCCAAGGGAATCGGCGCCCTCTACATCCGCGACGGGGTGCGACTGGAGAAGCTAATCCACGGCGCCAACCACGAGGGAGACCGGCGCGCCGGCACCGAGAACGTTATCCAAGCGGTGGGGCTGGGGGAAGCCTGCCGACTCATCGGCCAGCATTTGACCGAGTACCAAGACCACTTGAGGGAGATGCGGGACCGCCTGGAGACCGGTATCGTCGAACGCTTTCCTGAGCACCGTATTAACGGTCATCTGGAGAAGCGTTTGCCCAACACCTCCAGTATCAGCTTCAAAGACCTGGAAGCCAACGTGATTTTATCCGAACTGACCGGAGTAGCCGCCTCCGCGGGCGCCGCTTGTCACAGCGACCGGGTGGAGGTTTCCAGCGTGTTAAAAGCTATGGAAGTGCCCTTAGCCTACGCTATGGGCACCATCAGGTTTTCGGTGGGCCGCTATACGACGGCTGCTGAAGTGGACCTCGCTACCAATGAGATAGTGCGGGTGTTGACCCAACTCACCAAGCAGCGAGAGCCCGCAAGAATGGCGCAATCAACCGACTCTGTGTAATGGGAGGCCCCCAATGGGAACTGTAAGCATTGACCACATTGCCCTGCCGACCGCTGACGCCGAACGGCTGATAGCTTTCTACAAGCACCTGGGATTTACCATCAACGACGAGGCCGAGTGGCGCTCCGGTAACGCCAACATATTCTCCATCCAGATTGGCGACTCGAAGATTAACGTACATCCCGAGGGATTTACCGCCGACTTGCGCGGGCCGACGGCGATCCCGGGCTGCGGTGACATCTGCTTCGTTTGGGACGGCACTGCCGACGAGTGCAAGCAGTGGTTGGAGAGTAAGGACGTAGACATCATTCGCGGGCCAGGGCCCCGCAAAGGGGCGAGAGCGGGCGGAGTTCTTCCAGCGGTGAGCCTCTACGCCCGGGACCCGGACAACAACCTCTTGGAGTGGATGATTTATACTTAGCAGTAAAATCTCCGGCAATCAAAGGTCCAGCGGAAGCGATAACCTAAATCCGGACAACAGAGGGGGCGCCCGATGCCATCGATGACAGGGAAGCGAGCCTTGGCCGAGATGCTGGTAGCCGAAGGACTGGAGTATGTGTTCGGTAACCCCGGCACCAGTGAAACACCCTTTCTCGACGTACTTCAAGACTACCCGCAGTTAAAGTACATTCAGGCGCTGCAAGAGGGAACGGCGGTGGGAATGGCCGACGGTTACGCTAGGTCTACCGGACGCCCCGCCTTCGCCAACATCCATATCGCTGGCGGCTTGGCCAACGGCATCAGCGCCCTGTACAACGCCTATCGAGGCGGCACTCCCTTGGTCCTCACCGCCGGAAACTCCGACACCCGAATGCACTTGGCAGACCCGGTACTATCGGGAGACTTGGTCGAAATGACTTCCCAATATACCAAGTGGAGCACTGAAGTCCTTCACGGCTCCGATATTCCGGTCGCGGTGCGGCGGGCCTTTAGGGAAGCAAAGACCCCGCCCACGGGGCCGGTGTTTCTTTCTTTCCCCTAGGATACTATGGATGACATCGCCGATGTGGAGATAGCTGCATCATCCCCGGGTTACTTCCGTATACGCCCCGATACCGACGCCGTCGCCCAAGCCTCCAGGCTACTTTCCCAAGCCGACAACCCTATCATCGTGGTGGGCGACCGGGTAGCCCAATCCGGCGCCGTACCCCAGGTTGTCCGCCTAGCCGAGCAATTGGGGGCCAAAGTCTACGCCGCCGCATTTACCGAGGTCAACTTCCCCACCAGCCACAGCTTGTACGCGGGTATGCTAAACCTGAACAACGCCGCTACCCGGCAACAGTTGGCGGGCGCCGACGTGGTCTTGGCGGTAGGCGCCAACGTTTTCAACTCCTTCCTGTACGTTCCCGAACCGTTTTTGGACCCGGCCACCAAGTTGCTGCACTTGGACAACAATTTTGAGGAAGTGGAGAAGATCTACCCCACGGAGGTGGGTATCTTGGCGGACCCGGCCACCGGGGCTGCGGAACTGGCCGACGCCCTGAGCCAAGACATGTCAGCTTCCGCCAAGGAAGCCGCTGCTACCCGGGCGGCAACTTGGGCCGAGGAACGGCGCCGGTCCGATCAACTCTACCAAGAGCGTCTAAACAGCCTAGCTGGCCGTCACCCCATGGCGGTGGAACACATGATGCAGCAGTTGGCCCAAAATTCGCCGTCCGACGTGATTGTCGCCGACGAGTCCGTAACCTCCCGGCCGGCTTTGAACCGCGCCTTTAACTTCGACGAACCCGGCGCTTTTTTCGGCATCCAAGGCGGCGCACTGGGCTGGGCGATGCCGGGAGCCTTGGGAGTAAAGCTAGCGAACCCCGACCGCCCGGTCCTCGCGGTGGTCGGCGACGGGGCCTCCTTATATACGGTACAAGCGCTATGGACCGCCGCTCGGTACAACATCCCGGTGGTCTACGCCATTTGCAACAACCGGTCCTACCGTATTCTAAAAGTCAACATGGACATCTACTTGCGGCGTATGCTCGAAGATGAGCAACGCCAAAGTGATTACGTGGGTATGGACTTTGCCAACTCACTCAACCTGTCGGCTATCGCTCAAGGAATGGGTGTGGCTGGGGAAAAGATCGAGGACCCGGCGCAGTTGGGTCCGGCCCTGCGCCGGGCGTTTGACAGCGGGAAGCCTGCCTTGCTCGATGTGAGTATCGACGGTTCCTTATGAGCTTCGGCGCTCTCAACTATCTATTCAGCATCCGGATGGGTAGTAATGAACCGGGCCGCCTTTGCCGAATCGACGTGGGGGGCCCGTACTTCCACGTCGGCTTGCTCCTCTTGAAGGAGGAAGGTAACGCTGCTGTCCCGGTCTCCCCAACCGCGGTTCATTCCCTGGATAGCGATTTGCTCGGCAAGGTTTGCCACCGGCATGGGCACGTTGAATTCCTTACCCAGCTCGGTGGCCAGACCAATATCCTTCCGCGAGAGCGACAATGCAAAACTGGGAGGGTCGAACTCGCCGCGAAACACCGTCCTAGCGATGCCTTCGTGTAACCCGCTCATGCGGCCCAAGGCGCCCCGGCGTACGCACTCCCACAGTGCTTCCGCGTCTACTCCCGCTTTTACCCCCAAGGTCAGCCCTTCAGCGATGGCTTGCCGCACGCCGTGGCCAATCATGTTGTGCACCAGTTTGGCCACGCTGCCCGCGCCGATGGCGCCAGCGTAAAAGACCTTATCTCCGAAGGAGTCCAACAGGGGTTTAATGCGCTCGAAAATTTCCTGCTCTCCCCCCACCATGACCGCTAAATTTCCGCTGGCGGCGCCGCTTTTGCCCCCACTCACCGGAGCGTCCAAAACGTGCGCGCCTTTTTCGCGAAACTTCGGCTCGATCTCACGTATCAGCGTCGGCCTGCTGGTGGATAGGTCGACGAAGATGGCGCCCGGTTGAATCCCTTCCAAGACACCCTCTCGCCCTAAAGACACTTCTTCCACTTCTCTGGGGCCCGGCAACGAAGTGAAGGTTACGTCGGACCTTCCCGCCACGTCTGCCGGGGAGTTACCCAGCCGCGCTCCAGCTTCCAGAAACGGCCGGGTAGCCGCTTCCCGGATATCGTAGACCACCATGGGGTAACCTGCTTTCTGAATATTGCCCGCCATTCCCGCACCCATGTTGCCCAACCCAATAAACCCTACATTCTCCATGTCATTCCGCCTTCTTTTTTCGACTCTTGACCCGGCTGACTCTCAGCCCAAGATGATGGCCCCCCCTCCTGCTTCGGTCGGCGTCCAACCGGACAAATTAGACTGGGAAGCCCGGCACCGGTGATTATATCCGGTGGAAGCTGGCATCTCCACCAGCACCTCGGGAAGGTTGACGGTGCCAACATCCGCCGATACACTCTATCAAGCCCTACCATGGCCGAGCGGCCCAGGGACCTGGAAAATCAACCGCGCGAGGATTCGGGATATGGCAACGGAACACACGTATAAAGTAATTGACCTAGTTGGTTCCTCCAGCCAGGGAGTGCAAGCGGCCATCGACAACGCAATAAACCGGGCCGGGCAGACCCTACAAGGCTTGGACTGGTTTGAGGTAAAAGAAATTCGAGGGAATATCCAAGACGGCCAGGCGGCCTGGTACCAGGTTAAGTTGGCCATCGGTTTTCGAGTTATGGACCCCGCCGACCTGCATCGGGAGTAACCACTCTTACCAGCATCCCTCTCCATTGGGAAGGAAGCTTTTGGGAAGGAGGCTTTGAGTCATAGAGCCAAAGTTTATTCCCCAAGAACGAACCGGTCGAGGCGCCAATCTCGCCCGGTTTTGTTTTCTAGAAGTCAGTCTCAGTCCAAGCTAGAGGTGCCAGTTGCTGTTCCCGGATGAGTCAAACGATCGCCTGCTGGCTAACTTGAAAAACGGCAACCCTTCCCTGTGCGCCTACGTGTTCAGCCATCCCAACCTAGTGGAAGTGGCGGGCTTGGCTGGATTCGAATGCTTTATGGCCGACATGATGTTCACTGCCCACGATTGGGACATGATCGCCCACTTAGTGAGAGCGGCCCGGGGCACCGGCATTTCCCCAATGGTCCGGGTGCAGGCTTATCCTTGGACCACCGGCGCCGGTACAGCCGGGGTGGACCGGCGCGTGGTGTCCGACGCCGCTCGAGCTTTGTCCTTGGGCGCCACTGCCGTGACAATCTCGGTGTCTTCCAAGGAAGAAGTGCAGGAACTGCTGGGTCTACAAACTGACTGGCACCGCTTGATTCACTTGCGGCGGTTCCAATCGGCCGATGACTTCCCCGAGTTCGCTCGCCGGGCGGCGGAAAGCGCGCTAATTGTGCCCACCGTCGAAAGCGAGGGCGGGTTGCGGGACTTGGATGAGATCTTTGCGCTCGACGGAATCCGCTTGGTGTGGTTGGCGGCGGGAGACGTGAGCAAGATACTGGGCGTTCCCTTCAGGTATGAACACCCTAAAGTCCTGAGCTTGGTGGAGCGTTCCGTGAAGACGGCAGAACGCTACGGCGCCGGTGTCATGTACAACCTGGGGCTGGACTCCCCCGACTTCGATTCCATGGCTGCCTCAGCCAAGAGGTTCTTCGACTTAGGCGTTCAGGTAGTTGGCATCGGCGCCATGGAATGGCATCTACAGATGGCGTTGGAGTACGTGCGAAAGGAAACGCTGGGGTGAGCCGCCAAGGTACTGCCGGTAACGTCAGCCCGGCGGCCACCGAAACTTGGCTATGAAGCCGTGCTTGGACCAGCAAAAGGCCTAGCGCCACCCGCCCCTCTGGCCAAGGAGTCTAGCAACACCCCCACCCGGGACCGGAAGGGCCGCACGCGGTTGACCGGATCTACCGGCCCGACCGCCACCAAGAACATCATGCTCATGCCTTTAGCGTGGGGTGAGAAAAACTCGGTGACGTCGTCATCATAAAAAGTCATACCGGTGGCTCCCAGGCCCAAGGAGTGGGAGCAGAGATAGGCGTTGCCCACCATCACCCCCGCTTCCAACTGGGCGGCCCGGTAGCCGCGGTTGCCGTACCTCTCCAGTATCAGGTCCAAATCGGCCAGAAAATAAAACACGGCGCTGGCATCGGCCCCCAAGGCCTGCTCGAAGCACAGGTGGCCGGCCTCTTCTCTAAAGTCCCCCGCCTTTAGCAGTTCTAGCCGCCTCTCCTCGGGAGAGAAATGGTAGGCCCCGGCGGTCATTCCTTCCACCGCGTTGGCGATGGTATAGACCCGAAGCAGGCTGCTGTTACCCTGATTTCCCAGGCTGGCGCTCAAAAAATCGGCGGGGACCTGGCTGGTCGAGGTTTCCAAGATCGCGTTGAACTGGGCTTTTGATATGGATTCACGGGCGAACCGCCGCGTCGACCCTCGTTTGAAGATGGTCTCACCCAGTGCAGCCGATTGCAGCCCTGGAAAGTCTGGTGATAGCGGCAGCGCCTCGGGAGTGGCAACTGGGTCTGGTCCAGACCTGGCACAGTCCTTTTTAACGTCAACGTTCTGCCGCCAGGACAAAACTTCAGCGTCACTCCCCAAGCACGAAGCGGTATGGGCCAGGGTGATTTCAGGGTAATCGATTTCTCCATCAGTCCCAGGAGTGAGGAGCACGCGCTCATCGGTGAGGGCTTCTACCTCTGCCTGGGATGGTCTATTACCCTCTGGCAAGTTTTCCGAAGCACCTATGGGAACTAAGCAGATGCTGGCCTCCCGCTGCTGGTCGAGCCGCAACAAGTTATTCACTTGCCGGTCGACGAAGCCCGCTATCACCCGGGCAGCCAAGCGGTCTCCACCCTTAACCGTCGCTAGCAGGTTGGCCAAGATGGTGCCGGTGTCCCACAAACAGTAGCGGTAGCTTCTGACCCGGTACTTCCAAGCGCTTCGCCAGAATACGGAGGTAAAGACCAACGTGACCGGCGCATTGGCGACATCTGCAGCCCCTCCGGCGGCCGCGGCCAGCGCTTGACGGTAATCGCCGGCTCTTAGCTGGGCCAAGGTGAAGTCTTCGGGAGAAAAGTGGTAAACCCCGGCCTTGATTGAAGGTGGGAATGCCCCGGCGTCCCCGGTCACCAGGTACACTTCCACCGGGTACAGCGCTCCGGCGGACGCCGCCGCCCGGTAATGCACCTCTCCAGCCACCGGCAAGACCCGCCTGTGCAGCAGACCGGCGGAGTAGTACAGCATCTTGGCGATGTCAGCTAGATGCAGAGTGGGGGTTTGAACACCCTCTTCGACCATCTCCCGGTCCGGTTGTCTTCCGACGGCTTCCAGAGTGGCAACCTCCGGAGAGGCAAAGTCAGTCGGCAACGGGACTTTAGGAACACCGTCGTACGACTTGTATAGAGGAGGTTTATTGCGCAGGTTGATGTAGGCCAGTTTGGTAGCCTCGTGGTAGTCGTTAGCGGCCTTCACGTCCCGGTTGTCCACCAATCTAGTGCCTCCCTTTCTCCTTACCCATCTCTATAACCTCGTCCCACTCGTCCTTGGCCACTGGCTGAATGGACAACCGCACTCCGCGGCGGGCAACCATCATGTCCTTCAGGCGCGGGTTCTCCTTGATTTCCTGTAGGGTAACCGGTCGAGATAACTCCTGATCGGCCCGGATGTCGACCATTAGCCACACGGGATTGTCCGGGGGACTCTTGGGATCGTAGTGAATGTTCTCCGGGTCCCACGCCGTCGAGTCCGGATAGGCCTCTCTCACAATGGTGGCCGTCCCGATTACCGCTGTCGGCTTGGCGCTGCTGTGGTAGAAAAGCACCCCATCGCCGACCTTCATCTCGTCTCGCATCAAGTTGCGGACCTGGTAGTTGCGCACACCGTCCCATTCCGCGGTCTGGTCCAACTCGCTTAGCAAGTCGGCAAATGAGTACGCCGTAGGCTCGGACTTGAACAGCCAGTACTTGCGTTCGGCCATCTCTAGCTCCTCCAAGTTCGGGTATCCGCGGTCCGGTATGGACTTTAGCGCAGCCGAATTCCGGCGGCTTCCCTATCGAAGCATCCCTGGGTAGGGTCTTCCCGCTCCTGCCTCAGAACGTCTTTGCGCACCCGTAAGCTGGGCGTCCGGGGGAGGTCTTCCCGCATTTCTATGTACCGGGGCACCTTGAAGTAAGCCAGATTCTCGGCGCACCAGTAAACCACTTCCTCCGGGCTTACCACCGCGCCCTCCCGAGGGAGGACGTAGGCCTTGACCTCGTCTTCACCCAGCTCCGACGGGACCGCCACCACGGCGCAGTCTAGGATTTCGGAATGGCGCTTGAGCACATCTTCCACTTCCTGGGAGGATATGTTCTCCCCACGACGGCGGATTATGTCCTTCTTGCGGTCCACAAAATAGAGGAACCCGTCTTTGTCCAACCAGCCCAAATCTCCGGTGTAAAGCCATCCATCGCGCAAGGAGAGTTCGGTCTGCTCTTGGTTGCGCCAATAACCGGGCATCACCGCCGGATTCTTGATGGTTATCTCGCCCACCGTGTCGTGACCTAGGGGCGCTCCGGTTTCCGCGTCGGAGATCCGAATTTGGTTAACAAAGGAAGGGTCTGGATGCTGACGAGCTGAGCCGGAAGAACCGGCCCTCCGTTGGCCGCCGATGCCTTCGATGGTGCCGTAGCAGGTCTCGGTCATACCAAATCCGACAATGATGTCGGTACCGAATCTCTCCTGAAACTCGGAAAGAAACTCGGGAGCAAAGGAAGGCGACCCGTAGAAAAGCCGGACCGTGTTCTGGTTGTCGGTGGAAGACTGTTCCTGTTTGGCCAACACCGGCATCATCATCCCGATAAAGTTGACCACGGTGGCCCTGGCATCCCGCACTTGGCCCCAGAAGCGTGAGGCGCTGAACCTGTCGACGACTACCAAGGTGGCTCCCGCGGCCAGCGCGCCCATGGTGGAGTAATACTGGATGTTGGCGTGGTAGTAGGGCAAGCAAGTAAAGAAGCGGTCATCCGGCGTAGCTTGGGTCCACAGGGCAAACCCTTGGCCGGCGGCCACGTACATCTGCTGGGTAACCATCACGCCCTTGGGATTGCCGGTGGTGCCCGAGGTGTAGACCAGCATAGATATATCGGTAGGAGCCACCGGGGGAGAGGAGGTGAGAACGTCGGCTTCGTTTAGCCGTTGCGAGAATGATGTCCAGCCGGGCCAAGTCTCCGCCGGCCCGTCATCAGCCATCGAGGGCCCGGGACTATTTGCGGTGTTGGAGGTTACAGTCGCTTCGCTGGGCGAAGGGGAGACCAGCAGCTTGTGGGTCACGCTGGGGGCCAAGGATGTGGCCTCGTGAGCTACCGAGACCAAGGACTCGTGGGCGACCAAGGCAGACGCCTCCGCGTCGTTGAGAATGAAGGCGGTCTCGTCCCGTTTGTAAGCGGTGTTCACCGGGACACCGATCGCGCCCAAGATCGATAGGCCGAACCAACAGAAAATATACTCGGGGCAGTTCGGCATAAACAAACACACCCGGTCGCCCTTCCCTACACCCAAGGACTGGAACATAGCGGCGGTTTGCCGGGCCGTTTGCTGCACCTGCCCATAAGTGAACGACTGGCCGCTTATTTCTACAAACACCTTGTCCGGGTCCCGGCGGACGGCCTCATCCAAAAACTCTCCCAGGGAGCGTTCCCAAGGCCGCACCGTATTATGTTCACTTCCTTCTGCCTTAGACATATCAACCTCTGTCCCTCGAAGCCCTTGGGTCCAACCCAACCCTGTGGGGTGCTATGGCCCTCTTCACCTTACGCGAAGGTAAACCGAAAGCCACGGGCCATATGCCACAACCTACCATGTAGGTGTTTTGGGGTCAATGCCGTTGACACTCCCCAAATCGCCGGTTTAAGCTTGGTCATCAAGCCTAAATAGGGCTGGAGCCCATGCCTGAGTCGGTCGATATTCACCGCTTGAAAATCGTCAACGAGGCTGGCACCGAAGGAGTGCTGCTGGGGACGCGGTGCTTGGAGTGCGGGATATGCGTCTTTGGCCCGGCAACTTTTTGTCAAGGGTGCACCTCTAGCAACCCGGAGTCCACGGAATTGAGCCGGCGGGGTGTGGTGTACAGCTATACCATCGTAAGGGTGCCGCCCCAAGGCTGGCCCGGCGAGATACCCTATGTGCTGGGCCAAGTCGAGTTGCCGGAAGGACCCCAAGTGTTGGCGGAAGTGATAGATTGCGATCACGACCAACTGAAGATCGGTATGATCGTAGAATTGGTGCTACAGGCCGTTCCTTCCGAGAGCGGCGGCGAAGTCAAGCTGGTCTACAAGTGGCGCCCGGTTTAACGAAGTTCTAAGAGATGTAGAATGACACGGAATCAAGGATAGACCGGTTGGAACACAGGTTGACAATCTAAGTGCCCGCGTAGACCACCTGAGCGAAGACGTGGGGCAACTGCGGGAAGATCACCGGTCGTTCCGTTCAGAAATGAACGCCCGGTTCACTGCCTTGGAATCCAGAATTGACTCCAAGGTGAACACGCTCTACACGATCGCGTTTGGCAACGTGGCCGCGACTATATTGACGGCAGTGGGAATTGTGGTCGCTGTGATACTGACTAAGTAATGTCTCAGCACATGAGGCAACCCAGGTCCGGAAGAAGGAGAATGCGAATGGCCGAAGTAAACCCTGGTAGGGACGTAGTAGTAGCCGGGGTGGGCTTGCACCCCTTCGGCCGCTTTCCGGAGAAGGATCTGGCCGCCCTCGCCTTGGAAGCGGTGGTCCCAGCCTTGCAGGACGCTGGAGTCGGCTGGAAAGACATCCCGGTGGCCTACTTTGGACATGTTTACTACCACGGCATGTCGGTGGGAGAGACGGCCTTGGCCAAGCTGGGGCTTACCGGCATTCCCATCATCAACGTAGAAAACGCCTGTTCCAGCGGGTCCACCGCCTTCTGGCAGGCTTATTGGGGCATCGCCTCCGGGTTATACGACTTGGCGCTGGCATTCGGCGCCGAGAAGGTGCCCCGAGGTCCGGTGACGGTGACCGCCGAGGATAGCCCCGATCGCTACATTGGCGGCGACCACATGATGGCGGGATACGCCCTGCGAATGCGCCGCTACATGGAGGAGACCGGCGCTCCGGCGGCGGCTTTTGCTCAAGTAGCGGTGAAGGCCCGCCAAAATGCCACCTTGAACCCGTATGCCCACCGCAAGCAAGAATACAGCCTGGAAGAGGTGCTCCAATCGCGGCTCATCGCCGACCCGTTGACCCTTTATCAATGTTGCCCCACCAGCGAGGGCGCGGCCGCCGCGGTGTTATGCGCCGCCGCCGCCTTGGACCGTTACGGCATCGACCGCAGACGCTCGCCCCGCGTCGCCGCTGCTGTTCTGAGCTCAGGCAGCTATAACGGGAGAGGCAGCGACCATTCGGCGTTCAGTCCTTACCGCACCGAGCCGGGAGCCCTTAAAGCCTATGAGATGAGCGGCATCGGACCCGAAGACGTCGACTTGGTCCAAGTACACGATGCGGCAACCATCGGCGAGTTGCAACAACTGGAAGCGCTGCACTTGTTGCCTTGGGGACAGGCCTGGGAGGCGACCCTGGAGGGACAGACCAGCCTCGCCGGGAGTATACCCACCAACACCGACGGCGGCTTGCTGGCCATGGGTCATCCCTTCGGCGCCACCGGAATCCGGATGATCCACGAGACCGTCACCCAGTTGCGAGGGGAAGCCGGGGAGCGTCAGGTGAGCAACGCCCGGGTGGGCTTGGCCCAGTGCTCGGGCGCCGGAGACGTAACCACGGTCCACATCTTGACCAAGTAGGGGCCGGTCTGCCGTCCTCCCGGAAGTTATCAGGGGAACTCCGAGCTAAGCCATGACCACTTATATCGTGTTGGCCGCTATGAAGGGAAGGTTTGTCTCCGAACAAGGCAATACCTATGACAACTTCCAGATGCTAGGCTATATGGAGGCCACCAGCCCCGAAGCTGCGGTTTCAGCCTTTTTTGACCAGGCCCCGTTCCCCATCCGGTGGGAGGACGTGGAGTATATGTGGGCCGAACGCTTGGCCGATTATCCGCCCAATGCCCACTATGGGGATTATGACCGCATCTACGTCGAGTCCTTGCGCCGCCGTTGGGACCCGGGAAGCGTAGCCTGAATTCCGGAGCTTGAATTCTCAGCTAGTTGGGCCGCCGCCGATTAGAGGTCTCTGGCAAAGTCTCGGAGCGCATTAAAGTCAGTCCGGAAGCCTTCGGTAATCGCCCGCCGGTCGGTGCCGTGAAGGACGAACCGGGCGCCCTGGCTGATCCAATAAGTAGATAGCTCCGGCGTCTGGTGGTGCACCAGCACCGGAACACCCCGGGCGTCTGACTTATCGATGATCCCCTTGACTGTCTCCTGGTATTCGGGCCGCTCGTATTGGTCCGGGACTCCCAAGGAGATGCTCATGTCGTTGGGCCCGACGAAGATGCCGTCGATCCCGGGCACATCCAGCATTTGGTCCAACACCTTGACCGCCGCCACGCTCTCTACCCCGATAATGGCGATACTGTTGCGGTTCCGGTCTTCCAGGTAGGCTCTGGTGGCGTCGCTAACGTGCTCGCCGGTTTCCACCACCCGCTGGACAGCCTCGCCCTTGAGGGGCCGCCACTTCGCCGCTGCCACCACCTCTTTTACTTGGTCCACTGTCTCGCAATAAGGCGCCAACACTCCCTGGGCTCCGGCGTCCATGGCCATGGTGACGTAGTGGGAGTCCGGGATGGGAATGCGGACTATCGGCACCACGCCGGTGGTGTTGCACATGGCTAGGTAGTCGCCCAACTCGGCCCGGCTGCGGGCCGTATGCTCCGTATCGACGATCACGTAGTCCAAGCCCACCCCGGTAAGCGCGGGTATCCAACGGGGGCTTCGGCCCAGGGTAATCATCGTGCCAAAGACTCGGCCACCGTTTTGCAAGGTCTCTTTTAGCTCTGCACCGTTCATTGTCTAACCTACCTGCGTCTATTGGGTCTCCATCAGTCTTTCGCAGAACCTGGCGGTGTTCATCAGGTCAGGAATCAGCACGTATTCGTTGACCGTGTGCATCTCGTGGGTGGACATCCCTACCACCACGCAGTCGATTCCGTTCAGCCGCATAGCGTTGGCGTCGGTGCCACCTCCCGAGGGTTGAATGTCGGGAGCCAGTTGCATCTCTCCCATAACCCGGGTCACGAGCCGCACCACAGGGTCGTTGGGGTCCAAGTTGTACATGTGGAACAGGACTTCCAACTCTTGCTGAATCGTGGCTTCCCGGTAACGCTGCCGCGCTTGCTCCATAGTGGCCAGAACCTGCATCCGCAACAGGTCTACGGTCTCGGTGTTGTGGCTGCGGAACTCGCCGCTGAAAGTAACCTCCGCCGGTACGGCATTGCGCACCGAGCCGCCGGATATCAGACCGACGTTGAAAGTGGACTCTTGATCCAAGCGTCCCTGAGGCAACTCGGAAATGATGTCCGAGGCGATTCGGATGGCCGACAGCCCCTTTTCCGGCTCCACGCCAGCATGGGCCGCCCGGCCCTGTACCTTGACATCGAAGCTCACGTAGGTGGGGCTGGAGCCGGTGATGCGGTTGACCGGTCCGTTACCGTCGAAGACCACCGACTCTTTGGCGCGGATCATGGAATAGTCCAAGTTGGTGGCGCCCACCAAGCCGATCTCCTCACCCCGGGTGAACACCACTTGTACCGGCCGCCGGGCCCGGCTCTCCCGGGCAGTGGACTCCAAAGCCTCCATGATCGCCGCGACCCCGGCCTTGCAATCTCCGCCCAAGATAGTGGTGCCGTCGGACTCAATGCGGTCGCCCGATACCTGGGGCTTGATTCCCCGGCCCGGCTCGACCGTGTCCATGTGGGCGGATAGCAGCAAAGGGCTCTCGCCGTCTTCGGAAGCGATCACGTTGCCGTGGGCATCCCGTTCCACTTGAAACCCCAAGTTGCGCAAGCGTTCTTCCAAGTGCCGGGAAACGGCTTCCTCCTCGTTGGAAGGGCTGTCGATGCGGACCAACTCGCAGAATGAGTTCACTAGTTGCTCTTGATCGGCCATATTATTCCCTCGTGATCAACGCCGCTCGGTGGCGGCGTTGCCCTATTGTTGGCGCTGTGGCGGCGCCGTTGTCCTTGTTTCAGAAGAGTTGCCACATTATACAACAGACTCGAAGGCGGCGAAGCCGCACTGCCGGTTAGCAACTGTTCAGACTTGATACGTCATTCCGGCCTTGAGCCGGAATCCCTAAGCGTTTGCAACCAGCAACGTTCCTTTTCCTTGGTATTTCTGGATTCCCGCCTGCGCGGGAATGACGGTTAGGCGGCAAAGTGTTGTGAGGGAATTAGCATTGCGGATGTGGCTCTCAATCAATTCTCCTCATCAATTCTGAACAGTTATGCCGGGTAGCCTTGGGGAGAGTCCAGAAGTTCGGTGTATGTTCCCTAGTATTACAACGACGCTTCCTCAATTTGGTCAGGCATTGGCCGGAAATCACGCCGCGGAAGGCAAGGCAACCAAGCTGTCAAGCATGTGGGCAGGTCGCCATGAAGAAGTCCTCAAGGTCCTATTCTTGTGAACCGTCGTTGTAATACTAGGGAGATACAGCGATTAACACCAAGCCAGCCACGATAAAGCTGGCGCCCAACAGGCGGCCGCCCCCGAAAGGCTCCTTGAGCAGGAATACTCCCAGCAGGACACCAATCACGATTCCTACCTCGCGAGCAGGCGCGACGTAGCTGACCCTGGATAAAGAAAAGGCGGTTAGCACCAGCCCGTAGGCCAGGAAGGTTAGCAGACCGGCCACCACAATCGGGCCGCTGTGGGCCCGCAACTCTTGTCCCACTGTAGCCAGGTCCCACCGGCGAAGTATGTAGGGCGCCAGCCCTAAAGCCGAGCCCAACGTCGTAAAGTACATGTAGAGGAATGGCTCGACGTGACTAACCCCTTGTTTGTCAATGATGGTGTAAGCGGAGATAGTCATGCCGGTAAGAATCGCGTAGCGGGTCCCGCCGTTCTTCAAAAGGTCCAGCGGGTCCCGTAAAACGTTGCTAAAGTTCCCCGACCAGGAAACCGTGTATATGCCGAGGACGATAGCCACGATGCCTACGATAGCCAAGTAAGCGATGCTCTCGTTCAGAATGATCACCCCTAGGACCGGCACCAGCATAGGACCGAATCCCCGGGCTATCGGATAAACTAACGACAGGTCGCCTTGGGCATAGCTTCGTTCTAGCAACAAGAAGTAAAGAAGGTGCAGGACTATCGTAACTAGTACGAAGGCCCAGCCAGGATGGCCAATGGGGTGCAGCCAGAACAACACCACACCCACCGGCGTCGTCAGGATGCTGGCGGTAAGCAGCAGCCACCAAAGGAAAATCTGCTTTTCTTCGGAGCGTTTAAGCAGAAGGTTCCAGGTGGAATGGGCTAACGCTGAGCTGAGGACCAAAGCCAAGGCTACCGGAGTCATGGCGGTGAGTATACACCGGGATAACCCACCGAGGCGCCAAGCCGTTTAGCCGGGCCAAGTCAATCGCATTCTGTCACCCTGCCCTTATTACTGTCACCCTGAACGAAGTGAAGGGTCTAAAATCCTTGCCACCGATGCGTTTCCTTTGCCCTACGTCGCTGCGGCGTAAGCGCATCGGCGAGGAAAGCGGTTTTGGGCGGCGGGTATTTTAGATTCTTCGCTCCGCTCAGAATGACCGGTGGCGGCAGCGACTTTGCACAGGCCCTGGACGAGGGAGGCAGGTTAACAAAGACCGGGCGAGGAGGTCAGAAAAAGTTGCTGACGTTTTTGGCCAAGAGCACCGTCTGGTCGAGAACGATTTTGCGGTAAGCCACCTTCCATTGGCCGGCCTCTTTGCGGAGAACGTCCTCCCGGCTGCCCACGTAGAAGTCCTGCTCGGTCTCGCCTCTGGTACGGTACATGATGAAGTTGGAATGGACTTTAAGCTCGGCGTCGGTGGCGCCCGGCTCCAGCTCCACGTTGGAAACAAAGTGGCGGGTACGGGACGGCGGGTCCTCCGCCCAAGCCATCCCGGTGTCCAGCCGGTTGACACGCCTTGTCAGAGAGTCCTTGTCCTCGTCCAAAATCGCCAGCTCTCCTTCCTTTGATAGCTCATCCTCTTCGTACCTAGAGCCGTCAAGAATGGAGATCGCTTTGCTGGAGACGGGGTAGCGGTTCGACCTGACCGGCATCCAGTAACGGATGTCGTCGGTCAGCAGTTCCAGCCACTCGTGGAACTTGCGGTCGTCCAACAGCCGAGCTTCGCGGTACAAGAACTGCTCGATTTCCCGGATGAGTTCATCACGCATGGCAGTGCCCCCTCCAAAAATAAGGGAGTCCTAATTCACCGGCCAGCCATTGGCGGCCATGAGTTGGCTCCACCTCCGGTAGAAATTCCGGTGATTGTTCTCGCTGATCCGGTAATCGCTGGCCCAACCTCTAAGGTCCTCGTTGAAGCTTTCGTGGCCCAGACCCATACCGATGTTTAGCTGGTGACGCCGGGCGACCACGCCGCGGCCCGCTTCGCTGCATCCCTGCCAGTTGTCCATGTCGTCCTGCTCGAAGCCTCCCGACGGACCAAAGGCCCTGAGGGCAGTGATTCGAAAGGCCTCTTTGACCTCGGGCGGGGCCGCCTTGTCGACGTACACCGCCGCTTGTATCTCGGTCCGGTTGGGGCCTCGGGGTTGCCAGACCCGGAAAGTCCGGGCGACGCTGCGCAGCATGGAGAAGTTGGGAAAGATCGTGCCGACATGGGGCCTAATCCGCCTTATCCGGTCTCCCAACCGCTTGGCGACTTCGTCCCGTATCTGGTCTTCGTAGGCCAGGATCTCGGGCACTGCCGGGTCGGACGGATCGTCCGGGCCTAGCCCCACGATACAGTGCCCGTTGCCCGGGGAGATCATCGACCCTTCACGGGACCGGTTGGTGCGGAAGTTTCCGCCAAACCCGGTATTTACCGCCGAAAGGTGGCTCCAAGCAGTGTGATAGCCGTCGCCGCCGAAGTTCTCCGCCGGCATCTTCCAATTGGCGGGTATGATCCACTTGTGCATACCCCCGATGACCTCAACGCCGCCTTCCCGCCGGTCGAAGAAAACGTCCAAATACCAGGCCACGTCCCCCAGATAATCGAGCAGCGGCGGCGCTGAGGGATCGAAGGTGCCAAAGACCAGCCCCTTGTAGCTGTCCAACTGGGCCACCGGGATTAGTCCCCACTGGCTCCGGTCTAGCTCGTTGTAGTAAGCGTCCTGCATGTTGGGGACTGCCTGAAGCCCCCCGTCGTTGCCATAAGCCCAACCGTGATAGGCGCAAATGAACGCGGCGGTGTTTCCGCTTTCGGCGCGGCAGAGCCGGTTACCCCGGTGGCGGCAGATATTGAGAAAGGCGTTTATCTTCCCCGACCGGTCTCGCATCACCAGCACGGGGTCTTCCCCCATGTAGGTGGTCAAGAAGTCACCGGGGTTGGGAATTTGCGATTCGTGGCAGAGGAACAACCAGCAACGGGCGAAGATTTGCTCCAGTTCTTGCTCGTAGATTTCCTGATCACAGAAAACCCTGGGGTTGAGCAGCCCGTTATCGGGGTCGACTAGGGTCGCCATTTGCGTTGCCATAGGGACCTCCTGTCCGTTTGTTGGCAATTAGAAGTTCTTATTCAGACGTTAGCATAGCCAAATGGGGGCAGGCATATGTTGCAAGGACTAACAGATAATTACCATAGTTGAGTTGTTCCGACTGTCACAAAAGATGCGATAGAGAGCACTCCTGCTACTGTTACGAGACAGCCTTGGAAACACCCCCATTCGACCCTGCTCCAAGCTCTCAGGTTTTCTGCCCTCGCATCCTGTCCGCAGGCTAACCAATATAGGCTTTCCATAGCCCGCCAAGTACGACCCTCCGGCGAAGACAGTCCTCTCTTAAGCCACTCATCTCTATAGGAATATAGAAGGCCCAGATCGGGATGAACAAATTGTTCGCCATTCCCCAACGACCTGACAGAGCCAGAACGCCCTAATTTCAGGCAATAATAAATCGGCCAACGCGCTGGGGGAGAGCGCCTGTAACCATGAGTCACCCCAATCTCCACTACATTGTCCTCATATTGTGCGTGGAGTCTATGCAGGCCGACAGCTCGCCAACGGATTGTCCCTTCGCTTGTCTTCGCAGTGAGCTGATATAGCAGTTCGCGCATCTCGTCGTCATTTAGACGTGCCATGGCATTAGCTCACTCAGACGAGAAACCCAAGTTGCCCTCACCCTAACCCTCTCCTAGAGGGAGAGGGAACAGTCCGATTCCCCTACAAATCCGCCCAGCTCTTGGCGGCCATGAGTTGGCCCCAGCGGTGGTAAAACTGGCGATGGTTGCTGTCGCTGTACCGGTGGTCGCTGGTCAAGGCGTCAAAGTCTTCGTTAAAAGACTCATGGCCTATCCCCATTTGGTAGTTCAACAGACGCCGACGGGCTACCACTCCCCGGTAACTCTGGGTACACTCCTGCCAGTTGTCCATGTCGTCTTGCTCAAAGGTGCCCGACGGGCTAAACCCCCGGATGGCGCCCAGCCGGATAGCCTCTTTCACTTCCGGGGGCGCTGCTTTATCGACGTAGGCCCAAGCCCAAATCTCCATGCGGCCGGGACCCTTGGGGTGCCAGACCCGGAAGGTGCAGGAACTGGCCCGGAGCATGGAGAAATTCGGGAATACCGTGCCCACTATGGGGCTCACTTGGCGGTAGCGTGGGCCCAACCGGGCGTCCACCTCGGGACGGATTTGCTCTTCATATTCCTTGAGCACCGCCATCGGCGGGTCCGGCGAATCGTTGGCGCCGACGGTAATCAACCCGTGGCCGTTTCCTGGCGAGACCATGGCTCCCCCGCCCGCCGACTGGGCGGTCACCCCCACGCTGAAACCGCTGCGAATACTGGAAAGATGGGTCCAACCCACATGGTAAGCGTCGCCAGCGAAGTTTTCTGCGGGCATCTTCCAGTTACAGGGCACGACCCACTTGTGCATCCCGCCGATTACCTCAATTCCTCCCTCTCTCCGGTCGAAAAACGTATCCAAATACCAAGTCATCGCTCCCAGATAGTCCAGCAGCGGCGGAGCGCCGGGATCAAAAGTGGCGAACACCAAGCCCTTATAAGTATCCAACTGGGCTACCGGGACCAAAGACCACCGCTCTTGGTCCAGCTCGTTGTAGTAGGCGTCATGCAGGTTCGGCACTGCCTGGAGCGCGCCATCGTTGCCATAGGCCCAGCCGTGATAGGCGCAGATAAACGCGGCGGCATTCCCCGAGTCGGCCCGGCACAGCCGGTTGCCGCGGTGCCGGCAAATGTTCAGAAAGGCGTTTACCTTGCCGGTCCGGTCCCGCACCACCAGGACCGGGTCTTCCCCCATATAGGTGGTAAAGAAGTCACCGGGCCCGGGAATCTGGCTCTCGTGGCAGAGGAACAGCCAGCAACGGGCGAAAATCCGTTCCAGTTCTTCTTGATAAATGTCATCCTCAATGAAGATCCGAGGACTAATCAGCCCTCGGTCGGTATCCACCAAACTGGTCACGTTCGCGATCATACGGCTATTCCTCTAGCATCGCCCCTAGGGATAAGACCCACGAAGTATAGCATCCTACGTCACCGAGTCTACTGACTGGGCCGCGTCCAACGCAACATCGCCCCCGAGTCGACGGTCACGACGGAACCGGTGATGTTCGCCGCATTTTCCCTGGAAGAGAGGAATAGGTAGGCCGAGGCCAAGTCTTGGGGCTGCATCGCCGCGCCCAAAGGATTGTTCCGGCGAAGCCGGGCTTCGGTGTCCGGGTCGGCAAAGTGGGCGTGCCCCCGCCTTCCCATGGTTTCCAGTCCCCGCAGGTCAGTCATTACCCCACCCGGCGCCACTCCGTTGACCCTAACTTGCGGCGCTAGTTCGGCAGCTAGCTGGCGGACCAGCCCCACTACGGCGTGTTTGGAGGCGGTGTAGAGCGGGCCGCCGCCTCCGGAATTGAGGCCCGCCACCGACGCCGTAAACACCATGCAGCCTTCGGTGCGCCGCAACTCCGGCAACGCCGCTTTGGCCCCAAGCACACACCCCTTGACGTTTACGCCGAAGAGTTCGTCGAACGCCTCGCTTAGGCTCTCGGCTGGGAACTCCTCGAGGCCTTGAAAGCTGTCAAAGATGCCGGCATTGCCGATGAATATGTCCAGCTTTCCAAAGGCCCGGACCGTCTCTTCTACCGCCTTCAGGTTATCCTCCAAGGAAGTCACGTCGCCCTGGACACCAACCACGTCATTACCCACGTCCGAGCTATCCAAATCAGAACGAAGCTCCGCTAAGCTGGATGCCGTGCGGTCCATGACGCCGACTCGAGCGCCCTCTTGCACAAACCGTTCCACGATGCCACGGCCGATGCCGGAGGCGCCGCCAGTTACCAGAGCTACTTGTCCATCAAGCCATCCCACGGCATGACCTCCTTTATGTCAATTCCTCGTCTTAGCTCCCGAATACCTGCGCTATAGCCCGGTCGAAGGTGGCCTACTCCTCCGGGTTCATCTTCTCTCGGATTCTGAGGGTCCGGAGCAACGTCTTGCCGCTTCCCATCCGGGCGGTGACGAGCATCTCTTCGGGATACTCTGCCTTCAGCCGTCACCGGCGTTGTGAAGGCCTGGCGCGCTTTTTGGGTTGCTTCGCAGCCGTGTCGAGGGCCTCCGTGTGGGCGTAGGATGTTCCAATTATAGGACCTGCGGCCTTTTCGGCCCGGGTCTTGGGAGGGGCGCCGCCATTGTGGCGGGAGGAGACCGGATGCCTATGGGTCCCGGTTGCGCCGGAGCTTTTCCTCCAGTTCGCGGACGCGGGCCTCGGCGGTATCGGCCCGGGCATCGGCTTGGATGCGGTCCGCTTGCTCGGCGTTGGCGCGGGCATCGGCATTGTCGGCCCGGGCTTCTGCGTTGTCGGCCCTTTCCCGCTCGTCACTGAGCCTGGTGATGTGCCGCCCGGTATCCGAGTCGATCCACAGCAGTTGCCCCTGTTCCCAGCGCAGGATGAGGTCCAGGACTGCGCTGTACCCTTGGCGGGCCCCGTCTTCGGTTGTCTCGACAGTGATGGGCTCGTAGGACCCGTCCGCCAGCCGGTCTCCGGCCAGGGCCTCGCCGTGCCAGTCGCCGCCGGTCTGGTCGAACCTCCAGTACTCGGCCACTCCCAGTTCGGCGTAGTCCATTCTCTTGGTGGTGACGTCGTTCTTGCCAGTGCTTGGGGAGGCGATTTCCAGGACGAAGTCCGGGGGCTTGCCCTGCTCAGTGATGATGTAGCCCCGGCTGTCCTCGTAGGCCCGGGAGTCCACGCCGAAAGCGATCAGGAGGTCGGGGATTATTCTGCCGGAGGGCGCTGAGGTGGGCGCCGCGCTGATGTGTCTCTCCCCGCCGACGATGGTGGTCTTCTCGTTGCCGAAGTGTTCGGCCAGGTTGTGGGTGTTCCCCGTCCGGTGCAGGCGGTCAAAGCTGGTCATTCTCGGTATCTCCGGCGGGTCTGGAAGCCGGATGCGTTCCTTGGGCTGCTTGGTGGTCATTTTTCGGCCTCGGTGCGGGCGAAGGGTGCCGCTATTATAGGACATCCGGCCGGGTCGCTGGTATAGGCTAGGCCTCGGCAGGGTCCCGGGACCTCCTGCCGGCGGTCCAAGCGGCGGGGTCTGGGTGGTAGCTTGTGGACAGTCTGCCGCATGGCGGGGAGCTATCCCCGCATCATCTCGAAGAACGCGTCCTCGTCGAGAATCTCCACGCCCAGTTCCCTGGCCTTCTTCAGCTTGGAGCCGGGTTTCTCCCCGGCCACCAGGTAGCCGGTCTTGCCGCCCATACTGCGAATGGCGGACTCGGCTTCGTCCCGGGTCATCCCGGTCAGCTTGCCGGTGACCACAAGGGTCATCCCGTCGAATTCTGAGGTCTTCGGCTCGTCAAAAAGGCTGCTCATCCCGTTGTTCTCCTTCGATTTTATGGTCTGTCCCGGTCCGGCGCCGCTTGGCGACGGGTCCTGCTCCATCTTCACCCCGCCCCGTTCCATGCCGGCGGCGGTCTCTTTGACCCGGTCCGTTTGGAACCCGTCTACGATGCTGGCCGCTATCTTCGGCCCGATGCCGTCGATGGTGCTCAGTTCCTCGATGCTGAGCCTGCTGACCTCGTTCACGCTGTGTAGCGCTGGGAGAGCAGTCCCGAGACCTCCCGGCCCAGCCGGAAGATGCCCAGCCCGTAGAGCACCCGGTCCAGGGGCTGTTGCCGGCTGGCGCCGATGTTTCTCACAATCCGGTTTGCCAGCTTCTCGCCCACGCGGGGGAGTCTCAGTAGGTCTTTCCCGGTGAGTTGGTAGAAGTCGGCCACGTTGGCTGCCAGCCCCTTTTCGATGAGGGTTTCGCACCAGTGCTCGCCCAGCCCCTCGATGTTCATTGCCCGCTTGCTCACGAAGTGCTTCAGTTGTTCCGGCATGTGGCTGGGGCAGCCCTCGTTGGGACACCAGTGGATCGCCTCGTCCTCGGGGCTTTCCACCAGGGACCCGCAAGCCGGGGCAGCTCTCCGGCATGGCGAATACCGGCAGGGGCAGGGGCCGGCCGGTGTCCACCATGCCGGTCACCTGGGGTATCACGTCGCCGGCGCGTTCGATGATTACTTGGTCGCTGATGAGGATGTCCCAGGAGCCTGGTCGCGGCCTGTTGGGAGGGGAACTTCCAGGCGATGGCCCAGCGGGGTTCTCGCCCGGTGTTGTCCATCTCCTGCTGTTGGTCGAGGCTGTCCATCTTGATCACGATGCCTCGGCTTCGTAGTCCCACTCGTCGCACCCCTCGACCATTTCCCGGTGGAAACCGGCGGCTTCCCCGACGGTGCGGCAGAGCCGGCTCAGGGGGTTGACCGGGAAGCCCAGTTTCCGGAGGACTTCCAGGTTTCCCCGCTGGCTGCCGGCCAAGTTGTTGGTGGAGGAGTAGACCCAGGCCATCAGACCCCGCTGGGCGGCCAGCCTGGGGTCCAACTGCCTGACCGCGCCGGCGGGGCGGCGTTCCGGGGATTGACGTACCGGTATTCGCCCCGTTCCTCTCGTTCCCGGTTCAGTTGTCAGTTGCAGGAAGGTGTCCTTGGGCATGTAGATTTCGCCCCGGACTTCCAGCACCCCGGGCACTTCTGTTCCTTCCGGAGGGGCCAGTACCAGGGGCAGGTTGCGGATGTTCGGATCACGTCCTCCGGTCCGGCCGTTGCCCCGGGTGGCTCCCAGCGCCAGCCGGCCCTGCTCGTAGACCAAGAGGGCGGCCAGGCCGTCGATTTTCAGTTCCGCGGTCACCGGCGGGTGCGGCTCCCCGGTGTGGTTGACCATTCTCTGGTGCCAAGCGGCGAAGTCCGTCTCGTCGAAGGCGTTGCCCAGGCTGAGCATTGCCGTTGGGTGGAAGACTTCCCGGAACTCGGCGGTGGCCTGGATTCCGGTGGTCATGGGTTCTTTGGACCTCTCTTTGCGGCTGGGCCGGCTTCTTTCAAAGCGAAGCGGCGCGCCTGTTTCTGGACGCGCCGCTTCGTGCCGGGTTCCTGGATTTTGGGTGCTTTGATGCTGGGACGTTTCGTTGTGGACTGTGGATAGGGGACGTGGTGTCGTGGCGTAGCCCGTGGGGGGATTGTGGAGGTTGCAGAGGGTTTCCGGGAGGCGCCGTGGCGCCGGTTGAGCCCTAGAGGCGGTGTTCCGGGGGCGGACGGAGCCAGGGTGGAGGATGGTTATGGCTGGCCCTGCCTTATCTCCCGGACTCGTTGCATGACGGCTTCGACGTCGGAGTCAACCAACTCCCGGTAGTCCGGTATGCTGGTCAGCGGGTTTCTGGCGTCGTAGTATTCATCTGAGCCTGCGTACTGGTTATAGACTTCTCCAGGCACCGACAGGGTGAACTGGAATTCCGGGTCCCACTGCAGGGCCTTTTCGGTCAGTTGGTTGATGTCGTGTGTGCGAGGGTACCTCTCCCCGTTGGCGGAGATCACTGCCTTGAGCGCGTGTTCCATCGCGTTCTGGGCTTGCTGTCCGATCACCAGGTCATCTTTCTGCAGGTCTATCATCGAGTGAAAGGAGTCGAGGTGGACCTCGGCGTGTCTGTAGCGCTGGTCGGTGATGGTCCACTCGAATTCCTGGTCGTCGTAGTCGGCAGCATACCTGTTGCTGTATTCCTCAAGATTCCTCGGCATGACTATTCCTTCCCTCAGGGCGTTCGACACCAGATGGTTGACAGCGCGCCGCATCCGGCCGAACTCTTGGGATGTTTGCCAGACGATTTGGACCGGAACTGCCCCGGTGTATTGGGCTTTAGCCAGGTTCTGCGCTATCCTTCTTGCTCTCGATTTTTGGTCCTCTGAAGGTTCGTTTTCCTGCACCAACATGATGTCGATGTCGGAGTCTCCGTCCCGGTAGTCTCCACGGGCTCGGGACCCGTACAGAATGGTCACTTCCGGCTGGACTGTTTGGTGGAGGCGCCGTGCTAGCCGGAGGGCGCGGGGGTCACAATTTGTTGCCGCCATGGGGATTCTCCCTCGGGAAGTTGGTGTCCGGGGTCAGGGTTTCATCGTATTATGCCATGTTCGTTGCTCCTTTGTGATTCCCAACAACCATTTTCCACCCCCCTACTACGAGTCTCTTCATCCTGATGAGTTGGGCAGCCAGTCCGGGATCACTTTTCAAAAGGATGGCGGCCGGTTCAGGTTGCCGAAGCGTTATATCCGGCGGGTGGTCTGCCGCATGCTGGTGTCCCCGCCGGGGTGAACCCCGGCGGGGGACGAGTCCGGACCTTGGTATAACTGGCTGGGGAACGAAGTGGTGAAGGCAATCAAAAGGGGCGTGGACGTGATGGGCGGCTGGCTCAGCGGCTTTCTGTGGGGGGTGCTCCATTTCCCCGGATGGGGAGTGAAGCAGGGCGCACAGGGCAATGACCATGACGTCGTGCAGCGAGTGCTGCTAGCCCCTGAATCTGCTGCGGGCCGGTGAGATCGTCGAACACCTTTTCCATTTCCCCCATCACACCTTCTCCACCCCATGGTTTGCTTGCTGCTAACTTCCATCGGTAGCTTTCCTGTATTCTAACTATCTTCCCGACACCTCTTGTATGCGGAACGGGACCTTTGCCAGGCCATAGTAAGCCACGGCAGGGACTACCTGGTGCGAGTCAAAGGAAACCGGTCAACTTTGCTGGCCGCCATAGCAGACGGGTTTCCAGGGGCTGAACTGGGGAGACCGCAAGCAGAGACCGTAGACAAAAAGGGGGTAAAATCGAGACCCGGAGGCTTTGGGCCAGTGCCGAGATAGGCGGCTATATCCGGAAGGAACCGGGACTTCCCGGGGCGCAGCAGGCCGCCATGGTGGGAAAAGTGAGCTTGGAGCTAGCCACTGGTGCAGCATCCAAAGAGCGCTGGTATCTGCTGACCAGTCTGCCTCCCGGTCGGTGCCGCCCTAATGAGCTGCTCCGACTATTCCGCAATCACTGGGGTATTGAGAATAGCCTGCATCATGTGAAAGACCGGAGTTGGGACGAAGACCGGCACACGCTGCGCCGTCCTGGCCTAGGTGAAGTCTTCGCCACTCTGGTGAATGTCGGCCTGAATGCTCTGCGCTTGGAAAAGTGGTTCCCTGCCGCCATGTCCATGCCACTGCGAGCTAAGGCTTGCGCCTTCCGCCCGGAACAGACTATCGCCCGCTTATCTGGAGAATCACTCTGACTTTGCAATCGTCCTAGTATTACAACGACGGTTCAAGGAGGGACGTGTGGGGAGGCACGAAGGGCGGCTCGACGCTTGGCATGGGAGTGTCTGGCCCGCTCGTTGCATTCTTGCGTCTCCTCCAGCCACCGCAGCAGTTCAGCCGGCCCGAACCGTTCCCGGGGCAGCATCTCCCGCACCACCCGGTAGACCTGCGGTCTCGTGATCCGGGGCATCTTTTCCCCCCCAAGCCTGTTGCAGGCTCAGGAGAAACGCTCCGCCCAGCAGGCACAGGGCGACGTGATGATGCCATCCCGCCCAGGTGCGGGTCTCGTACTCGTCCAGCCCCACGTTGCTCTTTTCCGTCTCGAACTCCGTTTCTATGCGCCACCGGGAGCCACCCACGTATGCCAGGGTCTCCAGGGGAGTATCCTCCGGATCGTTGGACAGGTAGTAGCGGGGCTCGCTGCCGTCCAGGTTCCGGCGGTAAATGGCCCAGTGGATTTCGCCAGGCTTCCGCCTGCTGGTTGGACGCACCCTCTGAGCGCTGAACAGGTAGCTGCGGGGACCCTGGCTTCCCTCGGCCACCGTAATCTCACGCCAGGCCTCCTCCGGCAATTCATCGCTGCGCTCCTCCATGGTCCGGCGCTGACCGTCTCGCAACTTGGGTTTGCGGGGACGCCCGAATCCCTGATGCTCCGGCCTGGTCCAGGCTGGCTCCAGCGGCCAGACCGTGGTGCCGCCGGGAACGTCCAGCACGTAGCGCATCCCCAGCGCCGCCAGTCCCTCACGGAAGGACGGCGACATCCCGAAGGCGTCGTCTCCCGCAACCCATCCGGCCCTCAGATGTCCCCGCTCCAAGGCCCGCTCCACCATCTTCAGCGCCAATTGGGTCTTCGACTGGTAGCCCTGCCTCTCCTCCGGAACCCCCGCCGCCTCACACCGGTCTTGGTCCGAGGTCCAGCTCTCCGGCAGATAAAGCCGTTTGTCCACCAGGGCCCGTCCCAGCGGGCTGACGTAGGCGAGGAACATTCCGGCCTGGCAGCTGGCCACCTTGCCCAGCCTCCCGCAATACTGACGGGCCACTCCCACGGACTTCCTGCCCTGCTTCGGGAAGTCGCTGCCGTCCAGCACCCACACCGCATCCGGATGTCCCAGCCGGGGTCCCAAGTACTCTTGAAGGCGTCCTATGACTGTGTCGTCATCCCAGGGGGATTCAGCGAGAAACCGCTGCATCACCCTGGCTGACGCCGGAACCGTCTCCGACAGATTCTCGGCGTTGCGCCGCTCCCCGGACTGTACCAGGAGAGCCTGGAGGTAATGGCGGCTGTGGTCCCGCGCTTCCCTGCGGCCAAACAGCGGAGCGAAGTAAGCGTGAAAATCCTGAAAGGTCCCGTACACCTGCTCGAAAACCGCAGCATCCACTTCCCTGCCTCACTTGCCCAAGCCTTCCCCAACTACCCCGTCATCCTAGCATCCCAACCGTCGTTGTAATACTAGCAGCCCGCCGTAGGGCATGTGCAAAGTCCCAGGTCGGATCAAGACGGTCTGCGAGGGCCGGTTTCAGTAGACCCTACCGTCCTCCCGGCGAAAGCCGGGACCCGGGAATGCTAAGAGAACTGCACCGTTTTCCAGTAAGAGATCCTGGATTCCGGCCTCCGCCGGAAAGACGGCGTGTGGTTTTACGGACTTTGCACAAGCGTTGCAGTCCACCGGGGCCATGGCAGCGCTTAAAGCGCCCGGTGCAGTAGCTCCACGACCTCTTCTTGAGTGGCTATGGGGCGAGGATTGGTTGCGACCACCAAGTCTTCCAAGGCGTCCTGAGCAATGAGGGCCAAGTCAGCCTCTGAAACACCCCAATCGCTAAGCCGGCGGGGAATGCCGAGAGTGTCGATCAGGTCCTCCAAGGCCGAGACCGCCGCCGCGGCGGCCTCGTCGTCGTTGGCGTTCCGGGTATCGACACCCATGGCCTCAGCAATCCGCCGTTGTTGCGGAGCCGTCACCGAGCGGTTGAATTCCATCACTCGGGGCAGCATGATGCAGGAAGTCACCCCGTGGGGAACATCATTCCTAGCGCCAAGCTGATGCCCTAAGCCGTGGCTCAGGCCCACTTGGACGTTGGTCAAGGCATAGATGGACATCCAGGCGGCTACTTGGCAGTAACCGGCCGACTCCAGGTCGTCACGGTCGCTGGTGGACCGGGGTAAGCGTCGCTGCAAGAGCCGCAGCGCCTCCAAGGCCAGTCCGTCGGAAAAGGGAAAGCTGATTTTGGAGCAGACGGTTTCAATGGCGTGGTCCACCGCTCGAATACCAGTCGAGGCCCAGAGCCATCCCGGCGTCGCCGTGGTAACCAGTGGGTCCAGAAACGCTGCCGACACCCAAAGCCCATCGCCGGTATACAGGTCCTTTACCTTGCGTTCCTCGTCGGTGGCCCCGGCAAAGTTGGTGAACTCGCCGGCTGATAGGGTAGTGGAGACCGAAATGTGGGGTAAGCACGGGTTGTGCACCGCCGGTATTTCTACTTTATCCGGATACTGGAACCGGATACGGTAGCGGTCAAGTTGGCGCTCATTGGTGACGTTTTCAGCCAAGCACAACGCTACCAACTTGGCGGTGTCGTTGGGAGTGCCCCCACCAAAGCTGATCAGGAGGTCTGCATCAGCACTCTGGGCCGCTCGGGTAGCCGCCAACACCGTGGCTCTGGGAACGTGCTGCCGCGTCTCACCAAAAACTCCAACACAGCGGTCGCCAAGCAACTCTTGAATTCGCCCCAAGATAGTTCCCTGCTGCATCAGGGAGTGCCCGGTGATGATGAACACTCGGGCGCCGCCCAGCTCATCCACCGCTGCCGGAAGACCGGAAAGACAGCCTTCACCGTAGTGGACCCGTTTCACCTGAGGGGAGGTGAATGACCCTATCGGCAACGGAGTTCCGGGCATGATTTACCTCCAGACCTGTATTCCTTTTGGACCGACCTAAGCCACGAGTGGACTAACACCGGATACCGGCGCCGCTTAATCGACAGCCTAGTGTAGCCCAATCCCGGTGTCAATTATCAAGCGGTGGCTCCCCGTCGTCAGAGAAATGGCCTCTGCGCCTAGCCAAACGCACACTCATTGCGAGACCCGTCGAATTTGTTAGGTATCCGGTACTCTAGCAAGAAGCCGCAACGCTGATGTGGTATTCTTTATCGCGGTATCCCGGTTGGGAATAACGGTGTGTGAGGCTTTGGCGGGAGAAGGTATGGCAATCAACAGTGCAGTATCGGCGCCAACGAGAGGAGTAGAAGCTGCCGGAGAGGCCGCAAGCTCTGGGACGGCCCAGATACCTGAAGCGGACGACTTGCGGTTGGATGCTTTGCAGTATTCCGAGCTAAGGCGGCTGGTCAGAGAGCGAGGGCTGCTGGACCGGCAGCCCCTTTATTATGCAATAAAGATTCCCTTCACCGTGGCGATGGTAGGAGCCAGTATCGCCATCCTAGTAACCGTGGACTCATTATGGGCGCAACTTTTGAACGCCGCCTTCTTGGGGCTGGTGTTCTCCCAACTGGGCCTAATCGGCCACGACGCCGGGCACCAGCAAATATTCTCTTCCGTAAAACGGAATGACCTGATCAGTCTGTTGATTGGGTTCCTGATGGCCTTGGTGCCCAGTTGGTGGAACGACAAGCACAACCAACGGCACCACCGCAACCCCAACCGGATCGGGGAAGACGGCGACATCGACGTTTCCGTGTTTGCGTTCACCATCGGCCGGGCTTTCGCGAAGACGGGGTTTCCCAAGGCCGCTGTCAGATACCAGGCCTTCATGTTCTTCCCGATCCTGGTGCTTTCCTCTCTGAGCTTCCTGTTTGCGGGTATCCACTACGTTTTGACCGGGCGCCCGGTACGGTATGCCCTAACTGAGCCATTACTGGTAGTAGCCCACTTGGCCACGTATTTCGCGCTGCTGTTCATTTTCCTAGAGCCGCTACACGCAGTGGCCTTCATCGCAGTCCATCAAGCGGTGGAGGGGCTCTATATGGGTTCGGTGTTCGCGCCCAATCACAAGGGGATGCCCGTGTTGGACGAGAACATCCAGATGGGCTTTCTACGGCAGCAGGTGATCACCTCTCGAGACGTGAGCGCTCACCCGGTTACCGACTTCATCTACGGCGGTCTTAACTACCAGATTGAGCACCACTTGTTCCCCAACATGCCGCGGAACAACCTGAAAAAAGCCCAGCCATTGGTGAAGGAATTCTGCCGCGCTAGGTCCATTCCCTACCACGAGACCAGCGTCATGCAGTCTCACCGGGAGATTCTGGGCTACATGCACCGGATGAGCGCCCCGCTGCGGAAAAAGCAGGCCTGATTACCCCACATGTTCGATGGCAAATAATCCGCGTAAAACAACATGAGACCGCCGAGTCAAGAATATTACTTGACTCGGCGGCACTAGCTTACCCCGCTTTTAGCTTTGCAGAACGGCTGACTAGGCCGGTTGGAGGTCGGCCAGCTTGGGCATAACCTCTTCGGCCAACAGGCGGGTGGACTTTTCCCAACCCTTCTGGTTTTGCCAGTGGTCGTAGATCAGCACTAGCAGACCGCCGAAGCCGCCCACGTCGTTGTAGAGGGTGCGCAGCTTGTTGGTAACCGTCTCCGGGGAGCCGACCAGCCACATGTGGTCGGCCAGATACTCCAAGTCTACGGCGTCGTCGGGAACTTCGGGGTCGTGCTTGAACACCGACATCAAATCGAATTCCCTAAATAGCCGCAGCAGATAATCGCCCCACACTCTGCCCAGCATCCCGTTTAACGCTTGGTCCCGGGCCTCCTCGTCGGTGTCGGCAATGTAGACGTCGCGCACCAACCGCCACTCCGCCCGGGAAGGGGTCCGGCCGGAGCGCTGAGCACCCTCCTCGATGGCTTCCCAGTGGCTCCGGCAAAATTCCGTATTGAGAGCCAAACTCATCGGAATGAACCCTCGCTCGCCGGCAATCATCAAGGTGGGAGACTTGTAGCTCAGGGATGCAACGCCGATGGGCGGATGCGGCTTCTGGTAGGGAGTCAAGAAGAACTTGAGAGTGTCGAACATCGTGTCGGTTATCTCGATATTCCAATACTTGCCCTTGTACTGAAACGGCCCCTTGTCTTCCCAGATTTTAAGGATGATGTCCAACGACTCCCGGGTCATCTCCCGGTGTTGGCCCGCCATCCCGTCTACGTCAAACAGCGCCCAGTCGGTGGGCAGGCCACTGGCCCCGATGCCGAACATGAACCTGCCTTGGCCCAAGTGGTCCAAATAGGCCACCCGGTGGGCTAACTCGGCGGGATGGTGAAAGGGCAAAAGGTGAGCGCCGGTCCCCAGCTTGATATTTTTGGTCTTCATCAAGGCTTGGGCGATCATAATGTCGGGGGCGGGTATGGGCTCCCAGGGCGAGGTAAAGTGCTCGCCGATCCAGGCTTCGTCATAACCCAACTCATCGGCTAGCACCAAGTAGTCCAAGTCCCATTGATGGGCGTCGTAGATGTTTCGCTCCGGTGGATGCGATGGCATCATAAACAGACCGTACTTCATGGCTCCTCCTGTAGCTATTTCGGGTTTAGCCCCTTTAATCTTCGCTTCATTCCCGGCGGATTCCCTTCCCTGGCCTTCCGCGGGCGGGCTTATGGGCGCGACGCTTGCCTAGAGTTCTTGCCAGAGTTTAAGAAAAGCGCCCAAGCTGATGCGCCCAAACTGTTTCGAATTGTAGCGTTATCCGGGGGGTTGCGATAGGCTGGGCCAACCACAGGGCAGGGTATTTTACTGATACGTGAATAAGTTTCTAAACTGTCCCCTCCCCCGTCATTCCGGCGAAGGCCGGAATCCAGGACCGTTCTCCGCCAGCTACGTTCTTGTCCTCAGAATTTCTGGATTCCGGCTCAAGGCCGGAATGACGAAGGCTGGTTTAGGTAATCGTTCACGCATCAGTAAGAGACCCTGGACCACAGGTAGAGCCGAGTCTCATTCAGGAACGATTGACCCAATAACTTGTAATATTATGCCCAGTATATTATTCTTAAATCTATGACGATGACCGGACTGACGGTACTCGGTTGCGGCCTTCTATTGATGGCCGCCGCCAGTACTCCCGAGATTTCCCGGCGCCTGCACGGCGTTTATTACGGCTGGGTCCTGGTTTTCGTCAGCGGGATCATCCTGATCATCACCTCGGTGCCCATCTTCAACGCCATGACCGTCTGGGCCGTGGCGTTAGAGTCCCACTTCGGTTGGAGCCGGACCCAATTAGGCTTAGCTCTCAGTCTTACCCGCATGGAAGGGAGCCTGTCCGGCCCCATAGCCGGCTACATGACCGACCGCTTCGGCACCCGTCTCATGGTTTTCACCGGCCTGATGATCATGGCCGGCGGTTTCTTCCTATTTTCCCAGATACAAAATCTCTGGATGTTCTATCTGGCGTTTTTCATTATGTCTATGGGAAACGGCCAAGGCGGTTGGCTTCCCATTATGACAATGCTGAACCACTGGTTTGTTCGCCAACGCAGCACCGCAATGGCTCTGGCGATGGCGGGTATGGCCTTCGGCTCCTTGATCTTCGTGCCGGTCATCGCTTGGGCCGTGGACCCCGCCGAGGACCGTTTGGGCTGGCGATTGACTGCGGCGGTGATAGGCGTCTTGGTGGTAGTGGTCGCTCTACTGTTTCCCAAATTTCTGCGCAACCGCCCCCAGGACTACGGGCTTGCGCCCGATGGCGATCGCACGGACCGGCCTGCTACTGGCTTGCGGAGCCAACGCGCCGCCGCTTCAAGACCCCGGCCGCCTGAGGACGAACAAGAGTTGACCACTCGTCAAGCTCTTCGGACTTCGGCGTTTTGGTACATCACCTTCGGCCACGGATTCGGGTCCATGGTCATCCTGGCCGTCTTCTCCCACTTGGGCCTCTTAATGGTCGGAGACCACGGCTACAGCGTGCAGACTGCCGCCTGGATAGTGACAGTCTACACTGCCGTTTCCATGGTGTTCCAGTTAGTCGGCGGGTATGCCGGCGATCACATACCGAAAAACGTCGCTCTGTTTATTTTCACGTCCATCCAAGCATTGGCGGTGCTAATGCTTACCATGTCATCCAGCCTGTTGCAATTCTACGTGTTCGCTGTACTGTTCGGCATGGGATTCGGCGGGCGCAACCCCTTGACCACCGCAATCCGGGGGGAATACTTCGGGAGGGCGTCCTTCGGCAAGATTCTGGGCGTCTCCCAAGTGCCGATGAACATCCTTCTATTGATCGCCGGGCCCATGGCTGGCTACATGCGGGACGTGAGGGGTTCCTACGACGAGGCCTTCTTGACTCTGGCCAGTCTGAACTTCTTTGGGGCTTTCCTGTTTCTATTGGCGAGGAAGCCCCGGCTACCCACCACGCTGCCCCAGCCCCAGGCCGCCTGACCCAGCGGCGCGAGGGCTGATACTAGCTCACGCTGTTGGCGAGAAGTTCCTTCAGCTCAACCACCGTGGCCTCAATCCAGTAGTCCGCCTGGGCATTGGTGCGGTTGCGGCGTTCCCGGCTAAAGTCTTGGTCGCTGATCCCAGGGTTTTCAGCGCGGATAACGGATTCCATCTCCGCCATTTCCTGCTCGGCCACGGCTGGGCGCTCGATCCAGTGACAAATGTACTGGTGGTCCCGGGTGTAGAAAACGGCGCAGGGAATGGACATCCACTGGCCTTCCTTGAGGAACTCGTTCATGATGTCGTGATTGATGTCCCGGGGGAAGATGCTCATCTCCATGCCGGCCGCCTGGGCTATCTTGGCCAAAACCGGCAGACCCCGCACCACGTCGCCACACCAGTCTTCGCCAAGGACCAGCATCTTGGCCGGTCCGTTGGGCCGGGCGGTCAACTCGCGAAAAATCGCGGCGTCCTCGTCGCTCAGGTTAAAGCCATCGTAGAAGCCGTCAAAGCGCGCCTTATTTACCTTGATCTGGGCCATATAATCCGGGTAGTCAAATCCCTGCTGGAAACGCTCGGGGGTTACTACGCTGGTCTCTCGTGCCATTTTCCTACTCCTTGCTTGGCTCTACCGGGCAGACCGCCCGTCAGCCAATCTCTCAACCGGTGTGACCTTCAAAGCCGATGTCCACCCTTCCGTCCGGGTAGACAATAATCGGCACCGTATCCGCGTATTCCAAAGCCTCGTCCAAAGTGTCTTGGCTCTGGTCGACGCGGCGTTCTTCGTACTCGATTCCCTGGCGTTTCCAAGCGCTGCGCAACCTATCGCAGGCCGGGCAAACGGTTAGAGTGTAGACGACTGGGATTTCGGCCATGGACTGCCTCCAATTGATCTCTTGGGTCATTCTACAACGCCCCACTTCCGATGTCATCCGCGGGCTTTTTGTGCCCCAGGGCAATCTCATCTTAAATCGCATCGCTGATAATCTTCAGCTGATAATCTTCATTGGGGTGCTTCGATTACCCCCAGGCCGTCGTTCCGGCTTTCGCCGGAACCCAGGAAGGTTAATGAGATGAAACGTAACTGGTGGAGAACGGTCCTGGATTCCGGCTCAAGGCCGGAATGACGGGTAGCTGGCCCGCGTTCAACTCCCGTTTCCAGGAATTAAAATGCGATTGCCCGGCTTCTTGTGCCTCATTTGGGCCAAGGCTATAATGTTGCTCGGCCAGCCGCCGACAGGCCCAGAGCCTACGCGGCTGAGTGAACACATCTTGGAGGAGACAGCATGTTCGCCCTGTTCGTAACCATAGACGTCAAGCCGGAACACCGGGAAGCCTTCATGGAGGCTACCATGGGTGATGCCGACGGCTCCAACAATAATGAGCCGGGCTGCTTGAGGTTCGACGTCTTACAGGACAATAACGACCCCAACCGGGTCTATCTGTTTGAGGTCTACAAGGAGCGCAGCGACTGGGAAGTGGCCCACCGGCAGACTCCCCACTATCTGAAGTGGCGGGAGACGGTGCAAGACTGGTTTGCGGCCGACCCGGTCCGTATCGAGACTTCGCCGGTCTACGCGCCGGACGGCCACTGGGGCTAGTGGTCCATCAGTGTTGGATTGATGGGTAAAGGGACTTCAGTTTGATGCGCGCATCCTCGGTGGTAAAGCGCCAGTCCACTCGTATGCCGTCCCGGTTGCGCCGTTGCTGCCACGCTCCCACCTCCCGCCGCAGAGCGCTTTGATCGGGAATACGGCGGTCCAGGCATTGGCGGGCCAGCACCCCGATTTCAATCTCGGCCATATCCAGCCAACTGCCATGCTTGGGAGTGTAGTGGACCTCCAACCGTTCGGCGATGCGCCGTGCTTCGGCAGGTTCAAATTCCTCGTACAGCGAGGACGGGTGGTGGGTGTTCAAGTTGTCCATCACCAGCACAATACGGTCCTTGTGCGGGTAGTCCTCGTCCACCAGTTGCTTGACCACCCGGGCCCAATCGGCTTTGGTGCGCCGGTCCGTCACTTCCACCCGGCGCCACCCTTCCAGCGGAGCGAACAACATGAACAGGTTGCTCACCCCGTTGCGCTCGTATTCGTAATCGTAGGAGCCCAGCGCCCCAGGCTGGGCCGGCCGCGGCCGGCGCGTCTCTTTCACCTGTTGCTTGCTGGTCTCGTCCAGACAGACCAGAACTTCGTTGTCCGCATACTGGCGCTGATAGACTTCCAGCACGTCTTCCATCGCACAGACGAACTCGGCGCTGCCTTGCGGCGGGATGCACCAGCACTCTTTCAGCCAAGGCTTGAGTTCGTTTTTTTGAGCGTCTGGCGCACTGTTTCAGGGCTGATGCTCTCCACTATCTCGCATTCGACCAGTCGGTCGGCCAACAGTTTCAGCGTCCAACTGGCCCGGCCCTCTGGCGGTTCAGCGCAGGCCAAGGCAATCAGGTGGGCTTCTCCTTGACCGTCCAACCGCTTCTGCCTCCGGTTCAGTTGCTCCTTGCGCCCCAAGGCCCGCTCCAGACCCTCTTCCACGCAACGGCGGCGCACCCGTTCCACCGTCGCACGGCCAATCTGGAGAACCCGGGCAATGTCTTCATCCTTCATGCCCCCGTCCGCATGGGACTCATCACTCAGCAGCAGGATACGCCCGTGGGTCTGCTGGTAAGCCGCCACCCGGCCACGGGACACCAATGCCTTCAGTTCCTGCCGCTCCTCCGCGCTCAGCTTGACCCGGTATCTCTTCATCGCCATCCCCTCCTCCCACGCCCCAATCCTCTTCGCCCTATGCTTGGTAGAATACACTTGCTCAGTACTCAATTCAAAGATGTTGGACTACTAGCCAGGCTCCGGCAAAGTAGGACCGGCTCGCATAAGCGTGGAGTGGCAGCCCAACCGGTCTGGGCCTTGCCATTCCCTTCCGGTCTGGGACCTTTTACCTGTGGCGTTCCAAGGCCCGGCTGAAGGCCGCCACGAACCCGTCTACCTCGGCCTCGGTGATTTCGGTGGAAAGGGAGCCCACCAAGTTGGACGCGGTGAGAAACCCTTCATTCATTAGACCGAGGAACACCTGATGCCGCAGGCCGCTGTTCCCGGTGGCCACGTCCCGGTAGCCTCGGACTTGGCGATCGGTGAAGTGGATACCGAACAGCGAGCCAAGGCCGGTGATCTGGGCGGGCGCCTCCAGACTGGCGCAAGCCTCGCGAAGCCCCTGCCTCAAACGGTCGGTCAACTCGGCCAGACCTCGGAAAACGTCCGGGGTAAGTTGCTCCAAGGTAACGGCGCCCGCCAACATGGTGACCGGATTGGCGTTAAAAGTGCCGGCGTGGGACACCGTTGGCCCTTTCGTTGGGTCGTATAGCTCCATAATGTCCCGGCGGCCCCCGAAAGCGCCCACCGGAAACCCGCCGCCAATGATCTTACCCAAGGCTGTCAGGTCCGGGGTTATGCCATAGTACTGCTGGGACCCTCCCGGGGCGACTCGGAAGCTGATCACCTCATCGAAAATAAGGATGATGCCGTTCTCCCGGGTGAATTCCCGGAGCATCGTGAGGTATTCCGGCGAAGCCGGCACCATGCCTACCGACCCCATTACCGGCTCGACGATCACCGCCGCCAACTCGCTCTTATGCTCTTCCAACAGGCGGCGCGAAGCCTCGGTATCGTTAAAGGGGATAACAACCACCTGCTCCACCACGCCATCGGCCAGCCCGGCGCTGCTGGGCAAGGCGGTCGGCCGTTCGGCGTCTCCAGCCCGCTCCGGGTCCACTCGCAGGCTCACCGTTACGGCGTCGTGGGTGCCGTGGTAGCCTCCCTCGACCTTGGCGAACCGGCTTTTGCCGGTGACGGCCCGGGCCGCCCGCAGGGTGTTCAAGGTAGCCTCGGTCCCCGAGTTAGTGAACCTTACCAAGTCGAAGCTCGGCACCCGTTCGCAAAGAATCTTGGCCAAATTCACTTGGTGCCGGTTGGGAGCGTTATAGGCCACTCCCCGCTCTAGTTGGTCCCGGACCGCATTCATTACCACCGGGGGAGCATGCCCTAAGATCATGGTGGTCATGGTATTGATGAAGTCCACCCGGTCCACCCCGTCCGCGTCCACCACGTGGCACCCCGAACTGGACTCCACGAAGATAGGATAGGGTTCCCAAAAGATGGAATTCCTGCTGTCGCCGCCAGGGAGATAGTCCTTGGCTTCTTCCCAGATAGCCCGCGACTTGGGGGTCAACTCCCGGTATCGGGCTAGCTCATCGGTGGACTGGGCCATTGCTCTTCCTCTTCAGGGAATGGGAATATCGAATCGGCATCAGTGTAACAGAGGGGGTTCTTGCTGGCGACCAACGTGAACTCAGGGGGTGTTCCATCCCTATTCTTGACGGGGTTGGGAAGGGCGATTACAATCCCGCCGTGAAGCCGAGGCTTCATCTTTGTACGGGGTCCGGATGGGCTCTATCGTAAACCATCACTCCACTCCCGCTATGACAGTCACACTCAATGTAGTGCAATTCAGAGAGATGTATGCCGCCTAAGGGGTCCGACTCCGCTCAGGGTGAGCGAAGTCGGAGGGTCGATGGCGCCCTGTTACCGCCCTACCGGGTGTTGGACCTGGCAGGCGCCGCCGGAGTTTTTTGCACCAAGTTGCTGGCGGACCACGGGGCCGAGGTTATCAAAGTGGAACCGCCAACGGGGGATGCCGGCCGCGCCAAGGGTCCCTTCCTCGACGACAACCCCCACCCCGAACGGAGCATGTACTTCCTCTACTACAACACCAACAAACGTTCGATTACCCTCAATTTGGAAACTGAGCAGGGCCGCGCTATCTTCAAGCGGTTGGTGGCCAACGCGGATGTGGTGGTCGAGAGTTTCCCGGTAGGCTACTTGGAAGGTTTGGGGTTGGACTACGCATCGTTACGGCAAGTAAACCCGGGACTGGTTATGGCGTCGGTAACCCCTTTCGGCCAAAGCGGGCCTTGGAAAGACTACAAGTCGTCGGACCTGATTGCCATGGCCGCCAGCGGGTTCATGCAGGTCACCGGGGACCCGGACGGGCCTCCGGTCCGGCAGGGCAACGAGCAATCGCACTTTGCCGGGGCTCAATACGCGGCGGTGGCGGTGCTTGCCGCCCTGTATTACCGCGACTTTGGGTCCGGCTCCGGGCAGCACGTGGACGTGTCGCAGCAAGAATCCCTCATTACTTTCTACTCCGACGCCCATCCGGCTTTGCTATGGATGCAACTGGAGCAAAACGTGACCCGGGTAGGCACCAACTCGACGCTGGTCATTCCTCTTGGGGCCTACCCGTGCCAGGACGGGTGGATTTCCGCCGGGGTAATCACCCCCCGGGAATGGGAAGGACTGTCCCAGTGGATCTTCGAGGTGACCGGGAATGAAGAGATTCTCAATGAGCAATATCAAGGCGGGAACCAAGAAAGGGCTCCCCATATTGATGTGATCACCGCGATGTTCATCGACTTTACCATGCGCTTCACCGCCGACGAGCTATTCCACGAGGGTCAAAGAAGAAACTTGGTCTTTATTCCGGTCAACGACGTTGCCGACCTGCTGGCGGACCCCCAACTGGAAGCCAGCAACCTGTGGACTGAGTTGGACCATCCGGAAGTGGGCAAGCTCAAGTACCCCTTGGGCGTCTTCAACAGTGAGGATGTGTCTCCGGCAAGGGTTGCGGCTCCCGGACTGGGACAAGACAACGAGGCGATCTACTGCGGAGAATTGGGACTCGACAAGCAAGACCTAGTCATGTTGCGGGCCTCGGGGGTAGTATAATCGTCGCTACCATGAGACCCTGGGGTAAGGTGTAATGACTAGAATCGTGAAAGAAATAAACGTAGAGGGCCGTGCCTTGAAGGCGCTGTTCGATACCGGCTCGCTGCGATCTTACGTTAGGGCCGAATTCCGTCCGCCCACCACCCGGCAGGTCAGCCCCATCAGGGTGGGGTTAGGCGGGATGGCGCGCCAATTTGACGAACGATCTGACTTTACTGCCAGTATCGATGATTTGGAGTTTGATATAACGGCCTATATCCAAGACTTGGGTACGGTGGATGAGTTGGGAGAGACTGAACACGGCCGGTTGGACGCCCTTATTGGAGCTTTGACGATGGAGGAATGGAACATCAAACTGGACCCACGAGAAGGGGAGGTAGACCTGTCGGCCCTTAGGAAAAGGGAGTACACCGAGTTTTTCATCTGACTTTACTGGAGGCAACCGGGGTAGTTTTGACCAATAGAGCGCTAGAAGGTCTGCGGGTGGTGGAATTCGGCCCCTACGTCGCCTTGCCCTTGACCGGGCGCATCCTGGCGTCGTTGGGGGCGGAGGTCATCAAAGTCGAGACCAACAAGGTCTTGGACGAGATGGCCTTTATCCCTGCTTGGTCCCGGGGCGCTGGCCAGCCGGACTTTCAGACCGCCAAGAAGCGCATCTCCCTGGACGTCAGGATTCCAGAGGGGAAAGACATCCTGCTGGAGTTGCTGAAGGTCAGCGATGTTTTCATGACCAACTTCCGGCGGAATGTGCTGGACCGTTGGGGCATCGACTTCCCCCGGTTGCGGGAGGTGCGGCCCGACCTCATCATCATGTGGCAGACCGGGCTGGGGGGAAGAGGTCCTTACTACACCTACAAGTCCTACGGGATTCTGGTGCAGCACATGTCCGGGGTATCAATGATGAGCGGCTTCCCAGGCGAGCCGCCGGTTACGATTAACTCGTCATACTCCGACTACCACACCGGAGTGTTCCAACCGGTGGCCATCATTGGCGCACTTATGCGCCGAGCCCTCACCGGTGAGCCCGCAACCTTGGAGTCTTCCATCTTTGGCTCCGGCGCAATTACCTCCGGCCCCGCCATCTTGGACTACCAAGCCAACGCCCGGGGGCCGCAGCGGACCGGCAACCGGGACCCCGCGGCGGTGCCCCACGGCGTATACCCTTGCCAGGGAGAGGGGACCTATTGCGCTGTCGCCGTGCGGACCGACCAAGAGTGGGAAGCTTTTTGCTTGGCCATAGACCGGCCGGAGTGGCGCGAAAACCCGGAGTACCGCACGCTGTTGGACCGAGCGCGAAACCAAGACAAGTTAGACGAGCAAATCAGTGGATGGACCCGCCAGCGTTCGGCGGAGGAAGTCATGGAAACCCTCCAGAAGGCCGGGGTCCCGGCCAGCATAGTGTCGCAGGGTCAAGACCTTCACGACAGTCCCCACCTCGAAGCCCGAAACTTTTATAGGCCGACTAGGTACTACGAAGCGGAGAGAGGGACCGCGGCGTCCCAGTGGAAAGAAGGGGACTCCATCGCCTGGAGTATGCCGGTGCGGATGTCGGAAACCCCCATGGAGTTTGGGCACTACAGCAACATCGGCGAAGACAACGACTACGTTTTCCAGGAGATTCTGGGAATGCCGGAAGGCGAGGTCCGGCGCCTGGAGGAAACCGGCGCTCTGTATTAGGCCCTGTTGATTTAACGCAAAGGCGCAATGACGCAGATGATTAGAAATTCACCGGCACAATCTTTGCGTCATTGCGCCTTTGCGTCATTGCGTTAAAACCGGAGAATGAAATGGACTACAGCGGGTACAAGCACCTAGTTATCGAAAAACAGGACGGTATCGCCCTCCTTACCCTCAACCGGCCGGAAGTCTACAACGCCACCAACTTTCGCTTGCACAACGAGCTGAGCCGCATCTGGCCGGACTTGGGACAGGACCCCGAGGTGAAGGTCGCGGTGGTGACCGGGGCGGGCAACGCCTTCTCTGCCGGCGGCGATTTCGAGATGATCGAGCAGGCCCTGGGCAATCCCGACGTGATCGCCAGCAACATGCAGGAAGCCAGCGACATTGTCCATAACATGATCAGTCTGGACAAGCCGGTGGTCTCGGCGATTAACGGCGTGGCCGTGGGCGCCGGTCTGGCCGTGGCCCTGTTGGCCGACATCTCCATCGCTTCGGAAAGGGCCCGGTTTACCGACGGGCACACTCGTTTAGGAGTGGCCGCCGGGGACCACGCCGCGGTCATCTGGCCCCTGCTGATGAGCATGGCCAAAGCCAAGTACTATTTGTTGACCTGCGATTTCCTCGACGGGAAAGAGGCAGAACGCATTGGTTTGGTCAGCATGGTGGTGCCTCCGGAAGAACTGATGGACAAAGCGATGGAAGTGGCTCGTACCTTGGCCAACGGTCCCCAACCGGCCTTGCGATTTACCAAGCGCGCCCTCAACCAATGGCTGCGAATGGGGGCCCACACCGCTTTCGATTACTCTCTGGCGGCGGAAATGCTGGGCTTTTTTGGGGAGGATGTGCGGGAAGGCTTGGCGGCGGTAAGGGAAAAACGCCAGGCCAACTTCCCCTCGGCGCGGTAGACACCCGGTTAGACCAAGGGCGCCGCGGCCTCCCCCGGTCGTCCGGCGTTTACATGGCATCGGACGGCGGACCGGTCCGCCGGGCTAGTCACACCCCAGGGTCTTTTAGTTGTCATTCTGAAGGAGCCTTTCGACTTCGCTCAAGATAAACTCCGCGACTGAAGAATCTCAACTCCTTCGCCGGAATCAACATCGTCTTGCCGGATGAATTTTAGACCCCTCACTCCGTTCGGGGTGACAATTAATGGGCCCTGCGGTCACACCCTTGCCAGCTACCCGTATGACCGTCCACAATTAGGAGTAGGCTAAATACCGTGGTGGTATTTAGCCGATTCGCTTGACCCGGGAGACCCGAAAGTAACTATGGTGACCAGAGCAGACCGTCTAAGAGGGTGTGTGCAACGTTCCCTCTCCCCGCGTGAGAGGGCTAGAGTGAGGGGCGTACCCCAACGATTCAGGCATGGCAAACTTGGCTTATGGGAAGCATTTCCCCTCATCCTAACCTTCTCCCTTAGGGAGAAGGGACTTCTAACACCCCCTCTAAAGACCGTATTCTTGGCTCTGGCCGCGTTGGCTGCCGTAATGGCTATGGCCTGCGGCCAGGGTCCTCAACCCGCAGCGTCCGGATTTTCGGTGGTCCAAGCGGTCCCGGCGGAGCCGGTAGAGTTGGTGGGCGAGGGTGACACCGCTTCCCCGCCGCCCAGTAACCAGACCCAGCCGAGTGGCGCCTACGGTTTTTCCCACTATTTCTTCGAGCAGGTAGGCGACGAGGTCATAGCCACGCTGGTGGAGGGGCCAGCCGGGGAACAGGTCCGCTCGAACCTTTCTTACCAACAACTGAAGCAACTCTATGACCAAGGCGGGCCACCACCGGATGAGTTGAAGATGACCCGGGAAGAGTTGGGGGAGTTGGTCGGCCAACTGGATACGGTCCGGCAGGCTACGGAGAAGTACCAAGACGTGGAAGTAGCCTTGGGCGACGGCTACTTTGAGTCGCCCGAACAGTTTCCGAACATGGGGGCCCACTTTCTCAATCCGAAACTGATGAACGACGGGTTGTTTAACCCCGAGGAACCCGAGTTTCTACTCTACATTAGGGATGCGGCAGAAGACTGGGAGTTGGTGGGTTCCGGCTTTATCTTGCCCAAGCTACTGGCCGGGGAGGACCATCCTGAAGCCTTCGCCGGGCCGTTGGACAACTGGCACGTTCATTACAGCCTGTGCGCCGGGGGACGCGGCAACACCCGCTCGGCAACGCCGGAGGAGTGCCAAGAGCAGCAAGGTGTCTGGCTTCCCTCTTTCGGCTGGATGATTCACACCTACGTTTGGGTAGACAACCCTCTGGGCGTGTTTGGGATGTGGAACCCCAACATTCCGCCCCTGCTGCCTCCGGCTCAAATGCGCGAGAACCGCAGCGTTGAGGCCCTCTATGAAGATGGAGTGGCTACGACTATCGAGAACTTCAGCCACCGCAATGCCCAAGTCAAAGCCGGAGAAACCCTGGTCTGGACCAACATGGACAGCGCTCCCCACACGGTCACCCTGGGCTCAAGGGGCGTGGCGGAACCGGGGTTTGACTCCGGCGCCATCGGGCCCGGCCAGTCCTTTGCCTTGAGAATCGACAAGCCGGGCACCTACTCGTTCACTTGTACCCTGCATCCGGCAATGACCGCGTCAATTGTCGTCTCCGAGTAACGTAACTGTTCAGAGTCGATGAGGCGAATTCACTGAGAGCCACATCCGGTATTCGAATGATGGTTCCTTTACGACACTCTGAAGCCCAACCGTCATTCCCGCGCAGGCGGGAATCCAGAAATGCCCAGGAGAAGGAACGTTGCCGGTTGCAAACGCTTCTGGATTCCGGCCCAAAGCCGGCCCCCGTACTGGATACGGGGGCCGGAATGACGGGTTAGGGAGCCGGAGTGAAAGTATCAAGACGGTGTTAGGTAAAATACCGGCAATGTAGAATACGCTTGCCCCATTCTCGATTGCAGAACCACTCCCCGGGAGGGACCATGTCGAGCACAACGCCGAATATGACAGACTATGAAGCAACCTACCGCGACGCAATCATGGAGGCGCCGGAGTTCTACAATTTCGGCTTCGACGTCGTGGACCGTTGGGCCGAGGACCGCACCAAGCTGGCTTTGATCTCCGTCGACCCGAGTGGCGAAAAGGCCGAGCAACACAGCTTCTGGGACCTTAAAGTCCAGTCCAACCGGTTTGCCAATGCTCTTAGAAGTCTCGGCGTCAACAAGGGCGACCGGGTCTTCATCATGCTCCCCAGGATTCCGGAATGGTACGCGGCCATGGTGGGAATGATGAAGTTGGGCGTGGTGCCAATGCCCGCGACCACCCTGTGCACCCCGCGGGATATTGAATACCGGGTCAATCAGGCCGAGGCAGTGGCGGTTATCACCGACTCAGAAAATGCCGCCAAGGTTGAGGAAGCGGCGGGGGCCTGCGAGTCACTGCGTCACTTGCTGATGGTGCGCGGAGAAAAACGCGGCTGGCTTTCTTGGGAAGAGAAAATGGCCGACGCCTCCAGCGACCTTGACGGCGTAGAGCCGACTCGGAGCGACGACCCGCTGCTCATCTACTTTACCTCGGGCACCGTGGGCTACCCCAAGATGGTCTTGCACACCCAAGCCTCCTATGGAATTGGGCACGTGCTCACCGCCAAGTATTGGCACGACCTCAAGGCCACGGACCTCCAGTGGACCCTGTCTGACACCGGTTGGGCCAAGGCGGCTTACGGCAAGCTGTTCGGCCAGTGGGCTCAAGGAGCGGCGATACTCCAGCACGACGCCCGGGGCCGGTTCAACGCGCCGCTTACCCTGCGGATGATCGGCAAGTACGGTGTGACCTCGTTCTGCGCTCCTCCCACCGCCTACCGGATGATGGTGCTGGAAGACCTGAGCCAATACCCCATGCCAAACCTGCGCCATTGCACCAGTGCGGGCGAGCCCCTCAACCCCGAAGTAATGAAGAAGTGGGAGGACGGCACCGGGCTGACCATTTACGACGGCTACGGCCAGACCGAAACGGTGCTGTTGGTGGCAAACTATCAGTGCCTTCCGGTGCGGCCCGGCTCCATGGGTAAGCCGGTGCCGGGATTCCGGATCGGAATCGTCGACGACTACGGCGAAGAGCTGCCGGCCGGGGAAGAGGGCCAAATCGCAGTAAAGATAGCTCCGGAGCGGCCCGTCGGTCTTTTCCGGGAATACTGGAAAGACACCGAAGCCATGGAGCGGTCTTTTGTTGGCGACTGGTACCTAACCGGAGATAAAGCCTACAAGGACGAGGACGGATACTATTGGTTCGTTGGCCGGGCGGACGACGTCATTATTTCCGCTGGTTACCGCATCGGCCCATTCGAGGTGGAAAGCGCCTTGATCGAACACCCGGCGGTGGCCGAATCAGCGGTGGTAGCCAGCCCGGACCCGATTCGCGGTGAAATCGTCAAAGCCTTCGTGATCCTCAAACCGGACTATCCGTCTTCGGATGAGCTAGTCCTTAGCCTTCAGGAGCATGTGAGGAACACCACCGCCCCTTATAAGTACCCCCGGGCCATAGAGTTCGTATCGGAATTGCCTAAGACCATCAGCGGTAAGATTCGCCGGGTGGAGCTGCGTCAAGCCGAAGTGGAAAAGGCCGGGAAACCCCCGCAATAAGACTATCTATCGAGGACAAGACTCATGGCAAGCTTTAGCGAGCAATTAAGGGTTGAAGCGGAGCCAATATGGAGCCGCATTTTCGCCCACCCGTTTCTCCGGGAAATCAAGGACGGCACCCTGCCCTTGGAGAAGTTCCAGTACTATCTGGGACAAGACTATCTTTACTTGGAGGGGTTCGCCCGGGCCGTGGCCCTGTTGATCGCCAAGGCCCCTGACGGTCCGACGTTGGAAGTGCTGTTCAAACGGCTATTGACCCCCATTGAGCGGCCCTTGCACACCCGGCTTTTGGAAGGGGCAGGGGTGAGCTTGGCCGAGGTGCAAGCGGCACGTCACTCGCCGACCAACGCGGGTTACGTCAACCACATGCTGAACGCCGCTACGCGCTGGGGACTCGGCCCGGCAACGGCGGCGCTGCTGCCCTGCCCTTGGACCTACCACGAACTACGGCACGAATTGGGGCAGTCGGAACACCCGTTATATGGGCAGTGGACCGGCTTCTACGTTTCCGGCGCGCTACAGGACAGTGTGGATGCTTGGCGCGGGTTCTTGGACCAAGCCGCCGAGAACGCCTCACCAGAGGAGTTGGAAGTCATGCGCCAAGCGTTTTTGACCAGCAGCCGTTACGAGTACATGTTTTGGGACATGGCTTACCGCCAAGAACAGTGGCCGGTTTAGAGCTTACGCCTTATGTGGATTGCGGTTCTTCCCTGTGAACCGATCCGCTCACCCTGAGCGAGGCGGCCGTAGGGAGCGCAGTCGAAGGGCGCTCTTAAGGATGGACGGTCCTTCGACTCCGCTGCGCTTCGCTCAGGATGAGCGAGGTTGGTTACAAGCGTTCAGGGTGAGCGGGGTTGGTCACATGCGCGCAGGATGAGCGGACTTATTCAGGGGCTCTGGGCGCAGCGGAATTCGAGGCGGAGAGGATTCTACTTGGGGTTGTTAGTGAGGGGAGGACCGCTCGGCTGGGCGGTCCTCCTTATTGGGCCGATTATGGGGCGGTAGTGCCGGGTCCCCAACCGTAGGGGATATTGATTACACCAGGCTCCAGTTCTCGGATGTTGGTCTGACCACAGTAGGCCATGGTGCGGTCGATTTCCTCCCGCAGCAACTCCAAGACTCCATGGACCCCGTCGGCGCCGTCCACCGCCAGCCCCCAGTACAAAGGCCGGCCGATAGAGACCGCACGAGCCCCCAAGGCCAAGGCTTTGATCACATCACTGCCCCGGCGTACTCCCGAGTCCACGTACACTTCAGCTTGACCCTTGGCAGCTTCGACAACCTCAGGGACCATCTCGATGGCTCCCATAGTCATGTCCAGTTGCCGGCCGCCGTGGGTGGAAACCAGGATGCCGTCAACGCCGTTTTCCACGGCGATGTGGGCATCTTCCGCCGTCCTTATCCCCTTGAGCACCAAGGGCAAGGAGGTAAGGCCGCGCAGCCACTCCAACTCTCTCCAAGACAAAGGCGGCACCCGGGAAACCTCCCAGCCGGGAGTATCGTCCGTCCCGCTAATCTGGCTTCGCTCGGCGGCTAGCGCCCGGAAGTTGCCTAGCTCTAGGGTCCGTTGGAACCGGTTCCTCAAGTCCCGGTCTTTGGGGCTGGGCGCCGGGGTGTCCACCGTCAGGCATATCGCTTTGAAGCCGGCCTCTTCGGCCCGGTGCACCAGCATTTCCGAGTATTCGTAGCCCCGGTGGTACAGTTGGAACCACATGGGGCCGGTGGCGGCCTCCGCCACCTCTTCCATGCTGTAATTGGAGGCGGTGCTGAGCAACATGCAGGTGTCAGACATGCCGGCGCCTTTGGCGGTCGCTATTTCCCCATCAGGGTGGGCCAGCATGTGACTGCCGGCGGGAGAGATCATTACGGGAAGGCTGATTTCCTCCCCGAGGACAGTGGTCGATATGTCCCGGTTTACCACTTCCCGAAGGAACCGGGGCCGGAGGGTCAACGCTTCAAAGGCCGAGCGGTTTCTCCGGGTGGTGAACTCGTCCATGGAGCCGGCTTCGATGAAGTCCCAGGTGTTATGGGGCAAGACCTGCTTGGCTCTCGCTTCGTAGTCGTACAGGTTAATGGGGTCCAAGCGCATCGTTACCTCCGATGGGCAGAATAACGGTCACCCTCCCGATGAGAGGGCTGCCGAGGGTGAGGCGGCGATTCCACACCGGTCCCTACCCTCACCCTCTAACTTCGGACGACCTATTCGGCCGCCATGTTGAAGGGGACAACCCCGGGCAGCCACCACTTTTCCCAGCTATCATCCACCCGGCTCTGGAAGTACTCGATATCCTCCTGGGTCAGGTGGGCGAAGCGGCCTTGGCGGGTCAGGTATTCTTCCACTGGCTTCCGCTTCCGGATGCCTCTGGCAATGGCCCGCGAAGGACCATTGAGGATCAGCTCGCTGTCTACAATCTCATATTGGACCCAGAGTCCGGTCTCGATGGCCAGCATTCCCAACTCGTGGGAATATTTGGGGTCATAGTCCCAACCCTTGGGGCAGGGGTCGATGCTGTGGATGAAAGTCGGCCCGCCAATGGTCAGCGCCCGCCGGATCTTGTTGGTGAAGTCTAGGCCGTAGGAGCCGCAGGCCGTCGCCACGTACCGGCAGTCGGGGTGGCCGGTAGCCAACATGGGCGCCGTGTTCTTCTTCCAGCGGGAGTTCATTATCCGGTGCTTCTTACCCGGAGGGCTGAAGGTGGAGTTGGCGCCCCAGGGTGAGCTACCGGAGACCTGGATGTCCGTGTTGGCGTAAGACTCGTTGTCGTACATCAGGATTAGCAGATTGTATTCGTCGTGCTGAAGGGCCGCGGAGATAGCGGAGAGGCCCATGTCCGCGCCGCCGCCGTCGCCACAGAAAGCAATCACGTTGATCGGTTCCTGCTTCATCTTGCCCTTGCGCATCATGGAGGCCAGCCCGGCGGCGGTGCCGGTGGCGGCCGAGCCGGAAGACCCCAACTGGGTGTGCATCCAGGGCACTACCCAGGGGGTGCTGTAGTAGGTGGTGTTGGCCACGTACATACAACCGGTACTCCCCAAGACGACGGTCCTGGGTCCCGCGGCTTTGATCATCAGCCGCATCACCAAAGCCGACTCGCATCCTTGGCAAGTCCGGTGGCCCGAGGTGAACTGCTCCTCCAGCGGTATGTTCTTTACTCCCCTGATTTGGGGAAGCTCTTGCAGTGTCGTCATCGTTTCTACTCCCTAACTCCGATCCAGGTACATTCTTGCTCAACCTTGCCAGTCTCCGCTGCCTTTTGGGTAGCTTCGACCATCTCGTTCACGTCGCGGACTCTCACTTCACGGCCGCCCAGCCCGGCAACAAAGTTTAGCACCAACGGCCGTTTTTCCAAAGGATAGAGCGCCGACCGCAACTCGTTGAACAGGACCCCGCCAAAGGAAGGCGACCCGTAGGAATAGTCCCGGTCGATCACGCACACCGCTTTGGCATTAGCCAAGGCAGCCCGCACCTCTTCGGTGGCAAAGGGCCGGAAGAACTTGATGCGAAGGAAACCGACCTTCTGCCCCTGTTCCCTGAGGCGACGGATAGCCACCCGAACGGGCAAGGCCAGGGTCCCCATTCCCACCAAGATAACGTCGGCGTCCTCAGTCATGTACTCTTCGATGAACGGGCTGGGGTCGCCCCGGTTGAATACACTTTTGAATTCGTCGTAGGCCTCTTGAATAACGCCTACTGATCGACGCATCGCCTCGTCCGATTGGCGGCGGATTTCCATGAGCCAGTCTTCGTTGACTTGGGGCGCCACGGTAATGGGGTTGTCGGGGTGAAGTTGGAGCCGGCCCCGGTCGTAGGGCGGCAAGAAACTCTTGACCTTTTCGGCGGTGGGGACTTGGACGATAGCTTGGGAGTGAGTGAGAAAGGACCCGTCGCAGCTAAGGGCCATGGGAAGCAGGACCCGGGGGTCTTCCGCTACCCGCCAAGCCAGTAGCGCCGTATCCATAGCTTCCTGGGCGGTGGCCACCCAATACAGCATCCAGCCCAAGTCACGCACGGCCAAAGCATCGTTGTGCTCCACGCCGAAGGCACCCGGGTCGTCCAAGGCCCGATTGCCCACCATGGCCACCACCGGCATCCTCAGTCCGGCGGTTACGGTGATGGCCTCAAAGGCGTAGAACCAACCCACCCCGCTGGAGCCGCAAAAGGTCCTGGCTCCCACGGCGGAAGCGTGTTTGACGATTTCGAACTGGGAGTGTTCGCTCTCGGCGACGATGAAATCGCAATCAAAGGCACCGTCGGCCTTTAACTTGGACACGTACTGCATCACGGTGTCGTAGGGGCGAATCGGGTAGGCAGTGATTACGTCCACGTCAGCCAGAGCGCAGGCGGTAGCAACGGCTTCGCTGCCGCTAATAAGCTCCTCGCTTTCAGTCTGAAACATCGACTCGGTTACAGTAGTCATTAGGCATCTCCCGCTGCCGCGGCCTCTTCGGCATACTGGCCGCGGTGGTGGAAACCGTGGGTACGGCTTTCCGCTTTCTGGGTCTCCAGCAACGAGGTCATCCACTCCTTATAACCGGGTGCATCCTTCTGCCATGCCTCCCACTGGCTGTTGTTGTCGTTAAAGTGGGCCTCGTTGACCATGGTCACACACTCGGGGACCGGGCAAACGGCCTCACACACTCCGCAACCGCAACAAGCCTCCATGTTGGCGTCGTATAGGCCGTCCGGGGTGACGTCGAAACAAGTGTCAGGGCATTGGAGCCAGCACAAGGTGCACTTGATGCAGGTCTCGAAATTTATCACTGGCCGCATCGAGCGGGTGCTGAACTTCTTGAAGACGGCGTTCCGGGTGGGTTCGTACCCCTTGTCGTCGTCACGGAAGCCGTGGCCCGGTTCAATCGCCTTGATTACCAGCGCCTCCTCCATCTCCTTCCACCCGGGCAGTTCGAACTTGAAGGGGGTGTCGGAGCTGCCCTCTCCGGGCTCAACGGGGCGCACCGCCGTCCGGTCGTAGGCCTTCTGGGCCGACGCCACCTTGGTCTCGCTCTCCCACTGGTCCCGGATCGCATCCAGCATTGAGTCCAAGCCGACCAATTGGGGGCACACCCGGGCCAGAGTACCCAGAATCCGAACATCGGTGTGGTCGTCTTTGTACACCCAAAGCCCGGAAAAGCTCACTGTTCCGGTGACGATGGCTAGGTTGTAGGGTGAGTCCTTTTGGTGGATGTCCTGAATCAGGGACTCGTTATCCTGCCTGGAGGTAACGATGAGGGTCCCGCCGGGCTTGGTCAGTTCATTGATGGGCTGCAAACCGTACCAGGCCCAAGACTCGACGCCCTTGCACATCGTGTCGTCCACATTGATGGTTACGTCCACTTCCGACGCTTCGTAGACCGCCAGGCTTTCTTCCAATTCCTCCTCGTCGTCAGCTACGATGGCGAACTGTTTCGCTGGAATTCCGTTACGCTCCGGTGAGTCGCCGTAGCGGCCGAAGGCGGTCCCAAACTTGCCTTCTTTCCTGGCCGCGAAAACTATGGAGCGGACGATGTTCCGGGCCAGCGTCTTCTGAAAGATTCCCCGGTACACCACCTCCACAGCTACTGTGCTCATAATGGGCCTCCCTTAAATCTAACTATGGTTTAACCAATACCCGCCGAAATTTTCCGGTGTTTTACTATGAAAATACCCAACCCGTCTTTCCCGCGAACGCGGGAACCCGGAAGGCCGCGCAATGGACTCCCGCGAAAGCGGGAGTGACGGCGGAGCCGGGCTGCCGCTATTTTCGTGCTCTTACGTGGCCTCGGCAAGGCCATCCGCATTTCCCCTATGTTTGCCAAAGTCACGGCGGCGGCTCTCCACCCTTCGAAGCGGCCTGACTATGGGAAAGTATCGCCGGCTCCACTGAAGTCAAGTGGTATTCCATAGCCGCGGTCGCCGACGCCGCATCTCCGGCCTTGACCTTTTCCAGGATTTGGCGATGGGACGCCAGAGAACGCTGGGCCCGGCCCGGCTCTTGCAGCGACTGGTCTCGGGACCGCCTTAGGATGTCCTCCACCGCGCTGACCACCTTAATCAAAGCCGAGTTGTGGGTCGCGGAAGCCAGCGCAAAGTGGAATGCGGTGTCGGCGTCAACCCCGGTCTCTCCCGACTCGATCTGGCGCTGCTGATCTTCGAGGATCTCCGCCAAGCGGTGGACTTCGTCAGGATCGGCCCGCTGCGCGGCAACTCCGGCGATTGGCGGCTCCAGCAGGTGCCGGACCTCGAATATGTCCTTTAGAGTGTCGCTGCCGGAGTTGAGAGTGCTGGCAATCAGCGCCACGACCGAGTCCAAGTCCTCGGTGTTAATGAAGGTGCCGGACCCGCGTTTACTGACCACCAAGCCCTGCAACTCCAAGGAACGGATGGCTTCCCGGATGGAGCTTCGGCTTACCTTGAACTGCTCGGCCAGCACTCGCTCGGAGGGCAGCTTAGCACCATGCTCAAGCACCCCTTGGCGAATGAGCCCGTGCAACTGCCGGACAATATCCTCGTAGAGTCGTTGGCGTCGAACGCTATGAACTTCGGCTTGCATTAGCAGAGAGTGGTCAGACCAATTAAGGTTGCCGCCATTATACATGCGCAAGGGCTGGTGTCAACAATCGGCTCTGCCGCCGGTTGGCAGTTAGTGACCGGTTCAGACAGTTGACGGCCCTTAATTGACAACCGGAAATGGGTACACCATGATGAAGACGGAATCGCTGTCGTCTCCGGGCCAACACTTAGCTTTGGGCGTACCCCGCAAGAAGGGCCGGCCCGGCGCCGGGAGCGCTGGACATCAGGCAGGGAATCATGGCGGCCGGTAGGCTATTTCACATTATTGCGCTGGCTATCTTTGGGCTGGCTATGTTGGCCGGGTTGGTGGGTCCGTCGCTGGCGCGAGCCCAAACGCCCCATGTACTGCTGGTGACCATCGACGGGACTATCAACCATGTAAAGCAACGGCTTATATCCCGGGCTCTGGAGAAGGCGGTGGAAGAGGAAGCAACGCTGGTGGTATTAGAGCTAGACACCCCAGGAGGTCTGCTTAGCTCCACCCGGGAGATAGTGGAACAACTCCTGGAAGCTCCGGTGCCGGTGGCGGTTTATGTTTCACCTCGCGGCGCCAGGGCCGGTTCCGCCGGGACCTTCATAACCGCCGCCGGCCACTTTGCGGTGATGGCGCCCGGCACCAACATCGGCGCGGCTACTCCCATTTCCGGCACCGGGCAGGACTTGGACGACACTTTGGCCAGCAAAGTGGAGAACGACGCCGCGGCTCTCATCCGCAGCATAGCCCAAGAGCGTGGCAGAAATGAAGATAAGCTTGAAGAGACAGTCCGCCATGCGGCGTCTTTCAGCGCTCAAGAAGCTGTAGAGCTAAATGTTGTGGATTTCATTGCCGAAGACTTGGACCACCTGCTGGCCCAGTTGCACGGCCGGGTAGTCGAAACCGCGACCGGTACCCGCACTCTGGAGACCCAAGGCATCGCTTCCCGCCGTTTGAACAAGAACCTCTTGGAGAATTTCCTGGAGTTAATCGCCGATCCCAATATTTCCTTTATTCTCTTCACCCTTGGAGGGCTGGGGATCGTCATCGAGCTGTTCAACCCAGGGCTAATTGCCCCGGGAGTGGTTGGCGTAATTTGCTTGCTACTGGCCTTTTTGGCTTTCGGAAATCTACCGGTAAATTGGGTTGGCGTCGCTTTTATTGCTCTGGGAATCGTGCTGGCGGCCCTGGAAACCCAAGTGGCTGGCTGGGGCATCTTAGGCGTGGGGTCCATCGTTAGCTTCATCATCGGCGCACTGGTCTTATTCGGCGGGACTTCTCCCACCATGCCTCCGATGCCGGTAAACCGGTGGCTGGTGGCCGGCATATCGGGAGCCATGGCCCTGACCCTGCTTTACCTGGCCAGAGTTATTCGTCAGTCCCGCCGCGCCGCAGACCAACCCCTTCGAGCGTCTCTGGTGGGAATGACCGGCACTGTGACTGGAGGGCTAGACCCCAGGGGCATTGTCCAGGTAGGCAACGAAACCTGGACAGCGATTAGCGAAGATGGTAACGTGATAGGCGTTGGAGAAGCCGTAAGAGTCTCCCAAGTGGACGGCCTGATATTGACCGTCCAACGTCAAGACCAAGAAGAAATCCGCTGATTACCCGCCGCGCTGCGGAGGAGGCCGTCAATGTCGACTGGAATCGTGATAGTCCAGCAATACCAACGGATGGTGGTCCAAAAGTTTGGCACCTACATCGGGACCCAAAAACCGGGATTTCGCTTCCTAATCCCTATTATGTATCACGGGACCAAGGTGGACCTGCGCGAGCGGGTGGCGCGGGTGCCGACCCAGAAATACATTACTTCGGACAACGTGGTAGTGGATATGGACTTTGTCATCTACTACCGGGTGATGGAAGAGTTCGCCGAGCGGGCGGTCTTAGAGGTCCAGAACTTTGAGCTGGCAGTGGTGAACCTGGCCTTCGCGACGTTGCGAGCGGTCATTGGCTCCACCACCCTGTCATCGGCTCTGGCCGAGCGGGAGCGAATTCGAGACTCATTGCAAGTCCGCATGGACGAGGTCACCGAGCGTTGGGGCGTAAAGGTATCCCAAGTGGAAATCAACGAGATAGACCCGCCCCCCGGGGTGAAGCAAGCCATGGAACGGGAAAAGTCCGCGGATGCCATAAAAATCGCCGATATAACCGAGTCGGAAGGCCAGCGGCAGGCCCAGATAAACCGGGCCGAGGGTGAGAAACAAGCGGCCATCCTACAGGCTGAGGGCGGTCGGCAGGCGGCCATCTTGGAAGCCGAGGGCGACCGGCAGGCCGCGATCCTCCGCGCCGAAGGATTCAGCACCGCCTTGGACAAGGTTTACCAAGTGGCCAATACCGTGGACGCCAAGACCATGAGTCTCCAGTACTTCGATACCCTTAAGTCTTTGGGAGACAGCCCCTCCACCAAGTGGATATTCCCCATGGAGTTTACCTCCATGTTGTCTCCCTTCCTGGGGATGGGCGGACGTGACCAGCGGCCTTCCGATGGCAACGGCAGCAACGGGACTGCCTGAGAGGGTGTTTAAAAACCGATTGCAGCCCATCCCTGTCATTCCGAACGAAGTGAGGAATCTAAAATGCTTGGCAGCAGCAACGCCTAAGAAGGCAAGGAGTTTAGACCCTTCGCTTTGCTCAGGGTGACAGATGACCGGTTGAGAGGACTTATTAAACACCCTCTTACGGGAGTTGACAGCGAGATTATAGTCAACTCCCGTTTTATTCGTGGGAAGGCAGCGACTCAACCAGACGGTTCTATCAGGCCGAAATTTCCGTCATTACGTTGGTACAAAACGTTGTGGCGGCCGGAGTCGCGATTCAGAAACATATAGAACTGATGGCCCAATAGCTGCATCTGAAGGGCCGCCTCTTCAACCGTGATTGGGTCCATGTCAAAGTGCTTGATGCGTACCAAATTACCATCGGCTAGCACCTGACCTTCCACCGGGCCGTCACCCCGCGACGGTGGTTGCTCGGCCTCAGCCGCTTGGACTGCTCCCAACGAGGAGTCCTCCCGGGCCCGCTCGCTGCGGTAGGTCTGGCCTTTGTAACGCTCGATCCGCCGGTCCAATACGGCAGCGGCGGCGTTTATCGCGGCCCTGGCATTGGAAGCCCGCTGCTCCGCCCGGAGAATCGATCCCCTGATGTCCAGGGTTACTTGCGCTACCATCCGCTCGCCTTGGGACCGGGTATATTCAGATGATAGCTCCACCTCCACCCTGGGGAGTCCGGGAAGATGGCGCTCCAACTGGCCTAATTTCTCCTCAACGTGCTTGCGAATTTGGTCGTCGATCTCCATGTTTCTTCCGCGAATTCGCAACTCCAATCCGGCGCCTCCTTGAGCCAGGCTAGCTTCTTAGGTCGCTGACTCTATCATCAAGTGTACAGACTTCCAAGCCCGGTATCCAATGATTACCGGCATTGAAATGCCCAGATATGAAAATACCCAACCCGTCTTTCCCGCGCAGGCGGGAATCCAGAAATTCCATGCACAATGACCGCCACTACTGGCTTGTAACATCTCTGGACTCCCACTTTCGCGGGAGTGACGGGAGGGGCTGATTAAGATATTTATTCACGCATCAGTAGATGAGGACCATTAGCTGGGCAACTTGGGAAGCACCAAAGTGCCTTCCTCTTCGCTCCCCAACGTGTCGGTGGCGTTTTGGCTGTGCAGCAGCCCGGTGTAAGCGTTTAGCACCGCGTCGCAGGCATTACGGTCCAACCCCTTCAGGTGAGCATCCAGCCCGCCGATCATAGGACACAACCGGTCTTTCATAAAGGCAAGGCTGGCCGCACTGTTCTTGGGCGGGACCTTATCGCCAAAGAGAATCACCTTGGTAGCGTGAGGATAAACCTCGATTACATTAAAGCCCAGGTCGCGTAGCAGTTGGCTAAGGGAGACGCCCCGGTATATTAGGTTGCGGATAATTGATTTCTTGTTGGTAAAAAAGCAACTTATGCCCATGCGGGCCAGTTCAATCTCCAGAAGCCGGCCCTTTCGTTGGGGTTGGGCGAACTCGCAGGAGTGAGATACCTCCAAGCAGCAAAGCCCCAAGGGTAGGCCCAAAGGAGCGCCAATTGCAATTACTTCCGGGTTTTTGAGCCGGGCTACTTCAGCGAGTTCTTCGTCTTCACCGAAGTGTTCCATGAAAACGATCTTTGATTGCTGATCCAAAGCAACCACTGTACTGGCGCCCTTGGAGGAAGCTCTCAGATCAACACCTAGAATCACCATGTTAAATCTCCGACACAGAGACAGGTTGTCGAAAGGAGTCCATCAACTGGCATGGGGACACTACGTACACTCGCTGGGAGCAACCGTCCCCGAAGCCTTGGGGGTTGGCGGGCTTTCGCCTAACCGGGATTCGAGCCCGAGGTGGAGGTCCTGCTTAGATTAGCCCCGGTGGAGTCAAGGTATTCCATAGCCGAGGAGTAGGGTTCGGCTTCTTTGACTGCGATTTTCTCCAAGGTGTCCGCCAGGTGTGGGTCTTCGGCAACCAGAGCCTTCAGCCGGCGCACCATCTCCGCCTCCACCGTTTCCAGGAACTCTTGCTGCCGGTGTAACCCGCGGCGCTTGGTCAATTCGGAGGTATCGGTCAAGAACTGGCGGTGCTCACCCACTTTGGCCCACAACTCTTCGATCCCTTGTCCGCTCTGGGCTGCCGTGAGAAGCACGGGAGGGTCCCAATCGGAACGAGAGTGACCCAACTGAAGCATGGCAGTAATAGTAGTAGCCATTTGTTGGGCGCCTTCGCGGTCGGCCTTGTTTACCAGGTAAATATCGGCGATCTCCATAACCCCGGCTTTTAGGGCCTGGATTGAGTCTCCCGACTCGGGCACCAAAGTCACTAAGACCGAGTCGGCTACTTTCAGGATGCCCAACTCACTCTGCCCCACGCCAACGGTTTCCACGATAATTATATCAATCTGTGCGGCATCCAAGAGTCTGGTCATGCCCCTGACTATCCGGGGCAACCCCCCTGATTGGCCCCGGGTTGCCACGCTGCGAATGAAGACCCCCGGGTCTAGGTAGTGCCGCTGCATCCGCACCCGGTCCCCAAGGAGCGCGCCGCCCGTAAAAGGACTACTGGGGTCTACGCCAATGATGCCGACCGTTAGACCTTGCCCGCGTAACATCTGGGTTAACCGGTCCACCAGCGTGCTTTTGCCAGCGCCGGGCGGTCCCGTGATGCCCACCGTGTAGGCCCGGCCAGTGTATGCGTCGATTGCCTTCAGTACACCGGCGGCTTGGGAGTCCTCCCGCTCTAGGAGAGAGATATACCTGGAAAGAGTCCGCTGGTTGCCCGCCAACAACCGCTGGGCATCATCCTCCATTGAGCAAGGACTCCAGGTCCAGAAATGGGGCCGGAGGAAAGGAAAATCTACTTGGACTTTTGGACTCTAACACCCGCCCTTCCCTTTCTTTCTTTCTTCCTTCAATGGGGCCTCCGGCCCTTGGTTGTTTTTGGAGAGCTGTCTAATTTCTTCAGCCGGCTCAGTGCCGGAAGAACTGCTCCCCAACACCCCGGCCGCCGGAGGTGAGCAGCAGGTCGGGCCGGTTACCCCAGCGTTTCAGGAAGCGCCCAAAGTTTTTGCGGCTCAACTCTTCCCGTTGGTTTTCTTCCAACTCCGTCCATTGCCGGTGTTCGTGCCGCACCATTGGCAGAGTGTTATCGGCGACGACACGGTACCCTTTGTCTTTGAATTGGAAGCAATAATCGATGTCCAGATTCCGATAGAAGCGGAAGCACTCCCGCATTAGTCCAACGGTGTTAACCGCCTCCCGGCGGAAGGCCATACAGTAGGCCTGCATAGCGTCCGCGTCGCCAGTCTCAACCTCTTCATGGAAATGTTGCAAATCGTCCGTGGTAAGGCCATAAGGGCCGAAGATACCCACGGTTTCGTCTGCCAATTGGTTGGCTATCGGTTCGAGGATGCTGCCTACTATCTCAGCGGAGCCGTCTAGGATCAGGATGTTAGAGCCCAGGCTCTGCTTCAGGCCGATGTTTTTGCCCGCAGCGTCACCGAGGTTGTGGTCGCAGTGGACCACTCGTACCGCAGGATGTTGGGCTTGAAATTCCTCCAACCACTCCGCGGTGCCGTCGGTACACCCGTTGTCTACCACAATCACTTCGGTGTTGAATCCTTCCGAGTGCCGTAGCATCGCGCGGACACACCTTTCAACGTCGCTCTGATGCCCGTAGGCGTTCAAGATAAACGAGAAGTCAAACTCCTCGGGGCGGCCCAGCAACGACGGCACCTCCCGGGAGGAAGATACCGAGCGCCACCGTTCCAGCCGAAGCTCCATTGGGGTCTTGGGCCGGACCCGTGCCACTTCGGGGGTGTCTTCAATCAAATAGCCTTGGGTTATAACCTCAGCCCGAATTTCGTCGGCGGGAGCGTAGTCTACTTGACTCCTTAGTTCAGACCGCCGGTCAATAGCGGCGCTAATGGCCCCGGGAAGATCGAACGAGAGGGGCAGTTTATGCAAGTCCAGCCCGAAGAGGCTGTCGAACTCCGAGAGCAACGCCAATTTGGCTTGGCCCGGCAATTCGGAGCGGACCATGTCCCAAGTCAACGCCAAGGCCCCCGGAAGGTCCAGGTCGTTCTCCACCGTTTCCCAAAACTTGGTGCGCCACCCCTCGGCTTCTTCGGGAAGCTCGGTAAGCGGAGGCAGGTTACGCCAAGTCTGCACCCGGTTGCGCAGGCTGGTAAGAGCCTTTTCCGCCGCCCGGAGCGACGTAAAGGTGAAGTTCATGCGATGACGGTATCGCACTGTTAGGCACAGGTAGCGGAACGCCAAAGGATCGAACCCCCGGGCGATCAGCTCTTCCAACAGGAATACGTTCCCGGAGGACTTGGCCATCTTCGCGCCGTCGGCCAATAGGTGCTGGGCGTGGACCCAGTAGCGCACGTGCTGGTGTCCAAAGGCTGCTTCGCTTTGGGCGATCTCGTCTTCGTGGTGCGGAAAGATGTTGTCGACGCCGCCGGTGTGGATATCGAACTGCTCGCCCAAGTACTTGGCCGCCATAGCCGAGCATTCAATGTGCCAACCGGGGAACCCTTCTCCCCAAGGACTGTCCCACTTTACGTCTCTGCCCGGCTCGGCAGCCTTCCACAGGGTAAAGTCGCGGGGGTCCCGCTTGAGCGGGTCGGCCTCGGCTCTTACCCCTTCCAGAAGATCGGCTCCGGTGTTGCGGGAAAGTTTGCCGTAGTCGGGGAATCCGGCGACGTCAAAGTAGATGTTGCCGCCGGCTTCGTAGGCCAGCCCGTTGTCCATGAGCTTCCCAACGATGTCCAACATCTCGGGGACGTGTTGGGTGGCCCAAGGAAACACGTGGGCGGGGATAATATTGACTTGAGCTTCGTCCCGGTAAAACCGCTCGGCGTAAAACTGGGCTATGTCTTGAGTGGTCTTGCCCTCTTCGAGGGCCGCGATAATCATCTTGTCGCCGCCCGACTCGACTAGTTCCTGACGCATGTGCCCCACGTCGGTTATGTTCTTGACGTGCTGCACTTGCAGGCCGCTGAGCTCCAGCACCCGCCGAATCCAGTCTGCCATCAAGTAAGTGCGCAGGTTGCCGATGTGGGCATCACGATAAACCGTGGGGCCGCAGGTATACATGCGAACCAGCCCTGGTTCGATGGGCTGGACTTCTTCGACCCGTTTAGTCAGGGTATTGTATATATGTAACAATCTGGACCCCTCGCCCGTAAATGTGAACGCAGTTTACCACTTTCGGGGGCTCCGGTGCACCCTTAACAACCGGAGTGTCAGGGCCTGTGCAAAGTCCCAAGTCGGACCAAGACGGCCTGCGAGGGCCGGTTTCAGTAGACCCCACCGTCGTCCCGGCGAAAGCCGGGACCCAGGAATGTTAAGACAACTGCACCGTTTTCCAGTAAGAAATCCTGGATTCCGGCCTCCGCCGGAAAGACGGCGTGTGGTTTTACGGACTTTGCACAGGCCATGCCGGAGTGTACAGGTCTTTCGGTATTTGGCGTAATTGTCTGAACCGGGATTCATAGGATTAAGGGATTCGCATGATTTCCCAATCCGGTAAATCCCGGAATCAGAGAAATCACAGTTCAGACGAACAACCGAAAGACCCTGGGAGTTCCTATGGTAGTGTTAGTTTTGCCTCGTTGGCTATCCAGGACCGGCGGCATCAGCTAGATGGTCCGGCAGACCGGTCCGGGGCAAACGGCTCGACCGGCAATTCGGTGGAGCCTTCGGTGATCAGGTCGGCAACGGCTTTCCCCATAGCGGGCTCAACAGGACCCCTTTCTTAGCCGCCCCGGTGGCCAGATAAGGTTATCCCAGCCTGGCGCGCGGCCAACTATGGACAACCAGTCCGGCGTTACCGGGTGCAAGCAGGCGGTGTGTTGCACCAGTCTGGCCTCAGCGATGCTTGGGATAAGTTCACCACACCCTTCAACAGTCGCAAGCGGGCCGATTCGCTGGGGTCCCGGTCGTAGCCGCGCCAATCCTCGGTGGCTCCGCACCAGACCAAGCCGCCGGGCTTAAGAACTAAGTGCTGGCCGTCGCCGCTCGCCTACCACGGATGATACCGACGGCGCGACCTTGCTATTGGACCCCATTGAGGGCCGCCACTACCGTCAAGGCATCACCCCGGGCATAAAAGTCTACAGCCAGCACGTTCGGCAGCAGGCCCCGCTCTTGTCGGCAGGCCGAAATGCGCTTGTTGAGCACCTCAGCGGAATTGGCCAAGGTCCCGGCCTCGGCCAGCGCTGGCGTGACCCAGTGGTTGATCATGAACAGGGGGCTGTCCGGACGGCCTCGACTGGGGTCACAATTGAACTCCGCAATGGTCCCGAACGCATAGGGCGTTTCTTGGATGAACGTGAAAACGTCGTGGTACCAGGCCACGTCGCCGGTGTTGTTCTCGGCCATCACCAGTAACCGCTTGCCGGAATCAATCATCTCCAGCAGTGTGGGCCACGGCGCATCAAAAGCCTGAGTGTGGACGTATTCCACAAGTCCGGCCGCTTCGAAAGCTCCGGCTACGTCGTCCGGTTTCACGTGGTCTTCGATGATGATAAGCAAGACCTCGCGGGGGTTTCTCTCCAACCAGTCACGAATCCGCTCTAGTTCAGTGGAAAAGCGGGTTGCTCCTATCTCGCACTGCCCATGACAAAGGTAAACGTCGCGAGTGCCACCCGCGGCCAGGTTGCGTCGGCGGAGTTCCTCGGATGAGCGCACCGCCGCCTCGCCCAATTGGTCAACCAGTTCTTCCCGTTCTTCCGGCGTGAGAGGCGCCACGTCGGTTACCACCAAGGACAACCGGTCAGATGCAATGCCGTAATAAAGGTCAATCAAGAGTCCCCGGTACCCGGCTTCCAACTGGGGAATGATCCCTTTGGAGTGGTTGGCCAGAATAAAGCCGTCCTCGGCACTGGCCATGGAGTTATGCGTAGCGGCAATGGTGACGTTGTCCCACGCCCGGTCGCACAATAGAACGTGACCATTGCAACCCGGTTTGAATGTCGCAGCGGCAATACCCTCCCCGCCGCTGCGGTCAATCGCAATAAACCCTCCCGCGATGATCGCCGCCAACAGCACGCCACCCGCTGGCAGCCACCAGCGGGCGAGGCCCACGAAAGCCGCACGGCTTGGAGCGGAGCGTAACTGACCCGGGGTGATTATGCGCAGTAATTCGGCCATGGCGTTGACCACCAGTACCACCCCAACCAGGGTGAGAATCACCCTGGTTGCCTCTTGCCAGCGCAGAATCAGGAATGCGCCGATAATCACCCAACTGAATACCCATAGCGATCGGGGCAAAGTGCTGCTGGGCGGCTCCAAGAACCGTCGTACCTGTCCCAGCCGGGCGGCGATGTCAGAGGGTTCCGCCATCCACCAAACGGCGGCTACCATCATAGAGCCGAACCCGGCGATAACTAACCCCCACAAGGCCAGGTCTGCCACGAAGGCGCTCCAAAAGGCCTGGGCGATGTCGCGCGAGGTTTCATCCTCAAACTGTCCTACGACTAACGAACCACCCAGCGCTTCAGCGACTAGAAGCACTATGCCAGCGACGATAATCCCCACACCGATCCAAATCCAGGTCTGGCGGCGGTCCTTGGCCCAAATCATTGCACCGGCGAAGGATAGCAGCGCCACCAAGGGCAGTAGGAAAGCCAGCAACTGGATGTTTTCGCTGATTTGCGCCGCTTGGAAAGTGAGAGGGTGGGACTGGACCTCGATCAGCGTATCGGTAATATCATCGGGAATCCGGGCGCTAAACTCGGGGGACACCACCGCCGCTTGCGTTCTCACGATGAGAACCAAATCGGACAATCGCACCGTGAAGGTGTCTATATCGCCTAGGAACATCGTTTGGTGCAAATCACGAATCGCGGCCTCGTAGATGGGGCGGAACGCGGGCGCCGCTATCGCGCTGGACACCACGTCCTTGAGCACGGGACTCGCCGCTAACGCGTCCGGAGCGGCCGCCACCAGTTGGTCAACCGCCTTCTCGCTGATCAACTCCCGCACTTCCGGATAGGCCCAGCGCGTCGACGGCGCGCTTTGCCGCCTCGTTGCTGTCCACTACCGTGTCTCGCACGTAGACCATAATTGTGCCAAACACCACGGCGATCACTCCCACCGTGACCAGCAAAAATATGGCGGCGCGGCGCAGGTTCACAGTTTCCACCGGTCCAATTTTTCGAATGAGAGGCTGCCAACCAACATACCGGCCATCCGCGGAAGGGGCCCCGGAAACAGCGTCCTCACGGCTTTGCCCGGCCCCGGACGACGCCGATTAGAGCAGCGAAGGCACTGGCAACGAGTAGAGTTTGTCACAGACGGTGGCAGACACCATAGGTTGTCCGCAGACCTTATGCCTTAATGCAGCATCAGCTAGCAGGTCCGGCAAACCGGCCCGGAGCAAACTGCTCGACAGAGACCCCGGTGGAGCCTTGGGTGATCAGGTCGGCAACGGCTTTCCCCATGGCGGGGCTCAACAGGACCCCTTTTTTACCCGCGCCAGTGGCCAGATAAACGTTATCCCAGCCCGGCGCCCGGCCAACTATGGGCAACCAGTCGGGCGTTACCGGGCGCAAGCAGGCGGTGTGTTGCACCAGTCTCGCCTCAGCGATGCTAGGGATAAGTTTCACCGCTCCCTCTAAGAGTCGCCAGCGGGCCGATTCGCTGGGGTCCCTATCGTAGCCGCGCCAATCCTCGGTGGCGCCGCACCAGACCAAGCCGTCGGGCTTGGAGTACAAGGAGCCGCCGCCACCGGACCAGTCGTGGGACAAGGGGCCGCCGGGAATTTCGAGCCTCAGAATCTCACCTTTGAGTGGGTCGACTGGTAGATACACTCCCAGCCACCGCTCGGCTTGACGGGACCAAGGCCCGGTCGCTAGCACTACGCTTTCGCAGGGGAGGACGCCGTCTTCCAAGACGACGCCAGTAACCCGCCATTTGGAGCCTTCCAGGCCATTGACGACGCCGGGCCGCACCGACGCGCCCAAGTTCTCCGCCGCCCTAGCCAAGGCCAGGGTGTATTGGTAGCTGTCCAGCGCTGCATTGCCTCGGGCCATAACCCCCCGGAGCACCTTGTCGGAAACTCTCGGCTCCAAGTCCAGAAGTTGCTCCCGGTCCAAGATGCTGGCCTCGAAACCGTCGGCGGCAAGAAAGGCGTCGGCAGTCTCTTGAAGACCGGGCAGCTCCGATTCTTGAAAAGCCGCTTGGACCAAAGAAACGATGCGCCATTGGTAGTCGATACCGGTCTCGTCTAGTAACCGGGGCCACAACTCCTTATGCATCAGGTAAGATTCCATAGCGATGGGCCCAATGGGTCCGGGAATGCCGATTCCCTGCAGGGGGTTGAGCCCGCCCGCCGAGAATCCGGAAGCTTGGGAGCCAATGCCGTCGCGCTCAATGACAGTGGACTTCACCCCGGTCTTAGCCAAGTGGTAAGCGACGGAGCATCCGGCAGCGCCGCCACCAATGACGACAACGTCGTTGGTAATACTCATTCCATCCTCAGCAGGCCAATATCCTGGCGCCTTCCCCAGGTAACTATCACAAATTTACGTTGGACATCCGATCAAGAAACAGACCCCGCCCGGCGGGGTTTGCTCCACCCCAATCTCCCAAGAATAGTTTTCGCAACTCAGCCCGTCTACCAGTTCATGGAGCTCCGCAACGGAGTAGGTCCTGAGACAAGATACTATGGCGTCCCAGGTTAAAAAGGCCGGGACTACCGGCAGCGCGTAGGTCCAAAGCAGCCGGCTCCAGCGGAAAGGGCGAATAAATGGGGTGGATGACCATATTGCCAGCGGCAACAGCGTAGCGCCTAAAATGTGAAGCGGGCTCCGGCGGGTTATCTCGAACACCCCAATGGGTTGCCGATGGTCCACCGCATCCTGAAGGATATGCCGGGCGGTCTCTGGACCAAAGTGGTGCAGTCCCGAGAACAGGGTGCGAAAGCCGACCAGATGGGCGGGCACCGCGGTGGCGTCTACCGGGGTCTCGATGAAGTCGACCCCACCTCCGGTAACCCGCCGGGCACGTTCAAAGGCAGGCCGGTTGGGAAACTTGTCGGTGAGAATAACCGGGACCGGCTGTCCACCGGCAGCTAATTGGTTGCGAATGGCCACGGCGGGACCTGCGCCTCCGGAGCAAAGGTCCAGAATTCCCGGACTGCCCGTGGCCGCCAGTGCCCTTGCCAGCCGGGGGACCATAGCCCGGTAAGGCCTGGCGACCTCCGCCACAAACCGCATAAAATCGGTGCCAACGTCGCGGACCGATTTGGGAAACCAACTCTGGTCCTCCAGCTCGAAGAGATGAAGCCGCATCATCGACGCTCAGCGTTAGCTGCTATTGGCCCCTAATCCGAGGCTATGGGGAGCCCTTAGAACACTTGATACCTTGGCCAACCAGTCTACACCCTGCGCCCCACCGTTGCGCCGGATACCATTGCACGGGAAACGACTAGACCCCATATAATAAGTGGCTATAGGAGGGAATATGCCGATTTACGAGTACTATTGTGAGAATTGCCGCACGGAGTACGAGTTGATTCGCCCCGTTTCTCGGATGGATGAGCCGGCCCCTTGCGCCACATGCGGGCAGCCGGGACGCAGGCAATTGTCCCACTTCTCGTTCAAGTCCAACACTTTCAGCGCCCCCAAGCTCGGTCCCGCAGCTCAGGGTCCTTTCCGGGCCCACAACCGGGAGCCAGCTCCAAATCCGGAGGAACCCGCCTCCTCCGAATAGATACTAAGCCGGGCTGCTTAAACCCCGGGCGGCTCCGGTTCGCTACGAGCTTGGTTGCAAGCAATGCAGGTGCAAATCGAGCGCAGCACCCGATAAGTGTAGATGCCGGTGTAATGGGCGTCGCTCCAGAGGAATTGCATCCCGTAGTTGCCCACCGGCATGTGGTCCACCGCATGTACGTCTTGGGCGACTTGGTCCGGGTCCAGCCGGACCCTGCCGGTCATCTCTTCGACGCAACTGGCGCAAGGACACCGGAGTCTAAGAAACCGGTGAGGGTAGGGGCTGCGGTGCCCATCATCCCACAGGATGCTGATGGACTGCCCGGAAATATCGATTTCTTTGGGGAAAACGGCTTCTTGCATCACTTCATTTACCTATTACTGATGCGTGAATTAAGAATTAAACTCTGGCTCATCCTCACCTGTCATTCCCGCTTTCGCGGGAATCCAGAAGTACTATTAGCCAACCACCTTCCCTTAGACGTGCATGGACTCAGACGTGCATGGACTCCCGCCTTCGCGGGAGTGACGATGGAAAGACTAGAGTTCAGATATTTACTCACGTATCAGTTAAGAGCGGCCCGTCGGCGCTTGCACATCTGACAACCGGGCTGGCCGAGGTAGCTCAGCGGGGTCAACCGGGATTTCAATGATGCTGGGGCCGTCAGCCTCCAATGCTTCCAGAAATGCGTTTCCGATGTCCGCCGGCCGGTCAACGTAGAACCCGGCGCCGCCGAATATCTCGGCGTATTTGTCAAACCGGGGGTTGTTGGTGTCGGCGCCCACGTACCTTTCGTTGAAGGCATCGCGCTGGTAGGCTTTCTCCGAACCCCAACAATCGTTGTTGAGAATTACCGTTACCACTCTCAGCCCGTAACGGACCGCGGTGGCAAACTCTTGAGCGTTGAATAGGAAGCCGCCGTCGCCGTTAAAGTTGACGACCGGCCTATCCGGTGCAGCGAACTTGGCGCCCAGCGCCGCCGGGAAGCTGAATCCCAGACCTCCCAGGTCCAACGACATCATCAAGCTGCGGGGCTGGGGAAAGTGGAGCCGGTCTTGCCCGAAGTTGGGGCCGACTCCGGCGTCCAAGGCCACGATAGCGTCTTCGGGCATCACCTTACGTAGCTCTGCGTAGACCCGCTGCGGCTTCATGGGCGTGCTCTCCAATCTCTCCTCGTCTTCCAGTCTTTCCCGGCGTCTGGCGGCCCACTGGCCGATGTCCTCCACCCAGGCTGAATTATGCCGCGGCTCGGCGTGGCGCACAGACTCGATTAGTCCCTGCATGACTGCCTTGGCGTCGCCCTCAATACCCACCGACAGCGGATAGTTTCGGCCCAACTCTTGAGGATCGATCTCGATTTGGATGATCCGGGCATCGGCCGGAATAAAGCGGTGGTCGTAGAAAGTGGTGGACTGGCCTAAGCGGGTGCCCACCGCCAAAATCACGTCCGACTGCCGGACCGCCTCGATACCCTCGGGCGCTCCAAGCCGACCCAAGTGGCCCAGAAAATAGGGGTGATTGTTGGGCACGGCGTCGGCCCGGCCGTAGGAGGTTACCATCGGCGCTCCCAGCAAGTCCGCCATCGAAGCGACTTCATCGCCGGCCTCGCTCCACTGCACGCCTCCTCCGGCGAGTATGACCGGCCGTTCTGCCGACAGCAGGAGGTTGGCCGCTTTGTCGATGAGGTTCCGGTCGCCCCGGGCCCTGGTCTGGCCCGAGCGGTAAGCGTTCGGTGGCAGGGCTTCCAACTCAATCTCAGCGCCGGGCAAGAGGTCTCGCGGTATGTCCAAAAGCACCGGGCCCATCTTGCCGGACATCGCCACCCGGAAGGCGTGACGCAGCGCGTCGGGCAGGCGCTCGGTCTTGTTAACCGGGAATGACGCTTTGGTAATGGGCCGGAAAAGGGAGACTTGATCAAACTCCTGGGTTGAGTCCCGGTACTGGTGGTCCCGGGAGGCCGAAGGCGCCAGCACCACCACCGGCGAGTGGGCCACGTAGGCCGAAGCGATGCCGTAGGTCAGGTTCAGCACCCCCGGGCCATTGGTTGCCAGGCACACACTGGGAGCGCCGGAGATGCGGCTATAGCCGTCGGCCATCAAAGCGCCGCCCTGCTCGTGGCGCACCCCCACAAACTGGATGTCGTCCCGGTCATACAAGGGGTCCAGGACATCCAGGAAGGAGGAGCCCACAATGCCGAAGATGTGGGAGACCCCTTCCTGTCGCAGCAACTCGATTATCGCCTCGCCAGCTTTCATTTTCTCGGCCAAAGCGGCCACCTCCGGAGAATTCTGACGCCCTGAGTGTAACACAAAGGCCGGCGCACCCGACGCAGGACGCCGACGACCGCAGGGCCTTTCAATTGTCACCCTAGTCTGCTGTCACCCTAGTCTGCTATTCGTCACCCTAAACGGAGTGAAGGGTCTAAAATTCCTCTAGCAAGGCGACGTTTATTCCGGCGAGAATTTCAGATTCCTCGCTCCGCTCGGAATGACAATTACTGATACGTGAATGAATCTCTAAACCATGCCATGCCATCATTGACGCCCAACCCGTCATTCCGGCGCAGGCCGGAATCCACAGGCGCTAAGGGAGAGAAACGTAACTGTCTGAAAGGACTTCTGGATTCCAGCCTGCGCCGGAATGACGGGGGAACGCCAGAGTTTAGCAATCGATTCACGCATCAGTAAAAGAGCCTGGCGACGACCGGGCAAGATTTGACTGTCCATTTATTGCTTCCTATCATAGAATCTTCCCAACAATAGACAGCCGCCGTAGCGGTCGAGGCTGCCTGGCCTATGCCCATAAGGGTACTTGGGGCGGCCTCATACCCAGCGGCAACCACTCTGTTCAGGAGGGTCCCATGGCTTACGAGCATATTTTGGTAGAAGTAGAAGAGGGAGTGACATTCCTGACGTTAAACCGTCCGGAAGTTTTGAACGCTATGAACCGGCAGTTGAACTATGAGCTACACGATGCCGTGGTCCAAGCGAACCTCAATGATGAGATTGGCTGCATTGTGATCACCGGGTCCGGTGAACGGGCTTTTTCCGCCGGCGGCGACATTCATGAGCAGCGGCGAGACGCCCGAGATATGACCGAGGAAGAAAGGGAACGGGGCGCGGCGGAGCGGGTCGAATGGTCATACGAAATCTCGGCTTCACCCAAGCCCGTCATCGGCATGATGAACGGTCTGGCTTATGGCGGCGGCGCGGTCTTGGCCTCGTCTTTGGACTTTCGGCTGGGTTGCCCTAACACCAGCTTCCGGTTCTTAGCGGCCGCTTACGGACGAATCAACTCGACTTGGACGCTGCCGAACCAGGTGGGTTGGCCCATGGCCAAGGAATTGCTGTTTAGCGGGCGGGTGGTGGAAGCGGAGGAAGCCTACCGGATTGGGCTGTTGAACCACTTGGTGCCAGCCGACGAGCTAAGGGCCAAGACCTTGGAGATCGCATCCGCCATCGCGAAAAACCGCCACGAGTCGGTCATGGGGGTGAAGGAGCTGCTGCTTCAAGACTTGGGCGCCAACCTGAGAGAGATGTGGGACAACGAGCGGACCTTTACCACGGAGAAGGTGAAGGGGTATGGCGTGGAGGAGGCGTTCCCGGAGTTCTTGGCCCGCAGAGGCAGGCCCTAGCTAACCCGCCGGGCTTGCACCCAACTTTCGAGAGCGCCGGCCGGAGTCGTATAGTTTTCAGGCTCCGGTGGCCCCTCGCCTAGCGCAAGCGTCCTTCGACTGCTCTCCCTCCGGTCGCTTCGCTGAGTGCCTGTCCTGAGCTTGTCAAAGGGATGAGCGGATTCTTTCATGGCCTATCCGGTGAGAGTGCCTTTGGTGCTGGGGACTTGGGACGGCGCCCGGGGGTCCGGCTCCAGCGCGTCGCGCAAGGACCGGGCCAGCGCCTTGCAGAGGGCCTCCGCTTTATGGTGGGGGTCGTTCCCCGCCAGAATGCGGCAGTGCAAGTTGATCTTGCCTTCGATGGCGAAGGACTCGAAGAAGTGGCGCACCAGCGAACCCGGCAGCGTCTCCACCATGGCGTCGTCTATGGTGGTCTCGATCACCGGGTAACCCCGGCCGCTACAGTCCAACGACACCATCGCTAGGGTCTCATCCAGCGGAACGATGGCGTGGCCCATCCTCCGGATTCCTCTGGCTTCCCCCAACGCTTCATGGAACGCCCGCCCTAGGGTAATAGCCACGTCTTCAACGAGATGGTGCCATCCGGTGTGCAGGTCGCCCTTAGCCTTCAAGTTTATGTCAATCATGCCGTGCCGGGAGATTTGGCTGACCATGTGGTCCAAGAACCCATTGCCCGTATCAACCGAGTAGATGCCCTGCCCGTCGAGGTCCAGGGTAAGCGCTATATCGGTCTCACCGGTGGTCCGGGTTAAGGACGCGGTGCGGGTCCCGGACAGAGCCAAAGCGTTATCATCGGCCTGCTCAGATGTCATCGCTGCCTCCGGTTAGCTCGGCCAATGCCTCGGCCACGGCGTCGGTCTCGAAAGGGAAGCCCACGCTGGCCCGGACGTAGTCCCTCAACCGGTCGTTGTTCCAGTGGCGCAGGAAGATGCCGCGGCGGCAAAGCCCGTCGAATATCTCCTTGCCGCGTCCCTCCGGCAACCGGCAGAGAATGAAATTGGCCTGGGAGGGAAAGGGATTGACGTTGGCTAAGTCCGACAGCATACCGGCCATTCTTTCCCGTTCTTCGATGATGGCGTTCACCCGCTCCAAGAGGGCCGGCACGTCGGCCAAGGACGCCGTCAGGGCCACCTCAGCCGCCAAGTTTACGTTATAGGGCGGCTTGATAGCCATGATGGTCTGGGCCAATTCCGGATGCATCGCCCCCAGACCGATGCGCAGTCCCGCCAACCCGGCCCACTTGCTGAAGGTACGCAGCACCACCAAATTGGGGTACTCGTCCAACAGGTGCGCCATGGTCACACCGCTAAACTCGTAGTAAGCCTCGTCGACCACTACCATCAGGCCGGTGTCCAATAGGGCCAGAATCTCGGCTTCGGTAGCGAGATTCCCGCTGGGGTTGTTGGGGCTGGCGATGATTATCACTTTGGTCCCGGGGCTTATCGCCAGCTTGACCCCTTCGATGTCGATCTCGAAGTTTTCGTCCCGGGGAACCCCGATGGTCTCTCCGCCGCACAACCCGGTATTGAAAGAGTACATGCCGAAGGTTGGCGTCGGGATGATGACGTTGTCGCCGGGCCCGACGAAGACGCGCAGCAGCAGGTCGATTAGCTCGTCACTGCCGTTCCCGGCGACGATGCTTTCGGGAGGGACTTGTACGTACCCGGAGAGCACTTGGCGTAACTGCCGCTGGTTGGGGTCCGGATAGTGGTTGTAGTTGTGAAAGCTAGCCAGGGCCTCCGACACCCGGGGCGACGGGCCATAGGGGTTTTCGTTCCCATTGAGCCGGATAATCTTCTCCGGCGGGATTCCGGCCTGCTCCGCCATCACCTCCATGGGGTCTACGCCGTGGTAGACCTCCATACTTCGGATGTGCGGCAGCATCGCGTTTTTTATGGGAGAAGAGTCCATAAGCCTACTTCCATAAGCCTAAGTGGGTGAGTCTTGAATTAGGGGTGACGCAGGGAGTCGAGCCGGACTTGAACCGCGTTGGCGTGGCCGGCCAAGCCTTCGGCGTTGGCAATGTGTACCGCAGATGGGCCCAGATATTGGAAGTCGGCAGGGCTCAACCCGACCACGGGCATGGTGCGCAGGAAATGGTGCACGCTAAGGGCCGAGCCGAACCGGGCGGTGCCGCCAGTGGGCATAACGTGACTGGGGCCCGCAATATAGTCACCCATCACCTCGGGGGAGTATTCCCCCAAGAACAGGCCGCCAGCGTGCTTGACGCGGTCCACCCAGTCCCACGGTTCTCGCAACAGCAGACACAAGTGTTCCGGGGCGATACGGTTGACCAAATCAATGGCTTCGTCTAACGAGTCGACCAGCACCACCCGCCCCTGCCGCTCCAAGGCCTGCCGGGCCACCTCTCCCCGCGGCGTTGTCGAAAGCCGTTCTTCGACCTGTTGCTCAACGCGGCGGACCAACGGTTCGCTGTCGGTGATCAAGATGGCGGTTGCCAGCGGGTCGTGTTCGGCTTGAGCGATGAGGTCGGCGGCGCAGAAGCCGGGGTTGGCCGATTCGTCGGCGACGATGATGGTCTCGGTGGGCCCGAAAACGCCGTCGATGTCCACCTGCCCCTGCACCAGCTTTTTAGCGTAAGCTACGAAGATGTTGCCTGGGCCGCAGATTTTATCTACCTTGGGCATCGATTCGGTGCCGTAGGCCATGGCGGCGATGGCCGGCACGCCTCCCACTTGGTAGAGAGCATCGACGCCCGCAATCTCGGCCGCGGCTACTACCGCCGGGTTTAGAGGCTCGTCGCCCAACCGCGGGGTAGTCAGGATGACCTCTTCAACCCCGGCCACCCGCGCCGGAATGGCCGTCATCAACACCGTGGACGGGTAGGCGGCAGCGCCTCCCGGCGCATATAGACCCACCCGGTCCAACGGCCGGACCAGCTCGCCTAACCCCTGGTTGCGGTCCAGCCATGCCCGGGGCATGGTGGCCTCGTGGAAGTCTCGTACCCTTCTGGCTGCCAACTCCAAAGACTTTCTCAGCTCCGGGGAGATGGTGTCCCTGGCCCGGGCAAGCTGTGCATTGTCGATCCTGAACTGTTCCAAGTCGGCCCCGTCCAGCAGCTTGGCATAGCGGCGGACCGCCGTGTCGCCTTCCTGCCGAACCTCCCGCAGTATCCGGATTACGGACTGCTCCGGCGTAACACCATCTCCAAAGACTTTCTTGGTCCGTTCCAAGACCGCCTCGGGGAGAGACGTGAGGTCAAGTGGGTCAACACGACCCAAGAGGTCCTCGGCGCTCTGGACGCCCTTGATCACGTTTAGGGTCACTGCGGCGCTCCGATTGGTCTGTCTTTGGACAATCTTTCCAGCAGAGCACGAGGTACATTCACTACTAGTCGGGAATGAACTCGCGGATTTGGGCGACGGTGGCGGCCACGGCCGACTGCCGGTAGGCTTCGACCCTGGCTTCGGGAATCATTTCGTACACTTCTTCCAGACTGCGAGGCATTTTATCCAGAAACTCGCCCACCGTCTGTTGGACATCGTCGTTGTCCCGGTACATCCGGTTCAGCGCCCGCTTCAGCCGGTCCCAAGTGAATTCCATACCCATAAAGCGGCTTACCCACTCTTTCCATTCGGTGAGCAGACCGTCTTCCAGGAAGGTGACCGAGACCCCTTCGTCGCCGCAGGAGACGGCTTCTTGGGCCTTGACCAACTGTTGCAACTCGGGCAGAGACTGCCGGTCCATGTCTAGCTGGATGGCCCGGTCCCAAATATTGGCCTCGACTTGATCGGAGGTAAGCCGGGTTTCCTCGATGGAAGTATCGAAGTTGACGCGGTACACGCCGGTTATCCAAGTCTCGTCGGCAGCCAGATGGCTGATGTAGCCCAACAGGAACGATCGCGTCGCCTCAGAAACCCCCTCCCCCTCTAGCAGTTCCGGGTGGTTCTCGAACATCTTCCGGGTGCCGGTGCCCACCTGCTCCACTGAGAGCAGCGAGAAATGGGTCTGTTCCCGAGGCCACTTGGTCATGGCCCGAATGTCCGGCGTAGTCGAGCCTAGATAGAAGCTGCCGATATTATCGTACACGTAGCCGCGGTCAAGTTGTTCGGCTACCTGGTTGGCCAAGTAAATGTGCATTGGTAAGTTAGGCATTATGCTCTTCTGGAGAAAGTGTCGGGGCGGCTGGGACTGGTGTATTTTACCCGGTCATTCCCCACCTGTCGAACCTTCCCCAAACAGGGACTTGTAGGCTTGGGAGTGGCCGTAGAAGAGGTAGATAAGCTGTGATGCCGCCACGTCCACCGCGCCGCAGTTTCTGAGGTGGTCCACAGCCTCCAAGAGGTGCTCTTTCGGCACCAGTAGGCTGACGTTGAACCAGTCTTCCTCTTCCACGTTGTAGACCCGGGCCACGGTGGGGCCGCGCAGTCCGGCTAGCGCGGGACGGGCCAGGATGGTGGCGCTCACCGCTTGGGCGGAGGACCCTCGAACGTTGGCGCTGATGCGGTAAAATGGGCCGGCCCGGAGGTGGGCCTCCATTATTTCCGTGACGGACCTGGCCAAGGAAAATGCTGTCTCGGACTCCAACAGCAAGACCGGGTTGGCGACCAAGCAAGCCTGGGAGGCGAGAATCGTTCCGTCCTCCACGGTCTTCAGGCGGTTTTCCCTGAGGGTGGTCCCGGTGGCGGTGAGGTCGGCGATGAGGTCGGCGTAACCCGCGGCGGGTGCGGCCTCCATGGTGCCGCTGGCCGGGACCAAGGTGAAGTAGTTAATGCCCCGCTCGTAGAGGTAGCTCCGCAACAGCCTGGGGTACTTGGTGGCGATGCGCAGTTGTTTGCCCTGCTGGCGAAACTCCAAGGCCAAGTCGGCCAGGTCAGCTAGGGAGATAACGTCGAGCCACGCTTCGGGTACGGCCAAGACAAAATCGCAGCGGCCGAACCCCAGGTCATCCATCAAGACGGCGGCGCGCTGCTCGTCGGCGCGGTATTCCAACACCCGGTCAAGGCCGGTTACCCCTAACTCGGCGCTGCCCTCCTCCACTTTTTGAGTGATGTCGGCGGTGCGCTGGAACAGCACCTCTACTCCCGGTAACGCTGGGACCGAGCCGGTATAGCGGCGGGCGTTAGGACGCAACACCGGGAGTCCGCAAGCCCGCATGAAACTCAACGCCGGTTCGTGAAGGTCGCCGTCACTGGGCAACACCAGCCTCAATCCCGGCTGTCTGGCCCGCCCGTTCCGGTCGTGATGGGCCTGTTGTGCTTGGCTTGACCCTACTTGGTTTAACAATGTAACTATCCGGCTTTGACTAGGCGATTTCGTGGGTTGTCCGTTGGCCGTCGGCGCCGACGAGCAACACTTGGCCCAACCCGGCGACAACGGCGTAGGCTTGGGCTTGCTCCAAACTGCGATTGCCGACATCCAACTCGGCAACCCCTCCTTGGTCCCGGAGTTCTTGGGCGGCCTTCAACGCCTCGTCCGGGCTGGCCGGATCGGAGGCCACCACTAGGGTGCCACCAGCATCCGCGACGGCTTCGGGGAATGCGGTGGAGGGTGCGGTCAGGCCCATCAATGCGTCGACGTTGTAAGCGAAGCCTAGGGCCGGCACCGGCCCGTCAGCGCCCAAGGCCCGGGCTAGTCCATCGTACCGGCCGCCGCCGCCCAAAGGAGTGGGCCAGTCCGGGTGGGTCACTTCAAAAATTATCCCGTTGTAATAGGCCAGTCCGCGCACCATTCCGAAATCCAGTACCAGGTGAGCGGCGATATTCGGCCGCCCCGAGAGCAATTCCAACACATCGGCGAGCCGGTCGGCGGCTGACTGATCGGCGCCGGCGTTGCCCAACACCGCTTTCGCGGCAGGCAACGCCGCCTCGGGCTGGCCGCGGACTTGGGCTAGGTCACAGGCTAGCTCCAAGGCGCGGCGCAGCCGGGCTTCTTCGTCGGGCTTGCGGATTTTCCGCAATAGCCGTTCCACCACCTCCCCGGCGGTGCGCTGACCGTACTGCTCGTTGGAATTCCATCGCAACAACCCCTGCAATACCACCCGGGCCTCGTTGTCCCCCAAACCCTGTACGGCCCGGCTCAGGTGGTCCTCATCGTTAGTCTGGCCGACCAAATGCAGGTGCCGGCCTTCTTCCAGTAGATGGTCGACCGCGCTCCGGCCTTCCCGCAGGCGGGGCACGCTTTGGACGACGAAGGCCTGGGACCGTTCCGACAATTCCAGGGGAGTCAGCAGACTGGTCAACACGTCGAGGTCGGCCAGTTGAAGCTGCCAGCCAGCAACCCCGGCAGCAGCGGGGAGCGATACCGCCAGGCTAAGCAGTTCCACATCTGCCAGGACGCTGGACGGGCCGATTAGCTCGGCGCCGATTTGGGTGAACTGGCCGCTGGGGTCCGAGACCGACTGTCCGGTTATGCCATGTAACCCGGAACCATCGAAGCGGAAGACGGGCCCGCAGTACTGCCACCGGGCCGGAGTTTCGACCTTAGCCGGGGCTGCCGTGTCACGGGAAATCTCCAGGTAGTGGCGCATGATGGAAGAAGTGAATTCGGGCCGGAGGCTTACCAGGTTGCTGCCAGGGTCGGTGAAGCTGTACATGCGGGAAGCCATTTCCCCGCCGGACTTCCGCAGGAACAGGTCGGTGGGTTCTAGGACGGGAGTCTCCAGGTATTGGTAGCCATAGCTGCCAAAAAGCCGCATTAACCGGTCTTGCAGGTACCGTTTGGTGCGCCACGACTCTTGGAGGACATCATACATACCTTTGAGCCGGGGTACGGTGAGCCGGGCCACGGTCTTGGTGGACACGCCGGGTGCTGGAGGCCCAGATGGTTCGGTCATTACAACGGACAGTGTACCTCAGCCCTATTTCCGGTTCAATAATTTGGGTTACGGATGGGCGTTAAGCCCCCCATCCACATACACCGGTTGGCCGGTAACGTAATCGCAGGCTTCCGAGCAGAGATAGACCAGCAAGGGACCCACATCCCGGGGGTGTCCTTTGCGGCGCAGGGGTGTGTAGCGGACCAGCAATTCCTCCCGCTGCACCTCCAACGGAATGTCTTCGGTTGTCGACCAACCGGTACCCAGAGCGTTGACCCGGATATTGCTCCGGCCCAACTCGACGGCCAAGGAGCGGGTCAAGGAGAGGACGGCGGCTTGGCTGGCGGCGAAGGCCGACCCGTTGACCATACCCCGTTCCGCCAAGATTGACACCAGGTTGACGATTCGGCCGTACTGCCGTTCCTGCATCCGGCGCCCGGCCTCTTGGCAGAGCAGGAAGGTGGACTTGACGTTACGGGCCTGCAACTGGTCCCACTCCCCGGAGGTAAGCTCGAAAACGGGCTTGGCCAACATACTGCGTACGTCGTTGACCAGAATATCCACCTGGTTGTGCCCGGCATCGAAGGCGGCCATGGCGGCAGATAGCTCTCCCGGATTACTCCCGCCGATGTCAGCCGCTATTCCCCCGTGGTTGCCGGCGTAATCCTTCAGGGCGTCCAGCACCGGCTCCAATAGTTGTTGGCGGCGAGCGATGGCGAATATCTCGGCTCCGGCTTCGGCCAAGGCTTGAGCCAAGACCGGCGCCTCTTCTCCGCCGACGGTGTGAAGGATTGCCACGCGGCCCGAAAGACTGTATTCGTCCAGTGGGGGCATTGACTACTCCTGCGGCTTTATTTCTCGGTAAATGGAATTGCCTCCCGATGCGATACGCCGACAGCCGGCCAGCAGTTGGCAGCTATCAGTATTTAAGGCTCTAGGGCTACAACCGGAGCGTGGCCCGTGGGAGTAATTCCCGCCGCTAGACCGCCGCCGTCAGCGATGATCATCTCCCCGGTCATGTAGTCGGAAGCATCCGACGACAAGAACACGGCCACGGGACCCAGGTCTTCCGGGCTGCCAAGCTTACCGATGGGTAAGAAGTCGCCGGAGGGGGGCAGAGTCGCGCGTATCTCGGAGTCGGTGCTGGAGGTCGGGATGAAGCCGGGCACGATGCTGTTGGCGGTTATCCCGTACCGGGCCAAGCTGAAGGACAGCACCTTGGTCAACTGGATCATCCCCCCCTTACTGCAACAGTACATATAAATGTCCCGGCCGGCCCTCATGCCGAACCCCGAGGCTACGTTGATAATTTTTCCTTTACCTCGTTCGGACATCGGTTTGGAAACGGCCCGGGCGCAATAAAACGCGCCGGAGAGGTTCACGTCCATCACCAACCGCCACTCGTCGTCGGAGATCTCCCAGAGCGGCTTGCGAACGTTCTCTTGGACCGCACCGGCATTATTGATTAGCACGTCAATCTGCCCGAAGCGGCTTAAAGTGGCCTCTATTAGCTGGTCCACCTGTCCCGAGTCCGTCACATCGGTGGACACCACCATCGCTTCCCGGCCCAGGCCGGTTACTTCCCGGGCGGCCCCTTCGATGGGTCCAAGCCGCCGTCCGGCGATGGAGAGGTTAGCCCCGGCCCGGGCCAGCGCCCGCACCATGGCGAGGCCCAAACCAGTGCCGCCTCCGGTTATGACTACCACTTTTCCTTCGAGGCTGAAGGTTTCCAGCATGACGACCTCTCTACCCTATAAGGGGTGCTGAACCCAGAAGACTTTCTGGTGACTTTCTATGGAGCGACTGTCTCCACATTGCTAAACGTGACATCGCCAGCAGTCAAGGTGATTAACTCGCCATCGTCCAACCGGAGCACTAAGTTGCCCAATTCGTCGATGTCCTCAGCGACGCCGGAGTAGGAGTCCGGGCCCCAGCGCGCGATGACCCGTTGGCCCAAGGTGTCCAACAGGCTTTTCCACTCCGGTAGCACCGGCGCCCCTTGGACCGCCTGTAGGTACAGACTGTCAATGTCCTGTAACAATTGGCCGAGAATGGCCTCCCGGGAAACGCTGTGGCCCGCGGCGGCGCTGATAGCGGTGGCCGTTCCGTCGATTTCTTGAACGCTTTTGGTATCTAGGTCCACGTTAATGCCAATACCCAAGACGGCGTATGACGGTGTTTGGCCCTCAATCACGCTTTCCACCAAGATACCGGAGACCTTCTTGCCGTCGATCATTATGTCGTTGGGCCATTTGATCCTTGGGTCCAACCCGCTGGTCTTGCGAATGGCCCGCACCACCGCTACCCCGGCCAGGATGCTGAGCATCGGCAAGAGTTCGGGGGTTGGCCGGAAAACCACCGACAGGTAGATGTTCCCTTGGCGGGAGACCCAGTTGCGGCCTTGCCGCCCCCGCCCCGCAGTCTGGTTCTCGGCGACCACCACCGTACCTTCGACGGTGCCCGATTCGGCCAAGCGGGATGCTTCGTCCATAGTCGACACCACTTCCTGAAAGAACAAGAGCCGCTTTCCCACCAAGCGGGTAAACAACCCGTTCCGCAGGGTTGCCGAGACTAGGTTGCCAGGCATGTAGCTCCCATCCAAGCTCTAGGATTAAGCGAAGTCCTAGGAATCAACCGGGACCCATATAGTCAAGCTCAAGGCGCCGCTATTCAGGGCCTTTCAATTGTCACCCTGAACGAAGTGAAGGGTCTAGATTCATCTAGCAAGCCAAGGTTGGTTCCGGGCAAGGCGTTTAGATTCTTCAGTCGCGGAGTTTATCTTGAGCGAAGTCGAATGGCTCCTTCAGAATGACAATTGAAAGACCCTGCGCCGCTATCCGAGGACCGCTGCGAGCAACGATTGCCTCGCCGCCTGTAGGTCGGCCTCGGTTAGCTCGCCCAACTTGCGAAGCACCAGACAAACCTTCACTGTTGCCAACCGGCTGCGCACCAGCGCTGGCCGCGGCAGGTTAGCGTGCCGCCAAGACTGGATTAGGTAGTCTCCCGGCCGGGCGGGAGAATCGACCCGGCTGGTCACTTGGGCGATGATCAACTCGCCAGTGAGTTGGTTGTGCTCCAAAGGGCTGATCACCAGGGCAGGACGTTTTCTTCCGCCAGCGCGTTCGCCGAAGGGGAACGGAAGCAGGATGATGTCGCCCTGCTTAAAGCCGGTCATACGTGGAGTCCGCTTCGCTGCTCCAATCGTCGCCAAAGGCCGCTTCGGAATTAGTGGCAAAGTTCGCCGAGGAGGCCAGTTGCCCCAGTTGTAGCTCTCTAATGGCCCGCTCGGTGACCCGGTACCAAGAGCGTCCGTCGGCAGCGTGCCACATTTCCAGGTATTCCGCGCCCACTTGGGCCCCAATCCAAGTGTGGTTTATGGAGCGCTGGTCCAACAATTCGAACAGACGGCGTTGTTCCATGGCCCCGGCCACATGGACCTGCTCCAGAAGTTCGCTGCGGGCGTCATGAGGCCGCATGTCAAGCGTTCGGCCCTCCAGTTCCCGGACCAACTGCTCCAGCAAACGAAGGTTGCGTTGGATGCTTCGGATGTACCGGTGGGCTTGGGCCCCCTGTCCGCTAGTCATCTGTTCTCCCGGAGTTCGATTAAGCCGGAGCACGGTAGGACATTCTTTCGGTTGACGGGTCGGCTAGGTCACCACCCGTGCTCCAGCTTATCCTTGAGCACGTTCACCAGGTCAGCCATCGGGACTCTGGACTGATGCATGGAGTCCCGGTCCCGGATAGTAACTTGCTGGTCGTCTAAGGTATCAAAGTCGATGGTCACACAGTAGGGGGTCCCGATCTCGTCTTGCCGCCGGTAGCGGCGGCCGATGCTCTGAGCGTCATCGTACTGGGTGTTGAAGTGCTTTCTGAGTTGCCGGTACATCTGCTGGGCCGTCGGCGCCAGCCGGGCGTTCCGGCTCAGGGGCAACGCCGCCACCGTGACCGGGGCCAGCTTTCGGTGTAAATGAAGCACTACTCTCACGGCATCGCTTGGTCTGGACCCGGAGGAACTCTGTCTCGAGCTAGCGGAGGGATCGGGCTCCTCGTCGTAAGCGTCCAGCCAAAAGGCCAGCACGGCGCGGTCGACTCCACCCGAAGGCTCGATGACGTAGGGGAAATATCGTTCCGGTCCGCCGTCGGCAGCATCGTCAAAGTAGGTCAAGTCTTGGCCGCTGGCCTCGGCGTGCTGTCTCAAGTCGAAGTCGGTCCGGTCGGCGATGCCCTCCAGTTCGGCCCAACCCCAAGGGAACCGGTACTCGATGTCATAGCAGTCCTTGGCATAGTGGGCCAACTCGTCCGAAGCGTGGCGGCGCAAGCGCAGATTCTCCGGGCGAACACCGTGGGCCACATACCAGTCAAACCGGGTCTGGACCCATTGTTGGAGCCACTCTTCGTCGGTGCCGGGTTTTACGAAATACTCCACCTCCATTTGCTCGAATTCTCTGGTGCGGAAAGTGAAGTTACCGGGGGTTATTTCGTTGCGAAAGGCCTTGCCGATTTGGCCGATGCCGAAAGGCAGTTTTTTGCGGCTGGAGTTCACTACATTGGGGAAGTTGACGAAAATGCCCTGAGCGGTCTCGGGCCGCAGGTAGACCTCGTTGGCGGTGTCTGCCACCGGCCCCATGTGGGTGCGGAACATGAGGTTGAATTGCCGGGAGTCCCCCAACTGGCCTCCGCACTCAGGGCAACGGTCTGAGGTCAAGTCGTCGGTGCGGAACCGCAGGTTGCAACTGCCGCACTGCGCCAAGGGATCGCTGAAGTTCTCGACGTGCCCGCTGGCCACCCACACCTGGGGGTTCATTAGGATCGCGGCGTCCAGGCCCACCATATCGTCCCGCTCCAAGATCACCGAACGCCACCAAGCATCTTTGACGTTGCGTTTTAGCTCAACGCCCAGAGGCCCGTAGTCCCAGGTAGACCCAAGTCCTCCGTAAACCTCACTACTCTGAAAGACAAAGCCACGACGTTTGGAAAGGGAAAGGATCTTGTCCATGTCGGCATAGGCCAGGAACCGTGCCACTAGGCGCCTCCAGGTAAGAGGGAGATGCGGAGCCTGTTGAAAGGGGCTATGAAAGCCCAATTCGATTAGAGATTACCAATTCCCGCAATCGATGTAAACAATCCCTCAGCCGCGGTATTCCCAACACGCGCCGGTTATGTAAAATGGAACCGGTGCTACGGTTCTAATGCCACGGTTCCAAGGGGCAAAAGGCCATGGCCCGCTCACGCACTTACCGCCACGACTTGCCTGGCCCTCATTGTGGCTCCAACTGGACCCCCAAGGACGGCCACTCCCGGGGCAAGCAGACCTACCGCTGCGGTGATTGCCACCATCGTTTCGCCCCAGAGGGCAACCGTCATTACTGCCCCCAGTCCGTCAAGGACCAGGCCCTGGAGGGGAGTGAACTGGAATGAGGGACCCATTCCAGGCTGCGGGACAAGCTGAAGCGTTTGCAGTGTAAGACCAAGGGGTACAGCAAGAAGGTAACCATGCTCCGGGACTCGATAGCCCTGGTGTGTCTCCGGCTGGACTTAATCTAATGCCAGCCCGTGCTGAGAATACCCAAATGAGAGGCAGTTTCCACAAGAGCAGCACTTTATTGTATAGACAAAAAGGTTGACAATATCCCCAACTGCCTATGCAACATAAGGTATGGAATACGAATGGGATGAGGCCAAGCGGCAAGACAATGCTATGAAGCACGGCGTTGACTTTTCGGCCATTGAAGCCTTCGAGTGGCAGACTGCCGTTACTGAATCCAACCTTCGCGACGATGAACTGCGATATGTCGCGATCGGCTATATTGACGGGCGTCTCCATGTCGCCATTTACACGCTGCGGGGCAATAATCGCCGCATCATTAGCTTACGCAGGGCCAATCCGAGGGAGGTTCGAAACTATGTCAGAAGCCGCGAACAAACATGATCTGGTCAATTTGACCTTCAACGAAATCGCCGAGAAGTATGGCGAAGAGGCGGCCATCAACGCTGGCATCGCCGCCGACCCCGACACGTTTGAATTGGACGACGCTTGGTTTGCCCGTGCCCGCCCCGCAAGTGAGGTGGACCCTCAGCTCGTGGAGCATTCCCGACGGACCCGCGGCAAACAGAAAGCTCCCAAAAAGGAGTTGGTGTCCATCAGGTTGGATTCGGACATCGCAGCCCACTTCCGTTCCAGTGGACCGGGCTGGCAGGCGCGGCTCAACGATACGCTGCGCCGAGCGGTCTTCGGGGCGTAAATGGATGCCAGCCTCCGCTAACGGAGCACTGGCCCTTGTCCCTATGCCGCTGCTCGGTCTTCCACAATCAGAGAGCAGCCAACCGTCCGGAGAGCTTTTTCGACTTGACCAATATGGGAGCGGTGTCTTGGGTCCACTAGCCTACGGATAGCTCCCTCACCAAGACTCAATCGAGCAGCGAGTTCGAGATTGGCAACCCCTAAATAGCGCACGATTTAAAACCTCCTTCTATCGTGGTATGTGGGGAATCGTTTTTTCTTCTAACGCCTTTTTAATCTACTCATTCAAGCTCATGCCATCCTCGATAGACGCCAATGTGACCCGGCGGTGGAGGTCAGGCCCTAAACGGAGGAGCATCTTGCCTGAGAAGGGCTTCCGTGGTTCAATGCCTCGCTCCTCACATAGGGCCAAATATTGACCAATGGAGGTAAGAAAGTCGCGTTTTAGTCCTTCTACGTCTGAGGCTTCATACGTCTGAGACTTCAAAGGTAGCTACCGGGCTGGCCCAGCGTTGATGACGCGCCCGTGCAACAGGTCTACGGATTCGTCATATTCGATAGCAGCGATGTAGCCCTTGTACTCCATATTAATGAAGGGCCCTCTCCGCGAACTCACCCCGGTCCTTGGGAGTTGACATAGACTTGGGACGGGCGCCTCGGGCAAGCGCCAGCACCCTTTAGTCTCCGGCGCCAAGGCCGAGCGCAAGCTCCGGGGTCTTCTCACTACCCCGGACAACGGCATGAGACTACCGCCAGCAGAACGGCGCTAGCTCACTGTTGGGCGACCCAGTCGGCGATCCGCTCCCCGATCATAATGGCCGTGGCGTTGGTGTTGGCCCGGGGCACTTGGGGCATAACCGATGAGTCGGCAACCCATAGGCCCGTTACACCTTTGACCCGGCACTGCTGGTCGACGACCGCCATGGGATCAGAGTCCGGGCCGATCTTGCAGGTGCCCGACACGTGGCGAGAGCTGCCGATGGACTGCCGGATCCACTGGTCCAGGATGTCGTCGGTTTCCAAGACCTCATCGGTGGGATTGACTCGGCCGTCAGAGACATCTTGATAGGCATCGGATTCCAGGATACGCGACGCTAACCGCACCGCATCCCTCATTCGCCGCATGTCGTTGGCGTTATGAAAATACCGATAGTTAAAGGCCGGTTGCACGGTGGGGTCGGCGGAGGCCAGCCTGACCCACCCGGAGCCATCGGGCAATTCCAAGGCGCAGGCGATGCGGGCGGTACGCTCGGGTAGGACTTCGCCGGTCATGATATTGAATACCCCCAAGGCGTGGAGCATCACATCGTTGGGCTGAGATGGCGGTTCGGAGGTGACCCGGAGACCGAACCGCAAGGCGCCAGCGTTGGAGGTGAGTTCGATTCCCTCTTTAACCCGGAAAGAGACCGACGACATCGGGTGGTTGAACAGGTTCTGCCCCACGCCGGGTAGCTCCCGGATTACGGGGATTCCAAATTCCTCCAGTTGGTCTCTGGGACCAATGCCAGACAGCATCAGAATGTGCGGCGACTTCAGCGCCCCGGCGCTCAGCACCACCGAATCGGCTTCCACGGTAAAGATCTTGCCGCCGCTCTCCGCTTCCACGCCCACTACGCGAGCGTCTTCGGTCAAGATACGGCGGACAAACACGTTTCCCCGGACGGTCAAGTTAAGCCGGTGGCGGGCCGGGGTCAGGTGAGTCAAGTTCGTGCTCATCCTGATGCCGTTCTGGTTATTCATCGGGATGGCGCCGATGCCAGCGGGGTTCGGTCCGTTCATATCCTCGGTGGTGGGGTAGCCGGCTTGGGTGCAAGCGGTATAAAAAGCCCGCTGGACCAACGGCCACGGTTCCTTCTCCCGCCGGACTATGGGAATCGGCCCTTCCGTACCGTGAAAGTCGTCCCGGATGTCCAAGTCCCGCTCCGCTTTCCGGAAGTAGGGCAGAACGTTGACGTAGCTCCACTCGTCGTTACCCCAAGAAGCCCAACGGTCGAAGTCCTCGGGAAGTCCACGTAGGAACACTTGGCCGTTAATCGATCCTGAGCCACCGATTACCTTGCCTTGAGCTACGTTGGTCTCACCCTGCTCGTCGGTTAGGGTCCCCCGCAGCGACCACGAAACCGGTGAGCCGATTGCTTCGCCAGCAGAGGAGCCGCCGTCCCGCACCGCCTCCGGTAAGTGCTCGGGGTCTGGATAGTCTTGGCCGGCTTCAAGCAGCAGGACCGCCCAGTTGGGGTCTTCCGACAACCGGCTGGCTACGACCGAGCCGGCCGAGCCGCCGCCGATAACTATGACATCGTATTTCATACTTGCTCCGGGAATTTAGTATAGGCGCCACCAATTGGCTGGGCAGGCATTAGGTTCTGTTGACATTTTCCTGTCATTCCCGCTAAAGCGGGAATGACGATATGGGATTACAGGATCGCCTCATATCGCAAATGTCAACACTGCCTAGTTGCACTATCTAAGTGTCGCGGGTTAGTAGCTTTGGCTAGTCCAAGAAGGGGGTGTCCCGGCGCCATTTCAGGTACTCCGCTAGTCCGGCCGCCAAATCGTATTTGGGCATCCAGTCGAAGTCTTGGGCTAGCCGATGGCCGGATAGTGGTCCCCGCGACGGTAGGCCCTCTTGGGCCTGACCCCCGCCAGCTTCCCCATCCTCAACTTGGGCCGATGGGGATAGCCGGACCAACTGGTCTAGGATTTCCTTGCCCGTTATCCATACCCCGGCGGTGAGGTTGTATAAATGGTGCGGGAGGACCGGAGCATCCAACACGGTGCGAATGCCGTCGGCGATGTCTACCACATAGGTGTAGTCCCGTCCTTGCTCCAAGGCTGCTGCCGGGATGGGTTCTCTCCGCACCGCCTTTCTGGTCCAATCGTAGAAGACCGACATCACGGCCCGGTGACCTGTTACTCGTTCCATGGGCCCATAAGGGGTGCTCAAGCGAATGCTCGCAGTGGATAGCTGATGAAGCTCCCCGTAACGTTGGGTCAAGAGTTCGCTGGCGTACTTGGTAATCCCGTACAGGTTTTGCGGGGCTGGGGGCGTCTCTTCATTCAGGGTCTGGTCCCCAAGGCCGGCCGCGCCGTATACCGCACCCGAGCTAATGTAAAGGAACCGCTGCACCCGCAGGGTGCGGGCAAGTTCAAGGATGTTGGCGGTGCCCTCGATATTTATGTCAATTACAGCCCGGCTGCGTTGGGTCTCCAGTTCTACCCGGTTGACGGTATACACCGCCGCATGCACCACTTTGTCGATGGAGAAATCAGTCCCAAGCCGCTCTACCGCCGACCGGTCTAACATATCGGCTTGAACAAAGTTTACGCGGTCGGCTAGGCCCCCTAGAAATTTCTCCAAGACATGGTCCGGGCCGTTAAGGTCGAAGCAGACAACTTGGTGACCGGCCCGGGCCAGTTCCTTCACTATATTGGCTCCAACAAATCCAGTGCCGCCGGTCACAAGAGTTGCCATGACCTATCCTCCAGTACCTCAACCCGGTACTCTCTCGGGTTCCCCTGCCGGGTCTTTCAATTGTCATTCTGATGTCATTCTGATGTCATTCTGAAGGAGCCCTTCGACTTCGCTCAAGATAAATTCCGTGACTGAAGAATCTAAACGCCTGGCCCGGAACCAACCTTGCCTTGCCCGATGAATTCCAGACCCTTCACTCCGTTCAGGGTGACGATTGAAAGACCCTGGGTCCCCCTGCCGCCAAAGGGCCGGTGACGCAATAAGAAGCCTAGAGCCCTATTTGCGCTCGACCACTATCAAGGGGATTTCCCGGGTCGTTCTGGTCTGGTACTCGTCGTAGGCGGGCCAGATTTGGGTCATGACCGCCCAGAGGGACGGCTTTTCTTCCGGGGTCGCGGTGCGGGCCACCGCAGCGAACCGGTCCGCCAAGACTTGCAGTTCTACATCGGGGTACTTGACGAGGTTCCGGTACCAACCCGGGTGCCGGGGGGCGCCGCCCCTCGACGCCACCAATAGGTACCGGTCGCCGTCCTTCCCGTAAATAAGCGGTGTGGTGTAGGGTTGTCCCGAGTTGCGGCCAGTGGTGGTCAGGAGCAAAGTGGGAACGCCGGACCACATGTGGCCGTCTTGACCCCCGGTTTCCAAGTAGCGCTCCAGATGGTCTTGGACCCAATTGGCAGGCCTTTCGCTAGATGTCGACATGTTGCTTGCTTCCTTACACTGGATTTAGGGCTCTGGGTTTAGGTTGACGAAGGGTTTATCCGCCGCGCCCTTCGACTCCGCTCGGGGTGAGTGGAGTCGAACCCCACCAGTGTTCCGGCTCGGCGCGCGTTAGGTTTCAGCGGGACTTAGCGGATATTAACCCGGCGTGCCGGTTGCTGTCGAGGGCGCCAGCGAGTTCCTCAATCACAGACGCCCCGGTGCACCGTGGCCTCAACCGGTGTAGAAAAGTGAATCACCCTGATTAGTGAATCACCCTGATTACTGTAAGCAGGCACTTGGCACACTGGCGCATTTGTTCCATAATGCAGGCGCTTTAGGGGGGTGGTAAACATAGCAGGCATATTGGGGTTCCACATGTACACGTCATCCTTTCGCTTTATTGACCTGTTCGCAGGAATAGGGGGCATGCGCCGGGGTTTTGATACTCTTGGTGGACGTTGCGTATTCACATCTGAATGGAACAAGTACGCCCAACAAACCTACATGGCCAACTTTGGCCCTGACGACTCCTTCATTGCCGGTGACATCACAAAAATCCATGCGACGGACATTCCGGAACATGACCTGTTGCTGGCGGGTTTCCCTTGCCAGCCTTTCTCTATTGCCGGGGTAAGCAAAAAGAACGCCATCGGACAGGAGCATGGTTTCCGTTGCGAGGCGCAGGGAACTTTATTCTTTGATGTAGCCCGCATCATCGAACATCACCGTCCTTACGCCTTTGTGTTGGAGAATGTTAAGAACTTGGTCAACCATGACCGAGGCAATACCTTCCGAGTGATTCGCAACACGCTGAAGGAGGAGTTGGGTTACTATGTATCGTGGCGGGTAATTGACGCGAAAGGGTTTGTGCCCCAACACCGCGAGCGAATTTTCATTGTTGGTTTCAGGGACGCCAATGACTTTGCCCTAAGTCTGATGCCTCGGGCAGCTACAACATAGCTAGATCACGGTAATTACTGAGCCTGAACTCCACCATTACAACCGGAGAAACCTTCATGACCTCCTCAATTCACCGTATGACTATTTCCGAGTTGGCTAACCGGGGCTGGATCATCATCTACGATGAAAGCAATGGGGAAGCCGTTGCCATCCGGTCCGTTATCCGACACTGGAACAAACTGACCTGGGGCCAGCAGACCTTCTATCGCGCTAAATATGGCTTCGACGAAAGCGGTGTGCTAGACATCAGCCTTTCAGAACGCCGCACACCTCCCATCGATCTCGGTTTCTTTTACAGCAGCCCAGCGGCAGGCGAAATCGTTGTCCCCGACACACTCGTGCCCGGAGCCAATGACCGTCTGCGGATAATCCTTGCACAAAGTCGAGTTGCGATGCATCGTAGTCGCTACGATGACACCGCCCGTCTGAACATCGGCCCAGACAGCACGGTAATCCTCACCACTCATGCTGAATGGGGATTACCGCGTACCGATTCTACTGGATACACGGAACCGGATGATGCCTATATTTGCTACTGGGAAACCGACCGGGCTACCTGGCTCCCCACCGCTCCTTGGTGGGCCATGTGCCTAGATTAGAGGAATGATAGCTAGGCAACAAACTGTGGATTCTGGTTGTTGGATTGAATAAGTCCTACTCTTGTATCCTTTGCAGGAGTACTGAGGCATGTCCGAGAAGTCTCACTGGACAAGAAAGCAATTACTAATAGCGTTCGCGTTATATTGCCGCCTGTCGTTCGGGAAGTTGCACTTCAGAAATCCTGAGATTGTTCGGTTTGCGGAAGCCATCGGACGGACACCGTCAGCGCTGGCAATGAAGCTGACCAATATCGCTAGTCTCGATCCCGCAATTACATCCACTGGCCGTAAGGGTTTGAAAGGAGCATCCAGCAACGACCGCGCGATGTGGAATGAAATGCAAAGTAATTGGGAACGCTTTGCAGTCGAGTCCCAACGTGCGATGACAGAGGTCGAGGTGATTACAGAACTATCTGCCAGTGCCGTCCAGGACGAGAACGGCAGTCACGCAGGAGAAGACCGCGCTGTGCAAACCACGGGACGCATTGGCCAAAGCTTCTTTCGAGAGGCAGTTTTGAGCGCGTACAACGAACGGTGTTGTATCACTGGGTTATCGGTGCCTGCTTTACTAGTGGCAAGTCATATCATCCCGTGGCGGCATGACAAACTAAACAGGGTGAACCCTAGAAACGGCCTGTCACTGTCCATGTTGCACGACAAGGCATTCGACGCCGGGTTGATAACAATCAACGATGATATGACTGTACTGGTATCCCGGAAACACACTGTAAGAAACGACGAGTTCTTTTCAACATCCATAGAACTTTACGACGGGAGAACGATTTACCACCCGAAAAAATTCGGACCTGACCGAGAATTCCTCGCCTATCACAGGGAGCATATTTTTCAAGGATAATCGGAGCATGGCTATCACGAGCAATCTGATGATTTCGATAGCAAGATACAAACCATATTTCAACGGCGTAAGTCTCGTTCTGGCTGCTCGCTTGAATTGCACATCCGGGAAATCTTCCTCGAAGAGGATTTGGTTGAGGGCCAAGACTTTGCTTGGCACCCGGAGTCGGAACCCGATATACAACCGGACTTCCTCTTTCCCAATGCTGAAGCCTATAAGAACCTTGACTTCCCGAACAGTCAATTGCGTATGCTGGCAGTGAAGACGACTGCCAAAGATCGGTGGCGGCAAATCTTGAACGAAGCCGATCGCATAGAGACCAAGCACTTGTTGACCCTACAGGAAGGTGTTTCCGAGAATCAATTCAGGGAAATGTCGGATGCTGGGGTTAAGTTGGTGGTTCCAGGTCCATTGCACGATAAGTATCCTCAATCGGTGCGACCTTACCTTCAAGGGTTGGAAAGCTTTCTGGCTGATGTACGGTTACTCAAATGAAAGGAAGTTGACCTATGCCTCCACCAGAGCGATACAATACCGGCTACAACGTTGGCGTAGGAGGCGCGGTCGGTGGATGATGGGTAGTTTCTGCTGTTGCGCGTGGCCCACGCCTACGAGCAAGCAACGGCTTGGCACACCAGAGTCCCGCCGGTGGCCCAAGAAACTTAATAGCCGTATCCAAGTCCTAATAGTTGAGAATTGAGGGGTGAAGCCGGTGCCAATTGTGGGTGATGGCGACCATCGTTACGAGTTAGAAGAAAACTGGGGCAAGCTGCCGAATGGCATGACTCCGGGTGTGGTGACCGGTGTGGTTGTGGACTCCCGGGACCGGGTCTACGTTTGCCAACAGCAACAAGACCCTCCGGTGATGGTGTTTGACCGGGAAGGAAACTACCTGAATTCCTGGGGAACGGGTTACATCAAAGAGCCTCATACCATGTTCTTGGACCAGGATGACGTGATCTACTTGGCGGACCGGGGGGACCACGTGGCGTTGAAGTTGACCACAGACGGGGAGAAGTTGCTGGAATTGGGAAACCGGGGGCAGCCTTCAGATACCGGCTGCTTCGAAGATGAGGGTGAAGTCCTCCGGGCAGCCGGTCCCTTCAACCGGCCCACCCGTTTGTCGCCTTCGCCATCCGGGGACCTGTACGTATCCGACGGTTACCGCAACAGCCGGGTACACCGGTTTTCCAGCGACGGCGCCCTTATCGCGTCCTGGGGTCAGCCGGGTACCTCGGCGCCCGGCGAATTCTTTTCTCCGCACTGCTTGTGGGTAGACCCCAGCGGTTTGGTCTACGTTTGCGACCGGAAGAACAACCGCATCCAGATATTCTCTCCGGAGGGAGAGTACCTATCCCAATGGTCCGACGTAAAGCTGCCCACCGACCTCCACATCAGCGGGGACGGCGTCTACTATCTAGCCGAGCGCGAGGCCGATGACCCATCAGCCCACTTCATCTCTATCCGAGACCAGGACGGCAATGCCCTAGTCTTGTGGAAGACGCCGCGGAGCCACCAGATTTGGCCCGATGGCCACGGCGACATCTACCTAGTGAGTGGAACTCGGGAAGTCCCCAGCAACAGCGTTGGCGCAAAGTACGTCAAAGTACCCTAACCTATTCGCTTACCGTAGCCTTATGCTCCTTTATGAGCGGGGCCGGATACTGACGATTACTTGGCGGCGAGACGGGCGCCAATCTCGTCCTTGCTTAGCGCGTCCTTGCGGGCGTTTATGTCAATGCCGTACAAGCGGGCGGCGTTCTCGCCCAGAATCTTTCGCTTGATCTCCGGCGTCAGGTCCGCTTTATATTCCTCTTTAATGTCGTCGGGCATCCGGTACGCCATAAACTTCTCGATGATCCACCCCGGGCTCCAGATGCCGTAATCGCTGCCGAAAACAATGCGGTCTTCGCCCAACCAGAACAGCAGGTTAGCCATTATCTCGCCGAAATACCGGGGGCGGGCGTGGACAAAGGCCGAGGCGACCGAAATCCCCGCGTACACATTGGGTTCCTGAGTCGCTATCCAGCAGAAGTCATCCAGCCGGGGCAGACCCACGTGCTCGACAATGAAGTTCAGGTTCGGGAAGTCGGTGGCGGCGTAATCAACATCGTTTACGTCGAAAGCGTCGCGGCTCAACGGGTAGATGGTCGGTCCTTTATGCACGTGGACGTTCTTGATGCCCAGTTTCTCGGTAAGCTCAAAGTACTTGTAGGCCCAAGGGTCGTTGAGCTTCCAGCCCCGTGAGCCTTCCCGCCATTCGGCAGTGTACAGCTTCACCCCTTGGACCGGGTATTCCTCCACGGTTTTCTGGAACTTTTCCAGCCCGGCTTCCTCTTCCCTGGGGTCGAATGCTCCGCAGAGGATGAACCGCTCCGGGTATTTCTGCTTCAACACGTTATTTTGCAGGTGGGTGTTGAAGCCCTCCTTGAAAAATTCGTAGAGGTAGGTGGAGTTCAAGATTCCGACATCCACGTACCCGTCCAGAAACAGGTCCTGCACCACCGCGTCTTCGCCGTACCGGCAGTACTTCTCGAAGGACCATACGTACTCCTCGGGACTCAGGCCGCAGTGGTAATCGTAGAAGCACTTGATCCAAGCTTCCCCATAGCTGTTCTTCCAGTTATCGGGGCTGGCATTCCAGTTGTGCATGTGGCCGTCGATGACGAAGATTTCTTGGCCGTTATCTCTGAACATCTTTCTCCTTTTTCAGCCGGGGTAGGAATCCTTGGGAGTTTACCTGACCGGTGCGGCGCGATTGGAGCAAGGCCGAGCACAGGGCGCCGTTGGCCTCTGAAGCCAAGCGGGTGGTGCGCGACCGGACTAGATAGTCTTCCATGCGGTGAGCGGGCACCGCTTGGCCCCGTAGATCGCACACCAAGACGCCGTCCGGGGAGCAATCGAGGCCCAGTTCGGCCCGGCGCTCCAGATACTTCCGGGCCACCCTTGCCGGGCCGATGCAGGTTTCCGGCCCGTTGGGTGCACGCACCCAGCAAAATTCGCCTTCCAAGCGAAGGTCGTCAATGCGAAGCCCCGCGACTTCATCATCGCGTAGTCCGGCCACTTTTAAGTGTCTTAATAAACTTTCCTGGCGGTTGATATACCCTTTGCGTAGAAACAGGTCTCGGAGTTGGTCGAGTTTTTCCCAAGCCTCGTCAGGGAAAGCCGCAGCGAATGATTCACCCGAGTTTACCCCGGACTCGATGGCCGCAGAAGCGAAGTGGTCCGGCAACCGGACGGTTACTCGGTCCACCCCATCAACCGTCAGCAGGTTGCGCCGGGCGTCGGAGGCCATCAAGTAGGAAAAGTTGGCCGCGCACCAGTAGGTTGGCAAGCTAAGCGTCACCGTCAGGTGGCTACCTTGCGCGGTGACGGCATCGACGAAGCCAAGGGCCAGAATGGACTCGTCCAACTCCGGGTCCAGCACGGCGTCCAATTGGGCCAAGACCTCTTCGCGGTCGAGGGATGAAGGCAGCGAAATCGTTGGCTCTTTACTCATCGGGATTGCTTACCAGCTCGAAGGGTGCGGTAGGAAAGCTGGGAATCTATGGTCATAATACTGTTCCCCGTGGGCGTGTCAAGCTATTTTGTGACCGGGCATTAGCGATGAGCTTGTCGGTGTCAAGCCCGGTGCTTGGACCGAAGCCTCCTATCGAAGCCAACTCTTACTAATGCGTGAACAATTACCTAAACCGGTCCTCGTCTCCTGAACTTGTCGAAGGGCCGGCCCCCGTATCCAGTACGGGGCAGGCCTTGAGCCGGAATCCAGAAATTCTGCGGACAAAGAACCCTTCGACAAGCCCTTCGACCGTGCTCAGGAGAGCCTCAGGACAGGCGTAGCTGGCGGAGAACGTCCTGGATTCCGGCCTTCGCCGGAATTGCGGATACCCCGTTGCGGCGGGCCACGTAAGAGGAACGAGAATCACGGCCAATCCCCAACCGTCACTCCCGCGAAAGCGGGAGTGCAAGGTCTTACCCGCCAGTGGCGGTCCTTGTGCTTGGAATTTCTGGATTCCCGCCTGCGCGGGAATGACGGGTTGGGTATTCTCATGGTAATAACAGGGGAGGGGACAGTTTAGAAACTTGTTCACGTATCAGTAATATGGAGTGGTATACTGCTGGCCGCGTACACCGTGTTGGCAACGAACGCGGAAGGAGAGATAACGAAGTTGGATTACGATGTGATTGTGGTCGGAGGCGGCTCGGCCGGCTGCGCGCTGGCCACCCGTCTCTCGGAAGACCCGGCCCTGTCGGTGCTGTTGTTGGAGGCCGGCCCCGACTTTCCCGAATTCCAGCAACTGCCCGACATGGTGAAATACGGCTGGGGGTTAATCAACCTGGAGGCCAGAGCCGCGGGGTCGCCCTACAACTGGTCCTTTGTCGGGACGGCCACTCCCCAGCAGGCCAGGCCGATGCCCGTGCCGCGGGGCAAGGTTATGGGCGGCTCCAGCGCCATCAACGGACAGACCTTCATCCGCGGCGCGCCGGAGGACTTTGATACTTGGGCCGAATGGGGAAACGACGAGTGGTCCTACCTCAAGGTGCTGCCCTATTTCCGGAAGATGGAGACCGACGAAGATTTTCGGGACGATTTCCATGGCACCCAGGGGCCGATACCGGTACGGCGGCACCGCCGGGAAAACTGGCCGCCGGTCCAAGAAGCCTTTTATCAAGCCTGTGCCGCCGCCGGTTACCCGGAGCATCCGGACGTCCACAACCCAGATTCCACCGGTCTCAGCCTGCGGGCCGAGAATAACGTGGATGGAGTGCGGATGAGCATGGCCCTAAGCTACCTGGACTTGGCTCGTCATCGCCTCAACCTGACCATCAAACCCGGCGTCACCTGCACCTCCATCGTTTTTTCGGGAAACCGGGCGGTTGGGGTGGATGTGGAGAGCGGCGGACAGGGCTTTCGGGTCATGGGCACGGAAATCGTGCTTTGCTCGGGAGCCGTAAAATCTCCCCAACTGCTGATGCTATCCGGTGTGGGCCCGGCCTCCCAGTTGAGTGGCTTGGGCATTCCGGTGTTAAGGGACCTCCCCGGCGTGGGGCAGAACATGCGGGACCACCCTAACGTGTCGGTCCGGTTCCTACCCAAGGAAGGTCTTCCCCCCGACTCTCTGGGTCATAGAGCGGTCCGGCTTCGATATACCGCAGCAGGGTCGGACACCCCCAACGATATGATTCTATCGCCCTCGTCGTTGAACACGGTAATCCCGGAAGGCCAAGACAATACCCACGCGATCAATTGCGGTCTCTACCTGGCTTTGGGAGCCGGCGAGCTAACCCTAGCGTCTAGTGACCCTCATGAAGACCCGGTCATGGACTACAAGTACTTGCAGCATCCCCGTGACTTGGAGCGGCTCCGGGAGTCGGTACGCTTGTGTGTACGGCTCCTGGACGACTCCGCATTTGATGGCTGCATGGAACGTCGGGTGTCTCCCTCGGACGAGGACTTAGCGACCGACGAAGCCCTGGATGCTTGGCTGCGCCGCAACGTCAGCACTTCCTACCACGTATCGGGCACCTGTAAAATGGGACCGGCCTCAGACCCCATGGCGGTGGTGGACCAATATTGCCGAGTACATGGGTTGGAGGGGCTAAGGGTGGCTGACGCCTCGGTAATGCCCGACGTGGTGCGGGCCAACACCAACGCTACCACGATCATGATTGCCGAACGCACCGCCGACTTTATCCGAGCTGAATTCAAAAAGTAACCGCAGGAGGCACAAAATGAGCACTTCCATCGGAGGCAAGCAAGTGAAGGTAGTAAGCGGGGCCCAGTCCGCCGAAACTACGGCGCAGACCAGAGGCATGGAGCGGCGGCCTGGCATTGACGCCAATACGGCTGGCGCCAGCAAGATTTGGCTGGGCCACGTGACCTGCGTGCCCAACACCATGGGCCCGCCGCATCATCATGGCGAAGCCGAGACAGCGGCTTACGTGGTGAAGGGCCGGGTGAGAGTCTACTTTGGCGAGGACTTTAAAGAGTCGGTGGAAGCCGGGCCCGGTGAGTTCATTTTTGTCCCCGCCCACATGCCCCATATCGAGGGGAATCCCTATGACGAACCCGCTGAGGCCATCCTCTCTCGCGGCCCCGATAACATAGTGGTGAATCTGGGGGAGTAACGATAAGGCCCTCCTTATCACTGGTCAAAGATAGGGAGGGTCCATCCTTCGTTAGCGACGGCGAAACCTTCGCATCTGGGGGCTTGGGTTACTTTTCCAGTTTGATAAACCGGCCGCCGATCAACCATTCCTCAACGTAGATGTTGCCGTCGCTGTCCACGGCCATGCCGTGGGGGCTATTGAACTTGCCGGGTTCCAATAGTTGCGTAGGGATGAGTTCCCCGGCTTCATTCATGTTGTTGGGCCAACCGGCAACCGAGCAAACACCCTCGTTGTCGCCTAGGTAACAGAGCAGATTGTCCTCCCGGTCTAGGAGCGCCAAGCGCGCTCTAAGCTCGGCCACCACCAGTAAATCTCCGTGAGTTACGAAACCGCTGGGACTGGAAAGGAAGTCTGAGCCGAAGGCCCGCCTAAAACTCCCATCCAGACCATATACTTGGACCCGATGGTTGCTCCGGTCGGCCACGTAAAGCTCCGGTTCGGGGCCGCGGCGGTCGATAAAGATACCGTGAGGGCAATCGAACCGGCCCGCGCTGCCTTCCTCTCCGTTGATACTGCTCAGGTATTGGCCGTTCTTGTCGAACCGGTGAATGTAGCTTTCGCCATAGCCGTCGGTCACCCAAACGTCTCCATTGCCCCCGAAGCGTTCCTCGTTGACCGCGATGAAGGTAGGCGAGTAGTTGCCCTCCCGGTAAATGTCAAGATCGGGCTTAGGCAGCGTAGTTTCTATTTGCCCATCCAGAGTGGTCTTAAGTACTTGCCCGGAATAGGGGCCGGAACCGGGCGGATAACCGTAAGCTAGCTGCGCTTGGCGCTTCCTGCCGTTGTCCGCAATCCAAAGGTATTCGTTACCGTCTTCTTCGACCAAGGTAATTCCGTGGGCGTCGGCAACGGGCAGATCCCAGGTCCTGATAACGGCGCCGTCCCGGTTGAGAATAAGGACGGTGGAGTCACCCGGATGAAAGGTGACGATATCGCCGGACTTGGTGACGACAATGCCGTGATGGGCCCAACCGGAGCGGGCTGCCTCGGTTTGAGGGATTTTGGCCCACCGGTCAACCCACTCATAAGTGTTGGGGCCCTCGCCGATTCGCATAGTCACACCTCCGAGTAAATCCCTGCCGGTGGGGCCGACTCACCCGGGCGGGACGGATAACAGACTGGCGGACCAATCGAGATTTAAGGCTTCAATATCACCTTGGTGTACCCGTCGATGCGTTTGTCGAATTTAGTGTAGGCGTCCGCCGCGTCGTCCAACGGCACCTCATGGGACACTACGAAGCTGGGCTTCGCTTTGCCGGCCACGATCATGTCTCGAAGATAGGCGTTATAACGCTTTACATTGCATTGGCCGGTGCCCAACCTCAAGCCTTTCTCGAAGAGACGCCCAAAATTGATGGAAAGAGCGCCCCGCCGCGCATTCTCGTCGACGCCGCCGGGGTCTGTGGGCACGTACAGTCCCGGTATACCGAGGGCGCCGGTGGGATTGACTACATCGATCAACTGGTTCAACACGATATTGGGCACTTCGTCCTGCTCTCCGCCAGCCGCCGAAGAGCCCGCCGCTGCTGCCTGGTACCCAACGGCATCAATTGCTTTGTCCACGCCGTCGCCGTGGCGCAACTCCTTAATTTGCGCGACCGGGTCACCTTGGTCGAAGTTGATGGGAGTCCCGCCCAACTCCGAACCCTTGTCTAGGCGTTCCGGCACGTGGTCGATAACGTAGACTTCGGCGGCCCCGCGAATCACACAACTGTAGGCGGCCATGAGTCCCACCGGTCCGGCGCCAAATACGGCCACACTCTCCCCGGGGCTAACGTCCGCCAACACCGCCCCGTGGTAGCCGGTGGGAAAGATGTCCGCCAGCAAGGCAAAGTCGGCCTCAAAGTCGCTGCCAGCCGGCAAGGGCAAGCAATTGAAGTCGGCGAAGGGCACCTGTAGGTATTCTGCTTGGCCGCCAACCCAGGGGCCCATGGCGACGTAGCCGTAAGCGCCGCCAGCGAACCCGGGGTTAACGGTGGTGCAGAACCCGGTGAACCCCCTCTGGCAGTTCTTACAAAAACCGCAGGCCACATTGAAAGGCATTACTACCCGGTCGCCTGCCTTGAGGGTCCTAACTGCGGAGCCGACTTCCTGGACGACACCCATGTTTTCGTGCCCGAACACGATGCCCGGTTGGGCTGCTGTCCTCCCTTCATACATGTGCAGGTCTGAACCGCAGATACAGGATGAGGTGATCCCCACGATTACATCGTTAGGGTGTTGCAGCGCCGGATCGGGTACGTTTTCTACGGCGACCTCAAATGGCCCCTTATAAACAACGGCTCTCATGGGTTCTCCCTGGGTGATGGGATTGGGGGCTGGCGGCGGCTGGCTACTCTCTGAGCCAACGTTAGCGAGACGGCCTGTCTAGCCGAATGCGGTTCACGGGGTTGAGACCAGCCTATGGGTCTAGCTCCTTTGGTATATCTGGAACCGGTGGCGGTTGGTCTCGGTCACGTAGAGGCGGTCCTCCCGGTCCAAGGAAACTGAGACCGGCCCCCAAAAATAAGGCTCGGTCTGCGAAGAAACGTGATATGGCGTACTAAACTGGTCCGGAAGACTTGGCACCAAGTTGGCCCGGTCACGCTCCTGTTTCTCTTCCGGGTTGGAAGCAAAGTAGTCGGCCGCCCACTGGGAAACGGTGGCTTCGCCCCGCAAAGAGACCTGGAACTCGCCGCTGGCCCCCAAGATTTGGACTCGCTCGTTGCCCCAGTCGGCTACGTAGATGTAGCCATCGGGGTCCACCGCCACACCGGCGGGCCGCTGAAACTGCCCTTCGCCATCGCCGGGCGTACCGTAGCTGGCGACGAACTCGCCGCTGCCGGTAAATTTTTGGACCCGGTCATTGCGCCAGTCGGCCACGTAGACGTTATTTTGAGAGTCGACGGCCGCGCCCCAAGGCAGGTTGAACTGGCCGGGACCGCTCCCGAACCCTCCCCAACCAAGCAGGTACTCGCCGCTTGAACTGAACTTTTGGACCCGGTGATTGTGTTGGTCCACCACAAATACGGCATCTTCTTGGTCGATGGCGATGCCAGCCGGACCGTTTAGCTGCCCGTCACCGCTTCCCGCAACGCCCCATTTGGTGACGAAACTACCCGAGGTGTCGAATACCGAGACGCGTTGATTGTGCTCGTCGGTTATGTATAGCCGCTCCTGGGAGTCAAAGGCCAAGGCGACCGGCCACACCATCTGTCCGTCGCCCGCTCCGTACCCGTAGCCGAACTCTCCCAGATAATCTTCATCCAGATTGCAGATACCAACGCGGATGGCGGAGGCCCGGGCGGGATCGCAGCGGTTCAGCACGAATATCCGCCCGTCCCGGCTTACCGCCAAGTCGTAGGGGTTGGCAAAACCCCGGCCATTCAAACCGTTGTTTACGATGCCAATGGTCTTGAGATAATTGATCCGTATCCTTTGGGTCTCGGCCTGGGTACTCACCCTCGGCGCCTCCGTTTTAAGCGTGGATGTGCAAAACCAAAGCGGCGCGTGGCTAAAGGCCGACCCAGGTTATGCCAGTTGGAACTCCCTGGTGGAAGCGACCAAGCGCAGCATATTGCCCACCCTTTGCTCGGCCTCGTCACCCGCCTGATGGCCCGCTAGGTCCAAGTCGCCCTGACGCCGGGCGAACCCAAGGAGGGTGTTTCGGGTCGAGTCCGACACCTGGATGGGTCCAACCAAGTCCAAACAGCGTTCTACCAGTTCTTCCGGCGACAATGGGCCACTATCGCCACTGGCCAGCCGGTCGATAATGGCTTGGATGCCCGGCCGCTCGACATTGCTCAACTCTTGGGACACGAAGTTAACCCGTTCCACCAGAGTACCGCTGTCGATCCACTCGCTGCCCTCATGCCAACCCTCCACGGTCGGCGGCTGCAGGAGCCCTTGTCCCATGAAGAGCGATTGGTTTGTGACTTTCTCGATGCCCAAGGTCGGCGTCTGGTAGCTCCCGGCCAAGCGCATGGCTCCCACCATTAGCTCAACGGGGCCCTTCACCCGGGCAAACCGGGCCTTCTCTGATTTGAAATAGTCAGAGTTGAACAAGGTACGAAGCACCGACCTAATTTCGTAACCAGAATCGAAGTAGGTCTGCATCATCTCTTTGACGACGGCCTCGCCATCCTCATCAACTTCGTCGGCCGCGAAGAATTGGAACAGCCTGGTGGAAATGAACCGGGCAGTCGCATCCTGGCGGACGATTATGTCGATGATGTCCCCACCGTCGAAATTCCCGGCCTCCCCCAAGAAGGTCTTTTCGCCGTGGTCGTGGTCGCGGTCGCGGTACTCAAAGTGCCAGGCGATGCGGCTGTAGGGCCAGATGGAGTCCTTAAAGGCCCGGATAGCCATATACTCGGCGTTGGCCAAGGTCCAGCCGGTAAAGGCCCGGGACCCTTCCTTGATGTCCTCCTCGGTGTAGTTGCCAATGCCCATGGAGAAAAGCTCCAGCAACTCCCGCCCGTAGTTTTCGTTGATCGCGTCCTTGTGGTTGTCGTTGTTGTCCAGCCATAGCAGCATAGCCGGGTCTTTGGACAACTCCACCAGCAAGTTCCGGTAATTCCCCAAGCCGTATTTCCGGAACATATCTATCTGGTTAAGTTGGGCCCTGGCCTGGTTCAACTTGGTGTACCCCGTGGCGAAGAGACCGTGCCAAAAGAGGGCGATCTTCTCCTCCATCGGGCACCGGGTGCTGATCATCCGGTACATCCAATAGGCGCCTGAGCTGGTAAGGTCTCTCATTTCGGACTGCTCAGCGTGGTAGCGCCGGATGAGGTCGTCAGGAAGGTTCTGCGGGTCTTGGGGATGCAAGAGTTCTTCAACGACACCCTCGTATCCTACGGCCAAGTAGGTTTCCAGCTCGTTACGGGTAGCGCCGAACCCCGCCCTCCGGAGCAGGTGGGCCATCAGCGCGGTACTATCTTCACTCATCGCGTTGCTCATTTTCCCCCCAGCAAATTCGCCTATCGGGCGGATGCTTCGCTGTTATTCGATTTGCCGCTAACTCTTGACTAACGCAAAGGGCTCGAACTGGCCGTTCACGATAGATGGGGCGTCGAGTCCCAAGACTTGGTCCAGAATCGAGGTGTAGGTAGACCGGAAGTCGTTGTTGGCTTTCAGGTCTCCCTGCAATTGGTCTCGCTCTTCCAGAGAGGGGTACTCACCGAACATACCCCCGTTAACCGCGCCGCCGATCAGGAGCGAACCGCCACCCGAGCCGTGATCGCTGCCCGAGCCGTTGTCTTTGATGCGGCGCCCAAACTCCGTGAAGACCAATATGGCAACGTCGTCTTCCCGGCCATGCTCCTTGAGGTCGTCCATGAAATCCCCGACGGCCTCGGACACTTGCTGCCACAACCCGTTGTGGGTTGGCACTTCGCCGGAGTGGGTGTCGTAGCTGCCGTGGCTAGTATAGTAAATCCGGGTGCCCAAGTCCGCGAACAACACTTGGGCCATACTTTTCATACTCTGGGCCAAGGGGTGGGGAGCGTACTCCACGGTCGAAGAGTACATTTCCGGCGCGGTCCGTAAGATGTCGGCCCCCTGGAGAGCATCGTTCCCGGTCTGACCCAAGTAGTCCATCACGACATCTCGGCCCTTGTCGCCGCCGTACATCATGGAGAATGCCTCCACAGTGTACTGCCGCAACAGCTCGTCCTGGATGTCGGGAAACAGCCCGTAGGTGTCCAGGTCGCCTACCGAAGCCACCGGGACACCGCGGCAACCCAGCGCCCGGGGCAGCCCTCTACCGAAGTTGATGCCGGTCAAAACGTTCTCGCTTTGAGGGTCCAAGTCCCGGATTGCCCGGCCCAGCCAGCCCTCGGCGCCTATCGCGTCGGGCTCAGCGGTGTGCCAAATGTCCATCGACCGGAAGTGAGACCGGTTGGGGTTAAAGTAGCCGATGCCGTTTACAACCGCTACCTTCCCTTCGTCCCAAAGCCGCTTGATGGCGGTCATACTGGGGTTGAAACCCACTTGGCCGTTAATCGGAAGCACCTGGTCCGGCGGGATGCTAACCACCGGCCGGGAATCGTAGTACAGGCCGTTGTTGTAAGGAACGATGGTATTCAGATAGTCGTTGCCACCGCTAAGCTGGATGACCACCAGGGATTTGTCTCGCTTGGTAGTTGTCATAGGTTGTTACCTCGCCCACAAGTGGGCTCTATTGCTAGTTTAGTGACGAGTGTAATATTCGCCATATTTGCTGTCAACGAGTGTCGGCCACCCCACCAGGGCCTTTTCATTGTCATTCTGAAGGAGCCCTTCGACTTTGCTCAGGATAAACTCAGCGACTGAAGAATCTAAAGTCCTTGTCCAGAATCAACCTTGGCTTGCCGGAGGAATTTTAGACCCCTCACTCCGTTCGGGGTGACAATTAAAAGACCCTGGTCACCCCAGAGGGCAATCGTAAAGTTGATGCCAACGGTCAAGTTACACTACTTTGCAAATCATCCGGCCCCCGTCATCGGGGGCCCTTCACTTGGTCCGGCAGCCAGGTAGCAATCGATGGAAAGGCGATTATGATTCCGATTACTACCATCATACAAAGCATGAAAGGCAGCACGCCGATGTAAACGTCGTTGATGGTGCCGGGCTGCTCCCGGACCCCTTCGGCGGCGGCCAACTCCGCGCTCACCTCCCTTCTGGTGCCGTGTAGCACGTATAAAGCCAGCCCCTGGGGAGGCGATATTTGGGCGGCTTCCAGCAGAATTATCATTATGATGCCGAACCACAGCAGGTCTACCTCGGTGGCCCTTAGGACCGGAAACAGGATCGGCAGGGTGGTGAGCATCATGGAGTAACTTTCCATGAAGGTGCCGAGCAACAGGTAGAACACCACCAGGATGAGAACAAATTGCACCGGGCTGAGTTCGAACGACGCGACCCACTCCGCCATTTCCACGGAGATTCGGAGAATACCGAAAGCGAACTGTAGCGTGAAGGCGGCCATCAGGATCAGCATTATCATCCCGGTGGTCCGGATTGATGATAAGAATGCGTCCCGCAGCATCCGCCCGTTAACCGCCGCAATTATTTTGACGGCGCGAAAGTCGGTTGGATAGAGTTGTATTGCCTCTTCGGCTTGGCTCCGCAACTCGCCTGGCAAAAGAGGGAAGAGCCCAATCCTCTTCAGAAGCTTCAGGATCACGGCCATCAAGGTACGCCAGGAGTTACCGACAAAGGCCAAGGCGAACGCGCCGGAGACTCCGGCGGCGGCAGCCTCGGTGGGGGTAGCCAGGCCCATGTAGATACTCCCCAAAACGGTGAGTATCAGGGCGAAAATAGGTATCAAGGAAACGGTGCCTACAATCCGGTCCCGCCAACCCTCCCAGTCTAATAGTCCTGGACCCTCCTCTCGCGGGACCAGCCGAGGCCAGACCACGGCGGCTATCCCTATCATCAGCATGAACACCCCGGCCAGCAAAGCCCCCGGCAGGAACCCGGCCAGGAACAACCGGCCTATGGATACCCCTACCGTTAACCCGTACAGCACCAAGAGAATACTGGGAGGGATAAGTATGCCCAGGGTCCCGCCAGCGGCCAAGGAGCCAACAACCAGCCGCTCGTTATAACCGCGGGCCCGGAAAGAAGGCAACGCGACTCTGCTGATGGTGGCGGCGGTGGCGACACTGGAACCGGCGCAAGCAGCAAAAATCGCGCAGGACGCAATATTGGTATGCAACAATCCACCGGGGATGGGAGCGACCCAACGGGAAAGGGCCGAGTACATGCGTTCGGCAAACCCGCTCCGCAGCACCAACTCGCCCATAAGGATAAACAACGGGATCGCGACGAGGAGCCAATTGGTGTAGTTGGTCCACGCCCGGTTGGCCATGATGTTCAACAGGGGCGCGTCGGAGAAGACCGTCATTATGATAAATGACAATATCCCTAATGCGCCGGCCACGTAGAGGCCAGCCATGAAGAAAACGCCCATTAAGGTGAAGGCTACTGCAATTGCCATTGATGACTTGGGCCTCCGACTTGTCAGTTGCCAGTGGTTAGTGGGGTAGCGGGTGAAAACCGGGCACTAGCCACTAACCACTCTTTCTTTAGCCAGCCGAGGCCGCACCACCGCGAGCCGTGTCTATGGTGATGGCGTCGCCTTCGCTAAGGAGGTTGTGACCGGAAACGACCACTTGATCACCCGCCTTGATGTCGCCGTGAATCTCCACGCTGACTCCGTCGTTCAGCCCGACGCCAATCATCCGCAGGTGGGCTTTGTTATCTTGGACCACGAAGACCGCCGGTTGACCCGCATGGCGAAGGACCGCCTCGCGGGGCACTAGCAAGGTGTTTTGGTGGCTGGTGGAGATGGTTACTTGGCCCGACATACCTGCTTTCAGGTCTGGATTGACTTCCGTGGGCTTCAGCTTGACTAGGAAGGTGAAGGTCTTCTCATCGCCCCTTGGCGCGATAGGCCCGACGAGTAAGTCCAATGCCTGCCCCGGCAGAGCCGGGCTGGTGAACTTGACCGTCTGTCCAGTCTGTAGCGAGTTTATGCCGGTCTCTTCCACCCGCAACGACACAATCACGTCGTCGGTCGCCAGGGTCACAATAGGCGTCTTTGGCCGTTCCGACACCATGGCCCCGGCACCGAGTATGGCCCGGGTAATCGAGCCGTCGAACGGCGCCCGGACATTCCGGTCCTCAAGCTGCTGATTGACCAAGTCGACTTGACCTTGAGCCCGGTCTACCGCGGCTTGGGCGATTGCCAAGTCGAACTGCGAGAACGGGGGCATCGTCTTGGCCAAGGCCAGCTCGGCAGACGCCACCCTAGCCTCGGCCACCGCAATATCGGACGGCCTGGGGTCCTCCAAGATGTCCAACTTGGCCTTGGCTGCCGCCAGCATCGCTTGGGCATTGTCTACGTTGTGCTGTTTAAGATCGATGACGAACTGCTGAGGGTCCTGCAACTCGTTGAGAGCCTCTTTGGCCGACTCCAGCGCCGCTTCGGCCGCCGCTTCTGCCGCCCGCTTCGAATCGATGGTGCGTTGGTCCGCGTTTTCTATTTCCTCAAACTTGGCTTCGGCTGACTCCAATGCGGCTTGGGCCGTAGCAACCGCGTTATGAGACGTAGCCACATCGGACGAGCTGGGGTTGAGCAACTCGTCCAGCCTTTCTTTGGCGGTAACCAGAGTACTCTCGGCCTTGGCTTCGGCCAGCATGGCCGCGCTCAGGTTCTCAGGCAGCGGGCCGGCACCGGTTATTTGGGACAAGAATTTGGCCGCCGCTTCCTGGTTGGCGGCCCGGTTCTCTTGTATGGCCGCAACCTGCGCCGGAGAGTGCGTCCTGCTCAGGTCCGGGTTGACCAGACTAGCCCGGTAAGCGTCTTCGCGTTTGCGGGCATCCAGCCACTCTTCCGCCACACCTACCGGCAAGTCTCCCTTGGTTATCAGGGCCGATATCGTCTGGTTAACCTTAGTCTGAGCCGAGGTCAGTCCACTTTCGGCGTTGGCTAAAGCTTCCCGGGCCGCCGCCACCCTCGCCGCAGAGGGGTTGAGGAGATCATCTAGCCTGGCCTCCGCACTTTCTAGCGTACTTCGAGCCCGTACCACACCGCTTTCCGCGGCCTGAAGCCCGGCGACGGTGGGACTCAAAACGAAATCGAGAGCGCTGCGGATGGACTCCAAATTGCTCTCCGCCGCCGCCACCGCACTCTCCTTGGCCAGAATGGCCGAGGCGGAAGGACTCAATAGCTGGGCCAGTGCAGTATTCGCGCTATCCAGGCCGCTTTGCCTTTGGGCCACCGCGCTTCTTGCCGCCTGAAGGTCGGCGGGCGAGGGGTCCAAGAGTTGGGCCAACGCAGCCTGGGCGGCATCCAACTTAGCCTGCGCCTCTACCTGCTTGAGCTCCATACCGGCTTGCACCGAAGCCAGTTTCGTCTCGGCATTGCGCAGGGAGGCCCGCGCCTGGTCGAGTTGGGCGTCGAGGAGGCCATGACCCAACTCGACAATTACGTCACCAGTCTTCACCGGTGTGCCAACGTCTACCAACAGCTTTTCAATCCGCCCAGTCGCCAGAGGGGCCACGTCAACGTAGTCTCTGGGCTCTACCACGGCAGCATAGGCGGTGTTCACGCTGATATTGCCGGTAGTCACCGGCGAGACGCCGACGGACACGACTCCGGGCAAGGCAGACACCGACGATCCCTCGGGAGGCTCGTCAGAGCCGCACGCAGCTAACGTCATTATCGCTACAGCGATCGCCAAGACGGATACAATACGCCACCTAAGGTTTAAGGACCTCATGTTCACTCCCTTTGCCCGCGCGAATTACACCCTAGAAGGTGGTCGAACCGCGCGCGCTATCAGAATCAAATACTGTCCCTTGGTGCGGAAGATACTCCCGATTAGTCCGCCGGTTCGGCCACTGTGGTAGTGTCCGCCGGTTGCGGCCGTTCCTGTGGCTTTGGTTTGCGAAGGAAGATTGCCAAGGGCACCGCGAGTAAGGATATGACGACTGCCACCAAGAATACGTCATTAAAGGCCCGGATCGCCGCCTGCTGCTGGACCAACCCGTCGAGCACTTGCACCGCAGCCGGGCCGGCCACCCCATTGGAAGCCCCGAACTGCCCGGCGCTTTCTGAGATGCGGGAAATGACTTGCATCGCCGCCAAGGAGTCTGGCGTGACGGTTTGCGCCAAGGAACTGGCATGAAAAGCATGACGAGTTTGCAGGATTGTGGCAAAAAACGCAATGCCGAAAGCAGGGAACATCTGCCGCAGCACGTTAGTCAGCGCGGAGGCGCGGGCCACCGCCTGCGGCGGGTGCACGCTCATCGCCAGGGTGAAAGCCGGCATGGCCATCATTCCCATGCTTACGCCGCGTAATACCAGGATCTTGATCAGGTCGGCATCGCTGGTATTCACGTCCAGGCTGTGCAACAGGTACATGGAGTAAGCCATACCCAGAAGGCCGGGAATTATCATCGGCACTGGCCCGAACTTGTCGTAGAGGCGGCCCGCAAAGGGCAGCATCACCGCAATGGCCACGGCCTCCGGCATGAGGAGCAGTCCCGTTTGGATGGGGCTTAAACCGCGGATATTCTGCAAGAACAACGGCAACAGGAACAGCGCGGAAAAGAGGATTACCGCGGAGACAAAGTAGATGATGGCCGCCTGGGTATAAGTTGCATTGCGGAAGATTCGCAGGTCCAACAGCGGCTCATCTTCGGTCAGCTCGACGTACACCCAAGAGGCCAAAGCTACCGCCGAGATGCCGAACATCAGCAACACCGAGTCCGAGGTCCAGCCATCCTGACTCACCCGCGTCAAGGCAAGTAACGCCGTGCAGAATCCCACTCCGGCCAGGAGAAACCCTTTGTAATCGAAGGAGAGGTTTCTGACTCGTTCCGTCTCTTGAAGCATAGTGACGGTCATGACCACGCCCACGATCCCCACCGGAATGTGGGGCATCCAGATCAAGCGCCAGCTAGCCGTCTCTACCAAGTACCCGCTCAGGATAGGCCCCAGAATGGGGGCCATTAAGACCGGGATGCCCAAGAGGGAAATCATGAAGCCTTGCTGGTCTCTGGGGGTGGTCCGGAACAAGAGCGCCACCCCCAAGGGCATCAACATACCGCCGGCGAGCCCCTGAACAATCCGGAAGAAAATCAGGGAGTTGATGTCCCAGGACATAGCGCATAAGGCCGACCCGATGGTGAAACCGCTGAGGCACAAGGCAAACAGCCGCTTGGACCCCAAGCGATCGCTCAGGTACCCCGTAAGGGGTATTACCAAGGCGATGGCGAAGAGGTACATCGTTAGGACTAGCTGGGCCCGGTCCAGCGAGGCGCCGAAGGAGTTCATGATGGTGGGCAAAGCCACGTTTACCACGGTGGTATCCAGCAACACCATGAAGCTGGCCACAATCATCACGAACAGGACACGCCATTTGTAGCTATCGCTACGCAACGGGCGAGACCTCCGGGCATGGGAACAGCCAAGCCAAGTCCACCGGAGCAGGTGGAAGAGGGATGATTCGCCTAGCGAACACGGATTTTAACCTCCACCGAAGAGCCCGGTATTAACCTTACGTTTTCATGGTTAACGGCGATCTTGACCGGCACCAGTTGCGATACCTTGGTGAAGTTGCCGGAGGCGTTTCTGGAGGGCAACAGACTGAAGGTGCCGGCGGTTACCGGAGAGACGGTGTCCACGGTCCCGTCCACAGACCGGCCGAGGCTGTCGACATGTACCTCAACGCGCTGTCCCGGCAGCACCCGGCGAACGCTGTTTTCATTAATATTGGCTACCACCCAAACGTTCCTCGGTTGCATCAACGTAACGATGGGCTGGCCCGGCGGCACCGTGTCGCCAACCTTCGACCAACGGGCTGCGACTATTCCCGAGGCGGGCGCGATCACTTCGGCGAACTGGTCTTGAACGTCGCGGAATCCCAGTTTATGGGTGTCGGTGGTGCTCGACCCGGAGATCACTGTGGGGATGTCCACCATGGCGATGACTTGGCCTTGGATGACCGGAGCGCCCACGTCGACGTTCATTTCCAAGATCCGGCCAGCATTAATCGACCCCACTTGAATCAAGTCGGCTACTACCTTGGCGTTATTGGTGGACACGTAGTGAGCGGAGTTGTACCAAGTCCTATACCCAAACCAACTGCCGCCAACGACGATTAGAACCAAGACAGTGGTCAGCACGAGCCGGGTCCGCCAGCTTAGCCTTCCGATACTCTTTAACATGACTTGTGAGACCTCCTCTGGCGCCTCTATTATCCCGGCGCCAAGTCTTGACCCGGTATTTTTCCGGTAGGTACAGAGTTCTAGGGTATTGGCTTTACTTTGCTCTGGCCTAGCTGCGAAGGCGCATCCTTGATCGTTGGCGAATCCGGACCTCCGGTAGCCAGGGCGCCGTTGGTCCTCCTAGCGGCGGTCAAAACCACCTCTTCAGCCCGGGCTACGATTTCCAATTCCTCCGGGGTCAAGGTGCCGAAGATATCCCGGAACACTTCAAATTTGGCCAACCACAATGCCGAAATGTCACGCTCCCCAGAGTCGGTTATCTGGCAAGTAACCACTCGGCGGTCTTCAGATTCGGCGCCCCGGCTGATAACACCGCGGCTCACAAGCCGGTTGACTATCCCGGTGGCAGTGGGCGTGGAAACTCCCAACACGGCTGCTAGGTCACTCATGCGGTACGGCCCGTTGATATACAAGCAGAGCAGCACCTTGAGCTGGGGCATGGTGTAATCGAGGCTCATCCAATTCTCGGTCAAAGACGGGAGCAGCGTTATGTAAATCTTTTGGTGCAGGTCCGCCATGTGGTCGAGTGCTTTAGATGTATCATCCATCACACGCTCCTCAAGTTAGACCTAAGAAAACAACTAAGGGTACAGTAATAGTTAGCCTGACATAAAATAATCTAGCCGCATTGTCCTGTCAAGAGGTAGCGGGGCGGCGAATTCATGCGGCTAGCCACGAGTATCACTCGGAAATGGATTATACAGCCGATTTCAGTAATACACTAACTCTGAATCGTCGCACACATTTTCTCGGCGCCTTGGAGGTTTAGACGATTTTCCGGGAAAAAGACCCTGCCCAACCCGGCGCCGGGTGGAACTCGTCTAAGCCCAGCAATAGTGGCCGCCTTTGCGTCTCGAAAGAGGTATCTTTACACAGAAGCGCCACCCTCCAGTTGCAGACCTGCTGTTGGAGGGTGGCCTTGATACCTTACTAACCGGCCCCACCCGGGCTAACCGGACCCACTTGGGCCAAGCTGCACCCTAGCGATTTACGAAGCTAAGGGGTCAGCTCTGCTTTACGTACTTGTCTATCGCATCGGGTACCCCGGCAAGGTAGATGTCTCCTCGGGAGTCTACCCAACTGCCGTGGCCGGAACCGCGGACCTCAAATCTGGACAGGACGGCTCCTCCTTTATCCAACACGCTGATCCGGGCGGGAGAGCCCTCCACCGGCCCTTCGCTAACGTGGAACATACCGTCTTGGTCCATGGAGATGTCCATGGGCCGATTTATGTCGGTCCACATCCCCAGAAACTCGCCGTCAAGGTTAAAAAGCTGGATGCGGTGGTTCTCCCGGTCGCAGACGATCACTCTCTCGTCGCTGTCAATCACCAAGCTATGGGGCAGGTGGAACTGGTTGGGGCCTTCTTTGCCGGGTTCGCCCCAAGAGGACTTTAGCTGGCCCTCATCGGTGAACCGGTGCACCCGGGCGTTTCTATACCCGTCAGAAACGTAGAGGTCGCCGGACGGAGAAGGGACTAGCTCGCTGGGGTAGTTGAAGGGGCCGGCGGCCCGCGGACAAAGGTCGCCCGGGTTCTCGCAGCCGGTGTCTGAGTGCCTTCCGTGTCGGCCCAACATCTGTATTGGCTTACCGTCCAAGGTGTACATGATGCACACCGAGCTGTCCCGGTCGGTTACGTACACGATGTCATCCTGAATATAGATGCCGTGGGCGAATAGGAAGCTGCCGTTACCCCAAGAGTCGGTCAGGTTGCCATCGCGGTCGAAGATCAAGACGGGAGGGTCCTTCCGTTGAAAGGCGTACACTCGGTCCTGGGAGTCGGTGGCTATGGCGCTGACCATGGCGAAGGTCTCGCCCGGCGGCAGCTTTGCCCAGTTCTCGACGACAGAGTAGGTGTATTTGCCGGTTCCCACAGTAGTCATGAGAGCGTTTATCTCCTTTTAAATTCTTCCAGTAATGCTATCCGATTAGCAGGGCCGGTGCAAAGTCGCTACCGCCGCCGGTCATTCTGAGCGGAGCGAAGAATCTCAGCTACAGGTGTGGAGAGACCCTTCGCTCTGCTCAGGGTGACTAATGAAAAGACCTTATCCGATTGGGAAGCCATCTAGGGGGCGACCAGACCCTGTTTGACAGCCCGGGACTAAACTGCGACCGGGTTCAATTCGGCAGCCGGCGTGTTGGCCAGACTGACCGGTGAGTCAACCTCGAAGGGGCTGTCCAGCCCCAACTCTTTGCCTATCTCCCTTACGGCCGGCATAACCTCTTGCCCCATGAGCCTGATGCAGTCCATAGAATCGTCGTGGTCGACTTTCCCGTCGTTGCCCCATAGCGCCAGGATAGAAGGCCGGGTCTCTTCCAGGATCTGCCTTAGGCTCGCAATAACCTGGTCCGGCGTACCGGCAATGATGTTCTTGGTTGCCAACTGCTTTTCAAAGGGATCGGCAGCCCGGGCAATCTGGGTCTCCGCGCGGCGCCTCCTAGACTCCGGGGAGCTATACCCGGGCGGGCTGAACCACACCGGGTGGCCCAGCCCGGTAAACTCGCCCAGCATCCACATAAACTCCCTGCCGTTGCGCATTGCTTTCTCTTCGGTATCGGCGATATGACAGCGGATGAGATAGCCCCGCTGCTCTGGGCCGGACTCATAACCCACGCGCTGGGCGGCGCGGTCATAGATTCCCCAGATGTCCTGGGTCTGCTGGATGGTGGTGTTCAAGCAGATATACGGGTAGCGGTGCTCGGCGGCCCAAGTAACCGTCTCCAAACTGGAAACGCCGGGAATCCAGATTCGCGGGTGGGGTTTTTGGAGCGGCAAGGTCCAAGGGTTGACCACCCGGAACTGGTAGTGATTACCCTCCCAGCGGAATGGGCCCGGTTCCGACCATATTTTGATCAGCAGATCGTGGGCTTCCTCGAAGCGCTCCCGGTTATAGGCCGGGTTGGTGTTGTTGGCGAACTGCTCCGAGCCGCCGCCTCGCACAAAACCCGACACCAGTCGCCCCTTGGAGATCATGTCGATCATGGCGATTTCTTCGGCCAATTGCACCGGGTTGTCGGACACGGGCAAGGGGTTGCCCAACAGTACGATTTTCACCCGCTCGGTCATCGCCGCCAGGATGGCGGCGTACATGTTGACCCGGGCTTGCATACAGAACGGCGCGTTGTGGTGCTCGTTGAGCATGATGCCGTCCACGCCCACTTCTTCCGCGTACAAGTACTCTTCGATGCGTTCGTTGTACAAGCGGCTGCCCTCAGCAGGGTCAAAGTGCTGGTTGGAGAACATCAAGGCGCTGATGCCTCCGGCTTTTCGGGCCTCGTCCTCGGGATAAGACGACATGGGTTGCTCGGTGAAATACATGAGGTGCATCTTGAATGCCTCCGCGATTTATTTTCTAGAGCGTAGCAATCTATGGGTTACGGGGTGTCAAGAGATAAACCCGGTAACCACTCTCGTCAGTTCCTCCGGCTGTTCCACGTCGGCGCAATGCCCCGACCCGGCCAGCAGTTCCAAGCGGGCGTTAGGGAGTATCTCAGCGTAGCGCCGGCCGCAACTGGCAGGAACCACCTGGTCGTGCTCGCTGGACACCACTAGGGTCGGTGTATCGACCGAGCCCAGCAAGTACGGAAGCCCTTGGTCGAACATGTACGGTTTCCAAGCCAAGCGGATGGCCATTTCCCGGTTTACTTCCCAGACCTCTCTTTGGTCTACAGTAGTCTCGCTACCGTAAAGTTGCTCGAATTTCGCCGGATCGTGGAAACACAGGCGGGCGTACTCCTCGCCGGACAGCAAGAATTGGTCTGCGATTTCACCTTCGGTTGGCTGCACTCCAACCGCGCCAACCAGCACCATCTTCTGGACTGTATGCTGGCACATAAGGGCCATCTCGGCGGCTACCCAGCCGCCGAACCCGAGGCCGACCACTGGCAGGGAACTTAACCCCAAGCGCTTCAGAAGCCAGTGGTGGGCGGCGGCAAGTTCTCGGACATTGCGCATCCAGTTTGGGCGTTCCGATTGGCCAAATCCCGGATGCGCTGGCACATATAGGGTGAATTCTTGGGCTAACGCCTCATAGAAGGGAATCCACCCGGGGCTTCCCAGGTCGTCCTGAAGAATTAGCAGCGGGCCGCCGGTCCCCCCGCGCATCAAATGAACCTTGCCAACCCCGCTTTCCACCATTTCTTCCGAGTAATCTTGGGTTGTCGTGCTCATCTAACGTCCTCTAGTTCTCGAAGTCGGATAGTACTTGTTCCCGGCATCATCAAGTACGCATTAAGTACGCATTGTAAGAGCGCCACACCTCAGGGGCAAGCGGCGGAGTAGGCCAGTCCATAGGCAACGCCTCTGCCAAGCCGCTCCCGTCCATCGCGAGAACACGAGAACAATTGAAAGGCCCGGCGCGGTTGCGTTTTCCTGTTGCGGCCCTAACCGGGTTTGGTTAAAATCGCAACCACGAAAATCGAAGGTCCCCATACTTGCTTGACAGATACCACAGATTCGTGAGAGGAAACCATGTCGTACCAGTTCGTCTCCTCGGATAGCCACATTGACCTCACCTACTGCCCTCCGGACCTGTGGTCATCCCAGGCCCCAGCCAAGTGGAAGCTGTTGGCGCCCCGTGTCGAGGAATTGGAAGACGGCCTGCACTGGTTTATCGATGGCAAAGACGTGGGCATGTGGAACGGCGTGGGGCCAGGTTTTGGGCGGTACGAGAAGGGTCGGTTGAACCGGGTGGACAAGATGTACGACTTGGGTTTTTACACCGGGCACCACCTCGAGGCCGAACCCCGTCCCACCACTTCTCAGTTGCGGCTTAAGGACTTGGACACTGACGGGATCGATGCCGAGTTGATCTATGGAATCCTGGGCGCCAACCTGAAAATCCAAGACGGTGAAATGGCGGGTTGGGTGTTTCAGACCTACAACGATTGGGCGGTGGATTTCGCCAACCGGGGAGACCCGCACCGCCTTTTCCCCTTGGCCGCAATACCTTACCACGATCCATCGGTGGCCGCCGCTGAAGTGCGCCGCTGCGCCGTCATGGGTCTCCGCGGGGGCGACTTACCCGTCAAGAAGCTCGCCTATCCCCTGTGGCACCACGCTTGGTACCCGGTGTGGGAAGCCGCGGCAGAGTGCCAGTTTCCGATTTCCTTCCACTCCACCGGGTTCACCGGCGCCCGCGTCGCCGACAACGAACAGATGGCCGACGAATACTATCTGGAGGTGATGGGTCTCCGCTCGGTGCTGTTTCAAGTCGACGGCGCCGAGGTCTTGGCCGGGATTATTCTTTCCGGCGCCTGCGAAAAGTTTCCCGGCTTCCGTTTCGTCCTGGGCGAGTCCGGGGTTACCTGGCTCCCCTACATTCTGGACCGTTTCGACGTAGAGTATGAAGACCGCCTGCAGAAGCTCAACTTCTCATTGAAACCCAGTGACTACTTCCGCCGCAACGGAATGACTACCTATCAGCAAGAACAAAGCATCGCCGACATTGTGCATCTGGTGGGTGAAGACAACATCATGTGGGCCACCGATTATCCTCACCCGGACTGCCTCTTCCCCGAGTCGCATCGGATCATTGAAGAGCAGTTGGGCCGCCTGCCGGAGCGGACCAAGCAAAAGATAGTCTGCGACAACGTGGTCAAGCTTTATCACCTAGACTAACGGTTAGTGGTCAGCAGGGTAGCCACTGGCCAAGGTGAGGCCTTTCGACCCCGCTCAGGGTGAGCGCAGTCGAACCCTTTACGGCCAGCATTCCCGGACGATAGTTGAGCGAATTAGAGAGACTGGGCCATACCATCGTCTCCTGCACCAAGTGCCCCCGGCTGGTGGAGCACCGGGAAGCCGTCGCACGTGACAAACGCCGCATGTACCGCGAGTGGGAGTACTGGGGCAAGCCCGTGCCCGGTTTTGGCGACCCGAACGCTCGCCTGCTGCTTTTAGGCTTGGCTCCCGCCGCTCACGGGGCGAACCGCACCGGCCGGATGTTTACCGGGGACCGTAGCGGTGATTGGGTTTACGGCACTCTCCACAAGTTCGGGTTCGCCAGTTCGCCGGAGTCGCTGCGACAAGACGACGGCATGGGGTTGCAAGACGTTTACATCACCGCGGCCCTGCGCTGCGCCCCGCCGGGAAACAAGCCCCTTCCCCAAGAGCGGGACAACTGCCTTCCGTATTTACGCTCCGAGCTGGCATTGCTGACTAACCTTCAAGTTGTGGTGGCCTTGGGGAAGTTCGCTTTCGACGTTTATTTGGGGGACCGGGCCTCCCATGGCCCGCCGGCGCCATCCCCTCGCCCCAAGTTTGGCCATCTAGCATCATACCCTCTTGAGGGTGGAGTCACGCTGCTCGCCTCATACCATCCCAGCCAGCACAATACCCTGACCGGACGCTTGACCCGGGAGATGTTCGAGGCGGTTTTCAGCAAGGCCCGGGACCTTATCCGCTGACTTGGGCCAAGAAGCGGTCCTGGGTGTTGAGCGGGGTTGGAAGAGTCTCAGCACAATTGACACCATTCAAGGCTGAGAATACACTTGGTCTCAGCCACTCGGGTTAGAAAATCGCCGCCGGAAGAGGAGAACATGTCCGCAAAGGGATTTTCACACATCGGGCTTTCAACTCTGGACATGGACAAGACCCGGGACTTTTACGAAAACGTCTTGGGCTTCAAGGCAGTGCGTTGCGACATCATCAAGATCAAAGAAGGCGGCCACATAAGGCACGTGTTCTTTGACGTTGGAAGGGACCAACTAATCGCATTCATGGAAGCTAATGAGGTCCCCGGCATTCCTCAGGACTACGACGCCGGCATCAACCGGGGCCTCGGGGTTCCCGGCGCTTTCTACCACTTCGCCTTCGAGTCCGGGTCTCTCCCCGCTTTGGAGGCCAAGCGGGATGAGCTAATTGGTAAGGGATTGAGTGTTACTCCGGTTGTGGACCACGAGTGGGCCCAATCTATCTACTTCAAGGACCCCAACGGTATCTCGCTAGAGTACTGTTACCTGACCCGGGACGTCGGCACCCTGGACGACCTCGAGATGAAGGAACGATTCGAACGGTCGGTGGAACGAATGGGCCAAGGGGACCCGGACTTTCTGCGCCGGATTCGGGAGCAGTCCTTGGAACCCGCCGTGGCAACCTAAGGATAATACAGCAGCCTAGATAAGAGCCTCCGGCCCCGGTCGGAGGTTTTTGTTTGAATCCCTGGGGACCAGCCTAACTCTGTAGGGACAAGCCTAAAATCAAAGAGCATGGCATGAGCGACGCCGGAACCAATTGGGAACAATTCATGGCGATAGCCGAGTCTCCCGATGAAGAGATCGACTTGGCCCGAGCAGCGTTCCTTATCGCGGCTGCCGAGTACCCCGAACTTGACATTCACCGGGAATTGAACGTGCTGGACTCGCTGGCCGGAGGCGCATCGCATCGCATGGGGGCGACCCGCGAAGCTATCCACAGCGTTAACATCCTGAGCGAGTACCTCTTTGACGAGGTCGGCTTTAGCGGTAACAGCGAGGACTACTACGACCCCCGTAACAGCTACCTAAACGAGGTGTTGAGCCGCCGTTTGGGTATCCCGATTACTTTGTCTCTAGTTTGTCTCGAAGTCGGGAAGCGGCTGGGGGTCCCCTTGGTGGGAGTGGGTATGCCCGGTCACTTCCTGCTGAGGCACCGGGACGAAGAGGACTTGTTTATAGACCCTTTCCACCGGGGCATACTTCTGTCGGCCGAAGAGTGCGCCGAGCGTCTGCGGGAAATCCACCAAGACAATATCGCCTGGGACGCGTCGCTTCTGGAGCCGGTCAACAACCGGGACTACGTGGCCAGAATGTTGCGGAACCTGAAAGCCATCTACTTGCAGCGGCAAGACCTGGATAGGGCGATCAAGATGATCGACCGGTTGGTGGCCATCGTGCCTCAACTTCCCCAAGAACGGCGGGACCGGGGCTTGGTGAACTATCGTCTGGGACGCCACCAAGAGTCCCGGGACGACCTGCAGTCCTATCTGCAATCAGCCACGGGGGACCCGGATACCGAAGAGTTGCAGCGTTTGATCAGCCGCCTAGAGAGTATCCTCCGCGGGGAAACGCCGGGTCCCAACAATTACTGATGCGTGAGTGGATTGCTAAACATAGCCTACTTCCCGGACGCAGGCTCGCAGCACTTGGGGTTTGTCCAGCAGCCGCCGGAACGCCGCCCAGAACTGGCTGGTCAATTCCTCCAGGTCAGCGCATATCATGTTCCGCAACTCGACACGTTTCAGGTAACGCCATACCCCTTCGTCCGGGTTCAATTCCGGAGCATACCCGGGCAACTGCTCCAGGAACCTGATGACGTCCGGCCCTTTGTAAGAATGTTCCGGCACTGCCAGGTAAAGTTCTCAGATCCTGCTGATGGCGCTGATGGCGCTCAGGTGGTCGTAGCTCAGCCTGCGCCGGACTACCGGCGTCCGGGCCACCGGCGCCCAAGTCCGCAGCAGGGCCAGCAGCAGGTAGAACCCCGATTCGTCGGCCCACAGGATGGTTCTTCCTTCAGCTATGGCCTTTTTTTCAGCTCTCCGAAGCGCCGGTCCCGCCACTCCCCGATGGCTTCCTCGTCCCGCTGGGCGGTGCGCCGGGCTGGCTTCAGCCGGCTGAAGCCGCAACCCTTCAGAATCCGTCCCACTTGGGAAGGGTCGTATGAGACGCCGAATTCCCTCTCGATGACCTGGGCCACCCGCCGCCGGGTCCAGATTTCCCCGCAGAACCCTAAGGCGGAAGGCCCCCGCTCCAGCAATCCGGGGAGCCGGGCCAGTTGCACAGCGTTCAGCTTGGACTGCCCTCTTGGGGGCTTGCGGCGGCGCAGGGCCTCGGCTCCTCCGTCGCGGGCTCTGCTGACCCACTGGCTCACCGCCCCGCGGGTGACTCCCAGAGCCTCGGCCACATCGGTCTGTTTCCAGCCCTTTTGCACCAGCTCCCAAGCCCGGAGCCGACGGGCTTCCTGCCATACCCTTGACTGCTCAACATTCGCTCGGAAAATGACAAATGAATATGAGACGCGTGCCACGCGCCATGACCATTGCAGGGTCGGACTCCGGGGGTGGCGCCGGTATTCAGGCGGACCTTAAGACCTTCGGGGCGATGGGCGTCTTCGGCACCTGCGCCATTACCACGATTACGGCCCAGAACACGATGGGAGTGGCTGCGGTCCTGGAAACGCCCACGTCGATGATCGAAGCACAGATTGACGCCATCGTGTCCGACATCGGCGCCGACGCGGTCAAGACCGGCATGTTGTCCAGTTCGGACATTATCCGGTGCGTCGCCGAACGTCTGGAGTTCCACTCCCTCGCCCCGGCCGTCATCGATCCAGTTATGGTCGCCAGTACGGGCGCCAGGCTGCTCAGGGATGACGCGGTCGATGCAATGAGGTCGGTGCTGCTGCCAATGGCCACCGTGGTCACGCCCAACAGCCGGGAGGCGCGGGTGCTTACCGAGCTCGAAATGAATACGGTCGACGACTTGAAAGCGGCGGCGAAAATACTTGTCGACGAATTGGGCGCGAAGAACGCGGTGGTCAAGGGTGGACACTTGGAGGGTCCGGCGACCGACGTGCTCTACGACGGCAAAGACTTCCTCACTTTCACGTCGGAGCGGATCAATTCCGCCAACACCCACGGCACCGGCTGCACCCTGGCGTCCGCCATAGCCGCCAGCTTAGCCAAAGGACTCGACCTACCCGAGGCAGTCCAGCAGGCCAAGGACTACGTCACCGCCGCCATCCGCACAAGCTTCCCGGTGGGCCAAGGACACGGCCCGCTCAATCACTTCTACCGGCTGTGGGGAGTATGAAGCAGCATTCGAATAGGGATGTGACCATCTATACTGACGGGGCCTGCATCGGCAACCCTGGCCCGGGCGGATATGGCGTTGTGCTACTCTCCGGAGGGAGCCGCCGAGAGCTAGCAGGCGGATTTAGGGAAACTACGAACAACCGGATGGAACTCCTTGCGGCGATTCTAAGTCTTGAAGCCCTTAAAGAGACCTGCCGGGTAACGCTCTACAGCGATTCCAAGTACGTGGTCGACGCCATAGAAAAAGGGTGGGCGCGGCGGTGGAAGGCAAACGGTTGGATGCGTAACAAGCGGGAGCGGGCGATCAATCCCGACCTCTGGGAGAAGCTCCTCGCTCTGACCCAAAAACATGAGGTCGAGTTCAAGTGGGTCCGCGGTCACGCTGGCAACCGGGAAAACGAGCGGTGCGACCAACTGGCGACGGAGGCAGCCCGCCAGAAAGGCTTGCCGGTGGACAACGGCTACACTCCCGGGCTCAACTAATGTCCCTCCGGCAAGCTCAGGACAGGCCCTACAGAACTATCCATCGAGCGAGCGGGGCTAGAAGACGTTAGTTGATGGCCCATCGGATGACAACGGCGGCGACGCACTCATAACCCCAAGACTATTCTTTGCGACAGGTGTTTTATGGTCTCTGGAACTGCTGATGGCCCGGACACACCATCCCTGAGCCACTTGGACGAGCAGGGGCGGGCCCGGATGGTCGACGTGGGCGCCAAGGCGGTGACCAACCGGGAAGCGGTGGCCCAAGGTTACGTATCCATCCAACCGGAGACGGCCCGTCTGATCAAAGAAGGGCTGATGAAGAAAGGCGATGTTTTGACCGTCGCCCAGTTGGCGGGAATTATGGGGGCCAAGAAGACCTCGGAGTTGATTCCCCTCTGCCATCCCCTTCCCTTGGACAAGGTAAGCGTCGACTTGGAACTTGACGATGAAGAACACCGGATTAACGTCACCGCTACCGCCAGCACCTCAGCCCGGACCGGGGTGGAGATGGAGGCGCTGACTGCCGTTTCCGTGGCCGCGCTCACCCTTTACGACATGTGCAAGTCGGTGGACCGCAGCATCCGCATCGAAGGGATTCGCTTGGTGCGCAAGCGGGGCGGCCAAAGCGGCGACATCGGGTTTGAAGAGTAACGGCTAGCTGGCAACGGCCCAATCACCCAACGTCGTCAGCCCCGTTAAGCAAGGCAGTCGTGGGAGTATTCACGTATCTCATGGAGGTTGGAGACCCCAAGGGCCAACGGTTTGAGACCGTGGAGGTTATGGTGGATACCGGTTCAACGTTCACGGTCTTGCCGTCCTCCCTTCTAGGAAGACTTGGCGTCAGGGTCCAACGCAGAGCTAGTTTCGAAATAGCGGATGGCAGTGTTCTGGAACTCGACGTTGGGGAAACATTAGTGCGGTTGGAAGGTCAGACGATTACGACCACAGTCGTGTTCGGAACAGAAGCTACTCAACCTTTGTTGGGGGCCGTGGCGCTGGAGACTGCCTTGCTAGCGGTCGACCCAGCCCGCCAGCGATTGGTCTCCACCCGGGGCCTGATGCTGCGCCTTCCCTAGAGGACAAGGCCCACAAGCAAGTTCAGGAGCCTATCCGTGGTTAGCGCGTGAGGCGGCCGGCCGCCCCTAGCGGCAGTTCCTCTGCGGAAACGACAAGCGCGAAAGGCAGCTACTGGCCCCGGCGGCGAAGCTCCCGGCAGATCAATCGGACGGCCAAAGCAGCGTAGGTTATGTAATCTTCCGGTGGCAAGTCGAGCTCGGTAAACTCCTCCACCGGCCAGCTTTGGTCAAAAGCCGGGTCTTGGGCGCCTTCAACGCCGGGCAGCAGCTTCAGGTCCAACTGGCAAATCTCCCCGTCAGGCAGCACTACTACACATCCCAGGTCTTCGGATGCACCCAGCAACGGCTCCAGCTCAATCGCTTGGAGCGACACCATGTTCAGGAACGGCGGGAAGGGCCGCAAGCGTGACGCCACCCGGCCCAGCAGTCCAGCCATATAGGAAGCTGCCTGCTGCACTTCCGGGGCGTAGCTCGCTCCGGGTTGCCCCGGGCGGTGGGCGCCGGATAGATTGCCTTCCGGCTGGGCGTCGTGTGGTCCCAATTCTTGAGATTCCATGGCTGTTGCTAATTATAACGCGCCCCTTATGTCAATCGGGAAGCCGAGAACGCGCAGGGTCTTTTCATTGTCATCCCGAACGCAGTCACCCCGAACGCAGTGAGGGGTCTAAAATCCCTCTGGAAAGGCGAAGTTGGCCCCAGTAAGAATTTTAGACCCCTCGCGCTGCTCGGAATGACAGAAAGGGGGGTCGGAATGAAAAGACCCTGCGGGAACGCGGCTAGGGTCTTTGTAACTGTTCCGACTTGATGGGTCATTCCGGCCCTACGAGCCCGTCATTCCCGCGCAGGCGGGAATCCAGAAATCCCAAGGATAAAGAACGTTGCTCGTGGCAAACGCTTCTGGATTCCGGCTCAAGGCCGGAATTGCGGATGCCCGTCGCGGCGGGCCACCTAAGAGGAACGAAAATGGCGGCCAGTCCCCAACCCGTCACTCCCGCGAAAGCGGGAGTCCCGGATCTTACCAACCAGTGGCGGTCCTTGTGCCTGGAATTTCTGGATTCCCGCCTGCGCGGGAATGACGGGTTGGGTATTTTCATGGCAATGACGGTATGGCGGCACAATGTTGTTATAGCATTATCATCGGGATACAGGATGGGCTTTCGGCCAACTCACCTACCCAACTCTGAACAGTTACGGGTCTTTGGGTCAATTGACAGTCCTATGGAGAGCGCATTACCATGAATTAGCCCGGAGCGAGACCAGGCGGCTGGCCGGTCTGCTCCCCGGTGGCAACGTAGCTCAGCGGCAGAGCGGGCGCTTCATAAGCGCTAGGTCACTGGTTCGAATCCAGTCGTTGCCACCAACGTCCCCTGCATTAGTGGCCTCGCCTACCCCCAGTCCGCCCGGCGCCAACGTCCCAGAAATCGTGTCCATGCTAGGGTGCCGTAGACCGCTTCTGTTGGTTTATCCGCACGACCACATCAAGCTGGGACCCTTCATGCCCTACGAATATCCCGCGGACTGGAGGCACATCCTGATAGTCGCGGCCAACGGCCACCCGAATGTACCGCTGGTCGGCTAGGCATCGATTGGTGGGGTCGAAGCCAGTCCACCCCAAGCCGGGCAGGTAGCATTCCACCCAGGCATGGGTGGCAGTTTGGGGCGCCCCGTCCGCCTGAGACGGGTCTTTGCCGTCCAAGTACAGGTAACCCGATACGTAGCGGGCCGGGACGCGCCAAGAACGGGCGATCGCGATCATCACTTGGGCGTAGTCTTGGCAGACTCCCTCTCTCGATTCCAGGATGTGCTCTATGGGAGACACCGCCGAGGTACTGCCGGGAACGTACCGGAAGCTCCGGTGGAGGGTGTCGACAAGTTGTAGCAGTGACTCCAATGGATCGTCTCCCGCCCTGATGTCCAACTCTTCGATGTATGCGGCTAGCGCGGGAGAAGGCCGAGCGAGAGCGCTGGGGTGGGTAAAGTCCCAATAGCTGAAGGACTCGCTCGGGTGCCCAAGAGTCAGGGAGCGTATCTCATCCCAGGCTCCGGCGCCCAAGGAGTCCGGCATTGCGGTAACCGGCCTCCGTTCCCCTGAAAGAGTACGGACGGTAGAGCGGGAGACTATCTCCAACGCTTGGTGTTCCCGATGAATGGTCAGGACCAGTTTCGTATTGCCGAAAATATCCGTTTCGCTGCTTATTGGCGCCGGGGGGTCCGTCACCAACTCAAAGCTCAGGAGCCGTTGCTCCCCGTCGTCCCGGGGCTTAAGACAGAGGGACAGCACACATTGGCGCACCGGCGACGGGTACAGATAACGGGAAATATGCTCTATTTCCCACGTAACTCTTTCCTGCGTAACTCTTTCCTGCGTAACTCTTTCAGGGAACGCCGGGCCGCCCACGAAGCCAGGGCCTTTCGGTTCTCAGACCAAGGCAGCCACAAGGGCTGCCCCTACGCCCGGCGGCGCGTTACCTTGTTATCCTGTAGAGCAGCCACAAGGGCTGCCCCTACGCCGGCGGCGCGTTATCTTGTAGAGGCAACCACAAGGGCTGCCCCTACGCCGGCGGCGGTTGCCTCTATGGTTTTGCTACCTGCATTAAGAATCGAAAGACCCGGCCCACGAAGCTAGGTTGTGTTGCCATTTAAGATATAAAGCGTTTCTACAGGCGAATAGACCTTTCGCTATGTCATTCTGAGGAGCGAAGCGGCGAAGAATCTAGAGAACACGCCTTTTTAGATTCCTCGCTCCGCTCGGAATGACATGAAATGTCAACACAAGCTAGCGTCCAGGGAGAATCTCTACCGGATAATCAAAGTAGGCCGCGGTGATAAGACCGTGTAGTTCCCGGCAGTGTTCCCACACCTGCCGCAACAACTCACGGCGGTCTTCCCGGTCCGGCCAATCGTAATGGACCAGCGCCGCCATGCGGCCCGCCAATTGCCGGGCGGCATCACTCGCCTTGGTGTTTGGGCCAGGGCCAATGGAGGCAAGGTCTGCGACCGTCAGGTCTAGCGAGCGGCACAGCGAGTCCGGCAATAGTGGGTCCGTGGCTAGTAAATTCAACACTTGACTTGGCTGTACTTCAACGCTGTAGCTCCGGTTGTAGGCCTCGAAGGCATGGTAAAGACGCAACAGGCTCGTCCAGTCGGCGTCAGAATACTCTCCGGTCTCTGGACCGGCGTCCAGTTGCGACAGGAATAGCGAAGTGGAGAACTGGGCCCGTTCGATGACACGGCCAAGCTGCATGAAGCGCCACCCTTCGTCCCGGTACATGGTGGCCCCGGCTACGCCGGAAAACCGGTTCATCTCCGCCTCAGTCTCGGCGTAGAAGGCCTCCGGAGAGGGCAGCCAGATGTCCTGCATGTTAATTTTTTGAATACGCAGGTAGGCCAGGTTAAGACTGGTCCACAGCTCGCCACTGATGCAGTGGCGCATCTGCCGGGCGTTCTCCCGGCCCATGGCAAAGCAACTCCACACCGAATCAGGGTTGGAACGCTCGAAGGTCAGATCGTCGGTCAGGGTGTAGGAATCGGCCAAGGTAAAATCATCACTGTCCAGCAGTTCCAGGCTGCCCCCGGGAGGCGTTCGATGTATTCCGTTGTAAATCCGCATCCAGCCAAAGTGAATCTCACGAATGGGCCGGTCAACCAACGCCTCCGTCTGCAATCGTAACAAACGGCACAGAAACTCGGCCCGTTCCAGGTAACGGCTCATCCAGTAGAGCCCCTCTGCGCTGCGAGAAAGCATTCAGCTCAATCTCCGAGCACCCACAGGTCCTTGCCACCCCCGCCTTGGCTGGAATTGACCACCAGGCTCCCCCGGCGCAAGGCGACGCGGCAGAACGCTCCGGGAACCATACGAGTCTCGCGTCCGTGAAGTACAAAGGGCCTTAGGTCTACGTGCCGCGGTTCGAAGTTGCCGTCAATGAGGCAAGGCGCCCGGGAGAGGGCCAGCACCGGTTGAGAGATGAAGTCGGCCGGGTTGGCGCGTAGCTGCACGGCATATTCTTCCCGCTCTCTGGGCGTCGCGTGAGGGCCGATTATCATCCCGTAGCCACCGGATTCTCCCACCCGTTTCACCACCAGGTTAGCCAGATTGTCCAAGGTGTACTCCAAGTCTCTGGGCCGACGGCAGAGGTAGGTCTCCACGTTGGGCAGAATCGCCTCCTCTCCCAAGTAGTAGCGAATCATATCCGGCACGTAAGCGTACACGCTTTTGTCGTCGGCAACACCGGCGCCTGGCGCGTTCACCAAGGCAACGTTTCCCAGCTTGTAGGCGTGCATGAGCCCCGGTACTCCCAGGAGGGAGTCCGGGCGAAACACCAGCGGGTCAAGAAAGTCGTCGTCCACCCGGCGGTAGATCACGTCTACCCGGCGCAGCCCTGCGGTGGTGCGCATGTACACGAAACCATCGTTCACCAGCAGGTCCCGCCCCCCTCTACCAGCTCGGCCCCGATCTCGTGAGCCAGGAAAATATGCTCATAGAAGGCCGAGTTATAAACCCCGGGGGTCAACAGCGCGATGCACGGCTCAGACCGTCCACTGGGGGCTAGTTCAAGAAGCGTTGTAAGCAGCAAGCGTCCGTAGTGCTCCACCTCTTGTACCCGGGAACTCCGGTAGAGCCGCCGCAAGCTGGCCTTCACCGCCTTCCGGTTGGCGATCATGTAGGACACGCCGGAAGGGACCCGTAAATTGTCTTCAAGAACCCGGAAGCCATCGTCGGTCCGGGACCAAATCGGTGCCACAAATAGCAACCCAGGCGCCATAGGGCGCGGAAAAGCCTCGCATCTCCATGCGGTACTGGGGGCAGTCCCGTACCACGTCTACCGGGAATTACGTGGTCGTTAACAATGCGGGCCTCGCTGTAGACATCGGCCAAAAAAAGGTTCAGCGCTTTCAGCCGCTGGGGCCAAGCCCCTTTCCAAATACCGCCATTCCATCCCGGAAAGCACGCGGGGCACGCAGTCGACGGGGATTATCCGTTCTTCACCCTCCTCATCTCCATAAACCGTAAAGGAGATGCCCTCATTGGAAAAGGACCGGGTCACTCGTTCCTGGATGCTGCTCAGTTCCTCTGCCGAGAGTTGGCACAGGCTTTCGTAAAGTTGCCGACAATGTTCTCTAGGCGTGCCATCCGGCTGGAACATCTCGTCATATATGAACGGGTCAAGGTTGTAAGTGTCGAAGTTCATGGTAGCAACCATACCACGAGATAACCCATGCCAGCTATACCGGACCATTCTCGTAACTGTTCAGACTTGAGGGGAACCAGTCCTTCGACTCCGCTGCGCTGCGCTCAGGATGAGCGGTTTTGTGGCAGTGCGCTCACCAAGTCTGAACAGCTACCCATTCTCCGTTGAGGATACCGGTACGGCATCCGGCGGCGCTTCTTCGAGACCTTCCTCTGCGGTCGTCGGGAGCGGAGCCAAAGGCAATTCGATGGTCATCTCGGTGAACTGGCCCGGTTCCGACTCGACACGGATGGCGCCCCCGTGACGGCGCACAATGTCGCTGCACAAGGAAAGGCCCAGGCCCGTACCTTGGTCGGCAGGTTTGGTGGTGAAGAAGGGATTGAAAATCTTGTCTATGACGTCCAGTGGAATCCCGTTTCCGTTATCCTTGATGCGTATTTCCGCGTGGTCCTGGCCTCGCTGGGTCATCAGCCACAGCGTAGGAGTGTAGGGTCCGGACCCTGAGCTTGTCGAAGGGCCGCCCGCCTGGGCGAAGTCGCGCCGTCTCTGGTCGGTGGCATAGCAGGCGTTGCTCACCATATTCAGAAAAACTCGGCCCAATTCTTGGGGAATTACCTCCAATTCGCCCATGTCCGCGTCAAAGTCCTGCCGCAGGTCCAGTTGGAAGTCCGGATCAGCGGCCCGGGCGCTGTGATAGGCCAAGCGTGCGTGGTCATCGAGCAGATAGTTAATGTTGGTAGGCTGCACCTCCCCAGTGTCCCTACCCATGAGAAGCATGTCGTGGACTATCCGGTTGGCCCGTTCGCCATGGGAACGGATCCGCACCAGGTTATTGCTCAAGTCCCCGCAGATCTCTTCAACCAGCCCTCTCTGTTCATCGTTTAGTTTCTCATCCCCCTCGCTGAGGACCTCCCGCAACTCCTGAAGCAGCTCCTCCGATACCTCGGAGAAGTTGTTGACGAAGTTCAAGGGGTTCCTTATCTCGTGGGCCACCCCCGCCGTTAGTTCACCCAAGGCCGCCAGCTTCTCCCGCATGACAATCTGGTCTTGGGCGCGGCGCAGGTCCGCCAACAAGGTTTCCAGTTGCTCGTTCTTACCACTCAGTTCCTCGGCCAGCTTCTCCACCAAATTCAGGCGCTGTACCTCCAGGGCGTGACGACGAAACACCTCCAAGGCAGCGGCCATGTCGGCAACCTCGTCCCGGCCTCCCAAGCTCTTGACCAATTCAGGCGCCTGGGCCTCCAGGTCACCGCCGGCCATACGTCGCATCCAGTCGGACAGCATCTTAAGGCGGCGCACCAGAATCCGGCCTACAAAAAGCCAAGCGATGAGCAATGCGCCGCTTACGCTGATGGCGCTAATGGCCAAAAGAAGGCCGCGGCCCGTTAGTATCGCCTGACCGGAAGCCTGGGCCGCCGCTTGCGCGCTGGCGCGGGCCGTGTTCACCAACCCATCCACCTCCCCTACGAGGTCAATGGCGATGTCACGGTTCAGCGCTAGTAGCTCCTGCTGATGCTCCGCCAATCTCAGTCGTCTGGCTAGCAAATCAAAGCCGTTTTGCTCCCCAATTCCCAACTCAAACAGCCGGGCAAAGATCGGGGAAACTTCTCCTGAGCCGGAGCCGAAGGGCTGCCCTGGAAAGTTACGGGGAGACAGTTCAAGAGCTGACAAGTTCCGCTCTATTCGGTTTGCGGCAGCCTCAAACCGCTCTCGTAGCGGCTCAATCAGGGACGCATCGGACAGAGTAAAAGCGTTGGCCAAAAGCTCCGTCGCGCTATTGCCGTCCGCCTGCAATTGCGACAGGTAGCGGTAGTTGCTGAACTCCTCCAGTAAGTTTTCAGGCGAAAAATGTTGCGCCTGCGGCGCCGGAGGTTCGCCCCGGTTGCGGTAACCAGTCATGGTATAGAAGAGCTGATCATCAATGGCCGGAATTACGATGTTGTCCAAACGGCCGCGTAGTTCCGCCAGTTCCGCTCCCAAGGCTTCGCTGTCTGCCGTCAGCTTAAAGAGTTCTGCTTTCTCACTTTTGATTGCCTCAATATTGACAACCAGGGTGTCGGCAAGGGTACGAGATTCGGCAAAGCTCTCATAGGCCGGGTCCGTCTCTTCCAACAGAGCCAACTGCTTCTCGAAAGCCCGGTGCGCCTCGTCAATGCTAAGGTCCACCTGGTCGAACTCTTCCCCGGTAGATGCAGCCGTCAAACGCGGCGCCGCGGCCACCAAGACGCTGCTGTATTGGGCCACCTCAAAGGCCGCCGCCATCTGGGGGATACTGCTCTCGTTCACCCGACTTTGAGCGTCTCCTACCCGGTCGAAAGATAACCAGCCCACCAAGCTAGCCGCTATGGTCAGGGCTACCGCTCCCCCGATAGCCAAGTGGAGTTGGGTGGAGATGCGAAAACGGCTTTCCCAAAGAGTTAGCCCGAGCCGTGTTAGAAGCTGTTTCACGGCCCTCTGTCCCGCAGGCTTTCGTCTGAAAGAGTACGGATGGAATGGTAACGGCCGTCGGAACCGATCACCGTCAGAAAGACCGAGTCTGAACCTTGGTTATCACCGTCCCCATATCGTAGTTGGAACCCGTCGAGGTCGATGATGTCGGCGCCGCGGATACCGGCGAGGAAGCAGGTGCGGGTTACCTTTGGGCCACAGGTTTTGATACCCTCAATTGCCAAGCGGCCGGCCAGATAACCTTCAAAGGATACAAAGCCGGGTATGGCGCCGGGGGCGTAGGCGGCCAGAGCGCGGCGGTAGGCGGCCACTATGGGAATGGAGTCATCCGCCGGAAAAGGCACCACCTGAGTGACGAATACGCCAGCGCCGTCAGGGCCCAGTTCTTTAGCCAACGCGTTGCTGCCTACGAAAGAGATGGTTATGAAAACGGCGTCCAACCCCGTATGCCGCGCCCAGCCGATTAACTCTGCCACCGGCTGGTAGGCCCCAACCAGAATCACCGCCTCGGGAGCACCCCGGCCCAGGTCCAAAAGGGCGGTCTTCACGGCCGTTGTGTTTCTTTCATACAACCCAATGGCCGCGGGCTCCATTCCTCGCCGCTCCAAGGCGCTTCTCACGCCTCGATACCCGGCACGGCCAAAGGAATCGTCTTGGTACATCACCCCAATCCGCTCCAGCCCCAGGTCGCCGGTCAACCGGGCAACCATCTCCTCCGTCTCCTGGTTGTAGGAAGCCCGAAGGTTGACCACGTTATCCCACTTGGCGTCACGTAAAAAGGCCGCACCGGTAAAGGGGGCAATGTAGGGAATTCCCCTGGACGCAGCCTCTGGGAGCGCGGAGCGGGATGTGGGGGTGCCAACGGCCCCAATCAGCGCAAAAACCGCCTCCTCTTCGATCAACCGCAGGGTGTTGGCGATGGCGGCTTCCGGTTCGTAGGCGTCGTCCAGCGATAATAGCTCCAACCGCCGCCCGTGCATGCCGCCGTCCCGGTTTACCTCATGGAAAGCGGCCTCTATGCCCCGTCCCATGCTCCTCCCAAGCTCTTGGGCCGGGCCGCTGAAGGCGGCGGACTGGCCGAAGAGAATGCGTTGCGCGGAGACGCCCCCCACGAGTGAAGAGTTGTTAGTGGATAGTTCCTCGTCCCCCTTCTCTTCACTATTCACTATCCACTCGCCAGGGCCGTTTTCCTGTCCTGAGCCTGCCGAAGGGCCCTTCGGGAAACCGTCGGGGGCATCAAGGAATAGCCAGACCACTAAACCAACGGCTACGGCAACGGCCACCGTTCCCCCGATGCCCACCACGAACAGTACATCCGCCGGTAAACGGGGGAGCCGCCACACGAGTGAAGAGTTGTTAGTGGATAGTTCCCCGTCCCCCTTCTCTTCACTCTGCACTATCGACTCGGCTGGGGTCTCCAAGGTTGGGGGCCCTGAGCTTGACTAGTGTCAAATGGTTTCTGCCTCCTTCCCGCCGGTAGCGCATCTCATCCATCAGCGTCCGCACCAGATGTAGGCCCAGCCCCCCCACCGGCCTGTCTTCCAATGGCGCTGTTACGTCGGGCGTGGGAGCATCCTGCAAAGGGTCGAAGGGCTTGCCATCGTCCGTAACCTCAATAGTCACGGACTCGGCTTCGGAGGTCAGTTTAAATTCAATCTCGTGGCAACCGTCCTCGTGGCAACCGTCAGCGTAGCCGTGGTTTATGATGTTGAGGCCCAACTCCTCCAGGGCCAGGTTCACCCGGAAGATGAGGTCCGGAGGCCATTCGTCCTCCTCGCCAAGGGCCTCTATCGCCGAGGAAAGGCGCTCCAGTTGGTCCGCTCTGGTTTCAATTTTGAGGCACAGCTTCGCGCTCAAGGTGAAGCCTCGCTTTTGGACGGTGGTTGGGGGCGGTAAAAGGTTAGACAAGTGATGTCATCGGACTGAGGGGTGTCCCCCACAAAGGAGTTAACGGCCGTAAAAACCGCCAGATTTGCCTTTTCCGGGTCCTGAGGAGGAGTAGCCGCGAACAGTTCCTGTAGGCGCTCAAGGCCAAACTGCTCTTCCTCACCATTCATAGCCTCAGTGACGCCGTCGGTGTAGAACACCAGCATATCCCCGGGCGAGAGGGTCACCGTGTGCTGCCGGTACTGGAGGTCGGGGACAATCCCCAGAGCTATCCCATCGGTTAAGGGAAGTAGTGTCGAGGTCCCGTCGCTATGGACTAACAGGGGGCTGTTATGACCGCCGTTGGCGTAGGTCAACTCGCCGCTGGAAGGATCGTATACGCCGTATAGAACGGTAACGAACATTCCCGCCTCGTTGTCCGCTTCAAGCAGTTCGTTAACTTGGCGCAGCACCTCGCCGGGCCCGGTGTCGCTCATAGCGGTACTCTTCAGTAGCGTGCGGCTGGACATCATAAACAGGGCGGCCGGCACACCCTTATCCGATACGTCGGCCACGGCAAGGCCGATGCGCCCGTCACCCAAGTACAGTACGTCAAAGAAATCACCCCCAACGTTGCGTGCCGCCTCCATCTTGCCGTACACCCCATAGTCTGGCCCCTTGGGGAACTGGGTAGGGAGAATGGACTGCTGCATCCTCCTGGCGACGTCCAGTTCGTTCTGTAGCACCACCAGCTTGTCGCGGGATACGAGGGCCTCACGCCACTCAACCATGTGGCGCAGCGTCCTCTCGATAGTTACTTGCAAGTCTTCAAAATCCAGGGGTTTGGTGACAAAGTCGAATGCGCCCCGGTTCATGGCCGTGCGTATATTCTTCATGTCACCGTAGGCCGAAATTATCACCGCGCGGATGTTCGGGTCTACCTTGGGTATCTGCTCCAGGAGCGTGAGACCGTCCATCTCGGGCATGTTGATGTCTGATAGCACCATGTCTATGCCCTCGTTCTGGCTCAGCTTTTCCAGAGCTTCTACGCCGTTTTGAGCAAAGACAAAGTTGTACCGGCCGGCTCGAATGTTCCGGCGCATACGCTGAAGCACAAGGGGTTCTAGGTCCGGTTCATCGTCAACCACCAGGATCTTGTACGCTTGCTGCATGTCTACTATCCTGTGCTCTCTCTATCCGGGCTGACAAGGGTAGGCAAAGTATGAAATAGGCATAAGAACTTGGAAAGCGCACAGCTTTCTGGCATCTTTTTGGTGAGAATCAGAAAGGCTGCCAGAGGTTCGCCATGCGCTTCCCAACCGAATACTACCAGATGAAGCAGACCATACAATACTACATGCCGCATCTCAGAGGGTCTCAGTTGAAGGGACTGGTCCTGTGGGTGTACGGCATCATAATGGCCCAGAGCGGCTGCCAGAACGCGGTCGCCGCTGAGCTTTCGTTCATAGGCAACTTCAACAGCATACGGCAGTATCTCCGGGAGTGGCTGTACAATGGGCAGGACCGCGCCAACCCGTGCGGAGTGCAGTTGGATGTCAGACTGTGCTTCGTTCCACTGCTGCGATGGATTCTCAATTGGTGGAAGTCTGACAGATTGGTGCTTGCCATAGACCCGACGATGAAGGGCGACCGGATAAACGCCATTGCGATAAGCGTGGTCTATCGCAGTTGCGCTATTCCGGTGGCCTGGCACATCCTGCCCGCCAACAAACCCGGGCAGTGGATAGCGCCGGCGGTGAGTCTGCTGAAGTTGCTGTCCGAAGCGGTGCCGCCGGACATGAGCGTGCTGGTGATGACTGACCGCGGTTTGAGGAGTCCGCGGCTGTGGGAGCAGATACGCTCTGTGGGGTGGCATCCTTACATGCGGCAATCGGTCAACACCGTGTTCTGCCCTGACGGAGGAACCCGCCTGCCGGCGCGAGCGTTGGTGCCGGGGCCGGGGCACGCATATGTTGGGTCCGGGACGGCTTTCAGGGACAGCAGCAAGCGCCGCCGCGGGACGGTGATTGTGGTCTGGGACCAGGGCCAAGACGAGCCGTGGGTGGTGATGACCGACCTGCCGCCCGGCGAAGCAGGGGTGTGCTGGTACATGCTCCGGTTCTGGATAGAACTGGGCTTCAGAGCACTCAAGAGCTTGGGGTGGCAGTGGCAGAACACTCGCAGGACCGATCCCGAACGGGTGGCGAGGCACTGGCTTGCGTTGTCGGTGGCGACGTTCTGGACGCTGGCGTATGGGACCAGGGTAGAAGACGCCAATGAGCTTGGCATAGCGCCCGGCCATCTCAGAGCACCGCCGAAGGCTCTGGCGTCCACTCACCGCAGCGCTTGGAGCGCTCCCAAACGGACTATCAGTGTACTGCGGCAGGGCATCATCTGGCTGAGACGGCTGCTGCCCAAGGGCAGACTTTGGCGCAGGGTCTGGCTGCTTCCTGAACCGTGGCCGGAACCGTCGCCCGATATGAAGCTCATCTACCATGCAGAAACCTGAAACAATCAAATGCCTACCCTTGTCAGCTCTATCCGGGGTAGGCCCAGGGTCTCTCAGTCTCTCAATTGTCATTCTGAAGGAGCCCTTCGACTTGGCTCAGGATAAACTCCGCGACTGAAGAACTTAAAGTCCTTGTCCAGAACCAACTTTGGCTTGCCGGAGGAATTTTAGACCCCTCACTTCGTTCGGGGTGACAATTAAAAGACCCCGGGGTACGCCCGGCTCCTTTCGAGAAGGGGCGCCGGTCCGGATGCTTGGGAAGAGTCTGAAGCCGGTTACTCGTTGGTTGCCGTTCACTCGTTGCCGTTCACTCGTTAAATGAAGCTAGGGCCTCAGCCTGAGACCGGTGGATGGAGATTATCTTGTCGAAACCGCTTATCTCAAAGACTTCCCGTATTGGTTCCGAAAGGGAACAGACCGCGAATTTCGCTTTCTGGCTTCGCAGCGTCCTAGCCACCAGCAAAATCACCCGGAGACCCGCACTGCTGATGTAAGATAGCTGCTCCAAATCCAGTATAACGGCGCGCTCACTGGCGTCTATGGCGGCCTCCAGAGCAACCTGGAATTCCCGGGCATTGGCGCCATCGACTCGCCCCTCGGTCTTAGCAATCAACGTATCGCCCTGTCGTTCTGTCGTAACCCCCATTGAGTGCGTCTCCTTAACGTTGCGTTGTGGTCCTAGATGCCGTACTCAGCAAAGTTCATGGGTTTCCCGGAGTCAAGAAGTTGCGCTGAAAGTAACTGTTCAGACTTGATGAGGCGAATTGACTGGGAGCCACATCCGCAATGCTAATATAGTCCCCCCACGACACCTCGCCACCCAGCCCGTCATTCCCGCGTAGGCGGGAATCCAGAAGCGTCTGCAATCAGCAACGTTACCTATCCTTGGCATTTTCTGGATTCCGGCTCAAGGCCGGAATGACGAGGTATGGGACGGAATGACACATCGAATCTGAACAGTTATCGCTAATACATCACATTAGTTGACGCCGGGGCGGTCGATTGACGACACCTGCGAAAATGGGCCTGCCTCACAAGTCGGTCAGCAACGGCAGCCGGTAAGCCTTGGCCGCGGTGTTGTGGAACAAAGCGGCCTGTTCATCCGCGGAGAAATCTCTTGCCAGCCGCTTGAACGCGTTCCAGCAGACGGTGTACGAGTAAGACTGCTTGTCCACCGGGAAGTTGCTCTCGAACATACACCGGTCGGCTCCAAACTTCTCGATGCAGTAGAGGTAGTAAGGCGCCCCGGCCTCGGCGACCTCTCCGGACGCTGGCGGGAACGGCCTCTGATGCCAGTCGAAGCCGCTGATGGGGTTGCCCAGCCCGCCTACTTTCACCACTACGTTGGGACATTCCGCCGCCGCGTCGATCCCTTGCTTCCACTCTTGGAGCACTTCGTCGCGCTTGCCGGCATACGGACCGATGCCCAAGGGGCGTCCCACATGGTTGAGGATGATGGTTAGGTCCGGGAAGGCGCGGGCGAGGCTGGCCAACTCCGGCAGTTGCGGGTGGTAGAGGATGGCGTCGTAACTCAGACCCATACGTTGAAGGACGCCGATCCCTTCCCGGAATTTAGGGTCTGCCATCATGCCCGGCCCGTTGGCTCTGGCGGTAGTCACCTCCGGGCTGGGGTCCCAAGCGGCGGTGCACCGGATACCGCGGAAGCGGTCTTTCCCGGCGACGGCATGGGCTTCCAGCACCGGGATTATGGCGTCGCCCAGCATCAGGTCTGCGAATCCCACAATACCGGCGGCCACCGCTGTCGGGCCATATTGACCACTGGCGCTTTGAGCGGCGATACCTTGGACAAACTCCACCTCTCCCACCGGCTGCAACTCCGGCGGGCCAGCCTGCCGGTACATGGAACGGCACTCGATGAATACGGTCTGGGTAACCCGGTGGCCGGAGCCGGTATCGTTGAGGAGTTCATCCAAGAAGTACCGGTCCCGGTGGGATGGGGGCGAGGGCCGGTCCCAAAAGTGATGGTGCGGGTCGCAAATCGGCAGGCCCGGCTCGATGGGTTCCTCCTCGGTCAAAGCCAGCCACGATTCCAATTGCGTCGTCATAACACGGTCCCCGGCCCGATTGACTTCAGGATACGCGGCTCCGGGATACGGGCAGTGAAACTATAGGTCCAGATCCCGGACGCCTTTAGATTACTAGAAGTTAGTCCAAACCACAAACACTCGGCTGGCTGTATAATCCGTATATTAGGGAAACCAGACCACGAGAGGCAGGTGCATCAAATGCTAACTATGGAAAACGTCCAGGCCGCTATGAGGACCATGATCGACAAAGCGATGGAGACTCCCAACGAGCCGGTTGCGATGGCGATCGTGGACGCGGCCGGGAATCTGGAGGCCTACGCCAAGCTGGATAACCTGCGGATTTTCAGCCGGCGCCACGCCATACGCAAGGCTTATACTGCGGCGGTCTTGGGCCTTGATACCGGGACCAACGCCCAGCGACTTCATGCCCAAGGGCGAAGCATCGGTGAAATGGGAGACCCTAACTTGACCCACGGGCAAGGCGGCCTGGTAATCATGAAAGACGGCGTCATCTTGGGCGGGATCGGTGTTGGCGGGTATCCCAGCGGCCAAGCCGACGAAGACCTGTCCCGGGTCGGCCTAGAGGCCATGAAGTTGTAGGCCAACGGTATTGGCTGCCGATGTAGAAGGAAATCCTTCGACTCCGCTCCGCTCAGGATGAGCGGAATCTGGGCCGGTTTCCTGTCGCTTCCACCGGGCCAGTCCTGGCCATCAATCAATGGGTTGCCCAATTATTGCGGAAGGGGGCGCTTGGATATGGGGATGTTTCGAGTTTACCCTGGCCCCGACGGGGAGAGCCACATCGAGGAGGTCGACCTGGCGGCCCACCCCGAATACCGGGACCTTCAAAACATTTCGGAGATAAAGATCCAGCATTTTGCTGAACCCAGAAACATGGACTTCCACCCGTTGCCGGAGCGAAGGCTAATTTTTCATTTGACCGGAGAGGTGGAGATCGGGGTCAGCGACGGTTCCAAGCATATATTTTGTCCCGGCGACATCCGGCTCATGGAGGATATCTCCGGCCGGGGGCATACCCACCGGGACTTAACGCAGACCAGCGCCGCCGCCTACGTATTCTTTGACGACTAGCGGCGCGCCTCAGGCGGGTATGGGACTTGGAAGAGGCCAATGGAGAGGGGACTCCTAACAAACGCTTAAGAGCGTTTTCTGGTCGGGGACCATCCCCAGAGGTCGGCCACTTGCACGATCCATAGGTTGACCAGACCAAAGAATGCTATCCCTGCGGCAATTAGTTCCATCACGGCACCTAAATCCTCTTAAACTGGACTTAGTGTGCCACCACGGTGTTTCCGCCGGTTTGCCAAGATGTAAACCCTTTGTTAATTCTTGGAGTAAAGTCCCGGTAACTCCAGTTCAAGCGAGGTTGCAAGATGGAAGTTTACGAATGCATCAGGTCGCGGATAACGGTGCGGAACTTCAAACCGGACCCGGTGCCCGGACGGGTGATTAACAAGATGCTCCGGGCGGCCCGTTGGGCGCCCAGCGCCAGGAACCGGCAGCCCTGGCACTTTGTGGTGGTCCAGAACAAGGCAGACCTAGCGGAGATAGGCCGCATCGCTTCCTCGGGATCGTTTATTGCCGAGGCGCCGCTGGCGATCGCAGTGGCCATGGAAAACGCCAACCGCCCGGAGTTGGACGCCGGCCGGGCGCTTCAGCAGATGGAGTTGGCTGCGTGGTCGGAGGGAGTAGGCGGCTGTTTCGCCGGGGTCAGGGGCGAGGAAAACCAACAAATCAAAGAGATGTTGAACATTCCCGGCGATTTCGAGCTGGTCTCCGTTTTCGCATTCGGCTACCCCACCGACGAGGCCCAGGGCGGAGGAAAACGCCGGAAGCCCCTCACCCAGATCGCCCACAGCGAGCGCTTTGGACAGACCTACCAAGCGGCCTGAGCTGGGGGCTAGCTCAACTCCAGTTAGTATTCAGTAATTAGTGGCTAGTGATCGGGTTCTCCGCCGTATGCGGGGATAACCCCCTCTGACCACTAGTCACTAGCCACTAACCAACTAGGGAGTTAGTAGTAGACTGCGTTGCCAGTGCCGCCTCCGGCAGCAATGACCTCGCCGGTTACCGCCCAAGCCTTGTCCGAGGCTAGGTAGGCGGTCAGGTAGCCGATTTCCGAGGCGTCGACCATGCGGCAGATGGCGTTGCCGCGGGCGGAGCCGGGAGCGAAGTCCTGTTGCTCCATTTCTTCTATAGTGATGCCCAGTTGGGCGGCCCGGCCCTCCAGCAACCCCGGCGTGCGCTCGGTGCGGGTGGTGCCTGGGTGGATGCAATTGACCGTGATCCCGTAAAGGCCCAAGTGGTTGGACAGGGTCTTGGTTAAATGCACCATCGACACGTTGCGCGCACCGCCGCTCAGGTTCCCGGCGGTACGGCCATTGCCGCCGCTGATGTTGATGATCCGGCCCCAACCCTGTTCTTTTAGGAACGGAATTGCCGCGCGGGCGCATCGGAGAGCCCCCACGTACTTGACGTCGAAGTCACTTATCAGATCGCCCTCGTTGAGGTCCTCGATGGGGCCGGTGGCGGAAGGAGACCCCCCCGGCAAGGAGGCGCTGTTGACCAGAATGTGCAGACCTCCCAAGACCCGCGCCGTCTCCGCTACAACGCGGTCGACTTGGTCCCGCTGGGTCACGTCAAACGCCATGGGAACAATGCGGCGGCCAGTGGCGTCTTCGATTTCCTGAGCACTCTGCTGGAGTTCGCTTTCGGTGCGGGAAGCAATGACCACGTCGGCCCCTTCTCGCGCCAATTCCAGAGCGATTGCTTTGCCGATGCCCCGGCCCCCGCCCGCCACTAATGCATACTTGCCTTCCAGTCCGAAGTCCATGTTGGGCGCCACCTCCGCTGGTTTGGCTTAACGCCTGGCTGGCGACAGTATACACCGGGCCGCAAGAGTAACGGCGGGTTCCCGCTTGACCTTCGGCGCGCCGCCCAAAGTTGCCGCAATGGTCAACCCCCCGTATAATGGCCTCTAATAGGTACAAAAAGGCGGTGCCCATGGTCCTAGCGGATTCGAATGAAGCACCTTGCCACCATCACTGGGTGATAGAAGCGGCCAACGGTCCGGTTAGCCGTGGTGTATGCAGGCTCTGCCAAGAAGTCCGAGACTTCGAAAACTCCATTAACGAGTCTAGGTGGAAGGTCGAGTCGTCAAACAGTAGCCAATCCCGTAATCGAGGCGGATGACCGCTCCGGTTATAGCTTAGGCAGTCGGCTCGACCCTGCCCCCGAGTGGCATCGACGCGGTTAGCGCTACTCATTAAGTGGTCACTACCGTCACCCTTAGACCTCTCTTCAACTTCTTGGTGACGCGGTATATGAGTTGCACTTTGCCAAAACTTGCCCGAAACATTACTTGCCGGACGCCATAGCTGGCCGGTGCAAATCACTTGTCCTCTACGGCGTCACCGCCGGGTGTTGCCCCCGTATCACGGAATCACCCGTGTCCTGGAATCAATGGACTGCGGGCTGTGATAGTCCGAACCGGTCGAAATCCAGTGGAGGTTTAGCCAATGCGCCGCAGTGAGGTACGGTTGACCGAGCTGTCCCATTGTGCGGGTTGAGCGGGGAAACTGAGCTTGGAGGACCTGGTACAGGTCCTGAAGGACCTCCCGGTAGCGCAACATCCCGACCTGCTGGTGGGCACGGAAACCGGCGATGACGCCGCCGTATACCGGCTAAACGAAGATACGGCGCTGATTCTCACTGTCGATTTTTTTACCCCCATCACTGACGACCCTTATGAGTTTGGCTCCATCGCGGCGGCCAACTCTCTGAGCGACGTATATGCCATGGGGGGCAAGCCCTTGCTGGCTCTCAACGTGGTCGGCTTCCCGGCGGACTTAGCCGGCGACATGCTGGGTACGGTGCTGCAAGGCGGGCACGCCAAAGCCACCGAAGCCGGATGCTTGATCGTAGGCGGCCATACGGTGGACGACACCGAACCGAAATACGGCCTCTCCGTGGTGGGTCTAGTGGAACCGGGAAAGCAAGTATCCAACTCCGGAGCGCAACCGGGCGACTCGCTGGTGCTGACCAAGCCCTTGGGCACCGGCATAATCACCACCGGATGCAAACAGGGCAAAACGCCCGCCGACATCTTGGCGCAAGCGGTGCAAACCATGGCCACGCTAAACCGGGCGGCGTCGGAAGCCATGATGAAGGTCGGCGTAAACGCTTGCACCGACGTTACCGGGTTCGGGTTGCTGGGACATCTGCGGTCCATGGTCCGGGGCAGCGGAGTATCCGCCCGGGTGCACTTCGACCAAGTGCCGGTCCTCCCCGGAGCGTGGGACCTGCTGGCGCAAGGGATCGTGCCCGGGGGCACCTACCGCAACCTGCAAAGCGTCGAAGACTCGGTCCAGTGGAGCGACAACCTGACGGAAGAGCAGCGGCTCCTGCTATGCGACGCTCAGACTTCGGGGGGCATGCTCATCTCGGTGAGCGCCGACAAGTTGCTGGCGCTACTGGCCGAACTGGAACGGGCCGGAGTTTCCGTCCGGTCCGTGGTAGGTGAAGTAACCGCGGGCCAGCCCGGCAAAATTCAAGTAGAGTAAAACTCTCTAAACCGAGGTGGTACTTGAAGCGGCCAAGTCAGATTAAAAAGGCGCCGGACCAAGGCCAGGGCATCCGGGTGCCCCCCGGCCAGTTCGTAACCAAGAAATTTCCGGTGTTGACCTACGGCAGTGAACCCCAAATAGACTTGGAGTCGTGGCGGCTGCGGATATTTGGCTTGGTCGAGCCCGAAGTAGAACTGGACTGGGACGAGTTCAGCCACCTTGAGTGGCAAAAAGTTGACGCCGATTTCCATTGCGTTACCCAGTGGAGCGCCCTCGACCAGACTTGGGAAGGGGTGTCTTTGGCCCAAGTCTTGTCCTTGACCAGTCCCTCTCCCGAAGCCCAATTCGTAATGGTGCATTGCTACGGCGGTTACACTACCAACTTGCCCCTGGAATTAGCGCTGGAAGAAGGGTTGTTTGCGCACCGGCACATGGGGGAACCCCTGGGCAAGAGCCACGGTTGGCCGCTGCGGTTCGTGGTTCCCAGCTTGTATGGCTGGAAGAGCGCCAAGTGGGTTAACGGAGTAGAGCTGATTGCCGAGGACGCCCCCGGGTTTTGGGAACAGCGAGGGTACCACATATACGGGGACCCGTGGAAAGAAGAGCGGTTCTGGCCGGAGTTGACCCGGTAACATAGACGGCTCGGACCTCGGTCCGAAAATCGCAGGCCAAGCGGTTATCCTCGGGATATGAAATGACGAACAGGGGCAAGAGAAGTTCTTGCCCCTGTTCGTTGTCCGGGTAGCCGGCTGATTTACCGATGCGTGAACAATTACCTAAACCAGACTTCGTCATTCCGGCCTTGAGCCGGAATCCAGAAATTCTGAGAACAAATAACGTAACTGGCGGAGAACGGCCCTGGATTCCGGCCTTCGCCGGAATGACGGGAGAGTGGACAATTTAGAAATTTATTCATGTATCAGTAGGTCTGATGTTGGCTACCGGCGACGGCCTTCACGCGACCGTTTCCTCAGCCAGGGCGGCCACTTTGTCCAATTCGGCTTCCAGTTGCTCGTTAAACTCCGGCGGTTGGTGAATGTACGAGCGAGGCTGCTCCACATCACGCAAATAGCCACACTGCAAACAACTGAAGTATTTGCCAAATGTGTCTTCGGAAAGGTATAAGTCCCCCCGGCACCGTGGACAAACTTTGAACTTTATCATAACCAACTCGCCTCCTCATCCGGCAGCAAACTCGTATGGTTTAGGTTTGTTGTATTAGCCGGATTGACACGGTCCATATCAACATATATCATTTACACAGGCTTAGGTCAAGGGGTTTAGACCAAACGCCAAGAAACAGACCGGGGGACACCAGATGCAAGGACATTCCAGGCCACGGGTCCGCAGGACCACCAAGTCAGGGACACAGCAGGCTGGTGCCGGACCAGTGCCCGAGCGGCCGGAACACACCTCGCTAGCCAGGGCCCGGTCCTATGCCAATGAGGCAGACCCCTCCGAACGCGATGCTGAAGAGGGTCAGGGACACCGGCCCGATGGGGCCGACGACCCGGCCCTCGGCATGGAGGGTGTATATATCATCAGTGTGGCCGCCCGGATCCTGGACATGCACCCTCAGACCCTTCGTAAGTACGAGCGGCTGGGGCTGATCAACCCGGGCCGCACCTTGGGAATGCTCCGGCTTTACTCTAGGGAGGATATTCTCAAACTCCGGCTGATCCAACGCCTGAGCAGCATGGGTCTCAATTTGGCCGGGATCGAGTTTGCTTTGAGCACTGCCGAGAGCCTGCATCGCCTGGGCCGACGGTTGCAGTCGTTGGCCGGAGACCAAAACACCATCAACGCCATCGACTCGGAGATCGGGGCCGTCCTACGACGCCTGAACTTGTCGGTTGACGACTGACCCCGGATTGCGGTCAAATTCACGTCAATGATAGCTAGTCAATATTCAAACCGTAGCACCCATTAGGGATAGGGGTATGACCACGGAATACGACAGCCTACACGATAACAACAACGAGACACCGGGCAACAATCACGAGCTTCATGCGGGCCATAGTTCTGTGGGCCATAATTCTATTGAAGAGCAGTTGGCGGCAGTCCGTGACGAGTTGGAGGAATCCCGCAGAGAAGCCAGCCAGAACCTCAACGCCGCTCAGCGGGCCCAAGCGGAGCTGGTGAATTACAAGCGCCGCACCGATGAAGAGCGCATCGAGTTGGGAAAGTACTCCAACTCCCGGCTAATCACGAAAGTGCTTCCGGTCATGGAAGAGCTAGACTTGGCGGTTGTTCATGCCGGGAACAGCACACCCAACTCGTCCTGGTTAGAGGGCGTCAAGCTGATTCAACGGAAGCTAGCTAACCTTCTACAGTCGGAAGGGGTTAGCGAGATCGAGGCGGTAGGCATCCCCTTCAACCCCATCGAGCATGAGGCCGTGGGGACCGAAGAGACCGCCGAGTACCCTCCCGGGTACGTGACCGAGGCGGTGCGGCCCGGATACCGGCTTCATGATCGAATCATTCAGCCAGCCCAGGTAATGGTGGCGCGGGAAGTGAGACCTGGGAGTGGCCTGAAGAACTCACTAGGCGAATCCAGCAAATCAAAGGAGACCTAACATGGCTAAAGTCCTAGGCATCGATCTGGGTACGACCAACTCAGTCGCGGCGGTAATCGAAGCTGGCGAACCCTTCATCGTGGAGAACGCCGAAGGCGGGCGGTTAACGCCCTCGGTAGTCGCCGTAAATGCCCGGTCGGGAGAAAGGTACGTCGGGCAGGTCGCCAAGAGGCAAGCAGTCACCAACCCGGAGAACACCCTGTTTTCCGTAAAAAGGCTAATGGGCCGTAAATATGACGACCCGGAGGTCCAATCGGCAATCGGCAAATTGCCCTATAAAGTAATCAAGAACACCAACGGCGACGCTTACGTCGAGATGGCCGGGGAAAACTACGGGCCCCCGCAAGTATCATCCTTCGTACTCCAAAAGATCAAACAAGACGCTGAAGCCAAGCTGGGAGAGAAGATCACCCAGGCGGTAATCACGGTCCCGGCTTACTTCAACGACTCGCAAAGGCAGGCCACCAAGGATGCGGGCACCATTGCCGGGATGGAGGTGCTGCGCATTATCAACGAGCCCACGGCCTCATCCTTGGCCTACGGGTTGGATAAGGCCAAGACCGACGCCACCGTGGCGGTGTTCGACTTGGGCGGCGGCACTTTCGACATTACCATCCTCGAAATGGGCGATGGCGTATTCGAGGTAAAGTCCACCAACGGGGATACCTTCCTTGGGGGTGATGACTTCGACCAATCGATTCTGGACTGGCTCACCCAGGAGTTCCGACAAGAGACGGGCATCGACCTGACCAAAGACCGAATGGCCTTGCAAAGGCTGCGGGACGCTGCGGAGCGGGCCAAGGTCGAGCTTTCCAGCGTCTTGGAGACCGAGATTAACCTGCCCTTTATCACCGCCGACGCCAGTGGCCCGCAGCACTTGGTGAAAACCCTGAGCCGGGCCCGCTTGGAGCAGTTGGTTGCCCACCTCATCAGCCGCACCGAAGGCCCGTGCCGCCAAGCGCTGGCCGACGCCGGTGTACGTACCGACGCCATTGACGACGTTATTTTGGTGGGTGGCATGACCCGGATGCCCGCGGTCCAAGAAAAGGTCAAGGAGGTCTTCGTCCGGGACCCCAGCCGCAGCGTTAACCCGGACGAGGCGGTGGCCTTGGGAGCCGCGATCCAAGCCGGCGTCCTTGCCGGAGAGGTAGACGACATTGTCTTGGTGGACGTTACCCCTCTGACCTTGGGCCTGGAAACCCTTGGCGGGGTCTTGACTACCTTGATCGGCCGCAACACCGCGATTCCAACCGAGAAGACAGAGACCTTTACCACTGCGGCCGACGGCCAGACCAGCGTCGACATTCATGTGCTACAGGGGGAGCGGCCCATGGCGGCCGACAACAAGTCTATCGGCCGTTTCATGCTGGACGGAGTCCTGCCCGCGCCGCGGGGGGTCCCTCAGATCGAGGTCAAATTCGATATCAACCGGGACGGCATCCTATCGGTATCCGCCAGGGACAAAGGGACCGGCAAGGAGCAAAAGATCGTCATCCAGTCAGGCTCGGGACTGGCGAAAGAGGATATCCAGCGGATGGTGGACGAAGCCCGGGCCCATGAGGCCGAGGACCAGCAACGGCGGGTGGAGGTGGAGACCCGCAACCAAGCCGACTCGTTGGTCTACTCCGCTGAGAAGATGCTGGAAGACAATAAAGACAAGGCGCCCGAAGACCTGAGGCTGGAAGTGGAAAGCAAGGTGGCGACTCTCAAGGCCGCCATCACGGCCAACAATGTGGCGGAGATCCAGGCAGCCACGGCCGACCTCAACAGCGCATTGCAACGGTTGGGCGAGGCCGTGTACAGCCAAGCGGGCGGCGGGACCAATACCGGAAGGGCGCCGGATGACGATCAACCGGGTGGCGGCACCGTGGAAGGGGAGTTTCGGGAGGTTTAAATCCAAGGGTTGTCCCATTACGGGCAGGGGAAGCTGTCTGTTATAATGGCTACATAACGACAGTGATCCCGGTAAATGACGACCAGCAACCCCTGGTTAACCGGACCCCAAGGCTTAGAATGCTGGAGAGGATATGAGCGCTTCGCCAGAGAGAGCAGACCAAGAATTAGTAAGTAATGAGAACGAGTGGGTACTTGAAGGGATTGACCGGACGCTAACCCCTCTCCAGTATCACTACCTCAGCCTTTTGCAACGGCTGATTTCGGTAAAGAACAGCTACCAGATCGACCCCAACTTTGAAGCCTGGATGATGTCTGCCATCAACAAGGCGGTATACTCGACGCTACGGGACTGCATTGAAGCCAACATCGGAGACGCCGCCAAGGAGTTGCTAAGCCAGGAGCACCAGGTCAACTAAGTAGCGACGTCCCGCAACAAATAACATCTGCCGCAAGTAGCTACAGGTAGCGGTTTTACCGCTACCTGTAGCCTTCGCTAACCCCGGTCTCAGGTCCCACATCCGTATCTGCGCCCTAAACCCCCGGTTTGGACGCGGATAGCCCCTACCCCAGACCGTGCAGCGGAAACACCCGGTCCTTGATTTCCTCCACAGTCCCTTCAGCGTGCTGGCGCGCTTCCTGCCGGACTTGGGCCGGCACTTCGGGGGTTTCGGTGTCACGTAGCTGGCGCACACCGTGTTCTTGGGCAAATCCCTCCGGTATCCGGTCCGGCCATTCCACCCCAAGCATCACCCCGTAGGCCAACGTCCAAGCTCGGGCGACGGCCATTAAATCGTAGCCTCCGCCTCCCAGGGCCAGCCAAGGTATCTCCAGGCCGGAAAGGGCTTTCACCGCCTCGACGTATCCCCGGGTAGTCAACTGGAGATGGGTCAGCGGGTCGGTGTGGTAGCTGTCTATCCCCAACTGGGCCACCACCACGTCGGGAGCAAAAGCCTGCAACAACGGGGGCACCACCTGGTGAAAGGCCTCCAAGTAGAGTTCGTCTCCGGTGTACGGGTACAGAGGGATATTGACCGAGTAGCCCACTCCTTGGCCGGTCCCCAACTCGTTAACAAAACCGGTGCCCGGAAACAAGTACCGCCCGGACTCGTGAATCGAGATGGTCAGCACCTGATCGTCGCCGAAGAAAGCGTCCTGTACCCCATCTCCGTGGTGGGCGTCAATATCGATGTAGGCAACCCTAAGACCGCGCCGCCGAAAGTAGATGATGGCCAGCGCGGGGTCATTGAATACACAGAACCCGGAGGCATGAGCCGCGGCGGCGTGGTGCAGTCCACCGGAGATGCTGAAAGCGACGTCTACGTCCTTGTTGGCGAGCAGCTCCGCAGCTACCAGCGAGGCGCCGGTGCTAAGCGACGCCGCGTCAAACATTCCCCGGTACATCGGGTTGTCGCCGTGACTGGAGAAGTTGAAACGCGACGGATCGTACCCGGTGAGACCCAGGCTGAACGACCGGACGGCCGAAATGTAATTGGAGCTGTGCAGCCAACTCAGTTCCTCTTCCGACGCTGCCCGAGGCGGCGCCAGGGTAGAATTATCCGCGTCAAAGGCCCCATAACCCTGAAGTAACTCGTAGGTGTACCGCAGACGCACCGGACGCATCGGATGGTCGCTGCGGAGCTCATGGTGGGATAAAGCATCATCATAAACAAAAGCGCCCCGGCGCATCAGCGGACCTCCTGGTATACCTGTTGCAATTCAGCCAACATTCGTGACCAGTGGGTGCCCCGCCAGTAAACCCGGTGACACCCGGCGCATTGCCTAAAATCCTGGTGCTTCGAGTACACGTAGGGCGGCACCCTTTGGGCCACGGCTTCTTTCTTCACTGGCGTTAACAGTTCGTTACAGCGGATACAGCGGGAGAACCCCCGGTCCAAGTCCAAGTTAAGGTCCCGGACCAACTGACGTAGCTGTAGCCGCAGACCGTCGTCAGCGATTTGCAGTACCCGCATTTGACCCTGACGGGCCACTCGCCGCAAGCTAAAGCCGGAGTCTCGGGTTACCAGAAGCCGGTTTTCTTGCAGAGCGATGCGCACCAAATCGTTGTCGTCCGCTTCTCTAGGAAACAAGGTGTCGTAGCCCATCACCCGGAGCCATTTGGCCAAACGGCCCACATTCAGGTCCACCACAAAACGCTCCGCTACCGCCATGCTGGAATCCCGTCTGCCCTTATTATTGGCGCCAGTGTATGTTCGGAGTCTATTGAGATTAGCCAATTGGGTCAAGGCGCGTAGCCCGGTCTGACCCGGGGCTGCTCCTGACTAAATTAATTGAAACTCGCTACGGGCGCAAACATAGAGCACCCGCAGCAATGTAGTACATTACTAGGGCAGAATCACCTGCGGCGTATGACCCCAATAATCCGGGGCCGCCGCAGGGTCTCTCGACGCCGACAGCAATGTCCTTATGGGGCGTCGGCCGGCAGAGAGACTGGACCAAAAGGCTCCGAATCAACCTTAAGAATCAACGGGGGAGAGCCCCGCGGAGGCCGGTCCTCCAGTCCTAGCCGCTCTGGGCAATAATCCAGCGGACGGACCGGTCCGTAAGAGGAAAGGAGATGGATAATGGCGAACGGATTTGATGAGTCCCTGGAAGAACGGCTGAATATGGCCGAGCAGGCCGAAATGGCGGTTAGACAACTTCAGTCGTTGGCTTCGGAAGCACCCACGCTTCGGGCCGAAAGGGCCAAGACCCAAAGGGCCGCCGAGCGGCAAATGGCCAGAGACACCGCGATGGGCCAAGCCGCCGACGCCATGAAGGTGGCGACCGAAAGGCAGAGTCGAGTTCCGGAGTTGCTGGGAACTGCCGCCCGGGCGATTGGCGAGCTTTTTACCGCGCTAAAAGATATAGAAAACCGGCGCCAGGCTGCAATGCAAGCCCTGGCCGTAGCCGACCGGGTAGATTACGAAATCGAGTTAGAAGAAGGCGAGGAGCGTGAGCATTCCCTCGGCCGCGACCCACGTGGGCTGGCCTACGCTATAGCGAGCCGCCACGGCGACGCCCGGGTGATCCGTCTCCTTGAAGAACTAAGCCCCGGCTTCGCGTTACTCTACGGTTGCAACACGGACGACCCCCTCTACCGCGACGTTGCTAAATTTGTGGTATCCCGGGTGACCTCGGCAACCCCGCCGATGGCGGCCGCAGCAAACCAGAGCCGCCCCAGCCGCGTCCCGGAACTAACCCCAACAACCTCAACGGAGCCGGGGGCTAAAGCGACGCCGCCAATTGCCACTGGGCCAGCGGAGGAGTAACCTCGCTTTCAACCTCTGACAGCCCAGCAGCCTCTGACGGCCCGGCAGCGACAGAGCGCGAAGCACATCTCCCCGGCCCAAGGCCGGGCTTTCAACCGGCGGTTGTTCCGCAATCGCCGGTTATCTTTGTCTCTGCCCTTCACTCCGACAGGCGCCCGGTCTGAAGGTCTGACGTAACTGTTCAGATTTGAGGGGAATCGGCCCTTCGACTCCGCTGCGCTGCGCTCAGGGTGAGCGGTTCGGTGTCAGTGCGCTCACCAACTCTGAACAGTTACGGTCTGACCTGTCGGTTGACGGGGTTACGGGCCATGTATAGACTCGTGGTGACTCGGAATGAGTTGGCTCATTCCCCGGTACGCCAAAACCACCTCTAAATGGACCGCCAAAGTCCTTGATGGCAGCGGGAGCCCGGCCATGAAACTAGGCATCTACAGCTCTATTGCGAACCCTCCCAGGGGCGACGACCTCGACCGGTGTGTGGACGAGGTAATCGCCGAGGCCCGGTTAGCGGAGCAAGCCGGATTTGATTCCTGCTTTTTCGGAGAGCACCATCAAGACAAGGACGGTTTCCTCCCTTCGCCGCTAATCGTGGCGACCGTCGTCGCTTGCCACACTCAAAGTCTCAGAGTGGGCACCTCGGTAATTCTCCTACCCTTACACCACCCGGTGCGAGTGGCGGAAGACGTAGTCACCCTGGACCTGGTATCCAAGGGTCGAGTAACTTTGGGCGTCGGATTGGGCTATCAGACCGCGGACTTCCAAGCCTTCGATGTCCCGATAAACGAGAGAGTGGGCCGTCTCGAAGAAGGAGTAGAGGTAATCCGCCGGTGCTGGGAAGGCCAACCCTTTTCGTTTCATGGCAAGCATTTCCGGTTAGATGAGGTCCAAGTACGGCCCGCGCCGTACCAGCAGCCTGCCCCGCCTTTGTGGATCGGCGCCAGCACCTCGCCGGGCGCCCGCCGCGCCGGCGCCCTAGCTGATGGTTTCGTCTCCACCCCTAGCACCGCCTTGGACACCACCGTGACGCTGATCGACGGTTATCGTGAAGCCGCCGCGGCCGCCGGACGTGAAGCCCAAGTGGTGCTGATGCGCGACGCTTGGGTAGCCTCCAGCCGTGCGGAGGCCGAGAGGGTTTACGGTCCCGAAGTGATGGCCGCCTATAAATACTATTGGAAAGCCGGCTTGCCCGAGTTCAGGGGAATAGAGTCGGAATCCGAACTTACTTTGGATAGAATCGCGCCGGACCGGCTGGTCTTGGGGGACCCGGAGGAATGTTTGAGCGATTTTCATCGCTGGAAAGAAGCCACCGGCGCCGAGCTTTGCTTGCTCCGGCTCCGGCACGCCCACTCCGGCGGCCCACCGCATCAGCAAATCATGAACGCGATTAGCCTCTTCGGTGAGAGAGTGATTCCTTATCTTTAATTTGCGCCCATTGGAGGTTTAGCCGTGGCCAACTTCCAAGACTACTCCCAGAAGTACCAATGCATCCAAATGGAGAGGCAGGACGGGGTCCTCGAAATCACCTTCCACACCAACGGGGGGCCGTTGCAGTGGGGAGGGGTACCCCACGAGGAGTTTCCCCGGGCCTTCTATGACATCGGCAGCGACTCGGAAAACCGGGTAGTAATCATGACCGGGACCGGCGACGCCTTTTCCGGTCCTCCCGGTACGCCGGAGTCCCGTCCCAAAAGAGCGCCCGCCGAATGGGACAAGACCTACTGGGAAGGCAAACACCTGCTGTGGAACCTGCTGGACATCGAGGTCCCCATGATAGGGGCGGTAAACGGTCCCGCGCTGCGTCACTCCGAGCTGCCCTTGCTTTGCGACATCGTTTTGGCTGCTGAAGACGCCAGCTTTCAAGACTCGGGGCATTTCGTTAACGGCTTGGTGCCCGGCGACGGAATGCACATCGTCTACCCCATGCTGCTGGGTCTAAACCGGGGCCGGTACTTCCTGCTAACCGGTCAGACCATCGGGTCTAGCCAGGCACTGGACTTGGGTCTGGTCAGCGAGGTGCTGCCCAGGGAAGAGTTGTTGCCTAGGGCCAGGACCCTGGCCAGCGAGTTAGCACGGCAGTCGGACTTGGTGCTCCGTTATACCCGGGTGTCCATGACCCAATACATCAAACGCCAGATGCACGACATCCTGGGTTACGGCCTGGCGCTGGAAGGGCTAGGTTCGGCAGACAGCCTAATGCGAGGCGGCTGAGCCCTTGGAATGCCCGCCAATTCCGGCCAAACAAGACTGATAGGGGTTGACCGTAAATCCCCAAATCCACCATCTAAAGAGACAGAAACACCTCGTTGGAGCCGTCCGGGAAGCTGGCTATGTATGATGGTAGATGGTTAAATCATGGAAATCCAGAAATCAAACGAATCATAGTTCAGACAACCGCATCGAAAACTGAAAGACCCGGCATAATCCGTAACCTGATTCTGCCCAATGGCGGGAATCCACTAGAATGGGCAGAGGAGGAAGTGAAATGGTAGTTACCGGCCGGGTAGCGGAGATTTTCGCCGACGCCAGAACGGTCCACGAAAGCGCGTTGCGGGCGCTGGAGCAGGGCGACATCCGCGACGCGGCGGAAAAGGCTTGGTGCGCCACCAAGCGGGCTACCGACGCGCTCATCCTGGCCCGGACCAGCAACGAACCGGAGAGGACTCCGGAGACCTCCACCGAGTTGCGAAAGCTGGCCGCACAAGACGGCGCCGTCCAGCCCCTAGTGAGCCGCTATTACTCCAGGCAAGGCATACTGCACGGCGACTGTTTCTACCTCGGACTCTGCGACCCCATAACCGATACCGAACGGCGCATCCGCCAGACCGCCGACTACATCTGCGACGCCGAGAATCTGGTCTAGTAGTGCAACTACTTTGAAATGATGGATTGCTTTTCCAGCCGGGTTCTCAGTCTGATGCTTATCCACGTAATCCCACCAACCAAATCACCCATCAGTTCAAAGATTTCGCACCACTAGATGACTACCCCCAGACACGAATCAGACCTGACCGTCCTACTAGAACGGGCACAACAGATAAGAAACAGCCGATGTTGAGCATACCGCATTATGAGGATTCTCCGATGGTCAAACCATGGGAGTCGTCCCCGCCCGGATAGCCTCTCAGACTGGTCAGGTGGCGAAGTTAGGAAATCCAGCGCCAATTGACTTTCCCCCACGATATTTGTAAAATTATTTTGATGCTCACGGGTCTTGGCATGATGGCCCCAATTATGGGGCCATTTCGATGTGTCTCTAAATCAGGGCCGCTAGGCTGATCTCTATCGTGCCCCTGTGGCGCAATGGAAGCGCAGTCGACTTGTAATCGACAGGTTAGGGGTTCGAATCCCCTCTGGGGCTCTTAGTGGTTTTGGCGCCCTTGGACTGTGCGCCTGACGCTGGTCCTGAGAAGGCCGTCAGCGTGCCTCAGGAGGGACCCTCGAAGTGTTGGAGGGGTGGGTGAGTGGTTAAAGCCACCAGACTGTAAATCTGGCGTCCGGAAGGGCTTCGTAGGTTCGAATCCTACCCCCTCCACCAACTTTAGAGGTTGAGCATCAGAGGAAAATAAGAGATAGTATAGAGAGGAAATACGCCGGGTGCAGCGGCGACTGGCCCAGATAGCTCAGCGGTAGAGCACGTTCTTGGTAAGAACGGGGTCGGCGGTTCAATCCCGCCTCTGGGCTCCAGCTTCAGCATAGGAGAGGAAACCCAAATGGCCAAGCAGAGATTCGACAGGTCAAAGCCCCATGTTAACGTGGGAACCATCGGTCACGTAGACCACGGCAAAACCACGTTGACCTCCGCTATAACCAAGGTCATGGCGCAACGAGGTCTGGCCAGCTATCAGGACATGGACAGCATCGACAACGCCCCGGAGGAAAAGGCCAGGGGCGTGACCATCGCCATTGCCCACGTGGAGTACGAGACCGATTCCCGGCACTATGCCCATGTGGACTGCCCGGGCCACGCCGACTACATTAAGAACATGATTACCGGGGCGGCGCAGATGGACGGCGCGGTGTTGGTGGTTAGCGCTCCCGACGGCCCCATGCCCCAAACCCGGGAACATATTCTTCTGGCCCGTCAGGTGGAAGTGCCCCGGATTCTGGTCGCCTTGAATAAAGTCGACATGATGGACGACGAGGAGCTACTGGAGTTGGTGGAGTTGGAAGTCCGGGAGCTATTGAGCCGGTACGACTTCCCCGGAGACGACACTCCCATCATCCGGGTCAGCGGCTTGAAGGCCCTGGAAGGGGACCCCGAGGCCGAGGAAGGCATTGTCCAACTAGTCCAGGCGATGGACGACTATATACCGGTGCCCACCCGGGTGATAGACCGGCCCTTCCTCATGCCCATCGAAGACGTGTTCGGGATCAAGGGCCGGGGCACCGTGGTAACCGGCCGGGTGGAGCGCGGCAGCTTGAAACAGGGCGAACCGGTGGAGATTATCCGGTTCGGCGATGTCCGGGAGACCGTGGCCACCGGACTGGAGATGTTCCACAAGCTTTTGGATACCACCGAAGCCGGGGACGCGGTGGGCGTTCTGCTCCGGGGCGTGGACCGGGACGAGGTGGAGCGGGGTCAGGTGTTGGTCAAGCCCGGGTCGATGCGGCCCTACACCAACGCCGAGGCGGAAGTGTACGTTCTAAGCCGGGAAGAGGGCGGACGCCATACTCCGTTCTTCCCTGGCTACAAGCCCCAATTCTATATCCGGACCAGCGACATCACCGGGGAGATCCAGTTGCCCGAGGGCGTGGAAATGGTCATGCCGGGCGACAACATCCAGATGACCATCAAGTTGATCACACCCGTCGCCATCGAAGAAGGGCTGCGCTTTGCCATCCGGGAAGGTGGCCGCACCGTTGGCGCCGGGGTATTCACCAAGCTGTTGGATTAAGAGATGGCAAGAAAAACTGGCGACATTCGACAAGTAATCACTCTGCAATGCGGTGACTGCCGGGGGCGCAACTACACCTCCGGCAAGAACCGGCGCAACGACCCGCAGCGAATTGAGCTGCGCAAGTACTGTTCCAGGTGCCGCAACCATACAACGCACCGCGAAGTAAGGTAAGCTAACATGGCCCGGGCTTCATCGCGAAGCGCCCGCATTATCTCTCCGGCCTCTGGTGGGAGAGTAAGCCCGGTAAGCTTCCTCCAAGAGACGATTTCGGAGCTAAGGAAGTCGGTGTGGCCCAGCCGTGAGGAAACCTCACGGCTAACAGTGGTGGTCATAGCATTGGCCATTGCCGCGGGTTTCTTTCTGGGAGGGCTGGATCGGTTGTTTGCCGAGACATTCGCACGGTACGTGTTATAAGCGCCCTCCCGTAGTATCCCATTGGCTGACCGGTCCCCTTTCCGGTGCATCAGATGCACCAGTTTTGTTGTGTCGAGAACTGCCATGACTATTAGCCAGAACCCCCAAGTTGAAGAGGCCCAGGGCCCTAGGTGGTACATCGTACACACCTACTCCGGGCAAGAAGACGTAGTGGAGAAAAACTTGAAGCTGCGGATTCAAAGTCTGGACATGCAAGACCGGATTCTTCAAGTCCTAGTCCCCACCGAAGAAGAAGTGGTGTTCAAGGACGGCAAGCGCCGGTCGGAGCGCCGCAAGCTGTTCCCCGGATATATCCTGGTGCAAATGGACATGGATGACGAAAGCTGGTACGCGGTCCGCAACACCCCGGGAGTCACCGGCTTCGTATCCAGTGAGGACGAGTCGGACAAAAGGCCCAAGCCGGTGCCTTTGGAAGACAAGCAAATAGAGGACATCCTAAAGCAGGTGGAGTCCGGCGCCACCAGGGTGAAGATTGGCTTGGAGCGCGGGGAAACCGTCCGCATCACCGAAGGCCCTTTTATCGACTTCATCGGCGCGATAAACGACATTGATGATGGCAAAGGCAAAGTGCGGGTGCTGGTCTCATTCTTCGGCCGGGAGACGCCCGTGGAGCTGGACTTTCTACAGGTGGAACGTATTTAGGAGCAACGGGTGGCAAAAAAAGTAAGGGCCATAATCAAACTCCAATTGGAAGCAGGGAAGGCTACCCCGGCGCCTCCGGTAGGACCGGCTCTAGGTCAGCACGGGGTTAATATCATGGGATTCGTGAAGGAGTACAACTCCCGCACGGCGACTCAGGCAGGTACCATCGTACCCGTACACCTAACGGTTTTCGAGGACCGCTCGTTTACTTTCGTAACCCGCACGCCTCCCGCTTCGGACCTTCTACGCCGGGCCGCAGCCGTCGAAAAGGGTTCCTCCGACATCCGGCAAGGGTCGGTGGGCACTATCAGCCGCCAAGCATTGCGGGATATTGCCGAAGCAAAAGCGGCGGACTTGAACGCGACTTCCACGGAAGAGGCCATGTCCATTATCGCGGGCACTGCGCGGAGCATGGGCATCGCAATAGAGGACTAAGGGACCTTAAAACTGCCAAGGGGTTGATATGGTAAAGCACAGCAGGCGACACAGCGCGGTGGCCGAAAGGGTGGACCCGAACCGGTCCTATATGCCCGAGGACGCCATCGACCTAGTGAAGGAAGTCTCCACCGCCAAGTTCGACGAGACGGTGGAAATCCATCTAAGGACCAGCGCCGATCCTCGCCACGCCGATCAGATGGTGCGGGGCGTGACCGTATTGCCCCACGGGTTGGGGAAGCAGGTGCGGGTGTTGGTTTTTGCTAATGCCGAGGCGATGGATATAGCTCGCCAAGCCGGGGCCGACTACGTAGGGGAAGACGATCTCATCCAGCAGATAGAGGGCGGCTGGATGGGGTTTGACGTCGGGCTGGCGGTGCCCCAAGTTATGCCGAAGATCGGCCGCTTGGGCCGTATCCTGGGCCGCAGCGGGTTGATGCCAAATCCCCGGTCGGGGACCATGGTGCAGCCCCAAGACCTGCCCCGGGTGATACAAGAAGCCAAGGCGGGACGGCTGGAGTACCGTACCGACCGGACCGCGATAATCCACAGTCCCATCGGGAAAGTGAGCTTCGACAACTCCCAACTGCTGGACAACATGGCTTCCTTGGTGAGCTCGATCTTTAGGGACAAGCCAGCCGCGGTAAAAGGCCCATTCTTGCGTTCGGCTTATCTTGCCTCGTCCATGGGCCCCAGCATTCCGCTGAACGTGGCGGCTCTACAAACTCTGGAGGCGCCGGAGTAAAATAGCCGGACAACTACTAAAAACAGAATAGAGCCGTAGACTGCGGGTCCCCCTAAGTCCGGGGGTTAAGGACAGAAAGGTCGCCCGCCGAGGCGCGATTGCACTTCTAACGGATTACCGGAATCCCCGCGCCTTCGCTTACGTGCGGGGATTTTAACGTCTACAGCAATAGAATTCACAAAGCGGAAGGGAAACAGTTGCCTACTCAGGAAAAGATCGAGCGTGTAAGCGCTCTACAGGACAAATTGGAGCGGTCCACCATAACTCTGACCGCCGACTATACGGGCATTTCGGTCAACGAGATGACCGACCTTCGGCGGCGGATGCGGGCCGCTGGCGTCGAGTTCACTATCGTCAAAAACACGCTCATAGACTTGGCGGCAGAAGCCGCCCAGCGCCCCCAGGTTAAGGAGATCGTGCAGGGGCCTACAGCGGTAGCGTTCGGTTATGACGACCCCTTGAACGTGGCCAAGGCCGTGTCGGAATACGTGCGTTCCACTAGGTCGGTGCTCGCCGTCCGGGGCGCGGTATTGGGAGACGGACCGGCTATGTCGCCAGCGGAGGTGAACCGCTTGGCCACCCTGCCGCCTAAACCCCAGATGGTGGCTAACCTATTGGGCCAGCTCCAGTCTCCGATCCAGCGGCTATTGAGAGTCATGAACGGACCCTTGCAGAGTCTGGGCGGTCTGCTACAGGCCAGGATTGAGCAGCTTGAGTCCGCCGAGGCTGGTGGATAGACCCGGACAAACTAGCTGAGCTAAGAAATAGAGGAGGAAGGACCGTGACCAAGAACGAGTTGATTGATGCCATCAAAGGAATGAATGTCTTGGAACTGGCTGACGTGGTGAAGGCCCTAGAGGAAGAGTTCGGGATCACCGCTGCGGCCCCGGTGGCTATAGCGGCTCCCGGCGCCTTCGGAGTCATGGATGCCGCTGACGCTGGCCCGGCTGAAGAAGAGCAGACCGAGTTTGCCGTCATGCTCAAAGAGATCGGTCCCAACAAAATCAACGTGATCAAGGCCGTTCGCGAGGTAACCTCGTTGGGTCTGCGTGAAGCCAAGGAACTGGTGGAATCGGCTCCTACCCGAGTAAAGGAAGCGATTGCCCGGGACGAGGCCAACGACATCAGGGGCAAGCTGGAAGAGGCCGGCGCCGTCGTCGACGTAAACTAGCGGGCCCGCCACGACCCATCTTCTGGGGAGGGAACATTGAGCCGTCGCAAAGACTTGGAACGCTATTTGCGCCTCAAAGAGCAAAACCCAGGATATGCCGGATTTCGTGGGGTAAACACGGTAACCGAGCAGCCGCGCGCCGTCCTGGAAAGCGTGGTCTGCTCGGTATGCCAACGTAAGCGCAACGTGGCTAGCAACATCATCCCGGCAGACCGGTCCACCTTCGTGTGCCGTAGCTGCCAGGAAGCCGCGCCTGTGTAACCTTCTATAGTCTAACCCGGACTAGCGGAAGGGAGGCAGCAGGTCGTCAAGGTATTCGTAGGCGCGGTTGAATTGGGACTCGCCGCCGATGCCCCTCTGGTCCGGCTGAAGAGCCACGGCAATATCGGGCTCCACCCCATTACCGCCCAAAGGTTTGCCCTCCGGGGTGAACCACTTGGACGTGGGTAAATAAAGAGCCGACCCATTGTTCAACTCCAAAAACTGGTAGCTGCCGCCTTTGCCGGAGGTCTTGGTTCCCAGCAAGACGGCGCGGCCGCTCTCTCGCAGGACCGCAGCGACTGCTTCCGCTTCGCTTTGGGTGCCCTCGTCAACTATCACCACTGTAGGCATATCTCCGAGGCCTACGGTTTCAAGATCCTCGGGTACCCGCAATTCCTCGCGGATACCCTGAGCGTTCTCTTTGGAAATGAAGGAGCTTCCGGGCCCGAGAAACTGGCCCAGGACCGCCAAAGCCGCGTTCTCGGAGCCTCCCGCGTTAGACCTGAAGTCAAGAATCAACGCCAGCGCATCGACCTGCTGTAGGGCTTCCAAGGCTTCGAATAGTTGCTCTCCGGTATTCTCTCTAAAAGCCGTCACGTAGATGTACCCGATGCCGCCGGGCGCCAGTTGCTGGGACACCGAGCGCAGGCTAATGGTGTCACGAAACACCTCGAACTCCAGAGGTCCCGGTTCCCCGCTCCGTTGCATAAGTAACTTCACCTTGGTCCCTTCGGGACCGGCGACCCGGTCCACCACTTCCTGAAGGCTCTGGCCGGCGACCGGTTGTCCTTCGACCGCCAAATAGAACGTCGCCGTCTTGGATTCCCGCCTTTTCGGCCGGTGTATCGTCAAAAGGGAACATCAGGATTTGCTCGTTTTGGGCAATTACCCTGGCGCCGATGCCCCGGTACTCCCCCTCCAGGTTTTCTTCCAGGTGCTGCTTGACTTCCGGGTAGGCTTCGGCGTTCAAGAACGCGGCCGCCGGGTCACCCAGTCCGGCAACCATTCCGCTAATGGCGGTGGCAGCCAATCTTGGGCGCTCGATGTCCGGCCAGCGTTCCTGAAATAAGACCAACGCTCGCCACACGTCCCCCAGTTCCGGTGGCACACCCGGCGGGGCCTGGCCTCGTACCCGCCCCACATCGGTGAGGAACGGATAGCTGTCGCCATCCACTAGACCCAGCAGGTTTAGGAGCGCTGCGCTCACCACTTTTTCCGGTTCTATGCTCTCCCGATGGGCGTAGGACTCTTTGACGACTCCCCAAGCCTCCCAAACGGCCTCCAGTTCCTCTCCGGGCGACGTGTCCCGGTCGCTTGTACCACAAGCCAAGGCAGTCGACAGCAACAGGAGCGCCAGTATCAATAACGCGGGAAACTTCATTAGCGGCATAGAGCGCAATTTCCAACCAGGTGACTATGACTGATGCGTGAATAAGTTTCTAAACTGTCCCTTCCCCCGCAATTCCGGCGAAGGCCGGGATCCAGGACCGTTCTCCGCCAGCTAGGTTCTTGTCCTCAGAATGGCTTTGTTGAATGAATGGGAGGTAGTGTTAAGCTGGAGGCATGAAGCGAACACCGCAAGCCTCCAAAGCTCGTCCCAAGAAACGCACCACCACCAGGAAATCCCAGTATCGGATACGTAACTGGCATGACTACAACGAAAGCCTGGTCCAGCGGGGTTCAATAACCCTATGGACCAGCGAAGAGGATATTGGGGCCTGGAAGCCCGGCGGCCCCCGAAAGCGCGGTGGGCAGTTTCAGTATTCCGATGGAGCAATCCAGTGTCTGTTGATGGTGCGCAGCGTCTTCCACTTGACCCTGAGGGCTGCCGAAGGGTTTCTCCGGTCCGTGTTTCACTTGCTGGAGTGGGATTTGCCGGTGCCGGACTATACCACCCTCTGCAAGCGCGCCAAGCGCCTGGGGGTTTCCTTGCTCAGGAAAGCTGCTGGGCCCTTGCACCTGGTACTGGACAGCACCGGGTTGAAAGTCTTTGGGGAGGGAGAATGGAAGGTGCGTCAGCATGGCTATACCAAACGGCGCACCTGGAGGAAGCTCCATCTAAGCGTGGACAGTGAAACCCAGGAGATCCAGGCCGTGGTACTGAGCGAGGCCAGCCTGGACGATGCGGGAGCGGTGCCCGAACTTCTGGACCAGAGCACCGAGTCAGTGGAGCAGGTGGGTGGCGATGGGGCCTACGACAAAAGGAAGGTATATGAGGGCTGCGCTGTCAGAGGTGTCAGGCGGGTAGCAATTCCACCTCGAAAGGATGCCCGTATCTGGCAGCATGGGAACTGTGCCGCCCCGCCCCTGGTGCGGGACGAGAACCTGAGAAGGATTCGGAAGGTAGGACGTAAGCGGTGGAAACAAGAGTCGGGCTATCATCGGCGTTCCCTGGCCGAGACTGCCATGTTTCGGTTCAAGACCATCTTTGGTTCCTATCTTCAGGCCAGGAAGTTACCGCAGCAGAAGGTGGAAGCCAAGGTAAAGTGTGCCGCTTTGAATCGGATGACCCACTTGGGAATGCCGGATAGCTATCGAGTAGCATAGCTCGATTCAAAGGGTGTCGGGACATTTCATGTGCTGCCAATATTCATGCAACAAAGCCCCTCAGAATTTCCGGATTCCGGCTCAAGGCCGGAATTGCGGATGGCCTTGCCGAGGCCACGTATGAAGAATGAAAATGGCGGCCAGTCCCCAACCGTCACTCCGGCGAAAGCGGGAGTCCAGGACCTTACCAGCCAGTGGCGGTCCTTGTGCCTGGAATTTCTGGATTCCCGCCTGCGCGGGAATGACGGGTTGGGTATTTTCATAACAATGACGAAGGCTGGTTTAGGCAATTGTTCACGCAGCAGTAATGCCCAGGGTATTTAGGCTAGGAGAGCGGCCCGGCCGTTTCCGGCCAGCTACGGATAGGCCAGCCACGGATAAGATTGTAGCAGATAGCTCGATTACAGCTATCCGACTCTCTATCTTTCTAGGGCCTTTTCATTGTCATGCAGATACACCATGTCATGCAGATACACCATAGTAGTCCCCAGTAGTCCCCGCCATTGTCATTCTGAGGAGCTTGCGACGAAGAATCTAAAAGGCAAACCGGCTTGCGGCTATGGATTTTAGATTCTTCGCCTTCGGCTCAGAATGATATTTTCTTAAAATGAAAAGGCCCGCTACCTTTCTGGACGTTTGCCTGTAAGTGTTCAGACTTGAGGGGAAATGAGCAACCGGCGGGTTTCCAGGAAGGGATTGAGGCCCTTGGCCCGCCAAGCGCCGAAGAGGGAGGCCAGAGCCATTTTGCTGTCGCTGCCCTGTTCGGAGCGGGTCCCGCCGCTGATTTTCCGGCTGACTACCAGGTGGCGGAGACTGCGTTCCGCAGCGTTATTGTCCGAAGGCGTCTCCGGATGAGACACGAAGACAAACAGTTCCTTGATGTGCCGTTCAATCCGCCGGCAGAGCTTGGCTTGCACTGCCAATGGGTCTTCCAGGAAAGGGCGGCACAGCGCCAGCAACCGCTCTTCCAAGAGCAACTGTCCCCGGGGCGGGGGCCGTCCGCCTTCCGCCGCCCATGCCCGGGCCTTGACGTAAAGCCGCTGCACTCCCAGCGCCCATTGAGCCCGCCCGCCGTCTTCCGGGTACAGCGCCTTCAGCTTGTGGATGTCCCGAAGCAGGTGGGCCCAACACCGCTGTTTCAATCCGGGGTAGTGATCGTAGGAGGCGTAGAAATCGCTCACCAGAATCCCGCCGAAGGACTCGCCCAGGACCTCGTCCACCACCTCCTTGCCCCGGCCCCGGCGCAGGAAGAACCGCTCCGTGGGCGTACTGAAAGTCCAAACGTAGCCGTTTTTCCCGTTCTCCCGCCAGCCCGTCTCATCAGCGTGGACCACCGGGCTGGAACGGATGCGCTCCAGAATCTCGCCCACTTCCGGTCCGGCTTGCCTGGCAACCTGGTGGACAGCCCGGACGATGGCCCCAACGCTCAGTTTCAACTGATGCAACGTTCGCAGATACCATTGGATGGTCCTTACGGGCAACCGGGCCTCTTCCCGCAGGGTCACGATCAGGCTCACCAGGTTGGCCCCCAGGCGTTGACGGCCCGCGGCCAGACCTTTCAGGGGGTCCCGGGGCAGCCGCCGTTTCCGGCACAGCGGACAGGTCCGGGCTATGAAGACATGCTCTGTAACTTCGGCAGGAGACACCGGAAGTTCGATGACCTCCCGGGTCCGCTGCACCCAACCCCCAGTCAGGGTGGTATGGCAATCGGGGCAAGACTCCGGGGCGTGGACCACCCGCCCGGTGGGTTCCATCCGCGGCCGGGCAAAGCCGTGCTGACGCTTCCTGCGCGGCTTCTTTCCTTCCGCCGCCGGCTTCTTGCGCCTGGCGACCGGTTTGTGCCCCGGCATCCTGGCTCCCGGTCCGCCGCCGCCGGACAGGCGGGCCTCCAGGCTTTCGACCCGCTGGCGCAGTTCGGCAATCATGCCCTGTTGCCCGGTGATGACCCCCTGCTGTTCCGCGACAACCGCCAGCAGGGTTTCCCGGCTCGCCAGGTCCAGGTCCAGTCCTGTTTCCATTGTTCCTTTATGCCACAACTCCGCCCCGGCCGCCAGTGCTTTTCAGCCCGGCGGCGGGCTTCGCCAAATTCGCCTCACCAAGTCTGAACAGTTACGTTTGCCTCTGGACGTTTGCCGACCTGCCTATGACCCGTTACACTATCCGGGGATTCCACCGGGTAGTCGATTCATACGGAGGCAATGATGATCAAAGTGACGGTCATGTACCCCAATGAGGAAGGGAAGAAGTTCGACTTTGACTACTGGGTCAACACTCACTTACCCATAGTCCATAGACTGCTGGACTCCAATGGCCTCATCAAGGACGAACTGGAAAAGGGCGTCTCAGACACTGATCCTAACGCTCCTCCCCGGTATATTGCGGTGGGACATTTGTACTTCAACACGACCGATGAGGTCCACCAGGGATTTATGACCCACGGCCGCGAAATAATAGGCGATATCAAGAATTACACTGACATTCAACCCCAATTCCAAATTAGCGAGGTCTTGGGCTAACCCGCCGTAAACTCCGAGTACGTTGGTGGGAACTGTTCAGACTTGGTGAGCGCACCGCCACGAAACCGCTCATCCTGAGCGCAGCGTAGTCGAAGGACTGGTTCCCCTCAAGTCTGAACAGTTCCCACCAACGTACTGCAAAAAAGTCCTTAATACGCCCCGACAAAACCCTGGAGGGGTATCGCGTCATGGAGCAGCCTCAGTCCAATCAGGCCCTGGAAACTCTATCCGAGCGGCTCATCAAGCAACATTGGGACTTCTACCCTACGGCCGGGTCTCGTATTGGGCGCCATGAGTACGATGGGCGGCTGCCCGATCTGTCCCCGAGCAAGCTCCGGCGGCGAGTCGAAGAGCTGCGCCAGGGATTGGCCCAGCTATCGGCCATCGACCCGCAGTCCCTCCCGTCGGAGGAAAGGCTGAGCTACCGGCTTCTGGAACTGTTTTTGAGGCGGGAGATTTTCACTTTTACCGAGTTGCGGCCGCTGGACAACAATCCCATGCGGCAAGTCGGATTCTTGAACGTTAGCGGTTACGTGCGGCGGGACTACGCCCCCGTGGCCGACCGGATAAGGTCGGCAACCGAAGCCTTGCGAACCGTGCCGGACTTCTTGGAAGTCTTAGACGCCGCGTTAGTCCCCGAGATAGGGCGGCCCGTCTTGGAAATGAGCATCGAAAGCTACGCGGGGATGGCCGGGTTCTACCGCAAGGACTTGGGCAACGCCGTTGAGGGGCTAAGCGACCAGGAGGTCTTGGGCGGATTTAACCAAGCCCGGGCGGATGCGGCATCAAGCTTGGACCGGTTCGTCGGCCGGCTGCGGACCCGGCTTGAAACTGCCGGAGAAGAGTTTGCCATCGGGGCGCCGCTCTATAGCGCTATGCTGTCTCATGGCGAAGGCTTGAACATCCCGCTAGCCGAACTGGAGGCCATCGGTCAAGCCAACTTGACCTCTAACCTGGACCGGGTGGCCGACTTGGCGTCGGAGATAGGCCCAGGCAAGAGCGTTCCGGAAATCGTAGCCGAGATTGGGTCAAGACACCCCTCTGCCGAAGCGTTGGTCCCGGCGACGAGGGACATGCTGGAAGGGCTCCGCCAGACGCTTATCGACTTAGACCTGATCAGCGTTCCCGCTCAAGACCGTTGCCTAGTAATCGAGACGCCTACCTACATGCGTTACGCTTTTGCCGCCATGGACAGCGCGGGGGCGCTGGAGACCTGGGCTACCGAGTCGTTTTACTACATCACCCCGGTCGAAACCGATTGGACGCCTCAACAGCAAGAAGAGTGGCTAGCCAACTTCAACTACGACACCCTGGAGATCATTTCGATTCACGAGGTCTATCCCGGGCATTTCGTCCACCAACTCCATAACCGGTACGGACCCGGGTTGCCCTTGGTGAACCGGGTGGCGACTTCTTACGCTTTCTCCGAGGGCTGGGCCCACTACACCGAGCAGATGATGGTAGAGACGGAGTACGCGAAAGGGAAGCCCGCTCTACAGCTTACCCAAGCGTTGGAAGCCTTGGTGCGGAATTGCCGCTATATGTGCTCCATCTGGATGCACACCCAAGGCATGACCGTAGACGAGGCAACCCGGTTCTTTGAAGACCACGCCTACATGGGGACTCTTCCCGCCCGCCGGGAGGCGATGCGAGGGACTTTTGATCCCGGATATTTAAACTATACCTTGGGCAAACTGATGATTCTGAAGCTGGCCCACGACTACCGGAAAGAGCAGGGCTCGGCATATACCCTCAAAGGGTTCCATGACCGGTTGCTTTCCTATGGAGCCCCAGCGTTGCCGTTGCTCCGGGAGGTTATGTTAACCGACAGGAGCGGTTTACCGCTGTAATGGACTTTGCACCCACCCTCTAGCAATAAGGGCGTCCACAAGGGACGCCCCTACGGAACGGTTCGCTGTTGATAGGCAGGTTCTTTCTATTCTCGTTCTAAAACTGATTTCTCCGCTCAGGATGAGCGGAGCGCAGGGGAGTCGAAGGATTTTCCCGGCTGTGGGCGGCCCTTCGACTGCGCTCCACTCCGCTGCGCTACGTTCCGCCTCTCCTGAGCTTGTCGAAGGGCAGGGTGAGCGGGGGGAATTTGGTGCTAAGCGGAGAATTGAAAGACCCTGTGTTGATAGGGGCAACTTTTGTGGTTGCCCTGTTCATCCCTCAATATAAAACTGTTGCCCTGCTAAGTCCGAAAGGTGACTTTCCGGAAAGCTTCGGCGTAGGGGTAGTCTTGGCCCTCGCCGGCCGCGGCAGCCCACTCTCTAACGAACTCCTCGATGTCCGCTTCGGTCTTGGCCCACAACTGGCTCTGGTGAGCCATTACCGCTTGCACCTTGGCGGCTAACGTATCCCCAATGTCGATGTGGGTATCGGGCTGCTCGGCACCCCAAAACAGGACCGTACCGGTCTTGTGAGGCTCCAAGCCCTCCTGCTCCCACAACTCCGTCAAGTGCAAGTGGTCTCTGGCGTAAGGGAAGACCGCGTCTAAAGCCACTTGGCCGGCAATCCGATGGTCCCGGTGCCAAGTCAGATTCTTCCGGTACGGTTCCGGGCACAGCACCACATCTGGCCGCACCCGCCGGATTTTCCGGACGATTTCTTTACGGAATTCCCGGCAGTCCTCCAATTCGCCATCCGGATGGCCCAGCATTTCCGTGTCCTTCACCCCAAGAATCTCGGCCGCGGTCTGCTGTTCACGCATCCTAGTGGCCGCCATCTCTTGGGATGTAACCTCACGGTCGCTGGTGCCCTTGCCGCCGTCGGTACACAAGAGATAGTGCACCGAGGCCCCTTCACGGACCCACCGGGCCACCGTTCCACCACACCAGAACTCGCCGTCGTCGGGATGGGGAATAACTACCAATACTCGCTGCGGCGTTTCCTGCATCCGCAGTCTCCTTCTCTAAAGATAATTGGCTCTGAAGATAATTGGGCTACCGGGAACTCTCGGTGTCCTGACTGACCGCTCCAAACCGCTCGAACACCCTGCTAGATAAAATCCCTCCCGACATCACTATCCGCATCGCTTCGTCCACACTGAGGTCGGTTGACGTTACTTCAGACGCCAAAACTATAACCATGAACCCGGAAGAGGGGATGGGTGTGGTCGGGATATAAACGGCCAGCATTTCGTCGCCAGCGGGGTTGGTGAACCGGGACGTAACCAGGCCTATGGACTTGATGCCGGTGCGGGGAAAGTCGATGAGGACCACGCCGCTGTAGTTGTGGCCGTCGGTGTTGGAGAGGATTCCCACGGCAGCCCTGGCCGTGCTGTAGATGCCCTTGACTATGGGAATAACCTCCATAATCTTATGGCCCAGATCGATGGCCCGGCGGCCCAACACGAAAGCAGCCACCAGCCCCACGAGGTAGACCAAGAGCAGAAGGGCCGCCAACCCCAACCCGGAAACCTCCCGGCCGGGTAGCAGGTCGGTCGCTGGCTCCAAGATGGGGTTCAGCAGGTCGAAGAAAAACTTGAGCACCAGGACCGTAATACCGATGGGCAGTATTACGAGGATGCCAGCGGCTAGGGTGCGCTCGAAGTGGAGTAGGACTGAACGGACGGGGCGAAAACGGCGGGAACCGGGGAGGGGAGCCCTATGATTGTTATTATTCAACAGCACCTCTGCGGTGTCCCTAGGCGCCATTGAACCCCGGGGGACTAGGCGCGGGCCGGATTATACAGGCGATGTTCTTGTAGGGGGCCTTATTGGTTGAAACACTCCCACCCCGGGTTTGGCGACGACGCATCTTTATCTATTATCGGTTGCGGCCAGTTCTCCGGTCAACGTCTCATAGAGACTGCACATCTGCCCGGCAAGCTGGTCCCATCCCATGCTTTCCGCTCTCTTGCGAGCAGCCCGGCCCATACTTTGTTTCAGGTTATCGCTGGCAACGATCATTTCCAAGGAATTGGCGAAGGCCTCGGGGCATCGCCAAGGCTTTAAGTAACCGGTCCGTCCGTGCTGGATAATGGTGGAAAGTCCGCCGACCCGGGATGCCACCACCGGGGTGCCGCAGGCCATCGACTCCAAGGCCACCAGACCGAAGCTTTCGTAGTACGAAGGGACCACGCAGACATCAGCGGCGTTGTAGTAAAGGGGCAGGTCCTTTTGGTCCACTTGGCCCACGAAGTCGAATACTTCTTCAACCTTCAGGGTTTTGGCCATGTTCTTGAGACGGGCTACTTCATAGCCGCCATTGGTCTCACTTCCCACCACCAGCACCCGGACCTCATCACAAATCTCCAGTTGCGCCGCAGTGTGGAGCAGTAACTCCAACCCCTTCAGCGGCTCCACACGCCCCACGTACAAGAATACTTTCTCTCCGTTCAACCCCAGCCGTTCCCGGGCGTGTTTCTGGTCCAATGGCTGGAAGAGCGAGAGGTCCACGCCGCAGGGGGCTAGCATGATCCGATGGGCGTCGGCGCCGTAGAGCCGGACCATGGCATCCCGCTCGTGAGGGCTAAAAGCAACGATCTGCTGCGATGAGGCTATGAGGTCCCGTTCCGCCTTTTGCCGTTCCGCCGGCTCCGCCTCGCCGGCCCGGGACTGCATCTTGATCAGTCCCATGGTGTGAAAGGTCATAACATGGGGCAGGCCCCGCTGCCGGGCAGTGGCCAGTCCTGCCAGCCCGGAAAGCCAGTAGTGGGAGTGCACCAACTGATATGTCAAGCCGTGGTTCTGTTGAAAAGCCTCCAATGCTTCTTGGAATTCGGGGAGGCGTTGGACCAAGGATTCCAAGGGCGCGTCCACCGGGCCCCCGGGCAGATGGACTACCCGGACCGTGGGCGAGACCGGCACGATGGCGGCGTCGCAACCGGCGTGACAGCGGGTGAAGATATCGACTTGTATACCCAGCTTACCCAGAGAGTGGGCAAGTTGCTTTACGTAAACGTTCATACCCCCTGACTTTCCCTGTCCGGGAGCTGCCAGGGGGCAGGCGTGAAAGGAGATAAAGGCGATGCTCCTGATGCTCAATTCCGCTTTACCACCATTTGGTACAGGTTCCGTTGTTGCCCGCCCAAGTCCTTCTTGTAGGACTCTGGGCCTCTAAGAAAGTCGAAATATACGAGTTTCTGTTCAATAGCTTCCTTAAGGCACAGGGCATTAAGGAGCAAGCCCACGCTGTAGTAGCCGTACTCCGGATTGTACCCGCTATTGTACAACAAGCGGGAAGAAGCGTAGTCGAAACACAGGCTGGTCGCCACCGGCTGATTGTCGATCTCCATGAAATACAAGCGGAGCAGTCCTTCCTCGGCCATGCGGCGAGCCATCTGATGGAAGAACCGTTCTCGCGCCGCGGTCATATACTCGTCTTTATCCGGCCGGCTCTGGCGCATCAGAGAGACAAAGTCGCCCACGCGGGCGGCGACCTCGTCGGCCTCGGTTAGGCTATACCATCGCCATTCGGTGGCAGACTCCAAGCGGCGAAACTTGCGGCGCAGCTCATGGCGGTCCTTCTTGGAGAGAAGCAACAAGTACTGGTCCCAAGTCTGGGGAAGACCAATGCCTGAGGTGACGTCCTCTTGTTCCACTTCGACCTGGTAGCCGTGTTGGCGGGCAGCGTCGGGCAGAAATGTCAAAGTTGGCGATGATTCCACCAGAGAGCACAACTCCAGAGTGTTCCAGCTTTGCTCCCCAAGGCGATGCAGCAGGGAGTGGTAGAAGTGGTCCTCGAAGCCCGGCGAGACCAAGAAGTCATTATAGTCGAAAGTGTCCTGGTTCCCCACGAAGGAAAGGGTGTCGCCCTCCCTAGCCAAGGAAGCAATGGCAGCCACTCCGTCGGGGGTGCGAACGTAGAACCCGGCCATGCCCCGGTTGACGCCGAAAGCCTCCCACCAGACCTCTTGCCACTGGGGAGTAAGGAACAGGCTGTTCACCGGAGATATGGAAAGCAGGTTTTCCCACTCCGTTTGAATCTCCTGGAAGGAAGTGAGGGGAGTTATGCCCACCGGTTTATCTTCTTCGCAAGAGGGCAAGCAACCCTTCCCGGCCTAACGCGCAATTTTCAAACCGGCCCCTAACCGCTGCGGTGACGACCCGGCTCCCCGGCTTTTGTACTCCTCGCATAGACATACACAAATGTTCGGCCTCGACCTCCACGACCACTCCGTCAGGTTCCAGCGCGGAGAAAATCGCGTCAGCCACCTGGCCGGTCAACCGCTCTTGGACCTGAAGCCGACGGGCGGCTATATCCAAGGCGCGGGCCAACTTACTCAAACCGGCGATTTTTCCGTTGGGCACGTAGGCCACGTGGGCCAGCCCGAAGAAGGGAAGAAGGTGGTGCTCGCACATTGAGTAGAAGGGTACGTTCGCCAAGACCACCGGGTCATGGCTGTCGGCTTCAAAGACGGCGTCGATGGCCGACTTCGGGTCCAGTCCAACCCCGGAGAAAATGGTCTGGTACATGCGGGTTACCCGGTCAGGAGTATCCCGAAGGCCCTCTCTGGTTGGATCGTCGTCAATCATCTCCAGAAGGGCGCTAACCGCTTGCTCGATTCGTTGCTGTTGGATAATGGGACCTCTGTCTTGGGCTTGATTGGTCCGGCTGTAGCTGCTTTCCGGTAATTTGCTTCTCCGCAGTGGCTTATTTGGACCCAGAGCTACGGGGACCCGGCGCTACGGACCCAGCGCTACTTCTTCGACCGCTTCGATGTTTGGCTCGACCTCTATGGCTTGGGCCGCCACACTGCTAACGGCCAAGTCGGGGTCCTTGAGCCCTGTTCCCGTGAAAACACATACTACCCGTTGCCCGGCCAGATTCAAACCCCTCTTTACCAATTTGACCACACCGGCAAAGGAGGCAGCCGAGGCCGGTTCACAGAACACCCCTTCACGCGAGGCCAAGAGGCGGTAGGCATCGAGGATCTCATCGTCGCTGACCATGTCGATCACGCCGCCTGAGTTATCGCGGGCGTCTACCGCTCCCTGCCAACTGGCCGGGTTACCGATGCGAATAGCCGAAGCAATGGTCTGGGGGTTGGCTACCGGCGCGCCCCGCACTATGGGGGCGGCGCCTTCAGCCTGGAACCCCATCATCTTCGGCAAATGGCTGGTGCGATTGAGCCCGTGATATTCCTTGAACCCCTTCCAATACGCCGTGATGTTGCCCGCGTTGCCCACGGGGATAAACAGGTAATCGGGAGCATCGCCCAACCGGTCTACAACCTCAAAAGCGGCGGTCTTCTGTCCTTCCAAGCGGTTGGGGTTAACCGAGTTGACCAAGGTAACTTGGTGTTTGCTGGTGAATTCGCGCACCAAGTCCAAGGCGGTGTCGAAGTTCCCGTTTACCATCAGTATCCGGGCCCCGTAGGCCATGGCTTGGGCTAGCTTGCCCATAGCCACTTCTCCCTTGGGGATCAGCACCAAGACGGGCAGGTCGCAGTAGGCGGCATAGGCGGCGGCGGAAGCGCTGGTGTTACCTGTTGAAGCGCACATCACCGCCTTGCTCCCGTCCTCCAAGGCCTTGGCGATGGCCATCACCATACCCCGGTCCTTAAAGGACCCGGTGGGATTGCAGCCCTCCAACTTAAAGTACAACTCCTCGCAGCCCAGTTCTTTACTCAACCGGTTGGACTTGATCAGCGGAGTATCACCCTCGCCGAGGGTTAGAATAGGAGTGTCTGCCGTTACCGGGAGCAAGTCCCTGTAGGTATGTAAGACTCCAAATCCCATATAATCCCGATGGGCCGCCTCACACTGCTGCGTGATGCCCTTGTCCGGAACACCACCGCGAGGGAAATCGGCTGCTACTCCTCTATTCGCAACAAGTTATTGATTTGCCGGACATCTGCCAAGTCTGCCATAGAACGAAGGGAATTCTGGACCGCTGACTCTAACGCCGGATGAGTGGTGATGACGATCTCGGCCGTGCGTTCTGCTTGGTTGCTGTCTTTTTGCAAAACGGAAGCTATACTAATGTTGCCGTCTCCCAAAATTCGGGCGATCTGGGCGAGTACCCCAGGCCGGTCGGCGACATTGAGCCTTAGATAGTACTTGCAACTAAGGTCATCCATGGTCTTTATACCCGTTTCCGGTCCACCATCTCCGGTTGAAAGACCGACGCCCCCCTTTGGGGTGTCCACTTCCGCACCGGCAACTTTTTGCGGGTGGGACACCATCAAACGAGCGACCTCGATCACATCTCCCACCACGGCGCTGGTGGTTGGCTCTTGTCCGGCGCCCATGCCATGGAATAACACCTGACCGCAGAGGTCGCCCTGCACTTCGACCGCGTTGTACACCCCGTCGACCTTGCCCAACATGTGGTCTAGAGGTATTAGCGCCGGATAGACCCGGGCTCGCACATCGTTGCCTTCCAGGGTAGCTATGGCCAGGGACTTGATGGCGTAGCCCAATTCATGAGCGTACCGGAAGTCCTGCGGCTCCAAACCGGAGATGCCTTCCCGGTAGACGGACTCGTGGGCCACGTTGCGGTGAAAAGCCAAAGACGCCAGGATAGCGAGCTTGTATCCGGCGTCTATACCTTCGGTGTCGTTGGTGTGGTCGGCCTCGGCGTAGCCCAGTTCTTGGGCTTCGGTGAGGGCTTGCCGGAAGTCGGCTCCTTGATAGGCCATGCGGGTGAGGATGTAGTTGGTAGTGCCGTTGATTATGCTGCGGATGGAACGGACTTCGTTGGCGGCCAGTTCGTTCATCAAGCAGCCGACGATGGGTATACCACCGCCGACACTGGCCTCGAATAGCAGATTGGCGCTGTTTTGCCTCGCCAGAGCGGTGAGGTCCGCGCCATGCTTCGCCATGACTTCTTTATTGGCAGTCACCACATGCTTGCCGGCGGAGAGGGCTTGGCTCAAATAAGCGGCGGCGGGTTCGGCGCCGCCCATGACTTCAACCACGATGTGGATTTCGCTGTCAGCCAAAATATCCTTAGGGTCGGTGGTGAGCAGGTTTTCCGGGACCTTCACCGGCCTGGATTTACCCGCTTCTCTGACCAAGACCCTTTTGAGGTTGAGTTGGTGGCCTACTTTGCGAGAAATGGTCTCGGGGCGCTCCAGCAGCGCCTTGGCTACCCCGCCACCAACTACACCCAAGCCCATCAGTCCAACATTTATTTCCGCCGGGACGATCAATACTCTCCTGACTTAAAGCCGACTAAGGCGCCAAGTGTGAAGCCGGGTTCCGGGGGGCGCTGACCGCAACCTGGTCGGCCACCCACTGGTACAGCTTGTCATTGAACTTCATCTTAACCCAACCTTGGTCGGCGCCTTGGGTCAACCGTTCCATTTGCCAAGCGTCCGCTTTTTCGGCGTTAATCTTGGCCCGTATGACGTCGCTTAACGGGCGGACCTCCGGGTCCGCCAGCTTTCGGACTATATAAATGCCGTCTCTCGTAAATATGGGGTCGGCGAGTTCTCCCACTTGAAGAGGTCCCAGACCGGCCGCAGCGTCGCCAAAGAGGACCGGCGCGATCTCGGGAAAGGCCTCGCGAGGCACCCAGCCAACGTATCCCGTGGAGTCGGCGTAGCCGGCCGACACCCCCACGTTGCGGGCCACTTCCTTGAAAGTCTCAGTACGCAACCTGGCCATAACGTCGGCCGCGGTCACTCGTCCGGTTACCTCCAAGCGGACCCATTCGACCTCCACTTGCTTCTGTTCCGGCTCAATGTCTTGGCCCAAAAGCAGGTATAGCTGGTGCAGGTGTAGCTGTTCTCTCATTATCTGACGGTAGTCCGACTCAGAGAGCCCGGACCGGGCCAGGAAAATCTCGAAGTTGTTGCGATACTCCCTTTCCAACTGGCCTGGGTCGGCGTTCTGCCCTGCGGGAGCTTCCGGAAAAAACTGGCGTTTTAGCGCAGCGTCCACCAAGTCGTCAGTAACCTTGATTCCCAAGTCGGTTGCATCCTGCGCCAGGACCTCCGCGTGGATCATCCGCTGGAGATAGTCAAAGGGGCGCGATGTCAGGTCGACGCTACCGGTGATACCTTGCTCCACCCGGATGCGCTGGACCAAGTCCCCCATGGTAAATTGTACGTCCCTTACCTTTCCGGCCCACACTCTGGGAGGCCGGTAGAACTCCTGGTAATATCCGGCGGCGAGAACTGCCACGATGATAAGAATCAGTCCGGCGCCCAAGCCCCAAGCCAGAAGTATTCGCCGCCTTTCCGGCGATACCCACTGCCTCTCTTCAGGGGGCGCTTGCCGCTCCGCTCGCCGCTGTCGCCGGAGACGGCCCCGTCTGGCTCCCGGGACAGAGGCGCCGGCGTCGCTACGGCTCCAAGGAAACGCCATGTTCCATCCTTAGAGGGTATTCAATAAGTCCTCGCAACCTGTCACCCTGAGCCTTTCGGCTGCGCTCAAGATAAACTCCGCGAAGGGTCTAAACTCCTCGCCTTCTCAGGCGTTGCCGCTGCCGGGCATTTTAGATTCCTCACTTCGTTCGGAATGACAGGGCCTGTCCTGAGCCTGTCGAAGGGATGGGCTGCAATCGGTTTTTAAACACCCTCTTAGGGCGCTCAGGTCAGTGGTATTCGGCCCATCGGGGAATTGGGGTGTGGGTATCAGTGGCGAATCCCACTACTCCCGTGGTGGTACGCCACAAAGGGGACCAAGGCCAAATGCCGGGCCCGTTGGATCGCCGTGCGGAGAATTCTTTGATGCTTGGCGCACACCCCGGTGCGGCGGCGCGGCTCTATCTTGGCCCGGTCTGAGATATACCGGCGTATTTGGTCTACGCTCTTGTAGTCGATGTACTTGACGTGGTCGACACAAAAGGAGCAGACGCGCCGACGCGGAGCATAACGCCCTCGGGGGCGGCCCCCGGGACGTCCTCCGCCCGGCCGCCCGCCGCCCGGCGGCCTGGTTCCTGGTCCTCGCATCGGTGGTCTAGTCATACTGGTGCAGTCCTCCGGATAACTCCAAATCAAGGGCGCCGGGGCAACTGGGCACTGTTGACATTTTCCCGTCATTCCGGCGGAAGCCGGAATCTAGGTGTTTTGGGAAGCAGACATCACACCCGCTTTGGATTCCCGCCTTCGCGGGAATGACGAAATGGGGTTGGTGAATCGCTTTGTATCTCAATGTCAACACAACCTGGTCATTAGGCTAGGGTCTTTCGATTGTCACCTGTCACCCTGAGTGACAGCGAAGGGTCTAAAGTCCTGGCTTTCCAGACCGTTTTGCTGCCGAAACATTTTAGATTCTTCATCGCAAGCTCCTCAGAATGACCGGGGGTGGAGGTCTGTATCCACTTAACATCGAGAACCGAAAGGCCCTAAGCATTAGGCCGGGGCTGGAATACCGGCTCAAAATGGATGACTTGCTTAGAAGGGTAGGTCGTCAATGTCGTCACTCGGCATCCCGGCGGCGTCCCTACCCATTTCCACATCGTAAGGAGGCGGTTGGTCACCCATTCCCCCGGCCCTGGAGAGGAGCTGCATGTAGGTTAGGGTAATTCTATTAACCCAACGGGTCTGGCCGTCCCGGCCTTGGTAACTATCCAAGTGCAGCCTGCCTTCCAGGTACACCTGTTGACCCTTGGACAAGTACTGGTTACATAGCTCGGACAGCCGCCCCCAAGCGCTAACGTCAAACCAATCGGTCTCCTCGCGCTGTTCCCCTCCAGTAGTGTACCGGTGGTTGGTAGCCACCGAGAAGGAGGTGACGCTCTGGCCCGAGGCGGTGTAGCGCATCTCCGGGTCTCGCCCGAGATTGCCGATAACGATTATCTTATTCAAGGCTCCCCTCCCCTACGACCCTCTCTCTTCCCCGTCCGCGTCTTCAGGCTCTTCCTCGGCGGCAGCGGCCGCCCCAACCTCTGGGGCCGGTTCTTCCCTTTCGGCTACTGCCTCGGTTTCCGCTACCGGTCCCTCGGCTTCGACCGGGGGCGCTTCTTCTGGAGTTGCTTCTTGGGTTGCCGGTCCCGCTTCGGCTACTGGCTCGGCCGCGGTAACCGGCGCCGCGGCGTCAGCGTCCGAGGTGTCCGCGGCTTCGGCAGCAGGTCCCGCTTCGGCGGGGGCGGCTGCTTCGGAGGCAGCAACGGGAGGTTCAGCCGCGGCAACCGGCGCCGCGGCCTCTTGTGAACCAAGGGACGGGGGGGCGGCGCGGCGCGGCGCGGGAGGCTGAGGCTCGGTCCCCGGAGCAAAGCCCACCGTTACCAGAGACCGCAGAACTTTCTCGTCCAAGCGCAAGAACGTATTCAGCTCTCGATTGATTGGTTTCTCGATACTGAAGCGAGTAAGGTGGTAACTGCCCTCCAAGAACTGGTAAGAACCTTTCCGGATCGGATAGGCTAACCTCCTGGTGCCCCACCTCTCTTCATGGGTAATTTCACCATCCCGGGTGCTGATAAAGTCTTTTATTTGTCCCCAAGTGTCCGAAGCTTGCTCCTGATTCAGCATCGGGCTCAGGACTACTACAAGTTCATAATGGCGCAAGTAATACCCCACTGTTAGGAAGTAGAGGAAAAATGGCCCTCACCCTAGCCCTCTCCCAGAGGGAGAGGGGATTCGGGGGAATTATAGCATCGGCGGCTAGGCGCCTCAACTAGTCGTCCAAGGCCTTTTAATTCTCATTCGGAGCCCCCCTTTCTGTCATTCCGAGCAGCCCGAGCAGCGCGAGGAATCTAACATTCTTACCGGGACCAACTTCGCCTTTCCAGAGGGATTTTAGACCCCTCACTGCGTTCGGGGTGACAATGAAAAGGCCCTGACTAGTCGTCTAGACCGGGTACCGGGAATTGCGAGGTTAGCTCTTTAACCTCGCTGGCAACCCGGCGTTGTGTTTTTTCGTCGTCGATAGCTTGCAACACTTGGACGATCAGACGCGAGACCTGCTTGACCTCCGGCTCCTTGAACCCACGGCTGGTAATGGCGGGGGTGCCCAAGCGGAGGCCGCTGGTGACCCGCGGCGGCCTGGGATCATAGGGAATAGCATTCTTGTTGGCAATGATGCCAACTTTCTCCAAGGCCGAATCAGCTTCCTGTCCGGTGATGCCCAAAGGGGTAAGGTCCACCAGCATCAGGTGATTGTCGGTGCCCCCGGAGACCAGCCGCAACCCGGCTTCGGAGATTTCCTGCGCCATGGCCTGGGCGTTGGCCACCACCTGGGAAGCATAGGCGGCGAATTCCGGCCGCAACGCCTCGCCAAAGCACACCGCTTTGGCTGCGATGGCGTGCATGAAGGGGCCTCCCTGACTGTAAGGGAACACCGCGAAGTCGATTTTCCGGGCCAAATCTTCGTTACAGAGGATGAAACCGCCTCTGGGCCCTCGCAGGCTCTTTTGGGTGGTGGAAGTGACCACTTGGGCATGGGGTAGAGGCGAGGGATGGACCCCACCGGCAATCAGGCCGGAGATGTGGGCCATGTCTACCATCAAGAGGGCTCCCACTTGATCGGCAATGGCCCGAAATCTGGGGAAGTCCAGGACCCTCGGATAGGCGCTACAGCCGGCTATTATCAGCTTGGGCCGGTGCTCCAAAGCCAATCGCTCCACTTCGTCGTAGTCGATGGTCTCGGTTTCCCGGTCTACTCCGTAAGGAACGAAGTCGTACAGCTTTCCGGAAAAGTTAACCGAGGCCCCGTGGGTGAGGTGGCCGCCGTGGTCCAGTTGCATCCCCATCGCCCGGTCCCCGGGCTCCAGCACGGCGAAGTAGGCGGCCATGTTGGCTTGAGCCCCGCTGTGCGGCTGCACGTTGGCGTGTTCGGCATTGAACAGCTCTTTGGCCCGCTGCAAGGCCAGGCGCTCCACTATGTCGACGTTTTCACAACCGGCGTAGTATCTCCGCCCAGGGTAGCCTTCAGCGTACTTGTTGCTCATCACGCCGGACTGAGATTCCAAGACGGACCGGCTAGCGTAGTTTTCGGACGCGATCAGTACGATATATTCGCGTTGGCGCCGGTCTTCTTGCTGAATTGCCTGGGCGACTTCGGGGTCTTGTTGGGCCAAGGACGGCATACCAATCTCCAGACAGTAATTTAAGAAGGGAAGTAACCAGCCTGTGGGGTAGAGGTCCCATCGCTAGGGGGTGAGCCGCCGGGGGCGACTCTGGCCTAGTGTACGATGGGGAGATGAGGCTGTCAACGAAAGCAATTGATTGTAACTGTTCAGACTTAGTGAGGTGACTCACTCCCGTCGTCCCGGCGCAGGCCGGGACCCAGGAAAACCAAGCCGGGGAAAGCCCTGAATCCGTAGCTGGCCCCCAGCGAGGACTTCCTGGACTCCGGCCTTCGCCGGAGTGACGGGTTTGGAGGGCCGGAATAACCTCCTCAAATCTGAACAGTTACAATTGATTTTGTCTCGGGGAGTCATGTAAATTAGTCCCGGAAGGGAGTTTTACCATGTCTTCTGAAGCTGGAGAAATATCCACACCGGACCTGATCCAGGCCCTGATGTCGGTCGACCGTGTCAAGAATACCGATACCTTCCTGATTCTGAGCATGAGCGGAATCAACCTCCACGACACGGTGGCAGACATTGGTTGCGGGCCCGGTTTTTTCACCGTGCCCCTGGCGAAATACTTGGTAAACGGCAAGCTGTACGCTCTGGATATTGATGAAGAGATGCTGGCGGCGTGCCGGGAGACGGTAAGAAAAGCCCAGATGGGGAATGTTGAAGTCCTGAAGTGCGGGAAGTTCGATTTTCCCTTGGAGCCCGGTTCCGTCAACGGCGTTTTTCTGGCGTTTGTGGTGCAACAGAGCGCGGACAAACCCAGGTTTCTCCGTGCGGTAAAGGGACTGGTTAGCCCGCGGGGCTGGTGCACCATCCTGGAGTGGCGCCGCGTCGAGACCGGAAACGGCCCGCCCTTGGAGCGCCGGATAGACCCGAAGGAGCTTCAAAAGTTAGCGGAGGAGGCCGGTTTTCGTCCTCGGGGATGGCGGGACTTGAACCCCGAGCAGTATATGATGATGCTGCGAAGCTAGATATTCGCCTTGATGGCTAGGGGTCGGCATCGAGGGCGGCCAGCAGTTGGTCTAACTCATGGTCCGTCCCGAGGGCGGTCCGCCGGGCCATTAGGTGCAAGTGGTCTAAGTCCTCTTTGTGAACCCGGCCTTCCTGGGTGTCAACGTTGATCCAATCGACGACCCGGCCGTTTTTGTTGACAATCCTCAACGTCGGCATGTCAGGCCCGATGCCTCTCCAGTCCATGTCGATCACGATGGAAAGTTCCCCCACCAATGCGACGAAGGTGCCCTCATCCGCAGTTGGCTTCCATGATATTCGAGCGGCGCGAGTGCGCTCCAACAACTTATCCAGAATATCGGTCATGCTAGCCATGTCCGGTCACCTCGACGCAAATAGGTCATAGCCTCGTCAATCCAAAACCGGGAGTTGCCAGCAGTCCTCTATTTCCCTGCCACCACCGGCAAAATCACGTGGGACGGATGGGCGTCGTCGTGGTATACGCTGTTCTGGGCCGGGACTCTAACCGGGGATGTTCCGGGATTTTCTCCGGTGTTTCCGTTTACGTCGAAGCGAGGGAAGTTGCTGGAGGAGATGTCCAAGCGCAGACGGTGCCCCTTGACGAAGAGGTTGCTGGTGGGAAGAAGCTGGATAGTTACGGGGTAGATGACACCCGGCTCCAGCAACTCCGGGCGCTCCCAGGAGTCTCGGAACTTGGCCCTCAAGATGCCGTCGGTCAAGTTCAAAGCGTAACCTTCGGGGTAGTCTTGGGAAGGCGGATAAATATCCAGTAGCTTGGCGGTAAAGTCCGTATCCACCGCCGAAGACGCCACCCAGAGATTGGCCTGAATGGGCCCGGTGACCTCCGTGTCCTCGGTCAACGGCAGGGTCTGAAACACCAGCACATCCGGCCGGGTGGACAGGGGCAGGTACGGCGGGCGTGAGCTATAAAAATCGGGGCTTTCCTCCTGGTTGTAACCGCCGGGCTCCATGATCGGCTGGCCCGAAGAAATGTTGCCGCCGATGGTTGGGACCGGCCGTTCCGGGTCAAAAAGATAGCGGCTCGGGGGATTCGGCGAGACGGGGGCCTCGCTGGATAGAATCCCTCCCGGATGCAGGTAAAAGGGCGTGTTTACCGCCCGCGCCAAGGGCCACTCTTGTTCCGGCCGCCAACGCCCGCCGTGGTCCAAGCGCTGGTGGGAGTTGCGTCGGCCCGATCCGCCGCCCATAACAAATACCTTGACCGGCGGCTCTTCTTCCCAACCGTTGGCCGAGTCTTTCATCCAACGGTCGAAGAACCTCAGCCGCAAGTGGTTGTAGTCCCGGTCCAGATTGTTCTCCACTACCGACTGAGGCCCCATGTCGGCATCCCCGGAGTAGGTGACGGACCGGGCGCCGTGGGTCCAAGGCCCCATGATGAGGCTCACCGGTGCAGCCTCTTTTTGGCTAAGGGCGGTAAAGTTGTCGGTAGTGCTCTTGGAATAAGGGTCGTACCAGCTACCCATGTGGACTTGGGGCACCGCGGCGAATGATTCGTAATGGGATTCGGCGCACAGTCCCACCTGTCGCCAGTAATCGTCGAACACCTCGTGGGACCAGATTTCCAACAAGTAGTCCTCGTAGTCCGGGGTCCATCGCAACGGCGAGTGGCCCTTTTTCCAAGGTATCCTCTGGAACCAGTCGCGGATTTCCTGGCGCTCTAAAGCGGATTTGGTGATCAAGGGGTTGGCGCTGGCTTCCGGACTCTCCATTGACCCCAGGGCTACAGCCTCGCGGAAGGCCCAAGTGACCTGCCGCAGCTCAAACGCCCCGCCGTTGCGGCAACCGCTCAGGAAGGCGTTGGAAAACCCTCCCGAATCCATCCACAAACAAGTCAAGTGAGGGGGATTCAAACAAGCAAGCGCGGCTTGGGTGTGGGCCCCGTAAGATAAGCCGAAGGCGCCCACTTTGCCGTTGCACCAAGGTTGTTGGGCCAGCCACTCTACCGTATCGAAGCCGTCGGGTCCCTCGTCAACGTACTTGGTGAACCCGCCTTCGGAAGCATAACGCCCCCGGCAGTCTTGCACCACGGTGGCGTAGCCATGAGCGGCAAAGAAACTGGCTTCCAGCACCCTGGCTTCGGCCGATTTGTCATAGGGAGTCCGGTGAAGCAACACCGGAAATGCGCCTTCGACTGAGTCCAGGGCTACTGAGTCCAGGGCTACGGGGCGGCCGTCCCGTGCCGGAAGGTGGACATCCGCCGCAAGGAGCGTTCCATCCCGCATCCGCGCCGTCACGTTGCGCTCCGAGTGCACCCCATACGAGGCGGCAGGGGCATCTTCTCTCTGATTCATCAGTCAGCCTAAAAGCTTGTTGCCTCGCCCGCGTTACACGCCGATGGGTTGGGTCGCCAGAGACGACAGCCAGCGCAAGACGTTGGTCGAGGCCTCCCGCTTCTTATTTGCCAGTGAGTGGTCGCCCCCCTCAACTATTGCGTACTCGGCTTTCGGGCTGTTGACCGCAGCTTGCGCTAAGTCGCGGGCCATATCTTGCAGCCTGGTGTGGGTCTCAAGCGAGCCGGCAATCGCCAGCAGGGGAATATCAATGTCCGAGGCCAAGTTCACCAGGTTGTAGCGTTCCGCCGGGCCATGCTTGTCCAGATAGGAGGCAGCGCTGAAAAGTTGACGGATGGGGAACCCGGTGTCCAGCAGTTCATGGCCTTTGCCCGCGGCAACCAGGGCCTCCGCTTGGTTAACGGTGTCTTGGAATTCCTGGGCGTCTGCTGACTTTTGGTAGTAGGAGAAAGACAGCCGCACCGGAGACACCGGAATTACGGCGCAAACCCGGGGGTCGGACCGAGTAGCAGCGTAATAGGTTACCCTCACTGCGCCCATGCTGTGTCCCAGCAGGGCTATGTAGCGATAGCCAGCATCGTACAAATAATCGATTCCCGCTTTGAGGTCCAAGCAGGTGCGGTCCAGGATTTCGAAGGCGTTGCCCCGGTAGGTCCCATCGGAGGCGTTGGCCCATACGGTGTCGTGGGCGGTGGTGTTGAGGGTGAGGCAAGCGTAACCGACTTTTCGCAGGTCTTCGGCCATCTCCTTGGTGGTAGGATCACAGAAATTGCCCCTAGAACCGTGGACCAACAATACCGCGTCCACCGGTCCTATAGGGATGGCGTCAACCGGCGGACTGTAGAAAGCCCCGTCCAGCCGGACTCCGTCGGCATTGTTGGTACTGATCAATTCCACCAGCATACTCAACCACCTGTGAATGTACGTTTGAATGAATGAATGTGCGTTGGGACTTACGCCTAACGCTTACCACACTACATTAGCAGGGATTGCCGGATTAAGAAACCGGAGATAGCGGGTAACCGGCAGTTGCGCACCAAGCCAAAAGTCTCCAAAATGAAGAAACTACTACATCCCTCTGGCCCGGCCCACAGTTTAGCCAGGTATAGCTACACTTGGCTTGGCCGGAGCAAGAAGACCCGAGGGGTTGCGAGGAGGTTATCAATTTGGCGAGTGATTACGATGTCTTGGTGGTTGGGGGCGGATTGGCCGGGTTGACCGCGGGCTTGTTCGGCAGGCGTTATGGCCTGAAAACCGGGCTGATCGAGCAAATGATGGGAGGGGCCCAGATAATCAACGTCGAGAATATCGAGAATTTCCCGGGGTTCCCTCAAGGTATCTCCGGGGCCGAGTTGGCGCCGGCAGCGCAGGAACAAGCAATGGACTCCGGGGTTGATTTCATCATGGCCGAGGTCACCGGTGTGTCCCGGGACGGCCCCTACAAAGTCGTGGCCACTGACGGCGCCGACTACCGGGCCAAAGCGGTGATCGTGGCTGCCGGCTCCACACTGCGCCGACTGGGAATTCCCGGCGAAGAGGAAATGTACGGACGAGGGGTTTCCCAGTGCGCCACCTGCGATGGGCCCCTTTTCACGGGACAAGTGGTGGGGGTGGTCGGCGGGGGTGACTCGGCCACCGACGAAGCACTCACCCTGGTCCAGTTTGCCGACCGCGTACTGCTGTTCCACCGCCAAGAGCACCTGCAATCCCAACGGGTGTTGCAGGACCGGCTGCACCGGGAACCCAAAATCGAAATCGTTTACAACTCCGTCGTCGATGAAGTCTTGGGCGAAGACACCGTCTCCGGAGTAAGAGTGCGGAACGTGGTCACCAACCTGGAGAACGTGCTGCCTCTTTCGGGGTTGTTCGTTTACGTCGGCCTGGAACCCAATTCCCAACTGTTAAAGGGACTGGTGAAGTTGGACAACGCCGGTCACATACCGGTTAGCCTCTCGATGGAGACGGAGATTCCCGGACTGTACGCGGCTGGCGACATCCGCCAACATTCGGTATCCCAGTTGATAACCGCCGCAGGCGATGGCGCTACGGCAGCCATCGCGGCTTTCAAGTACATCAGCAGCCGAGATTGGTAATTTCAACCCTCGCCCGGACATGGTCCCGACGCCTTTTGGTAGAAGTCAGCCCGGACACCCGGGCTAGGCACCGCGGCTGATAGGCCAACCACGAAACGGATTTATGTAAAGGAGAAGCCGATGGACCTGGTAGAAGAGCAGTTACGTAACAGCCATACCATCGCTGTGGTCGGGCTTTCCGACAACCCGGCCCGGGACAGCCACCGGGTATCCAAATATATGCAGTCCCAAGGGTACCGGATCATCCCGGTTAATCCGATGATCGAGGAGGCCTTGGGAGAGAAGAGCTACCCTGACTTGAAGTCGGTGCCCGAGCCCATCGACATGGTGGACATCTTCCGGCGTTCTGAGTTGGTGCCGCCGGTGGTCGATCAGGCCATCGAGGTGGGCGTGAAGTACATCTGGATGCAGGACGGAGTCGTCAACCCGGAATCGGCGGCCAAGGCGGAAGCCGCCGGGATTCCGGTGATAATGAATGATTGAACGCTGCGGCAACACCGCCGCCGGTTCGGCGGCGCTTAGAGCTTAACCACAGAGGCCACAGAGCAAGACGAAAAGTCCTCTGTGGCCAAACCCTTAAGATGTCCTTATGGGAGTGCGCTATTATCGAGTTCGAGGAGCGAACAGAACGGCCTCTGTGCTCTCTGTGGTAAATAATTGCTCGATGAGGAAAACTCCCCCTCCGATGGCGCGGGCAATCGCTGCGTTTGGTGAAGACATGGACAATCTTATGTAGGAATCATTATAATCCGGCACAATAAAGGGCATATTTTCCGAGACTTGTTCCTTTTCCCGATCAAACTTCAATCAGGAGTGGTGTTCATGGCCAACCAAGACATCCAACTAATGGCACACCTGATGCGCCGCGCCGGATTTGGGGCGTCGTACAACGAGCTCGAAAGGCGGGCAGCCAAGGGTTATGAGGCCACGGTGGAGGAATTGCTGCGTCCCGAGGAGCAGCCGGACTTGGACATGGACCTGTTGCAGCGGTACTTCATTGACTGGAAAGAGATGAACGCCTTGGAAGTCAACCAAGCGTACTTGACCTACCGCATGATTAACACCCAGAAGCCGCTGCAAGAAAAAGTGGCCCTGTTCTGGCACGGTATCCTCTGTACCGGAAACTCCAAGTGCGAACATGGCAAGCAGATCCAGATACAACTGGACATGTTTAGAAACTACGGCATGGGCAGCTTCCCCACCTTGTTAAAGGAGCTATCCCGGGACCCCGCCATGGTCTTTTATCTGGACAACTGCATGAGCCACAAGGATGCTATTAACGAGAACTACGGCCGGGAGCTTCTGGAGTTGTTCTCTCTGGGCGTGGGAATGGACGGGCAACCCAACTACACCGAAGAGGATGTGAAGGTGTGCGCCCGGGCCTTCACCGGCTGGACCATCAACAACGCTATACCGCGTTACCCCTACGGCCGTTACGAGTCCGGTTTTATCTACAACGAGGCCGACCACGACGATAGCGAAAAGACCTTCTTGGGCGAAACGGGGCACTGGAATGGCGAAGACGTGATAGACATCATTGCCCGCCAGCCCGCCGCCGCCCGGTTCATTTCCAGGCACCTGTACAATTTCTTCGTGGCCGACGAGCCGCAAGTACCGGCATGGCAGGACACCCCGCCGCGTGACCTTGAGGCCATCAAGATTCTGGAAGCGGAGTACTTCCGTTCCAATTACGAAATCAGTTCCATGCTCCGGGTCCTGTTCAACTCCGACTTCTTCAAACAAGCCAGGTTTGCCAAGGTCAAGAGCCCGACCGAAGCAGTCATCGGCACCCTGCGCTTGGCGGGAGACTTCGACGCGCCCAAGCCTGGGCTTCACCAGATGGCGATGGAAATCAGGTATATGGGACAGGACTTGATGAACCCTCCCACAGTGGAAGGCTGGCACACCGGGCGGGAGTGGATCGACAGCGGAACTTTGGTGGAGCGCATCAACTTTGCTGCCGATCAAGTAGGCAGGACGGACCTCCCCGGGATTAAAGCAATCATTGACCGGCTGGAGGCTCAGGAAGGCGCCTTGTCATCTGAGGGTTTGGTCGACGGTTGTCTCGACATGCTAGGAGGATACGAGCTGCCCGAAGACACCCGGAGCGAGTTGGTAGAGTTGGTGGAGAAGGCGGGCGAGTTGCGCGCCGGCACCGAGGAGTTTTCCTCTCGGGTCGGCAAGATGCTCCAGATGATTGTCGCCACTCAGGAATACCAGTTCGCTTAAGGCACCGCTTGGACTGAACAGGGCCCCAGAGATTCGGAAAGCTCCATAGGACGAATGACCAAATGGGAAGATTAGACGGAAAAGTAGCGCTGATTAGCGGCGGGGCCCGGGGCCAAGGGGCCACCGAGGCCCTGATGATGGCGCGAGAGGGCGCCAGCGTAGTATTCGGGGACATCCTGGATGAGGAGGGCCGAAAAGTCGAGGCCGAGATCCAGGAGTTGGGCTTGGCGGCTACTTACGTTCACTTGGACGTGACCAGCGAAGACGATTGGCGTAGCGCCGTGGATACTGCGGTTACCCGCTACGGCAAGCTGAATGTCTTGGTCAACAATGCTGGTATCCTCATCCGTAAGAGCATCGAGGAGACCACCGAAGAGGACTGGGACCGCATTATGGCGATCAACGCCAAAGGGGTATTCTTAGGGACTAAACACGCAATACCGGCCATGCGCCAAGCCGACGGCGGCTCCATCGTCAACATCTCCTCAACGGCGGGGCTGGTCGGCAGCCTGAACGGCTCCCCTAGCTATACGGCGACCAAGGGCGCGGTCCGGCTTTTGACCAAGTCCACGGCGGTCCAATATGCCAGGGAGAACATCCGGTGCAACTCGGTCCATCCCGGTCCCATCGACACCCCGATGATCCAAGACACGTTGAACGACCCGGCATTGATGGAAGAGCGAATGCGGCGGTTGCCCCTAAAGAGAGTGGGAACGACCGAGGATATAGCTTACGGGGTGCTGTACCTAGCCTCCGATGAGTCCTCCTTCGTCACCGGGGCCGAACTGGTGATTGACGGAGGCACCACGGCGGAGTAGCAGTAGAAGCACCCGCTTCCTCTTCTAGAGCTTGGCGAAGGACCAGTAGCCGAAACTTAGGAGCTAGACTATGACTTCCAACAGGAAAGACCCGGTGTTGGTGGTACTTCAGTTGTCCGGTGGAAACGACGCCTTAAACACCGTGGTGCCTTATGGTGACCCGTTATATGCGGACAACAGGCCCTCGGTCCGGGTACCGCAGGACCAAGTGTTGGCCCTGAACGACCACGTTGGGTTCCATCCCTCCATGGCGCCGCTAAAGGACCTGTACGACCAAGGGAAGGTAGCGGTAATTCAAGGCGTGGGTTACCCCAACCCCAACCGGTCGCACTTCCGCTCGATGGACATCTGGCACACCTGCGAGCCCGACAAGGTGGGCACCGAGGGCTGGATGGGCCGGACGATCCGGGAGTTGGACCCCAATGGGGAGAATGTGCTCACCGGGGTCAACTTTGGCCGCGGGCTGCCCCGGGCGCTGGCGGCGCCCAGCGTCCCGGTGGCATCGGTAGGAAGTCTGGAGACCTACGGCGTCCTTACCGGTATTGAAGACGAGCGGGACGAAGCCCTGGAAATTTTCTCCCGCATGTACTCCCCGGCCATCGGCCGCGGCGCGGTCACCGACTACTTGTCTCAAACGGGCACCGATGCTTTGAGGGGCGCCGACATTCTGAGCACAGCCCCGGCTAAGTATTCCTCTTCCGTGGAATACGACGGCAACACCGTAGCCCAGTATATGAGGAACATCGCCCAAGTGCATCTGGCAGACCTGGGCACCAGAGTCCTCTACACCACCGCCCCCTACAACAGCTTCGACACCCACGCGGGTCAGCTAACCGCCCACTCCAATTTGTGGGGTGGGGCTTCCAACGCCGTTAAGGATTTCTACGACGACCTGCAAGAGCATAGCGCTTCGGACAACGTTGTGGTGTTGCTCTTCACCGAGTTCGGCCGACGGGTGCACGACAACGGGTCCGGGACCGACCACGGGTCGGGAGGGGTCGCTTTTGTGGTTGGGGACGCGATTAAGGGTGGGCTGTACGGTGAGTATCCCTCGCTAGCGGCGGATAAACTGCTGGAAGGGGACCTCCACTTTAACAACGATTTCCGCGGCCTCTACGCCGCGTTGCTAGAGCGGTGGATGGGCTTGGATTCCAAACCCATTGTCGGCGGGACTTTCGAACAACTGGATATTCTCTAGAGAATGGCCTAGCCATGCCCAAACCATAGTCCAGTTAATCCTACGTTGGTGGAAGTGTAATGACGACACAGACGCTGGCTGCCTCATTCCAGTACAGCCACACCATAGGGCGGGCCGAATTCTCCGGCCCGGGGTTCCGCAACCCGGTAGCCATGGCCCGGGGGGCGGGAGACCTTATGTACGTGGTGAGCCGGTCTTACGAGTACCGGCCCGACGGTAAACGGGTCACGATGTGTAGTGTGGACGAAGAATATATTGGCGAGTTCGCGCGAGGCGTCACCACTGCCGGTGAGGCCGACGCTTCGGCCGCCGACGGTTCGCTCATCTGGCCGACGTCGATTGCCTTGGACAGCGAGTCCAACGTGTATGTGGCCGACGAATGGTTGAACCGGATTTCCGTCTTCGATAAAGACGGCGAGTGGATCGGCAAGTGGGGCACCCAAGGCAGTGGCGACGGCGAGATCGACCGCCCTTCGGGGCTGGCCGTTGACCGGGAGGACAACCTGCTGCTGGTGGACAGCGTGAACCACCGGGTGCAGAAGTTCACCAAGAACGGAAAATTCCTAGCCAAGTGGGGCTCGCAGGGCAGTGATGACGGCCAGTTTCACCTACCTTGGGGCATCACCACCGACGCCGAGGACAATGTTTACGTAGCCGACTGGCGCAACGACCGGATTCAAAAATTCGCCTCTGATGGCCGGTTCATGATGAAATTCGGCGGTTCCGGCAGCGGTGACGGGGAACTGAACCGGCCCACCGGGGTTGCTGTAGACCGGGCTGGGCTCATCTACGTGTCCGACTGGGGCAATGACCGGCTCCAAGTGTTCGACGCCGACGGCGGCTTTGTAGCCAAGATGACCGGCGACGGCACCATCTCCAAGTGGGGCAAGGAAAAACTGGACGCCAACTCCGAGATGTGGCAGGAGCGGGAAATCGCCCAAGGCATCGAACGGGAAAATCTGTTCTGGGGCCCCATTGCCGTTGCGGTGGACGAACAAGACCGGATCTTCGTAGTCGAGTCGGCGCGAAGCCGCATCCAGGTTTACCGCAAGCAGGCGCCGGTATTCTTCGGGGGCAGGCTGTAGTCAATGCCAACCGCGTTTAGTACCTATCGCAGCATCGGTCATTTGATGCCATATAGCGTGGCCTGGTGCGGCGGCGGCGGCTCTCCGTGGAGTTTCCGCGGTAAACCGCTTATGATATTGCGATATTAAGACCCCAGGAGTAACCGGGTGGCTTTGGAACAAAGAGTAAGCAGGCTAGAAGGAGCCTACGAGCAGGTAGACCAGCGGCTAAACGACCTGAATGAGTCCGTCAATACTTTGCGGGCCGATCTTAACGGGCTGCGGACCAGGATGCGGGCCGATATGAACGGCTTACGGACCGAGATGCAGGCAGACATGAACAGCTTACGCGCCGATATGAATAGCCTACGGGCCGAGGTCAATAGCCGGTTCAACAACCTCTACATCCTACTAGGGAGTACTTGGCTTGCGACATTGGCGGCCATCATAGGGTTGTATTTCAAAGGCTAGCGTAATTCTTGGCTCGAAAATTGAGGCCCCGCTCCGGGGCCTTTTCTTTTTTGGCGACGGGCGTTCGCGGCCAAAGAAAGTCCCACGGCCCACGCCGACCCGCAACCGGCGAATAATCGGGCGAACGGGTGCGATTGGCGTAGCTATTGACCGGCAACGCTGACACGGTGACAGAGGTCACACGCCGTGTGAGACGCATGGTATCATTGCACCTAAAGACTTAGGCCATGACAATGGAACAACGAGTAAGCAGGCTAGAAGGCGCCTACGAGCAGGTAGACCAGCGGCTGGACGACCTGAATGAGTCCGTCAATACTTTGCGGTCCGATCTTAACGGGCTACGGACCGATCTTAACGGGCTACGGACCGATCTTAACGGGCTACGGACCGATCTTAACGGGCTACGGACCGAGATGACTAGCTTGCGGACCGATATGCGGGCCGAGATGAATATCCGGTTCGATCAGGTGGACAGGCGCTTCAATAACATCTATGTCCTGGTGCTCAGTTCATGGGCGACATTGATGGGAGTAATGGTAGGCCTACACCTAGCCGGCTAGACGAGAAGCTTACTGAGTAGTTGAGGTCCCATAGGAAGAGTAATGCCAGACCAAGCGCTGTCCGATATTAAGGTCCTGGACTTCAGCCATTACATCGCTGGCCCCTATTGCACCAAGCTTCTGGCGGACTACGGCGCTGACGTAATCAAGGTGGAGAAACCGGGCACCGGGGACGGGGCACGTCGGTTAGGGCCCTTCCCGGGCGACGTGCCGCACCAGGAGAAAAGCGGGCTCTTCTTTCACCTCAACACCAACAAGCGGAGCATCACCCTCGACCTGAAGTCCCAAGCTGGCAAAAAGATCGCCACCCGGTTGGTGGAGCAAGCCGACATTGTCGTGGAGAGTTATCGTCCTAGCGTTATGGCTGGCTTCTCTTTGGACTACGATACTCTCCGTGGCATCAACCCCAAGTTGGTGATGACTTCAGTCTCCAACTTTGGACAGACCGGACCCTACCGGGACTACAAGGGCTCGGAGATCATCTTTTACGGCATGGGCGGCGAAATGTATTCCACGGGTCTGGAAGACCGGGAACCTATAAAGCTCGGAGGGACGGTGGGCCTGTACCAAGCCGGCACCATCGCCGCGGTGGCCACCATGGGAGCGTTCTTCGCCGCCAGATACGACGACACCGGCCAACACGTGGATATTTCTATCTTGGATACCCAGATAGGCAGCCAGGACCGGCGGACTTCAACCTTGGTCGGATTTCAGTACACTGGGGAGACCACTCCCCGGCTGCCCTTGGCGACTTCGGGATACCCCTTTGGCATCTTCCCATGCCAGGACGGCTACTTCGAATGGTTTGGGGGACTCCTCTACTTCCCCCGGGTGGTCAGTATGCTAGGCGACCCCGAATTCCTCAAGGACCCCAAGTGGTACACACCTCAGGCGCAGACCGACCCCGGGCTCGTAGAAGAATTCAACGCTTTCTTCTTGGGTTGGTGTCTGGAACACACCAAAATGGAGCTTTGGGAATTGGCCCAAGCCCACCACGTTATCAGCGCCCCGTTGAACACGGTGGAGGATGTGATCAATGACCCGGTATTCAACCAACGCGGCGCTTTTGCCCGAGTGGAGCACCCCCAGTTGGGAGAGGTAAAGCTTCCCGGCCGTCCCTTCATTATGGGAGAAACCCCTTGGGAGGTCCGGCGTCCCCCTCCAACCTTGGGGCAGGACAACGAAGAGGTGCTTACCGGCTTGGGCTATAGCAAGGAAGATGTAATCCGGCTTCGGCAACAAGGTGTGATCTAAAATGCAACCGGGAGACTTGGCCGATTTCTGGCAACGCACCACTGAAGAATTGAGTCTAACGCCGCTTAACGCTTCTCTGGCTGAAGCGCCCGACCTTAGCGGCCGTGACTTCACCACCTATGCTGTGGCTTTGGACAGCTTTCAAGGCAGGCGCCTCCGGGGATGGTATTCGGTGCCCAAGGACTTGGGCGCTAGGGCCGGACTGCCGGCGGTACTGGCAGTGCCCGGTTACGGCGGCGACAAACCCATCCCTTATCACCTGGTAACCAGCGGATTTGCGGTGCTGACCCTTTTCCCCCGGGCCCAAGGAGAGAGCGCCCGGGAGTGGCAATTGGAGTCCGGGACGAAGCTCACCTATCGGATCGCCGACAAAGAGAAATACTATTACCGCGGCGCTTACATGGACTGCCTCAGGGGACTGGACTTCCTCTGCTCCCGGGAAGAACTCGATAGCTCCCGACTGGGGATGTGGAGCCGCAGCCAGGGGGGCGGGCTAACCCTAGCCACCGCAGCTCTGGATTTTCGGTTGCAAGTGGCGGTGGCCGAGGAGCCTTTCTTATGCAACTTCCCGGTGTCGATCGACATCTCCACCAAGCCCTACCGGGAACTGGGCGAGTACCTCTCCCAGAACCCAGGAATGCGCCAGGCGATGCTGGACACTCTGGCATACTTCGACACTCTCAACCTCGCGGAGATGGTCCGCTGCCCCACGCTATTTGACGTGGGACTGGCCGACCAAGTATGTCCTTACTCTACCGTCATGCCGGTGTTCGAGAAGATACCAGGGCCCAAAGCAATACACGTTTACCCGGACCTTGACCACAACCCCTGTACCGACTTCAACGCTCACGCCATGGGCTGGCTGCGCCGTTACCTGGGAGCCTAACATCAGTGGTTAGTGGCTAGTGTCCGCGGCGGCTGGTCACTAGCCACTAACCACTCTGAAGGGAGAAGACATGGCCAATCTTCCGCTGGAAGGGGTAAGAGTATTGGACCTCACACTGGTCTGGGCCGGTCCCTACACCACCGCCCTGTTATCGGACTTAGGGGCGGAGATAATCCGGGTTGAGTCCACCAATTTCTTTCCTCCCCTTACTCGTGGGGTTATGGCCCACCCCAGCCAGGCCTTTATAGACAACTTTCTGGTTTGGGTTGCCGGTATGCCGGACCGGAAGGTGGGAGAAAATCCTTGGAACCGCTGGCCCCTCTTTAATTCCCATGCCCGCAATAAGCGGAGCATGACGGTCGACCTGCTCAAGCCGGAAGGACAGGGTGTTTTCCGCCGGTTGGTTTCGGTTAGCGATGTGCTCGTCGAAAACAACCCCACCGAGACTATGGAAAAGCTAGGGATTACCTACGAGGTATTGAAGGAAATCAAGTCGGACTTGATCATGCTGCGGATGCCTGCGTTGGGGAACTCCGGCCCCTATCAGAATTACCGGGGCGTGGCTCCGATGAACGAGGACGTTGCAGGCCACAACTCGCTAAGAGGCTATCCGGACATGGACGCCACCGGAATTACTTCGGTCTATGCTGCCGATGCCGCCTCCGGCGCCGGAGGCGCTTTTGCGGTCCTTTCAGCCCTCCACTACCGGCGGCGCACCGGTAAGGGGCAACTCATCGAATTGTCACAGGTAGAGAATTTCTTTCCTTATCTGGGTCAAGCGGTCATGGACTACACTATAAATAACCGTCTCCAGACAACCCTGGGCAACCGCCACCCCTACGGTATCCAGGGATGCTACCCCTGCCGGGGCGAGGACCGCTGGGTCTGCATCACGATTCTTAACGAAGATGATTGGGCGGCCTTTTGCGGCGCTTTGGGCGACCCGGAGTGGAGCCGGGACCCGCGATTCGCCGACCCGCTGCATCGTTGGGAGCACCACGACGAGATCGACCGGCACATCGGCGAGTGGACCAGCCAGCAGGACCACTATGAGGTGATGCGCCTGCTCCAGTCGGTTGGAGTAGCCGCCGGCCCGGTCATGGACCAGCGTGACGCTTATAACGACCCCCACTTGAACGAGCGGGGCGTTTTTCAGGAGGTCTTCCAAGAAGACACAGGGACCCACCGATACCCGGCGGCGCCTTTCACGATGTCGGAGACGCCACTCCAGATCCGCCGGGGGCCAGTACGGCTGGGGGAAGACAACGAGTACGTCTACAAGACGCTGCTAAAGTTCACCGACGAGGAATACGCCGAACTACAGGCTGCGGGCCACATCGGGACGGAGTATAGCCAGGACCTGCCTTAAAACAGCTCGGCGATCTCCCGCTCCAAGCGTTCCTCGCTGGTTTCAGCCTGACTCCCGGAGCCGACCATCGATCTAGGCATCGGGCCCTTACTAAGCAGGTCGTAAGACTCGGGCGAACCGTATTCTCTGGTGTGCACCACCACTGGCATCGGGAGTGCGTGGCCGAAGACCAGCGCCTGCTGCTTGGACTCCAGCCTGGCCAACACGCCGCGCAGTTGCCGGCTGCCGGGCGTACCCGACAACACCGCGTCAATGTCGCGCTCGTTATCCAGTAAGCAAGTCAAACGGGTGCCCACTTGGCTCAACACCTCTTGCTCAATTTCGCTGGGCCGCTGGTCGATGACCATCAAAGTGACGCTGTATTTCCGCATCTCCCGGGCGATGGTGCCGAAGATAGTCTGCGAAGCCACCGACGGATTGAGAAACTTATGGGCTTCCTCGATCACTATCACCAGGGGTCTGGGCCTTTTGCCGACGCCGCCCTCGGCTTCCTCACTCTGGCGCACGTAACGGTCGTGGATCCGGCGGGAGAGCAGGTTGCTCACCAGGATGTAGGCGTTCAAGTCGCTGCCGAAACGCCCAAACTCCAACACCACCTGCTTGCCCCTCTCCAAGTGCTCGATCATCCTGGCGGCCGTATCCGGTCCAAAGCCCCCCCGTCCACGGTCACTGCTCAAGAACCCGAAACGCTTTAAGCGGCTCAACCGGTTGTAGAGGGCCCCCAAAGCATGGGGCTGTACCTGGATTTCACCGGCTAATTCAAAAACGGCCGCCCTGCCCTCCAAGTCCAGAAACTGTTGCAGCCACCGGCCCGCCCCGAACTTCTGCTCCAAGTTGAATGCGGCAGACGCGGCCACCTCCGACAGGTTCAGCGACTCTCGTAGTAGCTCGATGTCTTCGGGCTCGATCTCGCCGTAACCAATTTGCACCACCTCATCAGGGGTGCTTCCGCGCAGCCGGGAGCTCTCTTCATCCAGCGTGAAGACGGAAACCTGCGACGGGAACAACTGCTTGAGGCCCTTGACGAACCTGCCGTTGTCGGTGTCTTGGCCGCCGTAACCGTATTCGCTATGCATGTCGAATATCAGCGAGGACGCTTGGCCGCCTTGCAAAATACCTACCAAGAGGAGCCTCGTGAGAAAGGTCTTGCCAGTGCCGCTCTTACCAAAGACCCCGATGGAGCGTTTTACCAGTTCATCCAGGTCAAGGCACACCTTGGCCTGCATATCCAGGGGGCTTCCAATCCAAAAGTGGCGTTCATCCTCCTGCCCAAACACTATGGCCACATCCTGCTCCGAAGCGGCGAAGGCCTTGGAAAAGTGGGGTGGTATAGTTTTGGCGGCCACCGGCCGCTGATCGGAATCGCCCAAGCCCCCAGTAAAACCGGAAACCGGCATGATCAGGTTGGGAAGGACCGACACCGTCCCGTAGGCCACGGTGCCCAATAGCACTTGAGAGATGAAGGCTTCATCGGCCTGAGGAGGAGAATGTTTCAACCTTGGGTCCGAGGCGCCCAAAGCGACGTCCGTAGCCACACCAAAGAACCGGTGTTGGGAACCCTGGATGGTGACAAAGGTCCCCACCTTGACGTTTTCAACCGACGTGGCCGGGTCCAGCCGCACCTCCAACCCGTTGGTTAACGACCCGTCCACCACCAAGCCGAGGAAATCCCCTTCTTGGGCGCCCACTCTCCCGTAAGCCCTAGTGTCGCCGTTGCCATGATGTCCGCCTGAGCGCAGCGCAGCGGAGTCGAAGGCCTGAGGCCCATTGGTCATGTTGCTACCCGGCGCAGGATGGCGCTTAAGCGTGGAACGTCCCCCGCCAACTGGACCGCCAGCGCTCTGCTGGCGCTGGCCAAAAATTCTTCCCCGTCGGGTTGAGCCGCTGCGGCAACCCGCAAGCAGGCGCCGGTCACTTCATCGGCGATGGGCAGTCCGGAATTTAGAAGAAGGGATAGAAAGCCCAATCTTGAGGTAAACCGGGCGACTTCTTCAGGGGAACAGGAGTAAGCGAAGGAGTGTATCTCCGGCGGCAGGGGCGGCAGAAACTGCCTTAAGCTTGAAAGAAAGACGTCCTCGCCATCCAAGTGCCCGGTAATCAGGGCCTCAAACCGAGTGGTGAACAGCCTAGCTAACTGGGGATTGTCGCGAAACACTTCCCCCTCGGTGACTGCGGTTTCCCCTCTTGCCAGCACCGGCCGACTGGTGTCTATAGGTAGGGTGCTGACCCCATAGACCACGCCGTAGATTACCGTACCCCGGGTCATTGGGGAACCGGTCCTGACGAAACTGCCCAGAGGCGGGGCCCCGTAGAGTTGGTAGCACTGGGCCACAAAGGAAGTAGAGGCCGCCTCTACAATCTCACCAACTCTCCGGGAGCGGAGCCCGTCGCCATCCAGCAAGGCATCCTCATTTAGTGACTTAGGCTATGGTATCCGGCGGCGGCCCCAGTGCTGACAAGAGACCAGCTTCCTACCTTAGGCGAGACTGCGCCAGTCGCATCCGGTCACGAGCTGCGTCCAGCCGCTCTTCGGCAGCCTCAATCTCAGCCTTGGCGGCTTTGGTCGCCACCTTCAGAGGCTGCCCAGGGCGATTTGTAGAGCTAGTGTATCTGTCCAGAAGGCCAATGTGGTATTCATTGGCGGCTTCGAGCTCATTCCTAGCCTTAAGAAACTCATCCCAATCGTGGGTATCGGGCTGTGTCATGGTTGCTCCGGAAAGGAGGCGTGGGCCATCAAACCGTACCAGCTACAAAAGCATCCGTGCGTATCGTTAGATAGCCGAGGTCTCGGCGAGTTGCGCCAACTCTTCCTGGGTTAATCCCAGCTCACCACCGAGAATCTCTTCGTTGTGCTCACCGGTCAGGGGCGCTCGCCGGGATATTCGCCACGGAGACCCATTGTAGACTGCGGCGGCGCCCGGATAAATGAAACTCCGCCCCAGTTCCGGGTGTTCTACTTCGACGAAGAACCCCCGGTCCTCCAGGTGGGGATCATCTATTATCTCATCGAGAGTACGGATGGCGCCCCAAGGAAAGTCCCGCTCCTGACCCCCCTGCCAGATTTCGTCTTGAGAGAGGTTGCCGAAGAAATTGGCCATGACCTCGGTGGTGTGATCGGCGCTCTCCTGCACTACCGCCAAGTCCAAGTATTTGTCTTCAAGCAGGTCATCGGCCAAGCCGTACTGGTCCATCCACTCGGCCAGTCGCCTTAGGCGGGCAGGCGTCAAGTTGCTGCCAGAGCGGGTGACGTTGACCCAACCACCGTCCTTGGTGCGGAGTTGGATCTTGGTGGACTGGTCCGGCGATGCGTGGCGGCCAGTGTGCCGCCGCACTACCTCCCCGGTGGAGAGGTAGATGGCGATGGCTCCCTCAGTAGTTAAAGCGCAGGCTTCGTGGACCGAAGCGTCGATGTACTGTCCTTCTCCGGCTAGATCACGGTAATAAAGGGCTGCAAGAATACCCATGTAAGCGTAATGGCCGCCGATGTGCCACGCATTACCGCCGCCCGGGGCAATGGGAGGAGCATCGGGCACGTCTTCCGGATCGTAGCCGGAAGAGGCCATCTGCCCTCCGGCCGCCAGGTGGAGCAGGTCCGACGACAGGAAGTCCCTCCACGGGCCCGTTTGTCCAAACGGCGTCAACGAGCACATGATAAGGCCCGGGTTCGCCTCGGCAAGAGACTCGTACCCCAACCCAAGGTTGTTCAAATATCCGGGGGGGTTCGATTCCAGCACCACATCGGCGGACGCGGCGAGCTGCTTAAAAATCCGTCGGGCGTCGGCGGTTTCGAGGTTAAGGGTAATTCCCCGCTTGGAGGTGTTGTAATGCCAGAAAGACAGGCTGCGGTCACGCCGCGGGTCATCATCCAAGAATGGCCCCACAGAGCGGGTAGTCTGTCCGCCCGGAGGCTCGATGGTGATTACGTCGGCCCCCAAGTCAGCCATAAGTTTGCCGCAATACTGGACCTTGAGGTCGGCCAACTCCAATACCCTAACCCCGGCTAAAGGCCCGTTGAGACTGGACTCGGTGGTCACGGCAACGACTCCTCAATATAGGAGTATTTGGGCATTTCGGGAGGCCAGAAGGTCCCGTCGTGGTAAGCCTCGACGATCTCGCCGACAGGCACGCCCAAGAGGTCTTCGAAAATCTCCCGGTTGTGTTGCCCGATCATTGGCGGAGGCCGCACCACCTCGGCCGGGGATTTGGTTAGTTGGAAAGGCGCATTCTGGAACTTCCATTGTCCCAGCATCGGATGGGGCAACACCGAGTACATGCCCCGGAAGCGAAGCTGGGGATCGTGCTCCACCCGGTCCTCGGAGCTTTGGACCGGCATGGCCCGCACCCGGGACGCTTGGCACTTTTCCATCACTTCATACTTACCGAGAGTCAGAGTCCACGCTTCTATCTGCCGGTCCATCTCCTCTTGGTGCTCTATGCGCCCCTTCAGCGTGTCGAACCTGGAGTCGCCAGCCCAAGCCGGGTTCTCCATGACGCTAACCAGACTGTCCCACTCCTCGTCGGAGAAGCAGGCAATCACGCACCAGTCGTTGTAGCCGCCTCCCTTGGTCCGGTAGGCGTTATGGGGCGCCACCGTGGGACCCCGGTAGTTGTTCATCACCGGCGCTCCCGGCCATACTGTCCGGTTACCTGGGGGGTACCCTTCGCGGCGTGACTCACGGCTATTAACAGTGCGGTCCAAGAACGCCGAACCGTTGAGAGTGATGCCGGTTATCATCTGGGAAAGGTCCACGTGCTGGCCCTGGCCGGTGGCGCTGCGATGTTTCAACCCGGTCAAAGCGCACATAGCGCCGAACATGCCTCCGGTGTCGTCCAAGTAAGACCAACCCCAGCCAGCCGGCGGTTCCCCCGGCAGGCCCGAGAGGACGGTTAGTCCGGAAAGGGCTTGGGCCGATGGCCCCATGGTGCTATAGCTGTGGTGCCGTCCGGTCTGGCCGAACCCGGCCATGGAGACGTAGACGATGTCCGGACGGAGCTTTTTCATTTCCTCGTAACCCAACCCCCACCGTTGCATCACCCGGGAGCTGAAGTTTTCGATGACCACATCGGAGACCGCGATCAACTCTTTGATCATGGCCAAGCCTTTCGGCGTCCTGACGTTGATGGTGATGCCGCGTTTATTGGCGTTGGTGTCGGCGAACTGGCCGGTGGAGTTGGGTCCCGGTTGGACACCCGGAGGGACGGTGAAGCGGTTTTGGCGGAGGGTATCCAGGTTCTCCGGCCACTCAACCTTGATCACGTCGGCGCCAAAGGCGCCCAGCCAGCGGGCAGCCCACGGCCCGGCGCGGACCCAGGTAAAGTCGACCACCCGGATACCCGCCAGCGGCTTGGGCAGGCCCTTGGGTTGAGCCCTCACTTGCTCGGCTTGGCCGGGGCTGGTAGTAGTCTGGGAGTTTTGGATTACGTCAGTCATCAGTAGGAGTCCCCTGGAACTCTTGATGGGTTTGTAGAATCGACGGCCTTGAGAACACTGAACGCCTTAAGCGCACACTGTAAGGCGGTCACCTAGCACTGTCAATAATTCGAGGCGGGCGCCGCAGGGTCTTTTGATTCTCGAAAAAATCCCCTCGCCCTCTGGGAGAGGGCTGACAGGGGTAGGTATTTGTTTGCTCCGTCGTTCCGGCGTAGGCCGGAACCCAGGTGGGTGGGGGCGCACCCTCCAGGTGTTCAGAGTATCTGCGTGTACCGGTCAACCTAGTTGTAGTTCACCTCCCCTATCAGAGGTAACACCAGTGTACAGCATTCCGTTTCTCTTGCTGGCGAGGAGGTATACGCAGGGAATTTTTTCCGGGTTGCGATAAGAGTATGTCATACCGCTGGTTCTGCCTCGTATGCGTTCGAAGGTAGCCCCGGCGAAGGTAGCCCCGGCCCCGCCCCTGGGTTCCGGCCTGCGCCGGGACGACGGAATGCGGATACCTACCTCTGGGAGCCCAAAGGGAGAGGGGACTTTGCAATCGTCCTAGGCGGGCGCCGCAGGGTCTTTTAATTCTCGAAAATCCCCTCGCCCTCTGGGAGAGGGGAGAATGAAAAGGCCCTGTGATCGGAGAGCACCGCGATTGTCAAATACCATAGGTTCGGCGATAATGGGGCAATCCTCACCCCAGCCGGAGATTTGTATGCGAATTCTGCTCATAGCCACCAATCGGCATGACCGGCTAATGAGCCGCATGGACGCCCGCCCTCTCCCTATCGGGATGGCTTACGTAGCAGGCCACTTAGACCAGACCCGTCACACCGTTAAGGCCTTGGACCTGATGTTCTCCGACGACTATCTAGCCGAGGTCGAGCGGGTGGTGACCGAGTACCAACCCCAGGTTGTGGGCATATCCCTCCGGAACCTGGGCAATCACAGCTATCTTGACCCCCATTGGGCTCTCCCCATCACTAAAGAGGTTATCGACAAGGTACGCAGCTTGTCCTCAGCCACCATCGTCTGCGGCGGCCCCGCTTTCAGCCTTCTCCCGAGGGAGTGCTTTGCCTACTTGGAACCCGACCTGGGCGTAGCCGGGGACGCCGGAGAGACCTTTGCCGAGCTAGCCAACCGGCTGGAAGTCGGCGAACCCTCCTACTACGACCTTCCCGGTCTGGTGCGCCGCGAGGGCGGCGAGATAGTGTTCCACGACGCTCGTTGCTATTCCGAGTTCACCAAGCCGCCCCGGCTGGAAGAGTTGGACATGGCCAAGTACCGCCAAGCCGGCTTCGGTATTGGCATACTGACCAAGCTGGGGGACTTCTCCTACCCCACCGGTGAGGCGGCGGAAACGTCCAGCGAAAGGGCGTGGCGGGTCATCCGCCCCATAGATGAAGTGGTCCACGAAGTCAAGGACATGGAGGAACGCTTCGGACTCCGCAAGGTGTTCTTCATTGACAACGGCTTCAACGTTCCCTTGGACCACGCCAAGTCGTTGTGCCGAGCACTAGCGGAGGCGGACCTGAAGCTGCACTGGAACACCTGCCTAGCCCCCTTTGGCTGCGACGAGGAGCTTGTGGGCTTGATGAAGGGCGCTGGCTGTGCCTTGGTCATCATGGGCAGGCCCCGGGGAGACGGTCATGGCGGGGCTGTAATCGGCGAAAGCTTGGACCGGTGGCGGGACACCTGTCGGCTCTGCGAGGACGGTGAGTTGCACTACACTATCTCCCAGAACTTCGGTGAGCCGGGAGAAACCCGGGAGACGGTAGAGGAAAAGCTCAATTTTCTGCGCAGCATCAAGCCGGCCATGGCCAACCTGCGGGTCGGCGTACCCATCCAACCCGGTTCCGACTTGGCCGCGACCGCCCTTGCCGAAGGTGTGATAGCCGACGAAGGCGATCTGATCCGGCCCACCTTCTATATGGCCGAACCGGTCAAAGACTGGATCGTCGACTACCTCAAGGCGCAGGCGGCCCAAAACCCCCGCTGGAACCTGGTCTGACGGGTTGTGGATTTGTTCCTTAGGGAGCGCAGTCGAAGGACTGGCCCCATCGGGCATTCAAGTCATAAGGAGGGGTATCCTTGGGTAATCTGAGCGGCAAGTACTGCATTGTGGGGGTCGGCGAGACCGAGTACAGCCGCGGCTCGCAGCGCACTACTAGGGCCATGGGAGCCGAAGCAATCCGCAAGGCGATGGACGATGCGGGGTTAAGCTCCTCTCAAGTCGATGGTATGCTGAGCTACCACGGCGGCGACTCGACCCCCGGGACCTCGATTATGTACGACCTGGGCCTCCGCCCCAACTTCTACATGGACTGTTCCGGCGGCGGCTCTAGCACTGAGGCTTTGGTGGGTCTGGCCATGGGGGCCATCGAGGCCGGGATGTGCGACACCGTGGCCATCTACCGGTCGATGAACGGTTACTCCCAGATCCGTATCGGCGGCACCGGGGTACGCGCGGCGGCGCCAGCCAGCGGGGCCGAGGTTATGAGACGCCCCTACGGCCTCATCAGTGCCATTCAAAACTTCGCTTTTACCTTCACCCGGCACATGATGGAATACGGAGTCACCAGCGAGCACCTAGCCCACATCAAAGCGGCCCACAGCAACCACGCCAGCAACAATCCCAAGGCGCTGATGAAGCAACGGGTGACCGTCGAGGACGTGCTTAACTCGCGGTGGATCGTCCGCCCTTGCGCCCACCTGCTGGACTGCTGCTTGGAGACGGACAACGCCACCTGCATCATCGTTACCACCACAGAACGGGCCCGGGACCTGAAACAAACTCCCATCCAAATTCTGGGGGTCCAGGGCCGCGGCACCAAGCCGGGCGGCGACTTCCACTACCAGCACGGGCCCATCACCAGGGTTGCCGGCCACTACATCGGTCCCCGACTCTTCGAGCAGGCCGGGATAACCCACGACGATGTCGACGTCACCGGGTGCTACGACGCCTTTACCTACACCGCCCTGCTCCAATTCGAGGACTACGGTTGGTGCGCCAAGGGCGAAGGCAAGGACTACGTTACCAGCGGCATCATCAATCTCGGCGGTAAGCGTCCCAACAACACCAGCGGCGGCCACTTGTGCGAGGGCTACACCCACGGCATGAACATGGTGATCGAGAACGTGCGCCAACTCAGAGGCACGGTCGACGACTACTGTCCCGGTGCGGCTGACAGGGTGCATACTTTCGATTATTCCGAAGGCGGTTGCCGCCAAGTCAGGGACGCCAAGATCAGCATGAACATGGGCTGGGGTACCCCCGCCGTGGGCAGCGCGTTGATCATGGCCCAGTAGCCAAAATTAGGAGTCACACCCATGCCGGTCTACGAGTTCCGGGGGCAAAGCGTCAATATCCCGGATATAGACACCGAATACAAAGGATACTTCGATGCTGCCCGGGAGAGCCGTCTGGTGGTCAAGCGGTGCCTTGATTGCGGCCTGTTGCGGGGAGAACCCGGCCCGGCTTGCCCGTGGTGCCCTTCGCTAAACTGGGAGTGGCGCGACGTGATTGGCAAGGGCACGATCTACAGCTACCAGATCGTTGCTCACACGGTGATCCCCGGATTCCGGGACTGGGCTCCCTTTGCCATAGTGTTGGTGGAGTTGGATGAACAACGAGGCCAACCGGACCCGGGAGACGGCCTGCGTATTATCGCCAACCTGGTGGACGGCTCTATGAATCCCGAGAAGGAAGAAAACGTGGCCATTGGTAGCCGGGTGGAAGTGGTGTTCATGGAAGGAGAAGAGGGATTTACCGTTCCTCAATTCAAACTTTCCGGCGAACCTCCTCAGGGTGAGGTGTGGCAACACCCGATCTGAAGCCGGGTGTAAGACCCTGAGAGGGTGTTTAATAAGTCCTCGCAACCAGTCACCGGTGACCCTGAGCAAAACGAAGGGTCTAAACTCCTCGCCTTCTTAGTCGTTGCTGTTGCCGAGCATTTTAGATTCCTCACTTCGTTCGGAATGACAGGAGTGGGCTGCCGGAATAACAGGGATGGGGTGCAATCGGTCTTTAAACACCCTCTGAGGACCAACCGTGGCCAAGCTGATAAGTTTCGACATCGACGGGACCCTGGAAATCGGCGAACCGCCGGGCGGCATCACCATGGAGATGGTGAAGCAAGCCAAAGACGCCGGGTATCTTATCGGCAGTTGTTCCGACCGCACCATTAGCGGCCAACAGCGTCTATGGGAGGAACACGGAATCACTGTAGCGTTCACGGTGCTAAAGCACCAGCTAGGCGAGGTCATGGCCCGGTTCCAATCCGAAGAGTATTTTCACATCGGAGACACCGATTTAGACTTCCGCGTCTCCCGGCAGGCCGGGTTCCAGTTCGTGCCTGTCGAGCAGGCAGCAGGCCAGTTTTGGGGTAACTGTTCAGACTTGATGAGGAGAACCCACTGAGAGCCACATCCGCGATGCCAGTGCTAATCCCGCACGACACTTTGCCGCCTAACCGCAATTCCCGCGCAGGCGGGAATCCAGAAATACCAAAAAAAGGAACCCTTCGACAAGCTCAGGACAGGCGTTGCTGGTTGCAAACGCTTCTGGATTCCGGCTCAAGGCCGGAATTGCGGTTGGCTTTGTGAAAGCCACGTATGCGGATGAAAATGGCGGCCAGTCCCCAACCGTCACTCCCGCGAAAGCGGGAGTCCAGAATCTTACTAACCAGTGGCGGTCCTTGTGCCTGGAATTTCTGGATTCCCGCCTACGCGGGAATGACGAGTTGGGTATTTTCATGGGAATGACGGGTTCGGGTTATTTGTTAGCGCTGTGGTCTTCCAGATTGATGACGTTGCCGCTAATTCCGATTGTCACCAGTGTCCGCTTGCTCAACCCCAGCGCCCACTAAAGGCTCGCGTCTTTGGTCCGCGGCCAGAGCCCCCTTCATGGCGCTTATCGCGACCTCTATCTGCGCGTCGTCGGGCTTCCGCGTGGTCAACCGCTGCAGCAGTAGACCGGGGTACGCCAAGACTTGCCCCACCAAGGAGTGTTGGTGACGGCCGCTAAAGCGGATGATTTCATAGCTAAGCGCAGCGATCACCGGAATTAGCAGTATTCGGGAAAGGATGCGCCATTCCATCGGCGGCCCCATCAACAGCGCAAACACGACAATGGAAACCAGCATTACCGTTAGTAGAAAGGCAGTGCCGCACCGGGGATGGGGGGTCGGAAATCGGCGGACGTTGGGCACCTCCAGCGCCACTCCCGCTTCGTAAGCATGGACCGCCATGTGTTCGGCGCCGTGGTAGGCAAAGACCCGCTTAATGTCTCGAAAGAAGCTGATTCCCCAGACGTAGCCGATAAGCAAGGCCAAGCGGATGCCGCCTTCGATAAGCTCGCTCACCAAGTCCGAGGGTATCGCCGACTCCAAGGCCCAGACCACCAAGAGCGGAAGCAAGAAGAAGATCCCAATCCCCGCCACCAACCCAAAGGCCAAGGTGGCGCCCAGCATCCAACCCGGTATCTCGTCCTTCGACTCGGCCGCCGGGTCTTGCACCGCCAAGTTGGCCGATAAGTGGAGAGCCTTAACGCCCAAGACCAGGGTTTCCACCAAGGCCAAGAAACCCCGAATCAGCGGGAGTTGACGGATGGGGCCGGTAAAGAGGTTGCTCAGCGGCTCACAGCGGTGTTCAATGCTGCCATCCAAGCGTCTCACCGCCAAGCTGAAGTGGTCCCGCCCCCGGATCATCACGCCCTCAATGACAGCCTGTCCGCCGTAGGAGAAACGGGGCTCTTCAGCCAACCTACCTCCCTTCCCCGGAAACGCCGCTTGGGTCCGCTATACACTCAATCATGGAGACCGGTGGGGGCTTGAGGCAAGTTACTTACTGGAGGTTATACCGCCGCCGCAAGCGTTCGATGCGGCCTTGGGTGTCGACTATGCGTTGCTCACCGGTGTAAAAGGGGTGGCACTTGCTGCAAACTTCCACCCTCAGGGTGGGTTTGGTCGCCCCGGTTTCGAACACGTTGCCACAGGAGCAGGTTACTGTAGATTTGAAAAATCGAGGATGAATATCGGTCTTCATAGTTCCTTCTGAGGAGTAAGCCGGTTAAAGTGGCCCGGCGTCATTCCGCCGCCGCGGTCGCCCAAGGCGCTTCTAAGCTAGTCCGCCGGGTATACACTCACCCGCCGTTTCCCCTTGGCGGCCCACTCGAATTTAACCTGGCCGTCAATTTTGGCGAACAGTGTGTAGTCGCGGCCCAACCCAACGTTGGTCCCCGGGTGAATCTTGGTGCCCTTCTGACGGACGATGATTGAACCGTCAGCCACGGTCTCCCCACCGTACCGCTTCACTCCCAGCCGCTTGGCGTTGCTGTCGCGGCCGTTGTTGGTGCTGCCACCTGCTTTCTTATGCGCCATCAGTCCTGTCCTTCTGCCGGTGCCGTGACTCCCGCCGAAGAGACCGGCGGTATACTTAAACTGCCGGGTTACCCGGTAGTGATGTCCTGAATAAGTATTCGGGTATAATCCTGACGGTGGCCGCCCTTGCGGCGGTACCGGGTTTTGGCCTTGTACTTGAACACCACTATTTTCTTGTCTCGGTAGTGGGTCTGGACTCTGGCTAGGACCTTAACGCCGGGCACGTAAGGCGAGCCGAAGATAACTTCACCGCCATCGGACACCGCCAACACCTCGTCGAATTCGGCAACCGAATCGACATCGACCGGCAACTTCTCCACGTCCAGCGAGTCCCCGGGTTTTACGCGGTATTGCTTTCCCCCAGTTTTTATAACGGCGTAGTCCATACTCTAGCTCCGGCTGTCCCTGACCCTGACTTTTAATGTTACGCCAGGGCCGTTAAAGTGTCAAGGCGGGCGCCGGGCGGTAACTGTTCAGACTTCGTGAGGCCAATTTGCCGGGGGCCACATCCGTTGTTCAGATGATAGTCCTTTTACGGCATTCAGCAGCCCAACCGTCATTCCGGCGCAGGCGGGAATCCAGAAATACTAGGGAACAGGAACGTTGCTGGTTGCAAACGCTCCTGGATTCCGGCTCAAAGCCTGCCCCGTACTGGATACGGGGGCCGGAATGACGGGGGAGGGGACAGTTTAGAAACTCATTCACGTATCAGTAAAAGACCCTGAAGCGCCAGCACGAGGTTTTCAGAGTTGTAGGACTGACCAAATAGCGGTAAACCACCCGTGCCAGTGGGTTATAATACCGGTTGCAGGCGACCATATCCTAGCTGTGCGGTCCCCACGGACGGTCCTACGTATGCAGGTTCTCGGCGGTAACGATCTTTACCAGGCCTTTTCCGCTGGCGCCAGTTGCTTGGAGCGCTACCGGGACGCTGTCAACGCCTTGAACGTATTTCCGGTCCCCGATGGCGATACCGGCACCAATATGCTGCTGACGATGCGATCGGCCTTGGAACAATGTCCCGAATCTTCCAACCCCAGTGCCGGAGAGGTGGCGTCGGGACTGGCCGACGGCGCTTTCTGGGGAGCGCGAGGGAACAGTGGGGTCATATTGTCCCAGATGTTTCGCGGCTTTGCCGACGCCCTGAAGGGAGAGGACGTCTGTGACGCCGCCAGCCTCAGCCGGGCGTTCAGTTTGAGCACCGAGGCCGCCTACCGGTCGGTGTCGCAGCCGGTAGAAGGGACGATGTTGTCCGTGATGCGGGCGGCTTCCGAGGCAACGGCCTTGGCCGCAGCCGATGGCGATACCGATGCGTTGTCGCTATGGGAGTCCGTCTTTCGGTCGGCTACCAATGCTCTATATGAGACGCCTCGCCAACTGCCGGTCCTGATGGAGGCCGGAGTAGTGGATGCTGGAGGCTTGGGGGTCGTCGTGATACTGGGGGGCGCATTCGCGTTCCTCAATGGCGAGGGGGAGGCCTTGGTGGACCAAGTGGTAGCGGCGTGTTGCGCCGGATCTGGGGGAACGGCCGTCGCCGGGGCGCCCGAAACTCAGGCGTCCATCCACACAGACTTTTGGGACGCCTCCCTGGAATCCCGGTGGGGCTACTGCATCCAGTACGTTATTGATGCCGGTGGACCGGTGGACGGAGAGGTATCCGCAGCCCTTGAAGGGGACCGGGAGCGTTCCGCGGTGGTGATCGGAGACGGCCGTTTCGTCAGGGTGCACGTCCACGCCCAGGACCCCGGTCCGGCGCTAAGCCTTGGGGTATCCTACGGCCCCTTGGACCAGATCAAAATCGAGAATATGAGCCAGCAGAACTCGCAATTTGTCGCCGGGCGCCAGTCCGCCAAAGCAGCATCGGCCCGAATGGCGGTCGTGGCGGTGGCCCAAGGCGAGGGTTTGGCCGGATTGTTCCGCGACACCGGGTGCGCCGAAGTTATCGACGGCGGCCAGACCATGAACCCCAGCGTCGGCCAAATCCTGGCCGCAGCCAGTTCCACCGGTGGGGAAGACGTGATCATCTTGCCCAACAACTCGAACATTGTAGGCGCCGCGCGGCAAGCGGCCAGCGCCAACCAGAACCTTCACGTGGTACCCTCCAAGACCACCCCTCAAGGCGTGGCGGCACTGCTGGCGTATAGTCCGGAAAACACCTTGGAGCACAACCTGAAAGCGATGTCGGCTGCCTTGGACGGCGTGGTTACCGTAGAGGTGACCCAAGCAGTGCGCTCTTCCGCCATCGGCGGAATAGAGGTTACCGAAGGCCGCTTTATCGGACTGCTGGATGGAGAATTGGTGACTTCCGAAGACGGCCCCGAATCTGCCCTTATGGCCGTCTTGGACCGGATCGGGTTTTCCCCCGACCAAATAATCACCATCTATCCGGGAGAATTGGCGTCGGGCGAGGCTGCCGAGGAGATGCGCCGACGATTGCTGGCAGGCGCCCCGGACCTCCAAGTGGATATGGTCTACGGCGGCCAACCCCACTACCACTACTTGGCCTCATTGGAGTGAGCCGGAGAGTAAGCCATGACCATCAAGATCGTCACCGACAGCTCGGCCGACCTGCCTCCCGACATCGCGGCGAAGTGGGACATCGCCGTTATACCTTGTTATGTGATAGTCGAAGACCGGCCTTACCGGGACGGCGTCGACATCTCTCCCGACGAGTTCTACTCCCGGTTGGAGTCCGCCCCTCGCCCCCCCACAACCGCACAACCGGCGGTGGCCGATTTCCAGACTGCATATGAGGAGCTACTGGCCCAAGGGCATCAAATAGTATCGGTCCACATCTCGAGGAAGCTGAGCGGCACCGTAAATTCGGCAAACCAGGCTCGTGCGGCCTTGGGAGAACGCGGAGAGGCCGCCATCGAGACCGTGGATTCCGGCCTAGCTTCTATTCCCTTGGGGCTGCTGGTCCTCTCCGCGGCCAAACGGGCTGGGGCTGCCGAATCCCACGTCAAGTTGGCCGAGGAGGTGCGTGCCGAGGCGCCGCTGAACAACGGCTTCTTTGTGCTGGATACCTTGGACTATCTTCAGAAGGGCGGGCGCATCGGCAAAGCCCAGGCGTTTCTGGGTTCCGTCCTTAACGTTAAGCCAATTCTTACGCTGCAAGAGGGCGAAGCTTATCCGTTGGAGCGTCAGCGGAACCGGGGGCGCGCGCTCAAGCGTTTGATGGACTTGGCCAGCGACATGGCGCCGGTACAGCAACTGGCGGTAATCCACAGCACCGAGCCGGAACGGGCCGAAGAGCTGCGGGACAGCCTTTCCCATTTGCTGTCGGCCGACGAGGTCATTACAGCCCGGTTTGGACCGGTATTGGGCACCTATCTCGGTCCCAGAGCCTTGGGCGTAGCGTTTACCCGCACCCTGGACCCCAGCGCCCTAGCGCAATAAAGAGCTGATGGCTATCCAAAAGTCAGCGGCCCCAACTTGGCAAGACCGGCTTCGAAACATTCTCCAGTTGGAAGAGTCTCGGGGTTTCGACGACCGTGCCGTGGTGGGCGGCCTCGACCGGTTCCTCCAGCATTGGGCTGAAGATATCTCCGCTCATTTCACTGAACCAGAGCACCATGAACCAGAACACCATGAGGCTGCGCTTGCTGGCCGCCTGACCGGTCAGTCCTACGCTTCGATGTCGCGGGAAGAACGCCGCAGGTGGGCCGAGGGCTGGCGGGAGTTACTGCAACCCGAAGCGGACCGGACGCCGGGAATCGTCGCCTCACGTCCCCGGAGCCCGGCTAGGGTACCCACAGCGCCCCCTAAAGACTCCCGAGCCACGGCAGCCTCAACGGTAGCCTCAAAGGAAGGGGTTGCCGAAACAGGATACCGTAAGCCGGCCTCGGGCCTAACCGTAGATGCCCCGGTAAACCGGCTTCGCGGCGTGGACAGCAAACTGTCGGCTAAGCTCAAGCGCTTGGACGTGGAGTCGGTCCGCGACCTGCTTTACTTGTTTCCTCGCCGACACCAAGACTACTCCGAGTTCACCAAGATTTCGGAGTTGATACCGGAGCAGGAGTGCACCGTTATCGGCCACATCTGGGAAGTCAAAGAGGTTGCTGGCGGCCGTCAAGGACAGCGGCGAGACACTGAAGCGATCATCGGCGACGCCACTGGCAATCTCAAGATAGTCTGGTTCGGCCAACGATACCTTGCCCGCTCCCTCAAGCCCAACGCACGCATCGCGGTTAGCGGCAAGCCTGGAGTGTTCCGGGGCCAATTGGTGCTGGAGTCCCCGGACTATGAAATTTTGGATGAAGGGGAGGCGTCGATTCATACGGGGCGATTGGTCCCCATCTACCCTCTAACCGAAGGTCTGACCGGGCGCAACCTGCGGCGGATTACATGGCAAGCACTGCAAGAGTGGCTGGGCGGAATCGACGAGATTCTGCCAGCGGAGGTCCGGCAGAGGACCGGGCTGGTCCCCTTGCAACAAGCGATCAGGCAAGCCCATTACCCGGACTCCCGGGATTCATGGGAGGGCGCTAGGAGGCGGCTGGCTTTCGACGAACTCTTCACCTTACAGCAGGCGGTGTTGGGACGTCGTCAGCACCTGCGGCAAGATGTCAAGGGTGTAGCGATTCCGCCTCACCCGGAGGCGCAACAGGGTTTTCTGGAATCTCTCCCCTTCCAACTAACGCCGGCCCAGCAGCGGTGTGTGCGGGAGATAGTGGGCGACTTGGAACAGGGCACTCCCCCGATGAACCGGCTGCTCCAAGGCGAAGTTGGCAGCGGCAAGACGGTAGTTGCCTTGGTAGCGCTCTTACAGGTCGCTGCCGCTGGCTACCAGGGCGCCATAATGGTTCCGACTGAAGTTCTAGCGGAGCAGCACTTTCAGACCGTCGCCGGTCTCCTCAGCGGGGTGGTGGGGCCGGCGCAATCGGACTACCTGGTATCGGTATACCTGGAATTCATGGGGCGGCCCATATCCGTGGGACTCCTGACGGGCAGCACTAGACAGTCCCGGAAACGGGAGTTGCGGGAGATGGCCGCTTCGGGAAGTTTGGACCTAATCATCGGCACCCACGCATTGATCCAGACCGGGGTGTCGCTGCCCAAGCTGGCCTTGGCGGTAACCGACGAGCAGCACCGTTTCGGTGTATTGCAACGCTCCGCTCTCCGGGACCGGGGTGAAGAAACTCCGCACACCCTGCTTATGTCCGCGACTCCCATCCCCAGGACGCTGACGCTGACCTTGTACGGCGACTTGGACATCTCGACAATTGATGAGCTGCCGGCCGGCCGCCAGGAAGTGGCTACCCGGTGGCTGCCGCCGGAGCGCCGCCCGGCGGCCTACGGGTTTCTGCGAAAGGAGGTCCAAAGCGGGCGCCAGGCTTTCGTCATTTGCCCGCTGGTCGACGAATCGGAGGTTGTCGAAGCCAAGGCGGCTAACGACGAGTATGAGCGTCTTTCTCGGGAGGTCTTCCCGGACTTGCGGCTGGGACTGCTTCACGGGCGCATGAGCGCCAAAGACAAAGATAAGGTAATGCGGCAGTTCCGGGATGGAGAGACCGACATCCTGGTGTCTACGGCCGTAGTGGAGGTGGGCATCGACGTGGCTAATGCCACGGTAATGCTAATCGAAGGAGCCGACCGGTTCGGCTTGGCGCAGTTGCACCAATTTCGCGGCCGGGTTGGCCGCGGCCAACACAAGAGCTATTGCATGTTGTTGTCGGATATTCCATCGGCAGGGGCCAAAGAGCGGCTGTCGGCGTTGGAGCAAATTCACGACGGCTTCAAACTGGCTGAAGTCGACTTGGAATTGAGAGGACCGGGGGACTTTTTTGGGACCCGCCAAAGCGGCTTGCCGAATTTGAGAATGGCCCATCTATCCGACAGGCAGCTACTCGAGGCGGCCCGGGAAGAGGCGGCCCGGTTGACGGACCAAGACCCGTTCCTTGAGTCGGAGGAGCACGCCAGCTTGCGCGCTCAGGTGGCCCGGTTCCGAGACAAGGTTAGCCCGGAATAAGACCGGCGCCAAGCCGAGGTTGTGGCCCAGCCAGCTAGGTGACGGCCTTGAACCGGTAGCCTACCAGATAGATGGTCTCGATAAACGAACGGTCGGGGGACTCGATTTTAGAACGGAGCCGTCGCACGTGGACATCAACCGTCCGAGTGCCACCCAGATAGTCATACCCCCAGACCTGGCTTAGCAGGTTCTCCCGAGAATAGACCCGTCCCGGGTTGGAAGCCAAGAGCACCAGAAGCTGGAACTCCTTGTAGGTCAAGGACACACGGCGCCCGCCGACAGTGACATCGTACCGTTCCAAGTCGATGGTCATATCCCCAACTCTAAGTAGCTGAGTGCGGGCGGGGCCATTTACCCGGAAGAGCGCTTGCTTGACCCGGACGATTAGCTCGTTTTCGGGTACCGGATGAACGATCAACTCGTCTGGGTTCAAGGCCGGATCGTAATCATCTAGCTGTTCCCTGGGCAACACCAAGAGGACCGGCACCCGGAGCTGTCGGCAATGGTTGACCGCCTCTTGGGCTTCTTCTTGATCGATTGAACCCAGGTCGATGAAAACAGCCTCGGGCGGTTGAGCCGATTCCAGGCTCTCCACCTCGGCCATCTCAGCGCCTTCGTGGCACCACATCCCGGCCTTCCTCAGAGACTCGGCCAAGGGTGAGGAGCCGTCATCGTGATCGGCGAGTAGAAAGACCTTGTACAACTGTTGTTCCAAAATAAAGCCTGGGCTATCGACTTTTCTGGGGGAAGTATATCACTGCGAGCCTAAAGCTCTCACCGGCATGGCCGCGACTCAAAGCCAGCATACTATTTGACGGAGCAATTCCGCACAACTAATATTGGACTAGGAACCGCAGGTATGGGCCAGCGTATTTGGCTAGGGCGATTCATCATGGCTTGGAGGGACGGAAATGGCAACTCAAGTGGCGCCTCAGACAGGGCGAGAAGTCCGGGGCTTGATACGTTCCGGCCAGTGGGGGGGCGTAACCGCCGGGGCCGCCCCGGGTTACGTGCAGGCCAACCTGGCCATCCTCCCGAAAGACTTGGCCTTCGAGTTCCTGCTGTTTTGCCAACGAAACCCCAAGCCATGTCCTTTACTGGAAGTGATCGAGGCGGGTAGCGTTGAGCCGGCCTTGACGGCGCCGGGCGCCGATATCCGGACCGACATCCCCGGTTACCGGGTCTACAGAAACGGGGAGTTGGTGGCCGAAGAGGACTCCTTGGTGGAATACTGGCGCGACGATTTGGTGTCCTTTCTGCTTGGATGCAGCTTTTCTTTTGAGACGGCCATGGTAGACGCCGGCATTCGGTTGCGCCACCAAGAATTGGGAACCAACGTAGCGATGTACATCACCAACATACCCACGGCTCCGGCCGGGGTCTTTTCCGGACCGATGGTGGTTAGTATGCGCCCGGTCAAGCGAGAGCAAATCGTCCGCGCCGTTCAGGTGACCTCGCGGTTTCCCGCCACCCACGGGGCGCCGGTACACATCGGCGATCCGGGGGCTATCGGAATCAAGGACTTGGACCGCCCGGACTTCGGCGACCGGGTGGACCTGCTACCCGATGAAGAGCCGGTGTTTTGGGCTTGCGGTGTAACCCCCCAAGCCGTGGCCCTCAACTGCAAACCTCCGCTAGTGATCTCCCACGCGCCGGGTAAGATGTTCGTCACCGACCAACGAGACGTGGACTACGCGGTCCTCTGAGGTGGGGCGGGCTTCTAGTCTTCTAGCCCCACCAAGGAGAACAACTTATGGTTACAAGTGACGAGAACGCATAGCGCGGTTGGAAGGCATCATCGAAGAGATCCGTTTCCGGATGAATGCCATCGAGAACCGAATGAATGCGATTGAGAACCGAATGAACGCCATCGAAAATCGCATGAACGTTCAGATAGGGTTGACCGTCGCCATGTGGATCAGTACCGTGGGGCTATTCGTCACGGTGTTCCTTAGACAGTAGTTAAATAGCTTCCGTTACGCCCAGGGCAATCGCGCCTTAAATCGCTTCGCTTGTAACCTTCATAGGGGTGCTTCGATTACCCCAGGCCGTCGTTCCGGCGAAAGCCGGAATCCAGGAAGCTTGAGGAGAGGAAACATAACTGGTGGAGAACGGACCTGGATTCCGGCTCAAGGCCGGAATGACGGGTTACTGGCGCACGTTCAACTCCCGGTTCTCAGGAATTAAGACGCGGTTGCCCTGCCATTCCCGCCGTTTTTGACGGACACCTGCGGAGACGGAGGCCTATATGGCCCAGACGAGCCACTTAACCACCGTGCCCCTGACAATAGAAGACATCATCTTGCAGCAGGACAAGCGCGGCATTGCGGCGCTTCGGTCTTACCTGCCGCCCGATTATTGCACTCAGGCGGCGGCCTTCATCATGGAACATCCCGGCGATGTGACCATTACCACCGGGTTCTATATTTTGATGACGGGCACCCCGGAGACCGATGGCCCTCCCGGCGCTCTGGCCATCGGCCAAGCACTGGAGACTCTCGGCCGGAAGGTCACTTATGTCACCGACTCCCTATGCGCTCCGGTGTTGAGGGACTGGGCCGGTGACGGGACTGAGGTGGTGGACTTCCCTATCACCGGAGTGGCGGCCAGCCAGCAAGTCTCGGAGGAGCTGTTGGCCCGGCTCAACCCCTCGTTGCTGGTCTCGATTGAAAGGTGCGGCCGCACCCGAGACGACACTTACTTGAACATGCGGGACGCCGATATTACGCCGAATACAGCTCGGGTAGACTACTTGTTTGAAGTCGGCCTTCCTTCGGTGGGCATCGGCGACGGCGGCAATGAGATTGGCATGGGAAACCTGGCGGAGGTGATACCCACCGTAGAGCGCCTGCCCCAAAGCCCTGCTATCACCCAAGTGGACAAGCTGGTAATCGCCAGCGTATCTAACTGGGGAGGCTACGGTCTGGTGGCGGCCCTTTCGCGGCTGGCAGGGCGGTCTCTGCTGCCTTCCGTGGAGCAGGAAACGCGGCTGATCAACCGCATGGTGGAAATAGGCGTGGTTGACGGCACCACCGGCAAAGCGGTGCCCACGGTGGACGATTTTACTACCGAAGAAAACGGCGTGGTGTTGCAGCAGCTACACCGATTGGTGATGGAGGGGATGAAGTGATGCTTACCCGCCCCGAACTATCAGCACCACCAGAGCGGCGATGATCCCGATAAGAGCGACCAGCAGCCCCCCACCGATTGGCAGCATCGCCAGCAGGAGCTTGTCAATCCTGGCGTTGACCTGCTGAAACCCGGCGGTCAAGTCAGCGTGAAGCTGGTGGAGCAAGGCCGACTGTTCCACGATGCGCCCTTCCAGGCTGCCCAAGGCCCTTTCCCCGGTGTCTGCCGTCATTGCCGTGACTCCCTATAATCCGTTCACCGCCATCTTCTGAGACTAAAAATCAGCCCGATAGGGTCTTCTCTTCCAGGGCGAGGAGCCGACGTAGCTCGAAGATTTCGTCGCGGAATTGGGCCGCTTTTTCAAACTGAAGGTTCTTGGCCGCTTCCTTCATTTGCGTTTCCAAGTCCTTGACCACCCGGAACATATCGGTCCGCGACATCTCTTGCCGGGCCACGTTATAGCGGGCCCGGTTATCGGCGACGCCCTTGATACTCTCGGTGATGTCGTGGACTTCCTTTTGGATGCTTTGAGGATGGATACCGTGCTGCCGGTTGTACCGGTCTTGGAGGGTGCGCCGCCGGTTGGTCTCGTCAATGGCCCGGGCCATGGAGTCGGTCAGCCGGTCGGCATACATGATCACATGGCCGTTAGAATGACGGGCTGCCCGGCCGATGGTCTGGATCATTGAGGTGTCGGAGCGAAGATATCCTTCCTTGTCAGCGTCCAAGATAGCGACCAAGCTGACCTCCGGCAGGTCCAAGCCCTCCCGCAGCAGGTTGATACCCACGATCACGTCATACACGCCCAAGCGTAGATCGCGGAGAATCTCTATCCGGTCCAGGGTCTGGATATCGGAGTGCAAGTAGTTATTCCGGATGCCCATCTCCGATAGGTAGTCGGCCAGCTCTTCCGCCATTCTCTTGGTCAGAGTGGTAACCAAACACCGTTCCGCCCGTTCCACTCGCAGCCTGATTTGCTGCAACAGATCGTCGATCTGGCCCTCGGTGGGCTTGACCTCCACCGTGGGGTCCAGCAGACCGGTGGGCCGGATCACTTGCTCGACGATTGCGGAACTGCACTGCATTTCATAGGGCCCGGGAGTGGCCGACACGTAGATGACCTGGTTGGTATGCGCTTGGTACTCGTCGAAGTTGAGAGGCCGGTTGTCCAAGGCCGATGGCAGACGAAAACCGTATTCAACCAGGGTGCGCTTGCGGGAAACGTCTCCGCGATACATCCCTCTAACCTGAGGCAGGGTCATGTGGGACTCGTCCACGAACATCAGGAAGTCTTCGGGGAAGTAGTCCAACAGGGTCCACGGGGCGCTCCCTTCGGCGCGGCGGGAGAGGTGGCGGGCGTAGTTCTCCACCCCGGCGCAGAAACCGGTCTCTTGCAGCATCTCTAAGTCATAGTGGGTCCGGCTTTCCAGCCGGGCAGCTTCCAGCACTTTGCCGTTGGCCCGCAGAGTCTGGAGGCGGTCTTCCAACTCCAGCTTAATATCTTCGATGGCCAACTCCAGCTTCTCCTTGGGAGTGACGAAGTGGTTGGCCGGGAAGATGTACATCTCCTGCTTCTCCCCTAGCAACTCGCCGGTAAGCGGGTCTAACTGGGCGATGCGCTCGACCTCGTCGCCAAAGAATTGAACCCGCACCGCCGCCTCTTCGTAGGCCGGCACCAACTCCAGGGTGTCTCCACGAATCCGGAACTTCCCCCGGGCCAAGTCCATGTCGTTTCTCTCGTACTGCATGTCGACTAACTGGCGGACCAACTGGCTACGGTTCCGGATGTCGCCCACCCGCAGGCGGGCCACGAAATGGAAGTAGTCCTGGGGGTCTCCCAAGCCGTAGATGCAAGACACCGAGGCCACGATTAGGACATCCCGGCGGGTAAGCAACGAGGTAGTGGCCGACAGGCGAAGCTTATCCAATTCCTCGTTGACGCTGGAGTCTTTTTCAATGTAGGTGTCCGACTGGGGCACGTAGGCTTCCGGTTGGTAGTAATCGTAGTAAGAGACAAAGTATTCCACGGCGTTATGGGGGAAAAACTCCTTGAATTCGGAAGCTAACTGGGCCGCCAGAGTCTTGTTGTGGGCCATGACCAGAGTGGGCCGTTGGACTTCCTGGACGATGTTGGCCATGGTGAAGGTCTTGCCGCTGCCGGTCACTCCCAAGAGTGTCTGATGGGAAATCCCTTCACGAACGCCGTTGGATAAACTGGCTACGGCCTTAGGCTGGTCGCCCGTCATCTTGAAGTCGGAAGTCAACTGAAATTGGCGGGGGTCCAAGTGGGAGCCTGCGGACCTAGCGTCCACCACATCGGCGCCGGCTTCAGCCCATCTTCGCCCTCTGGAAATTTCAACCATTAGTTGCTATTACTTCCCTTTAGCGTTTGAACCTATTACTGATACGTGAACGATTACCTAAACCAGTCCTCGTCTTTCCGGCCTTGAGCCGGAATCCAGAAATTCTGAGGACAAAGAACGTAGCTGGCGGAGAACGGTCCTGGATTCCGGCCTTCGCCGGAACGACGGGGGAGGGGATAGTTTAGAAACTTATTCACGCATCAGTAATTTTAACATTCTGTCTTGGCAACGGCTAATTCCGGCACATTGGCCCTCAGAGCTTTTTCATTCTCATTCTGAGCCCCCTTTCTGTCATTCCGAGCAGCGCGAGGAATCTAAAATTCTTATTGGGACCAACTTCGCCTTTCCAGAGGGATTTTAGACCCCTCACTGCGTTCGGGGTGACAGAAAGGGGGCTCGGGGTGACAATGGAAAGGCCCCGCACTAGCCCTCAAGCGCCGCTGGCGCCGAATTGTTGTAGGGCCAGCCGGATCCGGTCCTCCACCGTCAGCTCAGGGTCTTTGTCGAGGCCGGCTACGGCCGAGCGGGCCTCATTAGGAGAGTAACCTAAAGCGGTTAAAGCAGCTATCACCTCGCTGTCAGCAGCTAAAGGCGTGGGTATAGCAGCATCACCGGTGGGGTCGAGTTTGCCTTTGAGCTCCAATACGATACGGCCGGCAATGCGCCGCCCCACACCGGGAGCCGAGGCCAACGCGGTTATGTCTTCGTTCGAAATGGCCTGTTGCAGGCCCGTTGCCCCCAGCGCCGAGAGGAGGGCCAAGGATAGACGCGGCCCAACGCCGGAGACAGCGTTAAGCAACTGAAACAAAGTCAGGTAATCCGGCGAGGTGAAGCCAAACAGGACCGGTTGCTCGTCTCTTATCCTAAGCTCGGTGTGTAAGCCCACCGAGGCCCCAAGGGAGCCGAGGCCGGCGATGGAAGAAGCGGGAACAAACACCTGAAGGGTCACCCCGCCAACCCGGATGTGCGCCCAGTCGGGGCCAACCGCTTCGAGGACGCCATGCACCTTGACGATCACCCACTATCTCTCCGATCCGGGGGCTATCTCTCGCCCAAGCAGGGCAGCGGCCCGCGCTTGGTCCAAGTGGCACAACCCTACGGCCAAGGCGTCGGCGGCGTCGGAATCGGGAGCCTCGGTCAACCCTAAAGTCACGGCGATGGTATCCCGCATCTGTTCCTTGGAGGCCGCGCCGTAGTCCGCTACCGAGCGTTTTATCTGGGCCGGTGCGTATTTGAACACGGGAATCCCTTGGCTGGCGGCCCCGATGAACACCACCGCTTGGGCCTGCCCTACAGCAATTGCCGGCCCCAAAAATTGCCTTTCACCGCGGCCTACGAAAGGCTCCTCGACAGCAACCACTTCCGGGGCAAAGATGGCGATCATGTTGAGGATATGGGTATGAAGTTGGTACAGCCGTTGCTCCAAGGACATGGTGCGGGGAAGCGCGACCACTCCGTAATCGTGGACCACCAACTCAGGGTCTCCTTCGACCACTGCGTATCCCATCCGCTGAGTACCCGGGTCGATGGCCAGCACCCGCATCCGTCTTACCTCTCCAGCTTACTTCTCTAGGCCCAGGCTACTTCTCTAGACCCGGGCTACGATGCTTCCTGGTAACGTTCCAAGACCTCCGGCGGGAAGTCGGCGTTGGTATACGCCTTTTGAACGTCCGCCAAATCCTCCAGAAGGTCCAACAGCTTGAGGGTTTGCTCGGCCTCTTTATCCCCCAACGGCACCGTGGCTTTGGGCACCATGGAGACCTCCGCAGTGCCCGATGACACTCCTTCCGACTCCAAAGCTCGCCGGACTCGGAGGAGTTGGTCCGGAACGGTGAATATCTCCAATAGCCCATCCTCAAAATTCACGTCGTCCGCGCCAGCGTCGATGGCGAGGAGACCCAACTCCTCTCCTCGTTCCTCGTCCCCTGTCTCCAGGGTGATCAAGCCCCTTGACTCGAAGTTCCAAGCTACGCAGCCGCTTTCCCCCAGATTGCCGCCGCCCCGGGAGAAGGTGGAGCGTACGTCGGCAGCAGTGCGGTTCCGGTTGGTGGTTAAGGCCTGAAGCAAAATGGCGCCGCCGCCGGGGCCGTAACCCTCGTAGATAATCTCTTCGAATTGCTCCCCGGCCTCGCCCTCGCCGCTGCCCCGTTTGACGGCACGGTTCATGCTGTCTTGGGGCATGTTGTTGCTTTTGGCCTTGTCTAACGCCAACCGAAGGCGGAAGTTCATGTCGGGGTCGGAGCCGCCGCCTTCCCGGACCGCCAGAGCAATGTCGCGGCTGAGCTTGGTGAACATCGCGCCACGTTTGGCATCCGCCGCGCCTTTCTGGTGTTTGATTGTGGACCATTTCGAGTGGCCTGACATCTTAACCTCCTGAAGCAGCGGGCTGATCGTAATGTGACGAGATACCCAAGACCGATCAACCCGGCAACGCAGCTAAAGCGACGAATTACCGGAACTACCGTAGGGCGATTTTAGCAAAGGCCGACGTAACGGGTCAAAACATTGGCTACCTCGTAACTGTTCAGAGTTGGTGAGGTGAAGATGGTCCCTTTACGACATTCTGAAGCCCAGCCATCATTCCCGCGCAGGCGGGAATCCAGAAATGCCAAGGAAAAGAAACGTTGCTGGTTGCAAGCGTTTCTGGATTCCGGCTCAAGGCCGGAATGACGGGTTCGGTGCCCGGAATGAAGTATCAAGTCTGAACAGTTACGCTATCGCAGACCGTCGGGCAGGTTGACCACCATCACCTTATCTTCGAGCCGTACCTCCAAGATAACATCGACCAAGGCCGGGACTAGCAAGTCCTTCGAGTCTTTGGAATCCTTGGTGGAGACCACATACACATCGTTACTGCCCGTCTCTAGGATTTCTTTCAACGTGCCGAGTTCTTCACCTTCATTCGTTAGCACCCTGAGTCCCAAGAGTTGAAAGTGAAAGTACTCTCCTTCGGGCAGTGGCGGGACCGAAGACTCCGGGACGGCGGCCTGCTGTCCTACCAGGAGTTGGGCCGCCTCCGGCGAGTCTATTCCCCGGAATTTCAAGATCGCTTGGTAGGGGGAGGTTTCCGCACAAGACTCGATGATATGGGGAACACCCCGGACGTAGATGGTTCGCCCTTGGTTGAATCTATCGGGAACGTCACTCATTACGACGGTCTTCACAGCGCCCGAAAGCCCATGAAGGCCTACTATCTCGCCGACTACCACGGGTTGAGAGAGGTCTGAGGAGGAATCACTCAAGGCACACCAAGAGGGGAGGGCAGTGGATTAAGATTGATTAGGCCGGTCCCTAGACGATCTCTAGCATGGCGTGAGTACCGTCCTTCACCGCCGCCACCCGCAACAAGACTCTCATGGCTTGAGCCACCCGGCCTTGGCGGCCGATAACCTTGCCTTTGTCTTCCGGGGCCACGTCCAAGCGCAGGATGACCCGGTCACCTTCAATGATCTCAGTGACCTGAACAGCGTCGGGATTCCCGGCGAGAGAGCGAGCTATGTACTCGATGAGTTCTTTCATTCCTCGTTCGTCTCGTCCGGTGAATCGTCGGCCGGTTCCTTCGATGGCTCATCACCAGCAGGCTGGCTTGCCACCACGCTCCCGGCGCGGTTTCCAGATAGCGAGGTGCGCGCGAAGATGCCGTTCTTGTCCAGAATCCGGGCCACGGGGTCCGAGGGTTGGGCTCCTTGCGCCAGCCACTTTGCTGCCCGCTCTTCTTTAATAGTAATAGTTGGCGGGTCCGTCATAGGGTCGTAGTTGCCTATCCACTCCAGATAGGCCCCGTCACGTGGTGCGGTAGATTCCGCAACTACAATACGGTAAGACGGTTTCCCTTTCTTACCAACTCTTCTAAGCCGAATTCGAATCATCTAATTTCCCACATCCATGGCACTGTAGCGATTCTAAGGTCGTGGTAAGGGCTTGTCAATCTCCGGGGCAACTCTGCGAGAGGGTCAACCCATAGCTGGCAGACACAATAAAAACCCCTGATCACCCAGGGGTTCCGTTGCCAGCACCCCTTACTCGAAGGTGCGGAGTGAGACTGTCAAAGGCTATCGCTTCACCGGTGAAAAAGGATCGGGCCCAGCCACTCTGTCGAGAGAGCCCCTTTGGTGTCCGCGACACTAGGGACGATGGTAGACATTGGCCTGGGCCCGACGAACGGGTTCTCGTTTTTAACGGAGGTATTAGGAGACGATCACCTCGTCGTGTCCAGACAGATGCCTACCATCGCCCCTACATGTTAAACTATCTTCCATTCGCTATCACCTCCTTCTCTAAATTTCACTTTGCGGCACACCGCCCAGCGTTGGAAGTATTTTAGCAACGGTTTGGGATATATGTCAAGGAAAATTCCGGCGACTTCAAGGTCTTTCAGTTTTCCGACCTAAGCATCCCCTTCGACAAACTCAGGACAGGCATTCCCGCTCACCCTGAGCCTGTCGAAGGGCTGTCCGCATCAAAGAGAGCCCTTCGACTTGTGCTCTTTAAGAGGTGCAAGGTTGGCTCGCATAGTGTTTATGGGGACTCCTGTGATCGTGGTCGCCGCTTACAGCAACTTGCTGCCGCCTCGGGTACCGGAGATTCTCCCCCAAGGTTGCCTTAACTTGCACCCTTCCCTGCCACCCCGGCTCCGCGGGCCTTCTCGCCGGTGGTCGCCGCCATCCGCGAGGGAGAGGCCACCACCGGCGTCAGTCCCATGCTGTTGTTTGAACGAGGGTATGGACACTCTGCCCGGCCACCGGCCGTACGCCCGAAGAGGCTTTTTGGCGGTATGACGACAACTGCGACAGATACGCCGGACGGTGAAAGGCTGGCCCGGCTGGAGACCAGGGTGGAACACCTCGAGTTGCAGGTCTCCGAGATTCGGCAGGATATCCGGGACCTGCGAACGGAGGTGCGGGAAGAAATACGCGCCGTGCGAACGGAGCATCGGGAGGACTTCCAACGCTTGGACGCCCAGATTAAACAGCTCCGGCAGAGCATGGACGCCCAGATTCAACAACTCGGGCAGGGCATGGACGCCCAGCGTTCCAACACCGAGAAACAGTTTCGTTGGATGGTGGGAATTGTCATCACGGTGGGGCTTGCGATAATCGCGTTGGGCGCAACAGCATTCTTCACTATCTTGAGCAGGATAGGGGGATAGGAACTCCGACCGGCTCGAAAAGCGGTCTCTGATAGCAACAACGACCATGTCGAATAGCCAACCTCGCATAGTGTTTATGGGGACGCCGGATTACGTGGTGCCGGTGCTGGAATCTCTATGCTCGGCGCCGAGCGTCCAAGTAACCGCCGTCTACACCCCTCCGGACCGGCCGCGAGGACGGGGCCGCTCCGTCGAGGAGACGCCGGTAAAGACCTTCGCCATGCAGCGGGAGCTTCCGGTGCGCCAACCGCCCAGCCTGAGTCCACCTGCGGTCCAGCGGGAACTGGCCGAATTCGAGCCCGATGTGATCGTGGTAGCCGCCTACGGCAAGTTGCTGCCGCCTCAGGTACTGGAGATTCCTCCCCACGGCTGCCTTAACTTGCACCCCTCCCTGCTCCCCCGGCTTCGAGGGCCTTCGCCGGTGGTCACCGCCATCCGCGACGGAGAAGCCGCCACCGGCGTGACTCTCATGCTGTTGAACGAAGGCATGGACACCGGACCCATCATCGCCCAGCAAGAAGTCCCTATGACCGGACGAGAGACCGCCGGCGCTCTAACCGCAGCCCTTTTTCAGCTTGGTGGAGAGTTGCTGCTAGAGTGTCTTGAGCCTTGGCTGGAAGGGCGAATTAAACCCCAGCATCAGGACGAGACGCGAGCCTCCGTCACCCGCAAGCTACAGCGCAGCGACGGGGAAGCCGACTGGTCAACCCCGGCGTTGGAGTTGGAAAGGCTTAGGCGGGCATATGACCCGTGGCCCGGACTCTTCACCGTTTGGGAAGGTAAGGTCCTCAAGCTCTTGGACGTAGTCCCGTTGCCCGGAGACGGCGGTCCCCTAGGCGAACCGGGCCGGGTAGTGGAGGTTACGTCAGCAGAAACGCCTATCGCGGTAGCCACGGGGCAAGGTCTGCTTGGTCTGCGCACGTTGCAGCTAGAGGGCCGCCGGGCCCAGAGCGCCGCCGACTTTCTGCGGGGGCACCCTCACTTTATTGAGGGGCAACTTTAGGCGGCTTCCCGTCCGGCAGGGCATGTGCAAAGTCCCAGGTCGGACCAAGAGGGTCCGCGGGGGCCGGTTTCAGTAGACCCCACCGTCGTCCCGGCGAAAGCCGGGACCTAGGAATGCTAAGACAACTGCACCGTTTTCCAGTAAGAAATCCTGGATTCCGGCCTCCGCCGGAAAGACGGCGTGTGGTTTTACGGACTTTGCACAAGCCCTGCCCGTCCGGTATCAAGGCTGGCGCCCAAGAAGCAGGGAACTTATCATGGCCTGGCTTATGTTAATTCCCTGCTTGACCCGAATATAAGGAGCTAAATCACATGGCAACTGAAATACCATCCGAGGCGCAGGTGTTGGATTGGATGACTTCCCTGAGCAACTGGGGACGGTGGGGCGCCGATGACCAGTTGGGATGTCTCAACCTGATCACGCCCGCTAAGCGCAAGGCTGCGGCGGCATTGGTGCAGCAAGGGGTACCGGTCAGTTGCGCCCGTCCGATTGTCACCGACATGGCGGCGGATGTCAGCTTTCAGGTGCAGCGGTACATGGTTGACAGCGGGGAGGGACGGGATACCGACCCGCCGGAGCGCAAGTTTACCCGGCGTGGGGCTGCCGAGTTCATCGGCATGGTGTTTCACGGGCAGACCATCACCCACATTGACGCCATGTCCCATTACTCCTGGCAGGGCAAGATGTACAACGGGACCCCGGCCAATGTAGTTACCTCCCGGGAAGGGGCCCAGAGTCACTCCATCGAGGCGGCCGGCGAGGGGATCGTGAGCCGGGGCGTACTGCTGGACATTCCGGCGGTCCGGGGCGTCGACTGGCTGGACCCCGCCGACCCGGTAATGCCTGACGACTTGGATGCGGCGGAACGGTTACACGGCGTGACCGTCGAAGAGGGAGATATACTGCTGGTGCGGACCGGCAACTACCGGCGCCGCCTCGAAACGGGTCCTTCCGCCATGACTGAACCGATGGTTGCTTGCCAGGTGGCCTGCGCACCCTGGTTCAAAGACCGGGGCGCGGCAATGTTGGGCACCGACACTCCCAACGACGTTCGCCCCAGCCAGTACGCCACTATAGGGTCCCCGCTGCACACTATGTGCCTGGTGACGTTGGGGTTGTGGCTCATCGATAACGCCAACCTTGAGCAGCTAGCGGAGGCCTGCCGGGAGCGGGGCCGGTACGAATTTATGCTTACCTTGGCCCCGCTGCGCTTGCGGAACGTTACCGGTTCCCCGGTGAATCCCATTGCCCTCTTCTAATAAATCCGGCGTCATTGCGGCACCGGAAAACGGCCGGAGTTCTCTATATTTCCCAGTGAATCTGCTATTGACGTCCAACAGGGCGGCTTTATGCTGCTATTGGGGCCGCCGGATAATGCGGGTAAAGGGCCGCAGCAGCAAGCCGCCGGACCGTACTATAAATAGAGGCAGTCCCAAGTAGCCGGCCACGATGGAACCGGCGAAAAGCACGGCGCCAACGGCCAGCGGAATCAGCGCCGATCCGGCAATGCCCTCGGTTAGTCCTTTTCCAAAAGCAACCAGAAGGTCGCTACACAGAGCGGTAACCGAGGGGGGAATCGTGGCTGCCTGATTCCCCCACTCCGCCAATTCCGAAAGACGGTAGGGCACTTGGGATTCCAACACCTTGCCGCCAATGAAAATGACCAGACCGGTCAGCAGCAAGGTCAATCCAGCCCAGCGCAGGCCATCGCGTAAACGGGGCCAGAAGAGTAGCACCAGCAAAATTGATCCGCCTACGACCATCGGCCAAGCAGCCAGCCGGTCGAACTTCCGGAGCGAGGCCAGTTGGCCTCGGACCGTGCCCACACGCTGGCGAAGCTCCATCTCGCTGATAGCATCGTTCCAAAGAGCTAGCTGGTGTATTAGGTCAACCCGGTCTTGGGGTTCCAGTTGTTCCCGAATACGTAAGACGGCGTCGTCGATGAGAGGGTCGGCCAAGGGACGAGCGGCTACTTTCAGCATTCCGTGAGTGTCGCCCTCCACCACAAACTCCCGTTCAATGTCCGGCTCCGCTTCCTGCAGGCTGGCTTTGGCTCGTTGCTCCAGCCCACTACCGGCGACCAAGCTGCTGAAAGCCAAGTCGAAGATTAGCGCCCGGCACACCGGAGTCAGGTTCTCCACTGAAGGTATGGAGGCAGGAACTCGACCGCTGGCCAACTCTTCCCACCGGGTCCGATAGCGTTGGGCGACGTCATTGATCCTATCCCCCGTGCATTCGGCTGGCCCTAATTGCTCCAGTTCCAACGCATCAATGCGCTGGTCCAAATAGGCGAATAAGACCGGCCGCACGTTTTCCAACGGAGGACCTAGCTCTAGGTAGACATCCAATTGCTGCCGCTCTTCCTTCAGATAGCCGACGGTGCGCTGAATCGAGCCCTCTACCTGCGACTGGAGGTACGACGGCGGCAAAATCTCCCGCAACAACTCCACGGCTTCCGCTTGAGAGATCACCTCCAGGTCCCCCAACAAGGCCTGCGTGGTGTTTGCCAGTGCCTCGTCCACCAACACCTCGTCGTAGACCCGGTTATAGGCATCTTCTCCGGAGATCGTATCCGCGTAGAAGTCCGCATCAAGGAGCTTGCCGGAAACGTTGTCGTAAAAGATCAACAACAGAAACCCAAAGAACACGACTGCCCCTAAGATGAGGGCCAACACCGGCCTGAATATAGCCAATAACAAGCTCACAGCTAATATCTCAGAGGCGCCCGAATACGGTGCTATCACCGGCTGCCGCGGGCGATTCTAGCATAGCAGTCCGCTGAGGAAACACCGGCTTTGCCCCCTAAGGTCAGAGGCGGCGTGAATATTCCGTGACCGAGCGTAATTGTTGGTATTTTAAGCTTATGCTAGAATCCGCTACATGGAGGACATAAAGTTCTGGGTAGCCTTGAATCGAGTCCCCCAACTGGGTACTGCGAGATTCCGTCGGCTTGAGGGATTTTTCGGGGACCTAGAACGGGCTTGGCACGCCAGCCCGAGGGAGTTGAAAGCCGCCGGCATCGAGGACGGCCCTGCCCGAGAGTTGGTGTCGGCACAGGACCGCATCTCTCCCGACGCCGAGGCCCAGAAGCTGGAACTGGCAGGGGCGAAGGCGGTCAACTGGCACGACCCCGACTACCCACCCCGGCTAAAAGAGATTGCCGATCCGCCGCCGGTCCTCTACATCAAGGGTAGCTTGGAGCGGGACGACGAACGCTCGGTGGCGATAGTGGGTACCAGGAACCCCACCGCCTACGGGAGAGAAGCCGCCGCGTCGTTGTCCGCCGACTTGGCCCGCAGCGGGATCACCATCGTCAGCGGACTGGCCCGGGGAATCGACGGCGTCGCTCACCGGGCGGCCTTGGATAACGGCGGCCGCACCATCGCGGTGGTAGCTAATGGACTGGACATTGTTTATCCGCCGGAGCATTCGGGGCTGGCTCGAAAGACCCAGGAGCAGGGCGCGGTGGTCAGCGAATACCCGCTGGGAGTGAAGCCAAACGCCCGGAGTTTTCCCCGACGAAACCGCTTGATTAGCGGCATGAGCCTGGGTACTCTGGTCATCGAGGCCCCGGAGACCAGCGGCGCCCGGTGGACTGTGGAACACGCCTTGGACCAGAATCGAGAGGTCTTTTGCGTCCCTGGCAGCATCTTCTCGCCAGCCAGCCGGTTTACCAACCGGATGATCCAAGAAGGGGCCAAGCTGGTATCCACTTACACCGACGTCTTGGAAGAACTGAACTTGACCGTAGCGACTCAACAATTCAAACTACCTTTGCCTTTGACACCGGAGGATGAGGGAGAAGCGGACCTGCTCCGTTATTTGAACGAAGAACCGCTACACATCGACGACATCAGAAGAAACGCCGACCTGCCGATTATGGCAGTCAGCAGTATGCTGGCATTGCTCGAACTTAAAGGGATGGTGAAGCAGGTGGGGTGCATGCATTTCATCCGCCTGCAGGAGACTACTGCTACTTATGGCAACTAACTCAAGCGCCAAAACGACCACTAAGCCCCGCGCCAAAGCCAAGCCCAAGACCGGCGCCGCGGCTGCCAAGAAGTCAAGCAGCCGGAAATCCTCGGTCCACGACGCGGCGGGCAAGAGCTTGGTCATTGTGGAATCCCCGGCCAAGGCCCGTACCGTGGGCCAGATCCTTGGCAACAAGTACGTGGTAACCGCGTCCCAAGGCCATGTCCGCGATCTGCCCAAAAGCAAGATCGGGGTGGACATTGAGCAGGATTTCGCCCCTTCCTACATTGTCATGCAGGACAAGCGGTCCATAGTAAAGGAATTGAAGAAGGCGGGCAGCGAAGCGAAGGAGATTTACCTGGCCACCGACCCCGACCGGGAGGGAGAAGCCATCTCCTGGCACCTGCAAACCGCCACCGACTGGGACCATCGGCCGGACCCGCCAAAGCGGGTGGTCTTTCACGAGATTACCGAGGAGGCAGTGCAGGAAGCCTTTCGGAACCCCCGGGAAATCGACATGCAACTGGTCAACGCCCAGCAGGCCCGCCGCATATTGGACCGGCTGGTGGGCTACCAGATAAGCCCGCTGCTGTGGCGTCGAGTGCAAAGGGGCCTGTCTGCTGGCAGAGTACAGTCCGTGGCCTTGCGCATGGTGGTGGACCGCGAGAAAGCCATTGAAGCCTTCGTGCCGGTGGAGTCTTGGACCCTGGAGGCCCGCCTTCGCAAGCAGGCCGGCATACCCGCCCAACAGGACGAGTTTACCGGGGGGCTTCACTCGGTCAAGGGACAAAAGGGCCGGGTGAACATTGCCCAGGAAGAAGAGGCTAGGCGCTACGAAGCCGAGCTTGCCGACGCTGCCTACGCGGTAGGCAGCGTTAAAAAACGGGACGTGCGACAGCGCCCCACCGCTCCTTTTATCACCAGCACCTTACAGCAGGAGGCGGGCCGCAAGCTGAGGTTTACCGCGCAAAGGACCATGATCGTAGCCCAGCAACTCTACGAGGGTCTGCCCGTAGGGGACGCCGGTCCCATTGGCCTCATCACTTACATGCGTACCGATTCAGTCCAGGTGTCGGCTTCCGCGCTAACGGAAGTGCGGGACTACATTCTCCAGCACTATGGCAAGGACTACCTGCCGGACAAACCCCGGACTTTCAACAACAAGTCCAAAGGCGCCCAGGAAGCCCACGAGGCCATCCGGCCCACCGGGATCGGGCGGGACCCCGAGTCGCTTAAACCCCACTTGAACCGCGACCAGCTCAACCTGTACAAGCTGATTTGGGACCGTATGCTGGCCAGCCAGATGGCCGATGCTAGATCGGAAGCCACCACCGCCGATATTGAAGCAACCTGTCGGCAATCGCCCAATGTCTACATTTTCCGGGCAACCGGTTCGGTACTGAAGTTTCCCGGATTTCGCTCGGTGTACTTGGAGAGCCGCGACGACGGTTCCTTGGACGATAGACGCCAGCCGTTGCCAGAGTTAGCCGGCGGGGACCCGCTGGACTGCCTCAAACTGGACGCGGTGCAGCACTTCACCGAGCCTCCGCCACGGTTTACCGAGGCCACGCTGATCAAGGCGATGGAGGAAAAGGGGATCGGCCGCCCCAGCACCTACGCCCCAACCATCGGCACGTTGTTAGACCGGCATTACGTAGACAAAGAGCAGACCCGGTTGATGCCCACTCCGTTGGGCACCACCGTGACGGAGTTGCTGACCGAGTACTTTGTCGACGTGATGGACTTGGAGTTCACCGCCAAGATGGAAGAGGAGTTGGACGATGTGTCCCGGGGTGAGCGCCAGTGGGTGCCCATGCTGGACGAGTTCTACTCGCCTTTCCAAAAAGCCTTGGAAGAGGCCCAAGCCTCCATGCCGCGGAGACGGGTCGAGGAAGAGACCGACGAAGTCTGCGAAAACTGCGAGCGTCCCATGGTCATCAAGACCGGGCGCTTCGGCCGGTTCTTGGCTTGCACCGGGTTTCCGGAATGCCGCACTGCCCGGCCGCTGTTGAACAAGACCGGCGCCACCTGTCCTAAGTGCGGTGGCGACATCGTGGAACGCCGGGCCCGGGGTAGAGGCCGTCCCTTTTACGGCTGCTCTCAATATCCTCAATGCGATTTCATAGCTAACCGGAAGCCCCTCCCCAAGCCCTGTCCGGAATGCAACGGCCTAGTGGTGCAAGCCAACCGGAGCACCGCGTCCTGTACGGCCTGCGATTGGAGCGAAGAGATTACGGAAGAGTCCGAGGAGCCAGCAATTGCCGGAAACTGACCTCCGGTATCACTAGCACTACGGGCGGACGCCGGTGCATAATCAGTCCTAACCGCATGTCCACCGACACGTACACATCTCCCTTGGCCCGGTTCGACGAGCTGGTCCAGCGATACCCCGCCTACCTCAGGGGTCAACTCGGGCTTTCCGAGAACACGGTCCGCGTCTACTTGGCCGACTTGGCGTCCTTCCGAGGGTACCTAGCCGACCAAGGGCAATCCATTGAGGACATGGACCGGCAGATGCTCCGTGGCTACCTGGCCTGGCTGACGACTGTTGGGCGAAAGTCCGCCGGTGGACGGGAGTCATCAGAGGTCCCTTCGGCCCAGGCTCAGGAGAAGGGTCCCGGAGGTTATGCCCGGGTTAGCGTTGCCCGCAAGCTTACGGTCCTGCGGTCTTTCTACCGCTTTCTGGTCCAAGAGGGCCTGTTCCGGTCCACCCCGGTGCCGTCGGGGCGCAGCTTTAGGATGAAGGTCCAAAAGCCGCTGCCCGGTTTTCTAGGCAAGCGAGAGGTCGACCGGCTGTTGGAAGCGCCCGTCGATACCAGCCCCGCCGGAATCCGCGACCGGGCTATCTTGGAAATCCTGTATTCTTGTGGCGTTCGCTTGGCGGAGGTCCATGGACTGGACCTAAACGATGTGAACTATTCGCAGCGGGAAATAGTGGTGCGGGGCAAAGGCTCCAAAGAGCGCTTGGTTGTCTTTGGCCGGGCGGCCGAGGCCGCCTTGGGTCATTACCTGCAACAGGGACGGCCCCACCTTAGACCAGCGGAGTCTTTGGCGGCAGACAACCAGGCCCTGTTTTTGAACCGGTATGGGGGGCGTCTCTCCCGCCGCAGTATCGAGATGCTGGTGCGGCGCCACGCTGCCCAGGCCGGGACCCGGGACGGGGTGCATCCTCACACCCTGCGCCACACCTTTGCCACCCACATGCTCGAGGGCGGAGCGGACTTGAGGGTAATCCAAGAGCTTTTGGGCCACTCCAGCCCCACCACCACCCAGATATATACCCACGTCACCAAGCAAGAGGCGCTGGCTGCCTACCTTAACCATCACCCCCGCTCCGATGCTTCCGAAGAAACCGCGCCCGCACCTCTGCCCGCACTTTTAAGTGAGTATCCGCCCGATGGAGCAGGGGATAGGGAGACGGAGCCCTTCGGCTCAAGCTCAGGAGAAGAGTAATGGCCCGGTTTCTAGTCCTCAACGGACCCAATCTCAACATCCTGGGCCGGAGGATGCCGGGAATCTACGGCGCCAAAACCCTCGATGAAATCCAGCAAGAATTGGCTGCCCGGGCAACTGCATTGCAAGCGGACCTGACGTTCTTTCAGTCCAACGTCGAAGGAGAGCTAATTAGCTGTATCCAAGAGCATTGGGGGCAGATTCAGGGGATAATCATCAACCCCGGCGCTCTTACCCACTATGGCTACGCCCTTAAGGACGCGCTCATCGACGCTGCCGTGCCGGTTATCGAAGTCCACTTGGGTAATCCTTACGCCCGGGAGGAGTGGCGGCGGCACTCGGTTATCGCCGACATCGCCCGGGGCCAGATTGCGGGGTTTGGTTGGAGAAGCTATACTGCGGCCTTGGAGATAATCGCCGCGATCGTGGAGGAGGAATAGGAAATGAAAGACCGTATGGATGGCCTGATCGGCCAGTTGGAGGAGCGGGAACTGGACGCTATGCTGATTTCAGCGCCCGAGAACCGTAGATACCTTTCGGGTTTTAGCGGCTCCGCCGGGTATCTGCTCATCTCCAAGGACCATGCGGTGTTGGTTACCGATTCCCGGTACACCGAGCAGGCCGGCAGCCAATCCCCCGATTACCGGGTGGTCCAAGCGCGGGGCAGTTGGGACTGGCTGGTGGAACTGCTGAAAGAGACCGGCATCCGGCGCTTGGGCTTCGAGAGCCAAGACATGACGGTGGCCACCTACGACAACCTTATCGACACGCTAAAGAAGGACGACGCTCTGCGGGACGCCTCGTTAATCGCGGCCTCCGGCATGGCGGAGACCCAACGCACCATAAAGGACGCCGAGGAGCTGGCAAAGCTCCAAAAGGCCATTGACGCCTCCGATGCCGCCATGGAAAAGGTGTGTCCCGAGATCCGCGAGGGCATGACCGAGCGGGAAGTGGCTTGGCGGATGGAAATGGCGATGCGCGACTTCGGCGCCGACGGCCTCAGCTTCGGCACCATCGTCGCCTCCGGGCCCAATGGCGCCATGGCCCACCACCAACCTTCCGACCGGCCAATCGGCCGGGGCGAGCCCATAGTTATCGACATGGGGGCTAGGGTCGACGGCTATTGCTCGGACATTACCCGCACCGTGGTAGTGGGAGAACCCGACGATACCTTCCGAAAAATCTACGACATTGTGCTGGGCGCCCAGCTTACCGCTATCAATACCGTCCGGACCGGGATGACCGGCGAGGAGTGCGACGGCCTGGCCCGGACCGTCATCGCCGAAGCGGGCTACGGTGACAACTTTGGTCACAGCTTGGGCCATGGCGTGGGCTTGGCGGTGCACGAGAATCCAAGGGTGAGCCCCAAGTCGCCCGACCTGCTTAACCCGGACACGGTGTTTACAGTCGAGCCCGGCATCTACCTCACCGGCTGGGGTGGCGTGCGTATTGAGGACATCGTCATTTTGGGCCAAGATGGCGCGACTCCTTTGAGCAAAGCGTCCAAGTAGCCGGACTGGATTATCGCCGGGTAGGCCCTGGCGTTGGGGAGGTAGCATCGCATGACCATGAACTTTGGAGACCTGAGCCGCGGCTTGGTCATTGAACTGGATGGCCAGCCTTGGCAGGTAATGGACTACGAGCGCCACAAGATGCAGCAGCGAGCGCCGGTTACTCGGATCAAGCTTAAAAACTTGCTCTCCGGGGCCGTGGTCGAACGTACCTTCCAGCGCTACGACACCGAGTTCTCGCTGGCGGACATGGACAACCGCCAAGCCCAATATCTCTATACCGACGGGGAGTTCTACTACTTCCTAGACCAGGAAACCTTCGACCAGCATGAACTCACCAGGGAATTGCTGGGGTCGACGCTGGACTACCTCAAAGAGCAAATGATAGTCGAGGTAGTCTTTTATAAGGGCAGCGCCATCAATATCAATCTCCCCACCCACGTGGAGTTGTCCGTGACCGATACACCCCCGGCCTTCCGGGGGGATACCGCTCAGGGCGGCACCAAACCGGCGACTCTGGAGACCGGGTTGAAGGTCAACGTGCCCATGTTTATAACACCGGGCACCGTAGTCCGGGTGGACACTCGCAGCGGAGCATACACCGAGCGAGTCAGCTAGCGGCGGGCCGGGCGGCCATGGCTGTTTATACGGTAAGCCAAGTTACTACCTACCTGCGCCAGTCTCTGGAAAGCGACGCGCTGCTCCAAGATTTGTGGGTAGCGGCTGAGGTCTCCAACCTCAGAGTATCTTCCTCGGGACACTCTTATTTTACCGTGAAAGATGAACAGAGTGTCTTGAACTGCGTTATGTTCCGGGGCCAACCGGGAGCGGAAATCCTGGCTCATGGCGCTGCGGTTTCGGTCCACGGCAAGATTTCCTTCTACGCCCCGCGGGGTTCCACCGACTTTATGGTGGACCTAGCGATGCCGGAGGGAATGGGCGAGCGGTACTTGGAGTTGGAACGCCTGCGGCTGCGATTGGAGGCCGAAGGCTTGTTCGAGGCCTCCCGCAAGCGGCGGCTACCCGAGTTTCCCCAGGTAGTCGGCGTCGTCACTTCACCAGCCGGCTCGGTGTTTCACGATATCGAAAACGTTATCCGCCGCCGGTATCCCCTAGTCGAAATCCTGCTGTCGCCAACGCCGGTGCAAGGAGCTAGCGCGGCGTCGGCCATCGCCGCGGCGCTGGAGTTGCTAGACCGGGACGGCCGGGCTGACGTGATTATCATTGCCCGGGGCGGCGGCTCGTTGGAGGAGCTCTGGCCCTTCAACGAGGAGAGCGTGGCCCGAGCCATTTACGCTTGTAAGACTCCGGTGATCAGCGCCATCGGCCACGAGACCGACTATACCATCGCCGACTATGTAGCCGACTTGCGAGCGCCCACCCCTTCGGCAGCGGCAGAAGTGGCGGTGCCCGAGCAGGGCCAGTTGCGTCGGCGATTGGCCGAGTTGGCGGGCGTTTATGAGCGGGCGGCCACTTTCCAGTTGGAAAACAAGCGAGCTTCGGCAGCCAACCTGCTGCGCCGTATGGACCAAGAGCTTCCCAATCTGGACACCCTGCGGAGGCGGGTAGATGATTTGGCCCGCAGCCTCCAGTCCGGCGCCACCAACCGGATTATGCTGGCCCGCTCTCGGATTGAGGGCTTGGAGCTGCAATTAAGCGCCTTAGACCCCACCGCGACGCTGGCCCGGGGGTTTTCGGTGGTGGAAAACCTGACCTCCAATCAGATAGTAGTCAATACGTCTCAAGTCTCCCCTGGCGACCGGTTGACCATTACCGTGGCCGACGGGGCAGTGCCGGCGACGGCGGGCACAATGGCAACCGCGCCGAACGGCCGCAAAAAACGCCGGACGGCCGCCAAGGCCCAACCTCCTTCGATGGAACGGTTATTCTAGGGGGAGACTTATGTTAAGGATTTTAGACCCTTCACTCCGTTTAGGGTGACAGTAATGGGGGCAGGGTGGGTGACAGTGAATGGGGGGGCAGGGTGACAGAATGCGATTGCCCTGTCTGCAAGCAGCGCAGGGGTGAGGACTAGGATTGCCTGAGGTTGAGGGAGCGGACCCGGAACAAATAAGCACCCTTGCTTTCGAGGATGCCTTTCGCCAATTGGGCGATTTGGCGTCATACTTGGAAAACGGCAGCCTCACCTTGGCTGAGGCCGTCTCTCGCTACGAGCAAGGAATGATTCTGCTCCGCCGTTGTAACCAACTTTTGGACGAGGCCGAGCTAAGAATCACCAACCTGAAGGACGCCTACGCGACTCCGGACCCGGACTTTGGCCCCTTGGTCAATTCCGATAACCCGGCCTATCCTGACCAGGACTCCTTGGAATTCCCTGACGAAGCGGCTTAAAAAGCAAGTTGCTTCGAGTCGACCTCCACATTCACACCCGGTTCTCCAAAGACTCGGCAGCCCCCATCGAGTCGGTTATTGAGCGTTGCCGGGACTCGGGCCTGGGCCCGGTAGCCATTACCGACCACGATAATATCCGGGGTGCGTTGGAGGTCCAGCGCGTCGCGCCCTTCCCGGTAATCATCGGAGAGGAGATCAAGTCGGCATCCGGCGACATCATCGGCTTGTTCCTGAAGGAAGAGGTGCCGCCCGGCCTGCTGCCGGTGGAAACAGCCCGGCGGGTTAAGGACCAAGGCGGCTTGGTGGTAGTGCCGCACCCCTTTTGTCGGCTGCGGCCCACAACCTTGAAGCGAAGGGCCTTGGAAGAGATTTTGCCGCTGGTGGACTTGATAGAAGGTTTCAACTCCCACACGGTGTTTTACGGCGACAATTCCAAGGGCGCCGAATTCGCTCGGCAGCACTCGGTGCCCATTGTTGCCAGCAGCGACTCCCATTCGGCCCTTGAACTAGGCAACACCTTTACCGAGATTAACGAAAACGACTACGATGGCACCCCCGAGGGACTACTCCGGGCGGTGGCGTCTGGTCATTTAGACCGCAAGCGCCCCAACCCCTTGCTACTAATGGCCCCGGGTTACGCCAAACTACGCAAGATGCTGGCCTGAGTATGCTAAAGATAGGATGGTTCTCCACAGGTAGAGGGGAAGGGTCCAGGGGTCTGCTTAGCTTCGTCCAAGACCGGATTGACCGGGGCCGGTTGGACGCTGGCATTGAGTTTGTATTCAGTAACCGGGAACCCGGGGAAGCCGAAGGCTCCGATCAGTTCTTCGCCTTGGCGCAGGGTTACGGCCTAGACCTAGTTACCCTGTCATCGGCCAAATTCCGGAGAGGCCGGAAGGGCCCCTTTTCCCTACACCGGGAGGAATTCGATCATCACGTAGCGGAATTACTGTCGCCGTTCAGCCCAGACATCTGTGTGCTCGCCGGCTACATGCTTATTGTGAGCGGCTACATGTGCCTGAAATATCCCTTGCTCAATCTCCACCCGGCATTACCCAACGGCCCGACTGGCACTTGGCAAGAGGTTATCTGGGCACTGTTGGAATCGAGAGCGAGCCACACCGGGGACATGGTGCACTTGGCTACGCCGGAGGTCGACCGGGGACCGGTGGTATCTTATTGCACCGTGCCAATTACCGGCGGTAGCTTCGACCCCTTGTGGGCCCAACTGACGGGCCAAGACCTGGCCCGCCTGAGAGAAGAGCAGGGAGAGGAGCTTCCACTGTTCCAGCTTATCCGCAGCGCCGGGTACCGAAAGGAGCCTTATCTCCTCTTCGAGACCTTACGCTATGTGGCCGACGGCAGGGTGGCGCCGAGACCCAGCCGGGCCTTGGATTCTGCGGGGAACCCGTTGGCTGCTACCCATCCGTCCGGGCTGTGCTTGGACCAAGCGGTGGAGCGGGCCATGGGGGAAGACGGACTGCTCCCTTAGGGGAAGAGTTGCTCTCCGGTCTCGGCGTCGACCACCCTGATAGCGCTCACCGGGCAACCCTCTGCGGCCTCCAAGACCCGCTCCCTGGGATCTCCGTTGGGGTCTACCACCTGGGACTGGCGGTCGTCATTTAGCTGGAACGATTTGGGGGCAAAGTGCAGGCACATGCCGTTTCCCACACACATTCTCTGGTCAACAGTTACTTCTAGCTTCCCCACCATCTGCCCCTAATTCATCGACCAAATTCCGGGACACTAAGAGAGCCCAAGAGACCGGCCCAGAGGAACCAGCTATGAGGCTTGGTCGTTTCTTGCCCCCAGAATCTCGTCGACCAAGGAGTACTGGACAGCCTGTTCGGCCGTCAGGTAGAAGTCCCGGTCGGTATCCCGGGCAATCTGGTCGTAGGTCTGGCCGGTGTTTTCGGCCAACATGGTCCTGATTTTATCCTGCAACCGGATTATTTCCCTAGCGGCGATTTCGATGTCGGTTGCTTGACCTTGAGCGCCGCCCATGGGCTGGTGCATGTGGATGGTGGAGTTTGGCAGGGCGTAGCGTTTCCCTTTTTCGCCGCCTGATAGCAGAATGGTGGCCATGCTGGCGGTCATGCCCAAGCAGATAGTCGAGACTTCCGGATTAACCAGGTGCATCGTGTCGTAGATGGCCAGACCGGCGCTGATTACGCCTCCTGGGCTATTTATGTAAAGGTTGATGCCTCTATCCGGGTCCTCTCGCTCCAGATACAAGAGTTGAGCGATGATAGTGTTGGCGATCTGGTCGTTAATCGGAGTGCCCAGGAAGACAATTCGCTCTTTGAGCAAAAGGGAATAGATGTCGAAAGCCCGCTCGCCGCGAGGGCTGGTCTCGATGACCATCGGGATGATGCTTTGGGGGGTGAGAAGCGGCGAATCGTATGGATTACTCAGCATCGGGACTTGCTCCTTCTTGATTTGCGGTCGGGGCCGGCTCTTGGTCTGATTCTGTATCGGGCACCTCTACATCGGGGCCGAGCGCCTCGGCCTGGTCTTGGACCGTTACCGGGGCAGTGTCTGAAGCTGGCGCCTCTCCTCGCCCTTCGATGATCTCTACAAGACGGCCAAGCACCTTGCGGCTGAGGAGGGAAGAGCGGATGGATTCTTGCGCATGTTCTGAGGAAAACATCTGGCGCATGGCTTCCGAAGAATTCCCGGAAGTTTCTACCATCGAGTCGATTTCAGCCTGAATCTCATCAGTATCGACCTCGAGGCCCTCGTCTTGGGCCAATTTGCGAACCACCAAGTAAGTGTTCAGTCTCTGCTCGGCTTGGGGCCTTAGCTGCTCCCGCCACTCTGTACCGGTAGTTCCAATGTATCTCAGGTAAGTATCCATGTCCAGACGTTGGTTGCGGACCGCCCGCTCCCGCTCCTCGTACATGTTGTCCAACTCCCGTTGGTAGATCATGTTCGAGGCTTGAATCTTGGAAATTCTCAGCAGTTCTTCCAACCCGTCCTGCTCGGCTTGGCGCTGTGAAGCGTTCTCTGCGGCCTCCGTCAACTGCTGGCGCAGATAGTCGTTGAGCAGCTCCATGGTCTCGTAGCCTTCCAAGACCCCCTTGGAGAACTCGTCATCAAGTTCAGGCAGCTTCTTTTCTTTTATCGAAAGCACCTGCACGTGCAAGTGGCACACTTTACCGGCGAATTCCGGCTGGTGATGCTCCTCAGGAACGGTTAGATCGAACTGTTTTTCCTGCCCCTCCACCATTCCTTCAAGGTAGACCGAGAACCCAGGAATGGGCACCGGGCTGTCCTGTCGGGGAATAAAGTCTATGCCTTCGTCGTTGATCGCCTCTTCGCCCCCAATGCTGCCTCTGGTATTCAAGGTGAGCAGGTCTCCGAACTGGACCGGCCGGTCCACTGGCTCCCATGGGGCGGCCTCCCACTGGAGGCGCTCTATGATTTCATTTACTTGTTCGTCGGTGATTTCCACGGGTTCTCGCTCCAGTTCTATGGAGCGCATGTCACCCAACTCAACCACTGGTTCCAAAGGGACAACCGCTCTGAAAGAGACCGGTTCTACTTCCAGAATCTCCAACTCAGGCTCCATGAACGCTTGGAGATCCTCTTGCTTGAGGATTTGGTCCAAGGTCTCCGGCACCATGAACTCCAAGGCTTCATGAACCAACGCCGGGCGCCCCAAGTGGCTCTCGACGATGGACCGGGGCGCTTTGCCGGGACGAAAGCCAGGGATCTGGACTCTGGACACCAATCTCCGGTAGGAGCGGGCGATGAAAGGCTCCTCGTCCTCTGCGGTCATCTCAACACTCAGGGTGACCTCAGTAGGAGTGGCGGAATCCGTAGTAACGTTCACCGGTGATTCTCTCCGTGTGTTCTGATGTACTCTTATGCCCTGCTGTTTGGACAGCATACCATACGGTTGGGCGGATATTTGGGGTAGTTGCAAGTATAGCATAGTCAATTGGAGGTTGAAAGATTCTTCCAACGGCGACACTCGCTAGCAGACCTGCGGCAATCAGATAATAACCGGCCCAATATGAGTCCTTAGCGGGCCGCCAATTTTGGTCAAAATTCTTGATTTAATATAAAGACGAGCTAAAAAACGTTGACAATCTCCCATTGGTATTGGTATTTTCAGGCTCGTAAAGTTTTCGGCGGTGTGGAGGCGGAGGATTATCCCCGTTTTCTTTTCAACCAACCCTAGTGTGCAGTCTCCTCCCTCACGGTCGTCACCGGTCAATCTGTAGTGGACAACAGACGCCGGCCGATCAAGTCTCAAACAAGGCAAGGCCCACTTTTGCGGAAGTGTCTATGCCAAGGCGGGACCGTGGGTCAACCGGACGCCAAAGCGCCGCTTGGGGTAACTATTGACTCTGGACGCCAACAAACTGAACACCGTCGATGAGGGAACCGCCGGGAGGCCCCGGCGACAGAAGGCCATGGACACCGAGAGCCCGGGGCACTTCAGAGACGCTGTCCATCAGCCGGTACTGCTGGCAGAAGCCGTGGCGCAACTCTTGGTCCGGCCCGCCGGAATCTACTTGGACGCGACCTTGGGCGAGGGCGGTCACTCTGCCGCCATTCTAGAGGCTTCGTCTCCTTCCGGCAGGGTAGTAGGCATCGATCTGGACCCCCGTTCTCTTGCATCAGCCGCCTCGAGATTGGACCACTATGGGCCGCGCTTTATCCCGGTGCACGGGAACTACCGGGAAATGGGGAGCATAGCCCAATCGGTCGGCATTACCCGGGTGGACGGAGTCTTGATGGACTTGGGTTTTTCGTCGAGGCAAGTCAAAGAACCGGGGTACGGCTTCAGCTTTCAAAGGGACGAGCCCTTGGACATGCGTTACAACCCCGGGTCGCATCTCACCGCGGCAGAGGTGGTGAACAGCTACCCAGAAGAGGAATTGGCCGGAGTAATCTACCGCTATGGCGAGGAGCGCCGCTCCCGGGCGATCGCCCGGCGCATCGTGCAACACCGTCCGGTGGCGTCGACTGCCCAGTTGGCGGCGCTGGTGGAAGCTGCTATTGGCACGAGAGGGGGCGGCCCGCGCCGGGGGCGCCGGCTTCATCCGGCAACCCGCACCTTTCAGGCGCTGCGCATCGAGGTGAACGACGAGTTGGGGCAGCTTTCTCAGGGCTTAGCCGCGGCGGTGCAATCCCTAGCGGTCTTGGGGAGGTTGGTGGTCATCAGCTACCACAGTTTAGAAGACCGCATGGTCAAGACCTTTTTGACACGAGAGAGTTCGGCTTGCATTTGCCCACCGGAGGTACCGGTCTGCGTATGCGGGCACCAACCAACAGTGAAACTGGTCCAAAGGCGTGTAATCACGCCGCGCCCCGACGAGATACAGCGAAATCCGGCAAGCCGGAGCGCTAAGTTGCGGGTAGCTTACCGCCTGGGATGATGAATAGGGTTGACTGAGTTGGATTAAAGGATGGTGGCGCTTGATTAGGGACACTTTCTATACAGCCATAGATATAGGCAACAGCAAAATAGCGACGATCGTGGCCCGTGTGGGAAACGAAGGGGAGTTGAAAATCCTGGGAAGCGGTATCGTTCCATCTCAAGGGATGAACAAAGGACGAATCGAAAGGATAGACGAAGTCCAAGCAGCAATCTCTTCCTCGCTGGAGGAAGCCCAGCGCTACATTGGCCGGGGTGTGGTGTCTGGAGTGTACGTTGGCACCAGCGGAACTCACATCGCGTGCCTTAATACCAAGGATGTGGTCAACACCCCCGGGGATGTCAAGGACATTAACACCCATCTGCTAGGCCAGTTGATGCGGTCTCCCTTTCCTCAGGTGGACCAGAGTCAAGAAGTCCTGCACATCATCCCCATCGGGTATGAAGTAGATGGAATGTCCGGCATTCGTAACCCGGTGGGGCTCCACGCGGAGCAGGTCCAAGTAGAGTCCCACGTGGTTCTGGGCGACGCCATCTCTCTGAAAAACACGATCAAAGCGGTGGAAGCCAGCCGGGTAACGGTGCAGAGCCTGGTGCTACAGTCCTTGGCATCCGCCGAAGCGACGGTCACCGGCGACGAACGCGAAATGGGGACTGTTTTCGTCGATATCGGGAGCGGCACCACCGATTTGTTGATTTACCGCCAAGGCAGTCCGTGGTACTCCACAGTGATCCCAGTGGGCGGCAACCAGCTTACCAAGGACCTTCAAGTGGCTCTGGGTACATCCTTCTATCTGGCGGAGGAAGTCAAGCTCCGGTGGGGCCACGTAATGCCGGAGCTTATCCGGGGCGAACAAGAAGTTGTCCTCCCCAGCTACCAGGGTCAACCGAAACGAGTCGTCCGCCGGGGTCAAATTGCGGAGCCTTTGCAAGTCCGGGCGGTCGAAATGCTAAAGCAGATTGTTTTAAAGGTGCGCCAGTCCGGGCTGAGCCAGTTTCCGCCGGGCGGCCTCGTAATCACCGGCGGGGTCGCCGAAATGGCGGGCCTGCCGGAGTTAGCCGCAAAGACGCTGGGAGAGCCGGTACGCATTGCCCATCCCCGCGGCATCGCCGGGCTGCCCAGTAACCTGCGCAAGTCGGCTATGTCGGCCGCCGTGGGCTTACTCCTTTGGGGTATCCAGCACCAAGGGGAAAAGCGTCTCTACAAAAATGGCGAGCGCACCCTCTGGGGCCGCAAGCCCCTGCTCAACCGGTTCAGGCGGGACCGGGACAAGGTTGGAACAGCCTAAGCTAGCCAAGGGCCTGAGGCCCGGGCACTTCTTAAGAGTTGCGCCAATGCACCGGAGAATCAATGGGTGGGGCGGCTTATGGGGATGGAGCACCAGTTACAAATCGAGGCCAATATTGGGATGCGGAAGGAGAGAGTATGGTACTAGGAAACTCAGCCTCATGGGAGTCCCATATCGAAAGCAACGATCCGTACGGCGGCGTGCCGGAGATTGGCGCCGGAGCGCCGATTATCAAGGTAATAGGCGTTGGCGGCGGCGGTAGCAACGCCGTTGGCCGAATGTACAAAGAAAAGCTGCCGGTGGTTGAATACTATGCAGTGAACACCGACGCTCAACACCTGTTCCGGTGTGACGTTGCTCACCGGATTGCCATTGGCCAGAACTTGACCCGTGGCTTGGGCGCCGGCGCCCAGCCTGACCTGGGCCGCCAAGCCGCCGAGGAGAGTCGCCACGAGTTGGAAAAGGCCGTCGAGGGCGCCGATATGGTGTTTTTAGCGGTAGGCATGGGTGGCGGCACCGGCACCGGCGCTTCTTCCGTTATCGCCCAGATAGCCAAGGAGTCTGGCGCTTTGACCGTGGGCGTGGTTAGTCGGCCCTTCTCCTTCGAGGCAGCAACCCGCCGCAAGAATGCGGAGGAGGGCATCAATCGCCTCAAGGACCACGTGGATACTCTGATTACCATCCCCAACGACCGGTTGCTACACTTGAATAGCCCCGGCGAGCAGACCTTCACTTGGGAAGACGCGCTCAAAATGGCCGACTCGGTGCTGCAGCAAGGCATCCAGGCCATCGCCGAGGTGGTAACCGTGCCCGGTGAGATAAACGTGGACTTTGCCGACGTCAAGACGATCCTGTCCAATGCCGGTCCGGCCTGGCTGGCCATTGGCCGGGGTAAAGGCGACCGGAGGGCCGTGGACGCGGCCAAGATGGCTACCAAGAGCCCGCTGCTGGACATTGCGATGGACGGGGCCAAGCGGCTGCTATTCGTGGTCAGCGGAGGCCCGACCCTTTCTCTGCAAGAGGTACAGGACGCGGCCGACGTCATTCAGGAGATGGCCGATCCCGAGGCCAACATAATTTTCGGCACCAGCAAGGACGCCAAGCTGGACGACGAGATCAAGATCACCATGGTGGCCGCGGCCTTCCCGGTGCTGCAGGAAACGCAGCAAATGCGCGAGGCCGAGTTGGAGCGGCTGCTGCAAGACGTGGTCCCGGATTCGGAGGATGAACTGGACGTCCCCAGCTTCCTGCGCCGCCAGTCGGGCAACCGGGGCAGGGGCTTCTTTTCGCGGTAAGGGCCCATTCAAAGCTAACGGCGCCCCGGTTAGCACTTGGACCGTAAGACCAAGTCTATCGGGGCAAGCCAAATCAATATAGAGTAATGTTCTCGGAAGCCTAAGCGCACTACTACCCCAAATTCCGGATCCATAACTCGGGCGCCGGGAATCACCTCGAGGCCACCCTTCCTTAGGGAGGGGCGGCCTCTCTTTTGTGGCCAAAGGGTAGCGGCCACCACTCCCCTAACCAACTGCGCTTCCCCAGCCAATCAGTGAGATAAAGTAGCCGTGGCGCTGTCGAATTCTGTGCCCTGTTGACTTTCATTATTGCGCAATATAGAATCGAACCTACCATATATTGTGGTTTCGGTTAACAATAACCCCTTACATGGTATATATTATACAAATTTTTGAAAAGTCTTAGAACTAAACCAGGAAGATGAACTGCCCTTATTGCGGCTCTTCCGGCTCTAGGGTTACCGACTCCCGCGTGGTGGAAAACGGCATACGGCGACGCCGGGAATGCCGCCGCTGCGGCCTGCGTTTCACCACCTACGAGCGGATACAGGCCACCGCGCTGATGGTAGCCAAGCAAGACAACCGGCGGGAAGAGTTCGACCGGGAAAAGCTTATTTCGGGGATTCGCAAGGCATGCGCCAAACGTCCGATACCTTCCCGGACCATCGAAAAGATGGTTGAAGACATCGAAGCCGAGCTACAGCACCTAGGCCAAGTGGAGGTCCCCACCCGGATTCTGGGCTCGATGGTCATGGAGCGCCTCAAGAACCTGGACCGGGTGGCCTACATCCGCTACGCCAGTGTGTACACCGACTTCCAAGATATAGACAGCTTCGAGCAAGCGGTCAAGGACTTGCGGGAGGACCCGCCGCAGTTGCCGTTGCCCGAAGCCCCGATCACCCCGGTACGGCGGAGGCGTCAACGTAAGACCTCCACCGGGGCCCGATACCGTCCTACTAATGTTAACCCGCCGGGGAAGGACAGCCGCCCGGCGGGAGCGGATGACACTGCACCGGATGACACTGAAGGGGGCCCAACAGATGAGCGCTAATATTCAATACCCGGCATTGGCCAGACTATTGACCTTGAATAATCAAGTGCACGACTTGGAGAACCAACTTCTGGCCGTGCCGGTCCCGGCCACTGCGGGCAGCCGGGTTAGCATCCCTGGGACCGTCGATATTGCGGAAATGCAAGAGCGGATTGACCAAGGAGTGCGAGCTAGCCTGACCACTTGCTGGCTGGGAATGCCTGAAGACCCGGACGATTAGGGCCGCCTAGACCATCCCAGTCCGGAGCGGGCCCCGGGAGAAACCTAGCAAAGGCAGTGGCGTATTTCCTTATCCCCACAACATCTTGTAGGGTAAAATATGGCTGACCGCAGTAGACATCGTCCGCTGCGACAGGCAGAGACCGGGCGCCCCCAAGCCACGGGTATGGCGAGAATCGTTGTACAGCGACGACAACGTATGCCAGTTTGGTGAGTCCCGTTCCTCGCTGGATTGGCTGGCGCCTGCCAGACACAGTATCGAATCTTGAGAGGGAGGCGCCATGCCTACTGGTGCACCAAACGGCCATACATCCAACTCAGCATCTGATTTCGGAGAGCGCCAAGCAGGCAAAGACCCTGATTTAAGCAGCCGCCAGCGCATCGCCGCCGCGATGCAGGAACACGGGGTTGCCCAACGGGTCTGGGGCCGCACTGCCGAGTTAACCGATAATGCCAAGGTGGTGCTCGACCGCCGCTACTTGTCCCGGGACCGGGAGGGCCGTCCCCTGGAAGGACACGACGGTATGTTCCGCCGGGTGGCCCATAACCTGTCTCGGGCCGAGTTGAATTACGGCGCCTCTGAGCAGGAACGCCAAGCCGTGGAGGACAAGTTCTACCGGGTGATGCGCCACTTGGAAGTGCTGCCCAACTCCCCCACGCTGATGAACGCGGGCCGGGAGTTGCAACAGCTTTCGGCGTGCTTCGTGCTGCCGGTAATCGATTCTTTGGAGTCGATCTTCGACGAGGTAAAGCAGACCGCCCTGATCCACAAAAGCGGGGGCGGGACGGGTTTTTCCTTCAGCAAGCTGCGGCCCGAGGGCGATGTGGTGGGTTCCACCGGCGGCATCGCCAGCGGCCCGGTCAGTTTCATTCGCGCTTTCGACACTGCCACCGACGTGGTCAAGCAGGGGGGGACCCGCCGCGGCGCCAACATGGGCATCCTAGACGTTTCTCATCCCGACATCCTCAAGTTCATCAGGTCCAAAGAGGACGGCCTGTACCTGAACAACTTCAACATCTCGGTGTCTGTCACCGCCGACTTCATGGAGCAAGTAAAAGCGGGCGAAGATTACGACCTGATCAATCCCCGCACCGGCAAGGTAACCAGCCAACTGAACGCCAAGTACGTTTTCAAGCTGATGTCGGAGTTGGCCTGGAAGACCGGAGACCCCGGCATGGTCTTTATGGACCGCATCAACAGCGAGAACCCCAACCCGCAGTTGGGCAAGATAGAGAGCACCAATCCCTGCGGTGAACAGCCGCTTTTGCCCTATGAGTCATGCAACCTGGCCTCCATCAACCTAGCCCGGATGGTGAAGTACGACGGCGATGACGTAGCCATTGATTGGGACCGCTTGAGCTACATAGTCGAGGCCGCCGTGCATCTGCTGGACAACGTCATCGATATGAACCGGTACCCGATGCGCGAAATCGACGAAATGAGCCGCATGACCCGGCGGATTGGGCTGGGAGTGATGGGATTCGCCGACCTGCTCATCCAACTGGGTATCCGCTACGACTCGGAGGAAGCTCTGGCGGTGGCTGAGGAGGTGATGGGCCGGATCAAAGAGGACACTTACCAAGCGTCGACGGCCCTAGCCGAAAGCCGCGGCGTCTTCCCGGCGTGGGAGGGCAGCATCTACAACCGGCCCGGCCCAAACGGCAGTCCCCGCCCGATGCGTAATTCGGCCCCGACCACCATCGCGCCTACCGGGACCATCAGCATTATCGCCGGGGCCTCCAGCGGCATTGAGCCACTCTTCGCCCTAAGCTACGTTCGCAACGTTATGGACAACACCCATCTGATTGAAACCAACCCCTATTTTGAAGCAGTGGCCAAAGCCGAGGGGTTCTACTCCGAAGAGTTGGTGCAGCAACTGGCCGAGAAGGGCAGCTTGGAGACCTTGGAAGTGCCCCGGTGGGTGAAAGACGTGTTCCGCACATCCCACGACATCAGCCCGGAGTGGCACGTCAGGATGCAGGCGGCTGTGCAGAAGCACGTCGACAACTCGGTATCCAAGACCATCAACTTTCCCCACGACGCCACCTCGGCAGATGTAGCCCACGCCTATATGCTGGCCTACGAGCTAGGGTGCAAGGGCATCACGGTGTACCGCGACGGCAGCAAGGCCGGACAGGTCCTCAGCACCGGGGGCAGTGTTCAGGAGTCCGCTGCTTCGGGAGACGTTACAGCCGAGGGGGGTGGGCCCCACACCCACGTTACTCCCCGGGAGCGGCCACGCACCACCCAGGGGGTCACCGAGCGGGTGCGCACCGGCCACGGCAATATGTACGTAACCGTCAATTTCGACGAAGAGGACCAGCCCTTCGAAGTGTTCGGTACTCTGGGGAAGTCTGGAGGTTGCGATTCGGCCCAGCTAGAGGCGATCTCCCGCTTGGTGTCCTTGGCCCTCCGCTCCGGCATTGACCCGCAGAATGTTATCGAGCAACTCCGGGGGATCACCTGTTGCCCGGCTTGGGACAGCGGCACCTTGGTGCGTTCCAGCCCCGACGCCGTGGCCCTGGCTATGGAACGCTCGCTAATTACCGGAGAAGCGGAAGAGGCGGCGCTGCACCACAACGGGGTCCAGATGGCATTGCTGGACCGGAGGCCAACCAAAGGCCCTTCGACAAGGCTCAGGGGTTATTCTTCGGCGAGAAAATGTCCGGACTGCAACGCCCAGATGATTTTCCAAGAAGGCTGCTTGATGTGCCAATCTTGCGGCTGGAACAAGTGCGAGTGACGTGTCGGGATATTGAAGCGTTCCGCTACCAGACTACCCTCCCTAGTAGCCCCCGGCGCGCGCCGGGGGCCCTTCTTTTATCCCCTCCACCGGCAGCGTCTTGAGCCTGTGCTACAATCAGATACTCGTTCCACCGGACCGCCCAACAATGTATGGAGGAGGCATCTGTCATGAACCAAGCCGGAAAGCCAGCCGTCGCTATCACTATGGGAGACCCTTGCGGCATCGGTCCCGAGGTCGTGGTCAAGGCTTTGGCCGACCGTTGGGTCTACGCTTCCTGCCGTCCTCTGGTGGTGGGGAACGCCTATGCCATGCAACAGGCGGCAAACCTTACCGGCAGTCCGTTGCGAATTAACCAATTGGACGACCCGGACTCCGCCGGACTGGACCCTTCGACGGTGGACGTACTGGACACAGGGAACCTCAACCCGGAGGACATCACTGTTGGAGAAATTAACCCTACCTGCGGGAAAGCCGCCATGGAGTGGGTTACCCGGGCCGGACAACTGGCCCAAGCCGGCACGGTGGATGCTCTAGCCACGGCGCCGTTGAACAAGGAAGCCGCCAGCCTGGCAGGTTACGAGTCCATCGGCCACATGGAGTTGCTTCAAGAGCTTACCGGCTCCAAAACAGTGGCTACTATGTTGATGGCGAAGTCGCTTAGAGTGGTGCACCTCACCACTCACCGGTCATTGCGGGTGGCTTGCGACTACGTGAAGAAGGACCGGATCCTGGACTTTCTGCAAATCACCCACGACAGCTTTGTTAAGTGGGGGTTCCAACAGCCGCGCATCGCGGCGGCAGCGCTGAATCCTCACGGCAGCGACGGCGGACTGCTGGGCCACGAGGAAGCGGAGGAGATTGCTCCGGCAGTGGCTGAGGCCCGCCAGCGCGGCATTAACGCCTATGGTCCGGTGCCGGCCGACATCGTGTTCCATCACGCCATCGAAGGGCGATACGACGTGGTGTTGGCTATGTTTCACGACCAAGGGCATATTCCGGTAAAGGTCCACGGCTTCGAGGAAAGCATTACCGCCAACCTGGGCCTGCCCTTCGTGCGCACCTCGGTAGACCACGGCACGGCCTTCGACATCGCCGGGCGTGGGGTCGCCAGCCACACCAGTATGCTGGAGGCCATCCGGTTGGCGGTGACCTTGGCCCAAGGGAATGGGCTGGCTGGCGCCTAGCGCCCCAAACCTGCTCATCCCGAGAGTAAGACCCCACACCTGCTCATCCTGAGCGGAGCGGCCCCAAGGAGCACAGTCGAAGGATTGGCATTAGGACCATTCAACCATCAAAAGGCCCTGTCCTACATAATGCTGGTCTTGAAGACCATGCGCCGTCTACCATACTATTAGCGTCATGCTGTTCACCATCTCTACCACGCATAAGCCTGCTACCGACCTGGGGTTCCTGGTGCACAAGAACCCCGGCCGGTTCCAGTCGTTTAAGCTTCCATTCGGGCAGGCTGACGTTTTCTACCCTGAAGCGGAGAGCGACCGTTGCACTGTGGCGCTTCTCCTGAGCATCGATCCGATAGACCTGGTACGCCGCCCGGCGCGCCTAACGCCGGCGGTTGGCTGGAGCAATATGTTAACGACCGCCCTTACGTCGCATCATCACACTTGAGCGTGGCGATCGCCTCCGTATTCGGCAGCGCGCTTGCGGGTAGAAGCAAGGAGCGCCCGGAGTTAGCAGAGCAGGCCATTCCCCTTGAGGCTGGAATCCCGGTGGTCCCTTCCCGAGAAGGAGCGGACCTCATCCGGGAGTTGTTTGAGCCGCTGGGCTATACTGTGGAGATTCAGGGGCGCCCACTCGATGGACGCTTTCCCGAGTGGGGCGCCAGCCCGTACTGCGACGTGCGCCTCACGTCGGCAGCCCGGCTCCGGGACCTGCTTGCGCACCTATACGTGCTTCTGCCCGTACTGGACGATGACAAGCATTACTGGGTCGGCGACGACGAGGTAGCCAAGCTGCTGCGCTTCGGCGAGGGGTGGTTGAGCAGCCACCCGCAGCGGGACCTGATCTCACGCCGTTACCTGAAGCACCAGCGCGGCCTCGTGCGCCAGGCGGTAGCCCAACTGCTCGACGGCGGTCAGGCTGACCCAGATATTACCGCAGCACGGCAAGAACAAGAAGAGGAGCAACTTGAAGCCCCGCTTCGATTGGGTGAGCAGCGTATTCAAGCAGTGCTGGCCGCGCTCCGAATGCTTGGCGCAACCCGGGTGATAGACCTGGGTTGCGGTGAAGGAAGGCTGATTAGCGAGTTGCTCGGGGAGCCTGCGATTCGTTCAGTAACCGGCCTCGACGTTTCACACCAGGCGTTGGAAGCGGCGCGCGGGCGCTTGCGCCTCGACACCCTGCCCGCCCAGCAGCGGGAGCGCATCACCCTGCTGCACGGATCGCTCACCTACACAGATAAGCGGCTGTCCGGTTATGACGCCGCGGTAGCGATGGAAGTGATCGAGCACATAGACACCCCGTGGCTTGATGCGTTCGAGGAGGCCGTATTCGGCGCAGCGAAGCCGGGCGCAGTCCTCATCACGACGCCCAATGCGGATTACAATACGCTCTTCGACGGGCTGCCCGCCGGAGCGTTCAGGCATAAGGACCACCGGTTTGAGTGGACGCGGGGGCAATTCCAGGCCTGGTCGCGCCAGGTCGCGGACCGCCGCAAGTACGATGTACGTTTCCAGGACATCGGCCCTGAGCACGCCAGTTACGGCGCTCCCACCCAGATGGGCGTCTTCACCCGATGAAGATCACCATTCCTGAACTATGTCTTGTGGCGCTCATTGGCCCGACAGGGTCAGGGAAGTCGTCTTTTGCCTCCAGGCACTTCAAGCCCACGGAAGTGGTGTCTTCGGACGCCTGCCGGGCGATGGTGGCGGATGACGCCACCGACCAGGCAGCAACACCCGACGCCTTTGCGCTGCTCAACTTCATCGCGGCTACGCGCCTGCGGGCCGGACGCCTTACCGTCGTTGACGCCACCAGCGTACAGCCGGAGGCGCGTAAGTCCCTGGTAGGACTCGCCAAGGGGCACGACTGCCTGCCGGTGGCTATCGTGCTGAACATGCCGGAGGCACTGTGCCTGGCCCGCAATAAGGAACGTCCCGACCGGTCCTTTGGTTCGCGCGTCGTGCGCCAGCAGGCGGAACAGCTCAGGCGATCGCTGCGCGGGCTGAAACGCGAGGGCTTCCGGTCGGTATTCGTGCTCAACTCTCCTGAAGAGGTGGAAGCGGTAAGCATCGAGCGCGTTCCGCTGTGGACCAATCTCCAGCACGAACACGGGCCGTTTGACATCATTGGCGACGTGCATGGGTGCTTCGATGAACTCGTCATTCTCCTCGAACGGCTCGGGTACCAGTTGGCGGCCCGCGTTGACGCTGCTGGAGAAACCGGTTTTTCCGTCACGCATCCGCAAGGGCGCAAGGCCGTCTTCCTCGGCGACCTGGTAGACCGCGGCCCGGGCGTTGCCAACGTGCTCAAACTCGTAATGAGTATGGCGGCAGACGGCGCAGCGCGGTGCGTCGCAGGCAACCACGAGTCCAAGCTGGTCCGTAAGCTCCGGGGCAGGAACGTGCAGGTATCGCACGGACTGGCGGAATCCCTGGCACAACTGGAGATGGAGTCCCCGGCGTTCCGGCAGCAGGTTGCCGTGTTCCTGGACGGACTGATAAGCCATTACGTGCTCGACGGCGGGGACCTGGTGGTAGCCCACGCGGGGATGAAGGTTGAGTACCAGGGCCGCGCGTCCGCGCGTGTCCGGGACTTCTGCCTTTATGGCGAGACCACCGGAGAAACGGACGAGTGGGGACTCCCGGTCCGCACCGACTGGTCGGCCAGCTATCGCGGTAGGGCGATAGTGGTCTACGGCCATACCCCGGTCGTGGAACCCGCTTGGCTCAACCGCACCATAAACATCGATACGGGCTGTGTCTTCGGCGGCAAGCTGACCGCCCTCCGGTACCCGGAGAAGGAGCTTGTGTCAGTCCCGGCAGCACGGGTCTACTACGAGCCGGCGAAACCCCTCGCCGAGGCTGCCCAACCCGAAGGACCCGGAACGTTGGCGTCCCGCCCACCCAACCTCCTCGACATTGACGACGTGATCGGCAAGCGCATCGTAGCGACGCGGCAGCGCGGCAATATTACGGTGCGGGAGGAGAACGCGGCGGCGGCGCTGGAAGTGATGAGCCGTTTCGCCCTGGACCCCCGCTGGTTGGTGTATCTGCCGCCCACAATATCCCCGTGCGATACTTCCAAACTCCCCGACATGCTGGAACATCCAGCGGAGGTCTTTACCTACTTCCGCAATAACGGCGTTTCCAGCGTGGTCTGCGAAGAAAAACACATGGGCTCACGGGCGATCGTAGTGGTGGGGCAGGACGCCGCGGTCATCGAGCGGCGGTTCGGCATCACCGGCGAAGGTATTGGCGCTTGCTACACGCGGACGGGACGGAGGTTCTTTGAAGACCGCGCTCTTGGGGCAGAGTTCCTGGAACGTGTCCGCGCCGCGGTTACGGCCGCCGGTCTCTGGACCGAGTTGGAGACAGATTGGGTGCTCCTGGACTGTGAACTCATGCCATGGTCCGTCAAGGCGCAAGAGTTGCTCCGCCAGCAGTATGCGGCGGTTGGCGCGGCGGCAATAACCAGCCTCTCGGCCGCGAAAGCGCTCCTTCAGCAGACGGCGGCTCGCGGCATCGACACCGGGGATACCCTGCCGGGAATCGAAGAGCGGCTGCGCCTCGCACAGCTATACAGCGACTCTTACGCCCGGTACTGCTGGCCGGTAACGTCGCTCGCCGACATCCAACTTGCGCCCTTCCACCTGCTGGCCAGCGAGGGACGGGCGCATACTGATAAGGACCATCTGTGGCACATGAATATAGCCGAACGCCTGTGCCAGGCCGGTCCCGCGTTGTTCCGGGCCACCAGGCATAAGGTAGCGCGGCTGAACGGCCCGGATGAAATCGAGGCTACCCGCTGGTGGGAGGAACTAACCCGCAATGGCGGGGAAGGCATGGTCGTAAAGCCGCTGGCCTTTATTGCAACTGGTAAGAGGGGCCTGGCGCAGCCCGCGGTGAAGTGCCGGGGCGCCGAGTACCTGCGCATCATCTACGGTCCAGAGTATACCCTGCCGGAAAACATAGAGCGTCTGCGGAATCGGGGCCTTGCCAAAAAGAGGTCGCTCGCGCTTCGGGAGTTTGCCCTGGGCATAGAGGGTCTCCAGCGTTTTGTTGACCGGGAGCCTCTCTACCGGGTGCATGAGTGCGCCTTCGCGGTGCTTGCTCTTGAAAGCGAGCCGATTGACCCGAGACTATGACCGGCAGCAAGGGCAGTGAGCAACCAAGGCACTGAGCGCCTTAGCGTAGGACGCTTTACGGATACCTGCCGCCACTCGTTTTTGAGGCAACTAGCTGGAGTATAATTGTGGTCAGGTGGGGCGGGGAATATTCGCTACGGAACAGATGAGACGATGCAGCTTGCATTTATAGGCGGCGGCACCATGGCCGAGGCGATCCTGAAGGGCGTGTTGGCCGCCAAACTAGCCAACCCCGAGGATATTCGCGTTGGCGAGCCAATCGCCGCTCGCCGCGAGTTCCTGTCGGACACCTACGGAGTAGCCGCGGGTCCGAGCAATCTGGATGCCGCTAAAGGCGCTGAGTTGGTAATGCTGGCCATCAAGCCCCAAGACCTTCCCGCAGTGTTTGGTCAGATGGGCGGGCATCTGGGGCCGGACCAAGCAGCTTTGTCCATCATTGCCGGAGCTAAAATCGACACCCTAGCCCAAGGATTGAGTCACGGGCCCATTATTCGGGTTATGCCCAACACCCCAGCCCAAATCGGCCAAGGGATGAGCGTCTGGACCTGCGCCAGTGAAGTCAATCAGCAGATGCGCGGCCTTGCCCGGTCGGTCCTGGAAACCGTGGGAAAGGAGGTGTACGTCGACGACGAGAAATACCTAGACATGGCCACGGCCTTGAGCGGCAGCGGCCCGGCTTATGTGTTCTTGGTGATTGAAGCGTTGATAGACGCCGGAGTTTACGTCGGCCTGCCTAGGGAAGTGGCCCGGACGGCGGCCCTCCAGACCCTCTACGGCAGCGCCAAGCTGGCGCTGGAGAGCGGAATGAGCGCCGCCGAGTTGAAAGCGATGGTGGTTTCTCCCGGCGGGACCACCGCCGAGGGCCTTCAAACCTTGGAGCGGGCCGGGGTGCCGGCGGCTCTGGTCGACGCCGTCAACGCCGCTTACTTGAAATCGGTCAAGCTGGGCCAGCAGTAAGGAACGGCAGTGCGCCTAATAGACCTGATCATCACAGTGCTGAGTTTTGCCATCTTGGCACGGGTTATCCTGTCCTTCATTGTGCCCATGGCCGGGGATAGGCCGCACCCAATACTGGTTACTATTGCAACCTTCGTCAACCAGATTACTGAGCCGATCCTCGCCCCCCTCCGCCGGGTGCTGCCGACCTTCGGCGCGTTCGATTTCAGCCCCATGGTGGCCCTCATCGTTCTATGGATCATTCGAGAGGTGTTGGACAGCCAGTTCTAAGTTCTCCGCAACGACCCAACCGGTACGGCTGGCCTCGCTTGACGCTGTTCCGGCGCCCCCATACAATAATTTCTCAATCCACCAACTACGAATAGCGGGATATGCACCAACAAGAAATGCTCAAGGGCAACACCGATACGCTGCTCTTGGCGTTACTGGAATTGGAGCCGATGTACGGCTACCAGATCGTCAAAGAAGTGGAGCAGCGGAGCAGCGGTTATTTCGCTTTCAAAGAAGGGACCCTGTACCCGGCGCTGCACCGGTTGGAGCGGGCCAGCCTGATCGAAGGTAATTGGCAGGACACTCCCAACGGGGTGCGGCGGCGGTACTACCAGATTACGCTTAAGGGGCGTCAAGCCTTGGGGGACCGGCTCAGAGAGTGGCAGAAGTTCACTCGCGCCATGAACTCAATTATGCTGCCGGACCCTCAGTAAACAGCCCGAACTTCAGCAATCTCACTTACCAATCTCAAAGGAAATCGATGGCCGGAGACCACTCAGAATACCTTGACTCGTTGGCCCAGCGGCTCCACTTGGAACCAAGTGAGGAGCAAGATATTCTGCTGGAGCTTCAAGGCCACCTTGAGGATAAAGCGGCCGAGCTAGAGTCCCAAGGCATCGATCGCACCACGGCGCTCCAACTGGCGGTGCAGGAGATGGGAGCCCCCGAACCGGTTGCCAGCGGGATGTACAAGGTCCACAGCCCGGTCGTTTGGCGCGACATGGCATTAGCCATGATTCCTCATTTCCTCTTGGCAGCCCTTTTCGCTCTCCACCTGTGGAGCCATTACTTCCTAGTCACCCTCCTCGCCATTGGAATCGTGTTGGTGACTTGGCGGAACTGGCGGGCGGGAAATCCCAGCAAGTGGTCCTACACCTGGATGGGCTATTCGCTGGCCGCTCCCATATTGTCTTGGCTGCTGTCGTTGATTGCCTTGGGCTACGGTGGCTGGACCTTAGTGACCACCGGCGGGTTGCCCTTCAACGTTATCCTCTTCCTGCTATTGATTGGGTACGTCCCGTTTTCCTTCTGGATCGTCGTCGGGGTACTGCGCAAAGTGGTCCGGCGAGACTGGCTGCTGGCTTCTTTGACGGCCCTGCCCTTTCCCTTCTTGACCTCCTGGGTCCTCTTCCTCAACTGGGAAGGAAGGTTGTGGACCGACCACGGGGACCGGTTCGAGGGGGGCGACACCGCACGGGCGTTTATCTTTCTGGCGTTGGCAGTAACGACGGCCATGTTCTTACGTATCGGGCCTCGGTTGATAAGGATCGGCCTGCTGGGAATTTCCACGGCGATTCTGGTAGCGGTTACCGCAGCGTCGTTGCCGGTATCTTTGAGCTTGGTTGCCGTATTAATGATGATCGTAGCCTCGGTGGTATTCTTGCTCAGCCCCGCAGTGCCGGAGTGGTTGGGGAGAAGCCGCCGGCACTCCCGGCAATTGGCCCGCGGCCCTTCGGCTCACTCAGGGGGCAGCCCTTCGGCTCCGCTCAGGATAGTAACCCATTGGTTTTGCAACACGACGTAGCGGTGGTGGTGGACAGCAGTAGCTGTCTGCCCCGGGAAATGCTACAGAAGTGGAACATTACCGTGGTCCCCCATGAGCTAATAATAGACCAACGTTCGCTGCGCGACGGCGTGGACATTCTGCCCGACGAGTTCTACCGGCTGCTTTCCCAGGAAGACTCCCCCAAGCTAAGCACTGCTGCGCCCCAGCCACGCCAGTTCCTGGAAGCCTTTTTGTCGGCCAGTCAACAAGCTTCCAACGTGCTCTGCTTGACCCTGTCGGCCCAATTCAGCGCCACCTATCGCTCGGCTTGCGCCGCGGCCGCCATGGCCAATGGCGAAATGCCCAACGCCAAGATTCGAGTAGTTGATAGCCGCGCCGCCGCCGGAGCGTCCGGACTTATTGCGCTGGCGGCGGCCCGCTGGGCGTCTATGGGTTACAACTTGGAGCAAGTCGTGGCTCAAGTTGAGGGGTTGGCGCCTAGGGTCAATCTACTGGCCTTCTTGGACACCCTCCGCTACTTGAGTCGAAGCGGCCGGATCCACAAGATCGAGGCTTGGGCCGGGTCGCTGCTTAGCTTCAAACCTTTAACTGAACTGCGGCTGGGAGAAGCGCGGATGCTGGAACGGCCTCGAAGCCGCGCCAAGGCGACGCAACGTTTGTTGGATAATATGCACCAGCGGGTAGGCGGACTGCCGGTAACGGTGAACGTGATGGAGGCCGACGCCTTGGATGACGCCCGGGCACTATCTCTTAGAATCAAGTCCGAGTTCAACTGCCGAGACCTTTTTCTGAGCCAGTTTACCCCGGTGATGGGCCTGCACACCGGCCCCGGACTCTTGGGTGTGGCGTTCTACAGCGACGACTCCAGGGACTCCCCGCCGGTGGAGCAAGGGTAAGCCGATCGCTACCGGACCTGATTCCTCACCTAAATTCTCAGGCGAGACCCCGCAACTCCTCCAGGATGCCGAGCTATTGCGGCAAATGGTGGAGCGGGACTTCATCGCACTAGGGACCGTGGAAGCGGCGCGAAAGGTCGCCGGCCCGCCGATTCTGGTCGCCCTAAGCGGTCTTCCCGGCACTGGCAAGTCTTATTTTGCCAGGGAGTTGAACCAGAAGGTGCCCTTTGTGTTGTTTGAGAGCGACCGGGTGCGCAAAACGCTGGTGGCCAAACCCAAGTACAGCCGAGGGGAGCACGCTAGGGTATTCCAAGTTTGCCACCTGCTAATCGAGGAATACCTGGCTAAAGGTTGCCGGGTGTTATTCGATGCTACCAACCTCACCGAGGCGTTCCGACGGCCCCTATATGAGATCTGCGAGCGCCTCGGCCTGCCGTTGGTGCTGGTGAAGTTTTCCGCTCCCAGACCGGTAGTGCGAGAGCGTTTGGAGCGGCGCAGCCAAGGATTGGACCCCACTACCTACTCGGATGCCAACTGGCTGATATACTGCCGTATGGCGCCCTACGACGAGCCCCTCTCTGACCAGTCCACCCGGGGCCGCCACATTAGGGTAGACACTTCCCAAGACATCTTGCCCGCGGTGGCGAAAGTGGCCCACCTAGCTGCTTAAGGGTGGTCACTTATGTAATCTGCCCCCGAAGTGGCTAGTGGCTGGTGGTTAGTGCCTAGAGCCTGGCAATTGGCGGCTAATCACTGACCACTAATCACTGACCACATTGCCGAAGGTTAGATAAGGAGAAGATAGTGAAAGACATACGCATTTCAGTCACCACCGGCGACGTGACCCTCATGGACACGCCGGCGTTGATCGTCAACCTGTTTAAGGGCGTAACCGAACCGGGGGGCGCCACCGGGGCGGTAGATAAAGCCTTGGACGGGATCATTAGCCAGTTAATCCAGGAAGGCGAGATTAAGGGTAACCAGGGTGGGATCACCATGGTCCACACTCTGGGAAAGATCAAACCGGCCCGGGTGCTGGTTGTCGGCTTGGGGCCGGCGGACAAATTCGATGCCCAGGTGGTGCGGCAGGTCTCGGGGGACGTGGTGCGCTACTTGAGGCAGCGAGGCATCCAGCGAGCAGCGACCATAGCCCACGGCGCCGGGGTCGGCGGCTTGGACCCCAAGGCGTCGGGCCGCGCCATCTCGGAAGGAACGTTGCTGGGGTTATACCGGTTTGGCTCCTACCTCTCCAATAACGAGGAAAACGAGACCGAATTCGAAGAATTGACCATCGTGGAACGAGACGGCGCCCGGGCTGCCGCCATTGAGGCCGGTATTGGCGCTGGCAGGGTAGCCGCGGCGGGGGCCATACTGGCCCCGGGACATGGTCAACGAGCCCGCCAACGCCATGACGCCAACCCACATGGCGGACGTTTCCAGGCGGGTAGCCGAGGCCCACGGGCTGTCCTTGACCGTGTTGGAAGCCTCGGACATGGGTGAGTTGGGCATGGGAGCGCTGTTGGGAGTCGCCCAAGGCAGTGACCAGCCACCCAAGCTAATCGTGCTGCGTTACGAGGGCGACCGGGCGAATCCCGGCAACAACCTTGGGCTGGTGGGCAAGGGCATTACCTTTGACACCGGGGGCATCTCTCTCAAGCCGGCCGGCGGCATGGAAGCCATGAAAGGCGACATGGCCGGAGGTGCATCGGTCATCGCCGCCATGCAAATAATCAGCCAGGTCAAGCCCAAGATCAACGTCAGCGGCATCGTGGCGGCCACGGAGAACATGCCTGGGGGCTCGGCCCAACGCCCCGGCGACGTGGTCCGGGCCATGAACGGCAAGACCATTGAGGTAATCAACACCGACGCCGAAGGCCGCTTGGTCTTGGCCGACGCCCTATGCTACGCTCGTAGCCAGGGGCTGAACCGCTTGGTGGACGTTGCGACGTTGACCGGGGCCATGGTCACCACCTTGGGCAAGGCTTGCACCGGCGTTATGGGCAATAATCAAGAGTTGATCGACCAAGTCACCGCAGCGGGCCAAGAGACCGGGGAAAAGTACTGGCAGCTACCCATGTTTGACGACTATAAGGACTTGATCAAAAGCGACGTTGCCGACATGAAGAACTCCGGGGGGAGGCAGGCCGGGTCCATCAGCGCCGCTTTCTTGCTGGCAGAGTTCGTCGGCGACACGCCATGGGTGCATCTCGACATTGCCGGGACCTCCACGGCGGAACGGACCAAGGGCTACCAGGTCAAGGGCGCTACCGGCGTCCCGGCCCGCACCCTAGCCAATTTGGCAAGCCAACTGGCTGGCGGCGAGTAATTCTCACTTGGGGCCGTTATGTCTATATCGGCCTGCAATCCGTAGCCGTATGAGCTTCTAGTCCGCCACACCAGCGGTAGGGCATGTGCAAAGTCCCAGGTCGGACCAGGACGGTCTGCGGGGGCCGGTTTCAGTAGACTCCACCGTCGTCCCGGCTTTCGCCGGGACCCAGGAATACTAAGACAACTGCACCGTTTTCCAGTAAGAAATCCTGGATTCCGGCCTCCGCCGGAAAGACGGCGTGTGGTTTTACGGACTTTGCACAAGCCCTGCACCAGCGGCAAGGGACTTCTAAGGTTGGCACGATGGGCTATAATAGGATCACCCTTTCGTAAGGAGAGCCAAGAATGCCGGAAATAGATAGCTTGGGCCATGTTGGAATCTACGCGACCGACCTAATGAAGCAGCGGGAGTTCTGGACCCAGGTGATGGGCCTGAAGATCGCCGACGAAGATTTGGAAGGCCGGGGAATGGTCTTTCTAAGCGCCGATCCGGAGCGGGAGCACCACGAGTTCGTGTTGATGAAGGGCCGCGAGGCTTCGGAGGACACCAAGATAGTCCAGCAGATTTCCTTTATCGTCCCGACCATCGACGACCTGCGGGACTACTACCACCGCCTGCAAGCCGAGGACGTCAAGATCGACCGGATTGTCAGTCACGGCAACGCCTTCGGCGTGTACTTCTTCGATCCTGAAGGAAACCGGGTAGAGCTGTACTACAAGACCGGCTTCAACGTGCCCCAGCCTCACGGAGACCCGATTAACCTGGAAGACTCCAACGAGGAGTTGCTGGCAGCAGCCCGGGCTCTGATACCCAGCTAGATAGCGGCTAGTGGTTAGTGGCCCGTTACCAGCGGCCGGGGCGGTAGCCGTGCCCCGGCCGCTGTTGCTATTTACTGATGCGTGAACAACAAACTAAACCCTGTTGCTTCTCTACTGTCACTCCTGCTTTCGCAGGAGTCTAGGCGCCCTGCGTAGTGGATTCCCGCCTGCGCGGGAATGGCGGGAGGGTTGATTACAGGTAAGAGTAGTTTCCAGATGAGCCGCGCTGAGGCCCAGAGATACGCCGATTTGCCCCGTAGCTTCCATCAATGGAAGTGGCGTGTTCTCTTGGCTTTTTCCTTCTTTTACCTCTTCCTTTACTTGGGCCGCTTCAACTTCTGGCCGGTTGCTCCCTTGGTCAAAGACCCCATAGACGGACTGGGGCTGAGCAACATTGAGGTTGGCGTCGTGAACGCCATGCTGCTTTGGGGCTTTGGCTTGGGCGATTTGGTCCACGGGCGGTTGGCCGAAGCCTACGGCCTACGGTTATGGGTGATGATTGGCGCGGTGCTGACGGCGGTGCTCAACTTCATCACCAGCTTCGCCACCTCCACCGTGACCATGGCCATACCATTTGGCCTTGCCGGGTTTGTCAACGCGGCGTGCTGGGCGCCGGGAATTAGCATGATTTCCCAGTGGTGGCCCCGGCGGGACCGGGGTATGGCCATGGGTATCATCGGCACGGCGGCCGGCGGTGCCATGCTGGTGATGTGGTGGATCACCGGGGCGGTGGGCGCCGAGTTTGGCTGGCGGGCCGCCTTCCGCTACCCGCCGCTGATCATCATTGTTTTGGGAGTCATGGTGTTCCTGGTGACCCGGAACCGGCCCTCCGACGTCGGCCTGCCCGAATACGTGGAGGAGGACGAGGTGTCGGCGGCCCCGGAAGCGGTAGCCCCGGAGCGGCTACGGGGCTTGGGACCCTATAAAGAGCTGCTGTCTAACCCCCGGTTCCTGCTGGCCAGCCACGTTAAAGGGCTGGAGAATGTGGTTCGCTATGGGCTCACCACCTGGGTGCCCATCTACTACTTCGAAGAAGCCGGGCTATCTATCGAATCTACGATCCTGCTCACCTTCCTGCTGCCCTTGGGTTATCTGGTAGCCCCGCCAGTATCCGGTCTGATCTCCGACCGGCTGTTGAACAGTGCCCGGCGGCCCCTGGTAATCGCGTCCTGCGCGATTAGCGCCGTAATGCTGTTTGTTATCGCCGCTGTCCCTCCGGTCAACGTGACCCTAGGGGCGGTGTTGATGCTGATTGGCGGTATCTCCATGGGCCTATCGCCCATGTCCACTGTGGCCGTGGACATTGCCGGCAGGCGTATGTCCGGGACCTCTTCCGGACTGCTGGACGCCCACGGCTACGCCTACGCCGGGCTCCAAGCCATTGTTTTCAGCTTGGTCTTGGACATGACCGGCAGTCCTTGGACCATCGTCTTTCTAGCCATGGCCGGGACTAGGATATTGTCGGGGTTCATGATCAGCGCCGTCCGGGTCTAGCCCTGCTTCCCGCTAACCCTTCGGCAAGCTCGGGGTGAGCGGCAAAAAGGCGGCTCCAGTGCTGCGGCCCTTGGTAATTTGCCAACATCCGGCTTGACAAGAGTTGGTGACATACTATAATTAGCTATCGCAACTAATCGCAGCAACAAAGGGCCGCATCCATGGACCATCAACAAGCAGTTGAAGCCTTAAGGGACCAAGGTTACCGTCTTACTCCCCAGCGCCTGATTGTCCTAGCCATCGTGGCCAACGGGGTGGGGCACATGGGTGTGGATGAGATTTTCCAGCAGGCCAAAGAGGCCTACCCCTATATGGATGTGGCCACGGTTTACCGCACGCTTCACTTGTTCCGAAACCTGGGTGTGGTCACCGAGGTTGCCATCGGCGACCGGCTGCATTACGAGTTGACCGATCCCCACGGAGGCCATCACCACATGGTCTGCCGGGTCTGCAATGGGGCGTTCAACCTGAGTCCCCATTACTTGGAAGAGTTTCGCACTGCCCTCAGCCAGGAGTTTGGCTTCGAGCCAGACCTGGAGCACTTTGCGGTCAGCGGAGTGTGCGCGGGCTGTCGTAAGGACAGCGACCCTCCCGGAGACCCGGCAAGATGAGTTTGTTCTTCTATTGGACTAACCGGTGGGCTAATCGGAGCCGGGCAAATCCCATCGCACGGCGTACCCTCTGGGCTTTGGCGCTAGTGGTGGCTTGTCTGATGTTGGTTGCCTGCGGGTCACCGGCGGCCTCGTCATCCGATGCCACCCGGGACGGCGCCGGTGATCATTCTTCGGGAGTCTTGAAAGTGGTCACCACGGTCTCCCCGATCACCAGTATCGTGGAGAACATCGGAGGGCCCCGCATTCGGTTGGAAGGCATCGTACCTGACGGAGTGAACTCCCACACCTTCGCGCCAGCGCCTTCGGTGGCCCGAAATCTCGCCGAAGCTGACTTAATCGTGCTTAATGGCCTTTTTCTCGAAGAGCCCACTTTAGAGATGGCCCGAGCCAATAAGAAAAGCGATGCTGTAATCCTTACCTTGGGAGAACAAGCGATCTCCTCCGACCAATGGGAATTTGACCACAGCTTTCCCGAAGCCAATAGGCACCCCAACCCCCACCTGTGGCCCGACCCGCTTTTGGCGTTGCGCTACGCCGAGTTGGTGAGCGAGCAGCTTTCGGCGTTAGACCCGGACAACGCCGGCTACTACGCCGCCAACCTGGCAGCATTCCGCGAGAGGATACAGGCGTTGGATGAAGCGATTACCGCTGCGGTGGGAACGGTACCGGAGGCTAACCGAAAGCTGCTCACTTATCACGACTCTTGGGCCTATTTCGCCCGCCGCTACGGCATGGAGGTGATCGGCGCGGTCCAACCGTCGGACTTTTCCGAACCTTCAGTCCGCGAAGTAACCAATCTGATTAAGCTAATCAAGGAATTGGGTGTGCCCGCCGTATTCGGCTCGGAAGTATTCGACAGCGACGTTCTTGAGACCATCGCCCGGGACGGAGGGGCCCGCTTTATCGACGAATTAGCCGATGACGACTTGCCGGGAACCCCTGGAGACCCCCGCCATACTTACCTGGGGCTGATGCTCCAAAACATGGAAATCATGGTTCCCGCTCTGGGCGGGAATGTTGACGCTCTCTCCGCCATCGACCCCAGCCTGGTTTTCGAGGGAGAGAGTACCGCGCAATACCCCGAATAGGGCAACAATCGCAGCTTAGGGGGCAACAAAATGTACCTGCATCCCCGTCTCTTGGCATTGACCGAGGGAGTCCGGCTGAGAATCCTGGCTGCGGCATTGGTTGGCCTGTTAGCCGTGGCGGCCGGCATCGCCCGGTTGGTCGTGGCAGCCGCCATCATCGTCAAGGTAATCCTCGAGGGCGGTTCATTCTCATCGCTAATGTGGCCGCTCATCGCTATGGCCGGGCTAATTGCGTTGAGAAGTGGTCTACAGTACCTCCAAGAGGTAATCAGCCACCACACGGCCAGCTTGGTCAAGATCCAACTCCGGAAGCGGCTTTACGAGCACGCCCTAGCCTTGGGGCCGGGATATTTCGACCAGAGCCGCACCGGCGACGTGATGCTGTCCTTGGCCGACGGCGTGGAAAGGCTGGAGGCTTTCTTCGGCAAGTACCTGCCCCAGCTAATGGTGGCCGCCTTGGCTCCCATCCTCATATTCGTGTTCATGGCGGTTATCGACCTACGGATTGCCTTCGTATTCTTGGGGTTCGCGCTGTTTACCATGGTAGCGCCAAACCTCTTCCACCGCTGGAACCGCTCCAGCAGCATGGCCCGCCGGGAAGCTTACGGAGTCTTGGGCTCCGACTTCCTAGACGCGGTCCAAGGGTTGGGGACGTTGAAGGCCTTCGGGCAAAGCCAAGCCCGGGGCCGGTTGCTGGCGGAGCGTTCCCGGCGTTTGTACCGCACCACCATGAGAGTGTTGGCGGCCAACTCGGTTACCAGCGCCATCGTAATCCTGGGCATTTCCGCTGGCGCCGCCGTCGCTTTGGCCATCGGGGCTTGGCGGGTTGCCGATGGCGGCTTGGAATTGCGCCCCCTGTTGATTGTCCTAATGCTGGGCGTGGAAGTATTCCGGCCCTTGCGGGAGTTGGTCAACCTTTACCACGAAGGCGTGATGGCCATGTCTTCCGCAGAAGGAATCTTTGCCATCATGGACCAGCCGGTGAGCATTAAAGACCCGGCAGGGGCGAGGACCAACGGCGTAGGCGCCGGTGACGGCCAGGACGGTAGACCCCTCTTGACCTCGGATAATGAACATGGACACCACCATCATGGTGGACTGGCCGAGGACGGGCAAAGTTCTCAAGTGGCGGGTAACGGGTACCCGCAGATTGTTCCAGAGATAGCCTTCGACAACGTTTCCTTTGCTTATGACAATGGCCGCCGCCGGGCTTTGGAGCAAGTGTCCTTTACTCTAAAGGCGGGAGAGACCTTGGGCTTGGTGGGTTCCAGCGGGGCCGGCAAGTCGACGGTAGTGTGGCTCATCCTGCGGTTCTTCGACCCTCAACAGGGCCGGGTGCTCTTGGGCGGCCAAGACCTGCGCGAGGTGCCTCTGGACTTGTTACGCCGTCAGGTTGCGGTGGTGACCCAAGACACCTACTTGTTTCACGGCACTGTGGCGGAGAACTTGCGCTTCGGCAACCCTGACGCCAGCCAAGAGGAACTAGAAGCCGCCGCCCGCGCCGCCAATGCCCATCATTTCATCGAAGACCTGCCCCAAGGCTACGATACGGTGGTGGGAGAGCGGGCCGTCCGTTTGTCGGGCGGCCAGAAGCAGCGCATCGCCATTGCCCGGGCTTTGTTGAAAGACGCTCCGGTGTTGGTGCTGGACGAGGCCCTTTCCAGCGTGGACGCCGAGAACGAAGCGGTGATTCAGGAAGCCTTGGACCGGCTGATGCACGGTCGCACCACTTTGGTCATCGCTCACCGCCTATCCAGCGTGGTAAACGCCGACCGGATTCTGGTGCTAGAGGACGGGAGGTTGGTGGAATCGGGCAGCCACGGCGAGATGGTGGCCGCCGGAGGGCACTACGCCCGTCTTATGGCCCAACAACAGACAGGCCCGGAATACAACACTTTGGTCGCCACCTTGACCCGGGAGCACGGCCAGGGTCATTCGGAAACCCACGAGCCTCACCACGATGACGGCGCCGATGACAGCGCCTCGAGGGGCCACCAGAGACCCCAACATCATGGACACGACCGCGGGGGACACAACCACGGGCATGACCATTCCCCCGTGCCCTCCTTTGAGAGCGTTACTGGCGAGAGCCGGGAACGGGGACACCATCACCACTCGGGAGAGCGCTCCCTGGGGATTTTTACGGTGTGGGCCCGGTTATTGGACCTGGTACGCCCTTGGTGGGGCCAACTTGGCCTGACTTTCGTTTTGGGACTGGCCCACCACGGATCGATCATCGGGTTGGGCGTCATCAGCGCGCTGTTGGTGGGGCAGGTGATCACCGGCGGCGATCTCACCCTGCTAATCATCCTCTTGGGCGTCTTTGTGCCCTTGGCCGCGTTCTTTACTTGGGCCGAATCGTGGGTGGCCCACGACTTGGCTTACCGGTTGCTGGCGGAGATGCGGGTCGATATGTACAACAAGCTAGACCCGCTGGCGCCGGCCTATCTGGCCCGGCGGCGCTCCGGCGACTTGATCAGCGTCATGGGCGGCGACATCGAGTTGGTGGAGTTCTTCTTCGCTCACACCATTACGCCCGCCTTCGTGGCGATTCTGGTCCCTGCGGCCGTGCTGGCGACCCTGGGGGTTATTGCTTGGCCTTTGGCCTTGGTCTTGGCCCCGTTCCTGATTGCGGTGGCGATTAGCCCCTTCTATGCCCAAAAACGCTCCGAACAGTTGGGTGAAGAGGTCCGCGGGCAGATCGGAGAGGTCCACGCTCACATGGTGGACAGTATCCAAGGGTTACGGGAAGTGTCGGCCTTTGGGCGCGGCCCCACCCGGACCGCAGAAATAGTCCGCAACGGCTGGCGCTACGCTCATTTCCAGCTACGGTTCCTGAAGAGCCAAGCTTCCCAGGTCGGCTTCATCGAAGCCATGACCGCGCTGGGCGGCTTGGCGGTATTGGCTTTGGGGTTGTGGTTCAAGCTCCAAGGAAGCATTAGCCGTCCCGAACTCATCCTGGCGGTAATACTCTCGGTGGCGGCGTTCGCTCCGGTGTCCGACATCGCTAGGACCATGAAGCAGTTGCTGGAGACCCTGGCGGCGGCCCGGCGCTTGTTTGCCATCCACGACGAGCCGGTACCGGTTACCGACGGACCGGGAGTGGCCCTCGCCGCCAACACTGAGTCGCGCGCTCCTTCCCTCCGGTTTGAGGGCGTGGACTTTTCCTACGGGCCCGGAGAGCCTCAAGCCCTATATCACGTGAGCTTCACCGCCGAGCCCGGCCAGACGGTAGCTTTGGTGGGCCGGTCGGGGGCCGGCAAGTCCACTTGCGCCAATCTGCTAATGCGATTTTGGGACCCTAGCCACGGTAGCATCGCCTTGGACGGACACGATCTGCGCGACTTTACCCTTGACGACTTGAGAGAGCATATTGCTTTGGTAACCCAAGACACATACCTGTTCAATACCACCATCCGGGAGAACCTGCGCTTGGGCCGTCAAGACGCCGATGACGCCGCGGTGGAGGAAGCTTCCCGGCAGGCCAACGCCCACCAGTTCATCACCTCCTTCCCGGACGGCTACGACACCCTGGTCGGCGAACGCGGGATGCAACTGTCGGGAGGGCAGCGCCAGCGGGTGTCCATCGCCCGGGCTTTGCTCAAAAACTCCCCGGTGCTGATACTGGATGAAGCCACCTCGCACCTTGACGCCGTGAACGAGCAGCAGGTGCGCAGCGCCTTGGAACGGTTGATGGAGGGCCGCACGACGCTGGTCATCGCCCATCGCCTATCGACTATTCGGGACGCGGATAGGATCGTGGTGTTGGACCAAGGGCACGTCGTGGAGCAGGGTAGCCACCACGAGTTGCTGGAAAGTCACGGTTTATACGCCCAACTGGTTTCCACCCAGTTGGTGGGCGCTCAACCCTTCGACTCCGCTCAGGGTGAGCGGGAGTCGGACGGTGACGGACACCATCACGCCTCCGAGTCTCATGCGCTCCACGGCCTCGGCCAGCACCGGCAGCATCACCATTAAATGCCCGCCCAGCCGAAATGTAGGGGCAACCCTCGTGGTTGCCCTGAGAATCCCAGCCCTAAAGGAATACCATGTTACACCCCCTCCCGCTCCGCCGGGACCAAGGCACTCCGATAATTCGGCTCCAGGGCCTTTCTTGTGGTTATGACAAGCGAGAAGTCCTGTCCCAAGTGTCCCTTGACATTATGGAAGGCGACTTCGTGGGCCTCCTTGGCCCCAGCGGCTCCGGCAAAACTACTATGCTCAGGAGCATCCTGGGGGCCGTGGACGTTTACCATGGCGAAGTACAAGTTGAGGGCGTGCCGACCCACCAGAAACGGCCTAGGGTTGGCTACGTTCCCCAGCTCGAAACCATCGACTGGAACTTCCCGGTAACGGTCCAAGAGGTAGTGCTGATGGGCCGCACCACCGACAACCCTCTCTTCCCTTGGTACCGGAGGCAAGACCGGGAGTTGGCGGCCGAAATGATGGACCGCCTGGGCATCTCGAATCTGGCCCGGCGGCACATCAGGGAGCTTTCAGGAGGCCAACAACAAAGAGTATTCTTAGCCCGCGCCTTGGTTAGCAGCCCCAGGATTCTGCTTCTGGACGAGCCAACCTCGGGAGTAGACATCAAGACCCGGGACGACGTGATGCACGTATTGCATGAGTTGAACCACCAGGGCATCACCATCATCATGACCACCCACGAGATAAACGCCGTGGCGGTGCATCTGCCTTGGATTGTTTGCTTGAACGGGCGCGTCTTGGCCGAAGGACCGCCCACCCAGGTGATAACCTCGGAAACCCTCCGGTTGACCTACGGGGCCGAGATGCCGGTAATCCGTTACCAAGGCATGACCCTAGTGGCCGAAAGTCCTCACTCCTTCGGGCGCCACGCCCAACCGCCCTTTGACTCCGCTCAGGGTGAGCGGGAGTCGAACCCCCCAAATAAGTCGGAAAAGGAGCCCCAGGAGCAGGAAGTCGAGCCTGAAAAAGTCCAATATGTTTGAGCCCTTTGAGTACCCGTTCTTCGTCAAAGGGCTGGTAGCCGCGACGCTGGTGGGGGCATTGTGCGGCTTGATCGGCGTGTACATCGTGCTGCGCCGCATGGCCTACATCGGCCACGGGTTGTCCCACGCGGTCCTCGGGGGCGCGGTAGCCAGCTATGTGATGTCGTTCAATTTCTTCATTGGCGCCACGGTGTGGGGCTTTCTTTGCGCCCAGTTGATTACCCTCACCACCCGCAAGCGCAAAATCGGGGCCGACGCCGCTATTGGGGTGATTACCACCGCCAGTTTCGCTCTCGGGATTGTGCTAATCAGCCGCTACAAGAGCTTCACCAGAGACTTCGACGCCGCGTTGTTCGGCAACATCTCCGGGGTTAGCAATGGCGACCTCTTTGCTATCTCGATGGTAACCGCCGCTGCCGTCCTCGTGCTGTTTATTGCCTACAAGCAGTTCCTGTTTGCTACTTTCGATGTGGAAGTGGCCCGGTTTTACGGGGTGCCTACCGGCTGGATCGAAACCCTGTTTTCGCTGGTGCTCGCGGGCGCCATTGTAGTTTCGATGCAAGTGCTGGGAGTACTGCTGATCGCCGGGGCTACGGTTATTCCGCCCATTGTGGCCCGGCTGTTGACCGACAGCTTCAAAGAAATGCTGGTCCTCTCCAGCGCTCTTGGGGCGTTATGCGGATTCGCCGGGATTTACTTGAGCTTCTTTATCGACGTTTCCTCCGGTGCCAGCATAGTGCTGTTGGAGGCGGCGCTATTTGCTCTGGCCATGGCTTACAGCAGTTTCAAGGGCCAGTTCTCGCCGACGAGAAGACGGGGAGGCAACTTCGGAGTGCTACGCCGGAGCGAGCCCGCTTCCATGGATTAACCTTGGATCAACCTTCCTCAGGCGGACGCCGGACCCGCCATTACTAAGGGGGTGACGGCAGGGCAACGCATTCTGTCACCCTGAGTCCGCCTGAGGCAGATGAAGAGTCTAAAATCCTTGCCGCCACTGCGTTTCCTTTGCCCGGCGTCACTGGGGCACAAACGCAGCGGCGAGGAAAGCCGTTTTGGTCGGCTGGCATTTTAGATTCTTCGTCGCTACGCTTCTCAGAATGACAGAATGCGATTGCTCTGGGGATGACCTTGCGAATGCAGTTTCCGGAAGCCGCACAAAGCGGGGCCTCCAACCTTTCGGCTCCCGCTCAGCCTGAGCGGAGTCGAAGGGTTGGGGGCCTTTATTCGGGTCTAGGCCAAAGGGGTTGCCCGTAGGCCCAAGGCCGGCTGGTTGCCGGGCCTTATGCCTAGATAGGGAATCTAGTCCTCCGTTTGCTCCGTCTCGCTGCCGGCGACCGTGATGGTGATATGGGCCATCGAAGTGTCGTCCGGTGCGCCGTGCCAGTGATTCTCCCTAGCCGGTATCAGCACCACGTCCCCCTCGGTGACCGTAACGGTCTCGTCGTCATTGGCCACTTTGCCGGTGCCCTCGGTGATGACCAAAATCTGGTCGCCCGAGTGTTTGTGGAACTTGTTGCGAGAGCCCGCCGAGAACTTCACGATAGCAAAGTTGAAGTTGCCGCTCTCACCGGGTTGCAAGATGGGCTGCCGGTAGACTTGGGTGCCGGTCATTAGTCCGCCTGTCATTTCCGCTTCTATCTCGGGTACATCGCTCATTGTTACTTTTTTCATTGGGCTACCTCCTATCCAGCACAAGAGTTGGTTGGCTCTCCCTGTACTCGGGCTCGATGAAATTGCAGCATCCCGGCCCGCCTCTGGTTAGAATACGAGGTCAATAATAACCCTCCTCAAGCAGCAAGTCCACCGGGGCCCGGTCGATTATCAGGGCATGTGCAAAGTCCGTAAAACCACACGCCGTCTTTCCGGCGGAGGCCGGAATCCAGGATTTCTTACTGGAAAACGGTGCAGTTGTCTTAGCATTCCTAGGTCCCGGCTTTCGCCGGGACGACAGTGGGTCTCGACAGTGGGGTCTACTGAAACCGGCCCTCGCAGACCGTCTTGGTCCGACTTTGAGACTTTGCACATGCCTTGGGCCTTGCCCCGAACACCGGCGTTGTACAAGCTCTGTACCGGCCCATATAATGATTCTAGGACCCGCCTCGAGGTTGCGGGGCCGGGATTCTAAGTTCCGATTCTGACTTACCGGGAGACCCATGCCAGAGCTAACCCCAATCCCCGGCGACACGCTGGCTACCCTGCGCCAGATTCCGACCCAAACGCTGATTGACGCTCTATGGGTCAAAGGCTGGCCCATGAGCTTCATTCACGGGGCCAAGCCGCTGCAACCGGGGCAGTCCATGGCCGGACGAGCCGTGACTCTGCGGTTCGTGCCCCACCGCCCCGACTTAGCGGCAGACAAACCCAAGGGAGAGCAATCGGCGGAGTACGTTGCTTTCGAGCTATGCGGCTCGGAGGAGGTCCTGGTTATCGACGCTATGGGTTGGGAATACAGCTCCATCGGCGGCGACATCAAGTTCCTGCGGCTGCGGCAGCGCAACGTCGGCGGCTTGGTTACCGATGGGGCCGTCCGGGACAGCAAGACACTGAAAGAGTATGGGTTCCCGGTCTATTCCGCTGCCACCACCGCCAAGCAGGGACCGGCCGAGTTCTGGCCTTGGCAGGTCAACGACGCGGTCCAGTGCGGCGGGGTGCTGGTGAGGCCCGGCGACGCGATCGTCGGCGATGACGATGGCGCGGTGGTGGTCCCCCGGAGTTTGGTGGACGAGGTGATCCAAATTGCCCGGGAGCGGGAAGAGGTGGAGGAGGTTATCAAGGCCCAGTTGCTGGAAGAGCAGTGCTCTCCGGGCAAGTATTACCCTTTTAACGACCTGACGTGGCAGCTATTTGAAGAAAAGACCGGCAAGCGGCGTGGTCCGTAAGGTTCGCGGGGTGGTTTAGCCTTCTCCTGCCATAGAAATTCCCACCGGTTAATTACGCAGGCTGCGCTATTCCGGGACCGTCTAAATCCATCGGCACTTCAAATATCGTAGCTACGTAACAACCGGTTATGGATGGATGCGAGATTGACTACCATAATTGCCCAAAAGATGGGCCGGCTGGGGACCGGGCTCTTGGCCCTAGCGGCCACCGGCATCTTGCTGTTGCTGGCGGCCTGCGGAAATTCCGGCCCAGGGACGGCGCCCTCGTCAGCGGCCCAAGTATCGGAAACCAGCGCATCTGAAGGGGCCGCAGGACCAAAAGCCGAAGGTACCGGCAGCGCCGACTCTCCCTTATTATTGTCGATAGAAGACATGGACCCGGACCTCATCATGGCCGCTCAAGAGCAGGTCATGGTCCGGCTTTACGAGGACCTGCTACCTTCGGTGGTCCACATCCGGGTTAGTCAGAGGGTAGAGGCGGGAAACATTCCGCCTTTGATGCCCAGGGCGCCCAGAATTCCGGGGATGCCCTTACCGGAGCTTCCGGATGAGTTTTTCCGACGCGGCGAGGGTTCCGGTTTCGTATGGGACGATAAGGGCCACTTGGTCACCAACAACCACGTCCTGCAGGGCGCCGAGCAAGTCACTGTCGCTTTCGCCGACCGGACCGAGATGCAAGCGAAAGTGATTGGGAGGGACCCCGATTCGGACTTGGCGGTGCTTGAGCTCCTTGAAGCAAAGCCCGACGCTCGTCCAGTGGTTCTGGGGGATAGCGACACGTTAAAAGTCGGCCAGATGGCCGTTGCCATCGGAAATCCCTTCGGCCAACAGTTCACTATGACCACGGGTATAGTCAGCGCCTTGGGCCGGACCATTAGCAGCTCCAACAGCCTGTTCTCGATTCCCCAAGTGGTCCAGACCGACGCCCCGATCAATCCGGGGAATTCTGGCGGACCACTCATCGACCGTCACGGCAGGGTTATTGGGGTAAACACCCAAATTATAAGCCGGAGCGGGGTTAGCTCCGGGGTCGGCTTTTCGGTGCCGGTCAACACCGCCAAACAGGTCATACCCGTGTTGATTTCCGACGGGAAGTACCGGTATTCCTGGTTGGGCATCACTGGCACGACGCTGACTCCGGAGATAGCGGAGCACATGGACCTGCCCGAGGACACCGGCGGCGCCCTGGTAATCCGGGTAACCGGCGACAGCCCAGCAGACTTGGGAGGGCTTCGAGACAGTGACCAGACCGTGACCGTCGATGGCGTGGAGCTACCTTTCGGCGGGGACGTGATCGTGGCGGTCGACGGATCGCCGATTCGAGATATGAGCGAACTGATTACCTATCTGGTCAACAACACTAGGCCCGAGGATAAAGTCTTGCTGGAGATAATTCGTGATGGAGAGGAGGGGGTAACCCTTGAGGTAACCCTGGGCACCCGTCCGGAGTCCTGAGCGAAAATCGACTAGACCGGTCTATGATTACACCAGTCTATGATTACAATTGAGGCCATCCATATCGCCCCGGTTAAGTCCTTGGCGTTGGTGCAACCCCAGACGGTCCACGTAGGGTCCACCGGCATTGTTGAGGACCGGCGGCTGCACCTTATCGACGGCAACGGGGCGTTGCTGACGCAACGGCAGGTTGGGCCGTTGGTCCAAGTCAAGGCCCACTACCAACTGGAGCCTGAAAGGCTTACCCTGAGTTTTCCCGGCGGCGAAGTGGTAGACGGCCCTTTGGAGCGGAGAGGACCGGTGACCACGGCCATCTGGGGGCGGCAAGTTCCGGGGCACGTCGTCGAGGGTGATTGGGCGGCGTCCCTGTCGGCGTTCTGCGGGCTGCCGGTCAGGTTAGTCCAGTCGGTCTTGCCCGGCCAGAGCTACGACGAGTACCCGATGTCGTTGATGTCCCAGGCTTCTATCGACTACTTGGGGCAGCAATCCGAAGATAAAATTGCGTTGGAGAGCCGGAGGTTCCGCCCCAACTTCTTATTGACCGGCTGCGAGCCGCACCAAGAGGACGACTGGGTTGGGGGAGTCATTCGGGTGGGGAGCGAGTTGCTGGTGCAAGTAGTGGCCCGGGATCCCCGGTGCGCCATCACCACCCACAGCCCGGATACCGGGGAGCGCGACGTCGATACCCTTCGGCTAATCCTGAACTACCGGCCCAGCTCGCGCGCCCCCTACTTTGGGATCTACGGGGTGGTGGTGCGGCCGGGAACGGTGTCGTTGGGCGACCCCGTCGTTGTGCCATTCACTGGATAGACGGCAAGAATCCCGTCAAATAGAGGAACGCTAGGATGCGAGAAAACAGAGTCAAACGGGTAATGCGGGAAGGTGGGTTGGCTATCGTGAGCCAAGTCGGGTTTACAGACCCTGCGGTGGTGGAAATAATCGCTCTGTCGGGGTTCGACGGCGCTTTTATCGACATGGAGCATACCGGCTTCGACCTGCAACTGATCAGTGAGATGGTCAGGGTTGCCGACCTGACCGGAGTCACCTCGATTGTGCGGGTGCCGGACAATGACCCCAAGTTGATTCTGCGCCTCCTGGACATGGGCGCCCAAGGCATCCAGGTGCCCCACGTTCAAGGACTGGAGGGCGCCCGGAAGGCGGTCAACGCCGTGCGTTACCCCCCGTTGGGGGAACGGGGAGCTGCTGGCAGCACTCGGGCGACGGGTTACGGCTCGGTACCGTGGTCAGAGCACATGCGGACCTCCAACGAGGAAATATTGCTGATAGCCATGACCGAAGACCTGAAAGGGATCAGCGAGATCGAGGAGATCGCTAGCCTGGATGGCGTCGACCTCATTTCCTTGGGGCCCACCGACTTGTCGGCGGCCTTGGGCATCACCGACCCCAAGGACCCGCGGCTGCGACAAAAGTTCGAAGAGCTGGCCGGGCAGGTCAACCAGGTCGGGAAGGCGGGAGTGTACATCCCGGTGTACCACCCGGCGCTATACCTTACGCCGCAAGACCTAATCCAAATCGGGGTCAACTACACCTCAGTAGCCCCACCGCCGCCGACCATTGTGCTGAACTCTCTGAGGGAGTCCGCCCAGAGAATCCGAGCCGAAACCCAGTAAACAGTGGTGGCCTAAGCGAGTCCCCCTAGGCGAGTCCAAGGAAAGGCAATGGCCGACTGGTACGAAAAAACACCCATAGGCGCATTGGTAGACCGGGCTGCCCGCCTCTTCGGTCCCAAAGAGGCCCTCTCCTTCGGTGGCTGCCGGTGGACCTTCGCCCAGCTTAAAGAGGACGTGGACCGCACCGCCAAAGGGCTCATCGGCTTGGGTGTCCAACCGGGCGAAAAAGTGGCGTTGTGGATGCCCAACCGGCCGGAGTGGATTCACACCCTCTTTGCCGTAGCCCAGGTCGGGGCCGTCTTGGTGCCGGTCAACACCCGCTTCCGGACCGCCGACTTGGATTACGTCGTCCGCCAGTCCGACACCGCCACTCTAATCACCGTCGACCGGTCGGGACCGGTGGACTACCTCAGCATGGTCCGGGAGTTGTGCCCCGAACTGGAAGACGGCGGGCTCGACAACCTGCGGCCCGAAAGGTTCCCCGAGCTAAAAAGAGTGATTGTAGCCGGAGACACCCGATACCCCGGGGTTACCGGTTGGGACCGGTTGATGGACGCTGGCGGTCAAGTGACGGAATCCGAGTTGGCGTCGCGCCACCGGTCGGTTGACCCGGACGGTCCGTCCCTCATTATGTACACCTCCGGCACCACCGGGTTTCCCAAGGGCGTGGTCCATTGCCACAACATCCAACGAAACGTCAGCGATGAAGCGAACCGGATGGGGATGACCTCGCGGGACGTTATCTTGATGTACCTGCCGCTGTTCCACGCCTTTGGCCTGTATGAAGGGCCGTTAATGTCCACCTTGACCGGGGCCAGGATGGTCCTGACCACCCTGTACCAACCCGCGGAAGCATTGAAGCTCATTAAACAAGAGCGAGTGACTGTTCTGCACGGGTTCGACACCCACTTCCACGGGTTGGTCTCTCATCCGGACTGCGAAGGGACCGACCGGAGCAGCCTGCGCACCGGCATTCTGGCGGTCGGCATGGCCAGCAGCGAAGCGGTGGCCCGGCGGAGCCAGAACGCGCTTTGCCCCACCATCACCGGCTGGGGCATGACCGAGGTGGGAGTCGCCGCGTCAATGTCCTTCTTGGACTCATCCGAAGACGACCGCTGCGCCGGTTCCGGGTTCCCGCTGCCGGGTTACGAGTTCAAGGTCATCGACCCCGAGACGGGGAAGGACCTCCCAGCCGGAGCTATGGGTGAGTTGTGCGTGCGCACCTATGCCATGATGTTGGGGTACTACAAGAAGCCTGAAGAGACCGCCCTGGCAGTGGACGCCGAAGGGTGGCTGCACACCGGCGATGTCGCCAGCATCCGCGACGATGGGTTCGTCTACTTTACCGGCCGGTATAAAGAGTTGCTGAAGGTTGGCGGCGAGAACGTGGACCCGGTGGAGGTAGAAGCCTTCCTCTTGGACCATCCGGCAGTAAGCGAAGCCCAGATCATCGGGATTCCTGATGACCGGCTCGGCGAGGTAGCGTGCGCCTGCGTGATCTTGAAGGACGGGGAGGCGGAGGACCGGGAAGGCTTGTTGGAGTTCTGCCGGGGCAGGCTAGCTAGCTTCAAGCTGCCCCGTTACGTACTGTTTATGTCCGAATACCCCATGACGCCCAGCGGCAAGGTGCAGAAGTTCCGGCTGCGAGAGTTGGCCCAAGAGGCGTTGAATTCACCAGTCACAAGTCCTGAGCGCGGCTGACCGCCCGTGTCAGGGCCCGGCCGGCCATCACCCGGGTGAGATGCTCCCGGTACTCGGCAGAACCGTGCAGGTCTTCCAAGCACTCAATCCCGTTGGCCGCCCGTTGCGCCGCTCCCGCTAGACTCTCCGCCGTGGGTTCCCGGCCCGTCAAGTAACGCTCCGACGCCCGGGCGCGCACCGGTCTCGGTCCGGCGCCGGTAACCGCTATCCTAACCCGCCGGCACCGGCCCTGAGGGTCCAGGGAAACTAGGGCCGCTACCCCCACGATGGCAAAGTGGGAGGCTTTGTTGGCGAACTTCTGGTAGGAGCCGCCGGTATTCGGTGGCGATGCCGGGATAATAACCTCGGTGATCAGCTCGGAGTCTTCCAGCGCCGTGGCGAAAATGTCCACGAAGAAGCGGTCGGCGGGCACTCTTCGGCCCCGCCCCGAGCCGGACGTTCTAATGCGCGCATCCAGGGCCAAGACGACGGCGGTCAGGTCGGCGGCAGGGTCGGCATGGGCCAGAGAGCCGCCGATGGTCCCTTTGTTGCGTACTTGAAGGTCCGCTACTTGGGCAGCGGTTTCCCCGAGGATTGGAGCCCACTGCCGCACCACCGGAGAGGTCTCCAGTTCGTAGTAGGTCGTCATGGGGCCGATAGCCAAGCCGCCATCCTGCTCTCGAATGTAGGACAACCCATCGATACCGGCCAAGTCCACTACATGGGAGGGTTGGGACAACCTCAGCTTCATCACCGGTAGCAAGCTATGCCCACCAGCCAGCACCTTGGCGTCCCCAGGATAGCGCCTCAGGATCGCCAAGGCTTCTCGTAGGGTGGACGGGGCGTGGTATTCAAACGCTGCCGGTATCATGTTTCTTCCCTGCCGTTCTTTAGGAGGACTTCCAAAATAGGTCGAAGCCTCAAGGGACCAGGCTCAAGGAATTGGCGAGCTGACGGTTTGACGTTGCTAGGCGGACCCGGTTGGGTTACCCGGGGGAGTTTTGCAGCTTCTCCGCAGCAGCTTGGGCTGCTTTGACGATGTTGTGGTAACCGGTGCAGCGGCACATGTTGCCCGCGATGCTCTGCCGGATTTCTTGCTCGGTGGGGGCTGGGTTGCGTTCGAGGGCTTGGTAAAGGGTCATTATCATGCCGGGGGTGCAAAAGCCGCATTGCAGCCCGTGCTGCTCCCAAAACGCCTCTTGCAAAGGATGGAGGGTTCCGCCTTGAGCCATTCCCTCTATGGTGGTAATGCTGGAGCCATTGGCTTGCACCGCCAACATGGTGCACGACTTAACCGCCAGCCCGTCCACCAAGACGGTGCAGGCCCCGCACTGGCTGGTGTCGCAGCCCACGTGGGTCCCGGTCAGTCCAAGGACATCCCGTAGAAAATGGACTAGCAACTGCCTTGCCTCGACAGTGTGCGTATAGCTGGTCCCGTTGGCGGTCACCGTGATGGAGTGGGGCATAGCATCACCTCCGAAGGCATGGTAGCCAGCCGGTCAAACCCTGTCAACCAGCGTTGCAGCCCGCCCAGGGTCTTTCTATTCTCGGAAATGTCATTCTGAGCCGTAGGCGAAGAATCTAAAATCCTTCAGTAAGGACCTGGTCCGAGTACCGAAGAAAGAGAATGCAGTCAGGGATTTTAGACCCTTCGCTATGCTCAGAGTGACAGGGTGGCTCAGGGTGACAGGGTGACAGGGTGACAGGGTGGCTCAGGGTGACAATGAAAAGGCCCTAGCAGCCCGCCTAGGACGATTGCAAAGTCAGTCAAGAATGGGTATAAAGCGGACTCTTCCGGCCCAATCCCCGCGTCAGCCGCGGCGCAGACGGTAGATTAGGTAGGCAAGCGCCGCCAGAACCAGCATTCCGCCGACCACCAGCAGTATTATCAACAGCGGGCGATTGGAAAGGAGTCCGCCATCGTCGGCTGCCGGCAGCACTGGTGCGGTGGCGTCAGCCGGCGTTGCCGGTGTCGGCGTCGGCGTCGGCGTCGGCGTCGGCGCGACAGTAGGCTGCGGTGTGGCCGTTGGCACGGTGGTTGCCGTCGGCGTCGGCGCGACAGTGGGCTGCGGTATGGCCGTTGGCACGGTGGTTGCCGTCGGCGTCGGCGCGAGGGTAGGCTGCGGCGTGGCCGTTGGCACGATGGTTGCCGTCGGCGTCGGCGCGGCGGTGGGCTGCGGAGTGGCCGTTGGCACGATGGTTGCCGTCGGCGTCGGCCTGGCCGCCAACGGGGCGGCGGCTGACGGCGCGGCGGCTGACACGACAGGCGGCGGTGCCGGCGCGGCGATGGGCGCCGGTACGGCGGTGGGAGGCGGCGGGGGCCGGACGACGCCTCCGCCTCCGCCGCCAGACCGCCGCCGCGTCGGCAGCGGGTCCACGGGGCTGTCGGGGGCGGCCACCGTAATCTGCACCGTGTCCGCTGCCGAGTCCAGCGCACCGTCGTTCACCGTCAAGCTGAACTCCAGCGTTGCCGGGGCCGCCGACGCGGTGAAGCTCGGCGTCGCGGTGTTCACGCCAGTCAGGGCAACCGTGGTCCCGCCGGTCTGAGTCCAGGTATAGCTCAGCGTCTGGCCCTCCGGGTCGCTGCTGCCCGACCCGTCCAGGGTTACCGTCTCGCCCTCGGCCACCTCCCGGTTTTCCCCCGCATCCGCCGTTGGCGCGTCGTTGGCCCCGGTCACGGTGATGGTGACCACTTGGGTGTTCCCATCGGAGGCCCCGACGGTGAAGGTGTCGGTTACGGTTTCGTTCGCGTCCAGAGCGTTGGTGGCGGCGGCGGTGTTGTCCAGGCTGTAGGTCCACACCCCGCCGGCGGTGACGGTGAAGGAGCCGTAGCCGTTGTCGGCGGGAGTGGCGGTCGTCACGGCGCCGATGGCGGGGCTGTCGCCGCCGTCCGGGTCCGATATGGAGAGGACGCCGCTGGCTGTGGTGGTTTCGGCGTCCTCGGTGACCGCTCCGGTGGTGTCCCCGGCGATGACGGAGACGTCGTTGGCGCCGTTGACGATGATGGTGACCACCCCTTCCGTGGGGGTGACCGGGTCGGCGGCGGCGGTGACGGTGAACTCAACGGTCACGGTGTCTCCGGCGTCCAGGGACTCGGTGGCGGCGCGGTCGTTGTCCAGGGTGTAGGTCCAGAAGCCGGCGGCGGTGATGGTGAAGCTGCCGTAGAACCCGGTGGTATCGACCTGCTCGACGAATGCGAAGGTGTCGCCGGCGTCCGGGTCCATGACCCGGAGGCTGCCGCTGGCCGTGGGCGTGCCGCCGTCGGCGTTGTCTTTGCCCCCGGCCTCGGTAACCTCGCCGTCGGTGTCGCCCAGGATCTCGGCGCCCTGGTCCACGTTGGTGACGGTGATGTAGAAATGCAGAGACACGGAGTCGCCGTCGGCATCGGTTGCGGTGTAGGTGAACCCCGTCCGGGGGAACACCGCCCTGGGCGTGCCGGTGATAGTGCGGGCCCCGCTGTCGAAGCTCATCCCCGCGGGCAGGGCTGGCGCTAGGGTGTAGCGCAGTGAGCCGTCGCCACCGGAGGCGGCGGGCAGGCTCACCGTCCCCACGTCCTCGCCCACCACATAGGTCTGGTCGGTCACCGTCTGCGAGCCGAAGGTCGGGCTCCGGTCGGACGGACCCCTGCCGCCGCGGCTGCCGCCGGGCCGTTGCGGCGGGCGCGCCGCAATTACGGTGAGACGGAAGGAGGCTTGGGAAGCCAACGGGGGCGATTGGTCGTCGCTGGCGGTGACGGTCATGTCGTAATCGCCAGGCAAGGAGGGATCGGAGGTCGTGACGGAGAACGTGCGGGCGCCGGCGTCGAATGTCAGCCAGACCGGCAGGACGATGCCATCCTGCATCGCGGCGGTGTAGGAGACCGGGTGGCCCTCGGGGTCCGCGGACGGGTCGAAGATGTAGGTGAACGCTTCACCCTGTGTCGTTTGCTGGTTGGCGAGGGCCGGTGTGGACGGGGCCTCGTTGACGCCGGTGACGGTCACGGTGACGGTTCGCCTGACTGACACCGTGCTGTCGCTGGCGGTGACGATCACTTCGTAGCTGTTCATACCCATGCCGGTGCCCGCGCCGTTCTCGAAGTCGGGCGCCGCCTTGAAGCGGAGATCGCCGGAGACGATCTCGAACAGGTCCCGGTGCTGGCCGCCGGTGGCCGCGTCCGTCGTGTCGATGCTGAAGCTGACGGTATCGCCGGCGTCTTGGTCGCTGGCTTCCAGGGTGACCACGTCGACGGTGTTCTCCTCCACGCTGGGTGTTGCGCCGCTGCTGAAGACCGGCGGGTCGTTGGCCCCGGTCACGGTGATGGTGACCACCTGGCTGCTGCCGTCGGAGGTGGTGACGGTGAAGGTGTCGGTTACGGTTTCGTTCGCGTCCAGAGTGTTGGTAGCGGCGTTGGCGTTGTCCAGGGTGTAGGTCCAGGCCCCGCCGGCGGTCACGGTGAAGGAGCCGTAGCCGTTGTCGGCGGGAGTGGCGGTCGCCACGGCGCCGATGGCGGGGCTGTCGCCGCCGTCCGGGTCCGATATGGAGAGGACGCCGCTGGCTGTGGTGGTTTCGGCGTCCTCGGTGACCGCGCCGGTGGTGTCCCCGGCGATGGTGGAGACGTCGTTGGTCCCGGTCACGGTGATGGTGATCACCTGGCTGCTGCCGTCGGAGGCGGTGACGGTGAAGGTGTCGGTTACGGTTTCGTTCGCGTCCAGAGTGTTGGTAGCGGCGTTGGCGTTGCCCAGGGTGTAGGTCCATGCGCCGCCGGCGGTCACGGTGAAGGAGCCGTAGCCGTTGTCGGCGGGAGTGGCGGTCGTCACGGCGTCGATGGCGGGGCTGTCGCCGGCGTCCGGGTCAAAGACGGTCAGGGTCCCGTCGGCGGTGTTGTCCGCGGCGTCCTCGGTGACCGCGCCGGTGGTGTCCCCGGCGATGACGGAGACGTCGTTGGCCCCGGTCACGGTGATGGTGACCACCTGGGTGTTGCCGTCGGAGGCCGTCACGGTGAAGGTGTCGGTTACGGTCTCACCGCCGTTGAGGGCGTTGGTGGTGGCGGCGGTGTTGTCCAGGGTGTAGGTCCACACCCCGCCGGCGGTGACGGTGAAGGAGCCGTAGCCGTTGTCGGCGGGAGTGGCGGTCGCCACGGCGTCGATGGCGGGGCTGTCGCCGGCGTCCGGGTCCGATATGGAGAGGACGCCGGCGGCGGTGTTGTCCGCGGCGTCCTCGGTGACCGCTCCGGTGGTGTCCCCGGAGATGGTGGAGACGTCGTTGGCCCCGGTCACGGTGATGGTGACCACCTGGCTGCTGCCGTCGGAGGTGGTGACGGTGAAGGTGTCGGTTACGGTTTCGTTCGCGTCCAGAGTGTTGGTAGCGGCGTTGGCGTTGTCCAGGGTGTAGGTCCACGCGCCGCCGGCGGTCACGGTGAAGGAGCCGTAGCCGTTGTCGGCGGGAGTGGCGGTCGTCACGGCGCCGATGGCGGGGCTGTCGCCGGCGTCCGGGTCAAAGACGGTCAGGGTCCCGTCGGCGGTGTTGTCCGCGGCGTCCTCGGTGACCGCGCCGGTGGTGTCCCCGGCGATGACGGAGACGTCGTTGGCCCCGGTCACGGTGATGGTGACCACTTGGGTGTTGCCGTCGGAGGCCGTCACGGTGAAGGTGTCGGTTACGGTCTCACCGCCGTTGAGGGCGTTGGTGGCGGCGGCGGTGTTGTCCAGGGTGTAGGTCCACGCGCCGCCGGCGGTCACGGTGAAGGAGCCGTAGCCGTTGTCGGCGGGAGTGGCGGTCGTCACGGCGCCGATGGCGGGGTTGTCGCCGCCGTCCGGGTCCGATATGGAGAGGACGCCGTCGGTGGTGTTGTCCGCGGCGTCCTCGGTGACTGCTCCGGTGGTGTCCCCGGAGATGGTGGAGGGGGTGTCGGCGGCGGCCTCTGCCACCGTGATCGTCACTGTGGCCGCTGTCGAGTCCGCCGTACCGTCGTTTACCGTCAGGCTGAACTCCAGCGTTGCCGGCCCCTCAGGCGCGGTGAAGGTAGGACTCTGGGCCGTCGCATCGCTCAGGGTCACGGTCGTGACGCCGGTCTGGGTCCAGGTATAGCTCAGCGGCTGTCCCTCCGGGTCGCGGCTGCCCGACCCGTCCAAGGTTACCGTCTCGCCCTCGGCCACCTCCCGGTCTGCTCCGGCGTCCGCCGTTGGCGCTTCATCGACATTGGTTACTGTTACGGTGATCGTGTGCGCGGCGGAGTCCAGCGCCCGGTCGCCGGCGCCGCCCGTGGCCGTTACGGTGATGGTGTACTCGTTAGTCCCCGCGAGGGACCCCGGAGCCTCGAAGTCGGGAGCAGTGTTGAAGGTCAACACTCCATTCTCTCCACTCAACATGATGCTGAAGCTGGAGTAGTCATCGCCGCCGAGGGTGTAGCCGGTGATGGAGTCGTCCGCGTCCTCCGAGGTCACCGTACCGGCGAGGGTCTCGTTCTCCTCTGTCGAGAAGCTGGCCTCGCCGGTGACGGTGGGCGGCTCGTTGCTCACGTAGACCGACAGCGGGGCGCTGCGGCTAGCTTCCCCGCCGTTGACTATGGCTGTCACCTGGTACTCGTAGGACTCGCCGGTGGTCACCCCGGCATCGGTAAGCGTGAGCGGCGTCGAGGGATCGTCGTCCGTTACCGCCGAGCCGTCGCGGTAGACGGCGTAGGTGATGGCCGGGGGAGGAGTCCAGTGACTGGTGGCTGGGGCGGTCCAGGTCAGCGTCACCTGCCCATTGTTGATCTTGTGCGCCAGCTCCTCCGGCCCCTCGCGGAGCTGGTAGCCGAACTCCTGCCAGGTCGCCGGGGTATCGGCATCGCCGTCAAAGTTCACCACCAGCGCCGGGTACTGGTTGTCCGCGCCGAAGTGCCACGAGCCCGCGGCCCACGTGGAGTAGATGCCGGTGGCCTCCGTGGGCTCCTGCAACTCCCCGGTGGTCTTGCCGGATGCGCCGCTGTCCATGTTATTGCCCGTCGCGGCGGTCAGGCCGGAGGTGACGGTGTCGAAGTAGCTGTCGGTTATCGTTCCATCAAAGTTAGCACCCACCAGGCCACCGACTTGGTTGTTGCCGCTTACCCGGCCCGTGGCGTAGCTGGCGGTTATCGTTCCCTCAAAGTTAGTACCCACCAGGCCACCGGCACCGTAAATGTCGCTGACACCGTAAATGCTGCTGACCGCGCCGGTGGCATAGCTGGCGGTTATCGTTGCAGATGCATAGTTAGAACCCACCAGGCCGCCGACACCGTCGGTGCCGCCGACACCGAAAATCCCGCTGACCGCGCCGGTGGCGTAGCTGCCGGTTATCGTTCCAATGTTCTGTCCCGCCAGGCCGCCGACACCTTCGATGCCGCTGACCGCGCCGGTGGCGTAGCTGCCGGTTATCGTTCCAATGTTCCGGCCCACCAGGCCGCCGACACCGTTGCGGCCGCTGACCGCGCCGGTGGCGTAGCTGCCGGTTATCGTTCCAATGTTCCGGCCCACCAAGGAGCCTACAAAGCTCCTGCCGGTTACGTCCGCATCCACCACCCCCACCTCCCGGATTGCCCCGCCGGTGTCCAGACGGGCGAACAGCCCAAGCGCGTCGGTGGTGTTGCGGTCTATGAACAGGTTCTTGATGGTGTGGCCGTTGCCCTCGAAGACGCCGCTGAAACCGGTGGTGGTGTCGCCGATGGGCAGCCAGCCGGCGCCGGAGTTCCAGTAGGCGTCGCCATCCTGGTGGCCGTCGCCGTCGGGGTCGAAGTCCAGGGACGCCTTCAGCTCGTAGCCGCGGCAAGTATCGAGGCAGCCCATGCCGGGGAAGGCGGCGGCGTAGAGGGCCGCATCGGTGCCTTCGACCGTGGGGTCGCTGGCGTCGTCCACCGCCCCGTCGCCGTTTAGGTCCCAACGGACGGCGTCCAACTGCGCCAGGGTACCTATCTCGATCAGATTTTCGCGGTCAAAGTCCACCAGCAGCACCGGGTACTGGTTGTCCGCGCCGAAGTGCCACGTGTCCGCGGCCCACGTGGAGTAGATGCCGGTGGCCTCCGTGGGCTCCTGCAACTCCCTGGTGGTCTTGCCGGATGCGCCGCCGTCCATATTATTGCCCGTCGCGGCGGTCAGGAGGGAGGTGACGGTGTCGAAGTAGCTGGCGGTTATCGTTCCACCATCATCATTGTAGCCCACCAGGCCACCAACAGAGTTGCGGCCGATTACCCGGCCCGTGGCGTAGCTGGCGGTTATCGTTCCAACATAATTGTAGCCCAACAGGCCGCCGACACCGTCGGTGCCGCTGACCGCGCCGGTGGCGTAGCTGGCGGTTATCGTTCCGAGAGCTTCGTTCCAACCGTTCCAACCCGCCAGGCCGCCAACATGGTTGTGGCCGCTGACCGCGCCGGTGGCGTGGCTGGCGGTTATCGTTCCCCTATTGTCGCCCACCAGGCCGCCGACAGCGTCGGTGCCGCTGACCGCGCCGGTGGCGTAGCTGCCGGTTATCGTTCCGAGAGCTTCGTTCCGACCGTTCCAACCCGCCAGGCCGCCAACATTGTTGTCGCCGCTGACCGCGCCGGTGGCGTAGCTGCCGGTTATCGTTCCCTCATTGTCGCCCGCCAGGCCGCCAACAGCGCCCCTTCCGGTTACGTCCATCCCCACTAGCCCCACCTCCCGGATTGCCCCGCCGGTGTCCAGACGGGCGAACAGCCCAATAAAGTCGGTGGTGTCGCGGTTTATGAACAGGTTCTTGATGGTGTGGCCGTTGCCCTCGAAGACGCCGCTGAAACTGTCGGTGGAGTCGCCGATGGGCAGCCAGCCGGCGCCGGAGTTCCAGTAGGCGTCGCCGTCCTGGTGGCCGTCGCCGTCGGGGTCGAAGTCCAGGGACGCCTTCAACTCGTAGCCGCGGCAAGTATCGGGGCAGTCCATGCCGGGGAAGGCGGCGGCGTAGAGGGCCGCATCGGTGCCTTCGGCCGTGGGGTCGCTGGCGTCATCCACCGCCCCGTCGCCGTCCAGGTCCCACCGGACGGCGTTCAACTGCTCCAGATAGCTTATCTCGATGAGATTGTCGGCGTCTATGTCGTAGTCAACGGGCGTCGTCTGGGCGAAGGTCTCCGGCGCAGAGCTTACTACCGCCAAAACGACCGCCAGCATTGCGAAGGCGGCTGCCAGTTGGGACAGGAAGCGGAGCTGGTCAAGGTCACGCATGGTTGCAGCTATTCACGCGCTCGAGGTCTCATCGTCGGCCCCGGTGACGGTGAAGGTGACGGTTACTGTCTCGCCGCCGTTCAGGGCGTTGGTGTCTGGGTCTTCGTTGTCCAGAGTGTAGGTCCAGGCCCCGCCGTCGAGGACGGCCAGCGCGCCGTAGGTCCCGGCAAAGTCCTGGGCCTCGATGGCGGGGTTGTCGCCGTCGTCGGGGTCGGTGATGGAGAGGGCCCCGCTGGCCGTATCGTTGCCGGGGTCGTCCTCGGTAACCGCGCCCTCGGTGCCGCCGGAGAACTGGGAGCTGGAGACGTACCGCGCCGCGCCATACACCCCGGCGTCTGTCAAACTCACCGCCCCCTGGGCCTCGGCGGGAAGCAGGGCCGTGCCGCCGGTGGAAGCCGACAGCAGGGCCAGCAACGCCAGGGCCAGGACGGAGGGGAGGGGGTATGCGGACAGGGCGCACTAGAGGTTCAGTCCCGGGCTAGAGTCGAGGGGGGGTGGTGGTGGTGGATAGGGCGGGACGCGCTGCGCTTGGCGCAGCAGGGCGGCCGGCAGGTGCTGAATGCGGCCCTGGGACAGCGATTTGGCCCCCGGCGCATCGCCATATCTCCCTGCCTCCAGGTTTTCCCATACCTTCCGCATGACCTTCAGAAAGAGCCGCTTCTCCTCCTCGTCCAGCCCCATCGCGGCCAAGGGGTTGGCCTCCCGCAGGGACTCGCCGAGCCGGGACAGGAGGGCCAGCCCTTCATCGGTCAGCGACAGCCGCACCACGCGCCGGTCGCTCTCATGGCGGATCCGCTGCATGAACCCCCGCTCGACCAGCACGGCCACGTGGCGGCTTATGGAGGCTTGGTCCATGGGAATCACCTGCACCAGCCCCATCACCGTGTGCATTTGGCCCCTGCCGCAGGTGTCGAGGATGGCAAACTGCACCGGAGCAATTCCATAGGCAGCAAACTTCTCCTCCGCCAGCTTGGACAAAACGGCGGTGAGCCCGGCGGCCAGATACCCCAAGCCGGGGAGTATTCCGTCTTCATCCATCACGGGGCAGCCCTATCCATAACTCTACTTGTTAACGGTATGTAATCAGGACGATTGCAAAGTCACCACCCCCACTGTCATTCTGAGCGAAGAATCTCAGCTACAGTGGCGCGACCCTTCGCTGCGCTCAGGGTGACCAGGGTGACCAAGAAAAGGGCCTGACTGACGAAAATAGCCGGACTGACTTTGCAATCGTCTAGGTGTGTAATAGGCGACCTAACAAAAATGTAATAATTCGCAAAAACAAGCAATTCCGGGGCGAACAGGCAGGGAAATCGCGTCTTATATCGCTTGTCAAAGAAATTATGCTATGACGTTCCGGTCCGCTGACACCGTCTTTCCGGCGAAAGCCGGAATCCAGAAACGCCAAGGAGAAGAAAGGTAACTCGCTGCGAACGACTCTGAATTTCGGCTCAAGGCCGGAATTGCTGATGGCTTTGTGAAAGCCACGTATGCGGATGAAAATGGTGACCAATCCCCAACCGTCACTCCCGCTTTCGCGGGAGTCTAGGATCTTACTAACCCTTCGACAAGCTCAGGACAGGCCAGTAGCGGTCCTTGTGCCTAGAATTTCTGGATTCCCGCGAAAGCGGGAATGACGAGTTGGGTATTTTCATGGTGATGACGGGGTTGGGCCGCGGACCGGGGCGCCGCAGGGCCTTTTCATTGTTACCCTGAGCATAGCGAAGGGTCTAAAGTCCTTGATTACATTCCCTTTCTTTACGAAGAACCTGGTTCTTGCCGAAGGATTTTACTGATACGTGAATGATTACCTAAACCAGTCCTCGTCTTTCCGGCCTTGAGCCGGAATCCAGAAATTCTGAGGACAAAGAACGTAGCTGGCGGAGAACGGTCCTGGATTCCGGCCTTCGCCGGAACGACGGGGGAGATGATAGTTTAGGCTGTGTTGACATTTGCGATATGAGGCGGTCCGGTAATCCCCTCTCGTCATTCCCGCTTTCGCGGGAATCTAAAAACGCTATCAGCCAGTCAGGTTCTCTCCTGTTTGAGTTCCTGGATTCCCGCTTTCGCGGGAATGACAGGAAAATGTCAACAGAACCTAAAATCCCTGACTGCATTCTCTTTCTTCGGTACTCGGACCAGGTTCTTGCCGAAGGATTTTAGATTCTTCGCCTGCGGCTCAGAATGACATTTCCGAGAATGAATTTCCGAGAATGAAAAGCCCTAGGGGGCGCCGGCGGCCTGTTGATAGCGGCCTGTTGATATTGGAAACCCGCTCAGGTAGGCTGTGGTCATACTGCGGAGTGGCCGGGGCACTCCGTCCTGCCTAGCGGGACGGACGTCAAACCTAGTCGCGGTCCTTTAATCCGGGTGTCGTGGGTCGGTTCCCACACGGCCCCACCACCCCGGCGGGCAGTCTACATATCTACGAAAGGAATTCGACATGAACTCAACCAGAAGACCCGTCGCCGTCGTGGTGGGGGCGACATCCAAGTGGCAGTCAGACGGCCGCAACACCCGGTTGGCCCACGGCAGGGCGCTCGACGACAGCGAGTTGCCCGTCGGCGTGCGCTGGGGCGTAGGGGGAGCCATCTCTCTGAAGTTTGCTGAAAAGGGCTTCTTAACGGTGTTGACCACCCGCAATGCCGCCAACGCGGCTGCATTGGAGGAAGCGGTCCGGGAACAGGGCGGCGAAAGCATGATCGTCGAGCTGGACCTCGCGTCCCGCGACTCCATATCGAAAGCGTTCGCCCGGGTCCGGGAGGAGGCCGGCGATCCAAACGTCTTGGTCTATAACGCGGGCTACTTGGAGGGGCGCGACCTACCGCCGGAAAAAGAGCTGCTGGAACACATTCCCTTCGAAATGTTCGAAACCGCGCAGCACATCTCCAGCAGCGGACCCTTCTTGGTCGCCAAGGAGGTGTTGCCCGCCATGCGGGAACGAGGCGAGGGCTCTATTCTGATTTCCAATAACTCGTCGTCGTTGCGGGGGAAAAAGCGGTACACCGGACAGTCGCTATACTATCCGAGGGTGTTGATGCGGACGCTGGCGCAGGCCTTGACGGAGGAATATTCCGAGTACGGTGTGCATGTTGCCAATGTGGTGATCGACGGCACCATCGATTCTCCGGGCACCCGAGCCCTGCCGCGTGCCCAGCAACAGCCTGAATTGCTGATGAATCCGGTCAAGATCGCCGAGGCTTTCTATTACCTGCACACTCAGGACAAGTCCTGCTGGACCCACGAACTCCAGTTGACTCCCTTTGCCACTAAGCCGAGCTTTTGAGGCCCATTGCCCGGGGCTGCGGGTAACTTGAGTGAATGGGTAACTCGAATGAAGTGGAAGGAGTATTTGGATGAATGTCGGAATTCGGAATGATGATGGTCTTCTCCAGTTACGGCTGGGAAGACGGCTCGGACGGCCAGCTTCCGGTACTCCTTTTCAACTGGCGGTTTTCGCGGGTTGATGCGCCAGAAGGAAGTCGCGCACCTGGTTTATCGTCTTGGCCTTGACGTCCTCTGACTCCTTCCAAGGGTATACCGTCACCTCGGCTTTGGGCGCCAACGCCACCAGGTCCACGGCGGCCTCATACGAGTGCGATGGCGTGTCGTCCGGCATGACCAGCATCGGCGTCTGGCACGAGCGCGCGAAATCCCGGGACACGCTGTACATGAAGTCCGGCTGGACGCGGTAAAGGTTGTGCAGGTACTCTTCGACCATCTCCATCGTCAGGTCAGGCCGCCGGGAGCATAGCTCGGGACCCCAGACATCGCGGCCGGAGTCATACATGGCGTCCGGTGTTGCCGGTGCGTGCCCAACCGGCTGGCAGAGCACGGCGGCTACGACGCGCTCGGGCGCCCGTTCAATGAGCTTGAGCGCGAAAGGGCCACCGATGCAGTAGCCCATGAAGAAGAACTCCCGTATGCCGAGGTGGTCCATCAACCCCAGTTGGTCGTCGGCGAAGGCTCCCCACGGGTCATTGGTCTGGACCGGCCCGCTGGACTCTCCGCCATTCGCGTTGCGCTGGTCCATCGTAATGCAGCGGAAGTCGTTCTTGAACTCCTCCATCGCGTTGAACACCTGTCTGGGCCAATTGTCGACCACGGAGTTCAAGCCCCCGCCGGGGGTCACCAGAAGCGGGAAACCGGACCCAGTCTCCTCATAGTGGATGCGGACATCGCCTTTGGTATAAAACGGCATTGCAGTTTCTCCTTCTTGACCCCAGTACCGGCGCCCCAGGCAATTGTAGCTTGGGAGACCGGGTTGTCAAGGCACCGGGTTGTCAAGGCACCGGAAGGTTGGATGCCCGTTGCGGTCCGGTTGGTCGTTTCTCTTTCTTTCATCGGTGCAGCGTCTGGCGGAGTGCGGCGCGGTGGATGCTCCGGGCTGCTGGCCGATGTACGGCCGGGACGCCGTGATCGGCTAGAACGGCGGCCTTTCCGCAAGCGGGATGTCGGCGGTCTGGGCCTCGTTGTGGAAGTAGCCGTTCTCCTCGGCCTTGGCTGGCCTGGGTTCAGAGCATCCACGTCGGGAGGGCGTCCCGTCGTGGATGCAGTTAACGTGCAATAACAGCCCTTGGGCGCTGTACTCGCCCTGTAGTAGACGCGCCGCCGTATCTTGAGGCAAGGACACCCATGCAACTTTCCGGGCGGTGACTCCGGGCTCCGGCGGTGTTACTCGACTTGGACGTCGCGCTCTTCGATCCGGTACCACCGCAGGGCGCCGGACTCGATCAGGTCCGCAACCTCGCGGGTGTTCCGGACGCTGGCGATGACGGGGATGGCTGACAGGCCGGTGGTCTCGGTCAGGAAGTCAGCGTTGCGGACTGCTCGGTCCGAGTCACGCTGGCTGGCGGTCCAGGACGCTTCCACGGCGAGGTAGAGGGTGTCCTGCTCCTTGGCGACCTGGACGACCAGGTCGGCCCTGCGGAAACTGCTGAGTTCTCCGGGGGCGGCGTTGGAGATCCTGCGTGCGGTCTGGATAAGCTCCTCGCGGGGGATGACGCGGACGAAGTCGAACTCCAGCGTCTCGGCCAGGTCCGGCAGGAGATCCATGAGCCGGGTGCGGACGTGGCCGCCCTTGGTTACGCTGATGTCGGACTCGATCCGGCCCATGCGGGCTTCGGCGTTGGCGTTGAACGCGATCTGCTGCTCCATGAATCCAGCGACTCGCTCGTTGAACTCTGTCTGACGTTCAATCAAGCCTTCGATCCGGCCCATGCGGGCTTCGGCGTTGGCGTTGAACGCGATCTGCTGCTCCATGAAGCCCTCGGTCCGGTCCATGAATCCGGCGACTCGCTCGTTGAACTCTGTCTGACGTTCAATGAAGCCTTCGATCCGGCCCATGCGGGCTTCGGCGTTGGCGTTGAACGCGATCTGCTGCTCCATGAAGCCCTCGGTCCGGTCCATGAATCCGGCGACTCGCTCGTTGAACTCTGTCTGACGTTCGTTGAAGCCTTCCATGTGTTCGTTGAACTGGAGTTGGCGTTCGATGAAGCCTTCCATGCGTTCGTTAAAAGCCGTTTGTTGCTGAATGAAGGCTTCGAACCGCGGGGGCAGCTGTAGTAGCTCCTCGCCCAGGATACGGGCGCGGACGGCGTCCCGCCAAGCGGGGTTGTCGTCGAGGGCCTGGAGGAAGTCGTCCAGGGAGTTGATGGTCGTCATTCCGGTCGGTGCTCCTGCAATTTAGGTGATTGTAACGCCGTGCTGGCGGGGTAGGCAAACTGGTGCTGTCGGTGTCCGGCTTGGCCGGCAGCGCCCCGGCGTTCCCGTGCTCGTTGATGTAATTGAGCTTCAACCTTGCTTTCACCGTTAGCGAAGGGTCAGGGGCTCGGTTGCGCCTCTTCCCAGCGAATTCTCTCGGCGCGTTCAGGTGAAACTCCACGACTTCAATGTCGTTTTCCATTGCGTATGAGACGACGTTCCGAAAGGACTGTGGACGACGGTGCCTGCTGCCACCATCCGATGGTATGGCTCTAGCCGGTCAGGGCCGCGGCCATTTCGTCGGTCTCCTCCGCCTGGCCCCGGGAGCTCTTCGGCGCGGCTTCCGCGTCCTCTTCGGTCCCGGTGTCCGGGAGGAACTCTTTCCAGCCGACCGTCTTCCGGGCCTGCCGGGGGGCGCCCGGAGCGGCCCTTGCCGCGGGTTTTGGGGCTGCGCCCCGGGGGGTTGTTTCAGCGGACTCCGTGACCGGGTTGGGGGGCCGTCTCCGGGGCCGGCGGAGTCCGGGCACACTTGAGGAAAAGGTGTATCCCGCCGGGATGGAGGTAATGGTCGTTTGCTCTCCCTATGCGAAAGGGGATTCAGTCCGACGAGGAATTTCGACGCCGCTACGGCCGGCTTCTACCTGTCGACGGCACCATTCCCTGTCAGCCCATTTCCCAGGAGGACTTCGCTGATGAGACCCAGCGCACCAGGGCGTCGCGCGAGGTGCGGGCCATCTACCGCGAGCGCTTCTCCGCGTACCGCGAGAGTCAACGCGGCGGCTGCGGCCTTCTCGTGTCAACAGCGGTACTTGTCGGCATTGTCCTGGTGCTCGTGGCTTTCACGTATTGACACTCCGGCTTCGCTCGCAACGGACGTTACCGGGATACTGGGGAGCGGCGTTCACGCTCCTGCTTGGCGCGGTCCAGCGCCAGGGAGTAGGAGGTGACGTTGGGGCAGTCCGGATGTAGCAGGGTGGGCCGGAGGGTTAGTCCCGGCGGGCGGTCAGGGTTCGCGGAGGCGGCGGAGCTCTTTCTCCAGTTCGCGGACGCGGGCTTCGGCTTGGATGCGGGCCGCTTGCTCAGTGTCGGCGCGGGTCTCGGCTTGGATGCGGGCCGCTTGCTCGGCGTCGGCCCGGGCCCGCTCGTCGTCGAAGGTGACTATGTGCCGTTGTTCCACGGGGTCGTACCAGCCCAGTTGTCCCTGTTCCCAACGCAGGTCCAGGTTGAGGACGCCGCTGTGGCCGCTGAAATTCTCATCGTCCATCTGGGTAATGGGGATGGGCTGATATATGCCGTCCACCAGGCGGTCTCCGGCGAGGTGAGCGCCGTGATAGTGGCCCCCGGAGGGATCGAAACGCCAGTATTCGGAGACGCCCAGGGCGGCGTAGCCGTCCCGCTTGGTGGTGACGTCGCGTTGGCCGGTGCTGGATGATCCGATTTCCAGGACGAAGTCGGGGGGCTTGCCCTGTTCCTCGATGACGTAGCCGCCCTGGGCGCGGCAGGCAGCGGGGTCCACGTTGAAGGCGATGAGCAGGTCCGGCTGCAGCATGTCGTGCCGGCTGTCGGTGAGTCTCCGGCTCAGGTACACGTCGCCGTGGATGTACGTGGTGTCCTCGTTTCCGAAGTGTCTGGACAGGTGCAGGCCGTTGCCCAGGGAGTTGAAGTAGGCGTAGTTGTTCATGTCCTCTGGCTCAGGAGGGTCGGGGAGCCGGATGGAGGTATGTGTAGCGGTGGGTTTGGTGGTCATGTCAGACCTCGCGGGGAGGATGTTTTCGTGCAGGCCGGCGTTGTTTGCAGGATGGATTTCCCGGCCTTGCGGATTCTCCGGTTCCTGAGGTACACCGGCGGCGCCTATAGCATACGCGGTGATTATAGGGTTCCCGGGCGGCGGGGTCAGCACCGGGTGAGGTCCAGTATCGTGGATAGTGGACGAGTGGATGGTGGACAGTCCTGCTGCTGGGTCAAGCGCTATCCACTATCCACCGGCCTCTGGTCGAGGTCGTCTCCCATCCACGGTTGGGCCGGGCGGCGGGAACAGGGCGGGACCCCGGCGCCCGGTGTCCTCTGTGCGGCTCCAGAGCGCCCCAGAGCGGGTTTTTTGCGGGTTGGGTGACCCCGGGGGGGACGACTCTGCCGGTGAAAGGAGTATCCAGGTACTGACATTCTATTTCCCTCATCAGGGACGGTTCCTCATCCGAGGTTCCCTTTGGATCGGTAAGCTGGAGTGGGCGATGCCTACAGGGCATCTGGCCGCGCTATCGGCAGTAGGGGATGACTCCGCTTCACAGGCTCCCGCCGCCGCGTTTGGCTCATGGCCTGACCCCCTCTGCCCAGAAATCGCGGTCCGCTGTTATGTTACAGCCTGGGTAACAAGGGCAGCTTTCTTACTTGGCCCCACGCTCCCGGCCCTGACCTAAGATGCCGGCGGCTCGTTCGGTCAGGGCTTTCTTCCATACCTGGACCGAGTGGACTTCGAACCGGGCGGCGAGTTGGGCCATCGTCTGATATGCCTCGGCGACTTCCAAGCGCTGACATTGTCCGCACCCTGACACCGCATCTCATGGCAGGGGCTACTTGACATGACGTGACTGTTGGGGTGAACATCTTCAGCAATCCATAATTCGGCCCGCCCATTGCCCGTCATGCCCTCGATAGCTGCTGTAGTCGCTACGCACAACCGACCTCACCTCCTCGCCAACCGGTCCCTGGCGTCCATCGCTCTTCAGACTCGCCCTCCGGACTACCTGGTTGTGGCCGACGACTCGGCCCCGGAGACCCGGCGTGCCAACGCGGAGATTGCGGCCGGATTCACGACTGCCGGGACGAAGACCTTTTACCTGGAGAATCGCCGGACGCCGGGCGCCGCCGGCGCCTGGAACAGCGCGTTGTCCCATCTGCATCAGACCGACCCATCGACATTCGTCGCCTTCCTGGACGACGACGATTCATGGGCGCCGACATACCTGCAGCAATGCGAAAGGGCGGCGGCTCTGGGACTGGACATGGTCGCCGCCGGTATCGTATTCCACGAGCCCCACAACCGGAACGGCAGGTGCTGGACCCTCCGGAGCGATTGGACGTGAACGACCTGCTGGTCCGAAACCCGCACATCCAGGGCTCCAACCTGTTCGCGAGCCTGCGGAGACTGCTGGAAGCCGGCGGATTTGACGAGGCCCTCGCCAGCACCACCGACCGCGACATCTGCATCAGGCTCGCCGACCTGGGCACGGTCAGGTACGGCACCGTCCCGGAGCACCTGGTCCACCACCACGCTGACAACGACCGTCCCCGCCTGTCAACTCCGGGCGGGGACTCGAAGCGGGCCGGCCTTGGCTACTTCTACCGCAAGTACCGGGGGCGCATGTCCGGCGCCCAGCAGGCCGAGTTCCTTGAGAGGAGCCGCAGCCTGTTCGACTGCGATCCGGTAGGGGCTGCGCCGTTGCCTCCGCCCGCCGTGCCGGTTGCCGACTGCGCCGACGTTGACGGCCACTTGGACCTGGTCGCGGGAGCGGTCACGTCACCCGACGTGGGCCGGGTCGCCAACCTGATGGGTTCCTTGGTCCGCAAAATTGGCGGCCGCAGCGACGTGACGCTGAAGGTAGTCCTTCTGGAAAACGGCGGCCATGATTCAGCTTCCAAGAACACTCTGCGGGAGGCGATAGCCCAGGCTTTGGGGCAGGGGCTCGACGTCGTCCTGAAGACGCTGGAGCAGCAGGCAGCGGATGCGGCTGCCGGGGTGTCCAGCTACCGAAGAGCAATTGTCCAAGCGGAAGAGCATCGCCTTGAGCCGGACCATGCTGCAGCATTACCTGTTCCTGGAGGCCAAGCCCCGGCAGGGGGCGGTCACGTGGGTCCTCGACGATGACGTGGTCCTGGAAGGCCTCGGCTACAGACCTGACGGTTCCATACAGGTCCAGGACGTCGACTACGTAGCAGCCATAAAGCGGTTGAAGGAGAGCGGCGCCGACGTGGTTATCTGCGAGGTCACGGGAGACCCGCCGCTGCCGTTCCTGAGTTGCGTCCGCACCCAGTTGGTTGACCTTTACCACAACCTGCACCGGCTGGCCGTGCTGCGGCCTGACGACCCTTTTCCCGACCTGCAAGATGAGAACAGGCTCACCCACCCGGCTGGGCCGGCGCGACTACTACTACGACCTTTCGAGCGCCGGGGCCGCCCACCTGGAGATGCCGTTCTGGTACGAAGCCGACGGCAAAGGCTTCAGCGCCGGGAAGGTCTTCGAGGAAATGGTATCCCGTCTGCCCGGGATCCTGAGCGGAAACCAGGTCTTCAGGCCGCTGGTCCGGGCCGGGTCCGCCATGGTCCCCTCGGTAAATCGTGGGCCCGCCACACTGGTGTTCGATCTCCAGGCGTTGCGGGAGTTCCCCAATGCCGTCCCCGCCATCGACGGTGCCGACGCCCGGCGGAGCGACATGATATGGAGCCTGCTCAACCAGTACGTCGGCGGGCACCGGGTACTCCAGGCCCCTCTGCCGGTCCGCCAGGTCCGGGAGGCGGTCGACGGACCCGGACCCGACTTCGTCACTCTGGCGCAGGACATTTGGGGGTACGGGCTCTACTCGGCCCTGCAGGACGTCTTCCAGCACAAAGCGCAACGGCGTCAGAGGGAAGGGAAGGACCCTTGGGGCCAAGCGATGTTGGAATTGGATGACGGCGAAGTCGATCGGGCGATTGATCTGTACCGGGAGTACGTCCACAAGCGGGCCCACGATTTCGAGTTGAGCTTCCTCAGGGTCATGGGCATCGTATCGGTGCTGCGGACGTTCTGCCGGCGTGGTCGGAGTGACCCTCCGGGGCCCTGGTGGCTCGGCTCGCCCGACTACGAGGCTTCCGTCGCCGGGCTGTGGGACTTCATGGAGACCTTGGAAGACATCTATACGGACGCGCGGCTGGTTGACTTCAGACAGCGCATCGGCGAGACCGACGCCGGCGCCGTAGAGGAATTCCTCAGAGGTCTGCCTGACACCGTGGCCCGGCACCGCGAGAACACGCCGCTGCCCAGGGAGGAGTTGCGGCAGGCCGCGGACGCCTACGTCCGAGCGGAATTCGTTACCGGCGCCCTGACCTGCCTGGGCATCGGCGAAGAGGGCGTCGTGCTCACCGACGGGCATCTGGTCTACAAGTACTTTCACTACTGGAAACCCCGGAGCCGGGACCGTCAAATCGCGTTTCTCCAGTCCCTGGCCGGCAGGCTCCCCGGATACAGAGCCCTGCCCGACCTTCGGGAAGTGCGCCGCCGCGGGGACCACGTGGTTGCCGTCTATCCCTACGAAGCCGGGGAGAAGTACGAAGGCGGATATTTGGACGGGCTGTTGACCTTGCTTCGCGAATGCTGTCGGGCCGGGATCGCCTGCCGCAACATCCACCCGGACAACCTCCTGGTGATGCCCTCCGGGCTGAAGCTCATCGACTACGGCTCTGACATCGTTCCTGGCGACGACGAGGAATTCGATCAGATGTGCCGGCGGGCCTTCCTCACCTGCCGCTTCCCTTTCCGATCAGACCTGAAGCGCCTCATGACTAGGGCGCTGACCGATCCCGGCCTGCCCGAGCTGACCGGGTTTGAAGGATTTCTGAACGCCCTCGACCCCCGCGGTCTGGACGTTCTCTTCTACCGGCCCATGGCGGGCCTGGTTGCTGCACGGCGACCGGGGTCGGCCCTGGACTATGGCTGCGGCGACGGACGACTGGCCGAGGAACTCTCCCGGCGGGGGATCGAGGTCACCGGGTACGACCCCGATCCGGCAAGCATTGAGGCGTGCCGGAAACACGGCAGCCCGGTCCCGTACGGCGGCCGGGAGTTGCTGGACCGGCTTCTGACCGGGTCTGTCCGTTTTGACGCCGTGGTCTGCAGCCGGGTGCTGTGCGCCATCGAGGACGAGGCGGAGTTCGACGGTGTGCTTCGGGACCTGCGGCAACTGGCAGCCGGCTCTGGGGAGGTCTTCGTCGCGGTGTGCAACCCCTTCTACCTGCAGGCGGTCTCGACTGAGCTGGCCGAGAAATACCTGCCAACCGGGTCCAGGTACGAGGACACGTTCCCTTACGCCAAGACCCTGGCCGTGAACGGCAACCACCGGACCGACGTGCACCGGAGCTATTCCGCCTACCAGCGGGCCTTCGCTCGGGCGGGACTCCGCATCGAGGAGGCGCGGGAATTCGACGGGTCCGACACCCTGTCCCTGCAGCCTGCTTCCGACCACCTGGTCTTCCGGCTCAGCCCGGCCCCTGCCGATAGCCCGCGGGTGTCCCTCCTGATCAAGACCTGCTTGATGGAGTGGTGGACCATCGACCGGCTGGTGCGGCACCAGGTCGGGCAACTTGAATGTCCCGTCGGCTTTATCGAGAAAGTCGTGGTGGTGGACACTTTCGAAGGTCCCTTCTCGCGCCAGTACGACCAGCCCGATGCGGAAGCCCACCAGACGGCGATGAAACGGCTGCTCGAGGACGGTGTCGTGGACCGGGTGGTCTATGCCCCCCGGGAGCCGGAGATCATCCGCGAGACCTACGGGAAATGGTTCGGAGCAGAGTCCGTCGAGACCCACTCGGCCAACGGCCAGCAGCTTATGGCCACCCTGTTTGGCTTCGACTCGTGCACCGGTGACTACGTACTTCAACTGGACAGCGACCTGCTGATTGCCAGGACCGACAGGGGTCACGACTACCTCGGCGAGATGGCGGACGTTCTTCGCCGCGATCCCAAGGCCCTGTTCGTGCCCATGAACATCTGCCGGACAGGACCGGCGCTCTACACTTGGGAGGGACCCAATGGTGATTGGCGCGTCGAGGTGAGAGGATGCCTGTTCGACCGGCATAGGCTCCAGTCCGTGCTGCCCGTGGCCAACGAGCTGGAGAACGGACGGTTCGCGCTGGCTTGGCACCGGGCCTTCGACCGCTTCATCGCTTCTGGCGATTACCGCTCGTATCGCGGCGGAGATCCCAGGACAGCCTTCATCCATGTGCCCAATGACCGCAAGACGGACGTAGAGGGGTGGCTGGATGTCGCCGGTTGCGTCGAGCGGGGCTACGTTCCCGGCGCTCAGCTTGAACGGGTGGACCTGACCGGCTCTCCTGCGGATTGGGCCGGGCTCAAGCGAGGCGAGTCCTTCGTCTTCGTCATCTGCGGCCGCAACGTCGAGCCCGGCAGGTTCAAGCGCTGTTTCGAGTCCCTCGTTGCCCAGGAGTGTGGGGACTGGGGGGCAGTGGTGGTGGACGACGCCTCGACCAACGGGTTCGGCGACTACGCCGGGATGCTGTTGGCGGACCACGCGGACAGGGTCACGCTGGTCCGGAACGAGAGCCGGCGCGGCACTCTCCACAACACCTGGAACGCCGTCACCAGGTTCTGCGTTGACCCTGAGACGGTCATAATCACCCTGGACGCGGACGATGCGCTGATAGGAAGAGGTGTTCTGAACCGGGTACGGGCCGAATACGATGACGGGGCGGACGTAACGGTGGGGTCGATGCTGCGGCTGGACAAGGAAGCCTTCTACCCGGTGAACTTCGACAACCCCCGGTGGTGGGACAGCAACGTTTGGCAGCACCTCCGCACGTTCAGAAAGCGGCTCTTTGATGCCATTGCCGTCGAAGACCTGAGGATCGACGGCGAATGGATCGACCCGGCCGCCGACTGGGCGTTCATGGTCCCCATCGTCGAGATGGCCGCCAGCCCCAGGCACATAGCCGAGCCCCTGTACCTGTACGAGCCTGCGGCCCCCAAGGACGAGGACGGGCGGCGGGAAAGAGACTCCGTCATCGCCCGCATCTTGACCAAGCCCCTGTACCCCAAACGGCAGGGGTGAGGTCCCACGTCCCTTGTCGCTGGCGACGGCCCGTTCCTGTCGGCCTCGCCGGACAGGGACATTGGTTTTTGCGCCGCAGGTGCTTCGGCCAGCCACTGGCGGGCGCACTTTCAGGCCGGACCGGCCTCGGGCAACAGTTCCAGCTGCTTTGGGGTGGCGTCCACCGGCGGCTCGGGCCTGGGCCTCCCAGCGCAGCGGCGGCTTGGCTGAGGATTGCCGGCCCCTCCTGTTCCGTTTCCCTGGTCCTGCGGGCGTCGGACCGGCAGGACTCTCTTCCGTCCAGTTCGGTGGTCCCGTACTGCTGCCTCACAGCCGGGGCAGTAGCGGTCCAGAGTGACGGCCGGGCTAATGAGCGGGAGCAAAGCGGCGGGGGCGACGAGTGGATATTGGTTAGTGACTAGTGGCCAGCAGCTGGACCCGGTCCCTCACTATCCACTGATCACTGGTCCTCGGCCGCTGACCTCTGGCCGCTTCCGCCGGACGTAGGCCACCCTCTGCGCTTGGCGGGCCAGCGCTTCAGCGATCATATCGTCTCCGGCGCCGGTCAGGCTGCCGCCCGGAGGCAACTTGAAGAGGCCCGTCAGCCAGTCCATGGCGGCGCGGCATGGCTCTCCAAGCCGACGGCGGCCAGGATGTGCTCTATGCCGATGCCCCAGCTAGCCAGCGCCGACGCCGCCAGCCGGGTGCGGTGGCACTCCAAGGGGTCTCTCTCGGTGCACATCAGGACGGCGCGGTGAATGCCGGTTTCCCCAACCACCTGCTCGATGCCGTCTTGGAACACCGGGGTCTCCGCCATCAGGCCGTACCGGGCGCGCCCGTTCTCGTCGTAGTGGGCCGGGTCCCCGGGCCAGCCGCCCAGTTCTGCGCCTAGGAAGGCATAGGCTATCCGGGCCCTGCCCAGCCGGACTGCCAGGTTCTTCCGGTTGAACCGGGGCGCGAAGCGGCTGAAGGAGGTGGAGCGGACGTCGATGACCTAGTTGACGGCGTGACGTTCCAGCGTCGCCAGGAACTTTTCCGGCGGGTGGTTGGAGTGGCCGATGGTGAATACGGGGGACCCAGGCGTGTCTGCCATGAGGCGTTTCCTGTTCTGGTGGAAGGTTGGGGGGCTGGAGTCTGGGGGACGGTCTATTCCACTCAAGCCCAGTGGTCCGCTGGTTTCAGTATCAACGTCAACAACGACACGATCTATCTTGGGCGGATTGTTGGCATCGGACCAAGTGGACAAAGACAACCTCTTCGGTCAGAGGTTCTAAGGTGTCACACTATTAACCTGAGTTCGGGATAAGGGATGCCTCCCTAAAGAAAGAACGGCTATTCTTTCTGGTAGACGATACCAAGGAGGCATCCCCCATGAGTCTGCTCAAGCTGTTCTGTAGTGTCGATGATTTCTGGGAAGCTTTCCAACCTCATTGGCGTCGAGTCACGCTGGCGCGGGACGGGGGGCGGAGAGTTCGAGCGACACAGTTGTCCCCCAGTGAAATCATGACGATTCTCATTCACTTTCACCAGTCCCACTACCGCAACTTCAAAGCCTATTACACCGAGTATGTCCTGATTCACCGCCGGCCCGAATTCCCTGGTCTGGTCAGCTACAACCGGTTCGTTGAATTGACTCCTACGGTGATCATCCCACTGGTAGCCTACCTGCAACAGCGCCAGGGCAACTGCACTGGCCTCGCCTTTGTGGATGCCACTGCCATCAAGGTATGCCATAACAAACGGATTCCCCACCACAAGGTCTTTGCGGGCATCGCGGCGCGGGGCAAGACCTCGATGGGTTGGTTTTATGGCTTCAAACTCCACCTGAGCGTCAATGACCGGGGCGAAATACTGGCTTGCCGGCTGACTCCGGGCAACGTCGATGACCGCAAGCCCCTGCCGGGCATGGCCAAGACCTTGTTTGGCAAGCTTTTCGGAGACAAGGGCTACATCTCCCAACCGCTCTTTGACCAACTGCTGGCGCAAGGCCTGGAGTTAATCACGCCCAAGCGCAAAAACATCATGAAGCGTCCGCTGCCCCTGGAGGACAAACTGTTGTTGCGGAAACGGCCGGTTATTGAGACCATCAACGACCAACTGAAGAACATTTCCCAAATTGAACATACCAGGCATCGCAGTGTGGCTAACTTCCTGGTCAACCTGGTCTGTGGCTTGATCGCCTACTGCCACCAACGTAAAAAGCCTTCGCTCCACCTCTCAGACCAGCAGCTTCAGCTTCTATCTCAACCCTTATAGCCTTCCCGAACTCAGGTTATTAGCAACCAGCACGAATAAGACCCGAGAGATCAGGAGCCTGGGTCAGATGCTGCTACGGAGAAACGGGCCAGTTAACACAGAGTAGCGCCCTACGCTGACCATGCCTCCGCTACGGGCGCTTGGCCCATCGCGCCAGCGCCTTCTCCGGCGAGGTTATCTCCTCCACTGATGTGTAGAAGTATTCCTGCCAACCATCCTCGGGTAGTCCAGCGAACAGCATCAGATTCAGGGGTTATTGCTCGCTTTCGACAACGCGACGGAAATCGTCTCGAAACAAAAACGTGGGCTTCTCCAGCGCAATCGCCATGCCTAACTCTATCATCACGCCCTCGTCGGGAGGAACGCCGTTGACTACGGCGAAAATAGCATCCGACTCCACCACGTCACGGAAATCCCTTTGGCCGATCCGATACGCCCACCCAGATTTCAGAAAGTCCAGCTGATTGTTCCGAGCGAACGGCTCCCAGGCTTCTAACCCAAGCTCTTCCAGCGCCGCCACTAGCGGCGGCAGGAGCATTACCTTCTGCTGAGCCGAAAACCCGAAAGGATTAGCCAAGTAGATGGTCTTTGTCATCTGTGCGCATCCTGTCCGGTTACGTCTGCCGGCCGGTCAATCTCCCCGTCCCGAATCCGCGACGGCTAACACGGCATCTCCTGAATACGGCGTAAGACTGGTGGCCCCGTCCGTGGTTGCCCAACTCATCTTGGCCGGAATCGCAGTCAAACAGATTCATGTTCGAAGATTCATGTTCGACTGGAACCACCATAGGTTGCTTGTCTGGCGGACCGCCACAGGGAAATGGCTTCGAAGGCCCGGATGACGATGGCCAAGGCGGTCAGGTGGCCCCACAACCTGGCGGTGGCTTCATGGTTGGGGGCTACTTGTCGGCGTATTGCATGTGGCTATCTCCACTCTCAAGATGGCAGGCTTCTTCGTGACCCTCTCGTGCCTGAGTGAAGGTCTTGTGGATAGGCGGAATTGGGGTCCGGGCAGTCTTGAACTGTCGTAACCGGCAAAAGAAAACGCGGGTGAAAACCACCAACGTTTGGTGGAGAGTTCCTTCCCGCGTGGGGTGTGAAGGCTATGGGGCTATTGCTCTTCCCTGTGCCGCAGCTCTTCTTCCAGTTGGCGTACTCTGGCCTCTGCTTGTTCTCTGGCGGCCCTTTCTGCTCTCAAGTTTCGCATGTATTCGCCGGTCTCGTGGTCGTAGAACACGAGCATCCCGTCCTGCCAGCACAGGCTCCGCCTCAATGCGGGGCTGTATCCCTTGAGGATGCCGTCGGGTTCCGTGGTCAGGTTTACCGGCTGGTAGGTCCCGTTTTCGAGTATGTCTCCAGCCAGGGGTTCCCCGTAGAAGCCGCCGCCGCAGCGGTCGAATCGCCAGTATTCGGGAACCCCAATCTCGGCGTAGACCTGGCGCTTGCTGGTGACGTCGTGCTGGGCTGTGCTCTCCGAGGCGATTTCCAGCACGAAGTCGGGGGGGGGGGGGGTGCCCACCGCCCAGGGCAGGTATAGTTTGGTTTGTTCGATGGCCCGGGCGTCAACGCCGAAGGCAAAGTAGTAGTCAGGACCTACGCGGACGTTCAGGTCGGTGGGGTCGTAGCAGATGAAGGTATTGCTGCTGCGGAAGACCTCTTCGGGCGAGTACAGGTCGGTCAGGTGGGTGCCCAGGAGGTGGAGGACTTCCTCGAAGATTGGGTATTGAAACATGGCTTCAGGCAGGGGCTCCGGTTCATCGGGGTTGAAGGACAGGCTGCCGTAGTCGATTACGGGGTGGATGTGGTGTGTAGGCTTGGTGGTCATGTGAGGTCTCCGAGCGGTTTGGCCGGTTCGATTGGCACAGAAATCCGGGGGTGGTTGCTCCCGTTTCATAGGTTCTTTCTGCTGCTCTGCCGTGCTTTCGGTTCCCGATTATAGCAGAGGTTTCCACAGGCTGACGCCGGTTCCGACCTCTCCGGTTGCCCTGGAGGGCGTTGTCCGGCGGGGAGTACGATGGAATAGGACCCCGATGCAGATGGACGGGATTTCTAAGTACGGCGGGAACTGATTGGATGGAGTGTCAGGTCGAGTACGTATCTGGCGGCAGCATAGTCCTCCCTTCCGCTGCCCCCTTCGTAGCAACCTTGGCCTGAACCGAAGCCCGAGCCCGCCTGGGCCGCCTCAACAGGCTGGAACAGCTACCCCGGGAGCCGGGGATGGGGTTGAGTAGGGGACCACTTCATAGGGATATCCGGCTCGCCTTATTCACTTCTCAGGGATGGGCCATTAGACCCAAGCCGATGTGACGACCAGCGCCAATGGCCAACGGTCCCAAAACCGGCTCCCGGAACGTCAACGTGACGTGCCAGGCGGGAAGGTGCTTGAGGTACTGTGGCCGCTGGTAGTGTTTTGGGTGTTGCGATCCGGGCCAGAATGGCGCTTTTCGCATTGTCAGGTCTGTGATTCCATCGACGGAAAGCTCCGCCTGCTCTATGGCTTGAAGAAATAGCTTCTCTGCCTTGGTAAGTTTGCCGTCGTCATAACCGGGCAGTATTACCGGAGTTACAGTGGACCAGACTCGGCCCTCGTCTGTATATCTGCTGACCATATTTTCCGAGCGTCTTCCCGATATTTCGATGAGGCGGCCTCGTTCGTTGCGGTATTTGTCACGCAGCGCCTGCCCCGTCAGACGTCTTTGCGCCCATCTTGCGCGGGAGCCGTAGCCACCATGCGGCTCTGTAATCAATAGACGGCGAATCATACCGTCCGAATTAGGGTGTCCAATCGTTGGCAAAGGGAGATATGAGAATCGTGGAGGCGTCCGCTTTTCACCGTTGACGTGTCCCGCCAGATAGACTTCAGTACCGTCTCCGAACTGCTCCTCAAAATCACGCTGGTTATCATTGCGGCAAGCAAGCGAGCGGAGCATGGCCGCAACCGTTATTGTTGCCTCCTGGCGAAATGAAGTGCCCTCTGGCATCTCGAAGGCCGCATACGGGCGATGAGGGAAAGAAGCACTTCCGACGTATCTCACTTTATCGAACTCCGTAAGATTCAACCGCGGTTTATACGCTGCGCCATCGAGTCTTGCGCGAAAAGACTCGTAAACCTCTTCGAGCGCACTTATCGAACCCTCTCTGGGCACTCGCAACTCGCCCTTGCCCGACAAGTCGTTGCGTCGCGGTTCCCACATTTCACCAGGCAGACGGTCCACATCCGCACCCTTGAGAATTCTGCCGTGACCAACTACTTGGTCAATCCCCCAGCCCAAAGCCATGAGATTTTTGGCCTCACCAGACAAGATTTCTGTGTGTTGGCGCACTGTAGGCCAGTCTTCGTCCGAAATGGCCCACAGATAAGTGACCACCGGATGAGAGTCTTCGCCGCAGTTCTGAACAGCGAGTCGGTGCGGACGGACAGGTTTGAGGGTGAGCCGTTCTTGGCGGTCGAATTCCCTGTCGCTGTCGTTATTTGGTGCGGCCAATGTATAGGCTGAGGCAAGTGTCGCTGCGGGTGTCAGAATCTTCGGCTCCTCTTGCCGCTCCAACCATAGGAATGCGGCCCGAAGTGGATTCCGTTCATCCGTAGACCAGCGGGCGTTTCGACAGCCGACTCGCGAGCCCGCAAGCAGCGCTTGGAATAGCCGCATTGGTGAAGGAGGCCACTCTGGTTCGTCTCTGTCGCCCTTGCCGTGGAAGAGCGGGTCGAGGAACGTTACCGAGAAACATAAATGACGGCTCATTTCCTCCATCGCTCCTATAGCCCTGTCTCCTAATGGTCGTTTCACGGCTGATTCTGTGATACTCTCTCACCAAGTCGCGGGGTCCTGTCTGAGCAGTGCCTTCCGGTTGTTTACATTTGCGGACATGAGCTTTCTGGCAAGGTCTCTGTCGAACTTGGCGTGATGTGGTTCTTGTTCGACTTTGAAATCTTCCGCTGCCGCATTCGCGAAATCAAGCGCCTTGGTATGCGTAATATCGAATGTGTTCCGCTTCCCGTCGTGTTTAACAAGGCTCCATTCAGCGGAGTTACCTTCTATCGGTACAAGCTGGCAGCCTTCGCGGAGGAACGTATCTTGTGGCGCGGTGAATGCAACCAGACAGAGGCCGAGTATGTAGCGCCGGAGTTTGACGTCGTCCTCCGTCTTGCCCGATGTGCTTCCAAGAGCGCGTAGAGGGACAAGGTTTAATACGGCATCCCTGCGAATCCCCCCTGAAGCCACTATGCCCCCATGGGTCATGACGGCTGGAACGTGGGTAAGGCCCAACTCGGCCTCCACGCCTCTCTCAGTGGTTTCCGCCTTACCGCCCTTGAGTATCTCCCCGGCGATTGTGGTGTATTGTGCGATCGATGCATCTCTTTGACATCGAATGCCCGAATTACCGACCTCACAATTCTGGGCAACTTGACCTGTGTCGACCTAGAATCCCACGCGCCGAATACGATAGAAGTGGGTGCGACGCGGGCTAGTTTCTCAGCGTCGCCACACTCCCTCAACGCATTAAACGCCTGATACAATTCAGAATTGAGCGGCGTCGAAAATCGCACAATCGCGTCCGCTGATCGATGGCCAGCGTCCAAAATGTCAAGTTTGTCGTTCTCCGTCTCGATCAAAATCTGTGGGATCAGTGGCCGGTAGTCTTTCCTCTTGAAAATTGGCTCCATCCGGTTAGCCTGCGCCCCAACACTGTCAATCTGGCACACGTTTGAGCCGTCGTTGAAACGGTCGATATTGTAACCCGACCGGTTCTGTTCGTGGGGATAAGTCGGCGGGAAAATCACCGCGTCTTTACCCTCTACAGACTCCAGCCACTGCCGGGCTACAATCGCTGCGACGGCGCTGTCGTCTTCAATCCATTTGTCGAATTGTTTCAGGTCGGTCTTTCTCTCATTCATGATTCATCTCCAATTGGACTTGCAAAGCCAAATGACTTGTACCTCTTTTGGTTGTCACGAAAGCCGGTCGAGAATCGATAACTCGTCGAGCTGGGAATTGTAGCAGCGCAAGAGGCGACTGCCGCCGCGACAGGAGCCCCGAGTGGTGTAGTCTAGGCGCGGTACTCAAAGTGCCAGCGGAGAGACGACGCCCTCGGTCGGAAACGCTGCAACCCGATGAAGCAAAGCAACTCGACCGCAGGATGTGCGATTGTCTCCGCATCATGCGTGTCAAGCGAGAAACCAACGTCCAAAGCTGGCGCGAACCGCCGCGCGTCAAAGTAAAATGGCTCAACCTTCTTAGATTTGCCTTGGCGGTCTTGCTCGCGCATTACGGAGCCGCGATCCAAAAGCGCGACTTCAGTCGTTTCGGGAAGGGCGTTCTGCGCGGCGCACACAATCTTGTGAGGTTTCTGCTGGCCGGCCCAAATCTTCAGGGGTTTTAGGTCATCATCATTAGTTTCCCACCAATCCAGAGCAAATCCGAAGGGTTGGCCAACCTGGATTGTGCCATTCTCTGTCTCAGAAATAACGCATCCTCGTAACTCATCAACCAGGTCGGGCCGTTTAGTGGAGTCGTCTGGAGCCGAAATCCCAAAAGTAGAGAGTTTCGGGTGGAACCAAGCCTTAACATCAGGCCACAGCCTGTGCGCCAACTCCAGCAATCCGCAACACCCGAAGAATTGGCCCGGATTGGTTACGTCAACATGGACTGTAATGTCGGGTTCGGGATAATTCATGGCTCGGTCCACAGCGACAGTTGTTTAGAGGTATCGGTTGGATTGTCAATTGCTTGTGATTCCGCGACATCGGCGCGGCTTGGGCGTTTCCGTTGTTGGGACGCATTGGCCGAATCGTCCGGCGGCTGTGAGGCTGCAATGTCGGCGCAGCGCATCAGGGACTCCAGCCAGGCCAACCCCCATCGTCCGAACCGTTTCTGCAACCGTCCGAATCGCTGCATCACTTCAATGGCTGCCTGTTCGTTTTCCGCCGTGGTGAAACCGGGTTCATCAAAAGCCCTCACCTCAAAGTGCGGCCGGGCATGGCCGTGGTGCGCGGCGATTAGATGCAGGATAAGGTCCCTTTCTGGACTGTTGTAAAGGTCAGTATCACGCATTGCATCAAGCAGCGACCCGAACTCGTGCCGGTACCCTGCGAGTACCCGCGGATTGAGGTAGCGCGTCGATTTGGCTAAAGGCTCTCCTCCATCTCCTTTGCAAGCGTAATGCTGCCAAAGTTCCCGGTCTTTGCCCTTGTCATGCCATATCGCGGCTGAAACAAGCGCAACCTTAATCTGCTGGTTCAAGCCAAGACGTTCCCCGATGCAGTCCATGTGACGTGCGATAGCCTCTGAGTGCTCAGCCAGCGTTTGATCGAATTTGGCTATTCCGGGGTCATCGCCGGCAATTTCTTTCCCCGGCGCCAGCAAGACCAAGTCTTGCGCCTCTTCGCCGCTATCCGCATCTTCATCGGGTTCGCCCAACGTTACCCTTTCACGTTCTCGCCAACCGAGTCGCGGTGATTCATCAGATTCCTCGGACAAAAGCCTTTTCAGCGGTTTATCGGACTGGTATAGCCACCGTTCGCGTTGAAAGTCATCTAAATCCGCAATGTCTATACGGGGACAAGGGTTGATGTTCTTCGCGTCAAGTGTACCATCCGGCGTCAAACCACCCGCTTCTATAGGCAATACCACGGTCTTGTACTCAAGGTTGACACTTCCGTTATTCACAACGTCCGATAGCGGGTGCATCTCCGCCCTTCCACGTCTATCCAATAGAATAACTTGGATGTCATGGCGCTTCTCGTTCTTGTCGCGCTCTTTTAACAGGTCGCCAAGGTGCCGTCGCACCCGGCTTGTGGGTTCCTGGAGCCTCTCTTTGGAATGGATGCGGCAGGCGTCGAACCAATCGCGTATCGATCTCGTATCAAGTTCGTGTATGCCAAACAGCGAGACCTCCTTCCGCCATGCCAAGTAAGTCTCGGGAGGATCACTTGTTCGGCCATGAAGGTACAGCGCAACATCCGGACGACCTGGCATGTCGTCGACGCTGGTCAGTGACCAAGCATCGAGCAGTATGTCGGTTACGGGCAAAATTTCGGGTTCAGGAGCAAACGCCCTGGTTCGCTCTTCACTCCCTAACTCCTGAATCAGCCGTCGCATGTTCCGGGGACTGGCGTCGATTACACCGTCGCAAGCGTTGGCCCATTCCCGTAGTATTGCAAGTGCCTGAGCAACCGCCTTGCTAAACTCTGTCGCTCTGTCCCCGGGATTTTCTTCCTTCTCTTCCCACACCACGTCAATCTGGGCCTCGCGTTGGTCTCCCCCACGCCTGTTGACCCTGCCGAGCCGCTGGACCATAGAATCAAGGGTCGTCGGGCAACACACCATGTGGTCGGCGTCAATGTCTATCCCCACTTCGCCGGCGGAGGTGCTCACCAGATATACCGTCGCCGGCGGCTGCATTTCGGGATTCAACAAGTAGTCGTAAACTGGGTCCTCGGTAACCAACCGGTCGCGCTCGTAGCCTCGAATCGTGCCGGTCAACAGGGCTACGCGGCCATCGGCCAGCGCCTAGTTTCTCTCTTAATTCGCTGACCACCTTCTTCGCTTCCTCAGGCGAACGGACATATAACAAAACCTTATTCTGGGAGTTGGCTTTGGCGAGAGCCAAGTTGACCATCGTTGCTTCACGGGCTTTCTCGTCCTTGACGGGCTGTAATCGCAACTGCTTCTTGGCTTTAACCCGGTCCACAACGATGCTGTCCTGTTCATCTTCGGGTTCCAAGCCGAATATATCGTCACCACTGCGTCCGTCCCGTTGCGTGGCAGACAATTCCATCACGCGGATGGGTTTAAGCTCGCAGTCCGCTCGCTGGGCCGCCACGACACCGCGCAACAAGCTGCTGAACGCAGGCGTAAGGTGCACTTCATCATATACTATCAGCACGTCCTGACCAATCAGCCCTGCGTGGTGTGTTCTCTTATATAGTCCGTCTCCGTAGCCGTTGAACAGCAACTTGCTGCCAATCATGTCGATGGTTCCAACGATGATTGCGGCGCGGGCGGGGTCTTTCTTCCATTCTTCGTTGTTGTCGGCAAGTTCACCGCGGAGCGTACTCACGGCCACTAGGGGCGGCTCAGGGGATAACAACTGAAGGCCCGAAGCAAGAAGTTGCAGCGTTTCCTGATGCTCAAGGCAGCCCGGTTCATCACCTATGGAATCCGGCAATCTATCGCGGATTTGCTTGACCACGGCAGTAGCCTGGTCGACGACTGTTCTTCGGTTGACAATGTAGGCCAATCTCCTGGGTAACGTGATATGGCCTTCATGCGCCTGTTGGGAAAGCGCAATGAGCCATATTGGAATAACCGAGGTTTTGCCCAAGCCAGTTGGAAGGTCGCAGACGGCCGGTATGTCCGCATCATGACACCGCAGCCGCTCATAGAGCCGCTTCTGCCAGCGCAGAGGAGTATGCCCAGTCAGGGCCCCAAACGCCTTATTGAAAGTAATTTCTGACGCATCCATCAATTATGTATCCTACCATCATCTTCATTCATTCGGAACTTCCATGTGACAGTAAGTTATGTTAACATGATGTACGCTCTTTTGTTCTATTGAACACAAACCGTGGGACAGAGTAACAGCATGACTACCGTCGCCGCCCCCGACCTGGTCCCCGCGCGGATGCTCAATGAGTATGCCTACTGTCCCCGCTTGGCCTACCTGGAATGGGTGCAGGGAGAATTCGAGGACAGCGTGGACACCATCGAGGGCCGCTTTCAGCACCGCCGGGTGGACCGTCCTTCGGGAAAGCTTCCCTCCCCTCCGGACAAGGATGCTGCTGATTCAGCCGAAGAAGATGCTGCGCCGGAGACCATCCACGCCCGCTCCGTTCTGCTCTCCGACGAGGACCTGGGCGCCACTACCCGTATTGACTTGATCGAGGGCCAAGGCAACGTCGTCACCCCGGTGGACTACAAGCATGGCAAGGCCCCCGACGTACCGGAAGGGGCCTGGGAGCCGGAGAGGGTCCAGGTCTGCGTCCAAGGACTGCTGCTCCGCGCCAACGGTTACACCTGCACCCAGGGAATGCTCTACTTCGTAGAGTCCCGCCAGCGGGTGGCGGTCCCCTTGGACGACGCCCTCATCTCGCGCACCTTGGAGCTGTTGTCGGGAATTCGCGGCATGGCCTCCTCCGGGCAAATTCCTCAACCCCTGGTGGACAGCCCCAAGTGCCCCAGGTGCTCCTTGGTGGGCATTTGCCTCCCCGACGAGGTGAACTTTATCTCCGCGAAAGGGCAGGCCGTCAAACAGGAGGACGTTCGCCGGATGGCTCCCGCCAGGGACGATGCTATTCCCGTATACGTCCAGACCCAAGGAGCGGTGGTCGGCAAGTCCGGCGACCAGTTGGAAGTGAAACAGAAGGGACAGGTGTTACAAAAGGTCCGCCTGATGGAAGTCTCCCACCTAGCCCTTTTCGGCAACGTCCAAGTCACCACCCAAGCGGTCCAGGAGTTGCTCGACCGGAACATTCCCATCTGTTACTTCAGCTACGGGGGATGGTTCCGGGGCATAACCAACGGCATGGGCCACAAGAACGTGGAACTGCGCTGTCAGCAGTACCTGGGAGCAATGACGCCCGAAACCGCTTTGCCCATCGCCCGCCAGATGGTCTTCGGAAAGATAAAGAACTGCCGCACTCTGCTGCGCCGGAACCACCGGGAGCCGCCGTCCGCCATTCTGGCAGAACTGGACCGGCTGGCAGACCGGGCGCAGACGGCCCCGTCCCTGGATACTCTGCTGGGTATCGAGGGGGCCGCCGCCCGGACCTATTTCTCCGAGTTCCAGGGCATGATTAAGGCCAAGTCCTTGGACTTCGACTTCCGGGGGCGGAACCGGCGCCCTCCCCGGGACCCGGCTGACAAGGGTAGGCATTTGATTGTTTCAGGTTTCTGCATGGTAGATGAGCTTCATATCGGGCGACGGTTCCGGCCACGGTTCAGGAAGCAGCCAGACCCTGCGCCAAAGTCTGCCCTTGGGCAGCAGCCGTCTCAGCCAGATGATGCCCTGCCGCAGTACACTGATAGTCCGTTTGGGAGCGCTCCAAGCGCTGCGGTGAGTGGACGCCAGAGCCTTCGGCGGTGCTCTGAGATGGCCGGGCGCTATGCCAAGCTCATTGGCGTCTTCTACCCTGATCCCATACGCCAGCGTCCAGAACGTCGCCACCGACAACGCAAGCCAGTGCCTCGCCACCCGTTCGGGATCGGTCCTGCGAGTGTTCTGCCACTGCCACCCCAAGCTCTTGAGTGCTCTGAAGCCCAGTTCTATCCAGAACCGGAGCATGTACCAGCACACCCCTGCTTCGCCGGGCGGCAGGTCGGTCATCACCACCCACGGCTCGTCTTGGCCCTGGTCCCAGACCACAATCACCGTCCCGCGGCGGCGCTTGCTGCTGTCCCTGAAAGCCGTCCCGGACCCAACATATGCGTGCCCCGGCCCCGGCACCAACGCTCGCGCCGGCAGGCGGGTTCCTCCGTCAGGGCAGAACACGGTGTTGACCGATTGCCGCATGTAAGGATGCCACCCCACAGAGCGTATCTGCTCCCACAGCCGCGGACTCCTCAAACCGCGGTCAGTCATCACCAGCACGCTCATGTCCGGCGGCACCGCTTCGGACAGCAACTTCAGCAGACTCACCGCCGGCGCTATCCACTGCCCGGGTTTGTTGGCGGGCAGGATGTGCCAGGCCACCGGAATAGCGCAACTGCGATAGACCACGCTTATCGCAATGGCGTTTATCCGGTCGCCCTTCATCGTCGGGTCTATGGCAAGCACCAATCTGTCAGACTTCCACCAATTGAGAATCCATCGCAGCAGTGGAACGAAGCACAGTCTGACATCCAACTGCACTCCGCACGGGTTGGCGCGGTCCTGCCCATTGTACAGCCACTCCCGGAGATACTGCCGTATGCTGTTGAAGTTGCCTATGAACGAAAGCTCAGCGGCGACCGCGTTCTGGCAGCCGCTCTGGGCCATTATGATGCCGTACACCCACAGGACCAGTCCCTTCAACTGAGACCCTCTGAGATGCGGCATGTAGTATTGTATGGTCTGCTTCATCTGGTAGTATTCGGTTGGGAAGCGCATGGCGAACCTCTGGCAGCCTTTCTGATTCTCACCAAAAAGATGCCAGAAAGCTGTGCGCTTTCCAAGTTCTTATGCCTATTTCATACTTTGCCTACCCTTGTCAGCCGGGACCCGGTGAACGCCGTCCTCTCCTTTCTTTACGCCGTGCTAATCAAACAGGCGATGGTCACAGCCTTTACGGTGGGTTTTGACCCCTACCTGGGCTTTTACCACCAGCCCAAGTACGGCAAGCCTGCCCTCGCCCTGGACCTGGTGGAAGAGTTCCGTCCCTTGATAGCCGATTCGGTATGTCTGAGCCTGATCAATAATGGGGAACTGGGGCCGGAGCACTTCATTACCCGGGGAGACGCGACCGCCCTCACCCAGAATGGACGCCGAAAGGTCATTGAAGCCTACGAGCGGCGGATGGACACGTTGGTTACTCACCCCCTTTTCGGCTACGCTGTCAGCTATCGGCGCATCCTCGAGATACAGGCCCGGTTGTTGTCCAGCCAACTGCTGGGGGAACTGCCGGCTTATCCGGTGTTCAGGACAAGGTAGATATGCGTAATCGCTTTCTGGTGTGCTACGATGTCACCGACCCCAAGCGCTTGGCCCGGACCTACAAGAAGATGAATGGATTTGGCGAACCGGCGCAATACTCGGTGTTCATCTGCGATCTCTCTCCCAAGGAAAGGGCAATGCTGGAGGCAGCCTTGACGGAAATCCTGAACCTGAAGGAGGACCGGGTATTGATTGTAGATATGGGTCCTTCGGAAGGGCGGGGCCGGGAGAGTTTCACCACCCTGGGAAACGCCCGGGAGTTACCCCGGCGGACGGCAGTGGTAGTATGATGCGCCGGTGGGATAATGTTGTACTGCGAGAGGTCTGGTGGTGAAGCTGTTATACTGCACCTCTCGCAGCTTCCCAGCTAGGGCACTGCAAACCGGAGTTGAGCTACGCTGAGGTGACCACTTATCCTGTAACCACTTCTTGTAGAAAAGCGCACTTTTCCATAAACCTACGACGGAAGCAAGCCACAAAGAGCGGTTTCCATCGCCGAAAGGCGGTGGCCCCATTGACGGTCCCACAGCGGTTTCCACGGCTTTACCCTCCAGCGATGGTTTCCATCGCCGAAAGGCGGTGGCCCCATTGACGGTTGCCAGCGGGTGTCGGCGTCAGCGGTGATTTCTTGAAAAATTTCCATCGCCGAAAGGCGGTGGCCCCATTGAAGCCCGGCCACCAGCCCGGTGATGTCCATGTAGGTCCGGAGTTTCCATCGCCGAAAGGCGGTGGCCCCATTGAAGCCCGGCCACCAGCCCGGTGATGTCCATGTAGGTCCGGAGTTTCCATCGCCGAAAGGCGGTGGCCCCATTGAAGCCCGGCCACCAGCCCGGTGATGTCCATGTAGGTCCGGAGTTTCCATCGCCGAAAGGCGGTGGCCCCATTGAAGCCTTTTCTTTCTTACGCACCCTCCGCGTCGCTGTACGCGGGGTTTCCATCGCCGAAAGGCGGTGGCCCCATTGAAGCGACAACATCAAGATCTCCATGAAAGCCTTCGACGTGCGTTTCCATCGCCGAAAGGCGGTGGCCCCATTGAAGCCAGGTGGGCCCAGCTACCAGGGGCGGCGGTAAGACGTTTCCATCGCCGAAAGGCGGTGGCCCCATTGAAGCCTGCATCATCCGGTGCCAGTCGGTGAGGTCAGCCAAGTTTCCATCGCCGAAAGGCGGTGGCCCCATTGAAGCCAGACAGCATCGTTGCGGGTTGTCGGGTTGAAACTGGTTTCCATCGCCGAAAGGCGGTGGCCCCATTGAAGCCAGACAGCATCGTTGCGGGTTGTCGGGTTGAAACTGGTTTCCATCGCCGAAAGGCGGTGGCCCCATTGAAGCCAGACAGCATCGTTGCGGGTTGTCGGGTTGAAACTGGTTTCCATCGCCGAAAGGCGGTGGCCCCATTGAAGCATGTCCGAGTCTGGTCCCTTGGTCACCTCGCCGGTCCAAAAGGAGGTGGGTTTCCATCGCCGAAAGGCGGTGGCCCCATTGAAGCACCCCGACGGGCTCCGTAAGGCGCAGCGGTTGATCAGGTTTCCATCGCCGAAAGGCGGTGGCCCCATTGAAGCGGTCACTGCCATCTGCGCCCGCCGCATCTTGGACGCGGCAGTTTCCATCGCCGAAAGGCGGTGGCCCCATTGAAGCTTTGGCACTGATGCCGACATGGCAAGCCTGGCAAGCGTGGTCGCCAAGTTTCCATCGCCGAAAGGCGGTGGCCCCATTGAAGCCAGGTCGGGCCAAGACGGTCTGCGAGGGCCGGCTTCGTTTCCATCACCGAAAGGCGGTGGCCCCATTGAAGCTGGCCAGTCTGGGCGGTGTTGGTCCTTCGCTCTCCCGTTTCCATCGCCGAAAGGCGGTGGCCCCATTGAAGCTGGCCCGGCGTCCCGGATTTCCGATTACGTCTCCAGTTTCCATCGCCGAAAGGCGGTGGCCCCATTGAAGCTTCTTGCCGCTCCGAGCGGGGGCGCCTATCTGGCCTATGTTTCCATCGCCGAAAGGCGGTGGCCCCATTGAAGCCACGTCGATGGGAGTTTCCAGCACCACCGGTCCCGGCACGTTTCCATCGCCGAAAGGCGGTGGCCCCATTGAAGCTTCTTGCCGCTCCGAGCGGGGGCGCCTATCTGGCCTATGTTTCCATCGCCGAAAGGCGGTGGCCCCATTGAAGCCACGTCGATGGGAGTTTCCAGCACCACCGGTCCCGGCACGTTTCCATCGCCGAAAGGCGGTGGCCCCATTGAAGCACAGCCTCAGCTATGACAACGGCACGGGCATAGAATAGTTTCCATCGCCGAAAGGCGGTGGCCCCATTGAAGCTGGTCATAGTCGGAGCGGGGCGTGACCAGCGTTCCTGTTTCCATCGCCGAAAGGCGGTGATCCCATTGAAGCAGGAAATAGACGAAGAATGATCCAAGTCGGGTCTCTCCACAGCATCCACACCAACATTCGCTTGTTGGCAGAACTCTCTTTGTCGAAGCTATCCAGTTATGTGCTTCCGTAGCCCCGAGATTATTGTCTTGAGTGTTTCCAAATCTCGTCTGCGGCGAACATAGGAGGTGAAACCGCATTTGCGGCCTTTTTGTTTCCCGAACCGTCCACGTTGCACCTCTCTGGATATGCCGCCTGTGCCTCTATTGCCTCGCCAAGTTGGCAATGAGGTTGTAGACGAACCAACCGTCGCTGGTGCGGAACACTGCGGCTTAGCGGTCTGAACGTCTCGCATGATACCGAAATCGTCGCTGAATTGGTCGACTAGAGACTGTCTTATCGAAAGGGACCCAGAACCCTTTGCAGGGACCGTGGAAGTAGGTCTGCTTGCTGGTTACCGCAAGTGGTCCAGTGTCGAAGTGCAACGTCTTGTCCCATTCATGGGTCTGGCTCCAGAACTGCCACGGGCGAGCCGGATGCTAACCCCGTGGGGTGCGCCTCGGCGTTACCTGCGTGTCTTCAGTTCGTAGTAATCAACTCGGTCGAACACCTAAACCAGATGTTCGGACTTCTGGAGGTTTAGCGGGAGGGTATCCCTGCCTGTGAACGGCTGAGGAATAGTCCCTTTGTCGCCTTCCTGATGACGCAGCTTCCATCAGGCTCCGGTGCGGGCCGTTAGCGTCAATCTTGCGGACCTCAAAGTTGAAGTGGCCGAGGTAGCGGGCCCGGAACTGCCTCTTCGTCCAACGTGGGTACTCCGTCTTCCCATGCCCCTTCCACCGCCGCCTCTTAGGCTGTGATCAACAAGTGCCGCTTGATCCGAAGGAGGCAGGCCCGAACTCCAGAGGGCCGCGTCCAGGTGGCGCTTGCGCGGTGCGTGGATGTGGCCGGGCACTCGCCGTCGGCTGTAGCTTCTTGGTGGAGCATATTCCGCAGCAGTGGAACATCATAACAATGGCGTTCCGGTGGCGCCTGGGGTTGCCCCGCCCTGCTGGATTTGGAACTCGAGATAGGCTTTGAGGTGCAGGAGTTGCACGCGGAGGCCGGTCGCAGCCCCGGGTACTGGGGTTTTACCTGGGTGGGCATCGGTGTGGTTGTTGTGGCCATCCGGTGGCGTCTCGTCAGGTTGGGCATTCGTCCGCAGGGGAAAAGGAAAAGCCCCGGAGAGACTGCTCTCTGGGGTCTGGGCTCCAGATCCTGGTCAGCGTTTGTTATGTCTTCTGCCTGGAGTGGAAGGGGCTTTCTGCCTGGGCCTGGGTCTCTTCCTCGGGGTGCTGTTGAGTATCGGTCACGTCCATTGGTACTTCTCCTTAGACTGGGAATTGTTTGGGTGACGCTCCGGAACTCCGTCCGCAGGCCTTGTGCCGTTCCTCCCACGCCGCTTGTCCCTGGGTCTGGCGAACGGCCCGCAGGCCGGGTCCTGGTCGGAGTCCACCTGTTTTCAGGTTAGCGCCTTCACCAGTTTGCCGTTTTGGCGAAAAGTGCGGGGGATGAAGCGTCAGGGACCGGGGTTGGGGGGGTGGGTGCAGAGAGCGGGCCTCAGGCCCGGCTTGTCGGTTCTGGACCCTCAGCCGACCTGGAGGTCGCGCTCGGCTATTTGGTGCCAGTGGATGGCGCCGGCGCCGATCAGCTCCGAGACTTCGTTGTCGTTTCTGACACTGGCGATGGTTGGGGTGGCCCGGTGGCCGGTGAACCGGGTTAGAAGCCCGGCATTGCGCCGGGCGCGGGTTGCGTCCCGCAGGGCGGCGGTGTAGGAGATTTCCACTGCAACGTAGACGGCGTCCGCCCCCTCGGTTGCTTCCACCACCAGGTCGGCTTCCCGGAAGCTCTTCAGTTCCTCGGCGGGCAGGTTGGCGCCGGCGTCCCGGGCCAGCCGGGCCAGGTCGGCTTGGGAGAGGGTCCTGACGTATTCGAAGCCCAGGTCCATGGGGATGACCTCGGCGGCTTCGCGGCCCTTGGTGCGGGCATGTCCGCCTTTTACCACCGAGATGTCGCCTTCCATGCGGTCGAAGCGGGCGTCCATGCGGTCGAAGCGGGCGTCCATGCGGTCGAAGCGGGCGTCCATGCGGTCGAGGCGGGCGTCCATGCGGTCGAAGCGGGCGTCCATGCGGTCGAAGCGGGCGTTGACCTGTTCGTTGAACTGCCGTTGCTCGGTGATGAACCCCTCAACCCGGTTGACGAATGCGTCGAACTTGACGGGAAGTTCCAGTAGCTCGTCGCCCAGTATCTGGGCCCGGACGGCGGCCCGCCACTCCGGGTTTTCGGAAAGGGCGCGGAGAAGGTCTTCTTGGTTGTTGATGATCGTCATGGCTCGGTCTCCTAGTGCTTATTCTAGGCGGCGTCAGCCCAGGTTTACAAGCCGGTCGAGAGATTGCCGCCTGTTACCCGGAGTTAGTCGGCAAGCCAGTATTTCGCCCCGGTCATTGACGACCAGGACGGGGTTAGTCTATCAGTGATTTGTCGATTGCCGTAATGACGTTCACTTCTCTCGTCTCCATCCGCCAAACTATCCAACAGCGATAACCTTTCTGCTGAGATTCCACCTGACGTTCTAGTGACCTGACCGGTTTCGGCGCGATAGAATCGGTCACAGGTAAAAATGGACACCAACCGCGGCCTGGCCGTAAATCCGGCACGAGAACAGAAACGGGGGAATTTACCCCCTTCCCCTGACGACAGCACTCGTCAGTTGTTTCGTTGCCTGTCAGTGGACCTTGAAGTCGGCGTCCAGAACCGCCGCATCCATGCTTTCGCCGGGGTACGCCCAGATACTGGTCAATCCCTAATCTTCCCCGGGGCGAGGGGCAGTCTAGACCAGGCATTGGCCAAGCTGGACGACCTCGCCGAAGGCGCGGACTTCCTGCTGGGGCATAACCTGATCGATTTCGACTTGCCCCATCTGCAAGCGGCGAATCCCGGTTTGCGACTATTGCGGCTGCCGGCGGTGGATACGCTCCGACTCAATCCTCTAGCCTTCCCCCGCAACCCGTATCACCACCTGGTCAAGCATTACCAGGACGGACAACTCAAACGCGGGCGCATCAACGACCCGGAACTGGATGCGAGGCTCACCTTCGAGGTCTTCAGCAACCAGCAAAAGGCCCTGTTAGACGCGCCCTCCGACCTGATAACGGCCTGGCATTGGCTGACCACCGCGGACGGTGGGACGGGATTCGACCGGGTTTTTGCGTGTCTGCGGAACTCGCTAAGGCCGTCAGATGCCGAGGCGTATGACGCGATTCACACACGCCTGGCCAGCAACTCCTGCCGGGCACACGCCCTTGAGGTCATGGCGGATACACCCCGGCAGGGCTGGGCGCTGGCGTATGCGCTGGCATGGCTCTCGGTTTCCGGGGGCAACTCGGTCATGCCGCCCTGGGTGCGGCACCAATTTCCCGAGGCGGGGCAGTTGGTCCGACGTTTGCGCGACAACGCGTGCAACAACCCCGGCTGCGACTGGTGCCGGGAACGGCACGATGCCCGCAAGGAGCTTACCCGCTGGTTCGGGTTTGACGGGTTCCGACCGGAGCCGGCGGACGACGACGGGCGGCCTATGCAGCAGCTCATCGTCGAGGCGGCGATGGCCGAGGAGCCTGTGCTGGCAATCCTGCCCACCGGCACGGGCAAGTCCCTTTGCTACCAGATACCGGCCCTGTCCCGCTACGACAAGACCGGAGCCCTGACAGTGGTGATCTCGCCCCTGGTGGCCCTCATGGCCGACCAGGTAGCGGGGCTGGAGGCCCGGGGCATCGGTTCCTGCGTAACCGTCAACGGGCTTTTGTCTATGCCGGAGCGGGCCGACGCGCTGGACCGGGTGCGGCTGGTGATTCACGCCGACATCCCCGGTTCCCTGGAAAACTACCTCCAGGAAGCGGGCCGCGCCGGACGCGACCAGCAGGCGGCGCGTTGTGTGCTGCTCTACACACGGGACGATGTGGAACGCCAGTTCGGCATGTCGGCCCGTTCAAGACTCACCCGTCAGGAAATCCACGGTGTCCTTCGGGCGCTGCGGAACCTGGACCGGAAGAGGCGCCTGGGCGGCGAGGTGGTGGCCACCGCCGGTGAAATCCTCGGTGAGGACGAAGACCGGGCATTCGAGCGGGATTCCGCCACTGACGACAACCGGGTGCGCACGGCATTGTCTTGGCTGGAGGAGGCGGTGCTGCTGACCCGGGAGGAGAACCGGGTGCAGGTATTTCCGTCCTCCCTTCGGGTGAGTTCGGTGCAGGAGGCGCGCTCCAGGCTCGAAAAGGCCCGTATCGCGGATGCCTACCGCCGCCAGCTGCTGACTATCACCGAGACGCTGATCGAGGCAGATGCGGATAAGGGAATCTCCACCGACGAGTTGATGACCGCAACGGGCCTGACCTCGGAGGATGTGCGAGGGGCGCTCCACGACCTGGAGCGACTAGGCATCGCCAGCAACGACACTGCTCTGACGGCCTTCATCCACGTCGGCGTGGAGCAATCCTCGCGGAAACGGTTCCAAGAGGCGGCGGCACTGGAGCAGGCGCTCATCGACCTAATGCGCGAGATGGCCCCGGATATGGGCCGGGACGATATGTCCATGCTGCATCTCCGCCTCGCCACCCAACGGCTCAAGGACCAAGGTCATGCCTACGCCCTGCCGGAACGCTTGAGGCGAATAGTCCGCAGCATCGCCGCCGACGGGCGCGGCGAGGGCGGCGGCGGCGGAAGCCTCGCGGTGCGGGAGAGGGATGCGGAGACCATTCAGGTAACGTTGCAACGCGAGTGGCGAGCTTTGGTGAAGACTGCCGAGCTGCGCCGTGTGGGCGCCCTGCGGTTGCTGGAACATCTACTCTTCACTCTGCCGCCGCGAAGCCGAGGCACGGACCTGCTGGCCGAGACGACCCTGGGCAAGATGCTCACGGCGGTCCAGTCCGACCTGACCCTGAGGAGTGAAGTCCGGGAGCCCGCGAAGCTGATGGACCGCGCCCTGCTGTGGCTGCACGAGCAGGAGGTCATTCGGTTGAACAAAGGTCTGGCAGTGTTCCGCCCGGCCATGACCATCCGCCTGAAGCCGGAGAGGCGCGGCTTTGCCCAAGCCGACTTTGCGTCCCTCAAGCTCCATTACGATGAACAGACCATCCAAATCCACGTCATGGCGGAATACGCCCTGCAAGGCCTTGCGTCCATGGCCCACGCGCTGCGCTTGGCCATGGACTATTTCAGCCTTCGCGGGGAGAGCTTTCTGCGGCGCTGGCTGGCGGGCCGGGACCGGGAAACTTCGCGGCAGACCACGCCGGAGTCGTGGCGAACCATCGTGGAAGACTTGAAGAATCCCATCCAGCGCCGGATCGTGGCGGACGACCGGGACCAGACGAACGTGCTGGTGCTGGCCGGCCCAGGTTCCGGCAAGACACGGGTACTGGTGCATCGCATCGCCTATCTGATACGGGTCAAGCGCGAGAACCCTCGTTCCATCCTGGCCCTAGCTTACAACCGTCACGCAGCGGTCGAGATCCGTCGCCGTCTCGCAGAGCTCATTGGCGACGATGCCCGCGGGGTGATCGTGCTCACCTGCCACGCGCTGGCCATGCGGCTGGTCGGAGCCAGCTTCTCGAGGCGGGCGAATCGTCTGGACGACGCGGACTTCCAAGAAGTGCTCCGGCAGGCGGTGTCCCTGCTGCATGGGGAAGGACTGTCGCCCGACGAAGCAGACGAGTTTCGGGCAAGGCTGCTGGCGGGTTTTCGCTGGATATTGGTGGACGAGTACCAGGACATTGGCCCGGACCAGTACGAACTGATTTCAGCCCTGGCGGGCAGAACTCTGTCCGACGAAGACGAGAAGCTCAGCCTCTTCGCAGTGGGTGACGACGATCAAAATATCTATGCCTTCAATGGCTCGTCGGTGGAATTTATCCGCCGTTTCGAGGCGGACTACGAGGCTAAGCCCGTCTTCTTGACCGGCAACTACCGCTCCACCGGCCACATTGTTTCGGCCGCCAACGCGTTGATCGAGCCGGCGCGGCAACGGATGAAGACCGGGCACCCAATCCATATCGACCAGGCCAGGACCAAAGAACCGCCCGGGGGTGAGTGGTCGTTACTGGAGCCGGTCGCTCGCGGTCAAGTACAAGTTCTGCCTGCGGGCGACACTCCTATCTCCCAGGCCCAAGTCGTCATCGCCGAGTTGAAGCGGTTGTCCGGTTTCGTTCCGGACTGGAACTGGTCTGCTTGTGCGGTGGTTGCACGCGAATGGAGCTTTCTCGACCCGGTGCGCAGCCTCTGTGAACTGGAGGGGATTCCGGTGCAGATGGCCAACGAAGAGTTCTCGGGTGTCTGGCACCTGCGGGAGACCCGAGCGCTTCTCGACTGGCTCCGCGCGATAGACTCCAACTTGGTGAAGAGTGCGGACCTGAACGACTGGTTGGTTGGACAACCTTCAGGTCCCTGGAACGAGCTGCTGGGGGAAGCCATAAACGAGTACGCTCTGGAGACCGGTGGCGCGGAAACGCCGGTTGACCACTTCATTGAATGGCTGGCCGAGTGGGGGCGGGAAGTGCGTCGCCGCCAGCGTGGACTGCTGTTGCTGACCGCCCACCGCGCCAAGGGCCTGGAGTTCGACCACGTAGTCGTGCTGGACGGGGGTTGGGACCGCATCGGTCGCGACGAGGATGCGGATGCCTCGCGCCGCCTGTACTACGTGGCCACGACCCGCGCCCGGCAGACTCTTGCCCTGGCGCGCTTTCCAAGGCCGCACCCGCTCCAGGATGCCTTGTTGGACACTCCTTCGGTGCTGCGCCGTGAGGAAGTCGTTGAACTCCCACTAGCAGCCCCGGAGCTCGCTCGTAGCTATCGACGGCTCAGCCTTCGTGACGTCTTTCTGAGCTTCCCAGGGTACCGGCGGCCTGACCATCCTGTGCATCGCGCCATTGCCGCGCTATCTCCTGGGGACATGCTTCAGATACGGGTCGTGTCGAATCGGTGGGAGCTTGTGGACCGCAACGGGACAGTCGTAGGACAGCTTGCCTTTGGTTTCGAAGCCCCCGCCGGCATGCGCTGCACGTTTGCTACGGTCTTGGCCGTCGTCGGCTGGGACCGCGAGCGTTCGGAGCCGCAGTACCGGGACCGACTTAACTGCGATTCATGGGAAGTGGTGGTGCCGGAACTGGTGTTCGAGCCGGATTCGTAATCTCTCCCGCGAGGGCGCGCGGCCCCACCCCGTCTACCCATTCCGGTTGCAGTTCACGACTCCAAACGGGCGGTAGCGCCGGTTGCTGCCGGTGCGGCCATCCAGCCAGTCGCAGGCGTCCTGAGTGTCTCGTGGCTCCGGGAGTCCATGACGGCGACGGAGACCTCCCGGAGGGCCTGGGCATTCTCGGGACTGATGTCCCGTATCTCCTCCCTAGCGGTCTGCTTGGCGAAGGGGCGGTCGGTGAGAAGGAGGATGGCGAGGAGCCGGCGGTTCGCGTCCGCGACGGTGAGCTGGCCGTCCTCGGGGACGGCGAGGAGGGCTTCGGGAGCGAGGTAGAGGTCTTGGGCCATGTCCTGCATGATCCAGTGCAAGCTGCCGTCTTCCTGGAAGGTCCGGGAGACGGCGGTCTGGTCGTTTCCGGCGTTATGGAGGCGGGTGTCCTCGTGGCTTCCCAGGCTCTGGGCGATCAGCGTGAGCCAGCGGTTGACGCCCCGGTACGGTTTCATGCTCAGGGCGTTGCGGGGGTCTCCCAGGGGCGAGAATTTCCAGGGCTGCTCCCACGGGGGCAGGTGTCCTCGGTCCAGAAGCTCGATGATCCGGTCCGCCACCATCTGGGCGGTTTCCCGGTTGGTCATGGGCCGTTGCTCCTTGTGCTTGGGCTTGGCGCGGCAGCTACCGCCGGCCGCCGCCGTTCTGAACGAAGCTCACCGCTTGGTGCACCAGGGCGATGGCGCAGTCCCCGCAGGTGACGGCGTCCAGGACCGGAGTCACTTCCTCTCCCTCGGCCGCCGGGCGGTTGGCGCAGGGAATGAGGCTGGGGCCCGTCTCGTTTTGGAGCCGGTAGTGGGCGCCGCCTTGCGTCTTCGTTTTCATCCGGGTTTCTCCTTGCTTTTTTGCATGAAAAATGCCGACCGTCCCGTTATGGGACGCCGGCCTGCGTCGTGGACTTGCTGCTCCGGGGGTTCGCGCCCTTGGGGTCAGGTCTTTTCTATTCCAAGTCTACCCCCTGTTCCAACCGGGAGGCGCAGCGGTCGCAGTAGGCGTATTGGGGCAGGATTCTGACCCTCCGGCTGCAGCCTTTGCGCCGCTTTTCCACGGAGCGTTCCTGCATCCGGCGGAAGAATTCCAGGTCTCTCTTCGAGTGGGTACTCAATGCGGAGCAGGAGCGAGAGCCGGTCGGCGCGGGGAGCTGACCGCTACGCCACATGGGAGGCCATCGCTACGGGCAGTGTCTTCTCCTGCTCGTCCATGTGTGCGGTCTTTTTTTGTTGCCTGGATTGGCCCGCCAGCCTCCTAACGTCTCTGACTTTGGAGAAATCTAATCCAGGTCGTCGAGAACGGCCCGCGCATCGGTCTCATACCAATCCATGCGCGGATGCCGCTGGCGCGGTGCATCGAGGGCCTGGCAGGCCCGGTGCAAGGCGACTATAGCCCAGTCAGTTTGCAATCGGGGCTTGGCGTGCGCTGGTTCCGGCAAAAGAGGCTGCCGTTTTGTCTTGGGCGGAGGCTTGGCCAGCGGCGGGGGCGTGGAGAAATATGCTTCGGTCTGGCATGTCGGGACCTCGCTGCGGCGCTTGTTTTCCGAATTACCTTGCTTGCCCTGTGCCCTTCAACCAGGGGATGCTGGTCCTAGAGGCCCTCGAACAGTGAGAGGGTCCGCGGCTGGTCCTTGGCCGGGGTTGCCTCCGGTTGTTGTGCCTAGCCTTCCCTCCGGCTTGGGCGTTGTCGACGCAGCCGATTATCATTCCTGAGTTGTACCGGAGGAACCCGGGATAGTTTCCTCTCTCGCCGGCTGCGAAGGGGTGTGTCGAGTACTCGATGGGCCGGCTGGTCGTGGTAGACCAGTATGGTCCTGGCGTTTCGCCCGGTGAAGAGACAGCATAGGTGTTCCGCGACGAACCCGCCGGTGACGCCGCAGCCGACTATCACCACCCGAGGGTTGGCGGTCAGAAAGCTGTTGTTCAGGTAGTAGGGCATTGCTTGTTCATCTCTCCTTGGCGGGAATGCCTATTTAGGTTTCCCGGATACCAACTTGACCCCGGGGTTGGCTTCTCGCGATTCTCATTGCCTCTGGAAGCACTCGGTTGGTTTTCTCTGTCAACCGAAATCTGGCCAAGCGCAGTCATAGGCAAGCTGCTGGTTAGTCTTTCCCTATCTTGCAATACCTATCCCCTATGCTCCTTTGGGGAAGCAGAGGGGGCATCGACTAGGTGTTGCAGTAGCAAAGTTTGTAGATTCCAGTCAATTAGACGCTGGTAGGGTCTATTCATACCCTCACCACGCCCTTGTTCAGTATGAATGAAGTAACATCACGGCTAAAGATCAACCGGCTCCTTAAGAAGGCAGGTTGGCGCTTCTTCCCGGAAGGGAATGAGCCTGCTAACGTTCGCCTTGAACCCAGGTTGCCATTACCCAGACTGACCTTGACGCTCTAGGCGACGATTTCGAGAAGACGACAAAAGGCTTTATCGACTTCCTCTCGTGTTTCTCCGGTTTCCGACTCTTGTGCCGGTCCCGGTGGGCTTCCGGCCCGGCGGGTGTTCGCCGGCGTAGCCTCATCTGCGGGAGAGGCAGTGGGATAGGGGTATCGGCCTGACTTTCACGTGTTGCAGGGATGTCCTGAAGTATCCCGTGACGGCTTTGATCAGGAACATGACGGCTCCCCTTCGGCTTTCATGTCCGGGCTCCCGCTCAGGCCGCAGGCCCTGGCCTGGAGCAGCGCGTCGGCTATGGCGTAGGCCCTGGCGGCCAGGGCCTCCCGGCCTGCCTTGGTGAGGGCGGCGTCGACCGCGCCGGGACTGCCGAGCATGGCCTTGAGACCTCCAGCACGGCGTGGTCCCGGAATGTCATGGCGTTATAGGACCTTCGACACCTGGCTGCACACCCTCTACTTCGGAATGTCCCTGCCCGACTCCATGATGCGCTCGGCCCGCTCCATCGACTGGTTGGTCTGACCATTGTGGGCAACGTGCCATGCTGCTTTCGGTTCTTGTCGGCAAATGGTGCATATACCGCATTGCTCGGCTTTCATTCGGTCATAATCAGCAATTGTTATACTGTAGCGCCGGATTAATTCACTAGCCCTTTCCTTCTCGCGAACCATCGGGAAATTGGCACGTAGCTCCCGCTGCCGAGGTTCTGTTGCTCCCGGTATTCCGGGTCGTTAGCCCAGCGTTCCCTGCGCTGAGTGTTCTTCCTCTCCTTATGCTGCGGGGTCCGATTTCTAGCCAGCAGATTCTCCCGGTATTCCGGGTCATTGTGATACCGCTCCCTTCTATTGGCATAAATGCATTCCTTACATGTAGTCAACTGATTGGTAGAATAGGAGACCATTACCATTAGGTGCTATAGATGCTATTCTTTGGTAGCAAAGCGGAGAGCGTAGCTGTGGATTGCCTGGCATGGCTCGCCGGGGTGGCGGGCGATCCTGCTGGGCTCCGCCCGGATTCTTCGGTGTTGCCGGATGCGGGGAGACGCGATGGTTCCGAGAGGTTCGGTCGAGGTTGGGGGTGGTGTGGAGATCAGGCGGCACAAGCCGCCCGGTTCAGGTTCGGAGGTTACGTTTCCCGCGGATGGAGGAAGCTTAGCGTCAATTCGATGATTCCTTACACCATCGGAGGACCAGGTTGAGACGGCTAACCGGAATCGCGGGGCTTGGCGTCATTGCAGGGTTGATGGCTCTGCTGATGGCCGCCGTCGCCGGCTGCGACGACCCAAGCCCTGGCACTGCTACCGAGCCGAGCGTTCCGCCGGCAATGTCCACTTACACGCCCACACCTACTGACCCTCCCACGCCTAGACCTACTCGTATGGCTACGCCGACTCTCACCAACACCCCAGCCTTGCCAACAGCTACGCCTGGTCCGGCAAACAGGCGTGAAACTCCCCTTGAGGTGTCCGGTCCGGAACTGTCGGACTTGGTGAGCGGAAACAGCGCCTTTGCCTTCGACCTGTACCAAACCCTCCGAGACGACGAGGGGAACCTGTTCTACTCTCCTTACAGCATCTCGGTGGCGCTGGCGATGACTTATGCCGGAGCCAGGGGTGAGACAGAACGTCAGATCGCGGATACGCTGCGTTTCCTTCTTCCCCAAGACAACCTGCACCGCTCGTTAAACGCGCTGGACTTGGAGATCGCATCCCGGGGTGAAGGCGCCGAGGAGAAAGACGGCGAAGGATTCCGGTTGAATGTAGTCAACGCCGTCTGGGGGCAAGACGGATACCCGTTCCTTCCGGACTTTCTGGATGTACTGGCAACAAACTACGGCGCAGGGGTGCGGTCGGTGGACTTCATCGAGGCGCCTGAGGAGGCACGAGTCAAGATCAACGACTGGGTAGCCGAGCAGACGGAGGACCGGATCAAAGACTTGATACCGGAAGATGTCATCGACGATATGACTAGGATGGTCCTCACCAACGCGATCTACTTCAACGCCGCTTGGCTTTACCGTTTCACAAAAAGCAGCACGGCTCCAGGTACGTTCCGCCTGCTGGATGGCCGGAGCATCGAGGCACCGATGATGCGGCGGAAAGCATCCTTTGGATACGCCAAGGGCGACGGGTACGAGGCGGTGGAGCTACCCTACGAAGGCCCGAATCTATCGATGGTTATCCTGCTTCCGGATGCGGGGGAGTTTAGACGGTTCGAAGACTCGCTGGACGCTGGTCTTGTGGGTCAGGTCATCAAAGAGATGAAGCACAAGACCATCATCCTGACCATGCCGAAGTTCCAGTTTGAATCGGACTTCAGCCTCAAAGGTATCCTGATTTCGATGGGTATGCCATACGCCTTCGACGAACGTAGGGCCGACTTTTCAGGTATGAATGGCTACTCATGCTTAGAGAATCCTTCTAGGTGCTTGCATGTGAAGGATGCGTTTCATCAGGCGTTTGTGTCGGTGGACGAAGACGGCACCGAAGCGGCGGCGTCCACCGCAGTGATCATCGTTCAGGCGTCACTTCCACCGCAGGTCACCATCGACCGCCCGTTCATCTTTCTGGTCCGCGACATCGAGACCGGCGCCATCCTGTTCCTAGGCCGTGTGGTCGATCCTACGGAATAGCTGGCCTATCTTTTCTTGACATCGTGGCAGCAGGCGGACGGTGTTACGTGGCCTTGAGTTTGCGCCGTGCCGTTTGTAAACAAGTTTATGTAAACTCCATCTGTCCAACCGCTCCGGAAAGGCCAAGTTCTCACGGCTAGCGGTATCCGCGGCCGCTTGGGTATCTGCGCCGTCCTGGGTCGAACGCTAGCTGCGGGGCTCGAGAAAGGGGCTGTCGGCGGCATCCGGGCATCCCGGTGTGTTATGTTCGAAATAGTCTAGGCTGTCTTGGTCCAACTCTACCCTTACTCCCAAGTTGTCTCCGGCGTACATTAGGTCGTTCCGGTCGTCGCCCACGTGACCCTTCGCCAGTTGATTTCCTTCCTTCAGATAATTGGGCGCGCAGGCGGCAACGACACCCATCCCATGAAATATCTCGTGGAGCATGGTGGTGTCTTGGTTTACACACCGGTTATGCTCCGTTTCGGGGACCCGCTCGAAAAAGGAGAAGGCGAATCTAACCCCCTTCTTGGAAGATTGAAATCCGCATACCGGCTCTGATTCTCCCACCTGCCCCGGGTAGGGATACCAGACAGCGTAAATCTTCTCTAGGTCGTTAAACCCAAGGGCGTACAATCCGTCCATGAGCGGCTTCCCAGTGAAGGGGGCGGCTGCCATCTGCGCTCTGGACAGCGGTAGCCGCACAAAGCTGATATCCAATTCACCCTTGGCTGAATCCAGCCTGAGTCCGCGCCCATTGGTCCGCTCCCTTAACCAACTCTGCATGCTGCCCACAATGCTTTCGATGGTCCCGTTGATGTCCCATTGCTCGTCTACGCCGTCGGCCGGGAGAAGGTACACCGTATGGATGGTCGAAGGCATCTCGTCGGGTTGGTCAAGAACAGTGCGGCTTCGGGACGGGTGAATCTGGACTTCCATTGAAAGAATGTTGTTCTCTTTATCTGATTCCAAGTACTTTTGGTCTTCATTGATCACCCAATTGATCTTGTGCCGGCCAGTCAGCAGGGGTCCTTCGAAGAGGGTAATTTTCCAGATGGGGACGGCCGAGATTTGGGCATGTCCCGGCGGCAATTCCCGGTTTCCGTTGCTGTCGGCAAATCGTTGATTCACGGCTATGTCGCCCACTTTCATCCGAGAGGTCTCATTCCAGGCCTTAGCGGTCTTCCCACCCGAGTTAATCACGCTGTAGGCCATAAAATAGCCGCCGTCGACCGATTCGGCTCTCCTCCCGTAGACCAAATTGGCGTCCCCGAACACCACCGGCGCATCCCACGACAGGCTCTCCGGCACGTAGGGCTCTAGGTCGGGCAGTTGAAAGGTGAACCCACCGACTAAAGAATAGGCATTGTTCCGTTCGTCGGACTCGTCGACTGACTGATAGGGGTCGATTACGAGCTTCAAGTGGTGAGAGCCGGTGCTCAAAGCCAGCGGGTCCGGGAATTCCTCTAGGCTTACCCGTTGGGTCTTGACGCTGCCCGGTGCAATTACCGGCTTGTACCACTGGTAGACCAGATCGTCATCCAGTAGCAGTACAATTGAATAGTTCTCTCCCATGGCCTGGCCTTGATTGGTCCAAGACACGCGAAACTCCAGGCGCTTGGAGTCGAACACGATTGGTGCGTCCCAGCCTTCGGGAATGTGGGGAGTGAGGTCTGGAATGGGAGCTTGAGGGGGCATCGGAGGCTCCGAACCGCATGCCGCCAATAGCGGTATGCTTATCAGGAACCCAAGAATGGTGAAGAGTGGGAGTTTCAATGCCGAAATTCAAGGGTGAATCGGGCGAGAAGCGTTACTATAGCATGGAGAATTAATTTCAGCCAGCCGACGGCAGCCATTCGGACAGGGCCCTTTCATTCTCATTCTGAGCCCCCTTTCTATCATTCCGAGCACCGCGAGGAATCTAAAATTCTTGCTGAGGCCAACTTCTCCTTTCCAGAGGGATTTTAGACCCCTCACTGCGTTCGGGGTGACCGTTCGGGGTGACCGTTCGGGGTGACCGTTCGGGGTGACCGTTCGGGGTGACCGTTCGGGGTGACCGTTCGGGGTGACCGTTCGGGGTGACCGTTCGGGGTGACAATGAAAAGACCCTGAGCCATTCGGCTGGCTAGAGGGTCCGGTATGGTTGTAGCTGAAATCGGCAGAAGTTAAGCCCAAGGAGCAGCGTATGAGTGAATATCCCCAACTGAGGCAGTTGAATATACGTTGGTCCCAGTACGAAGGTCAAAAGGTACTGGTACTCCAAGACCCTTTGAGGCTCAGCGACAATTCTCTAATGGTGCCGATGCCCCTGGCCCCGATCATGGGGCTGCTTGAGGGGTATCGAGACCTAGACGCCATCCGCACCGGCTTCTTGCTGCGGACCGGGATTACTCTTTCTCCAGACCACGTTGAATCCTTAGTGAAGACGCTGGACGAGGCGCTGTTGCTGGAGAATCAAAGGTTCTTCGACGCTCGCCAGCAAGCGCTGCAACAGTACCGGTCCGAGCCGTACCGGGCCCCAGCCTTGGCGGTCGTCGGCTATCCGGAAGACCCCGCAGAGTTGCAAAGCCTCTTCGACGAGTACTGCCAGGCCGCCGGACCTTACCCTGAGCCGGTCGACCGGAACTTGGCCGGGTTAATCAGCCCGCATATCGACTACCCCAGGGGATGGCGCACCTACGCCCGCACCTGGCAATTGGCGGCTGATGCCGTGGAACAGGCTGAACTGGTGATACTCCTGGGAACGGACCACGGGGGCGCCGCCGGGGCTTTGACCTTGACCCGGCAGGACTACGCTACGCCGTGGGGCGTGTTGCCGACGGACACCGGCCTGGTGGACCGGTTGACCGAGGTTTTGGGTGAAGAGCGCGCCTTTGCCGAGGAGGTGCACCACATCGGCGAACACTCGATAGAGTTGGCCGCCGTATGGCTTCATTACATGGCGAAGGGAAGTCCTAAACGCCTGCTGCCGGTACTGTGCGGCCACTTCGTCCCCACCCCAGAGTCTGTCCGGGACCCGTCTCTCGGCGACCCCAACGATGATGACACGATAGGAAGCGAACCTGGCGGCGTTGGTGATTATCCGGGGTTAGAGGACACTCTCAAACTGTTGGCCGAGGTTGCGTCCAGTCCTGGGGTACTGGTGGTGGCAGCCGGCGACGTGAGCCATGTGGGCCCGGCTTTTGGGGACGCCACGCCCTTGGACTCGGCCAGCAAAACGAGGCTTAGCGCCACTGACCATGAGTGGCTGGAGGCCGCCTGCTCCGGTGGCGGCAGGATGCTGGCGGAGCATATGCTCAGCAACGGTGACCCCACTAGGATTTGTGGCGCCGCTCCCATCCACCACATGCTGACCCTTTTGGGTGACGCGAAAGGCAGGATTGTAGACTATGACCAATGCCCCGCCGACGAGGACTTTGGGTCTCTGGTATCCATCGCCGGAGTCGTATACGCTGCTTAAGGCCGTAAACAGTGCAAAAGCAAGACTTGTCAAGTTGTGGGCTGGTAAAATGAACTTCGAGAGCTTGTGGACAAATCCGCTCATCCTGAGCGTAGCGACCAGAGGGAGCGAAGTCGAAGGACCCACTCTAGGTATGCAGACTGAAATCACAAGTGTTATATGAAGTTAACGGACCGTCGGACGGATCGTGATAGCAAGCACACCCTATTCGGAGGCATCCAATGAGGCTTGAAAACAAAGTGGCTTTGATTAGCGGGGGAGCCCGGGGTATGGGAGCTGCCGAGGCCCGGCTATTCGCTCGTGAGGGGGCCAAGGTGGTCATCGGCGATGTGCTGGATAACGAAGGCCGACAGGTTGAGGCTGAGATCAACGAGAGCGGCGCAGAATGCTTGTTCGTGCACTTGGATGTAACCCAAGAATCCGCGTGGCAGAACGCCGTGGAGGCTGCGGTGGCCCGTTTTGGGAAACTTGACATACTGGTCAATAACGCCGGGATTGTATTAAGGGGCGTGCTGGAAGATACCAGCGGTGAAGACTGGGACCGGGTGATGGACGTGAATGCCAAAGGGGTGTTCCTTGGCGCCAAGACGGCGATTCCAGAGATGCGGAAAGCCGGGGGCGGCTCGATCATCAACATCTCGTCCATGTCCGGTATGGTGGGGCAGAGCTACATTCAACCGGTGTATAACGCTTCCAAGGGCGCGGTGAGGATCTTCACCAAGTCGGCGGCCGTCCAGTACGCCAGCGAAGGTATCAGGGTCAACTCTGTGCATCCCGGGGCCATAGATACCCCGATGGCTGGGGAGCGTTTGACCAATCCGGAGCTGCAACGAGAAGCGGAACAAAGGACTCCCCTGGGGCGGACGGCCCATCCGGATGAGGTCGCTTACGGCGTCCTTTATCTGGCCTCGGACGAGTCATCCTTCGTGACCGGAAGCGAGCTGGTTATCGACGGTGGCGCCACCGCCCAGTAGAATGAGGGAAGGCGACGCTTGAACGGGAGGGTGGAAAGTGCCAGCTAACCTGCCTCCAGGGTACTACGTAGCCGAGCAGAAGTACCGGGCCGCCCGAAACTCAGCGGAAAAAGTGGCCGCGCTGCAAGAGATGCTCTCGGCCACCCCGAAGCACAAGGGGACCGACCACCTCCGGGCCGATCTTCGCTCCAAGGTGGCCCGAGCGATGGACGAGCTGGACAACCCGAAACGGGGCTCCGGCCAACCCCAACCCTACGCTATTCGCAAGGAAGGAGCGGGTCAAGCGGTACTCATCGGCTTACCCAATTCAGGTAAGTCCTCTCTTTTGGCAACAGTTACCGGAGCGTTGGCCAAGGTGGCCGAATACCCCTACACCACCCGGATACCGCTGCCGGGAATGGCCCGCTACGAGAATGTCCGGATTCAGTTGGTAGACACCCCCGCCGTAAACGACCGGGATGTCCAAGCCCGGCTGTTCAGCCTGCTGCGAAACACCGATGTGGTGCTGATTGTCGTGGACCTCTCTGGCGACCCGCTCAGTGAAGCAGACGAAGTTATCTCTCTGCTGGACCATTACGGGTTTAGGCTTCTTGGCCTGGGAGAAGAGCCGGACCCGGAAGAGCACCGGGCGCAAAAAACGACTTTGATAGTGGCCAACAAGGTAGACGCCAAGGGCGCTGCTGTCGCCCTGGAACTGCTGGAGGAGTTGTACGCTGCCCAATTGCCGGTCCTTCCGGTTTCGGCGCTCACCGGCGAAGGACTGGACGATTTAGTCTTGGCGGTGTTTCGGGCTCTCTCCAAGGTGCGGGTCTACTTGAAAGCTAAGGGGTCTGATCCCGACTACGACGAGCCTTTGGTGTTGGATAAAGGCCGCTTGGTTGAGGACGCTGCACTTTTGTTGCATAAAGACTGGACCCGGCGGATCAAGTATGCCCTGTTGTGGGGCTCCGGGAAATTTGGAGGGCAACGGGTCGGACGCGACTACGTCCTAGAGGACGGAGATGTTATCGAACTCCACGCCTAACACTCTCCAGACAGGTCGGCTTCCGATGAACTGGTTACCCAACGGCTGAAGCTGGAGCAGATCAATCAAGCCTTCGAGGACATGAAGCAAGGCCACGTAGCCAGAAGCGTCATCACTTTTGATTAGTTGAGAGAAATGGCTAACCGAGACAATCTGCCGCGGTGCCCGTGGGTAGACCTTAGCAAGCCGGACTATACGGACTACCATGATAAGGAGTGGGGCGTGCCGGTCCACGACGACCGGGTCCTGTTCGAGTTCTTGATTCTGGAAGGGGCTCAAGCCGGGCTGAGCTGGTATACCGTACTGCAAAAGCGAGAGAACTACCGGATAGCCTTCGAGAATTTCGATCCGGAATTGGTGGCGCGGTTCGACGACCGGCGGGTGGAATCCCTGCTTGCCAACCCGGGCATTATTCGCAACCGGCTAAAGGTCCGGGCGGCCATTGGCAATGCCCGGAGTTTCTTGGAAACCCGGGAGGAGTTCGGCAGCTTCGATGCTTACATCTGGGGATTTGTGAACGGCAGGCCGCTCGTGAATGAGTTCCGGAACCTCAGCGAGTATCCGGCCAAGACCCCACTATCGGATACGCTGAGCAAAGACCTGCGGCGGCGAGGGTTCAAGTTTGTAGGCTCAACTATATGCTACGCCCACATGCAAGCCACCGGAATGATCAACGATCACACCCTCGACTGCTACCGGCGTCAAGAGATCATAGACCAGTATGATCTGAGAGAGGCGGCTACCTGATCCGGCCCCGTCCGGCAACCTCCCACACCGACTCCAGGGTCCCCCGGCGCAACCCGAACAGATGAGTGTGCAAGTGGACCGTGGTGTCGTTATGCCCCGGCACCAACTCCACCTTGTCACCGGGGCGTAACTGTCGGCTGTCGCTGTCGGTAAGGGTCACCGAGAGGTGCTCGTCGGACACACCCCGGAACTCGATGCCCGGAAGCCCCACCACTAAAGGAGGCCATTGGTCGGTGGATATGGCCTTCATGCCCGCGTCCAACACCGCCCGGTCGGGCCCGTTGCGGCTGACTACCGAAGTGAGAATTGTCCCGGCGACGTTAAAGTCTTGGAGCACCTTACGGTAGGCGGCGTCCATCAAAACGTAGGAGCCCGCTTGCACCTCGGTAACCCCGGGATAGTCGCCGGTGATGTTGTAGGTCCCGGTGCCTCCGGAACTCACGATCTCAACCGGAAGCCCGGCTTGACGGATAGCATCGGCGGTCTCGGTAACCATGGCCATGGCTTCTTTAGCCCGGGTCGTACGGTCCTCCAGGTCGGCCACGGCTTGAAGGTGGCCTTCGTAGCCACAAAGCCCCCTTAGTTCCAGCCCCGGCGCTTGGGCGACGGCCTGAGCCAGTTCGAGGGCCGGTCTGCCCGGGTCCACCCCGCAGCGGTCTTGGCCGCAGTTAACGTCAACCAGGATTCCCAAGGACGCTCCCGCCGCCACTGCGGCATCGGACAACTCCCGCACGTTGCCCGCATCGTCCACCGTTACTAAAAGGTTGACTCGCTGGGCCAAGTTGACCAACCGGCGAATTTTGGCGGCCCCGATTATCTCGTAGGTAATCAAGATATTGTCCACGCCGCCGTCGGCCATCGCCTCGGCTTCACCCAGCTTCTGGCAACACACGCCGATGGCCCCGGCGTCAATCTGTTTGTGGGCTATCTCCGGCGTCTTGTGGTGCTTCATGTGGGGCCGGAGATTAGCCGGGCGGTCTCTAAAGTAGGCCGCCATTTTCTCGATATTGCTCTCCATGGTGTCCAGGTCTATCAAATAGCAGGGAGTGTCCAGTTCCTCCCGGCTGGCGCCCGGATTCAACGTCGGAGCCAGGTCGTATGCCATGTTATGCCTCGCTCAGTAATCGAATAGTTGCTAGTCTTCGACTTCTACGATCATCTCGATTTCCACCGGCATACCAAAGGGGAGGCTGCCCATACCCACAGCCGACCGGGCGTGGCGGCCCGATTCCCCGTAAAGGCTAACCAGTAAATCGGAGGCCCCGTTGGCCACCCGGGGAGTATCCCCAAAGTCGGGAGCGCAGTTCACCATGCAAAGAAGCTTGACCACTCGCTTGATTTTGTCCAAGTCGCCCAACTCTTCTTTCAAGGTGGCCAACAGGTTGAGCATGGTCTGGCGAGCACAGTCGTAGCCCTGCTCGATGGTGAGATCGGACCCCAGCTTGCCCAAGTGCAAAAAGCCGCCCTCGGGAAGCCCCGCGCCATGACCGGCGGTGTAGACTAAGTTCCCCGTCCGCACCGAAGGCACAAAGTTGCCCGCCGACGATCTCCGGAACGGCGGCAGTTCATGTCCTAGCTCGTTAAGCTTTTTCTCAATCTCCATCCTTACCTTCCTCCTGTTCGATCTGTTCGATGGGGCTTGCTTCCAGGTTCCCGCCTTCCCGGACCCTGTTTCGCTAATGGTTGCGTTCAAACCGGGTGGGACTATGCTCCGGCAATCGTAGTGCGGATATCGACGCCGGTCAACGGGGTACCTTGGGGCCGCCGTAGCGTCGCCGGGGTTGCGGGCCGTGCCTTAATGAATTACATTGGGGGCGGTTTGACCCTTGAAGTTTAGGAAATCCTTGGCACGGCACAGGACCCAATCGCCGCCAAGGACATAGACCCCAACCTGGGGAGAAGCTAGACCGGAGCAACGTGATGAATAGAGTTGAGAGTCCCTTCCTATCCGCCTCTACCGCAGAGCTTGGGCGGCTGATTGAGTCCAGAGAAGTTTCTCCGGTGGAGGTCACAGAGGCCTATTTGGACCGGATAGATAGCTTGGACTTCAAGTTCAACGCCTTTCTGACGGTGACCCGGCAGGAAGCGCTGCGAGCGGCCCAAGAGGCGGAGAGCGCGATTCTCCGGGGAGGTTACCTGGGCCCAATGCACGGAATTCCGGTGGCGGTCAAGGACCAGTTCTGGACGGCGGGAATCCGCAGCACCGGGGGCTCCAGAATTCTCGCCGATTTCATTCCCGACGAAGACGCCACGGTAATCGCCAACCTGAAAAAAGCCGGCGCAGTGCTGCTGGGGAAGACCAACCTCACCGAGTTCGCCATGGGAGGAGGCATCGAACGGTTCAGCCCGCCGCGGAATCCCTGGGACTTGGACAGACGGACCGGCGGGTCCAGCGGCGGCTCGGCCGCGGCCACCGCCGCTTTTCTGTGCTCCACCTCTCTGGGAGAGGACACGGGTGGTTCGATCCGTTTTCCGGCTACTTGGTGCGGGCTGGTTGGACACCGGCCTACCTGGGGGCGGGTGAGCCGTTACGGGGTCATGCGGGGCGTTTGGTCGATGGACGCGGTTGGGCCCATATCCCGGACGGTCGAAGACGCCGCGATTACGTTGACGGCCATCGCCGGGTACGATCCCAAGGACCCTTACACCTGGAATTCTCCGGTCCCCGACTATCGCCGGGCACTGGACGGAAACATACGCGGTATCAGGGTCGGGATTATCCGCCAGCAGCTTAACAGCGAGCTAACTGACGCTGACACTCGGGAAGCGGTCCTCAGGGCCACTGCGGTGCTGGGCGACTTGGGGGCTACGGTTGACGAGGTCTCGATTCCCCTCACCGACCACTCGCCGGTGCTGTCTCAGGTGCCGTTGCTGGTGGAGCCCGCGACTAATCACCGATCATGGGTCCGGGACCGCCTGCAAGAATATGGCCACAACAACCGCATCGGCTTGCTAACCGGCAGTATCATGCCGGCCCAAGCCTACTACAAGTACCAGAAGCTAAGAAACCTGTTCCGTGAAGAGGTGCACCGGGCGCTGGACAGCTACGATGTACTAATAACTCCCACCGCCGGAGTGCCCGCCCAACCGATAGTGGACGACCCGGTGATTACCAGCAAGGAAAACGCCACGGGGTTGCGGTACTTGTTCACCCGCATCTTTAACCTGGCCAATGCTCCGGCGATTTCGGTGCCCTGCGGCTTTAGCAGTGATGGGTTACCCATAGGTCTTCAGATAGGCGGGCGCCCGGATGCTGATGAGACCCTGCTGAAAGTCGCTCATGCCTACGAGCAGAGCACCAATTGGCACACCATGAAGCCGCCCCACGCCTGAAATAGACTCCGGTGTTTCGGGTCTGCTTACTGATGCGTGAACAATTACCTAAACCAGTCCTCGTCTCCTGAGCTTGTCGAAGGGCCGGCCTTCGCCGGAATGACGAAGTAGGGGACAGTTTAGAAACTTGTTCACGTATCAGTAATTGCACCGGGATTCCTTCGTCGACCGCAGCTTAAAGCGGCGGCGGTCACGTAACCTTATGTCAAAGCGGGGATGATTACACCGGAACGCCCTTGGCCAACGTTATGTCAAGGCGGCGTCTACCCGGCGCCGAAAGTCTTCCGCCCCCAAGCGTAACAAGCCCCAAGCCGAGATAGTTACAAAGCTGGCGCCGAGTCTTATGAACTCGGCCACGCCTTCGACATCGCTCGGCGAGTTGCCGCCAACACCCACAAACTTGCCGCCGGCCTGGATCCGGGGCACTACGCCGCGCATCAAACGAGTGACTTCCTCCGGGCCGGGGTTGCCCATGCTCTGTCCCAGGTCTCCGGACGCCACATGCAGCACGTCGATCCCCGGCACCGACAGAATGGAGTCCAGGTTTTCCACGGCTTCGGTCTCTTCGATCATGGGTATCACCAGAGTCTGGGAGTTGACCCAGCGGGTCGACTCGCCCCGGGATACACCCACCCCATAATCGTGGGCGCGGCCGCCGCCTACGCCGCGGTGTCCTTCGGGGTAGTACCGTGCCGCCCTGGCTACGGCGTCCGCCTGTTCTTTGGTGTTGACGTGGGGCACAATCACGCCCTGGACTCCCCGGTCCAAGAAACGGAGCATCGTCGAGTCGTCGTGGTCCGGCACCCGGGCGATGGGCGTAATGTTGAAAACCTCGGCCGCCCGGACCATATGTTCAACTTGGTCCAAGTCCATTGGGCCGTGCTCGCAGTCAATCATCACAAAGTCGTAGCCGATGGCCCCAAATAGCTCCACCAAGTCTGGGGCGTACCGGCCAATGATCCCGCCAAAGACCACGTTGCCTTCGGCCAGTTTGGCTTTTGTTGTGTTGGTCCTCATTGGTCACCTTTCTTATTCTTTAGATTGAGGTCCGGCGAATAAACAGTCGATCATCCCCGGCTCCCGTCGTCAGTTTATACAACGGTTACCGATTGGGCTACACGTTGTTATTAATGTGATATATATACTCGACCCGTAGATGACCTCCACTGAGGATAAGGGACCCCGCAGGGTCTTTCAATTGTCACCCTGAACAGAGTGAAGGGTCCAGAATTCACGGGCACGCCAAGGTTGGTTCCGGGCTAGGCGCTTAGATTCTTCAGTCGCGGAGTTTATCTTGAGCGAAGTCGAAAGGCTCCTTCAGAATGACAGTTGCAAGACTATGTAAGTAACCCGCATGAGGAGCGTTCGTTAGAAATGAATACGGGAATGAATACTCCGCAGGTGAAGCGAGGTAGATGCTTAGCCGCGCTGCTATTAGCTGTAGTGCTGAGTTTGACCGTCTTGGCGGCCGCGTCGCCGGTGATGCCCAGTCTCCGGGGCCGGCGGACCCCTTGGACCTGTATGACGAAAACGAAAACGGCGTGATCGACGGGGATGAGGCGCTTCGGGCGGCGGAAGACCACTTCGCCGGGCGCATCGACCGGGCTCTGGCGTCAAGGGTCCTGGAACTATATTTTGACGTAGCCGCGCCAGTGAGGGGGCAGTCTTGGCCGTCCCTGTGTGACCGGTATGACGGCAACAACGACGATATGATCAACAAAGCTGAGTACCTCGCAGCATTGGATGATTACTTTGCCGGTATCATCACCAAGCACGAGTTTTTAACGGTCGCCGAATGTTATCTCAGGGCGCCTACTGCGCCCACGGACTTGACCGCCAGAGTCTATTCCGACGGCTCTAACGGCATCGTGTTGAGTTGGACTGCCCCGCCCGGCGTGGTTACGGGCTACGAAGTCCAGCGGCATATGGGCGCCGAGGGCTTAAGTTACTCGACTATCGCCACGTTCACTAACGTGGCGGTGTGGGTCTATGTTGATACCGACTTGATTGAAGGAACGACCTACCAGTACCGGGTTCGCGCCCGCAACGGCGAGATCACCGGCACATGGGCGACTTCCCCTAGTATCACGTTCAACCTCATTTCGGGTCCATGGAGCGTTCTGGGTTATAAGCGTATACCAATCGACTGGATTGTTCCTTTGGCTGAAAGGAGCGCTACTGATGAGTACAAGCTGGTGGTTCCGGCGGATACCGGGCTCCAGATAAACCGGATAACGGCCCAGAACTCCAAAAGATGCAACTGGCAATCGCCCCCGTCCACTGAGACGTCGTGGGTTGACTTGGGTACGTCTTTCTATCTGGTGCGTTGCAAGCTGGGAACGGGAACTACCAACATCGTGGTGAAGAAAAGACCTAGATCAGATCCAAACTCCGCGGGCTCCCCAGTCCGGACGTTAGGGCCCATCCTTCAGTCATGGCATCGGGCTGACCACCAAGTTGCCTATAAGATAACCAGTCCATTATTGGGCGACAAGCCACCGGGCGCCTATCCGAATTACACACAGCCGAGTCAGAGGGATTCAGAGACGGCAATCAACAACGCAGCGGTGATTTGGAATGGGATAGACCCAAATCACCCGCTCCGGCCGGGGCAAACTGTTCCCCTAACCTTTGATTTAGTCAGCGCTTCGCCCGACGTGACAATCAGAGGGTACTGGAACCCCGTTGGCGCCCAACTACCCGGCAAATGCGGCACCATCGCCTGTACCTACGCGGGCGGCACCTATCCCGAACTTGGGCATCAAGAACTTTGGATTGAGTACCCGCCGCAGTTCGCCAGTGATTCTAACTACATGCAATGGACGAATGATCCAGACATTGCTAATGCCCCTATGACTAATTACTACTACCTGCCGCGAACAATGATGCACGAATTCGGCCATACTGCCGGACTGGGGCACGCTGCGGACCGGTCGTATAGCATAATGGGGTCTTACAAAGTGTGGGAAGCTCCGCAACCGTACGACTTGAACGGTATGAAGGGCTTTGTTGCATGAATATTGGCAGCACATGAAATGTCCCAACACCCTTTGAATCGAGCTATGCTACTCGATAGCTATCCGGCATTCCCAAGTGGGTCATCCGATTCAAAGCGGCACACTTTACCTTGGCTTCCACCTTCTGCTGCGGTAACTTCCTGGCCTGAAGATAGGAACCAAAGATGGTCTTGAACCGAAACATGGCAGTCTCGGCCAGGGAACGCCGATGATAGCCCGACTCTTGTTTCCACCGCTTACGTCCTGCCTTCCGAATCCTTCTCAGGTTCTCGTCCCGCACCAGGGGCGGGGTGGCACAGTTCCCATGCTGCCAGATACGGGCATCCTTTCGAGGTGGAATTGCTACCCGCCTGACACCTCTGACAGCGCAGCCCTCATATACTTTCCTTTTGTCGTAGGCCCCATCGCCACCCACCTGCTCCACTGACTCGGTGCTCTGGTCCAGAAGTTCGGGCACCGCTCCCGCATCGTCCAGGCTGGCCTCGCTCAGTACCACGGCCTGGATCTCCTGGGTTTCACTGTCCACGCTTAGATGGAGCTTCCTCCAGGTGCGCCGTTTGGTATAGCCATGCTGACGCACCTTCCATTCTCCCTCCCCAAAGACTTTCAACCCGGTGCTGTCCAGTACCAGGTGCAAGGGCCCAGCAGCTTTCCTGAGCAAGGAAACCCCCAGGCGCTTGGCGCGCTTGCAGAGGGTGGTATAGTCCGGCACCGGCAAATCCCACTCCAGCAAGTGAAACACGGACCGGAGAAACCCTTCGGCAGCCCTCAGGGTCAAGTGGAAGACGCTGCGCACCATCAACAGACACTGGATTGCTCCATCGGAATACTGAAACTGCCCACCGCGCTTTCGGGGGCCGTCGGGCTTCCAGGCCCCAATATCCTCTTCGCTGGTCCATAGGGTTATTGAACCCCGCTGGACCAGGCTTTCGTTGTAGTCATGCCAGTTACGTATCCGATACTGGGATTTCCTGGTGGTGGTGCGTTTCTTGGGACGAGCTTTGGAGGCTTGCGGTGTTCGCTTCATGCCTCCAGCTTAACACTACCTCCCATTCATTCAACAAAGCCGGTATGAAGTATACTTATCAGGGCCATACGAGGAACCATCCATAAACTGAAGAATCATCAGAGAGGCATGAGATGCTTCGCAACATGTGGGAGCTAGCCAAAGGACCGTTGGGGCGCAGCATGCGCCTGCTGGCTTTGGCGCTCGGTCTGATCTTCGTCATTGCAGCCTGCGGAGTGCCAGAGGGCGTTGCCCCTGCTCCCACGGCACCGGCCACGCCGGATGCGGAAAGCGTTGCTCCTGAGCCCACAGCCACGGCCACGCCGGACACAGAGCGCGTTGCTCCTGCTCCCACTGCCACGGCCGCGCCGGATAAGGAAAGCGTTGCTCCTGCTCCCACACTATCGGCCACGCCGGACACGGAAAGCGTTGCTCTTGAGCCCACCCCGGAGCACGCTATCATCTCCGCCGAGCTTCCTCCAGAGCACTACGGCGCTAGCATTGCTTCAGTGGAGAAACGGATCTATCTTTCTAACACTATAGTAAGGGCTTCACTACAGTCCACCGGGCCCGATCTTTTGCGTTTCCGGGCCATCGAGTACCTGAAAGGCTCAGGGGCAGCCGAGTTCGTGGTCCACGCTTCCACTAACCGGAACACGGCTTGGGACGACCGCGAAGCAGTGCTTTTCCTGAGCCTGCCGGAAACCGGAGCCGCCGGAGCCTCTGAGGAAGCCGCCTCGGCAAACTTCTATTTCACCGACACCGATGAGTACTATACAGGGGACTATCCGGGGGGCTATACGATAGATAGGCGGAACCCCACATGGTTGCCCTTGCAGGCAACTGCGGGCCCAAGGGGCGCAGAGGACAACGGCGTCAGCGACCCAACATTCATTACGGACTCGGCAGCCGCTACCGGCGGTTCTCCCTCAACCATCTCCCTGTCCGACCTGCGCGCGAAGATAGCGTGGGTGGAGGGGGGAGAGGACGTAGAGGACATAGAAACATACGAGCAATGCATCAGCTTCTCGATTGGACACCAACTAAGGATACGAGACTGGGAAGCGTACTACGGTCGTCCGTGGAGCCCACACCAACTTGAGAAACGGATACCATCAGGGGCACGCGAAGGGATATTGCTTGATGACGATTATTATAGAGACGGGCGTGACCGGGAATATCACAGGTTCTGGCTCAGCGGCCAGGATGCAGACCTTTTCAGAACCCACATCGTTGACGACGATGCGGTTGCGTCCAATGGGTTTGTCCTCAGTATAACGACTGTTCGGCCACTGCCCGGCGGCATGTATAGGTTATTCCGTCATGTTCGACCGTCCGTATACTGGCCGTGCAACTACGCGCCTGATGAGTCGTACACAGAGGACCTGATAACGGCATTTGCGCCGGAGAGTGCGGTACATGAGGCGTTCTTCGACCCCGTCGCCATTGGCGGGGCGGTGGGCGCGGATGCGGCCAACGGCGTGTTGAAGCCGGCGTCCTTCTCGTTGACCGAGGAGGGAAGCACGGCCTCCCTAAAAAAGATTGCCTGGGAGTCGGGACGGGTTGCCATGGAGTTGGAGCCTTCCTTTTCGCTGGCGGGGCATCATGCCGACTTCATCGCGCTGGACAGCTCGGTGTCGCTGCGCTTGGACTTCGACGACGCTGCGGAGATGGTTGACGGAGCGAAGGTGACGCTGGCTTGGAACGTTTGCGCCCAGCCGTGGGAGAGCGGGGACCGGCTGATGTTGCGCATCAGCCGGAGCAGGGAGGGCCTCACCGGCGTGACCAACGACGGGCCGTGCAACACGCCGCCGCCCGCGCCCCTGGACCTGAGGGCCCAGGCGACCCACGACTCGGTGACGCTGACTTGGGACGCGCCGGACGATCCGACGGTAACCGGCTACCGGGTGCTTCGCCGAAGGCCGCCCGAGCAGCGTGAACTGGCAGTACACGTCGAAGACACCGCGACCACCACGACGACGTACCTGGACACCCAGGATGTATTACCCGGTACGAAGTACATCTACCGTGTCCAGGCAATCAACGAGGCAGGAGTGGGCGCGGCGTCGGACCCGGCGCAGGTCACGACGGCGGCGCCCGCGCCCCTGGACCTGGCGGCACAGGCGACCCACGACTCGGTGACGCTGACGTGGAGTGCGCCTGCCGACGCTGCGGTAACGGGCTACCGGGTATTGCGTAGGGCGGCCCAGTCGGAGGATACGTTCGGCCACGTCGCGGACGTAGCGGCCACAGTGACGGCGCACCTGGACGCTGACGGCGTCGCTGCCGGCACGAGGTACATCTACCGCGTCCTGGCGATGTACGACGCCGTGGCAGGCGGCGCAGCGCGAGTCGCGGTCACGACCAACCCCGCGCCGTAAGGCTCCCGTCGTCCGGTTGGCTCGCCCTCAGAGAAGAGGACAGGGCCTTTTCACTGTCACCCTGAGCATAGCGAAGGGTCTAAAATCCCTGACTGCATTCTCTTTCTTCGGTACTCGGACCAAGTTCTTGCTGAAGGTTTTTAGATTCTTCGCCTACGGCCCAGAATGACATTTCCGAGAATGAAAAGGCCCCAGAGAAGAGGCAGACCCCGTTGGAGCCCGATGCGGCGCGGGCTACACGGTACTGTCTGCCGACCCGTCCCGCGCACAGACGCCCTTCCGTAGGCCCATCGGTTGAATACGACTCCGTACCAGGGATGACTCTTAGGGTATGGCTGCCATGTTAAACTGCTAGGCGGACCGGTTGAGGTCCCACTATCTCGATGCTGCCGAGGGTAATAAATGGATGACCGGGCTGGGGCCTTTAAGCTAATCAAGGGCGGTCTTCTGATCGATGGCAAGGGCGGGCCGCCCACCCCGGACGGCGCGGTGCTCATACAAGGCACTAAGATCCGTGCTGTTGGTGCAGCAGCGCAGGTTACGGCGCCGGAGGGCGCGGTTGTCGAGACCTATGAATACCCTGGCAAGACCATTATGCCGGGCATGATCGACTGCCATACCCACCACAACGGTTTCGGGGACGGCCGGTTCGGCGAAGCGGTGGCCGAATTGCCGGACGAGGTGCTGGCTATTCAGTCGGCCCGCAACGCTAGGGCCAGCCTCTACTCCGGGGTTACGACGGTCCGGGACAACGGCGGGAAGGGCCAAACGATGTTTCGCGTCCGGGACGCTATGCGGCTGGGGATAACTCCCGGCCCTCGCATGGTGCTCTGCGGCCGCCCGGTGACGACCGTCGGAGGCCACACCTGGTACTTTGGCGGTGAAGCCACCGGCCCAACGGAAGTGGTGGCGGCCACCAGGCAGCTTATCAAAGAGGGCGCCGATTACATCAAAATCATGGCGACCGGCGGGACTACCAGAACGTCGGACCCGCTGCGGCCTTCGTTCAACTTGGCGGAGCTGGAGGCGATAACCCAAGAAGCCCACAAATTCGGCAAGCTGACCGCGGCCCACTGCACCTCCACCCAGGGAATTATTAACAGCTTGGACGCTGGCGTAGATATGATTATCCACTGCTATTTTCGTGAGCCCGACGGCACGCCGAATTTCCGAGGTGAGATAGCCGAACGCATCGGCCAAGACGAGGCCTACATCAATCCAACGTTGCACGCTACCAGGGCGAGAATTTGGGCCTTGCAGCATAAGCTAGAAACCCAAGGCCTGAACAGCGAGGAGCGAGCTAGACTCGACAGCCTGCTGGCCGACTTTGACGTTCGTATGGAGTACCTGCAACGGCTGATTTCCATGGGTTTGAACATCGTTACCGGCTCAGACTCCTCTTGGGGTGACTTCCAACTGGGTAACACGGTGTATGAAACCGAATGTCTGGTGATGGCGGGCTGCTCGCCGATGCAGGGCATTTTGTCGGTCACCAGCAGGGCAGCCAAGTCTCTGGGCGTGGACTCTGAGACCGGCGCCTTGGAACCGGGAAAGGAGGCCGACATTATCGTGGTTGACGGTAACCCGGCCGACGACATCACCCGCTTGTGGCATGTGGAGGACGTCTTCTTGGCGGGCGAAAAGGTCGCTCGGGGTCCCGACGATTTCTTATCGTCTTTGCGCCAGCAGCGCCCCTCTGCGTTGCCGGAGATGGCCCTGCTCCAAGCGTCGGGGGTTATACGATAGCGCCGGTTTAATTGAACGTCTTCGCTCTGGAATTTTCCATCATTCCAATACAAGGGGCAGTTATGACAACTTATCCGATGTTGAGTGTGATCGACCTAGTGAACTCGGAAGCTAGGCGTTTGGGCGATTTCTTGGCCAGCCTGACCGAGTCGAATTGGTTCCATGACAGCGCGTGCGACGGTTGGAAGGTCGGGGACGTAGTGGCCCACTTGACCGTCGGCTCGGAGACCTGGGCCAACTCTTTGACCCGAGCCGCGGCCGGCGATGCCGGTCCGCCTTCCGGTCAAAACTTTCTCGCGCCCGGCGAGCGGGGTTCCGAGAGCACCGCTCAAGCGGCGGTCTCGGTATTTCAGGACAAGGGCTTGGCTTTGCTGGAAGATTACCGCGCCGGTTACGACCGGCTGGCTCAGGTTTTGGCTAAATTACGGGCCGAGGACTGGGACAAGCCCTGCTTCCACCGTCGCGGGCCCATGCCGGTACAGAACTTCGTCGCCTTACGGGTCCAGGAACTGGCGGTCCACGGCTGGGACATACGCTCGGGGCTCGACCCGGCCGCGGAGATGGGGGAGGAACCTCTCCCCTACCTGGTGAATATGGTGCCCCGGTGGCTGAGGACCGCCTTTTTGCCGGGTCAGGGTCTGCCCGAACCGGCCCGGTTCCGCTTCGATGTCGCTAGCCCGGTGGCGGTAAACCAAGACGTGGTGATCAGTAACGGGGCCTTCGAGATCGAAGCTGGCGGGGAAGGCGCGGCTGACGCCGTTTTCCGGTGCAATACCGGGAACTACATTTTGCTGGTCTACGGGCGATTGGGCGTGGAGGAGGGTCTGTCTTCCGGCCGGTTCGCTGTTGAAGGCTCTGCGGAGCAAGCAGCTAATTTTACCCGCTGGTTCCAAGGATTCTAGCGGACTGCTTCGAGAGAAAGCCGCTGCGCCCGGTGGCGCAGCGGCTGCTCCCTTCGCCGGTGTAGCGGGATTTCTCGTTGCGTCCCCCGGTTTCCGGGACTAGAATAACCGTACAGACCGCGGCATTTACCGGAATTGGTCTATCACCAGCATTATATAACCTAATATGCCAAGCAAGCGGTCCGGCGAAACCAAGGCCCCGCCATTGCTAGACTAACTCTATTCCGCTACGGACTCTCTCCCCAATGGTTCCCAAGCCTGGGTGGTTAGCTCAGTTGGTTAGAGCGCCTGCTTTACACGCAGGAGGCCGCAGGTTCGAGTCCTGCACCGCCCACTTTTTCCGGCCTCGTAACCGCCCCACAACAGGCCCGGCCGTCCCGGGTCAGCCGTTTACGGGCTCCCTTTGGCGGACACCACACTGGTGCAACGGGTGGTCTGATTCATTCCTTTCCTCCCGTGTACCATCGCTCTCATCTACACTGTGGGTTAGAATGTTTATGACTTGCTGAGTGCGGACAAAAGGGTTGAACAGAAATCAAAATAAGGGAGGACCATAAATGGCAACGACCCATTTCCAACCATTGATTTCGGCCGATTCCCACGTCATGGAACCACCGGACTTGTGGTGGAATGCTTTGGGGAACAAGTTCGGGGACCGCACTCCCCGGCAGCTCGACGAATACAACGGGGAGAAAGGGAAATTCTTTTTCTCGGGGTATCTTGGCTGCCCGGTAGCCCGGGTCCGGGAACAACTCTCCAGCCAAACCGAGGCTGCTGCTTTTGAGGCCCAAGAAAAGGGACTGGGCGCCGTTGGCTATGACCCCGAGGTACGAGTCAAGTTCCAGGTAGAAGCCGGTCTGGACGCAGAGGCGATGAATCCCACCACCATGCTGGGAGTGATGCGCAACCCCGATGTGCCGGTGCTGCAAGCCTGCTCCGAGGTCTTCAACGACTGGTTGGCGGAGTTCGTCTCCTACAGCCCCCAGCGGCTCATAGGCATCGGGGTTATTCCTATCCATGACGTCGATTGGGCGGTGAAGGAGCTGACTAGGACGCTAAACAAGGGCCTCAATAGCCCCATGATCAATTGTCAACCGCCGGAGGGTTGCCCGCCATATCGCGACCCTGTCTATGACAAGTTTTGGGCCGCGGCGCAGGAGGCCGGAGTCCCGATAACTTTGCATATCCTGACCGGCCGGGTCATGGACGCCCTTATTCTGGCCCGCGCCGGGCAAACGCCGGAGGAGATGTCAGCCAATCCCGGACTGTGGGTGGACCTGTTCATCGAAATACAGACGGTCTTGGCTAACGACTTCATCTATGGCGGCATCTTGGACCGGTTCCCCAATCTGAAAATACTTTGCAGCGAGTTCGAGGTCTCTTGGATTCCCGGCTTCATGGCCCGGCTGGACCAAATCGAGGATATTGCGCCTCGGCTGGACCTGCACAAGCTCGACATGAAGGCCAGCGACTACATGAAGACGCGGGTCTTCCACGGATTTATCGACGATACCGCAGCCGAACACGCTATACCCTATGTGGGCGCCGGCCAGATTCTATGGGGCTCAGACTTTCCCCACATCCGGTCCATCGGGTTGGACGCTCAATCGAGGCTATACCGGCAGCTCCAGACCTTCTCGGCGGAAGACCAAGCCAAACTGGTGGGCGGAAACGCCGCAACCGTGTTCAACCTGAATTAAGGGCAACCAACCGCTCAAAAGAATCACCGCCCCTTGGTGTAACTAGGGGGCGGTGATTGGTCGGCTTATAAGCGGTTTCTCCAGGCATTGCGACGATCTCTACTGGGGAGGCTCCGGCGGAGGCAATCTGCCTCCGAGCTGGCGGACCAAGCTGGCTAGGAACATTCCGATCAGCAGCGCGGCAATCGCCACAATGGTGGTAAGCAGCCAAGGGTAGCGTTCGGTGAAGGGCTTGGGTGGCGGCGCCAGTACGGTGAACGCCGGGTTTTGCGTATGGACTCCCAAGCTCGCAACCGGCAGGTCTTCGGTTACTAGGTAGGGGAAGATGCGCTCCAACTCGTACGATGGGGCTGCCACGTCCGCGTTGCCATAGTAGAGCCGGTATGACCTCCCGGCTTCTGCGGAAAAGAGCAGTTTCCTGAGGAACCCGTCGGCCCATGCCCTCTCCACTGGCAGTGGGGCATTGTCCTCGTTCCGGATAGTAACCCGGTAGTACCGATACCTGGACTCCCTGAAGTCTATTGACTGGTCGTTGCCGACGAATTTGGGAGTAGCAACATCGTAGAGGGTTTCCTCCGGCTGCACCATGTACCAGGTTAGGGAATCGTCGCTGCCCTCCAACGACACTTGGCGGTAGAAGTTTCGGCGAGGAATCTCAAGCTCGATACGGTTGGCCGGGAACCCGGAGCTAGCCCCGTCCAGCACCAAGACGGTCTCTTTCGCCTCCTGGCGCTCCTCCCGCCCAATGACGGCAACCGGAAGCTTGGCACGCCGAGGCTCCAATTGCTGATCGAAAAAAACCACGCCTCCCCGGACGTTCAGCGGCTCCTTCCCCCCGTCGAGGATGGTCACTCTTAGGAAACGTGCGGCGCTGACCGGGTATTTGACCCGGGTATCCCTCGCGGTAAAGCCGCGTTCCTCTATGGTCAGGTCAAAGATCGTGCCGGACCGCTCCACCACGCGCCAGGTCTCCCCGTCGTCGCTGGTTTCTATCTCGACTGTCCGTTGAAAGTTCTTGGAGGAAGACTGGACTTCAACCTCGTTGTGCAGCTTGCCTGGCGATTGCAAGTCGATGATGAAGCTGGCGCCCTGCCCAGGAGAGTGTCCCAAGTCCCGCACCTTGACCGGCACAGAGGCCCTCCGGTGGTCACCGGACTCCACCAGCAGTTTGTACGGGACTTCTCTACCCTCCGGTTGCTCCATCACGCGGATGTCGCCTAGCCGGGGAGACGAGTGGGCGTACACGTCCCGGTCCAGCGCGACCTCCACGAGTCCCGGTCCCGAGAAGCTGCCCGGAAGCGCCACCGGTTTGTAGAAGCGCCACTCCTGCTCTATAACGCCAGCCAGCGCCGGGAGCACGGTTAGTAGCGCCGCCACGGCGATAACCGCGGCTAGGGCGAAGCTTCGATGCATCTCTCTAAGCCCGCTGGCCAAAGAGGAAACCTCTCAGGGCATGGCTGTAACGCTGATACGCCAGACCAGTGCCCAGTAACAAGATGCCCAGGGTTACAAAAGCGGCGACCCGGTACCCTTTTTCCAAGAGAAAGACGTCGAACACGAACAGTTTGACCACAGGGACCGCCAGCAGAGCTATGCCGACCAGCCGCATCCTGCTGGACCCTTTGGCGATTCCCACGCCAATCACCGCGATGGCGTACACTGCCCAAAGCACGGTCAACGAGAGATGCTTGGCGCTGAAAGAATCTACGCCAAAGGAAAACTCCCGGAAGTCAAAGAAATGGATGACTTCCAGGCTCAGCGACCACACGGCAACGACGTTGGCGGCTATGAGGAGGGCCTTGAAAGTGTGAGCTTCCTTTCCGGGAAGGTCTGACCTTTTGCGCCAAGTCCAGTAAGCCGCGCCCAGCAGCAAGACCATCACGATTGCCGAGGTCAGGAATTGCGGGTTGAGGAAGGCGACAAATGTGGCCGGTTCCAATTGCACCTGTTGCGTGTCGTAGGCCAAGAGCTTTAGCACCACTAACCCCATCAATGCCAGGCCGCCCCACCGGGCTTGGCGCAACCGGAACGCCAGTCCAACGGCTAGGACAATGAACCCGTAGGTCCCCCACAGGGCAGTCAGGGTTAGCAACGTCCCGTTTTCTCTGTTCTGGTTACCCAAGAATTCCCCGGCTTGGACCGCATTGCTGCCAAAATAGTCTATTGTTTCCAGGCTGAACAGCCCCAGCGTGAGCAAGTTCGCGATGGTCAGCAGAGCCGGGACCGCGGCCTGCTCCCAAGTTTCCGACAGGCCGCGATTGCGCCAATACACCAGCCCGGCTACATAGAACGCGCCGATCACCACTAGGAACACGGGGAACCGCTCGTTTAGGACAGGGGTGAACCCCTTCAGCGCCACCCCGGCATCGAACACCAGCAGATGTCCCACCGCCAGCGCCAATACACCGAGACCGAACGCCCGCATTTGCCACCGGTATGAGCGGAATCCGGCCCATACCAGCACCGCGCCTTGGGCCGCCCAGGCGACGGTAACCCAGACGCCGCTGAACTGCAGCGGCACGGCGATGGTGAAGAAGACCATCGCCATTGGCAAGGCGACCAGGGGAAGTTGCGGCGGAGCGCCAGACCGCTTGAGGGCCGCGAACGCTATCAGCCCGTAGAACAGGGACATGCCCAGGGAAATCAGACCGAACCAGATTTCGTGGCCCTCCCACAGTATTGATACTGTCAGCACGAAAAACCCGGTCCCGTTGATTGCCATGAGACCCATGTCGAGAGGTCTTGGAACACGCCTCCACAGGAGGTGGAACAGTGTGGTTGCGCCCGCGAATATGAGAAATACCCCGGTTAGAGCACCCTGCACTAGGAGGGGTTCGTAGCCGGGGAACCGGTCCAGCCAGTGGGCAAACAGGCCGTATGAACCAACCCATCCCAACAGGTTGAACCAACGCCAATTGCGAAAAGTTGATACGCCGAGAATCCCAAGGTCGACCACTAGGATATATACGAGCATCAACCTGGCGTCGGGGAGATCAGGGCCAAGAAGGGCCGGTCCAAGGAAAGCGCCTATAATGCCCAAGACTGCGATGATGATCGATTCGTACCGCAGGGCCAGAAGCCCCACCACGGCTACCACCAAGGCCAAGAAGAGGAACGCCACGTCGGGCCGGATGAGCGCGTATAGTCCGAAAGCGGCATAAATGGACAAGTAGAGGATGGCGGCCCCGCCCGCCGTTACTGGCTGGGACCACAGGGGAAAGCGACGCTGAGTGTATTCACCCACACCCAACAGGGCCATTCCCACGAGGATGCCCAAAACGACCCGGCCGGTGTCACCGATCCAGTCGTTGTCGAAGGCCAGCTTCAGGAAAAACCCGATCCCCAGCACTAGGGTCACCGCCCCAATGATGGCGAACCAGTTCCTCCCTAGGACCTGCTCCCAATCAATCGTGAGACCAAAATAACGAGGCCCCCCGAAAATACCCTCACCACCGGCGGCGAGACCGGGTGGCGGCGGGCCGCCGCGTGCGCCTGCCCCGGCCGGCCCAGGAGTTGGACTGAACGGACCTAAGGCCCCTGGGGTAGTTGAACCCTCAAGAGAGGCCGGTTGGTTCTGGGCCTCGCTCTCCGGTCGAGTTGGTGGCTCCGGCCCCGGCGCTAGAGGTACAACCTCGAGAGCTGGCGGGCTGTCTTGCCTGGGCGCCGCGGCGTCCAACTCCAGTTGAGCGATGCGGTGCTGAAGCCGGTCCAGCAACAGCCCGGCCTCCCGAAGCTGGCTCCGGACCGCGGCTAGTTCCGCTCGAAAGGCCCGCTGCTCTTCCTCCGCGTTGCTCTGGCCGACGCCCGCACTCTCCGGGCGGCCAACCCTCGGCAACCTGACACCGCAGCGAAAGCAGAAGGAGCTGGAAGCCGGGTTTACCCGCTGGCAATGTGGGCACTTTGCTTTACTCACTGCCGAGCCCTCCCATCCTTCCGTGCTCCCAGCTACAGGATAAACTATATCACTCCAAGTCCATTCATCCCGAGTAACTGTTCAGATCATCGTGAGAGGATAGGGGCAACGCAAAGGCGCAAGGGTCGAAAAACGTTTAGCGTTTAGGGTGAGCAGTACGCGAAGGCGCCAGCAGTGTTCATAAGGAATAAGGGCTTTGTTGAATGAATGGGAGGTAGTGTTAAGCTGGAGGCATGAAGCGAGCACCGCAAGCCTCCAAAGCTCGTCCCAAGAAACGCACCACCACCAGGAAATCCCAGTATCGGATACGTAACTGGCATGACTACAACGAAAGCCTGGTCCAGCGGGGTTCAATAACCCTATGGACCAGCGAAGAGGATATTGGGGCCTGGAAGCCCGACGGCCCCCGAAAGCGCGGTGGGCAGTTTCAGTATTCCGATGGAGCAATCCAGTGTCTGTTGATGGTGCGCAGCGTCTTCCACTTGACCCTGAGGGCTGCCGAAGGGTTTCTCCGGTCCGTGTTTCACTTGCTGGAGTGGGATTTGCCGGTGCCGGACTATACCACCCTCTGCAAGCGCGCCAAGCGCCTGGGGGTTTCCTTGCTCAGGAAAGCTGCTGGGCCCTTGCACCTGGTACTGGACAGCACCGGGTTGAAAGTCTTTGGGGAGGGAGAATGGAAGGTGCGTCAGCATGGCTATACCAAACGGCGCACCTGGAGGAAGCTCCATCTAAGCGTGGACAGTGAAACCCAGGAGATCCAGGCCGTGGTACTGAGCGAGGCCAGCCTGGACGATGCGGGAGCGGTGCCCGAACTTCTGGACCAGAGCACCGAGTCAGTGGAGCAGGTGGGTGGCGATGGGGCCTACGACAAAAGGAAGGTATATGAGGGCTGCGCTGTCAGAGGTGTCAGGCGGGTAGCAATTCCACCTCGAAAGGATGCCCGTATCTGGCAGCATGGGAACTGTGCCACCCCGCCCCTGGTGCGGGACGAGAACCTGAGAAGGATTCGGAAGGCAGGACGTAAGCGGTGGAAACAAGAGTCGGGCTATCATCGGCGTTCCCTGGCCGAGACTGCCATGTTTCGGTTCAAGACCATCTTTGGTTCCTATCTTCAGGCCAGGAAGTTACCGCAGCAGAAGGTGGAAGCCAAGGTAAAGTGTGCCGCTTTGAATCGGATGACCCACTTGGGAATGCCGGATAGCTATCGAGTAGCATAGCTCGATTCAAAGGGTGTCGGGACATTTCATGTGCTGCCAATATTCATGCAACAAAGCCAGGAATAAGTATAAAAACCTCGCGCCATTGCGTCCTCGCGCCTTTGCGTTCCCCGTAGAGACCCTTCACTCTGCTCAGGGTGACAATGAAAAGACCCTAGTGAATCCCCCGCAGGGTCTTGCCGTCCAGAGACAACGCCTCCCCAAGCTCTAGCTCGCTGTTGGTCAGCCATTCCCGCAACACCGACTCAAAGGCGTCCACGTCCAAGTCTTTGAACACCCGGTGGAAGGTGGATCACAGGGCGTCTTCCCCGGCCTGAACCTCAGGAGTTACCCCGTGACCACTCTGTGGTCATGCCCCCACTGGGCTATGGCGTACAAGCTGCGGGCGCCGCAAAGCATGGCACAAACGGCCAAGCTCAGAATTGCCCCCAGAGGGTGACGCCTGCCCTGACTTTTCCGGTGGTCGGGCACCCCATCCAAAGCTTCTCTTAACCCCATCTTCCTCACCTCTCCACTCTCTTGCTTAAACTCTAAAACTTATTTCATAAAATGGAAAGGTCCTGCGAGTTGATCCTCACCGGAGTGGCCGGGGAGGTAATGTCTATAACTACGGTCACTGACCCGGCTGTTGTCGGCGCGTCGCAGAACGGCAGACCGAGCAGGGGTAAATCGGTAACGGCTCACGCAAGCCGTGGGGGGATGCACCCGGTCAACTGGTTGCTGCTAAGCCGCAGGTCTCGCAGGTTGGCGAGGCCGCCCAGCACGGACGGTATCTCCCGGGTCAACCGGTTCTCACCGAGGTGCAGCTTTTCCAGGTTGGTCAAGCTGCCCAGTTCCGCCGGTATCTCTCCGTATGCTTTGGCGAGACAGGACAATAGAGTCAAAACATTGGTAGGCCGCTATTACAGCCGAATCAGCCAAGTGCATGACCAGTGCTTCTACAAAGGGAGGTGCGCCTCAGAAGACACTGAACGCCGCATCCGGGAAACCGCCGAATACATCCGAGACGCTGAGAATCTGGCCTACGGCAACCTGTCGGGCACATAAGTGCATAGTTCCCCAGAGTAAAAGCTAAGGAGTGACGAAATGCCTAAAAGCCCCCCCGACTTCTACCGATAGTTTGCGCCCTTGCGTTGATTCTGCTGGCCCCCTCTTGGCCTGCGACTCCGAAGCGCCAACAGATCGGCCCGCTTCTGACGGGGCCACTCCCAAGGCCACGCCTGCTTCAACGCAGACAGCTCCTGCCTCTGAAAAGGTCGCTTCCTCGCCCACGGTTAAGGACACACCTTCGCCTTCGCCGACAACGGAAAAGACTGCGGCCACTCCCACCACCGAGCCAACCCCGATTATTGCTGCCGTTCCTAGATTAACCCCGGCCCCGCGCCGCCGGGCATAATCAAGACCGAGGGCTACTACCACGGCGCCGAACACGGGCTTGCTCTCGCGCAGACCTCCAGCCTTATAACGATTTCCTGAATTATTCTGATCTTGGCGGCCTGCCGTTCCGCCAGGGGCCTGTTACAATTAGAGGAAATACACCGCAAGAGAAAGGCCGTGTCCACCATCAACAGCCAGGAAGACTTCCTGCGCGCCCTCTCGGAAAACCCCGAATGGAGAGCGGCGGTCCGCGCCCAGATACTCGGTGAGGAACTACTGCAACTGCCCGCCCGGTTCGACGCCTTCGTCGATCAGATGACCAGGTTCATGGCCAAGCAGGAACAGTTCAACGCCGAGATAACCGAGTTTGTAGCAGAACAAAAGCGGTTCAACGATCGTATCGAGCAGCGCCTGAACGCCCTGGAAAATGACGTGAGCGCCTTGAGGGACGACGTGAGCACGTTGAAGGGGGACGTGAACACACTAAAGGGAGACATGAGCCGGATGGCGACCTACTTCAGCAATATAAAGGGCCACTACACGCGGGCCGCCGCTATCAGCAATGCCGCGGCGTTATCTGAAGACATGAACCTAGAGTATGCCGACACCTTGACCCAGGCGGAACTCGTGCGTATGGCAAGGAGAGGGAGAGACCTTGACATCCCGGCCAACGAACTCCGGAGTTTCCGTGAGGCCGATCTTGTCATCAGGGCGGAGAACGAAAGCGGGGTCGAATACATCGCGGTCGAAGCATCCTACACTGCCGACTCGCGGGACACGGGCCGCGCCCTTCGGAACGCCCGGTTCCTCATGGAATTCACGGGCAGGCCCGCCCAAGCGGCAGTCGCCAGCGTCCGGAAAGACAACGAGATAGAAGACTTGATAAGCTCCGGCTCCGTCTACTGGTATGAGACAGCGGAACGCGACGTAGAGCCGGAGTAACGCGGGAACAGACCCCAAACTGCTCCCACTCCCGGCAATCGGAAAATCTGCCATGCTCCATCCAAGGCAGATGGTTTCCCGCCCGCCTCCGGCGGGACGGAGTGGCTTATTTTCAAGTTATGTTAATGACGAGAGAAGCAGATAAGATATTTACTTACGATAGTAAGCGCCCTCAGGCATGGCAATGGCCGTTGGCGTGGTCTGAAGGCGGCACGTCCAAAGCCGGGTTCCGGTCGAAAAACCCAACCGGCATGAGCTTGAAACCAGTGTACATTACCGGCATTACCGGCCAGTCCTCGGGCCGGGGGACATGGTGAATACCGAAGGTATACCAAACAACGATGTCGGTGTTCTCCACATTCCGGTCTGCCTTGGTCCATTCCGGCAGCCCCGCGCCTCCGGGGTGCTGGTTCGGGTAAGGTCCGGTGGGGGCCATTTCATCGGGGTTGTACGGGGTCACCCACAGGTGCTTTCTCATAAAGCTGGCCCGCTTCGATACGCTGGCCTCCGGGTCGGCGAAGGGCAGGATATTTTCACCGGGGACCAGTTTGTAGCTCACCGGCTGCCCGATGTAGTTGTGCACCGAGGGATTGGTGATCAGCCAGTAGCGACCGGTCATGGGATCTACGGTGCGCTGGGCTTCGGACTCGGTGGCTAGCAATGTCTGTTCAGCGAAAAAGGCGGTTCCTTGGGGGTTGTCGGGGCCCATCGGCTCCGGTCTGGTATTTACCTCGTAGACCGAATTGTTCCGGCCGTCCACGCTCATATCTAAACGGACGCTGAAGAAATGCTGGTGGATATGCCCACCCAACTGGGGCGCGATCAATGAGCCGTATTTCGGGACCTCGCCCGGGGCAACGGCCATATTGTTCACGATGCCGGTCAGCTTCACCTGAAACTCGATGTTGCCGTCTTGGTACAAGTACCAGAAAAAGCCGTATTCATAGTTGCCGACCGTAGCGATGAACGAGATGACCAAGCGCCGGGAACGGCGCACTTCAGCCTGTCCGGTGCGCCAGTCGGTATGTTTCCAAAGGATGCCGAAGTCTTCCTCGTGCAAACAGACGGCATTGGGGATATGCACCGGCTCGCCGCGGCTGTTATTCAAGACGGCATCGAAGTAGTAGATCTGACCCAGGCAGTCACATCCCAAAGTCAACGAGTTGGCCAAGCTGCCAATGCTGGCCTCACCCACGTCGAAGGCGTTTTTGCGGAAGTTCTTCTCCTCCGGGTCCCCATAGGGCACCACCAACTCGGCCAAGGAAGCCCGGTAGATGATGGGACGCGCCCGTCCTTGGTCTTCGTAGCTGATGGTGTGCAGAACCAGTCCCTCACGCCGGGTAAAGCCGACCCTGAATCCCCACTTTTGCCAGGATACCCGGTTCCCTTCGACTTTGAAGCTGGGTCCTTCGGATTGAACGATGTCCAGGGGCTTCAGATCAGTGCGGAAATCTTGGACGAACTCGGCGGCATAGTTGCCGTCGTTGGGCGGCATGGCGACCACACCATGGTCCTCTACCTTGATGACTTCCATCTTGTTGAGATCAACGACCGCAATCACACCCTCTATCGGGCGGGCATACCCGTTGTCGGTTGGGCTGGTGCGGAGCCAACTGCGAGCGAAGGAAAGACGCCGCCCCTTTTCCTCTTCGATCCCATAGTTGCCGGCAGGCCACGGATCGACCATTACCAGGCCGGTGTCGGTAATTCCCCTCTTTTGTAGCGCGGCGCGAAACTCGGGACACTCTTTCACTGCCTGCTCACACTCGAAGAACTCGTCCATCATTATTCTTGGCTGTACACCAGGGATGTTCGACCACGACTTTACCTTTCCTTCGGTCAATGAGACGACGGACTCGTAGGTCGCTCCCGTTTCGTTGTCCAGCAGGATGATGAACGCTTCCCGGCCGGCTGCTAGCGGGCCATTCAGCGAGCCATCCAGACTAAGGGCGGATTCCTTCGCCGGTTCGTTTAGTACGACGGACTCAAATCTGACCTTTTCTCCCAGGCGCCGCTCCGCCCGCAGTATGGCAACCGCACGCTCGATTTCATCGGAGTTCAGGGGATCGAGGGGATGAACGGTGGTGACGGCCGAAGTTTGGACTTGGGTGGACTGACCCATGGTTGCCATAAAGGACCTCCTACTTCCCGACCTAATCGCATCGACGCTGACGGCTTACAATTTTAACAGGTTACGTTTGACAGGTTACGATTTGAGGAATTCTACTATCCGGGGATTTACCTCTTCCGGCTTTTCTTGGTGCATGAAGTGGCCCGTACCGGGGATAATCACTTTTTCCAGCCCGCCCGTGAAAAACCGGTCCATGGCTTCACTCTCGAAGGCATCCAACCTTTTGGGGCGGTCCCGCGTGCCATGCAGCGCCAAGGTGGGTACGGTGACGGGACCGCTGTTGACCCGGTCTTGGTCCTCCCGCAGGGACGGGTCTTGAAGCGCCGGGTTGTACCTGGCCCGGTAGTAGTTAAGGGCGGCCTCAACAACTCCGGGCTTACGGAAGGTCTCTCGGATGCTTTGCAGGTCCGACTGGGGAATGTCCCACTCCGGGGAAGCGTCCCGCCACCACTCCTCGACGAAAGCGAAGTCGTTATAGGCCACTGCCTGTTCAGCAAAGGGCAACTGGAAGAAGTAAGAATGCCAGGTCCCCTTGAGGTATTGATAGCTCATTTGCAAGTCTTGGTCGACACGGCCAGAGGCGATGATGACCAGCTTGTTCACCTTCTCCGGTTCAAGGACTGTAGCGCCAATAACGGCTCCGGCTCCCCAGTCATTACCGATGAGATAGGCTTGCTCAGCTCCCAGAGCGCCGATCAGGGCCAGCACATCCTTGCAAAGGAGGACGGCTTGGTACCGGCCGTCCTTTGGCGGCTCGGTGGGTGCATACCCTCGCATGAACGGCGCAACCGCCCTGAAGCCCGCTTGGGCCAAGTCGGGCAGCAGGCGCCGGAAAGAGTATGCGTGGTCCGGAAACCCGTGGAAGCACAGCGCCAGCGGTCCTTGGCCCATTTCCAGGTAATGAAAATTGATCTCGTTGGCGCGCACTGTTCCCATATTGAAATCAGCCATCATTCCTCCTGGGCTCATACGTCACCGGACTAAGGTCCATCCAACGTGCTCCGGGCAACGGGCTACGACATCACTTATTCGTCCAGCAGGCGGCGAGTCTAGAACTCTTTGATGCGTGGTAGCACTTCCCGCCCAAACAGCTCTATCTCCTTCATTACGTGCTTGTGGTCTATGCCCGGCTGCTGGAAGGCCAGGTCAACCACTCCAACGCCGCACTGTTCGTGGAACGCCTTTAGTTGCTTTACCACAGTGTCGGGACTGCCAACGAAACCCACCATCCCTCTAACGCTGCGCTCTGCACCGGCATTACCTCCGGCGGCAAACACCTTGCGTCCGTCGAAAGTCTCCCCGGCGCGTGCCGATTGCACCACCCGGGCCACGGTGGGGCCAACGGCCGGTCCGCGTTGCACTCCCAGAGCTTCCAGACCATCAAGGAAGGATTCCGCCTCCCGGTCCGTGTCACCCAAGCAGGTGCCTCCGCGATATACAATCTGGTGCGGTCTAGGTTCCCAGCCCGCCTCCCGGCATTCTTGGATGTAATTGGCCGTGACGCGCGCAGTGTCGTCCACCGAATCGTAGGATACACCCAGACCCAGGCCATTGACGGCAGCGTACCGGACGGCATCGCCGCTCCCAGTGGCCACAATCACCGGCGGGTGCGGCCGCTGCACCGGTCTGGGCCATACGGAAACGGTGCGGTAGCGGTAGTAACGGCCCTCCCAAGAAAAGGGCTGGGGCTCGGTCAAAGCCCGGATTATCAGGTCGATAGCCTCCGTCAGCCTCTCCCGCCCTTCGGCAATGGGGCCACCGCCTTTCGGCGATGGAAACGCTAACACTGACCCAATCGAACCCCACATCTTCGGCCAGTACACACTCGGCCATTCCCTCGTGATAGCTGCGCATGGCTATCTCGGAGTCTTGGAGGGCGGAGGGCACGGGCCAGGCAGGAGGGAATTTGTGCCTGTCTGCGTACCCCATACATGCAAAGTATGACGCCATCATGGAAACGCTCTCCTGCCTGCACCCCGGTCTCTTACGACCGCGAGAATGGGCCGCGAGGATGGGGCGATGGTAGGCGACGGCCCGGTGACTGTCAACGGCATCATTGGACCTCAGCGGGCTTGACCTAAGTTTCACTCATCGCACCAACGCCGGGAATGTCCGGAAAGACTACACCATAGGCTCCCTCGTCACCGTCTATCAGGGCCGGATATCAAATCACGGTATCATCGTACTCTGTCCAACCCGCCTTCTTCGCAATAGTGCGGGCCATCCGGTCCTGCGCGGAACGATGATGCTGTGCGTGGAGCGGGACTACGCCAGCACGCGAAAAGCAGGCAAAACTAACCTATCCTCAGGCATGTACGCTTGAGGAACGCAGGGTAAACAAACCCTAGACCTCTGTGTCTAGAGAGGTGAGGAGAGGTCCGATATGAACCAACGAAAGGGCCTGCACATTAAACGCTGCCCTTCCTCTTGGAGCACGGCTATGGACCGGTCCCGCTCCAGACGCGGGCCGCCGGGGGCGCCGTTACCCGAAGGGCCACCACCACTTCTTCTTGCTTCCCCCCGTCTTGGCCCTACTCTCCTGGACCGGAGCAGGATTGATAAGTTGGTCAACAACGCCGTTAAACTTCTGTAGGTCCAGCGGCTTCTGACAATAGTGGGAGATGGGGATACCCATAGAGTACACGAAGGAGCGCTGGCTTTGAGTAGAGGTCAGCACCATCACTGGTATGGATTTCAGATCGGTATCCAGGCTCAACTCTTTCAGGACCTCATTGCCATCCTGATTGGGCATGGCCAAGTCTAAGAGAATTAAGTCCGGGTGGGAGTCGTTAGCGAATTCGCCTTCCATTCGGAGCATCGATAGCGCGACGTGGCCGTCGTCCGCAACCTTTACGTTCACCGAAAACCCCGAGTCGTCCAAGGTCCTCTTGGTTAACTCGACATCTCCGGGATTGTCTTCAACTAATAGAATGTCTATTGGCCTTCCACTAGATCCAAGCGTCAACGCCTAAGCCCTCATTAACCGAATCTTGGAAAATTTACCAGGAGACGGCCCCGCGGCGCTACCGAAACAATACCAAGAAGCTACTTGGTTCCCCCTACGACCCTACCTGCGAAGGCAGTTTCAACGGTATCCCCATCGGTAGGCCACTGTACGGCCAATTCCGTCACGATATTCTGTCGTACAAGCCTATAGGTGTCAAGATGAGAATATACAGGCGGATTATGTTGACCAAGGTGTGTCCGATTGGCGTATCTCCCCTGTGTGCCCCTCCGGGCTCAGGGCTGTATACTTGACGGGTCACTCGCCGGCGCCAATGATGAGACCACCGGTCCGGGGTTGCGAATGCTTTACCGCATTATTGAAGTAAGAAACTAAGGCCAAAGGGACAGAAACTCTTGTCGCAATTCGAAGCGTCACCCCTTAGCCGCTCGACGATTACCCTTCAGGTGAACGGTCACTTGCATCGGCTGGAAGTGAGGCACCACTGGACCCTTTTGCAGGTCTTACGGGAACAATTGGACCTGACCGGCGCCAAGAACGGTTGTGACCGGGGAGAATGCGGTTCCTGCACCGTGTTGTTAGCTAGCAAGCCGGTCTACGCCTGTCAACTCTTGGCGGTACAAGTGGGGGAGCGGCCGGTCGTCACGGTAGAGGGCCTATCCGGCAACGATGCTTTGGCGCCACTACAGCAAGCATTCTTGGACAACGACGGGGCCCAGTGCGGGTTTTGCACTCCCGGTGTCTTGGTCACGATCAAAGCCTTACTCGATGCCAATCCCCAACCTACCGACCAGCAAATCCGGGAAGCGCTTTCGGGAAATCTGTGCCGCTGCAACGCTTATGGAAGGATTATCCAGTCTGCAAAAGAGGCAGCGCGCTTGGGCTCTGCGGAGGTTAATAGGCCATGACCCTTTCGGCAGCCGGACAAACCGTCACTCGCCAGGGCCTAGAGGAAAAACTTTCCGGGCAGGCAAAGTACTCGGCCGATCTTAAGCTGCCCGGTATGCTCTACGGCCGGGTGCTGCGCAGCTCTCACCCTCATGCCGAAGTGTTGAGTATCGACGCCTCCCGGGCGGCACAACTGCCCGGCGTTTACGCCGTGGTCACGCCCTTTGACGCTCCTCCGGGGCGAGTTGCTGCCGATACCGGCATCTTGGATACACGGGTGCGCTTTATGGGCGACGAAGTCGCGGCCGTCGCCGCAGTGGATGACGACACGGCGCTTCAAGCATTGGACCTCATCACCGTTGAGTACGATGTGTTGCCCTTTGTGCTGGACCCGGAAGAATCCCTTGTGCCAGATGCTGCCCCGATTCATCCCGGGGGCAACCTGGCAACGCCGCCGCTTTCCTTGGAGAGGGGCGACGTGGCTCAAGGGTTTGCCGAGGCCGACTTGGTCTTGGAAGAGGAATACCGGGTACCGACTCACTCTGCCGCGTCCATGGAGCCCCGGGCTGCCTTGGCTTCTTGGACCGATGGCAGCGTGACCGTTTGGAAGTCCAGCCGGGGCGTCCACGTTGACCGGGCGGCCTTGGCTGCGGCTTTGGGCTTGCCCTTGGACCGAGTCCGAATAGTTGGCCCATACCTCGGTGGCGGATTTGGCAACAAGGACGAGTCTCGCTTGGCGGCCTTGGCCGCGGTGCTGGCCCAACGGGCCGAAAGGCCGGTCCGCATCGAGTATTCCCGGGGGGACGAGTTCATTGCCGGAAGGGTGCGTCACGCCGCCCGGCTCAAGACCAAGGTTGGCCTTAAGCGAGACGGCAGCTTAACCGCCATTCACACCACAGCAATACTTAACACCGGCGCCTATCTCTCTTCGGGACCCGGGGTGGCCCGGCGCACCGGCCAAGCATCCCTGTACCTCTACCACTGCGCCAACGCCAAGTACGAGGCCAAGGTGGCTTACACCAACCGGCCGGTGGCCGGGTCTTACCGGGCTTTGGGAGCGCCCCAAGGCCACTTCGCCTTGGAATCCCTGATGGACCGGGCCGCCGAGACCCTTGGCATGGACCCATTAGAGTTCCGCCTGCAGAACCGGGTCCGCCCCGATGGCCAACCGGGCTCCCGGGTCTCACCGCCGGACCAGATTATCGACAGCCAGCCGGTTGAGGGAGGCATTCCCTTCTCCAGCAACGGTCTGGAGCAGTGTCTGCGGCAAGGGGCTGAAGCCTTTGGTTGGCAGCGACATCGGAACTCCACGAAGTCCAAGGATGTTTCCCTCCGGACCGGATGCGGCTTGAGCATCATGATTTACCGGGGCGGCCCGGGCTCACCGTCATCGGCGGAGGTCCGCGTTGATCCGCCGGGCGGCTTCACCGTGGTCGTCGGCCTGATCGATGTTGGCGAGGGAGCAACCACGGTTCTCGCTCAAATGGCGGCGGAGATTTTGGGGGTGGGTTATGAGGAGGTGAAGGTAGTCTCCGCTGACACCGCGGACACTCCGGACGCCCCCATTACCGCCGGGTCCACCGCGACCTTTTCGACCGGCGCCGCAGTGGTAGAAGCCGCAACCAAGTTACGGGAGCATCTATTGGCCGCAGCCTCCACCGGTCTGGAAGCCCCGGTACAGAACTTGGAGATGGTCCTTGGGGCGGTCAGTGTCAAGGGGGACCCGGAGCGCCGGATGCCCTTGGCCGAAGTGGCCGCATCGCTGGACGCCGACCAGATGTCTGTCTTGGCTTCCATTATTCCCGGCAGCCCTGATTACGTCGTCAACTCCTTTGGCGCCCACTTTGCCGAAGTCGAAGTGGACATAGACACCGGACGAGTGCGGGTGCTGCGGTACGTGGCGGCCCAAGACTCGGGCCGGATTATCAACCCTCAGACCGCCTTGAACCAGGTCGAGGGCGCGGTATCCCAAATGCTAGGGTTTACTTTCTGGGAGGAGTTGGTCACCGACCGCCCGACGGGTGTGACCGTGAATGCCAGCTACCTGGAACATAAGGCTACAACCATCATGGACTATCCGGATATTCAGGTGATTTTCGCCGACGTAGTCGATCCGGTGGGCCCCTTGGGGGCCAAGGGTCTGGGCGAAGTCCCTTGTCCGGGAGTCGCGCCCGCAATCGCCAACGCCATTTACGATGCCATAGGCATTCGATTTACGGAGTTGCCGATAACTCCGGCGCGGGTGCTCCAAGCATTAAGCGCCAAGTGACCCTCAAGACCGTCCCCAATCGACTGTAAGGAAACTAATCATTGCGCCCGTTTGAATACTTGGAGCCGGGGGCCATCGCTGAAGCCGTCGACCTGTGTCTGGCACGGCCCAGCGAGACCCAGTTTATTGCCGGCGGTACCGACCTGCTCACGGAGATAAAGGAGGGCGTTGCCAACCCCAAGCGCTTGGTAGGTCTGAGCGCAATACCCGGCTTGCAGGAAATCCAAGAAACCGAAGACGGGCTATCCATCGGCGCCATGACCACTATCGCCGAGGTGGCCGAACACCCGGTTATTCGCTCGGGATTTGCTGCGTTGGCGGAAGCCGCGGCGGGCCTGGCTACGCCGCAGATACGCAATTTGGCGACTTTGGGCGGTAACCTGAACCAACGCCCCCGTTGTTGGTATTACCGGCATCCCCTGACGGTGTGCCTTAAAAAGGGCGGCGACCGGTGCTACGCTCTTGCCGGGGACAGCCGCTACTTGTGCGTTACCGGTGGTGAAGGATGCTATATCGTCCATCCGTCGGATACGGCAGTGGCGCTCACCGCTTTGGGGGCGTTGGTTGAAATAGCCGGCCCTTCCGGGCTGAGGGTTTTGCCCCTAGAACAGTTCTTTGCTGGCCCAAGCCGTGACCTAACCCGGGAAAACGTGCTTGGCCCCGGAGAGTTGGTGACCCGGGTTATATTGCCGACACTGCCAGTATCCGAGACTTCGGACAGTTCTCGGACCAGCGTGTATCTAAAAGCCAGGGAGCGGGAAGGAGGAGATTTCGCTCTGGTCAGCGCGGCGATGGTGTGGTTCTTGAGTGGGGCCTCAATAGCCCATGCTTCCTTGGTGCTGGGCGGTGTGGCGCCCGTCCCTTACCGGGCGACGCAAGTTGAGCAATACTTGATCGACCGGCCCTTGCATGAAGTGAACCCGGAGCACGCTGCCAGCTTGGCCCTGCCTCAGGCTACGCCTATGCCTGACAACGCCTACAAAGTAGTCTTGGCGTCTAATCTGGTTAAGCAGGCTATACGCCTCATGTTGCAGAACTAGACCAAGCCCCGCTCCGGGTTTCGGCTACGTTATGTTCACCCGATGGAAGTCCCTTAGCTCCGTCTCGCTCATCCTGATCGAAGCGAAACGGAGCGGCAGGCCCTATCCTGAGGGTAGCAGCTAGTCGGCAGGGACCGGCGACGCCTGAAGCAGTTGGGTCCTCGCCCGGATTTGCTCGTCCCAGCCGCGCACCCGCATATCGATCATCAAGCCGTCGGGCCCCTTGTACTTGCGATTGACGGCGCTGCTCCCAGGACATTCGGTGCCCTCGGCGCCTTCCGCTCGCTCGAAGGTGGCAACCGCCTCCTCCAAGTCGTCCACGTAGAAACCGATGTGGTGGACACCGGCCACCGTAGAGGGTCCCTCGCCTAGATTGGGTGCTTCATCGCTGCCGAGCTTAAGGACAGCGAAGTAGATGTAGCCGTCGCTCAACCAGACCCCGTCTTCCCCCGTGTCTCTGGGCTTCCGGTGAAGTTCCTGCAGGCCGAAAACCTCTTTATAGAACTCAGCGGTCTTGACCGGGTCTTCGGTATGCAGGGCTATGTGTTTAATCCGTGCCATCATCTACCTCTCTCGCACCGGCGGCGAACGATGTACCTATTGGAGGGCTCTAATATTGATGTGACGCCCGCCCCGGCTTGTCTATTTTTGGAGTAAGCTAACTAATATCGACTAAATGTCCGTAGTGCGATTCCCTTGCGGTGGCTCGTGACTACCGGCCCATGGCGTACCCGTCGCGGCGGGGGTCGCCGCCGCCGCTTAGGCCGCCCCGTTGGTGGTCGACTTGGACCGCGCACACACACCCCAGCCGGAAGGTCCAGTCGTCCCAGATTTCCACCCGGTGGCCCATCCGCCTCAATTCCGCAATCGTGTGAGCCGGGATACGTCCTTCAACACCTACTAGACCCGGATGGTAGGCGTGAGGCCAAAAGGAGTTGGGGAAGCTCCAGGTCGAGACCCGCGGGGCTTCGATAGCCTGCTGCACGTCCATGCCGAACTCGGCCACGTTCAAGAAGAACTGGACCATGGACTGGGGTTGCACGTCCCCGCCCGGAGTGCCGAAGGGCATCCACACCTTGCCATTTTGGAAAGACAGGGCCGGGTTGGGGGTTAGCCGGGGCCGCTTCCCCGGCTCAATGGCGCAAGGGTGCTGGGGATCGAGCCAGCTTTGAGAGCCCCGGGCCGAGATAACGAAGCCCAGTCCCCGGGCCAAGGGGGCGGTGCCCAGACTGTCACTCGGGGTAGCCGAGAAGGCGTTACCCCACTGGTCGACCACGCAGACATAGCTGGTATCGGCCTGCAACCTCCCGGAAACCGGTTCGGGATGCTCCACTCCCGCACCGGGTATCCCGGCATCTTGGTACGGCCACGGATCGCCCGCATAAGGCATCTGAGGGTTCGCTTGTTCCGGATCGATGGCCCGACGGCGCTCGGCGGCATAGGCCTTGCTTAGCAGTCCGTCCATGGGCACATCTACGAAGTCCGGGTCGCCATAGTAGCTATGGCGGTCGGCAAAAGCCAACTTCTGCGCCTCCAACAGCGTGTGTAGGTAGGCCGGACTGTTGTGGCCCATTCCCTTCAAGTCGAAGTCCTCCAGGATATGGAGGGTCTGAATATTGACGGGGCCTTGGCACCAAGGGCCGCAGGTATAAACTTCGACTCCCTTGTAGCTGCCGATGGCGGGCGGCTCCAGCTTGGCTTGGAACTCCGCCAAATCATCCATGGACAGAAGCCCCCCCTGCTCCTGGCAGAATCGCACCATCTCTTCGGCGATCTGACCCCGGTAAAAAAAGTCGCGTGCGGCTTGGAGGGCGGCCTCGCGTCCTTGCTGGACGGTGGCGCATTCTACGTCAATTAGCCGCCGGAAGGTCCTCCCCAAGTCTTGTTGCACCAGCACATCACCAATTGCCGGTGCATGGCCGTCGGGGAAGAACACCTCTTGGGTGCTGGTCCAGCCGGCGGCTCTCACCCGTCCGGCCAGTCCGGAAAGCGCCCTTTGCAAAGTGGCCGGGATGGGAAATCCCTTTTCCGCTATCTCCAACGCCGGGGTTACCACTTGCTTGAAAGTCATGGTCCCGTAGAGCTTCAGGGCGGTGATCCAAGCGTCGGCAGCAGCCGGCGTGACGGTGCGCAGAATACCCGCTGGCATATCGCCGCCGTGATGCTGCTGAAAGTAATCGGTGCTGGCGGCTTTGGGCCAGCGTCCCAATCCAGCGATGGTGACGGTCTCTTGGCGCTGGGCATCGTGAAGAATTATGGGCGCCACGCCACCAAAGCTAGTGTATTGAGGAAGCGTGACGTTGATAGTGATTCCGGCCGCCACGCCAGCGTCGGTGGCATTTCCCCCTTGCTCCAGAATCCGGTACGCCGCCGCGGTAGCCAGGTAATGACCTGACGACGCCATGTGGGTAGCCCCGGTGATCAAAGGGCGGTAGCTTCTCAGACCGATAGCCACGATGCGCCTCCCTTGGCTGCCGGATGAAGTCAGTGGTAGCAGATTGAGGCAAGCATAGCCGTGGGCTGGCTAATGTGTCAACGGAATCGGACCGGATGAAGTCAGTCGGCGGCTGTAGCCAAGGTAGCGGTCAGCATAGCCAACCCCTGGCAGTACTTAACGTTGCTCTCCCATTGGCGAAAGTCCGCCACCGGCTGCTTCCGCAACGCGGCACAAAGGGAGTCGTTACGATTGAACACCAGGTCGTCCACCGCCACGGTGATGATGGCTTGGGATTTCATGGTATTGCCGCGGAGCAACCCGTCAAAAAAGCGGTAGACGTGCGGGCTCTCCAGCGACGCGCTGGAGCACACTAGGGCCAAGCGGTCGTAATAGTAGGTCCTCAGGGAGAACCCCGGGTCCGACCGGAGAGTTTTCTCATCGTCGACGGCCAAAGACCAAGTGGGAACGTTGGCCGTGTTCAGGTCCTCGCAAATCCGTACTAAGAGCGGCGCGTCCTGCACGGAACCGGCCACTAGGACCCTTGGTTGGATGCTAGCCGTCCCTTGCAACTGCTGCTGGGCCGCTATAAGAGGCTCGGCTACTCCCGCTCGGCGCAAGAACTCGTCCGGCACTTGGCCCCGCGACCGGGCCAAGGTATCAAGCCCGATAATGCTGGGCCCGGCATGGCGTACCGAGCGCAGGCCGATCACCTGGCTCAAGTCGCAGTCACCAAAGAGCGTCATGTCCAGGGTAACTTGGTCGAAAAAGGCGCCTTTGAGTTGCACGTTTAGCAGCCACGCCCCCCGCAGGTCCGCCTCGGTGAGGTCCGCTAATTCTAAAGAAGCGGCGGTCAAACGGGCGCTGCGCAGATCGGCGCCCGCCAGGTTGGTCCAAGACAGGTCGGTGTTGCTCAGGTCGGCGCCGGCCAGGCTGGCCCCGGCCAGGTTGGCGCAGGACAGGTCGGCAAAGGAGAGGTCGGCGCCGCGAAGATTGGCTCCTTGAAGGAAACTCCCGCTCAGCTTGCTCCTGCCCAGGGTAGCCCCTGTCAAAACGGCGTCCCGGAGATCGATTTGGGCCAGGTTGGACCGCCATAAATGGGCGGCTTGGAGGTTAGCCCCGGATAAGTCAGCCAAGCGTAAGTCGGCCCCGGTCAGGTCGATTCCGCTGAGGTTGTCATGGGCCAGATCGGCGTTGGCTAGCCGGGCTCGGCTAAGAAATGCCCCGGAAAGGTCGAGCTGGCGCCGTTGCCAGAATTCCTGCTCCCGCCACCGGGCCACCTCGGGTGACCCTTTTTTGATCATGGCGATGTGTTCCTGCTTTGCCAACCGGCGTAGCCTCCATGCGTTGGGCGAGAGAAGAATTCTTAGCGGTAAACCGGGGGAGCCGGGCCGGGGTTCGAGCTGCTTTTAGCTTCGCCCGGAGAAAGCCGGCATGACACCTTCGGCAAACCGGGTCAACTGCTCCCGGTATTCGTGCCAGGGCATCCCTTCGGGCCAATGCACCACGATGTCTTCCAACCCTGGGTACTTGGCTTCATACTCTCGAAGCAGGTCAACAAAGGCTTCGGGGGGCCCGCAAGCCCAGACCTTTTGGGCGACCCCATCTTCCAAAGCGGGCACTCCTGCCGGCGCTCCGGGAGTTCCCCAAGGACGGCCCTGTTCATCGGTGTAGCGCACGAAACCGAAGGGAGCGAACCACTTGTAGCGTTCGTCATGATAAGGCCGGGCCTTTTCGATGGCCGCCTGCTGGGTATCGTCGATATAAAATCCTATGCCCAAGGCCAAGTCTTGCCCCAAGCTTAGCTGGCGGCCAGCGCCCGCCGCCGCCTCTTGGTATGACCGAAACATCTGGTCCACCAGCTTTTCTCCGGTCAGGTGCACCATTCCCTTGATGCCTTTGCGGGCTATGTATTCCAGAGTGCGGCCGCTGGCGATGGGTTGCCAAATCTCTACGGGAAGATTTACCGGGCGGGGCACCATCGTGATCTCTTTCAGTTGATAGCCCCGATAAGGAACGTCTGGCGGGATGGTGAAGTGCTTTCCGTGATGGCTGAACGACTCCTCGTTGAAGGCCTTGAAGATTACTTCCATCTGCTCTTCGAAGTATTCTCGGTTGGCGTCGTTGTCGATCACTGGCGCGCCGAAGGTTTCGACCTCCCGGGAGTGGTAGCCGCGGCCAACGCCAAAAATCAACCGGCCGCCGGTCAAGATGTCGGCCATGGCAAAGTCTTCCGCGATACGCAGGGGGTGCCACATGGGCACAATGTTGAATGCCGCGCCGAACTTGAGGTTCTTGGTCTGCCCGGCGAGGTGAACCCCCAGAAGAATCAGGTTGGGAAGGCATTCGTAACCTTCCCTCTGGAAGTGGTGCTCGGCGGTCCACAAACAGTGAAACCCCAAGCCGTCCATGTGCTTGGCCAAGGCGACGGAGTGTTCGTAGGCCTGGACCAATTGCTCGTTGGTATACCTTCGCTCATCCGCCGGAGTTCCCTCGGCGCCCACATTTTCCAGGTCAATCTGTCCGACGTATAGGACGGAAAACCGCTTTATCATCTTTGGTCCACTCCTCTGGGGTCCGCTCCTCCGGCGCCGCGCCTGAAGCTAGGAAATCAGATTGGTCTGCAAACTCTGGAATGCCGCGCGGTGCCCGTGAACTCCGGGTCCAAAGGGTTTCGCGCAATCTTGCTGGCAGCGGCGCAATTATATCATGGCATCCATCACACCCTTAATGCACCACGCCTCGCTCCTTAAGTTCCATAAATTGGTCCCCGGAAAAACCCAAGCCGCGCAGCACCTCCTCGGTATGCTGCCCGGTCACCGATCCCACGTGCCTTACCCGGCCGGGAGTCTCCGAGAGGTTTATGGGAATTCCAACCTGGCTGACTTTGCCCTCGGGGACTACTGGGGCTTCGACCTCCACCACCATATTCCGGTGGACCACCTGAGGGTCGGCCATGGCTTCCTCCAAGCTATACACCTTACCCACCGATATGTTCCGGTCTTTCAAAAACTCGAACCACTCATCCCTGGTCCGGGTCGTGAAAGTCCGTTCCAGGAAGTCTTTTATCTTCTCGAGTTCTGCTCCCTTGGCTCCCTGGTTGTCCTGCAAGTCTTCTCTTCCCAGAATGCGGCAAAGATTGACCCAGAACCAGGGCTCAAGAGCGGCGATGCTCAGATATTTGTCGTCTTTGGTGCGGTACACGTTGTAGTACGGAACACCGCCGGTAAGACGGCTCTGGCCCCTAGCCGGTGAGCTTCCTTGTTGGAAATACGCGGAAATCATGGCGGCCATCATGTACATCACTCCCTCGGTCATGGCGATGTCCAAATATTGACCGCGGCCGGTGGTATTGCGGGCCAGCAGGGCGGCAAGGATGGCGATTGCCCCGCATAAGCCGCCTCCAGCGTAATCTGCCAGCAGGTTGGAAGGTATAGCGGGCTTTTCCTCTTCGGAGTAGCCGATCATACTCAGCACGCCGGAAAAGGAGATGTAGTTGATGTCGTGGCCGGCCATGTTGGCGTAGGGACCGTCCTGCCCGTAACCGGAAACCGAACAATAGACAACCTTGGGGTTGATGTCACTTACCTTCCGGTACCCGGCACCCAACCGGTCCATGACCCCGGGACGGAAGCCTTCCACCACCACGTCGGCTTCCCGGAGCAAGGTGTAGAAAATCTCCTGGGCTTCGGGCTCCTTCATGTTCAGCCCCAAGCTACGCTTATTGCGCTGCAAGGCGTTATAGGCAGCATGACGCCGCTCCTCCTCCAGGTTGGTAATGCCGTTTACCACTTGCTCGTAAGCGGCCCGGTCTCCGGTCATGGCGCGCTCGATCATCAGGACATCGGCTCCCAGGTCTCCCAAGATCATGGTGCAGAACATCCCTGGGGCGTTCCGGCAAAAGTCCAAAACCTTGATTCCTTCCAGAGCTTGCATTGGCTGGCTCCTCGTTGGCTGGTCTTAGATGCGGTAATTATACCGAAGACGTAACAGTGTCCAAGAGCGGCGTACCTAGGTGCATGGTGCGCCCCTTTCCGGTAGCGGCTATAATTTCTTTGCTTTCCCCGCAGGCAATCAAAAGATTACGGAGGCTGATATGGACCTGGGACTAACCGGAAGAGTAGCCATGATTACGGGCGGCAGTCACGGATTAGGTCTGCAAGCAGCGGATTGCCTGGCCCGGGAAGGTTGTAAGGTAGCGATTTGCGCCCGCGGCCAAGACCAATTGGACTCTGCGGTGGGTGAGCTTCGGGCTAAGGGGTACGAAGCCTACGGCACCCAGGCGGACGTGACCAACGAGGAAGAATCCACCCGGTTCTATGACGACACCATTGTCAATCTCGGGGACCCGGACATTCTGATTAACAACGTGGGTGGCCGCCGGGGCTCGGTGCTCTTGGACGAGACCTCTATGGAGCAGTTTCGGGAAGGGCTGGAGGTCAACCTTTTCAGTGCGGTACGCCTGATGAAGATGGTGCTTCCCCACATGAAAGACCAGAACTGGGGCCGCATCATCAACATCTCCTCGATTTACGGACGAGAGCACGGCGGGTCAATCGACTACATGACGGCCAAAGCCGGCCTGATTGCGTTCTCCAAGCACTTGGCGCTCCAGCTAGCCCCCACCAACGTGAGGGTCAACTGCATAGCTCCCGGCTCCATAGATTTCCCGGGCAGCACCTGGGACCGTTTCCAGAAAAACAACACCCCGGAAGTAGTTGCCGAGTTCATCGCCCGCAATCTGCCTGCCGGTAAGTTCGGCTGGCCCGAACCGATCGGGGAGACGGTAGCCTTCCTGGCCTCGGACCGGGCAGATCTAATCACCGGTACTTGCCTCAACGTTGACGGCGGCCAGTCTAAGTCTCTCTTCTAGCGGTGGCTGATTAGGCCCAGAAACTCCCGCCAAGCCGTCACGCATTGCTCCGGGGCGGTGTGCTGCACATAGCCAGTGGTCCCCGGAATGGCCGCCAACTGGGCGTTGGGTAATAGCTGGGCCATGCCCACGGTACGCTCCGGATTGTTGGACAGACTATCCTCGGCCACGAGGATTAAGGTGGGGGTATTGATCTGGGGCAGAATACCGCTTAAATCCTGGTTGGCCAAGTAGGCCAGGGTTTCCAGGACTACTCTCTGCGAGGTCTGAGACATCTGGTCGATGTACCATTGATGGTGTGCCGGGTTCGCCGACGGGTCCACCCTTTGGTTGCCGGTCCGGCGGGCCCAGGCGGGTACCCCTTCCTCTTGGACTAGCCGGTAGTATTCCTGGTAGGTCGATACGCCAGCAAACTTGTAGGGCGAGGTGCACACCGCCAAGGAGTGCAGCCGCTCCGGGTACTCGTGGGCGAATTGCAAAGAGATGGTGCCGCCTACGGTTTCCCCGATCAGGTGCACCCGGTCCAACTCCAGGTGATCGAGCAACCGGCGCAGGTCACCAGCAAAATTGCTGAGCGACCAGTCGTAGCCCTCCGGCGGTACCGAGGACCGGCCGAAACCCCGGGCGTCCAAGCGGATTACCCGGTATTCGCGGGACAGCAGCGGGACCCAGGCATACCAGAGACGGGAACTCTTAGCATTGCCGTGGTGGAGCACCACCGTCTCCGGTTGACGCCAAGGGTCGTTGAAGGCGTCGTCCTCATAGTACATCTCCAAGGTGCTGTCTAGGCTCGCGTAGGGCATACGCCAACTCCAAGGGTTAATCTACCAAGGGAATAGCCACTGAAACCCGGGTTGTGCCGCCCACCGCCGCCGTGGTATGGCCCCGTCCGGTCAGATCGTCGGCTAGGACAACGTCCCCGGGATTGAAGGTCCTTTTGGTGCCGTCACCGAGGCCGATCTCCGATTGACCTTCCAAGGTGATCACAAACTGGCGGCGGGGCGCCGTGTGCCAGTCGGAAAAACTTCCCGAAGGGGTCCTGCGGAACTGGACCCCGGAAGCAGAGCGCATTGCGGTGACTTGAGCATCAGCTATGGTCTCGTAAGGCAACTCCAAGTCCTCAAAGTGAGACTCTCCATCATCTCCGGTATAAATCCTGACTACTTGCATCGTAAACCTCCCATCTGAATGCGATGTTTTCGAGAATGACTAAATTCGGCCCGGGTAATAGTCCGCAAAAAAGTACGTGAGCTTAAGTCTGGGAACCCGGCAAAATCATAACAACCGGCTCTCGGAGCGTCAACGCCGACGCCAGACTCCTCCACCGATAGTTCGGGACTTCCTGCTCAATTCCCCACTCACCATCACTTGTGGGGTCAGGCTGGGTGTCGTAGTGAGAACCCTACGGGGGATGTGTCTCCGACTTGCAACCTGTCGTTCCCTGTAAGTTCCACCAGCCGTCGGCGCTGTTGATTGGATGTGATGGCAAAGGGTCGCGGGGCCTCGTATTGCAGGGCTTCCAGCAACGGCAACGCTTCTTCAACCGTTTCTATCAACTCTCTAATCGTCTCGGGATTGCGCTGATTTTCATAGAAGTTGAAATGCCCGATGTTATAGGCATCCGAAATAGCGATGGCGAGTTCCGGTCGGTTATATTCCAATACGATATGCCGCCCGATGTTCTCAACGTTCCGATGCGACTCGTGGCGCCATCCCCGCAGTTCTCCGATGGCCTTCAAGTTATGGGCAACCGCCCCCCATGCTTTCTCCCCAGCCTGGAGACGGTGGCCCTTTTCCAGTTCCTCACGCGCATGCTGAATAAATCTGCGGCCTATGGCTCTGCGGTCTTCGGGACTTCGCAACCCGGGTTCTGGCAATGGCGGTACTGTTGCCATATGATTGCTGCCCTCCCTTTGTCTTCTTGTGATATGGCTAGAGTTATTGAAACCATCCATACTATCTCAATACCGCTTACATCAATCGCATTATAACCAAACGCGGCCCGACCCAGTCCTCCGGCGGTCCTGGCACTGCTTCAGCCTCGCATCGACGATGTAGTACGATAGGGAAGTGTCGAAGTTTAGTCCTTTGTTCACGTATCAGTAATCGCCCGACGCCGCCGATCCCATGCCGGTGGCGCAGATGTCCCGGAGGCAGCACCCGGAACATCGGGGCGCTTTGACACAAACGGTTTTGCCGTGCTGGTCAAGCAGCGCGTGGTATTCATTGAACAATGCAGCATCCTTGGGGAGGTTGCGATGGAACAACTGCTGATAATCGTCGTAACCGCCGCGCCACTCCGGAGCCATTAGCCCCATCCGGTCAATGGTCCTCCGGGTGTAGGCGTCAATCACGAATGACGGCCAACCCGCCGCGTAGACCATTATGTCATCCGCGGTTTCGGGACCGATGCCGTGGATGGATAACAACTCCTCCCGTAGCTGTGCCGGGTCTTTACCCAAGAATTCTGCGAGGCCGCCAGCATAATTGTTCGCCACATGGGCCGCAAAGGCTTTGAGTTTCCGGGCTTTGGCGTTGAAATAGCCGCTGGAACGGACAATCTGGGCGAGTTCGTCCACCGGCCGCTGGTGGATTGCTTCCAACGACCAACAGTCAGTTTCCTTTAGCTGGGCGATGGCGCGCTCCACGTTGGCCCAAGCCGCCGATTGAGTCAGGATGGCCCCGATTACCACATCCAACGGGCCGTCGCCGGGCCACCAACCCTGCGGCCCGTAGGCCCGATACAGCCTTTGGTAGACATCCTCCAGCAAAGGACCGAGGTCTCTATCACCTGGTCCGGACCATGGGGCGTCCTTGGGCTTTCGGGTTTTACCGGGCATTGGTATCTCAACCCCGTCACAGCCAGATGGGCAGGCTGCGGTCCAGAGTGACCTGGGTCTCGGTGACCCGGCACTTGTAAGCAAAGGCCCCCACGCCAGCCTTAATCCCTTCCCGCAAAGCGATGCCAAACTCCGGATCGGCGGTATCGTGAGGAGCAAAGCTGTCGCAATCATCCCGTTGGACCACAAACACCACGGCGGCCCGGTGCCCCGACTCCACGGCTTGTATCAGGCTGCGCAGGTGCTTGGCGCCCCTGGTGGTGGGGGCGTCGGGAAACAGGCCCACCCCATCGACTACCAAGGTAACCGATTTGGTCTCCACGTAGCACCGGCCGCTGGGACCTTCCAACATCAGGTCGAGGCGGCTTTCCTGGAAAGTAACTTCCCGCCGCACTTCGGGGCAGTCACTAAACTGGGATAACCGGCAGTCGGCCAAGGCTTCGGCCACCAGAGCGTTGGGCAGCCGGGCGTCGGCCGAAACAAGAGCGAATCCCAAATCGACCATCGCTAGGTCATAGCCGGTCTTCCGGTGGGACCGTCCGGGGCAGGGCCGGACCAACACCCGGTATCCGGGAACCAACAACTCGTGCATCCGCCCCGAGTTGGCAACGTGGACCTCGACATCCCGGCCGCATATTTCCACCACGGCCAAGAACCGGTTGAGCCGGACTTTGAAACGGCCTTCCACCAGACTACCCGGAATTTCCACACAAGCCTCCCTTGACGGTTTCCCGGCAATAGTAACAACCCCCCAAAAGGGGAGCAACCGGGAGAGATATGAATCCCTGTAGACCCGGATGGAATGAGCCGGTTGCCGGGAAGGATATAATGTGGTCCAAGGAGTCTTGGAAAAACATCCGAGACGTCGTCAGCACAGGAATCGAAAATGGCGGTATTCTTGAGCCGGTTAGAACACGCCTGCGATGCCAATCGCAGCTTGCTTTGCGTCGGCCTCGACCCAGACCCCTCTCGAATGCCGGTGACCGATGTGTTCGAGTTCAACCGCAACATCGTCGACGCCACGTGCGGCTTGGTCTGCGCCTTCAAGCCCAATTTCGCGTTTTATGAGGCAATGGGTCTACCCGGCCTGGACGCTTTGGCCAAGACTGTAGAGTACATCCATCAGGTGGCGCCCGACGTGATCGTAATCGGAGATGTCAAGCGAGGTGATGTAGGCCCCTCAAGCGAAGCCTATGCCCACGCCGCGTTCAACGTGTGGGGGTTCGACGCCGTAACCGTAAATCCTTGGGCGGGCTTGGACTCAGTCGCGCCATTCCTAGAGCAAGAGGACCGCGGAGCGTTCGTGTGGTGCCGGGGCTCGAATCCGGGCTCGGCGGACTTACAGGACTTGACTGTCGACGGCGAACAAGGCCGGTTGCCGGTGTACCTGCGTTTGGCCGAGTCCGTTAAGCAGTGGGACCGCAAAGGCAACGTGGGGCTGGTGGTGGGGGCGACCTACCCCCAGCAATTGGAAGAGGTACGCCGCACTTGCAGCCGGATGCCGATATTGGTCCCCGGCGTTGGACCCCAAGGCGGCGATTTGGAGGCGGTGGTCCGAATCGGCGTCGATAGCCGCGGTCGATTAGCTATCGTGAACTCATCCAGGGGTGTAATCTACGCGTCCAATGGGCCGGATTATGCCGAGGCGGCCGGGACCGCGGCTGGCCGGTTGCGTGAAGCCATCAATCAGACGTTGGCATCCGAAGGAAAGGGATGGCCCTAGACCTCAAAGTCTGGGCCTTAGCATCAACAAGGAAAGGGATGGCCCTAGACCTCAAAATCGGCGATCTAGTGCGGCTGAAGAAGGCTCACCCCTGTGGTAGCCGGATGTGGGAAGTAAAACGGCTGGGAGCCGACATCGGCATCGCTTGCCAGCGGTGCGGCCGATACATCTTGGTGCCTAGGTCTTACCTGGAACGTCGGGTCCGTGAGGTGGTGCCTCGTGCCCGGCCAGGGGATGCTGCCTCCGGTGGTTCCTAGAGCGGGGGCCGGTCGTTGGACACGACAAGGCCCCGAGCCCTCATGGCGCCTTGGAACCCACCGAGGCCAATTCGGGGTCTCCCGGGGCTGTCGACCAAGCCCACGGCTCGGGGCGGAAGCTCCCCAGGTCTTCGGACATGGTGTCGATAAAGTTTCGCACTGCCCGCCCCAAGAACTTGCCTTTAAGGGTACAAACCCCGATTTCCGAGCTGGGGAAAAGATGACCCAGCTTGACCACGCCCAGCCGGTGATGGTCTTCCGGGTGTAAGGTGAAGTCGTGGCCGACGGCCACCCCCATGCCGATCTCCACGTACCGCTTGATGGACTCGGTGTCATCCATGGCCAGGATTACGTCAAAGTTAATCCCTTCTCCCTTTAGCGCCTGTTCCACCTTTTGCCTAGTCAAGCTTCCGGGACCGGGCAGGATCATGGGCCAGGCCGCAATATCTTTCAGCCCTACGACCTTTTGATCAAGGAGAGGGTGGCCAGGGGGTGTCATCAGGACCACATGATATTGAAAGAGTTCCTTAAATTCTAGGGCTGGCTCATCGGCAGGAGGAGGCGCGCAAAGGGCAAGGTCCACTTCCCCGGACTTCACCAGTTGTATCAAGGGACTGTAGGGCCGGGCCAGTAGCCGGAGGCGGACTTCCGGGAAGCGGGAGTTGAAAGACTGAATGCTTTTGGGGAGATGGTGCATCACCAAGTCGGGGTAGGCCCCGACGAGGAAAGAACCCCGCCGCTCGGCATAGTCCATTTGGGTCTTGAGCGTATCAACCGCTTCCACCACCGGCGTCACCAACTCCAACAGAGTAACTCCTTCAGAGGTCAACTGTATCGGGCGCTTGATACGGTCGAATAGAGTAATGCCGAATTCATCCTCTAACTTCCTTAAGTGAGTGGTGACCGTGGGTTGGCCCAGTTCCAAGGTCCGCGCCGCCTTGGAAACACTGCGGAGCCGAGCTACGTGGTAGAAGCTCACCAATTCACGAAGTTCCATTTGGTATTGCCCCCAATTCGCATTGCTCAGTTTGATATAATATATCACATAGTATAACTTGACAAAATACGACGCCGAAATGAAAAATTGGGGGCATGATTCTTCGCCGACCCATTGGAGTCGAAGTCCCTGCTGAGCCGGAGCCCTAACCCATTGTGTTTGGGGGCTATTATGCCCTATGTGATTACCGAGCCCTGCATCGGCGTTAAAGATGCCACTTGTGTCGAGGTATGTCCGGTGGACTGCATCCAGACCACCGACGAACACGACATGTTCTATATCGATCCGGTAGAGTGTATCGATTGCTCTTACTGCGAGTCGGTGTGCCCGGTCAACGCCATCTTCGACGAGTTTACGGTCCCGTCCAAGTGGCGGGAGTACATTCGTAAGAACCGGGAATTCTTCACCGGCAAACGTTAGCCTTAACCGTGCCGCCTACATTTTGTAGACCTGCTCTGGGTTAGGACTGGGACTCGCCTACCCGGTGTTTCATGGCGCCTCTCCTGTTACCTTCCACGGGCCTTTCTTGATGCCCACACTTGTAACCTCCCCGGGAGCCGCATGACATGACGTTATTCTTGAAGGACGAAGACGTAAGGCGATGCGTGTCGATGGACGACATGCTCGAAGCCATCGAATCGATGCAGCGACACTACGGCCACGGCGAGGCCTACAACCTGGCCCGGCGCAAGATCATTGCCAGCGGCGGCATGTTGTCCGTCATGGGTGGGGGCCTCTTTTACCAGAGCTTACTTGGCGTCAAGACCTATACCGTGGTCAGAGGGACCTACTCCTTTCAAGTGAGCCTGTATGACGCTGAAACCGGTAGTCTTATTTGCTATACCCAGGCCAACCGGCTAGGCCAACTGAGGACCGGCGCCACCACCGGCGTAGCCCTGAAGTATCTGTCCAATCCCGGACCGGCGACGGTGGGAATATTGGGCACCGGCGGCCAAGCTCCAACTCAGTTGGAAGCGTTGAGCAAAGTCCGGACCATCAAGTCGGTCAAAGCCTACAGCCGCACTCAAGACCGCCGGGAGGCTTTCGCTCGTTCCATGACCGACGCTCTCGGGGTGGAAGTTGTCTCCGCCGCCAGCCATCAAGAAGCGGTGGAGGGTAGCGACATCGTCATATGTATCGCCGCTACCACCACCCCGGTATTGGAAGGCGGCTGGTTAGGGTCTGGGACCACGGCCATCGGGGCGGGGCCCACCAGTTGGCGGATGCAGGAAGTGGACGACGCGACTCTCCGGAGAGCCGGGAAAATAATTGTCGACTCGCTGGAGCAAGCTCCGGTGGAAGCGGGAGACATGGCCAGCGCGGTGGACCGGGGACTCTTACAGTGGAGCCAGCTATTGGAGTTGCGCCACGTCGTGGCCGGGTTGGTATCGGGCCGGGACAGCAAAGAACAGATAGTCTATGCCAAGCTTATGGGTACCGGAGTTGCTGATGTCGCGGCCGCCAAGCTGGCCTACGACCGGGCCAAGGCGGCCGGCGCTGGGATGGAGATGGACTTTTAGGGGAGCGAGGTTACACCCCGTTCAAGTACTCTTCGGTGCACTGCACGCTGTAGTTGTTGCGTCCCATGAGCAGGTTCTGTACCGCAGCTCTAGCGGTGTCTAGGGAGGTAAAGCAAGGCACCTGCCGTTCGGCGGCGGCCCGGCGAATGAGATACCCGTCCCGCAGCACCGAGCTTACTTCCGACACCGTATTAATGACCGCCCCTACGCTGCCATCCTCGATGATGTCAACCACGTTGGGGTGCCCTTCACCCATCTTCTTGGTGATCATGGTGACCGGCATCCCCATAGCCGCGATCATGGCGGCGGTGCCTTCCGTGGCGTAGAGGCGGCAGCCGGCTTCATTCAACTCCCGCACCAGAGACACCACTTCAGCCTTGTGCTGGTCCGCGATGCTCATCAGGACGCCCATCCCCTTCTCGACGTTCAAGTTGGCGGCCAACAGGGCTTTCGATAGAGCGCTGGGGAAGTCCCGGTCGATGCCCATAACTTCGCCCGTGGACTTCATCTCGGGGCCCAAATGCCAGTCGACTCCCACCAGCTTGACCATGGAAAACACCGGCGCCTTGATGCCCACCAAGTTTTGCTTTGGCCACAACCCGCCCTCATACCCTTGGTCCGCTAGGCTTTGGCCAAGCATCACCCGGGTAGCGATACCCGCCACCGGTACGCCGGTGACCTTGGAAATGAAAGGAATCGTGCGGCTCCCTCTGGGGTTGACCTCCAAAACGTACACCGAGGTGGTAGGTCGAGTGTCGGTTTGCAAGTAAGGGCTGCGGTAGGGCGCGCCTCCTTGAATGACAAACTGGACATTCATCAAGCCCTTGACACCTAGCGCCAGTCCGATACGGGTGGTGTAATCGACGATGGTGGCGGCCTCTTCCGCCGTGAGGTTCAATCCGGGATAGGTAGCCATGGAGTCCCCGCTATGGACGCCGGCCCGCTCGATGTGCTCCATAATTCCCGGGATCAGCACCCGCTCCCCATCGCAGATAGCGTCGACCTCGCATTCCTTCCCTTCCATGTATTGGTCGATGAGCACCGGCTTGTCCGGCGCAATTTCCGAGGCCACGGTCAAGTAACGGATCAGCTCGGTGGCGTTTTGAACGATTTCCATGGCCCTGCCGCCCAGAACGTAGCTGGGCCTTACCACCGCGGGGTACCCGATGTTCTGAGTTACTTGCAGCGCCTCTTCGACCGAGCTCACCGTAGCGCCCGGTGGTTGGGGGATACCCAGCCGGGATAAAAACTCTTCAAACTTATGCCGGTCGGACGCAATATCGATGGCCTCAGCGCTAGAACCCAAGATAGGCAGACCGGCCATGGCCAGCCTTTGGGAAAGGTCGATTGCGGTCTGGCCGCCAAACTGCACCACTACTGGAGGCGGCTGGTCGTCCACCGCCTCGTTTTCGAGAATATCCCGCAGCGATTCCTCGTCCAAGGGTTCAAAGTACAACCGGTCACTGGAATCAAAGTCGGTGGAAACGGTCTCGGGGTTGGAATTGACCATGATGCTGGACACTCCGGCTTCGGAAAGAGCCCAAGAAGCGTGCACGCTACAGTAATCGAACTCTATTCCTTGGCCGATTCGTATGGGTCCGCTGCCGATGACCACGGCCTTTTTGCCGGGGAGCGCCGGGGCTTCGTTCTCATAATCGTAAGTGCTGTAGTAGTACGAGGTGACAGCCTCGAACTCTGCGGCGCAGGTGTCCACCATCTTATAAACGGGCCGTAACTCCCACTGCTGGCGCAGGTTCCTCACTTGCTCGGGCAGCATGTCTGCCAGCGTGCCCACTTGGCTGTCGGAAAAGCCCAATCGCTTGGCGCGCAGTAGCAGTTCCGGGGTCAGGGACTCGGACAGTAAGCGCCGTTCCATGTCGACGATTCGCTCCAAGGCGCTGATAAACCAAGGGTCTACCTGAGACCTTTGGATAACCGTCTCCCGCTTAACGTCCCGCCTCAGAGCCGCCATAATCGCCCAGATACGCAGGTCGTTGGGCCCCAGAGGAAGCCGGTCCAACGAAAACGTCCCGTCGGCGGTCCAGCTTGGGTCTTCCCACAACAGCGTGCGGCCGCCCAGTTCTAGTGACCGCGCAGCTTTTTGGAAAGCCGCTTCAAATGACCGGTCGATAACCATCACCTCGCCGGTGGCTTTCATTTGGGTGGTGGTGCGCCGGTCGCCGTTGGGGAATTTATCGAAAGGCCAGCGCGGGAACTTGACGACGCAGTAGTCCAAAGTCGGCTCGAAGACGGCCTTGGTCATACTGGTCACGGCGTTGGGGATTTCGTCCAGCCGCCTGCCGACCGCGATTTTGGCCGCCACCCTGGCAATGGGGTATCCCGTGGCTTTGCTGGCCAAGGCCGAGCTACGGGAAACGCGGGGATTGACCTCGATTACAAAGTAGGGGGAATCGGAATCCGGCCGGTTCCGCAGCGATTCCGCCACCAGAGGATGGGGCCTCAGGGCAAACTGGACGTTGCAACCGCCCTCAATACCCAACCCGCGGATAATTCTTAAGCTGGCGGACCGCAGCATTTGGTACTCGTTGTCGGTAAGGGTTTGGCTGGGCGCGACCACAATGCTGTCTCCAGTGTGCACGCCCATGGGATCAAGGTTCTCCATGTTGCAAACGGTGATGCAGTTGTCCGCCCCGTCCCGCATTACCTCGTATTCGATCTCTTTCCAACCGACGAGGGACTGCTCAAGAAGCACCTGGGAGATTGGGCTTAGCGCCAGCCCGTTGCGGACGATGGCCTCAAACTCCTCCCAAGTATAGGCGACCCCGCCGCCAGTGCCGCCCAGGGTATAGGCCGGGCGCACCACCAAGGGCAAGCCAATCTCCCGGGCCGACTCTCGGGCCTCTTCAAGGGATGAAACCGTCAGGTTTAAGGGCTCGGGCTCCCCCAGATCACGAAGAAAAGCCCGAAAGAAGTCCCGGTCCTCCGACTTGCGAATGGTTTCCAGCGGCGTACCCAACAAGCGGACGGAGTATTTGTCCAACACTCCGGCATCGGCTAAGGCTACGGCCAAGTTTAGGCCGGTCTGCCCGCCCAAGGTGGGCAGGATTCCATCGGGCTGCTCTCTTTCGATGACCCTTTCCAGCACATCTACTGTGAGGGGTTCGATGTACACCCGGTCAGCAATGCCTTGGTCGGTCATGATGGTGGCCGGGTTTGAGTTGACCAAGACCGTGGAGACCCTCTCTTCCCGCAGGGCCTTGCAAGCCTGGGTGCCGGCGTAATCGAATTCGGCAGCTTGCCCGATAACAATAGGTCCGGACCCAATGACCAGCACCTTTTCCGGGCGACTTACCATGGTTGCCTCCTTAGCAATGGTCCCTAAGGGAATGGTCCCGGAATTACCACCCGTGGCTCTACGTCCTCTTGGCGGCTAGCGACCGTGAAGGCGGATTACTTCCAGGAATACTACTAACTATATTATACTTTCAGCCATCCTGTTACCGGGATGGCTGAAAGTATATCTATGGGCCGGCCAGTGCGCCAAGTTAGGGTGGCTCGCCGCAGTCGGAGCGGCCGGTTGTCTCTTGTTCCAGTCCGTGAGCACTGCTTACCTAAACGGTGGGCAGCACTCCCGGGAGGTCCATGAGCTCATGTTGCTGTAAGGTGTTTAGCGTATGGAACATAAAGGAGCCTAATATCTTGCCGTCGGGGTCAAACTCGTCGGCTTCGGGAAGGTCTTGCCCGAATCGCGGCGGTATCCGCAGTCGCACAAATTCGGCGTCTATCTTTTGGAGCTCAATGCGGCCTAGAGAAACAGGGGGGGCCTCGGGGCTACTGAGATCGACCGACTTGATCATCAGCTCCCAATTCCGGCCCAAAGTTCCTTTGCCGGCAATTACAGAATAACCATAGCCATTACAGGAAAAGCCGGGCACCTCCTTGTCCAGTATCGAGACGAGTTCGGTTAGGTCCGTGGGTAACTCCACCTCCACACCCTCTTCCATCATCACCATGGTGAAGGAAGACATCAACAACCTCCAAATATTGAGATAACCGTTCAGATAATAGACTGTGGGCTACTAACGCTTTCGCGGGCTCGGGCCGTTGAGATTTGCCTCGAAACCGCCGAGACAGCAACCCGGATAAGAAGCCAGAACAGCATATCAAGCTGGTCCGCTCCGGTTCCACCTATCTGGAGTGCAATGTTTGACTTCTTTTTATATTTCGATGAGAAACTGCCCTACGGAGAAAATGCTGGCCAGCTAGTTTATTGGTTTGGGGTCAACGTCTTCCATCATCTGGATGAACCGGTCAAACAGGTACTCCGTGTCCAAGGGCCCTGGGGACGCTTCCGAGTGGTATTGAATAGTGAACAACGGTAAGTCACGGTGCCGCAATCCCTCGACGGTCCCATCGTTAAGATTAACGTGAGACACCTCAAGACCCGGCGGCAGGGACTCGGCGTCTACGGCGTAGCCGTGATTTTGGGCCGTTATGTAAACTCTTCCGGTGGCTACGTCCTGCACCGGGTGGTTGCTGCCGCGATGTCCAAATTTCAGCTTGTAGGTATTGGCCCCCAAGGCCCGGGCCGCGATTTGATGGCCTAGGCAGATACCCATCACCGGCACCCGGCCCAGCAGTTTGCTAACGTTCTCGACTAGGTTGTCCAATAGGCGGGGATCGCCGGGTCCTGGCGAGAGGAGCACTCCGGAGGGATTCAGGGAGAACATGTCTTCTGCGGTGGTACTGGCGGGCAGAACTACGACCTCGCAGCCGCGCCGACGCAACAAGCGGAGAATGTTGTACTTCAAGCCGCAATCGGCCACCAACACTCTGAATCCGACCTCGGGGAGCGCGGCGGCGTCTGGCTGGTCCCACTTGTAGCTTTCTTCGGTCGTGACGGTGTCGACATAGTTGGTATCGTCGTACCGGGCCAATTGGGCCAGCCGTCCCAAGGCGGCTTCAGGTTGGTCCTGAGTGATAAGACCCATCATTACACCTTGGCTACGCAACCGGCGGGTCACGGCCCGGGTATCGACTCCGCTAAGGCCTGGGATTCCTTGGGAATAGAGAAATTGGTGCAGCGTAGACTCGCTTAGGCCGTGGCTGGGAGCATCGCAGTGCTCTCGGACGATCAATCCGGCTACCTGGATGCGCTTGGACTCGACGTCAGTACGATTAATGCCGTAGTTACCGACCAGCGGATAGGTGAGAGTGACCAACTGGCCGGCGTAGGAAGGGTCGGTCAGGACCTCTTGATAACCGGTCATGCTGGTGTTGAACACTACTTCTCCTTGGCCTTCCACTAGTGCGCCAAAGGTTTCCCCCGGGTGCACCGACCCATCCTCCAACACCAAGTAGGCCTTCTTGGCGTCGGGATTTTGCCTGGTCACCGGACCTCAGCTCTAAGAATCGGAATATACAACCTTTCCCTCCACCAAAGTCGTAATAACCTTGCCTTTTAACCGGGCGCCCACCAACGGCGTGTTCTTACCCAGGGACTCGAAGCTCCGGGGGTCAACTACCCACTCTTGGCCGGGATCAAAGACCACTATGTCGGCCGCAGTGCCCGGCTGAAGAGTTGCCAGATGAGCAAACCCTGGGCCTAAGACCCGGGCCGGGCCGACCGTCAGCCGCTCTACCAGCGTGTTTAAGGTTAGGCGGCCCAAGTGCACCAACTCCATGGACGAGCCCAAGGCGGTTTCTAGGACGCTTATGCCAAAGGCGGCGTCGTTGTAGGTGACTAGCTTACTGACCAACTCGTGGGGAGCGTGGTCGGTGGCTATACAGTCAATGACACCTTCGGCCAGACCGTCAGCCACTGCCGCCAGGTCTTGGTGGCCCCGCAACGGCGGGTACACCTTGGTGGCGGTATCGTAGGCCGACAGCCCGGCCGGCGCCTGCTCTGCCCCTTGACGGCCCAGCACCCAGCGGTCGGTGATGGTGAGGTGGTGGGGACACACTTCGGCGGTCACGTTCACTCCCCGTTCCTTGGCTTGGCGCAGCATAGGGACCGCCCCGGCGGTGGTCACGTGGGCCAAGTGGAGCCGCCCTCCGGTCATTTCCGCCAAGGAGATGTCCCGGGCCATCATGGCTTCCTCGGCGGCGGCGGGAATACCCGGCAATCCCAAACGGGTAGCAATCCAACCTTCAGCCATTACCCCGTTGCGGGACAAAGCCCGTTCCTCACAATGGTCAGTAATAGGGACTCCCAGGTCGGCGCTGTAAGTCAACGCCAAACGCATGATATTCGGGTCGTAAACCGGGTCGCCGTCGTCACTGAACGCTACCACCCCGGCAGAGACCAGTTCTTCCATCTCCGCCAGTTCTTTCCCTCTACGGCCCTTGGTAACACAACCAATGGGGTAGACTCGCACGACCGCGTCTTCCTGCGAGCGGCGCCGGATCAGGTCCACCACGGCCGCGTTGTCAATCGCCGGGTCGGTGTTGGGCATACAGCAAACCGACGTAAAACCGCCGCGAGCCGCCGCCCTAGTCCCGGAGGCGATGGTCTCCTTGTACTCAAACCCGGGTTCTCGCAAGTGGCAATGTACGTCGATGAACCCTGGGCAAGCCACCAAGCCCCTCGCATCGATTATTTTGGTGGCCTCGGGGAGATGAGGCGGCGCTTGACCGTTGGGTTCCTCCGTACTGGAGACGGGGGAGACCTGACCGGTCTGATTCTGACCTACAGCAGCAATCAAGCCGTCCCGGACCAAGATGTCCGTCACCTCATCTAGGTTCCGGCCCGGATCGATGACCCGGGCGTTCTTTATCAAGATGCTGTTCATCAAGTTAGGGTCCGGTAGTCAGGGTCGGGAGAACCACGTAACTGTTTAGAGTTGGTGAGCGCACCGGCACGTAACCGCTCATCCTGAGCGCAGCGCAGCGGAGTCGAAGGAGCGCCCGCCGCAGAGTTGATAGAGTAGGGCCATACGCACCGCCACTCCTGCGGTCACTTGGTCCTCAATGACCGAATTGCCTCCATGAGCGATACTGGAGCTAATCTCAACGCCTTCGTTCATCGGCCCCGGGTGCATTACCAAGACGCCGGGTTTGGCCTGGGCCAACCGGGTTTCAGTAACTTGCCAGCGGCGGATGTACTCCCTAAGGCTGGGTAAGAAGCCTCCCTCTTGGCGTTCGGACTGCAACCTCAAGGCCATTACCACATCGGCGTCCTGCATCGCCCGGTCTAGATCGGTCTCCACCTCGACTCCAGCCAGATCTCGGGCAGCAGCGCTGTTGCCCGCATCGGGACGCAACAAGTCCAAGGGAAGCAGCGTGGCGGGGCCGCAAAGCACTACCCGGGCCCCCATTTTGCTGAAGCCCCACATGTTTGACCGAGCGACTCTGCTGTGCAGGACGTCGCCGACGATCACCACCTTCAGACCATCAACCCTGCCTAGTCCTTCCCGGACGGTGTACAGGTCCAGCAAGGCTTGTGTTGGGTGGGCGTGGATGCCGTCGCCGGCGTTAATCACCGCTACCCGCTCCAACTGCCGGGCCAAGAGGTGCGCCGCCCCGGAATGAGGGTGGCGAATAACGATGACATCAACCCCCATAGCCTGTAGCGTCAGGCCGGTGTTGAGAAGAGACTCGCCCTTTTCGATGCTACTGGCCGAGGCGGTCACGTTGATCACGTCGGCGCTGAGGACCTTTCCGGCTTCTTCGAAGGAAACTCTAGTGCGGGTGCTGGGTTCGTAGAAGAGGGTCACGATTACCCGGCCCCGGAGTGTGGGGACCTTTTTGATGTCCCGGGCCAAGACTTCGGCCATGCCCCGGCTAGAGTCCAACACTGCCTTAATCTCGGATAGAGAGAAATCATCCAAGTCCAGAACATGGCGACGAGGCGTCGATTCCATCGCGCCTTCGGGTGAAGCCCCTGCTCTGGACTGTGCTTTGGTCAGTGAAGCAGCATTAACTAGCCGGGGCGTGCTCATGCTCCTTGCTCCCCCCTCCTAATCAAGGCGACCTCATCTATCCCGTCGGTCTCTCGCAGCCGCACCTTCACCTGCTCATCGAGGGCGGTTGGAATATTCTGGCCTACGTAGTCGGGTCTGATGGGTAATTCCCGGTGACCCCGGTCCAATAGCGTGGCGAGTTGGACTTGCTTGGGCCGACCAAAGTCGTTCAGCGCGTCCAGGGCCGCCCGGATGGTGCGGCCAGTGTACAAGACGTCATCTACCAGCACCACCTTTTTATCGTGAATGGCCACCGGCATGTCCGTCGGCCGGACCAAAGGCCGGGTCCGGTCTTGCAGATCATCCCGGTAAAGGCTAATGTCCAAGGCGGCTACCGGGACATCGCTGCCTTCGAACCCGGCGATGTTGCCAGCCAACCGGTTGGCCAGCGGGACGCCCCGGGTATAGATGCCCACCAGCACCAGCCCTTCCGTGCCTCGGTTACGCTCCAAGATCTCGTGAGCTACCCGGGCCAGCGCTCGCCGGACGTCTTCTTGGTTCATTACTTGCCGTTCGGCCATTGAAACCACATCAACCCGTAATCGCGCTACAAGAAAAAGCCCCTTGCCAACAGGCTGGCAAGGGGTTGCGAAGTCACAGGAAGCCACCGCTCCTAGACTCGACTTAGGGTACTCTACTTTGCCAGCCTCTCAGGACTGCCTTAAAAGCCTGGCTATCCACTTCTGAACAGCCATTGACCCCGGTCACACCAAATATCATTTAGGGATGTTTATCATAACAGCCCCGCTATCCCCTGGGAAGAGCATAATCAGGCCGTAACTGTTCAGACTTGGTGAGGCGAATTTGGCGAAGCCCGCCGCCGCGCTGAAAAACACTGGCGTCCGGGGGCCGGATGTGGCATAAGAGAACAATGGAAACGGAAGTGGACCTGGACCTGGCGAACCGGGAGACGCTGCTGGCGGTTATCGCGGAACAGCAGGGGGTCATCACCGGGCAACAGGGCATGATTGCCGAACTGCGCCAGCGGATCGAGAGCCTGGAAGCCCGTCTGTCCGGTGGCGGACCGGGAGCCAGGATGCCCGGGCATAAGCCCGCCGCCAGGCGCAAGAAGCCGGCGGCGGAAGGAAAGAAGCCGCGCAGGAAGCGTCAGCACGGCTTTGCCCGGCCGCGGATGGAACCCACCGGGCGGGTGGTCCACGCCCCGGAGTCTTGCCCCGATTGCCATACCACCCTGACTGGGGGATGGGCGCAGCGGACCCGGGAGGTCATAGACATTCCGGTAGTCCCGGCGGAAGTCACGGAGCACGTATTCATAGCCCGGACCTGTCCATTGTGCCGGAAACGGCGGCGGCCCCAGGACCCCCTGAAAGGTCTGGCCGCGGGCCGTCAACGCCTGGGGGCCAACCTGGTGAGCCTGATCGTGACCCTGCGGGAAGAGGCCCGGTTGCCCGTAAGGACCATCCAATGGTATCTGCGAACGTTGCATCAGTTGAAACTGAGCGTTGGGGCCATCGTCCGGGCTGTCCACCAGGTTGCCAGGCAAGCCGGACCGGAAGTGGGCGAGATTCTGGAGCGCATCCGTTCCAGCCCGGTGGTCCACGCTGATGAGACGGGCTGGCGGGAGAACGGGAAAAACGGCTACGTTTGGACTTTCAGTACGCCCACGGAGCGGTTCTTCCTGCGCCGGGGCCGGGGCAAGGAGGTGGTGGACGAGGTCCTGGGCGAGTCCTTCGGCGGGATTCTGGTGAGCGATTTCTACGCCTCCTACGATCACTACCCCGGATTGAAACAGCGGTGTTGGGCCCACCTGCTTCGGGACATCCACAAGCTGAAGGCGCTGTACCCGGAAGACGGCGGGCGGGCTCAATGGGCGCTGGGAGTGCAGCGGCTTTACGTCAAGGCCCGGGCATGGGCGGCGGAAGGCGGACGGCCCCCGCCCCGGGGACAGTTGCTCTTGGAAGAGCGGTTGCTGGCGCTGTGCCGCCCTTTCCTGGAAGACCCATTGGCAGTGCAAGCCAAGCTCTGCTGGCGGATTGAACGGCACATCAAGGAACTGTTTGTCTTCGTGTCTCATCCGGAGACGCCTTCGGACAACAATGCCGCCGAACGCAGTCTCCGCCACCTGGTAGTCAGCCGGAAAATCAGCGGCGGGACCCGCTCCGAACAGGGCAGCGACAGCAAAATGGCTCTGGCCTCCCTCTTCGGCGCTTGGCGGGCCAAGGGCCTCAATCCCTTCCCGGAAACCCGCCGGTTGCTCATTTCCCCTCAAGTCTGAACACTTACATCAGGCCGTCACCCTCTTTCGCCGGTTGTTCACGTAGTCGACCAGAACGTACTCCCCCAGACTCGCCGCGCTACTGTAGAACGCTCTTCCTTGGTTGATTCTGGTCAACCGTTCGACGAAATTCACCAATTGGTACGAGTTTTCTAACATGAAGGTGTTGATGACGATGTCCTCTTGGGTGCATCGTTTGACTTCCTTCAAGGTCTCTTGCTCGGTGCGGTAGCTGGGGGGATAGCTGAAGAACGCCCGGTCTCCTTCCAGATGGGCAGTGGGTTCGCCGTCGGTAATCAACAGGACCTGCCGCGTGCCGCCCTTCTCCTTAGACAGCAGCTTCCGGGAGAGCATGAGTGCGTGGTGCAAGTTAGTGCCGGAGACCCAAGCATTCCAGCTTGATTTAGCCAGTTCTTCCTCTTTGATTTCCCTGGCGTAGTCGGAGAAGCCGATAATGTGGAGGGTATCCCGAGGATACTGGGAGCGGATCAAAGCCATCAGCGCGACGGTTACTTTCTTGGCCGCTTGGAAGTTGTTGAACAACCCCATGGAGCGGCTCTGGTCCAGCAAGACCACGGTGGCCGCTCTGGTCATGTGCTCGGTACGGTATATTTCGAAGTCTTGAGGGCCCATCTTCACCGGTACCTGGGGCCCGCCTCGAAGCACCGCGTTCTTTACGGTAGTCTGAAGATCGATCTGGAAGGGGTCTCCAAACTCGTAGGGTTTGGTGTCGCCCAAAAGATCGCCGTTGGCGCCCCGGGTATCCATCAGGTGGTTACCCATGCGGTCCTTCTTGAGGTGGGCGAAGACCTCTCGCAACGCCTTTTGGCCGATGCGGCGCATACCCCGGGCTGTCAGGTCCATCTTGTCGTCGTCGGTTACGTACCCGGCGTCCTTAAGAAGTTGGCGCAGGCGCTCCAGTTCCTCCCAAGCCCGCCGGGCTTCTTCTCCCAGCAACTCGGCAAGCTTGTCGGGGTCGATCTCATCCAGGTTGCCGGTGCGCATCGCCTGCCGCAACGCCTCCTCCAGTTGGTCCTGGTCTTGGAGATGACGCATTAGCTCCATGGCCTGCTCCATAGTGAGGCTGTCGTCGCCCAAGAAGGGGTATTGGCGGCGCAATTCATCCATGGGCATCATTTGTTCCATCAGAGAGGCCAACTCGGCCATCTCCCGGCGGGTCTCCGGGTCCAAGGCAGCACCAAGGGCGTCTTCCAGCTCCCGCCGCATTTCCGGAGACATGCTTTCCATCATGGATTGCATCTGCGCCAGTTGTTGCTGTAGCTGCTCCATCAACTCTTCGAAGCTCTGAGGGGGGTTGGGGCCGAACATCGGACCAAACTGCTGCATGAAACCTTCAAAATCAGGTTCCCGTCCCTCCAGTTTGTCACGCATCATCTGGTTAAGCTGGCGCATCATCTCCCGCATGGCCGCCATATCCTCAGGAGACATGCCCTGTAGCTGCTGCTGCATCTGCTGGGAGAGGTTTTGGGCCATCTGGGACTTCAGCATGTCCAAGAGCTCTTGGAACTTTTGCTGGGCTTCGGGGTCAATGAAGTCGTACTCCATCAACTCTTGAATTTGCCCCCCAACGCCCTCGGGAAGCTTGTCCAAGCGTTCCCGGTTGCGGTCGGCCCGCTGTTGCAGAAGCCGATTGAGGTTCTCTTGTTGCTCCCGCTCGTCTTCTGGCGCTTGGGCTACCTGCTGCCGGGCCTGCTCCAAACGCCGGTCTATGCCTTCCCTCTCGGTGTTGATGATGTCCTCCAACTGCTCCTTGAGGTCATCCACCACCGAGTCCATGTTGTACTGTTGTAGCTGCTGGCGCCGCCGGTTCTTTAGTTGCTCCAGTAAGTCTTTGATACCGGGCAACTGGTTTCCGTCCCGGTTTTGCATCCCATTGCGGAACATCTCCCGAAGAGCCCGCATTACGTCTCCCTGCTTCAACAACTCCTCCGAGAGGAGGTCCATAAGCTCGTCGGCGTCAATGTCGAAGATACTTTGGGTGCCGTCCCATTGGGAGTAACGATAGGTGCGGTAAAGCATGGTTACCTCGTTGCGCCGGGTTGTGGATGTCCCATAATACGCCCAGCTATCGCAGAACAGCAAGGCCGGGCCGATTTCTGTGGAGGATTAGGTGACCGCCGCTCCCAGGATGTTTCGCAGGTGTCCCAGCGCCCACGTGTGGGCATCGGGATCGAAGGTGGCCACGCAATTGGCTGGCGCCTCCACCCGGTAGTCCCGGTTGCGGGCGTCGGCGGTGGTGTGAAGCACGCAAATGTCGGTGCAGACACCGCAGACGATGAGTTTATCAGGCTTCAGACGCTCCAGCCGTTGGTCCAGTCCGGTGTTGAAGAAACCGCTATAGCGGTTCTTGGGAACGACGTTGGAATCCGTGACGAACTCTTCCAACTCCGGTACGACGTTGGGTTCCTCGGTGCCCTTGACGCAGTGGACGGGGAACATTTGGAACTCCAGGTCGTCGGGGTCATGATGGTCTGAGACGAAAAGAATCGCGGAACCCTTGGTCTGCTCCCGCTCCAGCAGCGAGCGGATATTTGGGATAACCCTCCTCGCATCGTCGCCGCAGTAGAGGTTGTGGCCCGGCTCCAGGAAACCCTTGACCATGTCCAATACCAAAACTACGTTAGCCATGACTCACTCCCCGGGGCGTGATGTACGCTCCCAATTGCCCTATGCTGCCCTGAATACTGCATCATTTAGGCCAGCTCAATCAAATGGGGCGCCAGGCTTCGCTTGCGCCGGTGGCGGTCCACAAGCTGTTGCTGGTAGTCCTGCCACTCTGCTTCACGTCCACAGGCCAGATATATGGAACGGGCCTTGCCCAACCAGCGCAGGGCATTGGAATAATACTTCGACTTGCCCGCATCCATGATAGAGTCTGCCTCTCGCCGGCAGTGGCCGATGCACCAGTCCGGGTAAAGTTCGCCGGCCGCATCCACCACGTCGGCCAGCAGTTCGTGTCCCACGTAGGCATCCTCATCAACTGCCTGGACCGCCTCAGCCACCATGTTTTCATGCAGATAAATCTTGATTCTCGCCGGACCGCGTGCAGAATCCGCCAAGTGTTCCAAGAGCGAGCCTTTTATTTGAGGCCATTGGGACCCAGCCCGGGCCTTGACTTCTCCGTAGTCGGCCAGATCGAGGCTTTCTCGGAATGCGATGATGCCCGACTGCAAGGCTAGTCCAGGTTGGCCGGCAACATCCGCCGCTTGCCGCAGCCATCGGGCCAGGCCGGACTTCCACCCTTCCAGAGTCAGACCGTGGCGGGCAACTTGCAATGCAGGCTCGGTCTCACTGGCGTCCCATAATTGCCCGGCCAGACTCATGGCCTCTTCGGCATTATGGAGATAATTCAGTCCGTAAGCCACGGCTTCGGCTACTTGCCCCAGCTTGACCAGCATGGTCGTATAGCTCTCCGTCTGCCCCTCCGCTTCGGCCAGGTAGAGGTATTCCTGCGTCCTTCCTTGGCGTTCCAGCACGGCGAGCCGCACTTGGGCCAGTTCGTGAGAGTAGTAGGAACGCTCGCCTTCCCGGTCCCCCCGGCGGGCAACTTCCCCATTCAAGACTCGACGCAGGTATGGAGTGTCCCATCCTTCCAGCGCAGCCGCTTGGGGCATGTCAAACGCATCTTCGATGCCATATTGGTCCACTTCTCCAGCCCATGCGGTTAACTTTTCAGCCCACGCCTGGCGTTGGTCGCGAGTCAAAGGGACCGCCAGGAGGGCCTCTGCCCATGCCAGGTCCAAATCTTCGAAGAAATCGCCCAATTCACCGTTGGAATCATCCACGGTATACCAACCGGAAACATACTCCTCGGTTAGCGCATCCAGGACATCCAGCGAGTTTTGGCCGTTACCCGAATACAGGACCTCACGGACCTCTCCCAAAATTGCGCCAACTCCATCAATCACGGTATCCGCGTACCGGTAATCATAGGAACGCCCGTGTCCGCCCCCATAAAGGATTCCGCCGACCCTGCGCCGGACAGCATCGGGATTGACGGCTGGGCGTTTGGGGGATAGCGGCGCTTCTTCGGAGGCAGCTTCCGGTGCGCCGGCGAGTTCCTGGGCAATGGCTTCGATCTGGTCTGCCAGGCCAAGCTGCCGCTGGGCCAACTTGACGAGAAGAGTCTTCAACTGGTCACGGTCCAGCCTGTCTATTACATCTTCTACGGAAGGATGCTGCTGGATGCGGTCCTGATTGTGGATACATTCGAGAAGAGCAGCCACGATATGCTTGCAAATGCCGCCCCATTCGTAAGGACAGCTACAATCGGCATCCTGGAAGGCCCCGGAGCGCAGAGCAACACGCACCCGGTAGGGACGGTATTCACTTCCTTGCACCTCTGCGAAGAGCTCCTCGCCTCGCCGCGACACCGTTAAGACCGCGCCATCTTCGTAGTATTCGCGGCCCCGGTGAAATGACTCTTCGCTGGCGTAAGGTTGAATGGAAGCCTCGGTGAGATTGAACGAAACTACCATTTAAACCTTCCCTCCGCAGAGAGTCTGGGTCTACTGGACTGCGCCATTCTCCGCAAACTTAGAGTCCTGGGCCAACATCTCCGAGAGGCCAACCATCTCGAAGCATTCCTGAAGGCTGGTCATGCCGTCCAGCAAGTGGGAGGTTGTCCCTGACTGCTTGAGTTCGCGCATCACATCGGTGACCGCGCGGCACACCGCCAGCAACGCGCTGGCCGGGAAGATAACGATCTTGAACCCCAGCTTTTCCAACTCGGGAGCCGGAATCAGGGGCGACTTCCCACTTTCCACGAAGTTATAGAGCATCGGCACATCGAAAGCCGCAGTAACTCGTTCCGCCTCCTCGTGGGTGCGCAGGGCCTCGACAAACAAAGCGTCGGCCCCGGCCCTGATGTAATCTTCACAGCGACGCATGGCGTCGTCCCAGCCGGTGACCGCTATGGCATCGGTGCGGACAATAACGGTGAAATCGGGGTTGGTGCGGGCGTCGACGGCGGCCCGAATCTTTTGGACCATGTCATCCGCAGAGATGACCCGTTTGTTGTCCAAGTGGCCGCACCGCTTGGGGAACTCTTGGTCCTCGATGTGGATGGCCGCCACTCCGGTACGTTCATACTGTCTAACCGTGCGCTGCACGTTTAGCAGGCCGCCATAGCCGGTATCCGCGTCGGCGATTACCGGGATGTCGACCACGCTAGTGATGTCGGAGGCGTTGGCCAGCATCTCGGTCATGGTGGCCAAGGCTAGGTCAGGATAGCCCAACCGCGCCACCGAGGTACCCGCGCCGGTCATATACACTGCCGGAAAGCCCGATTGCTGGATTATGGTGGCGGTCAAGCAGTCGTAGGCGCCGGGCGCAACAATGATACCCGGCTCGGCGAGTAACTGGCGAAAGCGGCTGGCCGCTGTGGTGGGGGTCTTTCCCATTGCGCGGTTATTCAACGTAACCTCCGTCGGAGTGGGCCGGACCGCTCAGGCGATGAGGCCGCCGTCTATGGTCAGTACCTGACCGGTAATATAGCTGGCGCTCTCGCCGCAAAGAAACAACACCGCACCCGACACATCCTTGGCAGTCCCAAACCGGCCCATGGGTATTCGGCTCAGAATCTGTTGTTGAGTCTCCTCGGAAAGCTCTTCTACCATGCCGGTAGTCACGTAGCCCGGAGCCACCGCGTTCACTGTAACGTTCCGGGAGGCGACCTCTCGGGCCACGGCCTTGGTAAATCCGATGAGACCCGCTTTGGCTGCCGCATAGTTGGCTTGGCCGGGGTTGCCGCTTAACCCTACCACCGAGGATATGTTTATGATGCGGCCGCTGCGTTGCTTGATCATGTGGGGCATGGCGAACTTGGAGCAAAGGTAGGCCCCTCGCAGGTTTACGTCCAGCACTTCATCCCAGTCTTTAGCGGTCATGCGGAGCAATAACCGGTCCCGGTTGATCCCGGCATTGTTGACCAGAATGTCTATCCGGCCCCACTCGGCCAGTACTCGTTTGATGGCGGCTTGGGCGGAAGCTTCCTCGGAAATGTCACCCTCGACCAAGAAGGCTTCACCGTGCCGATTGCTGATTTCATCCACCACTGCGTTGGCAGCCTTGGGGCTTGAGTGGTAGTTGACCCCAACTTTGGCGCCGGCTAAGGCCAGCGTGGAAGCGATCTCGGCGCCGATGCCCCGGGAGGCTCCGGTAACCAGGGCCACTTGACCACTCAGGCTAGCTTGGTTGACTTTTTCTTGGTTGACTTTTTCAGGCATTGTTTCTTGGCTTGGGCCATACCCAGAAGGGCGATTTGCTCCGGAGGGACCCGGTAGACCAGGTCCGTTGCCAGTCGGCTATACACGATGGGACTATTTGGGGGAACTAGTTGGGACCCGTGGGCGCTTGCTGTAGCTGCAAGAGGGCCAACTCAGCCCTCATGCTATCCACCAAGCCCAACTCTACGTAGCGTTTGGCAGTGCTGATGGCGCCAGCCACCCCTTCCGCCTTAGAAGAGCCATGGCCCAGCACCACCGCTCCGTTTACTCCGAACAATGGCCCGCCGACGGTCCGGGGAAGGTTGGTCAATTTCCAGAGCGAGGCGGCGATTTCCTTGACTTCCCTAGGAGACAGACGGGAGGCCAGTTGGGCCTCCAGAAACGGGAAGAGAGCGCTTCCCAGTCCTTCGGTGTATTTCAATAATATGTTGCCCACAAAGCCGTCGCACACGATCACGTCTGCCTTTTCGGTGAAAAAGTCCATGCCTTCCACATTGCCGACGAAGTTGAGGTGGCTTTCCTCGAAGATCTGATAGCTTTCTTGGACCTGGCGGTTGCCCTTAGCCGTTTCGGCTCCTACGCTAAGCAACGCCACCTTGGGGTCGGGGATGTCTAGGAATTTGCGGGCAAAAACTACGCCCAGAGCCGCGAAGTTCAGCAACATAGCCGGGCGGCAATCAATGCTGCTGCCCATATCCACCAAGACCGTCCGCGGCGCCAATCCGAGAAACGGCCCGCCGATACAAGGCCGGTCCAAACCGTCCATCAGGCCCAACACCAGTACCGCGCCGGCCATCGAGGCCCCGGTGGACCCCATTGAAACCAGCACGTCGGCCTTACCGCTTTGCAGGACCTTCATCGCCACTAGAATTGAAGCTTGAGGGTTGTGCCGGATCGCCTGCACCGGATGCTCGTCGTCGCCGACTTTGCCTTGGGCCGGGACCACTTCGACTAAGTCTGGTTCCGGCGGCCGGTCAGCCAGGTCGTACTGGGCCAAGTGGCCGTTTATCTCTTCCGGATCGCCAACCAGTATCAGCTTGATGTTCTCAGACCTGAGAGCGTGGACCGCCCCTTTGACGGTTTCAACCGGCCCATGGTCGCCGCCCATCGCATCTACTACCACCCGGACCGGCTCTGAGTTCCAGTGCTGATTACTGGCCATATATCTCTTCCTTATGGTCTGGAATAACCGGGGACTGTTCGCGGTAACCTTGTCGGGCTTCCCTCCGGGACGCTGGCCGGTTGGGTGTCTCTGGTCACACCAGACTTAGACGATCACGGTCGCCCGGCCGGTGACCAATTCTTGTCCCGTGGTCTTGTTGCTAACTCCCACCCGGCAGTTTAGCCTTTGCCCCCAACCTACCGTCTCTTGCTTTTCTACCCGGCCGCAGGTTTCCACCGTGTCGCCCAGATATGCCGCACCTTTAAATCGTACCTTCAAAGCGCCGGAGGACAACCAGGCTTTATCGTACTCCATCGCCATCATTTCTGAGATATAGGCCAAGGTGAGCATACCGTGGGCGATTGTCCCGCCCAATTGGGTAGTTGCCGCAAACTCTGCATCCAAGTGAATGGGGTTGTGGTCGCTGGACACTTCCGAGTACGCTTTCAATCGCTCCAAGGTGACGGTCTTGGTAACCTTGGGTAAGTTAGTGGTAGCTCCGTTTCCTTGCAACTCGCCGGGAAGCTGCTCGGCCGGGGTCTCGCGTCGCGGCCGAGCGGCTTCGGCTTCTTTACCAGCAGCAGCCTGGTAACCGGGTTTCACTACTAAAACGGTGCTTTTGCTGCTGAGGACGTCTTCACCACGGCGGTTACTTAGGGTCACCGCAGCGTCAATAAATTGCAAAGCGCCCCGCTTCTTGGGTTGGCCCACCGTGGCGGTCCCCCGGAGCGGCTCCCCCAAAAGTACCGCTTGGTAAGTCGTCAATTCCTGAAGGCTATGGATGGCTCCAGGAGGGAGGTCCAAATGCTCCAGCAGAGACCCTAGAGCCCGGGCCGCCAACGCCACCGGCGGGACCAAGCCGTGAATCGAGTACGTAGGAAGTGAATCGTCCACCGCCTTCAAATAGTCGTGGACAAATTCTTCGCTGAGATTCCAGTTACTGAGGTCCAACGCTGCGTCCATGCTAAAGGTGCGCCCACTGCAAGAGCGGCTTTGGCTTCAGCTCACGCCAGAACTGAGGCACAAGGCCGATAAACAACCCGGCTCAAGCGGTATCAGTCAGGTCCTACGTCTGAATAACATAACGGAGGCAGATTGCGGTCAATTATACCTACCCCCTTCTCGGAGTAGCAACAACCCCACCCGTAGCCTACAGTCACTTTGAACGCGATTACCCGTAGCCGCATTATGTAAATTTTGCAAAGTGTTATTCGAAACTAGCCAAGGACTGAACTCAATTCTAACCAAAGGTCTCGACGGCCAAGTCGGCGATGTGGGAGCCAATGGCCAAAGACGAGGTGGCGCCCGGAGAAGGGGCGTTCATCACGTGGATAGCCTCTTTGCCCCGGACTATGGAAAAGTCGTCCAGCAGCGCCCCGCCCCGAGACACCGCTTGGGCCCTCACCCCCGATCCGCCGGGGACCAGGTCATCCGACTGAATCTCCGGCAGTAAACGTTGCAGGTCGTGTACGAACCGGTTCTTGATGAGCGACCGCCGCATCTCACTCATGCCAACTTGCCAATACTTCGCAGTCATCTTCCAAAACCCTGGGTAGGAGAAAGTGCTCCAAGAGTCGCCCAAGTTCCAGTCTGTCTTGCGGTAGCCCTCCCTTTGCATCGCCAGCACGGCGTTGGGACCGGCCTCGACTTGGCCGCCGATGGTGCGGGTGTAATGCACCCCCAGGAAGGGGAAGCGCGGGTCGGGGACCGGGTAGATCAACCCCTTGACCAGATGATGCCTGTCTTCCCGCAGGGTGAAGTACTCCCCCCGGAAAGGTATGATCCTGACGTCCACCTGCTCGCCCGTCATTTCCGCCAGCCGGTCAGCGTGTAGCCCGCCGCAATTGATGATGTGCTTGGCTTTAAGGTCGCCCCCGGTGGTCTCCACGGCCACGCCGTCCGGGTATTTGGTCATCTTGCGCACCAGGGCATTGGTGAAGACCTCGCCGCCCCGTTCCTGGAATTTTCCGGCGTAGGCTGTGGCGACTTTTCGGTAATCAATGATCCCGGTATAGGGCGCCCACAGGGCCCGGATGCCAGCGGCATGGGGCTCGATCTCTTGGAGACGCTCCGGGCCGATTATCTCCAACCCGGGAACACCGTTGGCGTTGCCGCGTTCTTGGAGAGTCTCCAGCCGGCCCAACTCATCTTCCCTAGTGGCAACGATTACCTTGCCGCATTGCTCATACTCAATCTCGTTTTCTTCGCAGAAATTTAGCAATGCTTGAAGGCCAGCCACACAGAACCGGGCTTTCTGGGAGTCGGGCCGGTAGTAGATGCCGGAGTGGATCACGCCGCTGTTGTGCCCGGTTTGATGGGTAGCCAACTCCCCTTCCTTCTCCACCACCGCAACCTTCCAGTTGGGGGACCCTTCCCGCTTTAACTGCATCGCGGTGGAGAGACCGACGATTCCGCCTCCGATGATAATTACATCGTAGTCTGTCGAGTCCAACTGTGACCTCCCCGGGAAGATTAGGGCCTCTGGAGTGGGGACGAAACTAGATTAGTCCTCCCAAAATGTGCGGTCAAGGGCCTGAAGCTGGAGAGGCCCGCTCCTTCCCGGTAGTGGGCTTCCTCGCTGGCGAAACCCGGCTTGACCCTAGATTTGAGTGTATGCTTAACTGTAGCCGCTTAATAGCGGCGCTGGAGGTCGGAACAAGTGAAGGTAGCGGTACTCGATGATTATCAGGGCGTTGCTCAGGACTTGGCCGACTGGTCCCAGCTTCCGGACGACGCCGAAGTCCAGTTTTTCCAGGACCATATCGCCGAGGAAACGGCGCTGGTATCCCGTCTCAAGGACTTCGACGTGGTCATGGGGATGCGGGAACGCACGCCTTTTCCCCGGTCGGTGCTGTCCCAGTTGCCCCGGCTTAGGTTACTGGTGACGACCGGCGCCCGGAACGCCGCTTTCGACGTAGAAGCGGCTACCGAATTGGGGATAGTGGTCTCCGGCACCCAAGGAGCGGGGGAGGGACCGACGGAGTTGACTTGGGGCTTGATCATCGGCCTGCTTCGCCGCATACCCCAAGAAGACCAGCGTACCCGAGAAGGTAAGTGGGGTACGGAAATCGGGGTAGGACTCAAAGATAAGACCCTGGGGCTACTTGGCCTGGGTCATATAGGGGCGCTGATGGCCCGCGTGGGCAACGCTTTCGACATGAATGTGGTTGCTTGGAGTCAAAACCTTACTCCAGAGCGGGCCGCTGAATGTCACGCCAGCTACGTCGATAAAGACGCCCTGTTCACGGAATCGGACATTGTTTCTATTCACGTGCGCCTCAGTGACCGGACTCGCGGCTTGGTTGGAGTGCGGGAACTGGCATTGATGAAGCCCACGGCCTACCTGGTCAATATTTCTCGGGGGCCCATTGTGGACGAGGCGGCATTGGTAAGCGTCTTGCAGCGCAACGCCATTGCGGGCGCCGCGTTGGACACCTTCGACCACGAGCCTTTGCCTGCCGACCACCCGTTCTTAAAGCTGTCCAATACGATTATTGCACCGCACAACGGCTACGTGACCGAAGAGTCCTACCGGGCCTTCTATACCGGAGTTGTAGAGGACATCCGGGCCTTCGCCAGCGGCGAGCCTATTCGGGTAGTCAACCCTGAAGTCCTAGATTCCCCAAACCTGCGAAAGGCCTCATAGCAATTCTTGCCTTCCCATTACCCTCGATTCCTTTTCGGCCCAAGCTAATGGCCCTTGGAATGCGGGAGAGTTGAAACCAAGTGTCCGGGTCAGCCGGAACGGCAACCTTGGAATGATCACAGGAGTATTCAGATGAAAGCGGTCCGGATCCACGAATTTGGCGACGTAGACGTCTTGAGGTGGGAAGAGGCCCCCGAGCCTAAGCCCGGGCCTCACCACGTACTTATCAAAGTAGAATCGGCGGGGGTCAACTATGCCGATTTGATGCGCCGGGGCGGCGGCTACCCTGGACCGGACCTGCCGTCGTCATTAGGTCTGGAAGCCGCCGGAAGCGTTGTCGAGGTGGGAGAAAACGTAACCGGCATCACGGTGGGGCAACGGGTGATGGCGATGGGGCCGGGAGGGCAGGCCGAGTACGTGGCGGTTAACGGCAACTTCGTGTTCCCCTACCCGGAGACCCTGGACCCGGTGCAAGCCGGGGGAATGCCCATCGTATTCTTAACGTCCTATCACATGTTGAAGACCCGCGGCCACATGCAGCCGGGAGACACCGTCTTGGTTCAGGCTGGAGCTTCCGGGGTGGGCACCGTGGCTATTCAGTTGGCCAAGGCCTGGGGCGCCAAGGTTATCGCCACCGCCTCTACCCAAGACAAACTTGACCTCGCCCGGTCCTTGGGCGCCGACGTTACTATCAACTACACCACCGACGATTTCGAAGCCGCGGTGCAAGAGGAAACCAACGGCGGGGGCGTGGAGCTGGTGCTGGAGTGTGTCGGCGGCCCGGTGCTGGAAAAAAGTGTCCGTTGCGTTGCCCCCTACGGGCGACTGATCAGCTACGGCAACGCCTCGGGCACTCCAGCCTCCTTGCTGGCCGCGGATATATTCCCGGTCAACCGCACGGTGATAGGCTTTAGCATGGGGCGTTCGCCGGCCGGCCGTTTGGACCACAAGGCGGCCATGGCCGAGCTGTTCCCCATGATCTCCGAGGGCCGTACCAGGCTGGTGGTTGACCAGGTTATGCCCATGTCCGAGGTGGCCGCCGCCCACCGGCACTTGGCCGCCAGAGGCACCCGGGGGAAGGTAATCCTAACCCCCCAATAACCCTGAACGATATTTATTCGTACCGGAGCGCTTCGGCGGGGTAGATTCGTGACGCTTGGCGAGCGGGGAGGAAGGTCGTCAGTTGCGAGAACAGATAGGCTACTCCGACGATGATTCCGGTCTGAATCCACGGCATGTTGAACCTGATGGTGTCTATGTTGCTGCGGATGTCGGTGACGATGTTGTAGGAGAGGACGGTGCCAAGGCCGACTCCGATGGCGATGCCGAGGAGGGCCACGAAGGACGACTCCAGAAGGAAGCTTAGTTGGACCATCCCGCGGCGGTATCCAATGGCCCGCAGCACCCCAATCTGCTGCCTGCGTTCCACCACGGCCCTTAGACTGATCACCCCCAAAGCGGCGATGCCGACCATCAGCCCCATGCCCATGTAGCCGGTAAACAGGTTATTGAACGCCCGGCTGGCGGCGCGCTGCTCTTCTACTACCGACCTCAGTACCTCGGTTTCCACTCCGTTATCTTGGAAAGCAAGGTCCAAGTCGTTGGCGGTTTGCTCGGCGTCGGCGCCCTCGGCCAACCGGAAACGATAGGTAGTAATGGGGACCGGAAAGGGTAACGTCCGGTCCAAGTTAGCCTTGGAAGTGATCATCCCGAAGCCCATGTTGGCGAAGTTGTCGGTTTGCACGTCCAACACGCCAACTACGGTAATGGGGAACACCGAGCCGGTTAGCGGGTCTCGTACCTCGATCTCGATGGGAGACATTCCGTCGTCCTCGTAGCGTAGCCCCTCCAACGAGAATTGGACCTCGTCTTCAAAACCGCCCCGGCTGGGCACCACCGCCGCATCCACCACGGCAAGCTTCGGGTCTTCCTTGAGGGCCTGCCACACCGCCCGCTCCGACGGCCCGTAACCGTCGGCGATGAGTTTGAGACGGTGTCCCGTGGCGTCGAGGAAATCGTCGTCGGCAGCCCTGGCGGCGTAAAGTTGCCACGTTTTATCGCTGGCATCAACTTGGCGGGCTTGGATTGGCACGGTGGTAAAGCCGCCGATGGCTTGGAAGTCGGCCAGACTCAGCTCAGAGGACTCTTCAATGGCCTTGGCGACGTCGCCCACCGGGGTTGTCGAGTTCACCCGGCTCTCTAGGTCCCAGTCGCCAGTAGCGATGACGATGTTATCGGAAGAGGCGCCGAAGGCCTCGGTAAGTATGGATACTACCATGAGGGTAAAAATAACCAGGGCGAACATGGCCAAGGTCAACCCGGTGCGAAACCGGGCCGCCATCGGGTAGGCTACGGCGGTGATGACCACCGGACGCCACCGGCCAGCCCGGGCGCTGGCAGTGGAAATGGCCCTTAGCAGCAGGTCTGAGTTATACATGATGGTCCACACCGCCGCCGCTACCATAGCGACCCCGGAGATGAAGAACATTTCGGGCCCGCCCTCCAACTCTCCGGCGACGGCTCGCAGGCTGCTGAAGGGGAGCACCCAAAACCCGACCAGCAACAGTCCGGTCAAGGTAAAGGTCAGCCGGTCCTTCAATGTGGGAAACAGACCGGAGCGTTCCATACTGTTACGGACCATCAATCCCAGTCCCAGAATGGCGATGGAGACCCCGATTCTAAAAGGGCCTGCTTCATCGATGGCGGCCCCCAACCAAGTCAAGAACACTCCCAACAAAAAGGAAAGCCACCCCTGCAAGCAATAAGGCCAAAGGAACCGGACCAAAGCAATTGCCACGTCGACGGTCCAGACGGGGAACAGGACCAGCCAAAGGGCCATCAGGCCCGCGTTCCACGCAGCACCGGAGACCCGCCGGTCTGCTATGGCACCTGCGGTCGCGTTCCCGAAAAGCAGCGGCCGCACCAGCGACCTCCCTACCTCGCTCAACCGTAAACCCCAACCGGCTCGGGCCGCCGACGCCGGGGCTTCCGGCAGGCCCCTGATAGCCGCGACGATATTCATACGGCTGACCCGGTAGGCGGAGAAGGCGACGGTGCCCAGCGTGATTAGGATACCCAGACAGTAGGCGACGATGGCGCTGCGTACTTCAATATGATGGACAAACTGGAGGTCCTCTTCGAAAGACCGGATAAACTGGTTGGCCACCAACACTATTACGGCGCTAATCCCCAGACCTGCCGCCACCCCCACAGCGGCCGAAATCAGCGAGTAAGACGTGCCTTCAAATACGAACATCCATATAAGGTGCCGCCGCTTGGCTCCCACCGCCCGGGCCATGCCCATCTCCGGACGGCGGGCTGCCGCCAGCATCACAAAGATGAGGAAAATCAGCAGGACACCGACCATTATGGAAAAGAGCCCGAGAACGATGAAAATGGTAGTAACCTGGCTGGCGGCTTCATCCGCTGCTTCCAGCACCTGGCGCTTTATGTCAACCACCCGGAACTCGGCTAGGTCTGTAAATAGGCGATTAGCTTCGTCTGCCAAATCTTCGAGCCCACCGGCGGCTAAAGTTGTCACCACTGCTTGGGCCACGCCGTCGCCGGTTAAGATTCCGAGCAACTGGTCGTCCGGCTCTTTGCCTCTTAAGTAGGGAAGCAAGCGGAAGATGTCCTCCCCCAAGCTGCCGCCCAGTGACTCGCCTCCGGCCTCGAACACCAAGACTGCTTTTTCTTGCTGTAAGAGGCTCTGAAGCTCGGCCGCAACTGCCCGGTCGGCGAACAATACCCTCAGTAGCAGAGTCACTTCATCGCTCAGGTCTACTCCGGCATTCTCATCGCCCCGGTTGGATATTACGAAGGAGTTCACCTGTCCGGCTTTACCAAACACCGTCTGGGCTCGGGAGAGGGGAATAATCACCGTCGGCTGGTCGCCAGCGAGCCCGCCTTTGGAGACCACTGCATTCACCACGAAAGTTGACGTCTTGCCAGACACCATCAGCCGTAAAGTGTCTCCCGGCCGGGCTTCCAACTCTTCAGCCGCAGCTTGATTGATGTAGATTTCATCCGCCGCCAGGTTTTCCAGCGCCACCGGGTCCCCGGTGGTGGAGCGGATGCCTCCCAGAGCAGTCAACGAGACGGGATCGACTCCGGCCACTCTCATGTTTCCTTCGGCCCGAAAGTTCGCCAGATTTACCGCAGGCGCCTCCTCGCCAATCCCCGCAGCCAACCCGTCAATTTGCTCCAACCCGCTTAGCTGAGATTCGACCTCCAGAAACCGGACATAGGAAAAGTAGGGACTGCTCCCGAAGCGGTCTTCGGACGAGGTCCGGGCGGACACCACAATCTCGTCGATCGGACCTAAAGCATCGATTGCTTGAGAGCGGATGGAGAAGTTGATGGTATCGCCGGTGCCGAAGGCCGCCGCCATGATGAGGGTGCTGATCATCACTCCCACAATGATCAGGGCGGTCTGCGCCTTTCTACGGGGGATGTTGCGCAAGCCCAGCTTGAGGATGACTGGGTTTCGCCAAGCCATGAACGATACTAGGAGTAGGGATGGCGCCAAAAGGGCTAAGAGGCCCGCCATGATCCAGTTCATGGACAGCCCGAAGAGTTCTTCCACTACTCTCCGGAGACCACAGGCCGCTGGACACCGTCAACGCGGCCGCTTTGGGCCGGTTGACCGGAATCAACTTCGATTAACCCGTCTCGCATTTGCACGATGCGATGGGCCCGGTTGCCCACCTCAAGGGCGTGGGTAACCAACACAAAGGTCTGGTTGTTGGAACGGTTAAGCTGGCACATCAGGTCGATGATGCCCGCGGCGGTCTCGCTATCCAAATCCCCCGTGGGTTCATCGGCCCAAACGATGGCCGGTTGGTTTACCAGGGCTCTGGCGATGGTCACTCTTTGCCGCTGGCCGCCGGACAGCTCGGCAGGAAGGTGCCGGGCCCGGTCGGAGAGACTCACCAAGTCCAACACTTCCATGGAACGGCGCCTGGCCTCTGAGGCGCTAACCCCGGAAATCAGCAGGGGCATCTCCACGTTTTCTACCGCGCTGAGCACCGGAAGCAGGTTGTAAAGCTGAAACACGAACCCCATTCGGCGGGCGCGGTAGTCGCTGCGCTCGTCGTCGGGAAGGTCGTGAAGCACCACACCTTCGACTAGCACTTGCCCGGCGTCGATCTCGTCCAAGCCCGAAAGACAGTTCAGCAAGGTTGTCTTTCCACAACCGCTGGGCCCCATGATGGCTACTATCTCACCGCGTTGGACACCTAGGTCAACTCCTCTTAGGGCAGGTACTTTCAGGAGGCCGGTGTGGTAGGTTTTCTCAATTCCGATAGCTTGAACGATAACCTCGTCCATCAACCCTCTAGGCCGGTGGTGTTGTCCCTTGGTCACGGCGTCCCGGTCATAGTGCTCCGGTCAATGAAAGCCGGCGAATGACCCTTGGGCCGTGCGGCGTCTATGAGTCGTTAAGTTAGGAACACGCCGGCTGCGTTAATAGACTAACATTGGGACAGCCATAGGTCACCACTGGTCAATCACGGAAGAGGGCACAAAAGGAGACGCCAAAAGAAGACGCCAAAAGAAGAGCTCAAGGCCAAGTGGAGTAAACCATCGGTGGGGAGCCTTTGGCGACGCCCGAAAGCACGGCAAGGCATCGGTTATGGCTTCGACGGGGAGGACCGGCCGCTGGGCTCGCTTGGCCGGTCATCGGATAGACTAAGACCAGTAGGTCCGGAGGTCAGCCTCCACCCACCGGCCTGACAATTTCCAGAACATCGCCCTCTTGGAGGCTGACGGAATCAAACTCGTCCTTCTTGATCACTTCCCCGTTGTAGCCGACCGCCACGAACTCCAGGTTAACCCCAAAGGAGGCAAGGTAAGTCTGCAAGTCGATACTATCGTCTATCGACCTAGGTTTGCCGTTTACCATCAAGTTAATCATCGCTAATCGGGACCTCCTGCGACCGGACCTCCCCTACTATCCCCGGCTGGCAGGGCAGCGCCACCCTGCCAGGCTTCCAGCATCGCCTGTTTTAGCTGCTGGGCTGCCCGTTCCGGGTCTTCCGCCGCCAAAATGCTGGAAATCACCGCCACGCCGGATGCTCCAGCTTGCATTACCTCGCCCAAGTTGTCTGCGGTGATTCCCCCGATGCCAATGAGGGGTGGCGATGTCGCCCACCGCCCCGGCGGACTCTGTTGTCGTTCAAGAATAGTCTTGATTAATCCCGGCCCTTCCGGGACCGCTCCGGGATGGGAGCGCGTGGCATACATGGTGCCAACGATCAGGAGTTGGGCGCCTTCATCTCTAGCCAAGGCCGCCGCCTCGGGGGAATGGACCGAGCGGCCAATAACCACTTGGGGCCCCACTACCCGGCGGACGGCTTCCAGTGGCAGAGCCTCTTCCCCAAGGTGGACTCCGTCGGCCTCGGCGGCCAAGGCGACATCGGCCCGTTCGTTGATTACCAACAAAGCCCGTCCTTGTAATGCCCTCTTGATATGGACCGCCAATTTCAGCAACTCTCCGCCCGGCAAGTCTTTTTCCCGGAGTTGCACCATGTCGACCCCGCCGGATACGGCCCGGGCCACTCGGTCGACCAAAGTGCGCGGGTCGCCAACCTTACGGTCGGTAACCAAGCAGAGACAAGGGAGCGGGAGCGGGGACTCCATACTCTTAGGTGCGGGCCGGAACCGGCTGAGGAACATCGGTGGTGGGACTGCTGGCGGCAGCGTAGTGACGAACGGTTATCCGTCCCGCCAGATAGGCCTTGCGGCCGGCTTCCACACCATGTCGGAAGGCTTCCGCCATCAAGCCGGGATTTTCGGCTTGGGCAATGGCGGTGTTTACCAGCACCGCATCCGCGCCCAACTCTAACGCCGTGGCAGCGTCGGACGGTACTGCCAGCCCCGCGTCCACCACGATGGGGACAGTGGCTTGCTCGATGATGATCTTCAACTCTTCAATGGTATGAATGCCTTGCCCGGAACCGATGGCCGAACCCAAGGGCATAACCGTAGCGCAGCCGGCCTCTTCCAGTTTCTTGGCCAGGGTCGGATCGGCATGAACGTAGGGCAGAACTTTAAAGCCCTCCTCGACCAGAAGCCGTGCCGCTTCAAGGGTAGCTGCTCCGTCGGGAAAGAGGTACTTGGGGTCGGGAATGACTTCCAGTTTAACGAAATCGGTCTGGCCAACTTCACGGCCCAAGCGGGCGACAAACAGGGCTTCTTCCACCGTGGCGCAACCAGCGGTGTTGGGGAGAATCTGGTACTTAGTCCAGTCGATATAGTCCAGAAGGGTCTTTTGCGTTGGGTCGTCCAAGTCCAAGCGGCGAATAGCCACGGTGATCATCTCGGTACCGGAGGCCTCCACCGCTTCGACCATTTCTTCCATGGTCCGGTATCTGCCCGTCCCCAATATTAGCCGAGACCCGAAGCTTTTTCCTCCGATTATTAGTTCGTCTGACATATTGGCTACGTCTCCTCAGCTTTTGGGATACCAAAACCAAACCGCCAGGCTGATTACCTGGCGGTTACGGAGCAAGTCGACTTCGGCGTCTTCTCCCTGCGCCAGTATTACCTGGGTCAGGTACAGACGGTCGGCGGCAATAATGGTCGCCCTCTCAGCCTGGCTTACCCAAGCTTCCGCCAAACAAATGCTATGCCTAGCGTTTCTTTCCCTGCGGTCCTCGCGGCATATCGGACTCCCGAGTCACAACTTTAATATGAGACTGAGTACGCCAACGGTGATACCAAAATCAACTATCATTGTGCCGACTGTCCAGCGAGGCAACAAGAGTATCTGAGCCTGCAACCGGTTCTCTAGGTTAGCAAGACCGGTTTTGGTGGCGTAGTGCTGTAACTCGTACCGCAGGTCCTGCCTGGTGAGGGGCACTTGCTCTCCAGCCGTTGCTATATAAACCGTCCCCTCTCATCGGCGGCCAGTATATAGTATACCAGTCAATGCCATACTAGCCGACTAATAGGCTAGCGTCAAACGAGATGTTGGTATTGTATGGCCGATGGCTTATGCCAAGGGAACTAAGGCCGACAGCCCCATATCTACTGTGCGTTGAAGGAATAGTCTGAGTGTCCGAATTCAATCGCAACCCTTTTGCAGGCCTTGATGATTTGTGTGGACACACCTCTAAAGCTATGGACGTAGTACCCTGTGCCGCCAATTTCCAGAGGGTCCTCTAAGTCACCCCGGGACATCGAGAAATACGAAAGCGTTCTCCCGCGCACATTCAAAATCTTCTCGAATTTGTTGGGATACTGCTTATGGATCAGTTCACAGAATTCGGCAAGGGCAGATTTCCAAGTATTGGACTCTTTATTTTCTCCGTTGAATGTCCAGTGTACGCTTCGGCTGCCGTGCGTTACTCTCTCACTATTAGGCGGCTGAGGAGCAGGCCCTGATGATATCTGAATCTCCGATCGATGCTGCTTCAAAAACTCCTTCACCCATTGGCCACTAACGCCGAAACCACAAATCTCCGTTGAAGTATTCCTCAATAAGCCAATAAGGTCATTGTGGGGAGTGACTACAATCTGATTCCACGCCTCCAGCATTCCCTTTTGCGCCTCGGTTATTCTCACCTTTTCGTCGATTCTAGCCTTGGCGTACTCTACGGCTTCACCGGATGACACTTTTTCTTTGGTAAGGAATCTTTCAAACTCCTTTTGTATATCTGATGGCCTTCCATTGGTAATATCGATTTTAGAGAACCGTTTTTCGCTCCAGTGCAGACCCTTCTCCTGTATTCCTTCGTATCGCGGCAGATACAGCCACCAAGTCCGCCCATTGGTCAGTACGGCCAAGTTAACCACCTGCTGAAAACAGTAGTTCAGGAGTTGCCTCTGGTGATTTTCCAGATGCACGGCGGGTTTCTTGATTTCGATGAAAACAGCGGTTGGCGAATCCGGGTTCAAGGCGTAGTCGGCCCGGTCCTTACCAACCCTGTACTCACGTTTAATTTCCCTGGGGTCTCTCAGGTTCCAGCCGAGGTTTTCCAGCAGCCGCTCAACGACGTATAGTTTCGTGTCTTCTTCGTTGAGGTCATCCAGATTGAAGAGCTTCCTGACGTTGGCAACCGCCTGAGAAATCGTTTCAGGCATATTTCATTCCTGTATCGAGGTAAGGTATGTGGGATGAATCGTCCCTTGTAGATTCTAGCATTAAGTGCAACCCGTATCGACACACCCCTAAAGCTGTAACCGTTCAGACTTGATACGTCATTCCGGCCTTGAGCCAGAATCCAGAAGCGTTTGCAACCAGCAACGGTCCTTTTCCTTGGCATTTCTGGATTCCCGCCTGCGCGGGAATGACGGTTGGGCGGCAAAGTCTCGTGGTGAGATTAGCATTGGCATTGCGGGTGTGGCTCTCAGTCAATTCGCTTCAGCAAGTCAACGCGTTAAAGTTGGTAGTAACCGTTCAGACTTATGGGGTGAAGTGACCTTGTCAAACAACTCTACTACCTCTTCAGGCGGCGGGGGTGTGAGGATGGTAACCACTATGGCCGCCACGGTGGCGGCGACGAAGCCGGGGGTGGCCGGCTCCGCGTCCAATATCCCCCAAGGCCCTCCTGAAAAAGCTCCCCAAGCGGAGGCGGAGGCCGTGCCAACGATTATTGATGCAAGCGCGCCCCAGAAGTTGAGCCTGCGCCAGTACAACGTCAGAATTGTTACCGGGCCGAAAGCCGCTCCCATTCCTCCCCAAGCGTAGGATACCAGCGTAAATACCGACTCCGGGTTGAAGATTGAAAGGGCGGCAGCGATGACCCCTATAACCAAGAGCAGGAAGCGCCCCAGCCAGACCCTGGCGTGAGTTTTTATGGTATATGCGAAATTTTTGATGAACGGCAGGTCGTCGGTGGCGATGGCGGAAGCCAAGAGTAGTTGAGAGTCCGCCGTGCTCATTATTGCTGCAATCACCCCCGTCAGGAGGAGCCCCGTCACTACGGGCTGGAAGAATACTTCTGAGACCACTAAGTAAAGCCGCTCAGGGTCCGCTACCGCACTCAGCATCCCCACTTCCGAAAGAGCGGGAAAAGCAAATATTCCCATCAGCAGCCCAAAGGAAAATACCAGGGTGGTCCACATTGTGGAGATGTCGCGGCTGGACGGTATCCTGTCTTCGCTCCCCACCGCCATAAAACGCTGCAATACGCGCTGAGAACCAAACGTGCCCAATCCCCATCCTGACGCAGTGATAAGGAAGGCAAAGGTCACGGGACTTCCGTCAATGTCCGTCAGGGGATTCCAGAAGCCCGAGGCTGCTCCTCCCATATTCCGGAACGGGTTCTCGGATATGAAGACCAGCGTGACCGGAATTATCGTAAAGCAGACCAGCATAACCGTAGCTTGAAATACATCGGTCCTGGAGACCGCCAAAAAGCCGCCTATGAAGGTATAGGCGGCCACGGCGCCAAGCGTTATCAAGACGCCCAATGGCGGGGCAAGCCCAAAGACCGTCTCCAGCAGCTTGGAACCTGCTATCAGGCCGGAACTGACATAGAAGATTACGAAGAAAACGGTGATCAGACCGGATGAAGTCCGCAGAATCCCCGTCTTGTCTGCAAATCGTTTTTCAAAGAACTCCGGCAGGGTCAGCGCGTTACCCGTCTCTATGGTGTAGCGGCGCAGTCTCTTCGCCATGATTGCCCAACTGAGCCATAAGGTCACAATGATGGCAAGCACTGACCAAATCTCTATCATGCCATTGGTATAGGCCAGAGCCGGGAATACCAGCATTGTCCAGCCGCTCGTAGCGGACGACGCGGAACTCAAAGCCGAGGTCAGGCTGCTCACCTGCCTGCCGCCCAGCACGTAGTCCGACATCTCCCGCATTTGGCGAGCGCCTACTATCGATATACCGATCAGCGTCGCAAAGTACGCAAAGAAGACGCCGAGTATCCATGAACTGAACATCATGGTAAGTGGAGTCCTCGCCCTCCCCGCATCTGTTCATGGCATTTACTGATGCGTGAACAATTACCTAAAGCAGTCCTCGTCTTTCTGGCCTTGAGCCGGAATCCAGAAATTCTGAGGACAAAGAACGTAGCTGGTGGAGAACGGTCCTGGATTCCGGCCTTCGCCGGAACGACAGGGGAGGGGACAGTTTAGAAACTTATTCACGTATCAGTAAGTCCTGACAAAGCAGGCCTGGGAAGAGCGTAAGGACCGCTACGGGTCCAATACAGCGCCCATTCCACCCTGGCCGCTGCGGCCATGCTGAATATCGTGTCCCCTCAACTCTGAACAGTTACAGTTGGTACTCATTCAGAGCAAGGTCCATGATTATCCTGGGGCCGGTTGCCCGCCCTGTCTTCCAAGGCGAATTCGTATCCTTGTCCGCGTCACTACGATAATAGTTCCCTCGTGCATCAGTAACTGTTCAGACTTGAGGGGAACCAGTCCTTCGACTCCGCTGCGCTCAGGATGAGCGGTTTCGTGGCAGTGCGCTCACCAAGTCTGAACAGTTACGTGCATCGCGTCTGCGTGCATTTCGAGCAGTTCGCGCATAGCGTCCACTTTCTCCGCAACACGCATCTCAACAAAACGAATGATGCACGGATTACGAATCCGTCTGTCTAAAGCTCGAACTCCTTTACTCCCGGATCGACGGCCAACCTGGCGCCGGTCAACTGTTGGACCTCTTCCGGGGTCCAACCGGGGGCGACTTCTTTGAGGACTAGACCCTGGCCGGTGCACTCGATTACTGCCAGATCGGTGACGATGAGGGAGACACAGCCCTTGGCGGTAATCGGGAAAGTGCACTCTTCCACGATCTTGGGCGTGTTGCGGCGGTCGGTATGCTCCATGGCCACGATGATGCTGCCGGCCCCCACGGCCAAGTCCATGGCGCCGCCAACATTGCCCACTCCCCGCTCGGGCAACATCCAATTGGCTAGGTCACCCTTGGCTGAAACTTGGTGGGAGCCCAACACGGTAACGTCCACGTGCCCTCCCCGGATCATCGCGAAGGCGTCGGCTGTGCTGAAGAACGACATCCCGGGCACCGGTTCCAGGAATTGGCCCCCGGCGTTGATAAGGTCAATATCCTCCTCGCCATCTTGAGCGATCGGGCCGCAGTTGAGTATCCCGCTCTCGCTATGGTAGAAAACCACGTTGCCTTCCGGTACAAAGCTGGAAACCAAAGTCGGGATGCCGATACCCAGGTTCACGTAAGCGCCGTCGGGCAACTCCTTGGCCACCCGCATGGCCACGATTTCCCGGTCCAACCGCTCTTTATCCAACGCGCCGCTCATCTTCCTTGGACCTATCTCAAGATTGGGTTGCGCCGCCTGAACAGTCCGTTGACAGGTACGGAGCCCAATCCCTTATGACTGGGCTGGGTTTGTATTCCTGTTTCCCGGGCTAGCTATTCGTAAGCCGAGAAACCGGGCGGACGCTTCACGATGCGATCGATATACACTCCGGGGGTTACAATATCTTCCGGGCCGAGTCCCCCGGGCTCCACAATCTCGTCCACTTCAACCACGGTCACTCGCGCCGCAGGGGCCATTACGGCGTTGAAGTTTCTGGAAGTACCCTTATAGACCAGGTTGCCCAAGGTATCGGCCTTGTGGGCCCGGATTAAGCAATAATCCGCCACCAACCCGGTTTCCAACACGTACTCTTTTCCGTTGATGGTGCGAGTCTCCTTGCCTTCGGCCAACAGGGTGCCGACCGCCGTGGGAGTATAGAAGGCCGCCACTCCGGCGCCCCCGGCCCGCAACCGCTCCGCCAAGGTGCCTTGGGGCACTACCTCCAGTTCGACTTCGCCCCGCTGATAAGCTAGCTCGAAGGAGTTGGGCACGGATGCCCGTGGTGACACCGGGTAAGACGCTATAACCTTCTTTACTTGGTTGTTGTCCACCAAAATGCTGTGGTCGATGGCCAAGCGGCCTGGAGGCGTCCCAAAATTTACGATCCTGGCGATGCCAGCCGTGTTGCTAATGATGGTCAAGTCCTTGGCCCCATGGTCTCGCAGCGCCAACAAGAGATAGTGCGCCATACCGCCGGGGCCAGCAAAGCCGTCGACGTTCACGGTGGCCCCGCCGGGTAGGTCCTGCACCGCTTGTTGGCCCGTCGCATATAACTTGGTAGGCGGCTCGCCAACCGACGCCTCGAACGTTACTTCTTTGAGGTTCGGGCTAAACTCCAAGGGAGCTTCGGTCAGGGCTGCCACATCGTCCGCGTTCCAGCCGGATGCCACCTCTTCCAAGACCAAGTCGCCTTGGGTGACTCGGATAACCGCGATGTCGGTAACGATTAAGTCCACGCACCCGATTCCGTCCAGAGGCCACTGAGATTGGGAGACCAGGTTGGAAGCTCCATCGGGACTGGTGTGGGGCAGCATCGCGATTACGCGGCGGGCCCCCGAGGCCCAGTCCACTGAGGAAGCGGGTGCGAATAGTCCTGGAGTGTTAGCCGTGGTCCAGTGGGTAAAGTCTCCGCCCAGGGTGACCTGAGCCGCCTCCAGCACCGCTACATCGACGCGGCCTCCCCGGATCATAGCCGCTGCGTCGACCGTGCTGAGTGGCGAGCCGCCGGGAAGGAAGACAACCGGCTCACCATTGGAGCCCACGGGACCGGCGGCGCGGATGCGGGTGTCCGAGACGGGCCTTTCTTCATCAGGTGGCCTCCGGTAACCCAAGGCGCCGCTGTCGGCCAAGAACCATAGGCTGCTAGCCGTGGATACTTCGGAGGGAACTAAGGCCGGTAGGCCGGGTCCTATCCCAACCAGGGTGCCGGCCCTAAGCTCGGCGGCGACCCGCCGGGCTTGCGAGGCCTGGTCAAGCTTTCTCAGATTTGGCATCGTCTCGATTCGATTTTGCGCCGCTGTCCAAGGCGCTCCGTGCTAATCCTGGGTGTCTGCAAAGGTCCATCTCCCCGCGGGAGAGGGCTAGGGTGAGGGTGAGGGGCGTACTTCAACGATTCAGGCATGGCAAACTTGGCTTATGGGAAGCATTTCCCCTCATCCTAACCTAACCTTCTCCCTTGGGGAGAAGGGACTTTTAACACACCCTCTAAAACCTGATTTTCAAATCAGGGAGGTCGCTGATTTCCGGCCAACGGGACCTGTGGGCCCGAGCCCTAGAGGGATTGCACGATCCGGTTGACGAAAATGCCTGGCGTGATCACCAACTCCGGGTCTACTTCTCCCGGTTCGACAATTTCGTCCACTTCCGCGATGGACACAGCCGCCGCCATGGCCATAGATGGGTTCCAATTTCGGTCCGTAGCTTGATAGACCAGGTTACCCAGGGTGTCGGCGCGGTGCCCTCGGAGCAAGGCGAAGTCGGCACGTAGCGCCGGCTCGAAGACATGGTTGCGTCCCCCAAAAGATCGTACCTCTTTTCCCTCGGCGAAGCGGGTCCCGCTTCCCGAAGGAATAAACACCCCTCCCAGTCCGGCGCCACCGGCACGCAGCCGCTCGGCCAATACTCCCTGAGGAACGGCCTGTAT
>CBDCPI010000014.1:0-387043 GCA_965220245.1 Dehalococcoidia bacterium
CAGTGTGCCGTCGTTCTGACTCAAGAACAGGGGCGCATTCAAGCCCAACAGGGCCAACGCTTCCCGAATCCCTCTGATGGTCTGGTCAGCCAGGTCGCACAAGCAAGCGTTCAACGTCGAAGCGTTCTCCCGCTCCAACAGCCCAATGCGCCCGTTCTCGTGAGACACCGTTACCTGAATACCCGGGACCTCTTCCCGGAGGATAGCCGCAGCCTCTTGCTCATGGGTTGGATTCACCGGAGAGAATACGCCGCATACCGCGGCCGCGCGGATGCCCTGCTGGCGCATGTCTTGGGCCGCCGCTTTGATCTCGGCCCGGTCCAAAGGGAAAATCTCCCGGCCATCGAACTCGTGGCCGCCGCGCACCATATAGGTGACCCCGCCGACGGCTTCCTTCATGTTCTCCGGCCAGTCGATCAGCGGAGGCAGCAGGGTGGTGGCCGGGAGAGCCAGCCGGAGGGTTGCGGTTGGCGCCAGTCCTCGCCGCTCCAGCAGAGCATTGGTAAAGTGGGTGGTGCCCAGCATCACACCGTCGAAGGCGGCGTCTTGAGGCTGCTGGACTAGCACCTCCTGTAACGCCGCTACAATGCCCGAAGTAACATCCGGCGTCGTGGGCACTTTGGCTTGGGACAGCAGGTGTGGCCCCGTCCATCAAGACCGCGTCGGTGTTGGTGCCGCCAACGTCAACGCCAATACGCATAGCTCTTGCCTGTTCTAGGAAGTTTTCGAGGAATGTTCCCGGCCTGCCCCGGAATTTGGGCGGGTGGAAAGTGAAGGCGCAAACGGCTATTTCTCAAATGGTCAGGTGCACGAAGTCGGTGTCGTAACCGAAGGCCCTAGGCCCGGCAATTTCCAGGGCCTTTTCAGAAGTCCACAGCACTGGCGCGGGAAAACCCAACACGGTGACTCTGAAGCCATACCGCACCAACTCGGTGGTGATGGGTTCCCCTCGTTCGGTGTCAACCAAGCAAATCAAGTCCGGGACGGTGCAGATGATCTGCCCGTCACGACGGGCAACGAGGTTCTCGTTCTGAAAGTCGATAACCATACGCTCTCCAAGGTAGCCGCCGAGGCCGTCGATGGTCACCGTGCCCCGAGCGAACCCGGCGGTGGTGCGCCGGTCCACATCCACCACCTTCCCGCTGAAGAGGACTTTGCCGGGGCAGGTCCCCAAGACAGCCCCGATGGGGTCCTCGCCCCGCTGCCTCGCCTTTAGCACCGCTTCACCCACGCTCTTGGCCAAGGTGAGCGTGCCCAAGACCGCGGTCTCCCTAACCTGGGTCGCCGACATCGGGGCCAGCGCGTAGCAGGCTACGCAACCCATTTGCACGGTGATGGCCCGGGCGATGCGTTCCAGCCACCGGGCGCTGATGGCGTGGGGGATGATGACCGTGTTCCCCTTCTCGTCGCTCAGGGCCAAGGGGTGCCAGGGGACGCCGTAAACAAAGAAGGTCTTCAGGTGCAGTTCCGGGAAGGCCCGGCCCATGCCGTCGGCGTCCACTATGGGAAGACCGGCTATGGCGGCGGGTATCAGCGGCTCCACCGAGTTGCTGCCGCCGATCTCGTTGGAAATCAGGGCGGTGGCTTGCTGGCCGGTGTACTCTTCTAAAGCCCGCAAGGCGTAGTAGGACTGGAGGTCGCGTATCTTTTCGACCCCCACGGTGGGAGCGCCGATGCCGCCGACGCACACCACCCGGGACTCTTCCGGCAACTCTTCGGGCGACAGTACGGTGACCGGGCCGTACTCCTTGAGGGCTTGGCGGGCCCGTAGCTGGCCGATGTAAGGATTTCCGCCGCCGCCGGTCCCCAGAATTCCCGCCCCGATTGCGATTGGTTCCAGGCTATCCTCAGTAACTTGCCACATGGACGCTACTTTTATTTCCCTTATCTATTACTTGCCTTCTTTGATCCAGTCGGAGACCCGTTCCGCGATCATGATGGTGGTGGCGTTGGTATTGGCCCGGATGACGTCCGGCATAACCGAGGCGTCGACCACCCGTAGACCTTCCAGGCCGCGGACCCGGCAATGCTGGTCCACGACGGCCATCGGGTCCGAGTCCGGGCCCATCTTGCAGGTGCCCGACGAGTGGTGTTGGGTACAAACGTTCCGCAGCAGCCAGTTGTCCAAGGCGTCGTCGCTGGCCAGGTCTGCATCGGTGGGATTGACGCGGGCTACGACATAATTGCTAAACGGAGGTTGGGCGGCGATGCTCAACGCAGTGCGGATCGCTTGGCGCATCCGCTTCCGGTCGTAAGGGTCGGATAGGTAGTTATAGTCCAAATCGGGCTGAACGTGGGGATCGGTGGAGGCGAGCCGTAGCCGCCCGGCAGACACCGCGTTTTGCAACGCCGAACTGATGCCGAAATGGAAATCGTCGGAGTCGATCTGGACGCTGGCGGGGGCGTGTTCGCTGGACATCAGGATGGGGCTGATCTGGAGATCGGCCCTGGTGGGGGAGTCCTCATGGCTGAACCGCAGCCCGATCTGGATGCTGGGCGCCAGTTCGTCGGGCGGGTCACCCTGTCCCCGGAGTAGGATGAACGCTGCCGGGTGGTCTCTCAAGTTCTCGCCGACGCCGGGAATCTCGTGGACCACGTCAATGCCCATGCTGCGCAGGTGGCTGGCTGGGCCTACGCCGGAGAGCATCAGTATCTGGGGCGAGCCGATGGCGCCGCTGCTGAGGACTATCTGATCGCCCTCGATGGTAAAGGTTTCGCCCCCGCTCTCGGCCTCCACGCCTACCGCCCGGTTCCCTTCAAACAGGATGCGCCGCACCGTAACGTTGCCTCGGATGGTAACGTTTAGCCGGTGGCGGGCTAGGGTCAAGTACGTCAAGGCAGTGCTCATACGCACGCCGTCAATGTTGTTCAAGGGCCGGGTGGCGATGCCATTGGAGTCAGGGTGATTCTGGTCAGGGTCTTCGGGGAACCCCAAGGCAACGCAGGAGTTGTAGAAAGCGCCGAAGTGGGGCAACCAGTCCGGACGCTTGTAGCGGCGTACCGGAATGGGGCCGTCGTTGCCGTGAAAGTCTCCGCCGGGAAAGTCCCGGTCCGTCTCCAACTTTCGAAAGTAGGGCATTACCTTGGTAAAGGCCCACTCGTCGTTGCCCCATTCCGCCCAGTTGTCGTAGTCCTCGGGAACGCCCCGGAAGAGCACCTGTCCATTGATGGCGCTGGACCCTCCGGTGGCTTTACCTCGGGGAATTACGACGGGTTCTGCTTGTAACGCCGAGCCCTTGGCCCGGAAGTCCCAACTGTGGGGGCCGTAAGCGGAACGCCAGACATTGTTGCCGTCTTTGAGGTCGATGGGCAAATGCTCAAACTCGGGATAGTCGGGGCCTGCCTCCAAGAGGAGGACCGAGTTGTTGGGGTCCTCCGAAAGCCTGGTGGCCAGAACGCAACCGGCCGACCCGGCACCGATGATGACGTAGTCGTACTTCATGGTTACCCTCTTAGTCCTCCCGTTGCACCAAGTGGACCAGCAGTCCACCCAGGCTCGCCGGGTGAATGAATCCTATTTTGGCCCGGCGGCTGCCCGGCCGGCCGACCCGGTCAATCAACACGTGGTTGGCTTGGTGCAGATTGCTCAACAGACCGTCGATGTCTTCGACCTTGAGCGCGAGGTGGTGCAGTCCCGGGCCTCGGGACTCGATGTAGCGGGTGATGACGCTCCGGTCTTGTTGGGTGCTGCCCGCTTGTCCTCGCTGAATCTCTCCAGCCTCGCTCTGGTCCAAGTTCTGTAAAAACTCCAAGTCGCAATCGCCGATGGTAATAAACGCGACCCGAAGCCCGCCGACCAACTCGGGCTTCCGGGTGTGGAAGAAAACGCCGTACTTGTCGGAGGTAAAGCTCTCGATGGTGGTGCTGACTTCGGCGTCGGTCTGGGTGCTTTCCACCGGCCACCCCAGCTTATGGGAGAAAACATCCAGTGCCACACGATTGTCCCGGCTGGCAACGCCTACATGATCGATGCGCTGCACCGGGCCTGCACCGGCGCCCGAATTCTCCAGCGGTTGCGAGAGATAAGTGATCACCCCGCTGGTCGAGTTGGGGTCCAGCAGCAATCGGTTGGCGCCGCCCAGGCCGACTTCGGGCCGGTCCGACACCACCGCTAGGCCCTTCCGGACGGCCTCTTGGGCCGCCCGGTCCGGGTCAGCGACGGCCACGGCGATATGGTGCACCCCCGTCTTCTCGGCGCCGCCCACGAAGTCGTCCCCGATCTCGAATAGGGCCACTGGCGTCCGGCCAATTGCGAATACCGGCGCACGGCGGCCGCTAGAACCAACATGGAGGTCGGACCTGGACAGGAGAAAGTCCCGTTCCAGAGCCTCGGCGACCGCGGGCGCGTCCCGCACCACGACGCTCAAGTAGGCCAGGCCCCGTCCAATCGTTAGTGTGGAATTGTCCGGCATCAGGTCAGGCTCCTCCTCAAGAAAAGGCCGGGATCACTTTTTCCCCGAAGAGCCGGATCGACTTCTCCACCAAAGGGTCCGGAATCTGGCCGAAGCGGTGACGCCCGCAAAAGATGTCCATCCCAATCCGCTGCTGTTGCTGCTCCAACCGCCGGGCCACCGTCTCCGGGCTTCCCACGTGGGCCAGGCCGTTGTCCAGCCAAAAGTCCAACCCGGTGGCCATGCCTTCGAACACCCTCCGGATCTCGCGGGTGGTGGGGTTATCTTCAGTGCCTTTATACCCGACCCGGGTCCGCTCCAGCCGGTCCACCCCGGAGGCGTAGGCCTGCACCAAGTAAGGCTCGGCCTCTTCTTTGGCTAGCTCGTCGGTCTCTGCGACATGGATTGCCCGGGTAAGAAAGGTACGAGGCATGGGCCCCGGATGTCCTTGGGCCTTCCACATGTCCCGCCACATATCAAATTTCTCGGCGATGACCGGGTCTACGTCTAGGTTCTGGGACACGTCGTAGTTATGCAACGCGGCGTATTCAAAGGAAGTGGGTGAGTGGCAAGCGAACCAGATGGGCGGGTGGGGCTTCTGGTAGGGACGCGGCATGGGGATGGCCTCATCGAAGCTCCAGTATTTGCCTTGGTGGGTAACGGTTTCCTCGGTCCACGCCCTTTTGATGATGTCCAAGGTCTCTTCCGACACTGCCCTCCGCTCGTGGAAAGGGAGGTTCCAACGAATCAACTCGTGCTCCAACACGCCAATTCCCGCGCCAAACTCCAAACGGCCCCGGGAAAGCTGGTCGATCATGGCCGCGTCTTGGGCCAAGCGCATCGGGTTATAAAAAGGGAGTTGAAAGATCATGGCGCCAAAGCGGAGAGTGCTGGTGCGCTGGGCCAAGGCCGAGAGGTAGACCGTGGGCGCGGTGCATTGGCCGACGTTGTTGCCTTGGTGCTCGATTATGAAGTGGTACTTGAACCCCACTTCTTCGGCGACATGCACCTCGCTGAGGTGCTGGTCGTAATAGTCTACCGGTTCCGGCACCGCTTCGATGACGTTCCACTGAAACAGGTCGTAAGTGCCAAACTCCAAATTCGGCATAAGAGCCTCTGCGGGGGATGTTTAGGACTGCGAAGGGCCGGTATCCAACTAATGTTTTTCTTGTCTGAACCTTGTATGTTATCGCCAGCCGCAAATTCACCGTCGGACTTCTTCAAGAACTCGCAGGGTCTTTCAGTTTTCGGACCTAAGCCTCCCCTTCGACAAGCTCAGGGTGAGCGGACTGTGTAGCTTTGCTGAATTACCACTTGGACAACTGAAAGACCCTACAAAACTCGCGAGCGAGGTTGACATGTTCTTCTACCGTCATCGGCTGTTTCGTTGTCATGGCGTCCCCTTGAAGAAACGCAAGTGTGCGCTTGCCCTTAACGATGTTCTCTTCCTAGTCCGGCATTTAGCTTGCAGGCGTTGTTACCTTAAGCACTACGAACGCCAGCATCTCCCCCGCCTGTAACTCCACATCTTCTATAGCACTGGGTGAAGCAATCGTTTCTTCGCCTTCTTCAACTACGCTCACATAATCGATAAGCATGTCTTCCGCATTGGCCAAGGCTTCATCGACTGTAGCACCCATAGCGCAAGCGCCAGGCAGGTCGGGGATGACGACACCATAAGCCCCCTTTTCTCCGTCGATAATCGCAGGATACCGAATCATGTTCTCACGCCCCCTGTTTTAATCCCAGCCAGCCGCCTTGGCTATGGTACGGGCTACGCCACCTCACTGTTGTATGACGTGGCAATGCAACGCTTCCATTCTTTTCGGGGTGCTGGTAGATATCGTGCTTGCCACCATGCCGGGCTAGCTGCCATCCCTCCCTTTCTAGCCGCCTCCTAATTTCGTTGGTGTTGGTTTCCATCGCTTGTTAAGCCATAGCTTATTCGTTCTTGAGCTAGTAGTTCAGCTATTTTGAATTGCTGGGTAAAGAGACTTCAGTTTGATGCGTGCATCGGCGGTGGTGAAGCGCCAGTCCACTCGCGCCATGTCCCGGTTGCGCTGGTCCTGCCAGGCGGCAACTTCCCGGCGCAGCGCCTCTTGATCGGGAATCCGGCGGTCCAAGCACTGCTGGGCCAGCACTCCGATCTCAATTTCAGCCATGTTCAGCCAACTCCCATGCTTGGGGGTGTAGTGAATCTCCAGACGCTCCGCAATGCGCCGCGCTTCCATCGGCTCGAACGCCTCGTATAACGAGGCCGGATGATGCGTGTTCAAGTTGTCCATCACCAGCACAATCCGGTCCTTGTCCGGGTAGTCCTGGTCCACCAACTTCTTCACTTGGTGCGCCCAGTCCACTTTCGTCCGCCGGTCCGTCACTCCGACCCGCCGCCATCCTTCCAACGGCGCAAACAGCACGAAAAGGTTGCTGACCCCGTTGCGCTCATACTCGTAATCGTACCCGCTGGCCGCACCGGGCCGAGCCAGTCGCGGCGCCCGCGTCTCCTTCACCTGTTGTTTGCTGGTTTCATCCAGGCACACCAACACTTCAGTGTCCCCACAGGGGCGCTGGTATACCTCCAGCACATCTTCCATCGCGCACACAAAGTCCGCATTGCCTTCCGGCGGGATGCACCAACACTCTTTCAGCCAAGGCTTGAGTTGGTTTTTTTCAGCGTCTTGCGCACCGTCTCGGGGTGGATGCTGTCAACTAGCTCGCACTCGACCAGCCGGTCCGCCAACAATCGCAGTGTCCAACGGGCCCGGCCTTCCGGCGGTTCCCCGCAGGACAGCGCAATCAAGTGGGCTTCCGCCGCGCCGTCCAGTTTCTTTGGCCGGCGGCGTTGTTGCTCCCTACGCCCCAAGGCCGATTCGATCCCTTCCTCCACGCAACGGCGGCGTACCCTTTCCACCGTCGCGCTGGCGATCTGGAGGGACCGGGCAACCTCTTCGTCCGTCATGCCTCCGTCTTTCCGCGCTTCATCGCTCAGCAACAGGATACGCGCATGGGTCTGCTTGTACGCTGCTGCCCGTCCCTTGGAAACCAGGGCCTTCAGTTCCTGTTGCTCTTCCGTGGTTAGTTCGATACGGTACTTCTTATCCGGCACGACCCTTCTCCTTGGATACAATCCGCCAATGCCGGTAGAATACACCATTTGTGCCTCAATTCAATGACGTTCAACTACTAGGTAGCCCTGGCCATAGATGAGTAGAAACTTTGACCGAGGCATATCCGCCATACGAGGCCTCCTTACGGTGAGCGGGGAGCTAACGGATTAGACGAACCAGCCCATGCCAGCGAAGTAGCCCCGCAGGTAGGCGATCTGGCCGCCGTGGACTACGTTGTCATAGACCAGGATACCCAAAAGGTCGGACACCGGCCGGGGTTCGTTGCTCGGAGGAACGACCACGGTACCTTCCAAGTCGGCATCGGTTATGGAGGCCAGGTACTCTCTGGCCGAGGTCTTTACTGCTTCCGCGTACCCCAGTAGCACTTCCCGGGACGGAGCGGCCCAAGCGGAGGTCTGCTCCGAGGTCATTCCTTGGCCGGTCTGGCCCGGGTCGTCGCTCATGCCGAACTTTTCGTGCCAACCGTCTTGCACCCATAGCTGGGGCTTGGACTGGAGCCGGTCGTTGATGAAAACGTCGACCACCCGGTTCATGTGCCAGGATAGCCAAGCGATGGAATTCGATTGGTCGTTTGGCTGCCGGTTTAGCGTAGCGTCGTCAATCCCTTCTATGGCGCGGTCCACCATGCCCCAATTGCGGTCTAAGGCCGAGCTTACAACGTCTTTAGCGGCCATGGTTAAACTCCTTTAATCTGATTGGTGTTACTGCTGTTTGGTGTTGCCGGGACCTTTAACTGGGGCTTACCCCAATCCCATTCTCTTTAAGGACCCGCCACACTTTCTCCGGCTTTAACGGAATGTCCAAGTGGGTTACACCCAAAGGCTTCAAGGCGTCGACCACCGCGTTGACGATGGCCGGCACCACAGCGATGGTCGAAGATTCTCCCATTCCCTTAGCCCCCAGCGGATTGTTGGGGCTTGGCGTAATAGTCCGGTCTAACGTGAACATGGGAAGCTCTTGAGCCAAGGGCATGGCGTAGTCCAAGAAACTGCCGGTCAACAGTTGCCCCGACTCATCCCACACCGCCTCTTCAAGAAGCGCCGCCCCGATTCCTTGGGCCAGCCCGCCGTGGGTCTGTCCGTCGACCACCATCGGGTTGATTACGGTGCCGCAGTCGTCCACCGACATAAAGTTGGAGAGAGTTACCTCCCCGGTTTCTTTGTCGATGCGTACCACGGCCACGTTGGCGCTGAAAGGGTAGGTATAGTTGGGCGGGTCCCAGTAGACTGAAGCCTCCAGGCCGCGCTCCAAGCCCCGGGGTGGGGCCGCGATTCCGTGGGCCGTCTGAGCGACATCGTGCCAGGTGACAAAGCGGTCGGGAATATCCTCGGTGAAGAACCTTCCGTCTTCCAGTATTACGAAGTCCGGTCCGATGTTGAGCAGCGCGGCGGCGATCTCGGTGGCTTTGGCTTTTACCCGCTGGCTGGCCAAAACCACGGCGCTGCCGCCGACCACAATGGAGCGGCTGGCCCGGGTCCCTACACCATGGGGAATTACTAGGGTGTCGCCAAATACGATGTCTACGTCTTCGTAGGGGATACCCAATTCGTCGGCGGCAATCTGGGCAAAGGTGGTCTCGTGGCCTTGGCCGTGGGGTGACGAACCGGTAGCCACCGTCACCCTAGCGCCGGCGTCAATGCGGACTATCGCCGACTCGTGCCCGGCGCGGGCGCTCAGGCCGCTGGCCGGGCCGAAGCCCGAGGCGTCAACCGACGTGGCTAGGCCGATGCCCATAAACTCCCCCCTCTGGCGAAGCTCTTGCTGTTCCGCCTTGAGGCCGTCGTAGTCGGCTAGCTCCAGCACCTTGTCCAAGGCCCGATGGTAGTCGCCGCTGTCGTACTGCCCGCCTATCGGTGTCTGGTAGGGGAAGGCGTCAAGGCGTCAGCCGTGATGAAGTTGGTCCGCCGCACCGTGATAGGGTCCAAGCCCAACTTCCCGGCGATAAGGTCCATGGTCCGTTCCAGGAAGTAGGAGGTAGCGTGCTGCCCGTAGCCCCGGTAGGGACCGACCGGCACCTTGTTGGTGAAAATGCCGTGGCTGGTCCAACTCAGGTTTCGGACCTTGTAGACCCCTTGGCCGCCGGACGGCGTCAGGATGTCTACCACGGCATGGGAGCCGCCAACGCAATAAGCGCCCAAGTCGGTGATGTACTTGATGCGCAGCGCCAGCAGCGTGCCATCGTTTTTGTAGGCGGCGTCCACGTACTGCACCTCGCCGCGCCCGTGGATGGTGGACAAGAAGTGCTCTTGACGGTCTTCGGCCCACTTCACCGGCCGGTGGAGTTGCATTGAGAACAGAGGCGCCAGCACGGCCTCGGAATAGCCGTCCAGCTTGCAGCCGAAGCCGCCGCCAACGTCGATGGCGATGACTCGCAGCTTGTGCTCGGGGAAGCCCAGTACTTGGGCGATCATGCTTCGTTCGAAGTGGGGTCCTTGGCTGGTGACCCACATGGTCAGGTTGCCGGTCCCTTGCTCGTAGCTGGCCACCACCGCCCGGGGTTCCATGGGGTTCGGTATCAACCGCGGCTGAGTCAGTCTTAACGACACTACGCCGTCGGCGGCTTGGAAAGCGGCGTCCGGGTCGCCCACAACCCGGGTGGAATCGACGCAGATGTTGGTCCCCAAGTCTTCGTGGACTAGGGGGGAGCCCGGTTGTCCCGCTTGCTCCAAGTCCACTGCTGGGGGAAGGACTTGGTACTCGACGTCGATCAGTTCCAAGGCGTCCAAAGCGGCCTCGGCGGTGTTGGCGACTACCGCCGCCACCGGCTCGCCGACGTACCGAGCGATGTCGATGGCCATGGGCCACCGGCTCTTGACCTTCATCCAGTCCTTTACCCCGGCCAAGGGAAACTCGCACTGGCAGCGTTCCTTGGCTTGGTCTCCGGTCATTACCGCCAAGACTTCGGGGCGCCCCAAGGCAGCGGCGGTGTCGATGCGGCGAATGAGGGCGTGGGCGTGGGGACTGCGCAGCACTGCCATGTGGACCATGCCTTTGAGTTGCACGTCCCCGGTGAACTTGCCTTCTCCCATAATGAGGCGCGGGTCTTCTTTACGCTTCACCGAAGCGCCGACCATCCGGGGAGAGCGGCCAGACAGCATAACAACTTCACCTTGAAGTACTAGGCTTCACCAACCCGAAGTCGAGGCTGATGCTGGCCACCCAAGCTGGCCGGGGCACAACGAGCCTATTCTAGATGTGGCTTGCAAGCTGGTCAAGGTTGAAGCCGGTCCTGGTGGCGGCTACACGTCGAGGCCATAAAAGCTTCTGACTTCTGCCTGAAGTTCGGCCCGCAGGTCGGGATGGGATATAGACACCAACTCCCCGATGCGTTCCCGATGGCTCTTCCCCCTGAGGCTGGCGATCCCGTGCTCGGTGACCACATAGTCGACCAAGGTCCGGGGCACGGTCACCACCGAGCCTTCCGGCAGCGCGGGAACAATTCGGGACACCCGCTCCCCGCCGATTAGGTGGCTCGACGGCAACACGATGACCGAGCGGCCGCCACTGGAGTAGTTGGCGGCAATGGAGAAAGCAGTCTGACCGCCTACGCCGGTCCAGATGCGGGGGCCGATGGTCTCCGAGGACACCTGCCCGGTTAAGTCTACCATCAGCGCGTTGTTGATCGCCACCAGGTTGTCGTTGTGGAGAATAACCCGGACATCGTCGATGTAGCTGAACTCGTAGAACTCGAAGGATGGATTGTTGTCGATCAAGGGCCATTCTTCAATGGGTACTAAAGCGGCGCTGGCCACTGCCTTGCCGGGGTGGAGGGTCTTGTACTTGCCGTTGATTACCCCGGCTTGCACCAAGTCGGCGATGCCGCCGGTAATGATTTCGGTGTGAAGGCCCAGGTCATGCTTGCCTTCCAGGAAAGCGCCCATGGCCGACGCCACGGTACCGATGCCTAGCTGGAGGGTGTCCCGGTCCCGAATCAGCTCCGTAGCCACCAGCGTGCCGATCACTTCGGTGACCAGGTTTTCTTCTTCGTTTGGCGGTTGGACGGGGAAGGTGCCCGACGGCAGTCTCGCCTCACACATGCGGTCAATCCGGGAAAGGTGCACGTAGTTTTGGCCGCCGGTGCGGATGAAATTCTCGTGTACCTCGGCGATTACGGTCTTGGCCCGCTGACAGTAGGTAGGAGAGAAGAATACGCCGGGCCCGAAGCTGCAATAGCCGTGGCGGTCCGGAGGTGAAACCGACACCATATAAACATCGGGGTTTTCTATACATCCGTCAGGGAGTTCTCCCTCACGCCAGCGGGCTGCGGGCAGGTAGTGGACTTGTCCGGAGTTCACCAAGTCGCGGTCGGCGGCGGTAGCATAGAAATCATAAAGCTCAAATGGCCCCTCATCGCCGGGCCGGACCCAGGGGAAAAGGGGCGCCGCATGGTCGATCCTGACCTTCTGCAATTCGGACCGCCGTTCGTAGAGGGCCTCACACAAAGTAAAAGGGGTGACGTTTACGAAGCCCACCGAGACTTGGTCTCCGGGTTTGACGATTTCGACCGCCGCTTCGGGACTCATCAGCTTCTCGCCCACCATCTGACGCCAGTCCATCCGTCACCTCCTATGCTGGCTACTTTAGACCGACCTGCGGACAACCAACCCGGTCACTCTATCACCGGTCACTCTATCATAAGTAGCTGCTTCTGTTATCCACCCGCTATAGCTATACTTAGGGCCTGTCGGCAAGTCCGTTCATCCCTTCGACAGCCTCAGGACAGGCCCGGGATGAACGGAAAAAGTCACCAGCTCTTTTGGACAGCAATAGGCCCCCGGTAGCTAGGAGGAGGAAATGGCAACCGACCCACCCCCTTTGCAAGCCAGGCAGTTTGGCCCCCTCCGCGGCGTTCGCATCATCTCCAGCGGCACAATAATCGCCCAGCCCTTTGCGGCCGCGATGGCGGCGGAAATGGGGGCCGAGGTTATCCAAATAGAGCGTCCCGGAGTCGGGGACGTTTGGCGAGACTTGGAGTTCCCAGTTGAAGATGAGAGCGGAGGCAGCACCGCCGCCGGCTGGATTCAGGACCGGCGCAACACCCATCACGTAACGCTGAACCTGGCCGATCCCCAGGGCAAAGACCTGTTTCTTCGTTTGATCAGCACCGCCGACATTTGGATGGAGGCGTCTATCCCCGGCGCCTACGACAATTGGGGCTTGGATGACGCAACGGTGCTCGAAGTCAACCCCCGTCTCGTCATCGCCCACGTCTCGGGCTACGGCCAAAGCGGGCACCCCGACTATCTGGCCCGGGCGTCTTACGACTTTATTGGGCAAGCGTTCGGCGGCATGATGCACCTTACCGGATTTCCGGACCCCGAACCCCCGGTCCGCGCTGCGCCTTGGATCGGCGACCGCATTACCGCGCTCTTTTGTTTGTGGTCTTCCCTAGCCGGATACATACATGCCCAACGGACCGGCGAAGGGCAGGTGATCGATCTGGCCCAGTATGAAGCGGTACACCACATCTTGGCGGGGACCACGGTGGCCTACTACGAGTTGGGCCTGGAACGGGGGCGTTCGGGCAACAAAGCCGGACTGTTCCAGCCTTACGATGTTTTCCAGGCCAAGGACGGTTGGGTGATAGTTGCCGCAGTGGGTGGCGTCTTCGACCGGGTATGCCGGGTTTTGGGGCTGGACCCTACGGAAGAACGTTGGGCCAACGCTCGCACCGACGTGGAGTCGGCTGAAGGGATCGAGTTCGACGCCATCCTCCGGGGTTGGGTGGAAGAGCGCACCGTGGCCGAGGTGGTGGAGACCATGAACGCGGGCCAAGTGGCTTCCTGCCCCATCATGTCCCCCAAGGACACGGCCGAGGACCCCCATTTCCAAATGCGCAACGTTCACATTGAGTGGGACGATGTCAACCTGGGCCGGAAGGTCAAGGGGAACGGTATCACTCCCAAGTTTTCCAAGACGCCGGGGGAAATTTGGCGAGGCTCGGTGCCCCTAGGTTACGACAACGATTTGGTCTACGGGCAGATGCTGGGCTTGGAGTCCGTTGAGATGGCCAGTCTCCGGGAACGGGGAGTCATCTAGGTTTACTTGACCGTCCCAGACCGAGGCCCCAGAGTCCTTCGATTATCGAAACCGTGTATACCGCTCATCCCTTGAAAGGCCCTAACCAAGTAGCGTCCCGGCATTTACATGTACCCGGCAAACACCTAACATACAGATAATATATAGGCGCTTATCGAATATCTGTTGGAGCAGCAGCCATGGTTTATGCCCCCGAGGGCGCCCGGATAGTCCATTCCGACTTCGACACCATCTTCTTGCAAAACCACGATGTCGAGGCGCCCGACCTGCGCCGCTTGTACGAGAATGCCAAGCGGGACCAATGGAATGCCTCGGTCGACATCGATTGGAGCCGGGACGCTGGCCCGGAACAAGGCTTCGTTGCCGACGAGTTGATAGACATCTACGACTCTCCCTTCTGGCACAAGATGAACACCAGAGAGAAGGGGGAGATGAACCGGCTATTCTCGGCGTGGCGCTTGAGCCAGTTGTTCCACGGGGAGCACGGCGCGGTGCTAGTGTGCGGCCAGTTGGCCAACGTGCTGCCCGATGCCGACACCAAGTTCTTCATGGCTACCCAGGTGATGGACGAGTCCCGCCACAACGAGTTCTTCCAGCGCTACCTCACCGAGCGGGTGGGACAGACCTACCCACAAGCTGCTACCGGCCGGGAATTGTTCGATTATATCCTGTCCGATCCCCGGTGGTACGTAAAGACCATCGGCCTTCAGCTTATCGGGGAGACTTTTGCCGTAGCCTTGTTCAAGATGCTAGCCGACACCGCCAAAGACGAAGTCTTGCGCTACGGCTGTCAGCTTATCTTGCGGGACGAGGCCCGGCACATGGGCTTTGGTATGCTCAGCCTCCCTGAGCAAATGGAGCAGCTAAGCGCCCAAGAACGGCAAGAAGTGGAAGACTTCACGGTCTATTTTTTGCGCCAGACTCTTACCGGCGGCTTTCCCAAAGAAGCCTACTTGGACATGGGCTTCAATAATGCGGAGATAGAAGAGATTCGTAACTTGCGAAAGGTGCGGGCTCAAGGGAACGACTTCACCATGTTCCGCCAACTATTCAAGCGGGAGATGCACAGTACTCTGGTCAACAACCTGCACCGCTGCGGTATCTTGAGCGCGACCATGAGAGGCCGTCTAGAAGAAGAGCTCCGGGTCAACGTCGCCGAGCACTTGGAGGATGCCGACTAGATAAACAGGGCAACCACAAGGGTTGCCCCTACCAACAGCGAACCGTTCCGTAGGGGCGTCCCTTGTGGACGCCCTTATCGTTCCCCGGCGTCCACGGCGAAGGTAGAAAGTGTTTCAAAAGTCCCTTCTCCTTGGGGAGAAGGTTAGGATGAGGGGCAATGACGCAACCACACCTGACCGAACCTTATGACCCTGCCGCCGCGGAGGATTACCGGCAACAGGCCCGCGATTTCTTGGGCAAGAGCCGGGAGTACCTGTCTGCCGGTGACTTGCATCAAGCATCGGAAAAGGGTTGGGGCGCGGCGGCGTGGATGGCCAAGGCCGTCGCTGTGACTCAGGGCTGGCCTTATGAACGGCACGACGAGTTTAACGTTGTGCTGAATGACGCCCGCGTTTTGACGGGCAACCTCCGGTTACTCGAACTGCGCGGCATTGCCAACGACCTGCACCGGAACTATTACACCCGTAAGCGGTTCTTGAACGCCGAGGAAATCGGGCTAAGCCTGGACAATATGGCGGAACTGCTGGACATCCTGGAACCGCTGACCGGCGCCGGCGGACCGGCGCCAGCTTGAATGAAATTCTCGCCAAGTAAAAGGGAAACTAAGCCGCCCGGTACCGTGATGCCTGGCAACACCAGCGGAGTAGCAAACTTGGTATCCCTATGGCTGGGGAGCAATCTCCGGTTAGGAGGCAACCGTGGAACTACCCGTTAACCAACCCTTCAATTTGGATACCACTCTGAACAGCGGTCAGGTCTTCCACTGGGACCTGGACCCGGATGATGGAGGCTGGTATACCGGAGTTATTCAAGGAAACTTGGTCCGCATCCGCCAGACTTCCGAGGCTGTCGAGTTTCAATGCTCCCCTACCAGTGAAGCAGACATGGCGCCTCTGCTGGAAGAATACTTCCGGCTGGACACCGACGACATCGAGGCCATTTACGCTGACATTACGCGCAACGACGAAAAGCTGGCACAAATCGTGGAGCGCTACCGGGGTATGCGGCTACTGCGGCAAGACCCCTGGGAATGTTTGGTATCGTTCATCTGCGGGGCGAACAACAACCTGGAAAACACTCAGCTTTGCGTGGAGAAAATATCTGGGGCGTTCGGGGCGAAAGTTAGCTTGAACGGCTGCCAGCGGCATACCTTCCCCATGCCCAAGGACTTGGCCGGGGCGGGCGAGGAGAAGCTGCAAGAATTGAAATTGGGATTAAAGCGCCCGCACAACATCCACAAGGCCGCGGAGGCGGTGCTGGATGGCCGCTTGGACCTGGAAACGTTGAAGTCGATGGCCTACCCCGACGTGACGAAGGCGCTGTGGAAACAACCGGGCATCGGCTCCAAAATCGCCAACTGCATTGCCCTATTCTCTCTCGAAAAACTGGAGGCGTTCCCAGTCGATAGATGGGTGGAACTGGCCTTGATTCAGTTGTACTTTCCGGGGCAAGGGATGCCATCTGCCCCTAAGCTGAGGGAGTGGGCTTGGGGCCACTACGGTCCCTATGCCGGCTACGCCAATCAATACCTGTTCTACTGGAGCTGGCTCTGGGATGCGGAGACAGAAGACGACTTTGCAACTGACCGTTGACTAGCCCTTCGACCTGGCCGTCAGCCCGGAGAGCGGGTAGTCTAAACACCAGCAGTTTGAGCCAAATACTCTAATGGGAGGTTGTTTATGCCTAGTCCAGAGTATGACCGGGTAATGGGAATGGTCCGGGCCCGGGCGGCGGAGGTCCGCACCACCATCGACGAAGGCCGGCTATCTTACGAGAGAATCATGGCGTCGCTGCCGATGGATGACGACATCAGTACCGAGAGGGTGGGCGCCGGCGGCGTGCCCGCCGAATGGATCGTATCGCCCGAAGCCCAGAACGGTCGGGTAATGCTTTATCTGCACGGCGGCGGGTATACCTCCGGGTCGATGAGGACCCACCGGGTGATGCTGTCCCACATCTCCAGGGCCTCCCAAGCCAGGGTTCTGGGACTGGACTACCGCTTGGCGCCGGAGTGCCCGTTTCCCGCGCCGGTGGAAGATTCGATAGCCGCCTACCGCTGGCTGCTGAGCAACGGAGCCAAGCCCGAGCAGATAGTCATCGGAGGAGACTCGGCGGGCGGTGGCCTGATGGTGGCGGCGTTGGTATCCCTCCGTTACCTGGGAGAACCCATGCCGGCTGCCGGGGTGGGAATATCCTCTTGGACCGACATGGAGGCTACCGGCCAGTCTTTCATAGATAACGCCGAGGTGGACCCGTCGGTAAACCGGGACCGGATACTCAATATCGCAAACGTTTATATGGCCGGCAAAGACCTCAAAGCGCCCTTGGCGTCGCCGATTCACGCCGATCTGACCGGTCTGCCGCCCCTGCTGCTGCAAGTGGGCTCCATCGAGACTTTGCTGGACGATACCCACGAGCTAGCCAAGCGGGCCCGGGCCGCCGGGGTCGAGGTGGAAGTCGACGTGTGGGACGACATGCCCCACGTCTGGCACCACTTCGCGCCCATACTGCCGGAAGCCCGTCAGGCCATCCAGCGCATCGGGGAGTTCATGCTCAAGCACACCAAGTAAGTTGGGGTTATACCCTGGACTGTTCGCGGCGCTCCTATTGGTCCGAAACCCCTTGAGGGACGATGGGAGCGCCGGTTTGCATCTGCCCGAAGCGAATCCACTGCACAAAACTCAAAGCGCCGAACAAACAGGCCGCGGTGCATATCGCCCGGAATCGCGGCTTGATATAGCTCTCTTGGTCCTCCGTCATCCGGCCCGGCGCCCGGTAGGCCTTGGGGCTAGTGATACAAAAAATAATACAATGGGTTAAAGCAATGTTAGCTCGTCCCCTTCGCCATCAAGGTCAACTATCTTGCCGTCTTTGATGACCAGGTCCAAGTGGCGGCCCCCTTGGAGCACCTTGATGTCCTGTAGCGGGTCTTGGTCCAGCATAATTACGTCGGCCAGCTTATCCGGCGCGATGAGACCCACCTGGCCCTCGAGTCCCACGGCGAAAGCGTTGTCCTTGGTGCAGGCCACGATGGCCTCCATGGGCGAGTAACGGCCGTAGTTGACCAGAATCTCGGCTTCGTTGGCGTGGAGTTCCTGGTAGGGCATTAGCGGAGAGTTGCCGCTGTCCGTCCCGCAAAGCACCTTGATCCCTAGCTCGCGGGCATACTCCAGCATCCGGACGGAGCTTTCCAGGTTGCGCTTTACCATGTCGACTTCATTGTCGCTTCGGCCGTGCTCCCGGCCGACATCGTTCGCCCTTTGCAAAAAGGTCATGGTGGGCATGATGCGGACACCCTGCTCGGCCACGGTGTACAGGTCGGCCTCAGTTGCCAGGTCGGCGTGCATAATCCAGTCGACGCCGGCATTGGCAGCGGCGCGGGTCGATTCGGAGCCCCGGGAGTGGATGGTGATGCGGACGTTCCGCCGGTGGGCCTCTTCGGTTACCGCGGACAACTCTTCTTCGGAGATAGTCTGGTTGTCGCCCCAAGTGCTGTCGGCCATCTTGATGAAGTCGACGCCGTGCTTGCACTGGCGGCGGACCTCGGTAATCATCTCCGGCACGCTGTTGGCCAGGGTGCCCAGCACGTGCTCCGGAGTGCCCACCCACGAGGGTTCGGAGTCGCCGATGCTGCCGTAGGTGACAATGAATCGCCCGGCGCAGTATATCCGGGGACCTTCGATGATTCCTGCCTTGATCGCTTCCCGGAGCGCCACGTCGGTGAACCAGGTGCCGCCGGGGACCGAAAGGCTGGTTATGCCCGACCGCAGCACCTTTTGGGCATTTCTCGCCGCCCGCAGGGTATTGAACTCGGCGCTGGCAGTGCCCTTGGCGATGTCCAGCCCCGGCATCACGGGCTGCCCAAACGACAAGTGGCAGTGGCCGTCGATCAGTCCGGGCATTATCCATTTGTCTGAGGCGTCGATGACCCGCACCCGTTCAGTGTCTTCCAGGTTTAAGCCGGGAGGGACCGGCCCCACACTGGTGATGCGATTGCCTTCTATCACCACGGCGTCGTTCTGGGCAGGCGGACTTCCGCTGCCGTCGATGAGAGTACCGTTCCGGATGACCGTGGTCTTGTTGCCGTTGTTGCTCATAGGTTCCTCCTAAAGTGGTCTGGGTAGGTGGTCTGACTCCCAGGGGGTGAATACGGAGAGCCTCACTGGGGTGTGGTCTTAATTGGCCGGGTTTGGCTCATGGCAGCAAGGGAAGCATCTCCTCAGAGACCAATTGCAGGTATTCCAACCGGGCGGGCAGTCCTTTGGGCAAGTTGAGGCTGGCCAGGCCCACGTAGTCCAGCCCGAACGCCTCATGCTGCTGGACTATAGTCTCGGCGCAGTCCTGCGGGCTTCCCACAATCGCCCACTCGCTCAGTTCCCTGGCTCCGCCCAGCCCAAAGTCCACCGTAGTTGGCTCTTGCATGTTGAATGCGGCATACATACCCGCTTTGGCTTCGCCCGCGGCCCTTGCCTCGGTGATAGCCGTCTCCCGCTCTCGGGCGATGGCGATAGACCGGTTGGCGGCCAGCAAGCCCGGGCCTCGCCCCGAATTATCCAAAGCATCTCTATAGGTCTGGGCCAGAAAGGCGAAGTCGGTCCAGTTGGGTTGCGGGCCGATGAGACAGGCGTCCCCCATAGCCGCCGAGCGGCGGACCGCGCCGGTGCTCTGGGCCGCCATCCAGATGGGCGGGTGCGGTTTCTGGACTAGCGTAAACCCCATCCGGGCTTGGTCCACTTGCCAGTGCTTGCCTTGGAAGGTGACTTCTTCGCCGCTCCAAAGCGCCTTCATGATGGCGATCGACTCTTCAAAGCGGCCCACCCGGTCCCGCCGGTTGGTCCCAAAGGCCGCCAGTTCCTTTTCCCGGTAGCCAATGCCCACGCCCAGAACGAACCGCCCGTTGCTGATTTGGTCCAACGTGGCGGTCTGCTCGGCCACGTCCACCGGACTGAAGTAGGGCAGGAGGAGGACGCCGGTCATTAGCTTTAACCCTACGGCGTCGGGCGCCAAGCGGGCCAGGGTCTGCATTGGTTGCAGCCACATCGTGGGATGGGCGATAAAGTGCTGCGGGGCGTAGATGGCGGAGAAACCCAAGGACTTGGCTTGGCGGCAGACCTCGGCGGCCTCCTCAAGCTGTTCGTGCAACGGCCGGGCGGGGTCGTCCAAAAAGTCGCGTATATAGATGCCAACGTCCATGCGTCGCTCCACAAGCGTTGGTTAAGAGAAGGTCCTGGCGAGTCCAAGAGGCCACCAGTATAGCAAATATATCGGGGGTCCTTGGCACAGTACCAGTTCGAGCCCGGGTCAAGCCCGCTTGTGCTGGAGCGGCGGCGCGCTATAATTAGAGCGTTATCGCTGGGAATACAAACTATTACTGTTGGAGAAGGGGGATTTATGGCCACAACCCACAACCGCGTCAGTATAATCTCTGCCGACTCCCATTTTCTGGAACCCTATGACCTGTGGTGGGAGGCCATCGGCCAGAAGTTTGACCAGCGCACTCCAAGAGTCCTTGAGAGGTTTGAGGGCGAGGAGGGCAGCTTTTTCTACTCGGGTAATCAGGGCGCACCGGTGGCGCCGATCCGCGATCTGAACCCCACTGCCGACGCAGCCGCCGTGGCGGCCGAGGACCGGGGCCTGGGCGCCAGCGGTTACCTCCCCGAGGTGCGGGTCAAGTTCCAAGAGGAGGCCGACATCCGGGCCGAGGTCCTAAACCCGACCCGAATGCTGACCATTCTGCGCAACCCCGACATCGAGGTGGTGCGGGCCTGTTCCCAGGTGTTTAACGATTGGGCCGCCGAGTTCGTGTCCCACAACCGGGAACGTCTCCTGGGAGTCAGCGTCATCCCGATGCACGACGTGGACTGGGCCTTGGCAGAGTTGGACCGGACCCTCAAACAGGGCTTGGTGGGACCGATGATCAATTGCCAAGCGCCCGAAGGCTGCCCTCCGTACCGCGACCCGGTTTACGACCGGTTTTGGGCGGCGGCGGAAGAAGCGGACGCCCCGGTGACCTTGCATATCCTCACTGGGCGCATCGTCGCCCCCTTGGCGTTGGTCGACAGCCAGACGCCGGAGGAAAGGGGCGAGAACCCGTACAAGATGCTGCAACTGTTCACCGAGATTCAAGTGGCGCTGGCTAACGACTTTATCTTTGGCGGTATTCTGGACCGCTTTCCCAAGCTGAAAGTCGTTTGCAGCGAGTTTGAGCTAGCTTGGATTCCCTCCTTCATGGCGCAAATAGACTCGCTGCAAGACCCTTACGGCTTTGGCGAGCGCATGAAGCTACCGCCCCTGAAAATGAAGGCCAGCGACTACATGAAGACCAGGATTTATCACGGATTGATCGATGACCCCTATGGCTCGGAAATGGTGCCCATGGTTGGCGCCGATAGAGTCTTATGGGGCTCGGACTTCCCCCATATCCGGTCGGTGGGTCTTGAGGCCCAAGACCATGTGCAACAGTTGCTTACCCGGCTTCCGAAGGCGGAACAAGAAAAGATCGTCGGCGGTAACGCGGCCACGGTGTTCAACTTGAACTAAGTCTGGAAGCCTTTACATTAGAGGGTGTTTCACAAGTCCTCTCTCCCGCGGGAGAGGGCTAGGTGAGGGGCGTACCCCAACAGTATGGATGGGGCGCCCCCGGTTGGGTGGGAAGGATTTCCCCTCATCCTAACCTTCTCCCCAAGGAGAAGGGACTTCAGAAACACTCTCTTAAAGCGGCCCAAAGGGGACCCAGCATGAAATTCGCCTACTTTTCCCACGTCTGGAACCGGCCCGACATGGTGCCCGCCGAAAGGTACGACCAACTCTGGCGAGAGCTGGCCTTGGCCGACGACTTGGGTTTCGATTACGGTTTCGCCGTAGAGCACCACTTTCTGCCCCACGAAAGCTGGATGACCTCTCCCACGGTGTTTTGCACCGGTGGAGCGGCCAACACCCGGAACATCCGGTTGGGCCCAATGGGGTACATCGTGCCCCTGTACGACCCTATACGTATTCTGGAAGAGGCCGCGGTTTTGGACCACGTACTCCACGGCCGTTTGGAGTTGGGACTAGTCTCGGGTATCGCCCCGGAGTATTTCAACCATTACACTCATTATTTGGACTCCCGGGCGGAGACCTTCGAGAAGCGAAGGCACCTGACGATGGAGCTAATTCCGTTAGTCAAAGCGGCTTTCGCCAGCGAGGGGCCCTTTAGCTTCGATGGGCCTTACCACCACTACGACAACGTAAAGCTTTCGGTCAAACCGCAACAAAAGCCCCATCCGCCCATGTGGGTCCAGTCCAGGGACCTCGACACCCTCCGATTTTTGGCCCAGGAGGGGGTGCACACCGGCTACATTCTGTTTTTGCCTAGAGAGGAAGCCGCCCCTCGCTACCGGGAATACCTCCGCTTGTGGGAGCAAGCAGGACACTCGGAGAAGCCCAATATTAGCTACTGGACCCTGGTTTACGTGGACGAGACGGATGAAGCGGCCGTCAAGAAAGCAACTCCCCATATCGTCCATGCCTTCAGCCAGGTCTTTGGCGTGGGTGACGCCGGGTTTGATAATACGGAACGGCTGATCGCTAATTACGAGAAGCGGGGCGAATGGGGCTCAGCCGAGATTGCCAGAAACATGTCAAACGTGGAGTATTTGTTGGACCGGGGACTGGTGTTTGTTGGCTCGCCTCAGACGGTCGCCAAGAAGCTCAAGGAGGCGTCGCAAGAGGGACTGTTCAACTCGGTGTTCGCGGAGATGAACTTAGGGTGGTTGCCGGAAGCGGACCTAATGCGGTCCATCCGCTTGTTCGGCGACGAGGTGATGCCAGCCCTAAGAGAATTCGAGCCTTACTAAAAGTCTGTGACCAGTAGCTAGTGGCCGGTGGCTAGGGTCGGCTCTACTGGCCAATGACTTGGGATTGCCTTCAGGAGTGAGGGAATGAACATGCTTGCAGGGACCGCCCTCGGACCCCTGTCTGACAAATACTACGGCCACCAGGTCTTTGGGCGCGACGGATTCGTCTGTGTCTATTGCGGCTTCGACGGCAACGGATTCAACAATTGGCGTCAACTGAGCGTCAATCACTTGCGGCCCGCCGGTAGTGGTGGAACGGATTCTAGGGACAATCTCGTCACCGCCTGCTACTTCTGTAACTCTGCTACCAGCCGGATGACATTCTCGGCCGACAAGAGTGCCGACGAAATTCTGAAGCTGAAGAGGGACCATATAGCCAAGCGCCTCAAGCCATTCTATAAGTTCTGGTCGCAAGAGGTTGCGCCAAAGCTCGCGGGCCTGACTCCTTCACAAGGCGACGCGTATCTGCCCCATCCATTGGCGCTAAGATTTCAAGCCATCTATATGACGGAGGACCAATTCCTCCAGTTCTGCGCCGACAATGGCGATCTTCGATTCGAGCTAACGGCAAATAAGGAACTGATAGTCATGCCTCCAGCAGGCCTGGAAACTGGGTGGCGCGAAGGCAAGTTTTATCTGCGTCTCGGAAACTGGGCTGAATGGGACGGCACCGGTCTGGCGCTAGGTTCTTCAGCCGGATTCACCTTGGCGAATGGCGCGATACGGGCCCCGGATGCCTCCTGGCTCCTCCGTTCCAAGTGGGATGCGCTCCCTAAGGATGAGCGGAAGAAATTCGGCCATATTTGCCCCGACTTCGTGCTGGAGCTTCGCTCACCATCAGACCCGTTGCAAGAGGTCCAAGACAAGATGGCTGAGTATATGGAAAACGGAGTGCGGCTGGGCTGGCTCATAGACCCACGGCAGCGGCGCGTGTACGTCTACCGGCCGGGGGAACCCGTCGAGCTATTGGAAGACCCGGCAACGATGTCCGGCGAGCCGGTGTTGCCTGGATTCGAGCTGAGTCTTCAAGAAATTTGGTAGCCGCAGGAATCACTGCAAAGCACACGGAAAGCACGGAGACGGGCCCAAAGAGCGTTCTTCCCGTGCTCTCCGGTGAAACCAATAGCCCCGTGAAACCAATACCAAGGAGGGAGCAATGGCCTGGGAATTTGAACTGGTTGCCGGACCCTACGGCGGGACTTCCGAAGGCCCCGTGTGGGATGGTCAGGCGCTGCTATTCACCGATATCCCCAACAGCCGGATTATGCGGTACGATCCGGTCAGCGGGGACTGCACCGAGTACCGAACCGGGACCAACGGCACTAACGGCCTCAACTTCGACGCTCAGGGCCGGTTGTATGGCTGCTCCAGCGGCGGTCGTTGTATCTCGCGGTTTGAACCCGATGGCTCGGCCACCGCATTACCGAATCAACTGGACGGCAAGCGCCACAACCGTCCCAACGACTTGGCTATTGACCGGAAGGGGCGAATCTGGTTCACCGACCCCAACGGGCAAATACCGGCTGAGGAGCGGGAGTTGGACCATGCCTCGGTGCTAAGGCTCGACCCGGCGCCAGAGGCCGAAGGTGGTTGGACTCTGCACCGCATGACCTACGACACCTTCGCCCCCAACGGCATCCTGTTCTCCCAGGACGAGCGGACGTTGTACGTGGTGCAGAGCAATTACGAGGGAATCCGCGACCTGCGGGCTTACCCACTGCAAGACGACGACTCTCTCGGCAGATTTACCGTACTGCATTCCTTCGGCGAGGACTATCGGGGTGTCCACCGCGGCCTGGATGGGATGTGCCTGGACACTGACGGGAACATCATCGCCGCGGGCGGCTGGAGGCAGGCCGGTCCGGGGCCGTTGATACACGTCTTTGCCCCCTCGGGGCGAATCATAGAGACTCACCCGGTCCCCGCCGACTGGCCGACCAACTGCGCCTTTGGCGGCCCGGCGTTGGATACTCTGTACGTAACCACTCGGGGCGGACACCTATTCCGGGTGAACAACACCGGTCTTAGAGGGTGGATTCTGTACCCTCCCTAGGGGAAACGGGTTGTCTCTCCTTGGCGCTTGTGTGTCCAGCGGGTTGACTCCGCTTGCTGGCGGGAAAGCTGTGCTGCCAGCCCAAAGGCTATGCGAGCCAGTTTCGACTATTAACCGGCCCGGACCGGAGGGTGATTATAGGGTCGAAAAGTGTGCGATGAGTATAACTTCACGTTTGACGTCGACCGGGCGTATGAGGACCAATTGGTATCAGTATTGGAAGCTAGTCCTGAACATACGATACAAAACCCTGATGCTCCGAGGACTTTTGGCGTATACGTACTCTATCGGAACAAGACTCCTGTGTATGTGGGACAAGCTAGAAATCTTAGAAATCGACTACGGGACCATCTGCGGAAAATCGAGGGAAAGGACGGCATCGACACCGAACAGGTAACCTGCAAATTCCTGACCATTACGAGACTTTGGGAAGTTGCGCGGGCAGAAGAAGTTTTGATTTCGCGTTTTGCACCTGAGTGGAACGGCATACCTTGATTCAGTATGCACGCTCCCGGACAAGGCAGGCCCGGTATGCCAAACTACGTGAACCAGTGGGACCGGATGTTTCCCCCAAAGGCTAGTTAACGCGACGCAGCACGACCGCTGCATCGTACAGTGAAGACTTGCTCTTGGTGTGGAGACGGCTTCCGCTATTGATGATGCTGGAACCGACGCGGTCTCGGAGCTTGGTGACTCCCAGAACTGATAGACCTCGAAGACCTGCCATATTACACAGGTACTCTTCGACTTTGATCTCTCTGCCTTGGACAATCGAGTTGCCGAGAACGACAACGGCAGTTCCGCCTAACCGCAGGACTTTGACCAACAACTCACAGAACCGGTCAATGTCGTTCATGTAGGTAGTGATGTAGTTGGCCCATCCATTTCCTCCGTAGACCCCTTTAGAATTATTGGTCCGGCGAATCTCCGCGATTTGCTCCGCGAGTCCCGGCAATTTTGGTGTTAACGGAATGGGCGCGCTCGCCCTAACTGTTTGCCAGTATTTGCCGAAGTTCTCATTTTCCAGGCGTTTTAGCTCCCCAGGAGAATTAACAAGGCCGGTCCAGAAAAGCTGGGGACGGCTGTTTCGAACGTAATGGTAATTATTCATATATGGAGGGGAGGTCACGACTAAATCGACCGAGCCGGGTTCGATGAGTCTCTCCGCGTCGAAAAAGGAACACTCGTGGATTTGCCAACTCGATCTACTATGTTGATCAGCCGTTTCCAATTGGAATTCAGCGATGTCCTCTAACATCTGTTTGAGTTTCGTCGTAAGGACCTTCCCGACCGCAGCATCGAGGACCAGTTCTTTGCCCGCGGCCGGCCGCGAACCTAGAGACGGTTCGTAGGAGTAATTGGAGAAGCCGATTATCACGGAGGAAAGCGCCACGCTAAAGAGTTCCCTTATGGGGGGCGTCAGATTACTCAGGTAGTCGATGGTAAAGAGGACCTTCCTCTCAACAGCAGATGAAAAGAAGGGAATACGGCTCTTGAACCCTGCGGGTGGCAAACTCCGTGGCTCCAAATTTGAATCATAGCTTCCACTGTCATAGGTAGAACTCGAACATTGTTCGATGTGCTCGATGAAAACTTCATACTCACTTATACTTTCGATCAATTCACTTAGAGAAATGTCCTTTGAGTTGAGTTTCACTCTACAGACTAAAGAAGCAAACGGGTTTAACTCGAATCCGACGCTGTTAATACCCAGTCTATTCGCTTCGACCAAGGTTGTGCCCACCCCGGCAAAGGGGTCCATGACTACGCAATTCCCTTGAGGAAACGGCAAGTATTGTGTGATGGCATTACGCGCAAACTCTCCGGAAAACCCGGCTATCCAATTGGACCAACGATGAATAGATAAGGACTTGTTGCGGGCCGAAGCGGCCTCGCCATAGTCAGCGCTCACCCGAACAGAGGTTAATAACGACTGATAATGCTCCTCTTCAGACGACATACTAGTCCTCAGTCAACCTTCGAATCAAAGGGTTAGGGTCGGAGTAACTCAGCGGGTTGGCGAATGAAAGTTAACCGGCCCCGCTTCATCCCGTAAAGGGGCGATGCCAGTTCCGCCACCGCCGATTCCCGGTTCTCGCATTGCAGCACCACCAAGTCGGCATGGTTGCCGGTCTCCACTCCATAATCTTCCAAGCGCATGATCCGGGCGGAGCGCCGGGTCACCATCTCGAAACACTCGGCGGTCTCTTCGGGCGTGCCCACGTGGCACACATTGGCGTACAAGTTGGCCATCCGCACCAACGAGCAGTCCCCGAAGGGTGTGAAAGGATTCAAAACGTTGTTGCTGGACAGGGAGCAGTTGACGCCGGACTTGAGGAGCTTGTGGGCCGGGGTCACGCCGCGTACCACGTTGTGTTGTTGGCCTCGCCCCATAAGAAACAGGTCGGTGGCTGGCAGTACCGTTACGGCCACCCCGGCAGCGGCCAACCGGCGGGAGATGACTTCCAGCCGGTCCGGAGGCACGGTCGAAAGCTTGGTCACGTGGCCCACAGTGACCCGGCCTCCGTAACCGTACTTTTCGGTCTGATCGCACACGTATTCCACGTCCATTGCTTCGGGCGTGCTGCCGAAGTCCAAGTGCATGTCGATGTCGACGTCGAACTCACGGGCCATCTCGAATACCCGGTCAATCTGCCCGTGAGGGTCGGTGTCGGTATAGGGAGCGGCGCCGACAGCATTGGCGCCTCGCTTCAGTCCCTCGACCATAAGCTCGTCGGTGCCGGGGTTGTTCAGCAGTCCCTCCTGCGGGAAAACACAGACCTCTAGGTCCAAAGCCCAGCGGTATTCCGGGACTAGAGACATGACCCCTTCCAAGCCGCGCAACCCGACCACCGGGTCGACCTCGACGTGAGTCCGAATGTGGGTGGTGCCTTGAAGGACGCACTTGTCCAGGGTCCTCCGGCCCCGTTGGGCGACGTCCTCCGGGGTGAATTCCGCCTTGAGGGCCGCCACTTTGCCAATGGCCTCGGCCAAGTCCCCTTCCTCGGACTGGCAGCGGTCCAGGATGCAGGACTTGTCCAGGTGAATGTGGGTTTCCACAAAGCCGGGCGCCACCATGTTCCCGCCTAGGTCGATGACCGGAGCATCGGCGGAGAAGGCCGGTTGGATAGCCGCGATGCGCCCGGCATCGATGCCAATGTCCATTAACTCCGGGCTCGGACGGCCAGCGATGCGGGCGTTTTTCAAGACCAAGTCCACGGGAGCCTCCGGGAGCGGGTTGGTGTCTGCGCTAAAGTGGGGGTCTTCGTTGGCACCATTCGGTGGCTTGCTCGTAAGCGTGTCCCGCCCGCAACACCGTCTCCTCGGCGAAGGGCCGGGCGGCTAGCTGTAAACCAACGGGCAGCCCTTCTTCGGAAAAGCCGCAAGGCACCGATAATGCCGGGAAGCCGCTGAGGTTGTAGGGCCGGGTGTACTGGGTGAGAGCCGCCCTGGGGGTCATCATCACTCCGCCGACGTTGACTTCGGCGGCGCCTAAGGGGTGGGCGGTTATCGGCGTCATTGGCCCGGCCAAGATATCCACCTCTTGGAACAGGTCCAAGGTCTCCCGGACGAACATAGTCCTAGCCTGCTGGGCCCGGTTTAAATCAGAGGCGGAGATGAAGAAACCGGTCTCCAACAGGAGCCGTACTGCCGGTGCGTACTCGGACCCACGGCGGCGCACCAAGTCCGAATGATAGGCGGTGGCCTCGGACAATTGAATCGTGGTGGCGATGGGTGCGGCGTACCGGTACATAGGCCACGATACGTCGATAACTTCCGCCCCCAGTCCAGCCAACACCTCGATTGCCCGGCGGACTGCCCGCTCCACCTCGGGGTCTAGGGGTATGGTGAAGAACTCTTCGGGCACTCCTACCCGGAGGCCTCGGACGTCACCGGTCAGGGCTTCGGTGTAGTCGGGGACCGGGAGTTTTCTGGTGGCCGGGTCTTTGGGGTCGTAGCCCGCGGCGGCGTTCATCAACAGAGCGCAGTCCTCCACGGTGCAGGCCATCGGTCCGGGATGGTCCTGGCTCCAACACAACGGGGTGAGCCCAAATCGGCTAAGCCGCCCGTAGGTCGGCTTCAGCCCGGCTAGGCCGCACAGCGCGCTGGGCACGCGAATCGACCCGCCGGTGTCGCTGCCCATGGTTAGGGTGCACTGGCCGGAGGCTGCGGCGGAGGCCGACCCGCCACTGGAGCCGCCGGGGATGCGCTCCGGGTCCCAAGGATTGTGCATATCGCCATAATCGGGGTTTTCACCGGTGATGCCGTAAGCGAACTGGTGGGTATTGGTCTTTCCCAGCAGGACCGTACCGGCTTCCCTCAGCCGCGCAGCCACGGTGGCGTCGTAGTCCGGCACGAAATCGTCGAAAATCTTGGAGCCTGACGTGTTTCTCACGCCCTTAACGTAGTAGAGGTCCTTAAGCGCCAGAGGAATCCCGTGCAGCGGACCCTTGGAGCGGCCGGCCTGAATCTCCTCCTCGGCGGTCTTGGCCTCGGCCAACGCTTGGTCGGGCAGCAGGGTGATGAAGGAGTTTAAGACCGGTTCTAGGGCCTCGATTCGAGATAGGTGGGCCTGCACCACCTCCACCGGGGAGACCTCTTGACGCTGGACCAAGGTGGATAATTGGCCGGCGCTGAGGTAGCAGATTTCAAGAGGGTCCAAGGCTAGGGCTCCTCCGGGGTTAAATCTTGAGGAACGAAATAGTTCATCGCCGGAAGCTCTCCGGAAAGGTCCAACTCATGGACGGCGCTAAGCCCCGGGAGGACCGTCTGCATATAGGAGTAAAGTTCCTGCAAATGAGCGTGGTCCGCATCTAGTCCGGAGGCTTTTGCCAAGTTTAGAAAAGTATCCCAATCGAGGGGGAAGTCACTTGCCATGAGCGGTCGCCTCGGGTCATAAGCTTGTGGGGACCACGGCCAATGGGATTGTAGATACGCCCCATTATGCAGTCAATGGAACGGCTGCTAGAATTCTATCGTTATCTTGTGGAGGACTTCGTCATGGAGGCCCGGATATGAAGGTTACTTACCGCTTGGGGTCCAACAACCTAGCTTCAGTGCCCGCCGAGGCGGCGTGGGCCGAGTCTATGGGCTACGACGGAATTTCCAAGAACGAAACGGCCCACGACTCTTTCATGGCCTTGACGCTGGCCGCAACTTCTACTACCAGGGTCACCCTCCAAACGTCGGTAGCCATTGCTTTTCCTCGCTCGCCGATGATCACCGCCTATACGGCCCGCGACTTGCAAGACCTGTCCCAAGGCCGCTTCCGGTTGGGTCTGGGGACCCAAGTCAAGGGACACATCGAGCGGCGCTTTTCCACTCCTTGGGAGGCGCCCGGCCCAAGGTTGCGTGAATACGTACAGGCTCTCCGGCACATCTGGCGCTGCTGGGACAGCGGCGAACGGTTGGACTACCGGGGGAAGCACTACAGCTTTACTTTGATGACCCCCTTCTTCAGTCCCGGCCCCAGCGAGTACCCCACTCCAGAGGTCTTTACGGCGGCGGTCAACGCCTATAACTGCCAAGTGGCGGGGGAAGTGGCTGACGGCTTGATGCTGCACAGCCTCACCTCTCCCGAATACGTGCGCAATATCGTGCGGCCTGGCCTCGCCCGGGGAGCCGAGCGGGCCGGTAGGGATGTGGAGCAACTAAAAGTCAGCGGCGGCGGTTTTATCTTAACCGGGCCCAACCGCTCCAGCATCCGCGCCGCTCAGGCCGACGTTCGCCGCCGTATTGCCTTCTATGCTTCCACCCGTACCTATCACCCCGTCTTGGAAGCCCACGGGTTCCAGGAGATCGGCCAACGGCTGCACGAGATGTCTTTGCAGGGCCAATGGGCCGAGATGGGAGAGGAAGTCAGCGACGAGATGTTGGACGCCTTTTCCGTATCGGGTGAATACGACGAGATTGCCGAGGTCTTCGCCAGCCGCTACGGCGGCCTCTTGGACGAGGTTAGCTTCACCCTTTACAGCGAGTCGCCGCCCGAAGAGTTGCAGCTACGCCGGATACTCCGCCGCTTCCAAGATTTGGGGTAGCAGGGCCTTTTAATTGTCACCCTGAACGGAGTGAAGGGTCTAAAATTCCTCTGGCAAGCCAAGGTTGGTTCCGGGCCAGGCGTTTAGATTCTTCAGTCGCTGAGTTTATCCTGAGCAAAGTCGAAGGGCTCCTTCAGAATGACAATTGAAAGACCCTAGTTGGGGTAGCTATTGGCGTGACTTTGGTCACTTTTCGAACTTACGTTTAAAAACTGCCCAAACATGAGGCTTAAGCTCGTTGACTTAATCGCCCCCTGGAACGGCATAATCGGGCATACACCCAATGGCTCGGTCCACTTACACCCCAGGAGGGCGTCGCATGGTAGTCCAAGGAGATTTGTCGCAGCTTCCATCCGTAATGCAGGCCGAAGAGCCAGCGCCACCCCCTTGTCGCCACCACTGGATCATCGAGACCGCCAACGGTCCTAGCAGCTTGGGCGTATGCCAGTTCTGCTGGGAGACTAGGGAATTCAAAAATTCCATTGGGGAGCCCGATAGAGATTTCGAAGGACCGCCCGAGCGGGGAGCCAGCTCCAAGGTACTTCAACCCGCGGCCTCTCGAAGGAGTTAGCCACTCCGGCGAAAAAGTTAGACAGGGCCGTTGCGATGGCCGGTCCAATCCCAGTGTCAATAGAAGTTCCCGGGGCTTGGTGCCGGGATAACCCGCTAGCTCAGGTGACGTGGGGCATAACCTCCTGTACGAATAGCTCCATAGACCGCATAACTTGCTGGTGGCTTAAGTCTCCCCAAGAGAAAATCGAGCAGAAGTAGTTGATGCCCGTCTCGTCGACGGCCCGCTGCACTTGCTCACCCACCGTTTCGGGCGAACCGGCGATGATGATTTCTTGGGCTAACAGGTCGTCGAAATTGCGGACGAAGTCAAGGAAGTCGGACCCGGCTTGGTCCCACAGCCAGTTAATGTTGTGAAACCAAGCGGCGAAGGCCGCCCGGCATTCCTCTACCGCTTGCTGGTCCGTCGGAGCAATGTACAGGTGGCGGGTTAGCCCCAGCTTCGGGTCGCTTACCCCGGGGTTGAGCCGGTTGTCGTCGCTCCGGTGCTCTTCCCAGACCTGCTTGTAAAGGTCGAAGTGCGCCTTGGTGTCCTTGTTGGACGCGAAAACGTGGCTGGTGTTGAACCCGTGCTGGGCCATCCAGGGTACCGTTTCGATATTGTTGCTGGCATACCACAGGGGAGGGTGCGGCTGTTGGTGGGGCCTGACCCACATACGGATGCTGTCGTACTGGTAAAACGTCCCCTGATAGTCCAGCACCTCCTCGGTGAAGCCCATCCGAAGGACATTCAAGGCTTCGTGGAACATGTCCCAAGTCTTCTCGGTGTCGACCCCGTAGTGCTTGGCCTCCATGGGAACGATGCCGCGGCCCACGCCCAAGTCCAAGCGGCCGTGGCTCAGTTGGTCCAACATACAGATTTCGTGGAGTAGACGCAGCGGGTTATAGAAGGGCAGGAGATACACCAGGGGGCCAAGACGTATGTTCTCGGTCCGTTGGCAGGCCGCCGAAAGGAATATGGTGGGAGACGGGGCAATACTCAGCGGCGTAAGGTGATGCTCGGCCAGATGATAGCTGTAGAAGCCGTTTCTGTCGGCGTATTCCAGAAGCTTCAGTCGCTCATCGTAAATCTGGCTGCCCTGACGGTCCTCCCATTCGATCCAATCGAAGATGCCGAATTGGGGTTTTGCCCTAGCGGTGGTACTTTCGGCCATTCTAACCCTCCTGCACCGGCGCCAGTGGACGCCCCTATCGGAGTCTGCGCCCTTGGCGTACCCGTAGCATAGGGCCACCCTAATCCGCTGGCAACCCCCGGCGTGACCCTCGTTCTTAGAGCGCCTCCCTTGTGGTAGGATGGCCGGGAGTGATACCGGCCTCCGGGCGGATTGCTCTGGTGAGCCCGGTGAGCTGCCCAACCGGCGCTTAACAGCGAGAGGAGGCGTCATGCTTGACCAAGAGACCCGCGACGATCTCAGCGTAGCCAGGGAAGAGTACGAGGCGAAGTTGGCTGGCCTGCTGGCCCGCAAGGAAGACCCCTCCCAACGGCTCCCCAGCAGCTTTGACCTACCGGTGAAGCCTCTATACGCGCCCGATGACGTGGCCGGTTCGGACTACCTGCGGGACGTGGGGTTTCCGGGCGACTTTCCGTTCACCCGGGGAATTCGTCCCGACATGTACCAGGGCCGTCTTTGGACTATGCGCCAGTATGCCGGCTACGACACCGTGGAGGAGACCAACCAAAGGTTCCGCCACCTGCTCCAGCAAGGGCTTACCGGCATGAACGTAGCCTTCGACCTGCCGACCCAGTTGGGGATGGACCCGGACCACCCCCAAGCGGCCAGCGAGGTGGGAAAAGTAGGAATTTCTTGCCCGTCCTTGCGTCAAATGGAAGTCCTCTTTGAAGGTCTGCCGCTACAGCAGGTCACCCCGTCCCTAACCGTAAATGCCGCCGCGCAGCCGGTATTGGCGATGTACGTGGTAACCGCGCAGGACCGCGGCGTATCTTTGGACCAAATTGGCGGCACCACCCAGAACGACGTACTCAAAGAGTTTATTGCCCGGGGTAATTACCTCTACTCACCGCGTCCTTCGCTGCGGATGGCGGTGGACATTTTCGAGTACTGCGTCCGCAATTTGCCTAGGTGGAACTTCATCAACATCTGTGGCTACCACATCCGGGAAGCCGGGGCGAGCTTGGTGCAGGAACTTGCTTTTGCTTTCGCTAACGCCCGGGCGTACTTGGACGAGGGTATCGCCCGAGGGCTGAGCGTAGACGAGTTCGCCCCCAGAATCGCCTTCAACTTCTCGGTCTTCAACAACGTGCTGGAGGAAGTAGCCAAGTTCCGGGCCGCTAGAAGGATTTGGGCCCGGTTGCTTGGCCAGCGGTACGGCGCCAAGAACCCCCGTTCCATGACCTTCCGAACGGGCGCCGGCAGCGGCGGCAGTACCCTCATGGCCCAGCAGCCGGAGAACAACATCGTCCGGGTCACCTTGCACACCGTCATCGCGGCGATGGCAGGCGTCCAGTCGATGCACACCGCGTCGATGGACGAGGCCTATGCGCTGCCCTCGGAGGATGCTGCCACCTTGGCGCTGCGGACCCAGCAGATAGTCGCCTACGAGAGCGGTCTGGCCGAGGTCATCGACCCGCTGGGCGGCTCTTATTGCGTCGAAGCTCTCACCGACCAGATCGAGGAGCAAGTGGAAGCCTACCTACGCCGAATCGAAGACCGCGGCGGGATGCTGAAGGCGATAGAATCGGGTTGGGTCGTTCGAGAGATTGACGAAGAGGCCCATAAGTTCCAACAAGCCGTCGAGGCGGGGCAAAGGGTGATCGTAGGGGTAAACCGGTTTAATACCGAGCAACCCCGGCCTTTCGACCTGCACCGTCCCGATCCCCGAGTGGCGCAACGGGCCAAGGACGATTTGGAAGACCTTCGAAAAAACCGGGACGATAAGGCCCTTTCCGTCGCGCTGGCCAATCTGAAAGCCGCAGCCCACGAAGGCGAGAATTTGATGCCGGTCACGATGGATGCCATCAAGTCCTACGCTACGGTGGGCGAGGTCTGCTCAGTATTGCGAGAGGTCTTTGGCGAGTGGCGGGCGCCCACCGCCATGTAGCGGCTTCCGGCATATCGGGTGGGGCTCTCACCGGCTAAACTCTGGTCGGCGCAGGTATTACTGATACGTGAATAAATTTCTAAACTGTCCCCTCCCCTGTCGTTCCGGCGAAGGCCGGAATCCAGGACCGTTCTCCACCAGCTACGCCTGTCCTGAGCTTGTCGAAGGGCTCTTTGTCCGCAGAATTTCTGGATTCCGGCTCAAGGCCAGCTCTTCGACAAGCTCAGGAGACGAGAACTGGTTTAGGTAATTGTTCACGCATCAGGAACCCAACGCGCCTCGGTTGGCAGGGTATAATACCTTGGCTGGTAGTATTCCCAAGCTGGGTGGTAGCTGTGTACCTGGGCGGATAGGCCGTTGCACCCAGGCATTTGATCCCGGAGATGACAGGTGACCGGAAGATGTTAACTGATGAGGCCCGCGAGGCCCTGGAAGTGGCCCGCAGGGAGTACGAGCAGAAGGTCGCGGACGTGCTTTCCCGTTACGGCGAAGCATTGGACACGCCGTACACCACTTCCGGAATCCCCTTGAAAGCTACCTACAACCCGGACGACGTGGCGGGACTGGACTACCTGCGGGACCTGGGTTTCCCCGGCGAATATCCCTACACCCGGGGCGTGGCCCCTTTGGGCTACCGGACTCGGCGGTGGACGGTCCGCCAAGTTATGGGAGTGGGCACTGCCGAGGAGACCAACCAACGCCTGAAGTATTTGATCGAGCAGGGACAAACGGGTGTTAGCCTGACCGGCATGGGGTACGCGCCCTTTGACTCTTCCGACCCGCGAGCGGAGGGACTGGTGGGCGGCGGCGGTGTCTGGATAGACACTTTGGATGACATGGAAACGGTGCTCGATGGCATCGACATCGGCCGCATTAGCATTAACCAGACGGGCAACTCCATTCCGGCGTTTTGTATGCTCATCGCGGTTGCCAAGAAACGGGGACTGCCGCTATCGGAATTGCGAGGCACCATCCAGAACTACGTGCTTCCTTGGGGCGACGGCCCCGATCTTAGAGGCAATCACTACGTTGACATAATCCAGTACTGCACCCGCCACCTACCCCGGTGGAACCACAGCAGCATTTCGGTGCGCAACACCAGGGAGACCGGCATCTCCGCCGCTCAAGAGATGGCCTTTGGAGTTTTTCAGGGAGTCTACACCATCAACGCGCTGCTGGCGCGAGGAGAGAGTGTTGACTCCTTCGCGCCGCGAATTTCCTTCTTCTTGAACGCTGAGAACGAGTTTTTGGAGGAGGTAGCCAAGTTCCGGGCCATGCGGCGCATGTGGGCCCGGCTGCTCAAACAACGCTTCGGGGCCAAGGACCCGAGGTCTTGGCAATTGCGCTTCCACGTGCAGACCTCCGGCGTCAGCCTCACCGCCCAACAGCCTTTGACCAACTTGGTGCGAGCTACGGTCCACGCCCTGGCGGCAGTGATGGGCGGCGCCCAGTCTATGTCGGTCAACGCCTTCGACGAAGCCTTGGCTACACCCACCGCCTTTAGCCAGACCTTGTCATTGCGTACCCAACAGATCATTGCTTTCGAGAGCGGCGTGACCTCGGTGGTGGACCCTCTGGGCGGGGCCTACAGCATCGAATCCCTCACCAATGAGCTGGAACACCGGGCAAATGAGATTCTGGCCAAGCTGGACGATATGGAGGGCCCCGAAGCCTTCGAGTACATCTCCCGGGAGTCCCACGAGGCGGCCTACCGGCGGCAAAAGGCCATAGATGCCGGCGAGCAGGTGGTGGTGGGCGTCAACCGCTTCCAGGCCGATGAGGATCAGGACCTGCCCGCCGGGCAGCACGAAGTACTTGAGGTGGACCCCGCTTGGCGCACCAAGCAAGTAGGGCGGCTGGAGAAAGTTAAAGCCAGCCGAGACCCGGTGGCGGTCGATGCCGCCAAGCGCCGGTTGGTGGAGGCGTATTTGGCTAGGGAAAACATCCTGGACCCAACACTGGAGGCGGTCGAGAGCTATATGAGTGTTGGCGAGATGGTGCAGACCCTCTCGGCGGTTGGGGATTCGGTGGAATTGCGTCGGCGGGGCGGGTTCATCCTGCGGCTTTACGGAACGGGCGCAGGCGGCTAGTCCATGACCCAAGAACGCCCGGAGCCGCCACCGGTACGCTTTCTCTTGGCCAGCGACACCTCGGGCCACACCGCCGGATTCTACGTCGTAGCCCAAGGGCTGAGGGATGCGGGGATGGAGGTCATCGCCTTGGGCCACTCGGAACCCGCCGGTGTAGCTGACGCCGCGTTGCAGGAGGACGTGGACTATATCGGGTACCGGATTTCCGACCGGGACCCGATAACCTTGATTGCATCGCTACTGCGAGCAATGGCCGAACGCGGCCTCGCCAACGTGCCCATAGTCGTCGGCGGCATTGTGCGAAAAGAAGCGGTCTCGGTGTTGAAGGAGATGGGGGTCACCGGAGTCTTCGGTCCCGGCTCCAGAATGCCCGACATTGCCGAGTTTGTGTATCGCCAATTGAGGACCCGTGAATAAACTCACACCCACTCAGGACGAGGCCCAGCGCCATTGCGCCTTTGCGTTGACCTCTAGGAGGCTGGACTAGGACCCATGGACTGGCGGAAGGAATACCAGCGTCGGCTGGCATCGCCTGAAGACGCTTTGAAAAGCATTCGCTCCGGCGACCGGGTGGTTATTCCCATCGGCTGTAACCCGCAGGCCCTTGGTGACACCCTGGCCGCCAAGACGGACGAGTTGCAGGACGTGGAGGTGGCCCATACCGCCACCGGTTGGCCCTACTTATGGCTGCAACCGGGCCTTGAAGGCAACTTCAAGGTGGTCCACGAGCACTGGGCGTCCCCCTTGGCCGGGGAGGCGCTGAAGGCCCGCCACCACGATTTCCTTCCTCTCCCCTTCTCCCTGCGGTTTAAAGGCGCTGGGCAAGGCCGGACGGCTGCCGAAGAGAGGACCCCGGACGTGGTGCTGGTCCAGGTAGCGCCGCCCGACGACCGGGGAATGGTTAACCTGGGGCCGCACCTCTGGAACCAGAAAGAGTACATTAGCCGCGCCCGGTGCACTTTAGCCGAGGTCAGCAACCGTATTCCCCGTTGCCGGGGGGACACCACTTTGCCGGTAGCGGCCTTCACCCATTTTGTGGAGTACGATAGCCCGTCGCTGGCGGCGCGGCACCTGAGACCGGGACCGATCACGCAAGCCATTGCCGGCTATGTCGGCGAGTTGGTCCAAGACGGCGACACCCTTCAAATCGGCGGCGGCTCCACCACCTTTGGCGTAGCCTATTGCCAGCCCTTCAATGACAAGACAGACCTGGGTTGGCACGCCGAGATTACCCCGTCTCCGGTGGTCCGCTGGGTCCGGGACGGGATCGTTACCGGCCAGCGCAAGACTGTTGACCGGAGCAAGGCCGTATCCTGCGGCATCGTGGGTGACGAAGAGGACTGGGCGCTCCTCCAAGACAATCCCGCATTCGAGCTTCGGGGCTGCTCTTATGTCCTTGATCCAAGAAACGTAGCCGCTAACGACAACATGGTGGCAATCAACGCGGCTCTGATGATGGACTTGACCGGCCAGATTGCTTCAGAGTCTGTCGGCCCGGCCATGCTGAGCGGCACCGGGGGACTGCTGGAGGTCGTCATCGGCGCCCTTTGGTCCAAGGGTGGCCGCTCCATCACTGTTATGCCCTCTATTAACCAGCCCGGCAATCAGGCCCGCAACCGCGGCCGGGCTCCGGCAGTCGCGGGAACGGAGGACCAAGAAATCTCGTCCCGTATTGTGCCGCTGCTGCCCGAAGGAACGGTGGTTAGCGTGCCTCGCACACTGGCGGATATTGTGGTAACGGAACACGGAGTCGCCAGGCTCATGGGCAAAACGATGCGAGAACGCGCGGAAGAACTCATAGCGGTCGCCCATCCCGATTTTCGCGCCGGCCTGAAAGCCGCCGCCCGGCGGCTCTTGTATCCTTAGTCGCAGCCGGTTAGATTCAAGAGTACAATTGCTGCCAACCGGCTAGAGACCGGAAATACCGGGTTCAAGTGTGCGGCCAATAGGAGATAATCATGACTTTGGAACCGGAACAACTGACCGAAATGTACCGGCGGATGGTGACCATCCGCACCTTCGACCGCCGCGCCGTAGAAGAGTTCCATGAGGGCAACATCCCCGGAGTGGTCCACGCCTACATCGGAGAAGAGGGAGTGGCGGTGGGCGTTTGTTCCGCCTTGCGGCGGGACGACAAAATAGCCAGCACTCACCGGGGTCACGGCCATACCATCGCCAAGGGCGCCGACATAAAGGTGATGATGGCCGAGTTGTTCGGGAGAAGCAACGGCTATTGCCGGGGGAAAGGCGGTTCGATGCACATTGCTGATTTCAGCGTGGGCATGTTGGGGGCCAACGGCATTGTCGGCGCTGGACTGCCCATAGCCACCGGCGCCGCCTTGGCCGCACAAATGGAAGGCGGGGACGGCGTGGCGGTATGCTTCTTTGGCGACGGGGCCTCCAATGAGGGCGCTTTCCACAGTTCCCTAAACCTGGCGTCTATCTGGAAACTGCCCGCCATTTTCGTATGCGAGAACAACGGATGGGCAGTGTCGGTGCCATCGACTTACGCCCTGTCCGTGGAAGATGTGGCGGTGCGCAGCGTCGCCTACAGCATCCCGGGAGTTACGGTAGACGGGTCCGATGTCCTAGCCGTCTATGAGGCCGCCCAGCAAGCGGTGCAGCGGGCCCGGGCCGGGGAAGGCCCCACACTGCTGGAGTGCAAGACCCACCGCTGGCGCATCCACTCGGAGCAGCGGGGTAATCCGGAGGACCCCCGGCCAGGGGAAGCCAAAGAACTAGGTCCACTGAACGACCCTATCGCCGAATTCGCTCGGCGGCTGACCGAGCAAGGCATGGTAACTTCGGCTGTGCTCCAGCAGATTCACCAAGAAGTGGAGTCGGCGGTGGACGAGGCAATAGAGTTCGCCAAGAACAGCCCGCTGCCGCAACCCGAAGACGCCTTGGAGGACGTGTTCGCGGTGTAACTGCGTGGCGCTGGAGCACTCCATTAGTGGGACCCTCCATCATTTGGTGGGAGTGGATTTGATATGAGTGAGTTGACCTACGCAGAAGCGGTGCTCGAAGCATTTCGAGAGGAAATGCGGCGGGACGAGAAAGTTTTTCACCTTTGTGGCGGACTGGGTCCATTGGCAGGTCTCATCTCCGAGTTTGGCGAAGCGAGGGTCCGGGTCTGCCCCATTTCCGAGGACGCCTACGTTGGGGCCAGCATCGGCGCGGCCGGCAGCGGGTTCCGCCCCGTGGTCAGCCCCGGAATGATGACCTTTGCTTTTACCGCGATGGACCAGATAGTAAACCAGATGGCCAAGATTCATTACATGTTCGGGGGACAAGCCCCGTTCCCCATCGTCTTTCGGGCATCGACCGGCGGAGGAAGGTCCGCGGCTGCTCAGCACTCCCAGAGCCCCCATCCGATGTTTATGAACTTGGCGGGGCTGAAGCTGGTGATGCCGTCTACCCCTTACGATGCCAAGGGACTGATGAAAAGCGCCATACGGGACAATAACCCGGTGGTGTTTTTCGAAGACCAGATTCTGGCGGCTAGGCCGGATAAAAGCGAGATACCCGACGAGGAGTATCTGGTACCGTTGGGAGTAGCGGACCTGAAACGCCAAGGCAGCGACGTGACCGTGGTTGCAATCTCCAAGATGGTGCAGGAAGCCTTGGCGGCCGCGGTAGAGATGGAAGGCGAAGGCGTGTCGGTGGAAGTGGTGGACCCGAGGACCTTGGTGCCGCTGGATAGGGAAGCCATCCGTTCGTCAGTGCGTAAGACGGGAAGGGTGGTGGTGGTCGACGAGGCCTGTTTGACTTGCAGCGCGGCGGCCGAGGTAACTGCGGTGGTCACCGAAGACCCGGCAACCTTCCGTGCCCTGAAGTCCCCACCCATAAGGGTTTGCGCTCCCGACGTACCGATACCCTACAGCCCCATCATGGAGCGGTTCTGCATCCCCGACCGGGGACAGATCGTCGAAGCCATTAGACAGGTCTTGACCTGAGATAAGGATATTCTAAATGAACTTCTGCCCGCGCTGTGGCACCGAGCTTGGACTAAAGTTTGATGGGGGAAGGGACCGCCCGGCCTGCCCGAAAGAGAGGTGCGGGTTTATCCACTTCGGGTACTACTCCATCGGCTGCGGCGGGGTGGTCATCCGGGACAACCGGGCCTTGCTGATCCAGCGGGGTATCAACCCCAACCGGGGAGACTGGCAGATTCCCGGAGGCTACGTGGAGACCGACGAAGAGATCCTGTCGGCCGTGGAAAGGGAAGTGTGGGAAGAATCGGGAGTGGTTACCAAGGCATCCGACGTTATCGGAGTGCGGCACACCGTTGGCACCCCGGTGGCTAATGTTTACATGGTCTTCCGGCTCGACTTCGTTTCCGGAGAACCCCATGTTGATGGTGTGGAAACTCTCGATGCCGGGTTCTTTAGCCTGGAAGAGATAGAGCACATGGACCGGGTGCAAGGCTTTTCTAAGTGGTCTATCAAAAAGGCCTTGGAAACCCTTCCCGGTCAAGGTTTTTCCAGGGAGGGGGGAGACCCCAACATCGACCGGCCCGGGTGGACCCTCTTCGGCGCGAGTATTGGCCCCACAACATAATTCGGGGAGGCAGCACCGGCATGGCCCAGGGAACCGACATCGAACAAGCGGTAATGGGGAATCTCGCAGAGTTGGGAATACCTTACACTCTCATCGAGATCGACCCGGCCTACGCCGACACCGCCGAGTTTTGCCAGCAGTACGGGTATACCCTGGACGTTTGCGGGAACACCATAGTGGTGGCCTCCAAACGTGGACCCCAGCAATATTCCGCCTGCGTGGTCTTAGGCTCGGACCGCTTGAACGTGAACCAGACCGTCAGAGCCCTGATGGGTGTGTCCCGGTTGTCTTTTGCTTCCGCAGAAGAGACGGAGGCGTTGACCGGCATGACCGTGGGCGGGGTCACGCCCTTTGCCTTGCCCAACGACCTTCAGGTATACGCCGACAAGAAGCTGCTGGCGTTAGACCACGTAATTCTGGGCTCCGGCAGCCGGTCTTCCAAAGTACAGGTAGATCCGGAAGCCCTCGGAAAATTGCCTCGCATCGAGTTTGTCCCGGGACTGTCAATGCCACCTGCCGCTGGCCCTTAGCGAGGCTCGTCACCTACCCGCTCGTCCTGAGCGGAGCGGAGTCGAAGGACCGATTCCTCTCAAATCTGAACAGTTACGCTGATTCGCGCCACTTACTGATACGTGAATAAGCTTCTAAACTATCCCCTCCCCCGTCGTTCCGGCGAAGGCCGGAATCCAGGCCCGTTCTCCGCCCAGCTACGCCTGTCCTAAGGCTCTCCTGAGCACGGTCGAAGGGCTTGTTGAAGGGTTCTTTGTCCTCAGAATTTCTGGATTCCGGCTCAAAGCCTGCCCCGTACTGGATACGGGGGCCGGCCCTTCGATAAGCTCAGGAGACGAGGACTGGTCTAGGTAATCGTTCACGCATCAGTAAAACGGGCCGAGACTGTTCTCAAGCCCTCAACAAAGACCCCCTCCGCCCGCTTGTTCATAGGGGTGAAGGGGGCTACGTTTACTACGCTCTGGCTCTGAAAGGTGAGGGCCTAGCTGTCGCCGACCGGCACCTCTGCTCGGGCCTCGGCGGTCGCGGCCTGACCGGCGCCGGCGCTCAGGTGCTTGGCATAGAACGCGAGAACCTTCTCCCATCCGTCTACTGCGGCTTCTTGCCGGTAGCTGGGACGGTCGACGGCAAAGAAGCCGTGTCCGGCATTGGGGTACATGTGGAACTCGTAGTCCTTGCCGTGCTTCTTGAGTTCCTCCTCGGTTTCCGCCACGTCTTGCGGCGAGGGTCTGGCGTCCTCTTCGCCAAACAAGCCCAACAACGGACAGCTCAAGCCAGCGGTGAAAGAGACCGGCCAAGCGGGCTGCCGCTCGGTGAGGGTATCGTTGCCTTGGGTCACGCCGCCGCCCCAGCAGTCCACCGCAGCATCTATGCCGGTGAGGGTGCAAGCGGCCAAGTAGACCTGCCGCCCGCCGGAACAGAAGCCGATGATGCCTACCCTTCCGTTGCTATAGGCCAGCGAACGGAGATATTTGATCGAGGCTTGAACGTCGCCCATAGTCCGGTCGTCGGGCATACCGCCGGCCTCGCGCACGCTGGCGCTGTTCTCTTGGGGTGTAGCCTTGCCTTCCCGGAAATGGAGGTTGGGCGAAATCGTTGCGTACCCATTATAGGCCAGCTTGCGGGCCATTTCCTTGGAAGCCTCGTCCCAACCGGGCATGTGGTGAATCAGCACCACAGCGGGATGGGGCCCGGGGCCCAAGGGCCGCGCCAAGTAAGCGTCTATCTGGTCTCCATTGTGGCCGTTGATCAATACAGTCTCGGCTAGCATTCCTTCGTATGCCATAAGGTCTAGCTCCTTCGTGAAGTTTTTGCGGCTGTGACCTCGGGTTGCGCCAGCCCCGGTGTGCTTGGGGGGCCACCAAAAGGTTACTACCCTGGGGTTGGAGCGTCAATCGCAGACCAAGCCGGACCGGCAGGTAACTTTTCAGAGTTGGTGAGTTCACTGACACGGAACCGCTCACCCTGAGCACAGCGCAGCGGAGTCGAAGGGCCGATTCCCCTCAACTCTGAACAGTTACTCCGGCAGCTATTCCTTGACCACTTCGTTGAACTGCTGAATGGCGTCGATGTGGGCTTGGGGACCGCTCAGCCCGGCCCGCATGGTGTTGACCGAGATGTGGGTCGCGTCCAGCCCCCGCCAAGCGGTTGCCATGTTTTGCCAGTACTCCGGGTCGCCGTCAACGAAGTTGATTCGGGGCTCAAGGCCGATGCTGGCGGGGTCTCGTCCCGCTTCTTTAGCGAAATCGCGCATCTTTGCCAGAGTCGCCTGCCCATTCTCGTCGGGTAGGAACTGGGGAAAGAACCCGTCGGCGAGGCGCCCCACCCGCCGCAGCACCCTATCGGTGGGAACCGGGCTGGCCCGCCCTCCGGCGCCCATCCAGATGGGAATGGGCCGTTGCACCGGCAGCGGATTGATGCCCGCGTGGGTCACTTGGTGCCAGTGGCCTTGGAAGTTGACTACGTCCTCGGTCCAAAGGGAACGCAGCAGCGATACCTGCTCACCGTAACGCTGGCCCCGGGTGTGGAAGTCCTCTCCCAACGCCTCGTATTCAACGTGGTTCCAGCCCACGCCGACACCCAACCGGAGGCGGCCACCGGAAAGCACATCCACCTCGGCAGCCTGTTTAGCCACCAGAGCGGTCTGCCGCTGCCCCAGAATTATCACCGCCGTGACCAACTCGATACGGGTGGTGACCCCCGCCAGGTATCCGAATAGGACGAAAGGTTCGTGAAAAAGGTCTTTGGAGGTGTAACCGCCGGCCCAGTTCTGGTGCTGGCTGGTGTCGGCGCCCAGCACGTGGTCGTAAACGATGAGATGGGAATAGCCCAAACCTTCAGCCGCTTGTACGTAGTCCCGGACCGCCCCCGGGTCCGACCCTATTTCGGTCTGGGGAAACACAACCCCTACTTTCATTCGTGTCCTCCTTAATGGTCGGCTGGTCTAACTTCTAAACCAGTGCTGCGTCAGTTGGCTGCTGGCGATACCTGGATAGCGGTCTGGGCCTGCTCTTTCTTCCGAAAGTGGGGTATGACGTATTCGCCAAAGAGACGGATGGTGTTCTTGACCTCTTCGTGGGTGGCCGGGCCGATGGCGCATAGCAGGAATACCTGTTCGATCCCCATGGCCTCGTAGGTCTCAAAAAACTTGATGCAGTCGTCGGGGGAGCCGACACAAAAGGAGGTCCCGTTCTGGACTACGTCGGTGGCGGTGGGGTCTCCGGGATGCGGCCCCGCGGCCAACCGTTGGTCCCGTTCATAGTAGCCTTGGTAGTCCGGCGGCACAGTTGCCGGGTCTACGCCCCGCCACACCAGCCGGGCCCGGGCCCTCTGCTGGTCCAAGTACCAACTCACCAGTTCCGTGCCCCGCTGCTGCACCACTTTGCTACTTTCGTGGCAGAACCCGGTCGACATCAGGGCGTTGTGGTTGTTGACTGACACGCCGTCCGGTTGGGCCGACTGAACCGTATTGCGGTAAAGCTCCAGGGTGCTGGCTACCTTGGCCGGGCCTCCTTCGCTGCCTACCAAAGCCCCCAGGCCCAACTCCCCCGCCAAACGGGTAGTCTCCTCGCTGGCGCAGGCCGACCACAATGGGGGATGGGGCTTTTGCAGCGGCTTGGGAAGGACCTCCCGAGGCGGGATTTGGTAGTAGCGGCCCTCGTGAGACACCGTCTCTTCGGTCCAAATCTTGGGCAAAACTCTCGCGTATTCTTCCCACATGCCCCGGGTATCCTGCAAGTCGGTCCCGTAGGGAGTCAACTGGTAGGGGTAGCCGGTGCGGCCAATCCCTACGTCCACCCGGCCCCGGCTCAGAATATCCAGGGTGGCCATGCGGGCGGCAGTGTGCAGCGGGTGGTGGATTGGCGCCAAAACGACGCCAATTCCCAAGCGGATTCGAGAAGTGCGCTGGCTCACGGCAGCCAGAGTCAAGTCCGGGGCGCTATTATGGGACCATTCGGGCCGGAAATGGTGCTCCGAAAACCATACGCTGTCGTACCCCATCTCCTCGGCGTAAGCGATTTGGTCCAAAGCTTCCCAAATTCTCTTGGCCTCGGTCTCTTCGCCCCAAGGCTTGGGCACCTGTATTTGGTAGAAAAGCCCGAATTTCATAGCATCCTTTCTCGCTGTCCAACTGGGCCAGCGGGTGAAGTCGATCTGGGTAGTGCCCGAAAGTGGCGCCCGCAGACAAATGGGTGAGAGTGCAGCTTAGGCCATTATAGAGGGTCGGCTTATGGCGTCAATGGCCGGCCCAGGACAGGGTCTTTCAGTTGTCACCCTGAGCGCAGCGAAGGGTCTAAAATCCTGCCCATTCCAACCATTTTGCTGCCGAAAAAATTTAGATTCTTCGTCGCAAGCTCAGAATAACGTTGTAGGGAGTTACTGCACCACTCCAACATGAAAACTGAAAACTCTGTAGGCTAGGAGGCCAAATGGCCCGCCAATGCTCGCTGTTACTGCAATTGCCCTGGGAGTTGAAGAAGCATAACTTAGTCCCCGACACCGGCGGGTTGACCCGGCAAATCGGCCCGACTAAAATTCGGTGATACCCCTCAGGACGCTCCGGTTATGAAGGCCCTGGCCCGGTACCGGAAGAGGTTTACGAGGAAAATGGCGGCCACCAAGAGATTACCAGCAACTTTGCTAATGCCTAACGTGCGTATTGATCGCACCTTTAGAGGAGGGATCGGAAATGACCAGTGGACATGACTTGGACCGAAAACTGTACGTTGGCTTGCTTGATGGCGTATGCGCTCTGAGGAGCAACGACGGCGGCAACACCTGGGAAGTGGGACCGACCACTCGGGTAACCAACGCCGCCTCCCGGATTTCAGTGAGCCAGGTGGAGCCGGGGCGGGCTTATCTAGCCGCCTACGAATCCGGTGTGTACCGCACCGATGATGGCGGTAATACGTGGCGTCACCTTACCAGCTATCCGACCGACTATGCTCACAGCGTGTTGGCCCACCCCGCCGAAGGAAGCACCGTTTTCGTGGGTAGTGAGCCCGCAGCCATCTTTCGTTCCAGCGATGGAGGCGAAAACTGGGAAGAGTGCGAGGGGTTCCGCCAGGTTCCGGAGTCGGACCGGTGGTATTTCCACGCGGAAACCAGGGACTCCCACGTCCGCGACCTGAGAATGGCCCCCGAGGACCCGAACACGATATTTGCCGGAATCGAGGTGGGCGGGATGGTGCGGTCCAAGGATGGAGGCGCCAATTGGGAGCAACTGGAAGGCACCAACGATGATATCCACTTTGTCAATCTGAGCCTGGCTATGCCCGGCCGGGTTTACATCGCCACGGCTCAAGCTCCCTACCGGAGTGATGACGGCGGCCAGAACTGGGAGATCATCAATGACGGTTTGGAGCGGCGCTACACCCTGCACATATCGGCCGCTCCCGATGACGCCGACCTAGTGCTGGTAACCGTTTCCACCAGCGCCGGACGGAACAACCCCCAGTTCTACCGGTCCACCGATGCCGGAGACCATTGGCAGTTGGTCGGCTCGGTGGGTTGCGACGATGACATGGTGGTGGCCATCGACTGGGACCCCAACAATCACCACCGAGTCTATGCCGGGACCGATAGCGGCAAGATCTATTGCAGCGACGACCGTGGTGAAACCTGGCAAGCGCTGGCCGCCAGCCTTCCCCCCCTCGCCATCGGCGCATTGGTGGTGGGGCCGGCGTCCGCCTAAACTAATCATCGGGCCGCAGTGGGGTCCAAAGTTTTGGCGCCTTGGCCCCGGAGTTCAATGTCTATGCTCGGGGTCGCAGGAACAATTGCCGTGCGTGGTCTGACGTATAAGCATTTCACATCCGGGGCATACTAAAATAGTAGCAATCCTTCCCATGCCGGGGGACTGCCGTGTCAACGACAAAGCCGGACTTGCTGACCGCTGATCACTTGCTCCGCCTGAGCAGCCAGGGGTTCCGGGGCGAACTGATACGGGGGGTGCTTTGCGAAACTATGCTGGCCGGAACAGAACAGGGTGAAGTTACAGTGCTATTGATAAGCGCTCTGATAAGTTTCGTTCGTCCCCAAAGGCTCGGTCGAGTGGTGGGGACCGATACCGGCGTACTGTTAGAAAGCAACCCCGACACCGTTCGGGAGCCGGACGTTGCCTTTGTCTCGGCGGACCGGCTGCCGCTGGATGTCAGACCTCGGGGTTATTTGGAAGTCGTGCCGGACTTGGTGGCCGAAGTCATTTCCCCCAATGCCAGCCCAGTGGAAGTCAACGACAAGACGCAAATGTGGCTGCGCTACGGAGTGCGCTTGGTCTGGGAGGTTGACCCCGAAGCACGCACGGTAACAGCGCATTACCCTGACCGCCCCTATGCCACCTTCGGCGAGGACGACATGCTGGACGGCGGAGATGTGCTGCCGGGCTTCAGTTGCCCGGTGCGGGACATTTTTGACCTTTAGGCCATAGTACAATTGCCAATATCCCTTCCAAATTTTGGAGACAGGTCATGTCAACGACAAAGCCGGACTTGCTGACCGCCGACGACTTGCTCCGCCTGAGCAGCCAGGGGTTCCGGGGCGAACTGATACGGGGGGTGCTTTGCCAGACTATGGCGGCAGGTGCAGAACAAGGTGAGGTCGCGGGCGCTTTAATCGCTGAGCTTCGGGCTTATGTACGGCCACGCCGTCTGGGTCGAGTGATGGGCACTGATGCCGGTGTATTGCTGGAACGCAATCCGGATACAGTGCGAGAACCGGACGTTGCCTTTATCTCGGCGGACCGGCTGCCGCTGGATGTCAGGGTTCAAGGCTACTTAGAAATCGTGCCGGACTTGGTGGCCGAAGTCATTTCTCCCAATGCCAGCCCGGTGGAAATTAACGACAAGACGCAGATGTGGCTTCGCTACGGAGTGCGCTTGGTCTGGGAGGTTGACCCCGAAGCGCGCACGGTGACAGCGCATTACCCTAACCGCCCCTATGCCACCTTCGGCGAGGATGACATGCTGGACGGCGGAGATGTGCTGCCGGGCTTCAGTTGCCCGGTGCGGGACATTTTCGACCTTTAGGCCAGCAAGATAATACCGTACTTCACAATACTTTCTTCGCCTCCACCCTTCTAACCGGCCGTAGATTGCTCCTATTCGCCTTGGTGCCTATTGGCGCGCCAGTCGGCGATATGTTCCAGTACCTCGGCCAGTGGGAGCACGTCGGCATATTTTTTGGTGCATGTCGAACAGGTTGATGGCGTGAGATGCTTCGTGGCGGTCGAAGACCGCTTCCTCCACCACGATCATCCGGTAGCGGTTGGTGCAGCCGTCGACCACACTGGCCCGGACGCAACCGCTGGTGGACTCGCCGCAAGTGATAATCGTATCCACTTGATGGTAGTTCAAATGGTCCATGAGGGGCGTCCCCCAGAAAGCGCTGGGAGAGTCTTTGCGCAGCACCGGCTCTCCGGGCAGGGGCGCGACCTCGTCGATAATGTCCCAGCGCCGGGCCCGGCGGCCTTGGGCTTCAGCGCTGTGGTCGCTGGAGCCGTAGATCTCCCGGCCCACGTGCCAACCGGCCAAGCCGTCTTCGACCCTGCCGGTGGCGTGGACCACCGGAATCCCGGCGTCCCGTGCGGCTTGCAGTAGGGTTTGGATGTGAGGAATGGCATCCCAAGCCGCTAGTCCGCAACTGCTGGGCCAACTCTCGATGGCGTCGAGGAGCGGTTGGGGCTCGTCTCCATACACCCACCGGTACAGGTCGATGAGCAACAGCGCCGGCCTTTTTCCAAAGCCGACCGGGTGATACGCGCTTTTGGCCAAGTGGGCTTTGTCTTGGGAGGTCAGATATTTTTCCCAGACCCGTTCCGGCATCGCTTTTATCCCTCAATTAAACATACGATGATAGACACATTGATTGCATCCGGTAGCGTGGGGTGCGGGGACGCCTTTGCAAAATTCAGATGAACTTGGCGCACTCGTCTATGATGGGAAGCACGGCGTCCCGGCCTTCGGAAGGCAACGAGAAAACCACCCGGTCGACGCCCGCGTCTTCCATCCGTTGCACCAAGTCGGGGTCCGGACGGGTGCCGAAGGTGCTGATGGAGATGGACGCCGGGTCGCGGCCGGAATCCTCGGCCTGCCGCTTGAGCAGAGCAATCTTTTCCGGCAGGCTGGGGCCCTGGGACGCCCGGCCTCCGATGGGCATCCAGCCGTCGCAGTATTCGATGACTCGGTCGAAAGTGGTTGGGCCGTCTCCGCCCATGATGATGGGAGGATGGGGCTTTTGCACCGGCTTGGGGTAGGACCACATCTTGTCGAAATTGACGAACTCCCCATGGTATTCCGGCTCGTCTTTGGTCCAGATTTCTTTCATCGCCAAGATGCGCTCCCTAAGGAGACGCCAGCGCCGCCGGAAGTTTGTTCCGTGGTGGCCCATTTCCTCGGCGTTCCATCCGCCGCCGATGCCGAAGATGAAGCGTCCGTTGGACAGCATGTCGAGGCTGGCGACCTCCTTAGCCGTGGTGATCGGGTCGCGCTCGACCATCAAGCAGATGCCGGTCCCCAGCTTCAGCCTAGTAGTGGCGGTGGCCGCCGCCGTCAAAGCCACAAAGGGGTCCAAGGTGTGCCAGTACATTTCGGGAAGGTCGGGGCCTCCGGGCCAAGGGCTGCGCCGGCTGGCCGGTATATGGGTGTGCTCCGGCACCCACATCGATTCGAAACCCCGCTCCTCCAACGCCCGTCCCAGATCGTCCGGCCGCATCGAGTAGTCGGTAGAAAACATAGAAGCAGCAAATAGCATGGTCTTTCTCCCCGGTGAGTTCATTTAGTGGACTGAAGATAGTTGTAATACTCGTAGTATCCTTCGACTGCGCTCCCTCCGGTCCGCTTCGCTCAGGATGAGCGGATTGGCGGAGTTTTGCGGTTAGGATGGGTGGGAAATGGTGTCTAGCTCTGGGTGAAACTTAGGGCCAACTCCCGGTCGCCCTGGCAGGTTATTCTTCCGTCGTCAAGGCACGATTGGAGACTAATGCGGCCGTAGACCAAGAGCACGAAGGTCTCCGTATCGCATTCAAACGTGATGTCGGCGGGAGCGGTCCCCGCGGGCCCCATGTGGGCTTGGCCGTCGGCGATGACGATGTCATGGCGGACGGGGACGGCCCCGCTCAACTCGAACCGGTAGCGGGTGGAGTTGGCGCCACCCGGGCCGGGTTGAAACAAGCGACCGATTACGAAACCCGGTATCAGGTCCATGGCGGCCGGTAGACTGTCGGCGGATACCTGGGCGTTGGACTCGAGCCGGGAGCGTATATCCCACTCGTGGACCACCAGTTCGGTAATCCGCAAGTCGACAAAAGAACGCACCGGAATGATCACCAACGGGTGATAGCATAATTTTCCCCAGTCTTGGGGGCCCAGTCCGTCGAGAAGCCCATCCAACCGGTCGCAGGCGGCGCTAAACGTAGGTAGCAAGTCGGCGCCCAAGCTCTCGCGGAAGGTTACTGCCCGTTGGGCATTGGCAGCCATGCGGGCAGCGAAGTCGCCGTCCCCGGCTGGCGGGAATCCCTCGGGAGGCGACGCATCACCCTGCAACCCCCGGGAAATGTTCCCGGCGAAGTTGTCCACCGCCATAGTCAGGTGAGCCACCACGTCTTGCGCTTCCCACCCTTCACAAGCGCTGGCCTGGCTCCAATCGGCGGCGGTAAGGGTCCCGAAATATTGTTGTATCCGCTCCGTCTCTTTTCTAACTAGGGCGAGTCGCTCAGCCATCGAGTTTGATTCGTCAGAGGCCATCTAATCATCTCCTTGAGACCAGCTATGGAATAGGGTCAAGTCTGGCTGGCGCCAATCGTATTGATGGAGATTATATACGCGGGGTGCAGACGAAAGAAGCTAAGAACGAGACCAGGAGAGTCTCACAGTGGATAGGGGACAGATTCTGCGGGCTTACAACCAAGCTCGACAGCAGAGAAGCCTAGAAGATGGATGGTCGGGGTGAGTGGATTCGAACCACCGGCCTCTACGTCCCGAACGTAGCGCGCTAGCCACTGCGCTACACCCCGTCTTTTGCTAACCATTATTGGCCGGGTGACAGGCGGTCTGCCACCTTGCCAGTCAATAGTGCCTGTTGCAGTTCTCTACTATTATACCGCAAGACGGCGCCCTTTTGTGGCTGGAGAGTCCCTTGATCTTTATTGGCTTAACATGGCGTCGGTCTGTTCTCTAAGCACTTGGGCGTTCAGCGCTCCGCCCCAAGTCTTGAAGATATTGCCTTCGGCGTCGATGAAGACGGTGGTGGGCACCCCTAAGACCCGGTACTTTTGGACCACGCTGCCGTCGTCGGTATAGCCTGCCGGGTAGTCGATGTCCAACTCTTCCAGCAGGCCCTTGGCGTCTTGTGGGGAGCCCAGCCCGGTGAATTGACCAATGTCGATGCCGATCAAGGCGACCCGGTCGCTATACTCATCGTAGAAATCCTGAAAGTCGGGCATTTCGGCGCGGCAGGGGGGACAGAGACCGGCCCAGAAATTGAGGACCAGCGGCTTGTTCCTTTGCTGATAGATGCTACCCTCGGTAGCGCCCAACTGTGATTCACCCTGAAACAAGGTGAACTTGAAATCGGCAGCAGCCTCCGCGGAACCCCCACAGCCCACCGCGACGATCGCCAGCAGGGCCAATATTATTATCACTACCGGTCTAAATGGGAACCTGAGGCCTTCCCGACGGTTGCCGGAGGATGGGCCTGCGGAGGCCATTACCGGGTCCTCAAACGCCAGCCTCGCCATATCTACTCCTCTTGGGCTACCACCTACTACGCTGTTAACCGCCTATCGGTTTGATGTGAGCGAGGCTCCATCCATCATCACCCCGCCAGAGCGGCTAGTCTTTGTTGGAACGCGATGAACCGCTCCAGCACCCGGGTGAGACGGCTTAGCCATTGGCCGCCGAGGCGGCGGAGGGGAAGCTGTATTTGCTGGTTTCCCACGTTGGCGGAGGGCCCCAGCGCTTGCTGCAGGGGAGCCCTGGCCCCGCCTACCGGGGTCCGCAGGGTCATCACAATGGCTTCGTTGTTGTGCTGGATGGACTCGATATTGACTTCCCCGGCCAGTACCCGCAAATCGGCAATGATGAGGAGATTCTCGACTTCCTCCGGGACCGGTCCAAACCGGTCACGAAGCTCCTCGCGAAAGTCGTGGATAGCCTTCCGGTTCGTCATTCGCGCGATGACTTGGTACACCGACAGCCGGGTGGGCAGGTGAACAACGTAGTCTTCCGGAATACGGGCTTGCAACGGCAGTTCCAATCTTGGCAACTCGGCGGCCGGTTTCTGTGGCGAAGCCTCCGGCCACTGTCCTTCGTTCAAGTCCCGGACCGCCTCTTGGAGTAGCTGGCTGTAGAGGTCCAAGCCGACTTCGTGGATGTGGCCGCTCTGGGCCGAGCCCAAGAGATTACCCGCGCCGCGGATTTCCAGGTCCCGCATGGCGATGCGAAAACCGGACCCTAGATCGGAGGCCTCCAGTACCGCTTGGACCCGCTTCTCGGCGGCTTCGGTGATGCGCCGGCCTTTTGGCACCAGCAGGTAGGCGTAAGCCCGGTGCTCACCCCGGCCGACCCGGCCCCGGAGTTGATAAAGCTGGGACAGACCAAGACGGTCCGCCCGGTCCACGATCAACGTGTTCACGTTCGGCATGTCCAAGCCCGATTCGATGATGGTGGTGCATACCAGCACATCTGCCTCGTGATGGGCGAACGCGACCATAACGTCTTCCAGTTCCGCTTCGGCCATCTGTCCGTGGGCCACCATAATCCGGGCTTGGGGCGCCAGTTCGGCAAGTTCGGCCGCCGTTTGCTGGATGGTGCGGACCCGGTTGTGCAGGAAGAATATCTGTCCGCTTCTCTCCAGCTCCCGCAAGATGGCCTCTTTGATAACCTCTTCACTATACTCGGAGACAAAGGTTTTCACTGGCAGGCGGGCCTCGGGCGGGGTGTCCATGGTGCTCAGGTCCCGAATACCGGCGAGGGCCAGATTCAGGGTACGAGGGATCGGGGTGGCGCTGAGCGTCAAGACGTCTACCTCCCGCCGGAGTTGCTTGAGCCGTTCCTTATGGGCGACGCCAAATCTTTGCTCCTCGTCCACCACCGCCAGCCCCAAATTCTTGAATTCAACATCTTTTTGCAGTAGGCGGTGGGTCCCGATGACGATGTCTACGCTACCGTCTTTCAGCCCTTCGATAACCTCTTGCTGCTCTCGCGGCGTGCGGAAACGGCTCAGCACTTCCACCCGCACCGGATAGGGGCTGAGCCGCTCGCTGAAGGTTGCGTAATGCTGCTGGGCCAACACAGTGGTGGGCACCAGAAGACCGACTTGCATACCGTCGTTAACCGACTTGAACGCCGCCCGGAGAGCGACCTCGGTCTTGCCGTAGCCAACGTCGCCGCAGATAAGCCGGTCCATTGGCTTGGTCTTCTCCATATCCGTTTTGACGTCCTCGATGGCATGGGCTTGGTCCGGCGTTTCCTCGTAAGGAAAAGCGTCTTCCAGTTCTTGTTGCCAAGTGGTGTCGGGGCCGAACTCGTAGCCTTGGGCCACTTGCCGGGCCGCGTGAAGCTTCAATAACTCCTCAGCAATTTCCTTGGTCGCTCCCTTGACCCGTTCCTTGACCCGGGCCCAATCGCCGGCGCTCAAGCGGGTAAGCGTGGGCGGACGGTCCAGAGCGCCCACGTAGGCCGCAACCCGGTCCAAGTGGTCGGTGGGGACGTAAAGTTTGTCTTGGTCAGCGTATTCTAGGACCAAGTATTCTTTGTCCTCGTCGCCTTCCCCAATCTTGGTGGTGCCAGCAAACCGGGCCACGCCATGGTCAACGTGCACCACGTAGCTGCCGGGCACCAAGTCGGCCAAGACCACTGGCTGACCGCCCTCGGCCCGGTTGGTGCGCCGGTACCGGCGCTCCTTGACGGTGCCGAAAAGCTCCGCGTCGGTCAAAAGGGTAAGGGAAACCACCTCTCCGGAAGCTGTACCATGGCCTAAGGTCCCCTTCTGTGACTCTTCTGATTGGGTGGATGGCGGAGTTTCTTCCCTTGACCCAGGGTACGAAGAAGACGCCTTTGGCGGCGCCAGAGTCCAACCCTCTCGCAATGACCCCGGGACCAAGTAAATGCGGCCGGCTTGGGGCACCTCTTCCAACCCGTCGGCAACAACCACGCCGGCGCCGGACTCTTCCATGATCTCGGCTACCCGCCGGGCATGTTGGGTTACTAACGCCAATGCCTGGCCTTCTTGCTGGTAACGTCTGCTGTCGCTGGCCAAATGGTCCAACTTCCCGTAGTAGGGGGCGGCGGGCGCAAAGATGGCGTCCTCTTCCTCGCTGACCCAGCTCTGAAGCAACAACCGCCGTCGCTGGGCTAACAGCGCTGAAAACTGTTTCCAGGCAACGTATGGCGAAGGAAAATTGCGGGGCAACTCCCCGCGGTCTTCCCGGCTGGCCCGCATACGGTCGAAGCGGTCTTCCAGTTCAAGGGCTTCGGCCTCAATCTGGCTGGCCCGCTCCAAGACCACCAGACCGCTCTCCGGCAGGTGGTCCAGGAGGTTGGCGCTGTTAAGCAAGCCGTTGTAGAAGGCGAGGGTCTCGATGTTGGGAGCGGGAAAAAGGTGGGCTATCTCGTCTTCAATGCGTTCTCGGGCTTCTTCGCTGCACTTGGCGAAGTCCAGGGCAGCCGCGAGCCGTTCCACCGTCGGCCGGCCGGTCAACTCCGGTAGCTGCTCCCGGGCGGGAATGATAGCGGCCGTCGCCACGCTACGCACCGACCGCTGGGTGTAGGGGTCAAAAAGCCGGATGGTATCGACTTCATCATCGAATAGCTCGATCCGGTAAGGCAAGCTTGAGTGGGGCGGAAACACATCCAGGATGCCTCCCCGAAGGCTGAAGCATCCGGGCGATTCCACCAGCGGCTCGTTTCGATAACCCAGTTCCACCCATCGGGTAAGCAGCCGGTTTAACCGGACCCTTTGGCCCACGGAGACCTGGTAGCCGTCGTTATCATCCCCTTTGGCGCTCTGCATGATCTCTGGAGGCAACGTTTTATGCAGTGCGGCGCCTACTGACGTAACGACCAGAGGGAACAAAACGCCATCTCCGCCGGAGGGGTTTTCGCACTTACGCATGGCCGCCAACGCGGCCAGACGTTGGTTGCTGGTATGAGCGTCCACCGCTAAACGCTCGAAGGGCAGCACTTCCGGCTCCGGCAACAGGTGGACCGGTTGGCTATCCCCCAAATACGTTAGAAGCTGGTCGTGGAGCCGGCGAGCATCCTCCAGCCTTGGCGTAATGGCCAACAATGGCCCAACCTGGCGAAGCCAGAGGGCGCCGATGTACCCCGGCCTGCCCCCCTCCCTAATGGTTACATGGGGAGGCTCGGGGGAATCCTCCAATAATCTCAGATGACGTTGGTACTCCGGATGATTGCTGATCGCTTCGAGTATTCCGGCTAATGACATGCCCTAAAATTCTTCCCTAAGGACCCGCTTGGCCTAGTGTCTCCAAGGGACCCGTTATCAAAAAATACACGCAAAAACTGGGGCTGACCGGTATGTTCAGCCCCAACCAGTTTATTCTATTGCGCGGTTAGGCTGGACGCAAGGCGTGGAGATTCTGTGTTTGCCGCTCATCGTAAGCAAAGAGCAGCCAACGCAAGGGCGCAAGGCCTCTTCCGCAATATCCTTTCCCGGACATTAGGGACGGCGGAGAAGAATTCGCCGATTATCCGCCGGTCGCCCATGCTATAATCTATGACCGCTACGAGATTCGCTCTGCTTCTGAGTCTAGGCAAGAATGAGTGGCTGGGCCATACCCATCTGGGGTCCGTCCAAGCCTTGGATTTACGAGTTTCAAAAGCGGAAAGCATCAGTTGGCTGACTTGCAGCAAGGCTTGAGTTATCGCCGGGTGGTGATCAAGGCTGGCACCAGTATCTTGACTGTGCCGCCAGACCACCGGAGTTTGAACCTGGAATTGCTCGCCGACTTGGTGCGCCAGATTTGCGATCTTCGGGAGACTGGGACTGATACTTTGCTGGTGACTTCCGGCGCCATTGCCGCCGGCCGGGAAGCGCTGGGATTTGGGCAAAATGACCCGCCGCGAGATATTCCCACGCGGCAAGTGATGGCTGCCGTGGGACAGAGCCGCCTGATGCACCGCTACCAGGAACTGTTTGCGTCACGCGGCGTCGTGGTGGCCCAGACTCTGCTGACCACCAACGACCTTGCCGACCGGCAAGGTTATCTCAACGTGGCTAACACCCTTCAAGGCCTGTTGGATTTAGGCGTGGTGCCGATTCTTAACGAAAACGACGTGGTCGCCGTGGACGAGATAGGAGAGGTCTTCGGCGACAACGACCGCCTTTCCGCCTTGGTGGCGAACCTGGTAGACGCCGATTTGCTGGTAATCTTGACCGACACCGAGGGCCTGTACACCGCCGACCCCGCCGTAGACCCAACGGCTCAACTGATTAACGAAGTCGACAAAGTCGATGCCGCGGTGGAGTCGCTGGCTGGAAGGAGCCGCAATCCTTGGGCTAGGGGCGGTATGCCTACCAAGCTCGAGGCAGCCCGGTTGGTAACGGCCAGCGGCATCTCCATGGTAATGTGCCACGGTAAAGCCAAGGACGCCGTGCTGCGGGCAACTCGGGGAAATGCCATTGGCACCCTTTTCCGCCCCGGCGCCGGGAAACTGGAGGCCCGCAAGCGGTGGATGCTTAGCGCCAGCTACCGGCGGGGCGAAATCGTCGTCGACGCCGGGGCCTTGCACGCTATCCGGGAGCAGAACCGAAGCCTGTTGCCGGTGGGCATCATCGGGGTAAGGGGGAAGTTCCAGCGGGGAGATATTGTGTTTATTACCGGCGGCGAGGGCGGGCGAATCGCCTGTGGCATCGCCAACTACGGCTCCGAGGCCATTGCCCGCATCCGGGGGGCCCGCTCCAACCATATCCAAGACGCTCTGGGCTATCACTACGGCGAGGAAGTAGTGCACCGCAATAATTTGGTGTTATTGTAGAGCGGAGACGGAGGAATATGAGCATCAACGCCGTTGACCAGTTGCTGCAGAAAGGACGGGCCGCCCGCGCCTCCAGCCGGACTTTGGCTAGGCTGTCCGCCAGCGTCAAGAACCGGGCGCTATTGAATGTCGCCGACGAACTGGAAACCCAACAAGCCCCCATTTTAGACGCCAACCAACAGGACTACAGCGCCGCCAAGAAAGACGGTATGAACGAGGCGATGCTGGACCGTCTGTTGTTGACTCCGCAGCGCCTGAATGCCATGGCCAGCGATGTGCGCGCGGTGGCGGCCTTGCCCGACCCGGTAGGTGAGACTTTAGACATGACCAAGCTGCCCAACGGTTTATCGGTCGGGAAGCGCCGGGTGCCCTTGGGAGTAATCGGCAGCATCTACGAAAGCCGGCCCAACGTCACCGTGGACATCAGCGCCTTGTGCCTCAAGTCGGGCAACGCTTGTTTGCTTCGCGGTGGCAAGGAGAGTCTCCTTTCCAACACCGCGTTGGTAGGACTGATTCGCCGGTCGGTTGCTGAGGCCGGAGTCCCGGCCGATGCGGTGCAGTTTGTGGACAACACCGACCGGGCGCTGGTGGACGTAATTTTGGGCATGAGGGAGTACATCGACTTGGTGGTGCCCCGCGGCGGTAGCGGACTCATCAAGTTCGTGGAGCAAAACGCCGCTATGCCAGCTATTACCGGTGGCATTGGGGTCTGCCACACTTACGTCGACCGGTCCGCCGATCTGGAAAAGGCCTCGGACATAATATTTAACGCCAAGGTCCAGCGGCCCACGGTCTGCAATGCTTTGGACACGGTCTTGGTGCATTCCGATATTGTAACCCGGTGCCTGCCCCGGGTCGCCAAGGAATTGGAAGCGGCCGGGGTGGAGCTTCACTGCGACCAACGGGCGCTGAGCATTCTTGGCCCCAACCCGGGTGTTAAGGTTATGGCCGCCAACGAAGCGGACTGGGGAATGGAGTTCCTATCGTTGACTGCGGCGGTCAAAGTGGTGGACTCCTTGGATGAGGCCCTGGGTCACATCGAGACCTACGGCTCGGGCCATTCCGAGGCCATCGTGACTGAAGACTACTCGGCGGCGCTTCGGTTTTTGGACGAAGTCGATGCGGCGGCGGTCTTCGTAAATGCCAGCACCAGATTCACCGACGGCGCCCAGCTTGGCTTGGGGGCCGAGGTCGGCATCAGCACGCAAAAATTCCACGCCCGGGGCCCCATGGGCTTGCGGGAGCTTACCTCCTACAAGTGGGTAATCATGGGGAACGGCCAGGTTAGGGAGTAACCGGGGAGGCTGGGTTTGCCGGAGTTCAAGTTCGAGCGTGAGGTCCGTACCCCTTACTCCGAGGCCTACACTATCCACGAAGGTGACCGTCCGGTGGGCCGGGTCGATATTCACTTCGCCGACGGTATGGTCCATCTAGCGGTGGCAGTGGATGAGAGCCTGACCCAAGACGCCATCCAAGACATCATTGATACCGTGGATGAGGACTTGGTCGACGCCGTGGGTATTTCCCGGGAAGGGTTTATAGTCCACGTGTTCCAAGGAAGGGAGACCGGGGTGTTCAGCGACGAGGATTTTGGCGAGAACGGCTAACGGCCGGTAGGCGGCGCCCGCTTAACCCCGTTTGCGGCTGAAGGCCTTTTCGGCGGCGCGGCGCACGTCTTCGGCGCTGAGGCCGCAGCGGACCATCAACTCCTGGGCGCTCCCGGACTCAGCGTACCCTTGAAGGGCCACCATTTCCAAGGGGACCGGACTCTGTCGGCCCACCACTTGGGCTACGATGCTTCCCAGACCACCGTGGATGTAGTGCTCTTCGGCGGTGACAATAGCGCCGGTTTCTCGGGCCGCAGCGACGACCAGTTCTTCATCCACCGGACTCAAGGTTGACAGATTCACCACCTTGGCTTGGATTTGAGACTGGCCCAATAGCTCCGCTGCGTCCAACGCCACCGAGACCATGACCCCCGTGGCGATAATGGTCACGTCCCCGCCCTCTCGCAGGGTCTCGCCGCGGCCCAATCGGAACTGGTAAGACTCCTCGTGCACCACCGGCATCGGCGCCCTAGACAACCGGATGTAAAAGGGGCCTTTGGTTTCCGCTGCGGTACGGACCGCTTGGGCGGTCTCTACCGAGTCGGCGGGGACCACGACGTTGAAGCCAGCCAAGGAGCAAGCCAGCGCCAGGTCTTCGATGCCGTGGGCCGACATTCCGTCCTCTCCGGTTAAAATCCCGGCGTGGGTGCAGACCAGTTTCAGGTTGAGATGGGGTTGGGCCACTAGGACCCGGAGTTGGTCAAAGGGCCGTCCCACCCCGAAAACCGCAAAGGTGCTGACGAACGGGACCTTTCCCGAAGCGGCTAAACCGGCACCGACGCCGATCATGTTCTGCTCGGCGGGTCCAAAGTCGAAGAAGCGGTCCGGGTACTTGTCCCGCCACAGGTGGGTGAATACTGAAACGTTAAGGTCACCGCCCAAGACCACAATGTCAGGATGGGTATCCCCCAATTCCAGCAACGTGCGGCCGTAGGTTTCCCGGGTCGCCGCCATCTCCCTTTGGGCAACCATCAGGCCAACTCCTCCATCGCTCGCTCGAACTCGTCCTTGTTGGGCGCCCGGCCGTGAAAAGCCGGATTGTCCTCCATAAAGGTCACGCCCTTGCCCTTGACTGTGCGGGCAATAATAGCCGTGGGACGGGTGCGGCGCAGCCGGGCCCTGCCGATCGTCGCCAGCAACTCGGTCAAATCGTGGCCGTCAGTCTCCAACACCCGCCAGCCGAAGGAACGCCATTTTTGGGCCAAGGGCTCCAGGCTCATGACTTGGTCGGTAAACCGGTCGTTCTGGATGCGGTTGCGGTCCACGATGGCGATCAGGTTGTTGGCTTTGTGGTGAGAGGCCGACATGGCCGCTTCCCATACCTCGCCCTCGTCACATTCCCCGTCGCCAAGGAGAGCGTACACCAAGTAGTTTCTGCCATCCAGACGGGCCGCCAAGGCACAACCAAGCGCGAAAGACAGGCCCATTCCCAGAGACCCGGAATTCATCTCCACCCCAGGAGTCATGGGATGGGCGTGACCCTGAAGCCGGCTGCCCACTTTTCGGAAAGTGGGCAACTCGTCGTGGCCGATGTACCCGGCGCGGGCCAACACCGCGTAGAGGCCGGGGGAGGCATGACCCTTACTTAGCACCAACCGGTCCCGGTCGGGCCAACCCGGATTGGCGGGGTCGTGCCGCAGCGCATAGAAGTACAGCGAAATAAGTATTTCCAACTCGGATAGAGAGCCTCCGGGGTGTCCGCTACCGGCGGTGTAGATAGTCTGCACGATGTCCCGGCGCAACTCGCGGGCCATCGCTGCCAACGCCGGTATATCGGGTTCACCGGCGGGTTGTTGTCGGGTATCAACGTTAGTGGTGGCGGAAGTCGCCAACGTGCTTCCCCCAAGTTCCAGATTGAGCAGGACCGCAGCCTCACAGCAAGTAAACTCCGGCTGAGAAGCGCCAAGATTATAAAGCCCGCGCCGCCGGAGTGTCTAGGCTACTGGCTGGCGAGCAGTGAATATCAGACCTATAATTGGGCCGTTGTTGTATGGTCATCGACTCGCATTGCCACTTATTGCCGCCCGGATTTCGGCAGAGGCGCACCAGCCTTTCCTCCCGGGACGCAACCTTCGCGACGCTTTTTGCCAAGAGCAGCACTGTCATGTCCACCGCGGAAGACTTGATTGAGGCCATGAACCAGACCCAGGTTTCCAAAGCGGTGGTCATGGGAATGGGTTGGGCCAATCGGGAGGTTGCTCGGGAAGCCAACGACTATATTCTGGAGTCGGCATCGAAGTACCCCGAGCGTTTGATCGGATTTTGCTCGGTCAACCCCGCTTGGGGTGCGGAGGCGATGCTGGAAGTGGAGCGTTGCGCCCGAGGCGGGGCTAAAGGAATCGGCGAGCTTCATCCGGATACTCAGGACTTCGACATCACCCAACCAGCAGACTTGGCGCCCCTCATGGCTTGGGCCAAGGGACAGGGGATACCGGTAGTGGTCCACTCGTCGGAGCCAGTGGGCCACCAGTACCCCGGCAAGGGCGCTACGACCCCGGAAAAGCTGTTCCGGTTCATCGAAAACTTTCCGGACAACACCATCATCTGCGCCCATTGGGGCGGCGGGCTTCCCTTTTACGAGCTGATGCCGGAGGTGCCGGAGGTCCTCAAGAACGTCTATTATGACATGGCGGCGTCCCCATTCTTGTACGGACCACAGGTGGTCGACACGGTGGCCGGCTTGGTGGGGCCGGACAAGATTCTTTTTGGCACCGACTATCCCTTGATTAAACCCCAACGAATGCTGCGCTACTTGGAGGCGTCGGGAATCAGCCCAGAGGCCCAGTCCGCTATCCGGCACGGGAACGCGGCCCGGTTGCTGGGCTTGTAGACGGAAGCCATGCCGGAGGCCGCTGGTATGCTGGAGGTTCCTACTTTACCGGACTATTTAAGGGAAGGGCTGGACATCGTTTTTGTCGGCCTTAACCCTTCGGAGATTTCGGTGCAAGCCGGCCACTATTTCGCTAATCCGCGGAATCGTTTCTGGGCCGCTTTGAACCGGTCGGGGCTGGTTGCCCGCCAGATGAAGCCCGAAGATGACGCCGACTTGATTCACCACGGGATAGGGCTCACCGACGTGGTCAAGCGTCCCACCCGCCAGGGTTCCGGGCTGAGGGCAGCCGATTTTCAGCAGTGGGCGCCCGTCCTAAAGGAGAAGCTCCTACGAAACAGCCCGGACATCGTTTGCTTTCACGGCGTAACGGCCTATGGGTCTTACCTGAAGCACGCGGAGGGCATCACCGAGAAACCCCGGTTGGGGCGGCAATCAAGAACCATTGGGAAGTCGAAAGTGTTTGTGGTCCCGAATCCCAGCCCCGCCAACGCTCAGTACTCCTTGGAGCACTTGGTGGACTGGTATCGCCGGCTGGGAGAATTACGTGACGGGTCGGACGAATGACTGGGACGGATGACGTGCAGCGGGTGTTCATCGCTGTCCAGGTCCCCACTGCGGCGAAGCAGGAGTTGGGCAAGCTAATCGACGGGCTGGCCTTGGAGTACTCCCGTGATGTCCGCTGGGTCGCCCCGGAGGGAATACATCTGACGTTGAAGTTTTTGGGTAATGTCGAGGCCTCGCGAATCAGCAGCGTCATCGAAAGCATGGGCGCCGCCGCCAAGGGCACTGGCCCCTTTCGCCTCCAGGTCTCCGGCTTAGGGACCTTTCCCAACGCCGCACGGCCCAGGGTCTTGTGGGCCGGGGTCACCGGCGACTTGGAGCCGTTGCTGGAGTTACAGCAACGAGTGGAGAACGCTATGGCTGGCCTGGGTTTTGCCAAGGACCGGCAGTGCTTCAATCCCCACCTGACCTTGGGTAGAGTCCGGGACCGGGTGTCGCCCGCCAACCGGCAGGGGATTGGAGCCGCCTTCTCCGGCCAAGGGCTGGCGTCGCCGGAGCCGTGGCTGGTGGAGGAGGTGTTCTTGGTCCAGAGCCGCTTGGGGCCTCAGAGAGCAACCTATTCCGACTTAGCGGCCAGGCCATTTCGGGCCGAGAAATGATAACTTGAGAACCTAGCGGGCGGCCATAAGACAGGTAACTGTTCAGATTTGAGGGGAATTGGCCCTTCGACTCCGCTGCGCTCACGGTGAGCGGTTCCGTGTCAGTGCGCTTACCAACTCTGAACAGTTACTAAGACAGGTCTCTCATTCCCTATTACTTGGTAGAATGAACTCATGGACCGGATTACAACGACCATCAAGCCCAAGGCCCCTTTCGACTTCGACCTGACCGCCGGGTACCACACCTACTTTCAGGGCAGGTACGGGTCGGACTCCCTAGCCGACGGGGTATACCGGCGCCTACTGGACTTGGAGGGAGACCTGGTGTTGGCGTCGGTTTCATCGGTGGGGACCATCGAGGACCCGGAGCTGAGGGTGGAGCTTTGCTCCGATGGGTTGGCTGGCGGGCTGGGCGCCGAGCAGGTGAAGTTGGCCGCGGAACGAGTTGCTTGGCTTTTGGGCACGGACCAAGACTTGGCTCCCTTTTATGCTATGGGCAACGGGGCGACGGACACTCAGGCGATGGCTAGCATCATTCAGGCTTATCACGGGCTGCATCTGCCCCATACCGCAACGGTGTACGAAGCCTTGGTGCTGGCCATCCTGGGGCAGCAAATCGCTACCAACGTGGCCCGGATAATCCGGACGTTGCTCATCGAGACCTATGGACCCCGCCAAGAGTTCGACGGCGAGACTTGGTACGCCTTCCCCCGGCCGGAGACGTTGGCGGCCCTGTCCATCGAGGAACTGCGAGGGATGAAGCTCAGCGGGCGCAAGGCCGAATATGTGAAGGGTATCTCGGAAGCGGCGTTGGATTTCTCACCGACCGGCATGGAGGCGCTGCACGCCATGGCTGACGACGAGGTGGTGCGAAAACTGGTGGCGTTGCGGGGCGTAGGTTCTTGGACCGCTCAGTGGGTGCTGATACGGGCTCTGGGCCGGCCGGACGCCCTGCCCTTGGGCGACTTGGCGCTGCGGCGGGTGGTGTCCCGAGTCTTCTTCGGAGGTGGGGAGATCAACGACTCCCAACTGGAGGAGTTCGCGCATCGATGGTCCCCGTGGCGGACCTATGCCACGGTGTACTTATTCTCGGCAATGCGGGGAGGTATGGTGTAGACCTCACCCGAACAGCTTCATCAATGCCTTCGGATTCCTGGAACGGGATAACTGCCGGACCCACTTTTGGGTCTGCCGGAACTGGTTGAGGAGTTGGTTGATGTCCTGTGGCGTGGTGCCGCTACCCTTCGCAATCCGGCGGCGGCGGCTGCCGTTGATGATCTCCGGACGCTGCCTTTCGTCCGGGGTCATGGAGTAAATCATAGCTTCGATGCGTTTTACTTGACCCTCATCTTCCAAAGCGCCAACGGGTAAGCGCTTGCTAAGTTGGTTCATCCCCGGGATCATCTCCATCACCTGGCTCAACGATCCCATTTTCTTAACGCTTTGGATCTGTTGCAAGAAGTCTTCCAGGTCAAAGTTGGCTTGGCGGAACTTTCGCTCCAGTTCTTTGGCCTGCTTTTCGTCCATTGCTTCTTGGGCTTTTTCGATCAGGGTTAGGACGTCTCCCATAGCCAAGATTCGAGAAGCCATTCGGTCCGGGTGGAACTGTTCCAAGGCGTCGGGCCGCTCGCCGACTCCCACATACTTGATGGGCACGCCGGTGACCCTGGTCACCGACAGCGCCGCGCCGCCGCGGGCGTCGCCGTCCAGCTTGGTCATGATTAGCCCGGTTAGAGAGACGCGCTGGTGGAATTCTTTTGCGGCGTTTACGGCGTCCTGCCCGGTCATGGAGTCCACCACCAAGAGGGTCTCTTGAGGTGAAACCGCCGCCTTGATGGCTTCCATCTCCTTCATCATCTCGTCGTCGATGTGAAGGCGACCTCCGGTGTCAACAATGGTCCAGTTAACCCCAAGCTCCTCGGCCCGCTTCAGGCCGGCTTTAGCTACTTGTACCGGGGAAGAGTTCTTGGGGTCTTCCGAATACACCGGAACGTCCAGTTGCTTGCCCAAGGTCTCAAGCTGCTGGATAGCCGCGGGACGGCGCAGGTCGGCGGCCACCATCAACGAGCGGTGGCCCTGCCGACGCAAAGCCAACGCCAGCTTCGCGGCGGTGGTGGTCTTGCCTGAGCCCTGCAAGCCCACCATCATGGCTACGCTGGGCGGCTGACTGGAGGGAACCAACCGGTGGTCACCGGCGCTCAGCAGCGAAGTCAACTCTTCATGGACTACCTTGACCACCTGCTGGCCCGGGGTCAGGCTCTCCATCACGTCCGCGTTTAAGACCCGGGCCTTCACGGCCGCGACAAAGTCTCGGGCCACGCGAAAATTCACATCGGCCTCTAGTAACGAGCGCCGGACTTGACCAAGGGCTTCATCAATATCCTTCTCGGTCAGCCGTCCCTTGCTGGTGAGCTTTTGGAAGATCCCGGTCAGCTTGTCGGTGAGGCTATCGAACATGTTTCTCCCGGCGGTTTGGGTATATCGGCATAATGGCGAAAAGGCCGTTCAACCGCTCTTAGAGGGTGTTTAATAAGTCCTAGCAACCAGTCACCTGTCACCCTGAGCCTTTCGGCTGCGCTCAAGATAAACTCCGCGAAGGGTCTAAACTCCTTGCCTTCTTAGGCGTTGCTGCTGCCGGGCATTTTAGATTCCTCACTTCGTTCGGAATGACAGGGCCTGTCCTGAGCCTGTCGAAGGGATGGGCTGCAATCGGTTTTTAAACACCCTCTTACTGTAAGGATATTGACCCTTTTAGCTGCAACTCGATTGTAGGTTGGCAACGTTTGCGGGGTCAAGGTTACCAAAGCGGTTTCCTGACGCTAAAACTTTGCCCGTCCCGGACTCCGGTAGTCGCTCCGGTCTTCTCGCCGGTCCCGTGGCGACCGCTCCCGGCAGCGTTATTCCCACCGGAACAGGCGCACCGCCACCACAAAACTAAGGGCCAACCAGACTGCCAAGCCGAGGATGTTCCACCCTTGGGACCATAGCGCCTCGCCGTCGATGGCTATGTTTCGCAGCGCCTCGATTAGGTAGGTGAGGGGCAGAAAATCGGTGATGGATTCTAGTGCAGCGGGCATGACGCTCCGGGGGAAAAACACCCCGGAGAGGAACATCATCGGCAAGGCGACCACGTTGGCCAGAGGAGCGGCTACGTCTTCCGACCGGGCCCAGCCGGAGATGGCGAACCCGAGGCTGACGAAGACTCCTCCCCCTATCAAGGCCAGTAGCAGAATGGCCGCCATGTTACCCGCGATGTCTACGTTGAACGCTAGGACTGCTACCCCGATCAAGACCAAGGTCTGAAGAATCGAGACGATCAGGCGGGTTACTACCTGGCCGACTAGGAAGCTGGCCGGATGCACCGGCGTGGCGAGGAGACGCCTCAGGATTCCCCGGTTCTTCAACTGCACGAAGGAGAACGCCACGCTGAACAACCCCATCTGCATGATAGACATGGCGACGACGCCCGGCATCAGAAATTCGATGAACCGGAATTCGCGGCTCACCACCGGCTGGGCATCGATGTTGAACCGCCGGGCCGCTCCGCTTAACTGGAAGTCCATCTCGTCTAGAATCTGGCGGACTATCGACTGCCCGATTTGCACTTCCCGGGGTTGATTGGTGTTGTAGAAGACTTGCACCGAATTAGTTCCCTGGGGACTGCCGAACCCTGGGGGAATAATCAGCACCAAGTCCCGGTCGCCTTCGGAGAGCGCGGCCCGTTCCTCCGTATCAGTATTGCTCGTGGTAAGGTCAAAGGCGCCCGTGCTTTCAAGACTGTCGACCAAGCGGTGGGAGGCCTCGGTGCTGGCTTGGTCTACGACTCCGAAGTCCACTGCGCCGAAGGAGCCGAAGTTCAAGACGCCGAAGATCACCATGATGACCAATGGAAGGAAAAACGTCCAAAAAATAGCTTGCCGGTCGCGGAACCACATCTTCAGAGACGAGATGGTCAGCACCCAGGTTGGGTTGGTGCTCCCCATCAGGCTTCTCGCAAGGCATGGCCGGTCAATTCCAAGAAGACGTCCTCCAAGTTTGCTGCGTTCTCGGTCCTTACTTTGCTGAAGCCAGTGGCCAACAGGTCCTCGATGAGCGCTTGCGGTGTGTCCAAGGCCACGATGCGTCCTTGGTCCATGATGGCGACCCGGTCGCAGAGGAACTCCGCTTCCTCCATGTAGTGGGTGGTCAGGAGCACCGTTCGCCCCTGGGCTTTGAATCCCTTGATCAGGGCCCACAGGTGCCGCCGGGCCTGGGGGTCTAACCCGGTGGTAGGCTCGTCCAAGAACAACACCAGAGGGTTGTTGACCAGGGTGGTGGCGATGGAGAACCGTTGCTTCTGTCCTCCCGAAAGCACCTTGTACATCGCTTTTCCTTGTTCCTCCAGTTCCACTAGGCGCAGGAGGGCCTGCGGGTCAACCTCCCGGTGATACAAGCTGCCAAAGACTTGTAGAAGTTCGGAGAGGTTGAGCCGGTCGAAGAAAGCGGCCGACTGGAGCTGAATTCCAATCATGGACTTGACCGTCCTCGGGTCCTCCCGCACATCGATACCGTTGATGCGGGCGGACCCGCGGTCGGGAGCCCGCATTCCTTCCAGTATCTCCACCGTTGTGGTCTTACCGGCGCCGTTGGGGCCCAAAATCCCGAAGACTTCTCCCGGCTTGATGGAGAATGATACCCCGTCCACGGCCCTCAGGGCACCGTAACTCTTGTGCAGGTCGTTTACCTCCACTATGGCTTCTTGGACTCGCTCGGGCAACTTAACCTCTCTTTGTTGGTGATTGATTTGGGGCGCCTTTAGTCTGATTATATAGGAAACTTCTTAACACCGAGGCTTCACCGGTATAGTGGATAGTGGCCGGTGGTTAGTGCCCAGAGCTTGGTAAATGGCGACTGACCACTAGCCACTAACATATCCTGTGCTAGAATTATGCAGGCCCACCGAGGCCAAGTGGCCGATGGTTAGTGCCTAGAGCTTGGTAACTGGCGACTAACTACTAGCCACTAATCACTGACCACTAGGCTGGCCGTTGGGTGATGATACCCCTTAGCTTATCTCTACAAAACTTCCTCTGCTACCGGGAAGGCGTTCCCCCTCTGGACTTCTCTGGAATCCACGTCGCGTGCTTGTGCGGTCCCAACGGCCACGGCAAATCGGCCCTGCTGGACGCCATTACGTGGTGCTTGTGGGGCAAAGCCAGAGGGAAGACCCAAGACGAACTGATTTCCTACGGCGCCGACGAGACCAGCGTCGAGCTGGACTTCCTAGCCAGGAACACCCACTACCGGGCGCTTCGAAGCCATGCCCGGGGCGGCGGCCGGCGACGGCAAGGCGTCACCGACTTTCAGTTACAAGTAGTCTCTAGCGAAGGGCCGCAGCCCATCACCGGCAATCTGGTGCGGGAAACCCAGGCGAAAATAGACCAGATCACCGGCATGGACTATGACTCTTTCACCAACTCCGCCTTTCTGCTCCAAGGCCGGGCCGACGAGTTCACCAACAAGACTCCCGCCGAGCGGAAGGCGGTCTTGGCTAAAATCCTGGGTCTGGAGCTATACGACCGGCTGCAGGACCGGGCTAGGGAGCGTCTCTCGTTGAACACCGGCACGGTAAGGGAGTTGGAGGGCGCCCTGGGGGAGATGAGGCGTCAAGCCGAAGCCATCGGAGACCCCACAGAACAATTGGCCCTAGTGCGAGACAGCCTATCACGGCTCGAACCCCGGTTGGCGCAGCAAGTCCGCGAAACCGGAGAAATCAAGGCTAAGGCGGCCGAACTGGAACGGCGCATCGAACACTTGGAGGAGGTGAGACAAAACCTCGCCGGCTTGCGGCAAGAGATTGGGCAGCTCGAGGCCGCCGAGGCCGCAGGCCGCAGCCGCATCCAGCAACTTGAAGCCTTGCTGGCCCAGGGAGACTCTATCCGCCAGAGCCACGCCCGGTTGGAGGCCGCCAGAAGCCGGTTTGAGGTCTTGGAAGGGGTCCGCCAGTCTTACGATGAATTGATGCAAGCCAAGATGGAATTGGAGCGGACTATCGAAACCGCCCGGGCCAGGCTCGAAACCCGAGTGGAGCAACTGCGGCGCCGGGTGGAAGTGGAGCTACCGGCGAGGGCCCAGAGTGAATCGGACCTCGCCCAACAGCGAGAGAACGTCCAAGCACACTTAAAGGCTTTAGAGCAAGAGGAGCAGGCCATTGCCTCCGGCCGCGAGCAGCAGCTAACACTGTCTACCCGCATCGGCGAAGCCCAAAGCGTGTCGGAGCGTTATAGGGCGGAAGGGTTGGACCTCCGGGCTAAGCTGGAGCTACTGCGCAACACCCGCCATCAGGACGCCTTCTGCCCCTTGTGCCAAACCCCCTTGGGCCAAGACGGTTGCGCCCGGTTGGCCGACACCTACGAAACGGATATTGCCGAAAAGCGCCGTCTGTTCCGCCTGAACGCCGCCCAGTTGAAGCAGTTGGAGGCCGACGGTGTCGCCTTGGAGAATGAATTTACCCGCCGGGAACGCTCGGCAAGTCAGAGCAGGCGGCAGCAGGAGCTTAAACTCGGACAATTGGACCAAAGTATTCACGATGCTCAGTTGGCTAAGGAAGAGTTAAAGCAAGCCAGCGGGGATTTGGAGTTGGCGGAGGCGTCTCTGGCTTCCGGTGACTTCGCTGCCGAGCATCCGGCCCAACTCAAGCTTCTCCAAGCCAGGACCGAAGTCTTGGGCTACGACGAAGAGGAGCGGCGGCAAGCCTATGTCCTAGTCCAAGAGTTGCAACCCTTTGCCGACCAACTCTTCCAACTTAACGAGGCGGAGTCCAACCTTCCCCGGGAGACGGAGTTAGCGGCGCAGACCCGGGAGATGCTACGGCGGCGGCAAGGCGAACTGGAGCGCATAGAAAAAGAGTACCGGGCCAACCAAGAAGCGGTGCCCAGTCTGCCCCAGTGGCAAGCCAAGCTCAAGTTAGCCGAGGAAACCCAGGAAAACCTAGAGAGTCTAAGGCAAGACCTTCTATCCCAACGGGGGCGCCTGGAAGACCAGGAACAGCGGGTTGCTGGGCTTACCCGGGAGATAACGAGAAGCGAGAATAAACTGTCGGGGTTGTTGGAAGACCGGGGCGTTTATCAGGAGTTGGTGACTGCCTTCGGCCGTCAAGGCGTGCAAGCAATGCTCATCGAGACGGTGGTCCCCAGGTTGGAGGAGGAAGCCAACAATCTCTTGGGGCGCATGACGGACAACCGGATGTTCGTCAACTTGAATACCCAGCGGGAGCGGCGCACCGGACATGGGGAACCCATTGAAACGCTGGAGATTCAGGTTAGCGACGAACTGGGGCCGCGAAGCTATGAAATGTACAGCGGCGGCGAGGCGTTTCGGATAAACTTAGCCCTGCGCATCGCACTATCCAAGGTGTTGGCCCAGCGTACCGGCGCACCCCTGCCCACGCTGTTCATCGACGAAGGGTTCGGCACCCAGGACTCTGCCGGACGGGAACGGATATTAGACGTGATCGCGGCGATTCAGGACGACTTTGACAAGATTATAGTCATCACTCACTTGGATGAACTGAAGGACATGTTTCCGGTGCGCATCGAAGTCCAGAAAGATGAGCACGGCTCGACTTTCTGGCTCAGCTAGGCCACCTGGCACCGGTCGGGTCAGGCGCTCTAGCGGCAACCGACTGGAGTTGACATGGCGACAAGGGACAACGGCGGCCTAGACCCCATTCAGGTAAGGCTGGCGGGCCCAGAGGACGTGGCAACGGTAGTGGAGTTCAATGCTGCCATGGCTTGGGAGTCGGAGAACCGGGTCCTTGACCGAGACCTCCTGAGCTCCGGTGTAGCCGCGGTCTTTGACAGTGAACAACGGGGGCGTTACTACGTGGCCGAGGTCTCGGGGCGGGTGGCCGGCCAGCTTTTGATAACCACCGAATGGAGCGACTGGCGGAACGGGTATTTTTGGTGGATACAGAGTGTCTATGTTCACCCGGACTACCGTCGGCGAGGCGTGTATCGAAGATTGCACAACCACGTTCTGGCCGAGGCCCGCGGCCGAGAAGACGTATGCGGCATCCGCCTATACGTGGACCGGGACAACCACCGGGCCCAAAGCGTATACGCCAGCTTGAAGATGGGCCATTCCAACTACGATCTCTGGGAGATTGACTTCTTGCCTTAGAGGCTAGTAATTGGGGAGAAATCTAGATGTTGTCGGAAAGCAATAGGGTATTCCTCGCTCAGACCCACCGCGGCGTGCTCACTACCTTTCGTAGAAACGGCGGGGCCCAGATGAGCATTATTAGCTGCGGTCCCTACCGGAATGGGGTGGCCTTTACGGTTACCTCTACCAGGTCCAAGCTATGGAACCTGAAAAGAGACCCGAGGTGTTCGCTTTTGGTCTCCAATGAAAACTGGTGGGGATTCCTAGTTTTAGAGGGGCACGCCGAGATCTTGTCGCCCAATAATACTGATCCCGAAGAGTTTCGGCTGGCGCTCCGGGACGTGTACCGGACTGCCTCCGGAGAGGAACACCCCAACTGGGACGAGTATGACCAAGCCATGCGTGATGATAAGCGTTCGGTGATCCTAGTCGTGCCGGAGCAGGTGTACGGAACGGCGGCTTAGGGGTTTGACCTACACCTGGCATGTGGGGCAAAAACAGGTGCCCCGGCCCCGGACCCGGGTGGTGAGCATGGGAGTCCCACACAAGGGGCACTCGGCGCCTCTTTCCCGAGGGTGGGTCCAGGCGGCTAGGGCATCAGGCTGGTCGGGCCAGTATTGCTCGCGGGCCCGGTCGTAGACCCCGAAAGCTGCGGTCAATGCTTCGATTATCCCTTGCCGCAAGCGCACCACTTCGTCCACCGACAACTCGGACGCTGGCCGCTCCGGGTGAATCCTGGCTAGGAATAGGCACTCATCGGTATACAGGTTGCCCAACCCGGCCGCGATGGACTGGTCCAGTAGCAACGCTTTGACCGGCGCTTTGCGGCCCGCCAAGGACCCAACCAACCATTCCGTGGTGAAATCCGGCCCCAGCGGTTCGGGACTCAGCTTGAGCAGCGCCTCGGACGTGTCGTTGACCAGCCACATTTTACCGAACTTGCGACTGTCTTCGAACCGCAACTCCCGGCCGTCGTCCAGCGGGAATGTGTGACGAATCATAGGATGCGGCGCTTTACTCTGCTGGTCGAGCCACAACCAACCGGTCATTCCCAGGTGAATGACGAACGTGGCCGGAGCGCTTCCGGAAAGAGGAAATACTAGGTACTTGCCTCGCCGCTGCACCTGACCAATGGTGCGTCCGGTAAGAGCGGCGGCAATTTCCGTCGCCGACGGGGCCTTTACCGTTTTTGCCCAACCGATATGGGCCGCAGTGATGGTGCGGCCGGTGATTTCGGCTTGGACCAGGGTGCGCCGGACGCTCTCTACTTCGGGGAGTTCGGGCATTTTGGACAGTTATACCCGCAAGACTCCCAAGGTAATTTCTTTCCCTTCGATTTTGAACGTCTCCAAGGCAGCCCCTTCGCCCGCACCCTGGTCCACCGCACCCTGGTCCAATAGAGGTCCGTCCACTAAACGCTCGCTGAGGGTTTCGTCCCGGATGTAGCTAGCGAAAGAACCCTCCATGACCCGGGCGAACTCGTCGGGGCCCTGATAAAAGGTCACGATGCGGTCAGTCACCTCAAAGTTGGCTGACCGGCGCAGGTTCTGGATCCGGTGCACCAGCTCCCGGGCCAGCCCCTCCTCCGCCAGTTCCGGGGTGATGGCGCCGTCCACCGCCACCATGTAGCCGCCTTCGAGCGCGGCGGTGTAGGAGTCCACCGGAATGATGGCGTCGGCTTCCTCTCCCGCTTGGTCCCGGGCTTGCTGGAACAGGGGCGAGCCATCTTCCAACACCAAGAAGTCTTTGATATTCAACTCTTCCAAGACTTGGGGAGTGATCAAGTCCAAGTGGCGGCGTTCGCTGGGGTTCCTCGTCTTTACGGCAACGGTGGCCAATGGCTGGCGAACCTTGATTCCGGCTTTGGAGCGAGCGCCGCGGCCCATGCTGGCGATGCGCATGGCCAGACGGGTCGCTTCCATCAATTCTTGGTCGACCAGAGACTCGTCGGCGGCTGGGTAGGCTGCCAAGTGAACGCTGTCCGGAGCATCGGGGTCCACCGAGCACACCAGTTTCTGGTAGATTTCCTCGGAGACAAAGGGGGCCAAGGGAGCCATCAGCTTGGCCACGGTAACGAGGCAAGTGTGCAGGGTGATGTAGCCGGATAGCTTATCGGCGTCGTTCTCGCTCTTCCAAAAGCGGCGCCGACTGCGGCGCACGTACCAATTGGAAAGCTGGTCGATGAATTCCTGAAGACGGCGCCCGGCGTTGGTTGGGTCGTAGCCTTCCAGGTAACCGTCCACTTGGGCGGCCAGGGTGTTTAGCTCGGAAAGCACCCAACGGTCCAACTCGTTCTCCGGCCGCCAGCCGTGGGGTCTCTGGTCCGGGTTGAACCCGTCGATGGATGCGTAGTTGGAAAAAAAGGTAAACACGTTCCACAGAGTTAGCAACACCCGTCGCAACGTCTCGTTTACTAACCTAGCGGAAAAACGCCGCGGCTCCCCCGGATGAGACGCGGTGAACAGGTACCAGCGGAGAGCGTCGGCCCCGTGCTCGTCCAACACCGGCATGGGCTCGACCCGGTTACCCAGCCGCTTGCTCATCTTGCGGCCCCGCTCGTCCAACAACAGCCCCAAGCAGATGACGTTTTTGAAAGACGGTTGTCCCTTGAGCAGGGTGGAGAGGGCGTGGAGGCTGTAGAACCACCCCCGGGTCTGGTCCACAGCTTCACAGATGTAGTCGGCGGGGAAGCGCCCGTCCTCTTCGATGCCCTCGTTATCAAAGGGGTAGTGCCACTGGGCGAAGGGCATGGCCCCGGAGTCGAACCAAGCGTCCATCACCTCGGGGATTCGCCGCATCTCGCCGCCGCATCCGGGCGTGGGACACCTTAACGTCACCGCGTCCACGTAGGGACGGTGCAGGTCCAAACTATCTATGCGGGAATGCTGTTCCTCCGGGGCAAGTTGCTTTAGCTCTTCAACGCTGCCCACGCAAACGGCGTGGCGGCAGTCTTCACACTCCCAGATGGGTATCGGGGTTCCCCAATACCGTTCCCGGGAGATGGCCCAGTCGACGTTGTTGCGAAGCCACTCGCCGAACCGGCCTTCCTTGATGTAGTCGGGGTACCAGTTGATTGAGCTGTTGCCGCTGACCAACCCATCCTTTGACGCCGTGGTGCGGATGTACCATGAGCTCTTGGCGTAGTACAGCAGCGGCGTGTCACACCGCCAACAGAAGGGGTAGGTGTGGCGATAGATGTCCCGGTGGAACAACAAGCCCCGTTCTTTGAGGTCCGCCATAATCTCTTCGTCGGCGTCTTTGACGAACTTACCCGCGAAGGGATAGCTGCCGGTAACGTTGCCCAAAAGGTCCACCGGCTGCACAAAGTCCAAGCCTTGTTCCCGCCCTACGGTCAGGTCCTCATCACCAAAGGCCGGGGCCATGTGAACGATGCCGGTGCCGTCCTCCATGGACACGAAGTCGGCGCCTACAACCCGGCGCGTGGCCTCAGCGGTTGGGACCAGTTCCGTCGTTGCTACACCCCCGGCGGCCGTGGTGTGCTCAAACTTGCTCATCTCCACGCCGTAGTCAGCGGGCGGGTACAACGGCTGATAGGTGATGCCTACTAGGTCACGGCCGCGCAGTGTTCCTATAACTTTGTTGTCCTGGAGTCCGTTGGCTTCCAGCAGTTCCGTCGCCAACACCAAGCGTTCCGGCCCCGACTCTCCAGCCAATTGCACCATTGAGTAGCTAGCTTGCGGGTCTACCGCCAATGCAGTGTTACCGGGCAAGGTCCAAGGCGTAGTGGTCCACGCCAGCAGGTAAGTGGGGATATTGGTGTCCCAGGTTATTTCCATATCCTCGCCAGATGGCGAGGGGGAATCCGGCGGCGTCTCGACCCGAAATTTCACGAACACCGAAGGGTCCGGGGTGTCCTCCCGGTAGCCCAACGCCACTTCGTGGGAACTGAGGCTGGTGACGCAACGGGGGCAGTGGGGAGTGCCCCGCATATCGCGGTACAGCAGGCCCCGGTCCCAAAGCTCTTTGAGGATCCACCACCCGGTCTCGATGTAGTCGTTTTCCAGGGTTACGTAAGGGTCCGCCATGTCCACCCAGAAACCGATGCGGTCGGTAAGCTCTTCCCATTCCTTCAGGTAGTGGAAAACGCTTTCCCGGCACTTCTGGTTAAACTGCTCAATACCGTACTCTTCAATGTCCCGCTTGTTGGTGAGGCCCAACTCCCTCTCGACTTCAAGCTCCACCGGGAGGCCGTGGGTGTCCCAACCGCCCTTGCGGAGGCAGCGGTAACCCTTCATCGTGCGGTGGCGGCAGATAACGTCTTTGAAGACTCGGGCCAGTACGTGATGGATTCCGGGGCTGCCGTTGGCGGTGGGCGGACCCTCGAACATCATGAACAGGGGGGCTTGCTCTCTTTCGCTGGTGGTACGCCGGAAAACGTCTTTCTCTTGCCAAAGCTTGAGCACAGCGGCGTCAACCTGGGGAAAGCTGACCCGGCTGGAAACGGGTTCGAACATCGGTGATTTACCTCTGAATTACGGGGTGACGGATGCGAAGATTAGCGGCAATTATACCGTATCGTCAGTGGCTAGTGGTCAGTGGATAGCGGTTAGTCGCCAGTTACCAAGCTCTAGGTACTAACCACCAGCCACTAACTTGCCGGCCATTGCTCGCCTTTATAGGCCATTTCCCAGAACAAAAGCTCGTAACGCAGCACGTCCCGGAAGATGTTTTGCAGCCGGGAGCGGTCTTCCGGAGATACTTGAGCCGAGTCGACTTCTTGGCGCAGCCAAGCCACAAAGTCCAGGATTCCCGGGCTGGTGTGGAGGTCAATCCAAGTCTGGTAGTAATAGTTGTCCGGGCGCTTTCCGGCGTCTACCAAGCGTTGGGCCCAGTCGAGGTAGGGCCACTCCATAGCGAGAATGGTCGCCGCCACATCGAGGAAACTACCTTCATAGGCGGCCTTGCGCAAGTAGCCGCTGTAGTGAAAGGTGGTTGGGCGGTATTCCAGCGCGGCTACTTGTTGCTTCGACAAGCCGCGCTCCCGGAATGCTTGCTGGAACAACCCCTCTTCGCCTCCCAGCCCTAGGTGGAGGAAGCTGACCACCTGCCGGGCGGCGTCGAAGTTGGGGGCCTTGGCCGCCGCCAAGCTCAAAAGGACCGCCCAGTCCTTGAGGAAGAGATAGTCTTGATCGAAATAGACGTCAAACGTTGCTTGGGGCAGAGTGTTGTCGCCAAGCTCCGCAACGAAGGGATGGCTAACAACCTGCTCCCAGACGGAGGCTACGCCGGACCGGAGATCGTCGCTTAGACTCATTTCTTTCCTGTGCTCCTACCAGTCTTTGGGCGCCTGCCGCACTGGCGTCAACTTTGCAGAAGCTTAATCAAGGCAGTGACCAGTCCAGTCATAACAACCATGCTGCCCACTGTCCAAGTAGCTATCCAACGTGTTAACCGGCTCTCGCCTTTAGCAATTCCAGTACGCAGGTCGGCAATATCGGTTTTGGTAGCCAAGTAGTCATACTTGTCTTCAAGTAGACGAATCAGAGTTTCTATGGTGGCTGTTTCCATAGGTATTCTCCGATATTATGCCAACTATTCGGTACACAAGGCGATGCACCGCTGGACATCCTTGGTTAGAATCCTCCTCATCCATAAAGTTGTTGTAAAAGTTAGCATGAAATAGCTGTAACACACCAACTCTAGCTTGGCGGGAGCATACTGTAAAGATACAGTGGACCAAACATATCGATAGTTGTGTTTACCGAGTATTTACGTGGTCTGTGGGGATAGTCACCATGAACCCTAACCGTCGGGCCTATTCTTGACAGCCCTTTTGGCTATCCATACAATCCGGTTGTAGGGCCGGTCCGCCGCGGGCGCCGGTTCGCTTTGGTATATACAAGTAGGTGAATTACCGAAGACGCTCTAAAGATACTCCACGTTGAAACACCAAAGGAGGAGCCAATGGCGGATTGGCCGAAAGTAGTTTACAAGGAAGAGGGCATGCGTGAAGGCATGCAGATCGAGAATGCGGAGATTTCGGTAGACGACAAGGTCGAATTGCTGGACGCTCTATCGGAGACGGGGCTGAAGAATATCGTAGTCGGCTCATTCGTGAGTCCCAAGTGGACCCCGCAGATGGCCCGCATCGACGAGATAGTCACCAGGTTTACTCCCAAGCCGGGAGTCACTTATACCGCGTTGGCGCTGAACTCCCGCGGGGTCGAGCGGGCCAGGGCCTACTCACCGCCGCTGACCATTGAGCGCGACTCATACCCTCGGCTTAGTTGTCACATGTGCGACGTCTTTACCCGGCGCAACACCAACCGCTCCCAGATGCAGGAGATGGAGCGGTGGCCGCAGGTGGTGGCCCAAGCCCAAGAGTTGAGCATCACGGAAGCGGGTATCGGCTGCAACGCCAGTTGGGGCTCCAACTTCTTGGGTGAGTTCCCGGTGGACAGTCTGATGAATCTGCTGGAAAAAGAGCATGGCATGTGGGACGAAGCGGGGATCAAAGTCCGCAGTGTTTCCATGGGCGACCCCATGAGCCACTGCACGCCGGCCAAGGTCGAAGAGAGCCTGTACCGGGTCAAGGAGCGTTGGCCGGAGATCGACCACTTCCGCCTTCACCTCCACAACGGGCGCAACATGGCGATTGCATCGGCTTACGCCGCCATGCGCACCCTGACCTCGGAGGACACCCTGGAGTTGGACGGGACCATCGGCGGCTTCGGCGGCTGCCCTTATTGCGGTAACGGGCGCGCCACCGGCATGTCGCCTACCGAGGACCTTCTCCACATGATGGAGGACATGGGCATCGAGACCGGCGCCGACATCGACAAGATCATCGACACCGTCTGGATGGCCGAAGGGATCATTGGCCGCGAGCTTTACGGCCACGTTTCCAAGGCCGGGCCCCGCCCCAAGAGGGTGGAGCAACTCTACGACATGAACGCGCCTTTCATCGAAACCCTGGAAGAGGCCAAGCACTTCAAGAAAGGGCCCGAGGTCTACGAGGGCGGCATCTACCCCTACAACGAGCCCATCACCAGCCCCTACCGGGAGCGGGTCGAGCAGGGACTGCCCGCTTACGACAACGCCAACGGCGATTTCCCTTGGAAGGAAGACTGGTTCCCTGCGAAAAGCTAGTTTTGGCGCCCTTGGGCGCTAGTCAGTAATGATACCATGGCCGGGGTCCCCCGAAGGTGGCCCCGGTATCTTTTTGGGCCTGTCGCAGTTGGCCTGGACCAGCAGCGGATGCTAAGATGGTTGCAGAAACAGTTATTTGGAGCGCCAAGTGGAGGTCTGGTAATGACGGCTGCCAATCCTACGGACCCGAACCAAATCAGGTTGACCGGCGAGAACTCTTTCATTCGGCTTTCCCGGGAGGAGGGCGGCCCTCAAACAACCCGGGTCAGCCACTGGCGGGTCCATTACTCGCCAGGGGGTGGAGGCCACGTGCTTTACGTTAAGAGCGATTTGACGGACGATGAAGTCCGCATCTACTCCGACAATATCGCTCTGGCCCGCTGGCTCCAAGGCGAAATAGAGAGCATGTTGTTCCCTGAATTTGCGGACCAGAGCGTTCCGGTGATCCATGCCGAGTTCGAGAAGACCGGAAACAGCCACACCTTTTGGACTGAGAGCGTAGAAAGCGACGAAGATACTATCGCTTTGACTTGGTACGACTTTGTCGACCCGTTCATGTTGGTGGTCCCGGCTGGCAGCCCGTCGCGGCCCCACGGGGTCTACTCTTGCTTTATCCCCGCCAAGAGCGCCCAGATAACCATTAACGGCGACGTGGCCGTCGGCAACGTGTTCCAAGAGATGAGAGGGGACAAAGTCAGCAGTACCGCTTGCTTGGCGCTGTCGGAGACTTGGGTTAGGCCATAACCCGGCCACCACCCACTAATAGTGGCTAGTGGCCGGTGGTTAGTGCTAGAGCTTGGTGACTGGCGACTAACCACTAGCCGCTAATCACTGACCACTTACTTGGTAGGTGTATACTTCCCCAAAGTAAAGCAGACCTCGCCCGAAACGGACAGAGAAGAGCCAGTCACCCTCTGCAATGCCACGGACGGCCCAAACTGGGATGACAACGAAAACTGGCTGGGCGACGGCCAATAAGAAAGTGGGACGGCGTCAACACTGTGCCTCACCGAGCGTCCGCCCCTCACTTTCCGCTAAGAATAGTCCTCTGGTAAACCGGGGCCGCTGCCTGTACAGCGGCCCTGATAATGTTGTCCCAACAACGTACTCCGGTAGCCCCCGTCCCCGGGTAGCGCCCCCTACCCCGTACCTTGGCCCATTGGTCTAGATGAGATGAAAGGAAGAAGCCGTGCAACAACAACCCGCGCCCCTGGCGGCAATGCCCGAGGACTGGCAGACAGGACTGGCCATTGTGGCCCATCCTGACGACTTGGAGTACGGGGCCGCCAGCGCCGTGGCCCGGTGGACTACTCAAGGGAAGCGCATTATTTACGTGCTGGCGTCCAAGGGAGAGGCCGGCATCGATGCAATGCATCCTTCGCAGGCGGGGCCGTTGCGGGCCCAAGAAGAGGTCAATAGCGCACGGGTCGTCGGCGTGGACACTGTCGAGTTTTTGGACCACAGCGACGGCGTAATCGAGTACGGGCCAAGGTTGCGGCGGGACTTGAGCCGAGCGGTCCGGAGGCACCGTCCCGAGGTGATATTGACCATTAACTACGAGTTGCAGTTCAGCACCGGCCACCTGAACCAAGCCGACCATCGTTGGGTGGGCCTAGCGGCCTGCGACGCCGCCCGGGACGCTGGCAACCGCTGGATATTTCCGGAATTGTTGGAGGAAGGACACGAGCCTTGGGACAACGTCCGGCTCATCGCCGTCTTCGGTTCATCCACGCCCACTCATGGCGTGGACGTCACCGGCTACTGGGAGCGCGGCCTAGCGTCCCTCCGGGAGCACCGGGTGTACCTGGAAAACCTGGGCACCGCGGGCAACTCGGCATTCGACTTTTTGACCGCCCACGCCCGCGAATCGGGCCAAGTGTTCGGTTGCGACTACGCCTGTTTATGCGAACTGGTGCTGATAAACGAGGCAAGCGGCTGAGCTTCTTCTGTCTGCGGCGTTGATTGGGCCGACGGCTACGCGACCGGAGGCTATGTGAATATATGATAATCCATATCAAAAATAGTTGACATAACCATCAGGCTGTGTAATCTGGATGTATGGGGCTATTGGCCTCGACATTGTACCCAGGAGGCTTTAAACCTAATGTCCGACGTTATAGATTACCGGATTTTTGGGGACGAACTGCAACTGGTCGAGATTGGGTTAGACCACAATGAGGGAGTGCGCGCTGAGGTCGGCGCTATGGTGTACATGGAAGACGGGATCGACATGGGCACCTCCACCGGGGGCGGGCTCTTCCGCGGACTCAAGCGGATGATCAGTGGAGATAGCTTCTTCATATCTACCTTCACCAACACCGACCGTTCCAAGCGCCACGTATCCTTCGCCGCGCCTTACCCCGGCAAGATCGTGCCCTTGGAACTGAGTATGCTGGGAGGAAGTTTCCTCTGCCAGAAAGACGCCTTTCTGTGCGCGGCGCAGGGAGTGGAAATCGAGGTGGCGTTCACGCGCAAGCTGGGGGCGGGGCTGTTCGGCGGAGAGGGCTTTATCCTGCAGAAGCTGGAGGGCGACGGGATGGCCTTCGTTCACGCTGGCGGCACGGTTATTGAGAAGCGCTTGGGAGCAGGCGAGTCCTTGAGGGTGGACTCCGGCTCTCTGGTCGCCTTCGAGCCTTCGGTCAGCTACGACATCGGGTTCGTCGGCGGGTTTCGGAACGCCCTATTTGGCGGCGAAGGGCTCTTCTTGGCCCACATGACAGGCCCGGGAACGGTCTATTTGCAGAGCCTGCCCTTCTCCCGGTTGGTGGACCGCATCACCGCCGCCATGCCCAAGCCAAGCCGAAGAGACGACGACTAGCCCGACGCCCCCTTAAGCCTTTCTTGGGCCGGCAGGCCTAAGAGGGTGTGTTAGAAGTTCCTTCTCCCTTGGGGAGAAGGATAGGCCTGTCCTGAGCCTGCCGAAGGGATGAGGATGAGGGGGAATGCTTCCTAAATAAGCCAAGTTTGACATGCCTGAATCCTTGGGGTATGCCCCTCACCCTAGCCCTCTCCCTGCGGGAGAGGGAATTTTGTACACACCCTCTAAAGCAAGTCTGCTGGCTTTTCTCATCTAAATGGGCGGCCTTCGGGTGTACCACTGGTGGACCTGCTCGTAGGCGTGGCCGACTCTTAGCACCGTTTCTTCGTCGAAGGGGCGGCCTACTATCTGCAACCCCAGGGGCAGGTTGGCTGAATTGAACCTGCAGAGGACCGAAAGAGCGGGCACACCTGCCAGGTTGAACGGGCCGGTGAAGCTGATGCGGCCGGTTAAATCGGCCATAGCCTGCTCCTTGCTCCTCACTCCGGGCACCGACTCTACCGGGAGCGCGGCAAAGGGCCCGGTGGGCAGCACCAGCACGTCCACCTGTTCTAGGGCCGACAGCACCTGTTCCCGAAGCATCGACCTTAGCTTCTGGGCTTTGTAGTACATTTGCGAGGGGACTAGGCTGCCGCTAAGGAACCGGATGCGGTTGTTGTGGTCGAACGCTTTGAAGTCCCCCAAGAACGCATTCCGATGCAATGCCGACCACTCCACTCCAATGAGTGACATGGTTATCGCGCCGGCATCTTTGGCCAAGGGAATCGCCACGTCTTCCAAAGACGCGCCCAACTCTCCCAAGTCGGAAATCGCGGTGGAAACGGCTTCTCGGGACTCCCTTTCAACGAGACTATCCTCCAGCCGGTCCCGGATGATGCCGACTTTGATGCTGCTAATATCACCGGTCAGAGCGTTGCGGTAATCAGGTACCGGCAGGTCCCAAGTGTAGGGGTCTTTGGGATCGTGTCCGGCAATAGCGCCGAAGGTTATAGCCGCGTCCTCGACGGTCCGGGAAATGGGTCCTACGGTGTCCATCGACCACGACCCGCCCAGCACACCGTGGCGGCTGACCCGGCCCCAAGTGGGACGTAGGCCGGCAAGCCCACTCCAATTGGCGGGCGTGCGGATGGAACCGCCGGTGTCCTCTCCCAACGACGTTGCGCAAAGGAAGGCTGCGGTAGCCGCACCCGACCCGCTGCTGGAGGTCCCCGGGTTGCGGCTCAGGTCCCAAGGGTTGCGCGGCGTCCCGTAGGGATGGTCGTAAATCCCGGCCATGGCGAACTCGCTCATGTTCAGCTTCCCCAACAGCACAGCGCCAGCATCCTTTAGCTTGGCGATTACCGTAGCGTCTTCTTCGGGTACGAAGTCCGTCAATACCCGGGCCCCGCCGGTAGTCCGAACTCCCTTGGTGAAAAACTGGTCTTTTACCCCCACCGGTATGCCGTGCATCGGGCCTCGGTAGCCGCCGCGAGCGATCTGCTGCTCGGCTTCTCTGGCGGCGGCAAGGGCATCCTCCGCCGTTACCGTTATGTAGGAGTTGAGCTGGCTATCTAGCTGATCGATGCGCGCCAGGTAGGCTTCCGTCGCCTCCACCGGAGAGACGTCCCGGCTCTCGATCAACCGGGAAAGCTCGCTTGCCGACAGGAATGGTATGTCCTGTTTGTCCATGGTGCTCCTCATCGGGTTTCATGGGTGCGCCGACCGGGTAAGGGATGATTATCCGCGTCCGCCATCGCATCGGGCGCCCCGAGATATTCAAAAGAGGAGGGGCAGGCCATAGTAGAGGCCTGCCCCTTGTTGGGCATAAAGGAACTGAGACGCGGGGGTTAGACGGAGACGCAGGCCACTGCTTTGACGTTGACTGCCATCTCCGGCAAGTCGTGCCCGGCCCAAGACGCGCCACCGTCGTGGGTGCCGAACACCTGACCCTTGCGGGTGCAGAAATACACTTGCTTCGGGTCTACTTCGTTGACAGCGATGCCGAAGGTGGTGCTGCTAGGGGACACCCCTTGGTCGAACCGGTGCCAAGTGTTGCCGCCGTCGGTCGTTCGAAGCACTCCCCCCGACTCGCTGCCGAAGTTCAGCCCCACGCAGGCGTAGAGAGTGTTGGGGTCAGTGGGGTCGACTTCGACGCCGCGAGAGTACTGGATCTCGCTGAACTGGTCAAAGTTAAGGTTTTCCCAGTTCTCGCCGCGGTCGGCGGTGCGCCACACGCCTACCCGGTTGGAGATGTACGCCGTGCTGGAGCCATTGCCGCCCATGGCCACGCCGTGCAAGTCCAACAGGTCTACGTCGCCAGCGAAGTTGTTGTTCATGATTTGCCAACTCTTGCCGCCGTCGGAGCTTTGGGCCGCTCCGCCGACCTCGAGGGCTGCGTACATCTGGTCGGTGTTGTCGGGCTGGATGGCGATGCCCAGAATTCGCATGGCGAAGGCCATCTGGTGTTGGCCCGGGTTGGAGATGGTCGCCAGGTACTCCCAGTTCTCGCCCCCGTCGGTACTCTTGAAGACCTCGCTGCCCTCGGTGCCCAGGAACATAACGCTGGGATCATTGGGATGGAACTTGATCGACCAAACGATCCTCCCTTCCGTCATGTTCATGCGCTCGAACTCGTCGCCGCCGTCTTGAGAGCGGTAAACGCCCCTCTGGGTGCCAACGAAAACTGTCTTGGGATCGTTCGGATGGATGGCGATGGCGCGTACTTGGGGTGAGGGCGGCATTCCGCTGGACAGCTTCTCCCACCGGGAATCGCTGGCCTCTTTACGGTAAAGCCCGTCCGCTTCGGCGCCCACATAGATAAAGGTCTTGTCCGCCATGTCGACTCCTCCTTGGGTCCAGACTAAGTTGTAGTAGTTGCTATCAGTCCGGCCCCTGCGACCGGACAACATCTACAGAGTTGATTTCACCAGATGCAGGCCGTATTGTCAATTTTTATATCAACGCAAAGGCGCTAAGACCCAAGGGCGCAAAGAAAATAATGACGTTGCATCTTTGCGCTTTTGCACCAAAATCAGAGGTTGTTCACCACCCGATGGATGCCGTTCTTTACCATTCTCTCGCCAAAATTGACGACCATGCCGAGTTTCATAGCCGACAGGCGCAAATAGGTAAGCATTTGCGCTTCAAACAACGCATTGTAGTTTGAAGTCGCCTTGCATCGACGATCACTTTATTGCCGACGACTAGGTCTATGCGTAAGGGGGAGGACAATCCGTGACCCTTGTATGTTATGGGCAACTCGACCTGACGCGCGACTTGTAATCCAGCGTGTGACAGTTCCCACGCCAATGCCTTTTCATAAACGCTTTCTAGCAAGCCGGGGCCGCCCAGAGTGCGATGGACTTCAATGGCGCTGCGGATAATCTTTCGGCTAATGTCATTCTCTGTGGTCATGTTGGGAGGTTAAAACGTAAGGGCGCTAAGATGCAAGGACGCAATGTCACTATTCTCTCTGCGCCTTGGCGTCTTAGCGCCCTTGCGTTTCCGTTCCCATAACGTTACTCCTACCGGGCCAGTACCAGTCCCCACACGCTGGCCGCACCCGAAGCCTTTAATGCGGCAGCACAGGCCGAAAGCGTGCTGCCGGTGGTGGCGACGTCGTCCACCAAGATGACCCTTAATCCGGATACATCGCCCTCACACCGAAAGTTTCCCTTGACATTGTCGCGGCGTTGGGACCGGGAGGCGGTCTCCACCTGCGCCGAGGTCTCTGTGGTGCATACCAGCAGCCCTTCATTCAGTTCCAGCCCCGTCAACTTGGCCAGGTGACGGGCCAAAAGCGCCGCTTGGTTGTAGCCCCGCTGGCGAAGGCGGCGAGAGTGCAGCGGCACCGGCACGATAACCTCCCCGGGCACCCGGTGGTGGGCCAGAAACTCGGCTAGGAGCCGGCCTAAATCGGGGGCGGCGGCCCGCAATCCCTGGTATTTGAAACGGTGCACCGCCTCTCGGATGGGGCCTTCAAACAGATAGGGAGCGCGGACCCCGTCCACTTCAGGGGGATTCTCAACACAGGCCCGGCACGGGGAAGTCGTCCTTGGAGACGCGCAGATGTTGCAGTAGGGCGGCGAAAGTGTGGCCAGGTGAGGTATGCACTCCTCGCAAATAACCCGGCTTTCTTTGCCGCACCCAGCGCACTGAATGGGGAAAAGCAGGTCCAGCGATGAGGCCGAAATTCTGGACAAAAGCGTTCGGAATGAGGGTTTTTTCATGCTGTGTCCGGGTATCGCGGGACCCCGAGCTTGCCGGGTAAATTAACGGTCTTGGAAACTCTGCCAACGGTCCAAAATATGCACGTCTCTGGGAAAAGCCAGTGGCGGTAGAGCCTCTCGGCTGAAGAATCCGACTTCTTGCGCTTCCGGCCCGGCTTCCAGTACACCGCCGGTCTCCCAGGCCAGGAAGGCGGCGACTATTACCGGATTGCCTTGTTCTGAGAAGAGCCCGACCAATCCTTGGACTTCTACCTCAAGCCCGGTTTCCTCCAAAACTTCTCGGGCGGCGGCTTCTTCCACCACTTCGCCCCGGTCTACGTAGCCGCCAGGGATACTCCAGAGGCCGATGCCCGGCTGCACCGCACGGCGGACCATTAGTATCTTCCCGTCCCGCGGAACGATGCAGGTAGCGGCTATTTTGGGGTCGTAGTAGACTACCTGACCGCACTGGGGGCATACCGGCCTGGACCGGCTGGAGACATCTCTCATCTCCAACGGCGCGGCGCAGGAAGAGCAGTACTTGTCTTGATTGGGCATGGCTTCCCCAGCATACCACGATGGTCTATGATGACCTATATTGACTGCCTCCACTGATCTCTGGCGGCTAACGGCAGGAAATTGAAGTCTCGGCTGTTGGCCCTCGCACGTCAGCCTCAAATAACCCCTCCCCAAGTGGCCGCAGCCCTATTGGCGTCATTAATCGCCGCCGTGTTGGTAGTGCTGGCCATGGTGGTACTTGGGGAATACACCAAAACCCGCGGCAGGCTGTTCTTGACTGCACTGTCCTGCGCCGGGTTTTGCCTTCTGGCGCTGACGCCCGCGGCACTGTCCCAGCGCCCCGGCCCCTCAGTCCTTGGAAATGCCGGTCTGGGAGTAGTGGCCTTGGGTCTGCTGCTGGTCTTGGTTGGAATCTGGGGCACCCCCAACTCCGATGCCTACTGGAAGGCTACCGGCATCCTATCGATCGCGGCAGGTTCCCTAGCTTATTTATGCTGGCTGTTGCTGGTGGAACCTTTGTTTCTTCTGGCCAGGACGGTCCGGCGGCTGGCTGCTGGCACGGCGGGTTTGGCGCTGGCCTTGGCTACCCTTGGCATCGTCGCGGAGATCAAGTCTCCTGCATTCTGGTGGGCGTTTACGCTTACAGTCATCCTTCAGATGGTCGGCGGCATTGCCTTCCGGGTGCTGAACCGGAGGCGCTGAACCAAACGGGTTGATTAGCCCGTCTGCCCCAACAGCTTCTCCACGTCTTCCTTGGTGGGCATGGAGTCTTGAGCGCCAAATTTGGTAACCGCCAGAGCGCCAGCCGCCGTAGCCAGCTTCATGGCCCGTGCCAAGTCGTCCCCTCCAGCTAGGGCGGCGGCCAGGGCCCCGTTGAAGGCGTCCCCTGCGGCTACCGAGTCCACCGAGTCCACCGCTTGCACCGGAATCGCCGGGACGTGTTGGCCCTCGCCGCCGATGGCCCCGTCGCGGCTTACCCCGTCCCTTGTTACATAGAAGGTGCCTTGAGCGCCCAGTTTGATCACCGCGATTTCCACGCCTCGGTCTACCAAGATGCGGGCCGCTCTGGCGGCCGAGGGTATACCGGTGACCGGGAAACCCACTAGGGCTTGGGCTTCCGTCTCATTGGGAGTAATCACCCGGCAGTAGGAATAAAACTCCTCGGGTAGCGGGCGCACCGGGCCGGGGTCGAGAATTACTGCCGCGCCTCGAGACCAGGCCTCCCGGGCCGCTTGGAGGGACAATTCCACCGAAACTTCCAGTTGAAGCATTAGCACGGAGGCGATGGACATGGCCTGAGACACCTTTTCCCGTTCGGCGTCGCCGCAGTTGTCGTTGGCCCCAAGGACCTGGATGATGCGGTTTTGAGACGAGTCATCAATGTTAATGACTGCAATTCCCGAGCTGGCGCCGACCTCTACCGCTATCCTGGATACATCGACACCACTGGCAGCCAAGCCGTCGATTAGCTGCTGCCCGAAAATATCGCCGCCGACCCGGCCCACCATTGCCGACTCGGCGCCCATCCGGGCCGCGGCCACCGCCTGGTTGGCCCCCTTGCCGCCGGGGTAAGTGAGGAACCGAGTACCCACCACAGTCTCCCCGGCCGAAGGGAACCGGGGCGCCACGGTCACCAAGTCCATGTTTATTCCACCCAGTACTACTACTGAGTTGCTTGCCCGTGGACTCTTGACGAGTGGAGTCTCATCAGTCCCATGTAGGGCCGGTGCGTTCCGGTCCGGGAAGTGTGGCAGCGTACTAGTAGTCCAACATCTTTGAATTGAGTACTGAGCAAGTGTATTCTACCAAGCATAGGGCGAAGAGGATTGGGGCGTGGGAGGAGGGGATGGCGATGAAGAGATACCGGGTCAAGCTGAGCGCGGAGGAGCGGCAGGAACTGAAGGCATTGGTGTCCCGTGGCCGGGTGGCAGCTTACCAGCAGACCCACGGGCGTATCCTGCTGCTGAGTGATGAGTCCCATGCGGACGGGGGCATGAAGGATGAAGACATTGCCCGGGTTCTCCAGATTGGCCGCGCGACGGTGGAGCGGGTGCGCCGCCGTTGCGTGGAAGAGGGTCTGGAGCGGGCCTTGGGGCGCAAGGAGCAACTGAACCGGAGGCAGAAGCGGTTGGACGGTCAAGGAGAAGCCCACCTGATTGCCTTGGCCTGCGCTGAACCGCCGGAAGGCCGGGCCAGTTGGACGCTGAAACTGTTGGCCGACCGACTGGTCGAATGCGAGATAGTGGAGAGCATCAGCCCTGAAACAGTGCGCCAGACGCTCAAAAAAACGAACTCAAGCCTTGGCTGAAGGAATGCTGGTGCATCCCGCCGCAAGGCAGCGCCGAGTTCGTCTGTGCGATGGAAGACGTGCTGGAAGTCTATCAGCGCCAGTATGCGGACAACGAAGTTCTGGTCTGCCTGGACGAGACCAGCAAACAGCAGGTGAAAGAGACGCGCCGGCCGCGTCCGACCCAGCCTGGGGCGCTGGGCTCCTACGATTACGAATACGAGCGCAACGGGGTGAGCAACCTGTTCATGTTGTTCGCTCCGCTGGAAGGGTGGCGCCGGGTGGAAGTGACGGACCGGCGCACCAAAGCCGATTGGGCCCGGGTGGTCAAGCAACTGGTGGACGAGGACTACCCGCACAAGGACCGTATTGTGCTGGTGATGGACAACCTGAACACCCACCACCCGTCCTCGCTGTACGAGGAATTTGAACCTGCCGAAGCACGGCGCATCGCCGAACGGTTGGAGGTCCACTACACTCCCAAGCATGGCAGTTGGCTGGATATGGCCGAGATTGAAATCGGGGTGCTGGCCCGCCAATGCCTGGACCGCCGTATTCCCGATCAAAGCGCTCTGCGGCGGGAGGTGGGAGCGTGGCAGCAACGGCGCAACCGGGACGGCATACGAGTGGACTGGCGCTTTACCACCGAGGATGCGCGCATCAAACTGAAGTCCCTTTACCCATCAATCCAACACTGATGGACCACTAGTCATGGCTAAGTTTCCCCCAAGGAACGGATTCTAGGTTTAGAGTAGCACCGAATCCTGCCCTTCACTACCGCGCCGGGTGCCCAGACGGAGTCTGGAGTTGACCTTCTTCCTGCGGCCCTGACTTGGCCCGGACTGCCTTTAGACCCCGTGCTATAATGCCCAATGGTATCGCTGGAAGCCCGAATTTGTGACCGCCAGAGAGGTAAATATGGCCTCAGCCCTGGAAAACATCAAAGTCATCGACCTGACTCGCACCCTTGCGGGACCTTTCTGCACCATGCTCCTCGGCGACATGGGCGCCGACGTAACCAAAATCGAAGAGCCGGAAAGAGGTGATGAGACCCGGGGCTGGACCCCTTTCTGGAACGATGTAAGCACCCAATTCCTGTCTTTTAACCGCAATAAACGCAGCCTGTCCATCAACCTGAAGGAGAAAGAGGGGGTCGACATCGTTCTTTCTCTGGCGGCCAAGGCCGATGTGATGGTGGAAAGCTTCCGCGCCGGGGCCTTGGAACGCATGGGTTTGGGCTACGAGGCGGTGAGCCGTCTCAATCCGGGGATCGTGTATTGCAGTGTGTCCGGCTATGGGCGCACCGGGCCGATGGCGGAGATGCCGGGATACGACCTGATTATCCAAGCCTATAGTGGGCTGATGCACCTGACCGGAGAGCCCGACGGTCTGCCTCTGCGGGTAGGCTTCTCCTTGGTGGACCTCTTCACCGGCATGATGACCTACGGCTCCATCCTTACCGCCCTGCGGCACCGCGACAACACCGGGGAAGGTCAGTGGATCGACTCTTCCCTCTTGGACGGTCAGGTTGCCGCCATGAGCTACCATGCCACCGGTTACCTGGCCAGCGGCCGGGAGCCGCACCGCATGGGTTCCGGCCATCCCAGCATCGTCCCTTATCAAAGCTTCCCTTCTACGGACGGCTTCTTTATCCTTGGATGCGCCAACCAGGGACTATGGGAACGCATGTGCCATGCCATCGGCCGCCCCGAGTTTCTGGACGATCCGCGCTTTGCTTCCAATACCACCCGAGTGGAGCATCGGGCCGAGTGCGTGGAGTTATTGGCGGAGATATTCCGGACCGAGTCCACCGCCTACTGGGTCAAGCTGATAACCGGAGCGGGAGTCCCCTGCGGACCCATCAACCGGGTCTCCCAGGTGGTCAACGATCCGCAAGTCCTAGCCCGCGACATGGTGATCGACATGCCCCATCCCGAAGTGCCCGACCTGAGAGTGCCGGGACCTCCCTTGAAGCTCACTGGGTCGCCGCCCACGGTGCGGCGGCATCCGCCTTTGCTGGGGCAACACAACGAGGAGATTCTAACCGATGAGGGGTACAGCCCCGAGCAGATTTCCGGTCTACTGGAGAAAGGTGTTATTGGCCGAGTAAGCAGCGGGGCGCCGGCTTCCAGCCACTAGGGGAAAGCCCCAATCGTCTTTGCCACACCGTCAAGGAGACCGGATTGCCGGATAAAGAGAAAATAAGACTGGTCCACACCTCGGACATCCATCTCGGGGATGAGGCCGGACATCCGGCGGCGAAGGATGCTCTCCAAGCGTTGGTGGGGTCCGTTCCCGGCCTGCAAGGAGATATGCTGCTCTTGGTGGGAGACATCTTCGACAACGGTAGGGTCGGCGACGACGTGGTCGAGTTTTTCCTGGACCAAATAGGACGGCTCTCTGTGCCCACGGTGCTGCTTCCCGGGAACCACGACTTGTACAGTGACGACTCTATTTACCTGCGCCAGTCCTTTGATCGTAGCCCCGACAACCTTTTCTTCGTGACCAGCACTGGGGGACAGACGCTCTCCTTCCCCGAACTTACCCTGGATGTTTGGGGAAGGGCGATGCAGCTTCATACGCCGCAGTTCCGACCCCTAGAAGGTATGCCCCCAGCCGCCAATGGCCGTTGGCTGGTGGCGCTGGCCCACGGCCATTTTCACTACGACGATGACCGGGACCAACGGTCGTCTCCCATATACCCGGGTGAGGTTGCCAACGCCACCTGCGATTACTTGGCGTTGGGGCATTGGGACCGCCACGTGGAAGTGTCCCAAGGGCGAGTTAAGGCGGTCTACTCCGGCACTCCATTGGGCCCTTCCCGCCAGAATCCTCTGGGAGAGGTAACTGTGGCAGAGTTAGACCCCTTGACCGGGGTGACGCTGAGCCGGGCCACTCTAAGCGGCTGAATGCTGGGAGAGCCGCACTGGTCCGCTCGGGGTAAGCGGCTATCCTCTTTCTGTTTAACATCTGATATACGACAACCGGTAGGCACCGAAAATGAAACGACTGGGCCGGGAGCACCACATCTACGTACTGGAACCGGAGTTGGTCCCCGCAATTACCATTGAGTCCGGCGAGGACCTGATGGTGGAAACCTGGGATGCATTCTTGGGGGAGCGAGACCCGGAGACGATCGAGGCCACTACGTTGAAAGGGCCGGCCTCCGGGCCGATTGCGGTCAACGGGGCCGAGCCCGGGGACGCGCTAAAAATAGAGTTCGTTAGCATCACGCCAAAGGATACCGCAGCCCATATGGTGATGCCGGGACGAGGATTTCTGTCCGAAGAGTTCACTGAGGCCTACCCAACTCTGGTCGATATTGACTCGGGAAACGCCGTTTTGCCCAGCGGAGTCCGGATACCCTTGATGCCGTCTATGGGCTTGGTGGCAACCGCGCCAACCTACCGGCAGCTAACTGCCAGTGATTCCGGGCCCTACGGTGGAGATATAGACCTGAAAGAGTTGATAGCGGGAAGCACTCTTTATCTCCCGGTGTTCGTTCCCGGCGGGATGCTGGTCCTTGGGGACTGCCACGCGGTAGTGGGCGATGGCGCTGTTGCGGGGACCGGAGCCGAGTGTTCTGCTGATACCCACCTTCGGGTTACGGTGGAAAAGGGGATGGGAATAACCGGGCCCAGGGCCATGACCCCCGATTACTTCGTGGTGCTATCCCACGGAGACGAGCTGGGGCCTGCCATGAGACAAGCGGTGCGCGACATGGTGGACTTTTTAGTCTTGGAAAAGGGGATTGAGCCCTATGACGCTTATACGCTGCTGAGCCTCGCTGGCGACATCCGGGTTTCTAGGACTTTTCGCCCGATCAGCCCGGTAAAGATGATGCTATCCAGAAGAGTCTTGGAGCAATTGGGCTAGGCAGTTGCTTCAGGGTCTGCTGCCCGGCAACACTCCTTTGCTACAGTCACAAGGTCCGGCGCCGACTGCGCACAAGGGAAGGGCATTTTTTAACACTCTGAGTGATGCCACGAGTCATGCCGCCCCGTTGCCGAGCCAATGCCGACAGGGTGAAAGGGCAGGCGGTCCGGGCCTGGACCGAGGTCCCTAGCGAGTCGCCGACAGCCCGCCTCGCGCGACCGGCTACTGAGTCAGAGGCATTCGAGCCAGCATATCGCGTATCCCTTCCATCAAGCCCTCAAGCCGTGCCTGTCGCTGTTCCAACGCGGCAAACCGCTCTTCGAACGAAGTAAACCGCTGCTCCATTGCGCTAAGCCGTAACTCGATGGAGTCGAACCGTTTGTTCGTTGTTTGGAACATGGCTAACATTAAGCCGCCCAGCGCTATCCCAACGGCAATGATGGCAATTACATCCGGCGTCATGCTGCTTACTCTATACACTGGGGGGTCTTGGTGCAAGTTCAACCCGTCTTGCCGTGGCCGCGGCAACCAGCAGCAGAATTAACATCTCCGGCAATACGACGGCGCTGTGCCGTGGAGGTTGTCCGCCCCTACCCCAGTCGCTGGGCCACCGGCAGTCCGCACCCCGGGACCGGCTACTGAGTCAGGGGCATTCGGGCCAGCATATCGCGTATCCCTTCCATCAAGCCCTCAAGCCGCGCCTGCCGCTGTTCCAAGGCCGCAAACCGCTCTTCGAAGGAAGTAAATCGCTGCTCCATCCGCTGTTCCAAGGCCGCAAACCGCTCTTCGAAGGAAGTAAATCGCTGTTCCGTCCGCTGCTCCATTGCGTTAAGCCGTAGCTCAATGGAGTCGAACCGTTTGTTCGTCGTTTGGAACATAACCACCATTAAGCCGCCCAGCGCTACCATTAAGCCTCCCAGCGCTATCCCAACGGTGATTATGGCGATTACATCCGGCGTCATACTGCTTACTCTATACACCAGGGGGCCTTGGCGCAAGTTCAGCCCATCGTCCCGTTGCAGAGTGTACATTCGCCCGACCAAGATGGTGAAAGGGTGACGGTCCGGGCCTGTGGGCCAAGGCCCCTAACGGGACTCCGCCAAGGGCTGTGCGGAATAACCTCCCCTGCCGAGAATGTTCCTGGCGGTCTTCCTAAAACCTCCGAACCAGAGGGCTACCAGAAGCGAGAGCCCGGCGGCGCAACTTATGGCTACCGCCCATCCCAGTTCCGTGGCAACAATCGCCAAGGGAAGCGCGCCAAGGTAGTGGAACCCCGGCGTTAGGTGCAGCGCCCCCATTACCCGGCCGCGCAATTCTCTGGGGGTCTCGAGTTGAAGGATTGTAGTCGCCAACGGCCACACGGTGCCCAAGCTTACTATCCCCACCACCACGAAGAGTCCCCAAGATACCCAAAACCAGGTAGACCAGGAAAACAAAGTTAGAAAGACACAAAACAGGACTATGCAGGCCAAGAGCCAGCGGTACATACGGGGGCCGCCTAATAAGGTCACGACCAAAGCGCCGATTAAGGAGCCCACACCCGAGGCCAACATCAACATTCCTACGTCGGCGGCGCCGCTGTTTAGCGTCTCTTTGGCAAAGGCCGGAATTACTTGCAAGTGGGCCATGCCAAAACCGCCGAAAGCGCAGGTAATGATCAAAACGGTGGCTACAACCGGAGTAGCCCGGATGTACTCCATGCCTTCCTTGATATTTTGTAAGACCGGCTGAGACTCCTTAACGACCTGGCGCTGGGCGGGCCCGATTTGGGATAGGAACCCAATGCTAATCAAGTAGCAGGCGGCGTTGAAGAACAGGGCGGAGCCTATACCCCACAGCTCAATCACTCCTCCGATGAGGGCCGGGCCAGCGATCCTCCCAGCGTGGACGGCAGCGTTGACCAAGCCCACGGCGTCGAGTAGCGATCGTTCTTCCACCAAGTCGGCGACTAGGGCCACCCGGGCCGGCATATTGAGGGCTTGGACTATGCCTAGCACAGTGGCCGCGGCGTAGATATGCCAGATGGAAACGAGCTCGGTAGCAGTGGAGAAGCCTAGTATCAGCACCAAGCCGCCAACAGCGGCTTGAGTAACCATGAGCAGCCATTTCCGGTCTACCCGGTCGGCGATGACCCCACCGAAGAGCATCAAGCACACGTTGGGGATGCCGTAAAGAAACACCACCAGCCCAAGTTGGGTAGAGGAGCCAGTGACTTCCAGGACCAACCACCCAAGGACCAGGAACTGCATACCTTGGGCTAGTGACTGCACCGAGGTGCCAGCCCAATACCAACCGAAATCGCTTTGGCCCCAGAGCCCGCTTACCCGGCTCGCATACAACGATCCGCGCAGATATTGGCGGACGCTGGTCAGGCCGGCAACGGCCACTAGGAAAGCGCCCAAGCTCAGGATGAAGAGTCCGGTGAGGGTCATTACCGGGTTGCTCTAATTGCAGAGGAGAGCCGGGTATTATTCAATGGGGGTTGAACTTGGGCAGGACCTTCTCACCAAAAAGGAGCATCGACCTTTCTACCTGGGCCGGCGGAATTTCGCCCACGTTGAAGTTCAGCAGCAGGTTACGCACCCCGGCCTCTTTAAGCTCAGAGACCCCGTCGGCAACGGTTTCGGGAGTGCCAGCCAAAAAAGCGATGTCGACTACTTCGCCGGGAGGAGGCGGTTGGTCCGGGGGCCGGGGAGGAACACCACCGGGGTTGTATTTGATGCGGGCGTCCAGCAGATGATGCCGGTACTGTTGCAGGGCTGCCGTAGCTACCACTTGAGCTTCTTGGTCGCTATCAGCCACGTAGACAGCCCGCTGGGCCCAACTTTGGTCGAGTGCTTGTTGTACAGCCTCTTCGGTGAATCCCGCCGCCGCCATGGTGTCATGGAACAGTTGAAACCGGTGACGCAGAGTTTCTACCGTTTGAATGCCAATAAGCACCGGGCGGCCCAGCTTGGACATCTCCGCAACCGAGTCTTCCGATATGCAAGCCCGCACCAACGGCGGGTGTGGTTTCTGGTAGGGGCGCGGCCGTAGAGCCGGGAAAGTGGCCTGCCAATATTGCCCATTGTGCTCCACATCGTCCCCGGTCCAGGCCTTGATCAGCAACTCTTCGGCTTCGGGAAGCATCTTTCTTCCCTCTTCCAGAGTGGTGCCGAAGCCCAAGTACTCATACTCATTGTAGGCGGAACCCCGGCCGGTGCCGACGATTAGGCGTCCCTTGCTGAGATGGTCCAACAGGGCCGTTTGCACCGCAAGGCGCACCGGATGATGAAGGGCCAATTCCACCACCGCGAAACCGATGCGGACCCGCCGGGTCCGGGAGGCAACCGCCGCTCCGAAAACCACCGGGTCGGCATAGGCGACCGCGCCGTCGAAATGGTGCTCGGTGAGCCAAACTGCATCAAGGCCGATTTCCTCGGCCAGTTCGACTTCCCTGAGGGTGTTTTCGATTACTTGGTGGTCGGCCTCCGGGTCGCTGCTGATCGAAAATACAAAGCTGCCAAACCTCATTACGCTACTCTAGAGCCTTTGAGGTGGTTGGCGAAGAATTCCAGAGTCCGGGGCCAGGATGTATCCGAGGCCTCCTTCTGGAAGCGGGCCCCAGTGTAGTCCATGAAGGCGTGGTCGGCTCCGGGATAGGTGTAGAACTGGTGGGCCTTGCCCAAGCGGGTCAGTTCCTCATCGAACTTTCGCATGTCGGCTTGAGACGGGTTTTCGTCAACCTCCCCGAAGTGAAACAGGATAGGGCAGTTGATGCCGTCGGCTAGCTCGAAGGGGGTCTTACTGGCCTGCCCCCAGATCACCATAAGATTGCCGCCGTAGTAAGGAACGGCCGCCCGAATATGGGGATTGGTGGCGGCTCCCAACCACGTAACCCGCCCGCCCATGCAAAAGCCAGTGATTCCGATGCTATCGCCCTCAACTGAGGGGTGGCCGCGCAGATAATCTACCGTGGCATTGATGTCGGCTACGATGTCGGCATCGCTCATGTGCTGGATCCTTCCGGTGCGGTTGGCCAACATCTCTTCGGTAAACCGGTGAAACAGGTTGGGAGCGGCGGCGGCATAACCTTCCCCCGCTAAGCGGTCGGCGATGTCCCGAATAAACTGGTCTACGCCGCCGCCGTGTTGGCTGACTACCACGGCGGGAAACGGTCCGTCACCGTCGGGCAGGCTGACGTAGATGTCCATGTCCTGTCCGGAAACGCTGGTGGATACCCAACTTGACGCCATGTCATTTCCCTCCCTAAGCGGGTTTTTGAGAGACGTGGGCTAAGGCGCCGCCACGGCTAATAGTCGTCAAGAGCCGTAATGTTAAAATACCGCCAACGGGTTTACTGGAGAGCCAGTAGCGTTCTTAAAGCGTAGTGGCGCCACGGTGAACATGAACTCCCAGCGGTTCAGCCGGTGGCACACTTGGACCAACTCCTCGAAGTTGGCAGCGTCGATGAGCCAAAGACCCATGGCCACGATCCCCACCCGGTGAATGGGCAGGCCAAGGTTAGGGTAGCCGCTGGGCTCGGCATCCTGGGAAGCGTCGGCGGCGATGATGGAGATGCCCCGGCGATGCAGCCAAGGCAGGGTTTCGGCGTGCAACCCGGGCCGTCCGGCCTCGGGGGCTCCCAGTTCGTTCCGGCGCTTGTACCAGCCCAGGCGTAACAAAAGCGCGTCGCCCTCCTCCAAGTGGACCCCTTGGGCCTCCTCGGCGGCCTCCAAGTCTTCGGTGAACACTCCTTCGCCAGCCTCCAGCCAGTCCTTGCCTTTGACCGCAGTAATGTCCAACAGGACCCCTCGGGTAACCACGCCGTTTTGCACTTTATCAATGTCTCCCGCGGTGGCCTTATTATCAGCGGTGACCAGCGACGCCGACTTGCCGTTGTACATCTTGCCGTCCCAGAACTGATGGCACAGCGAGTCCAAGTGGGTGACCGTCAACCCGTGAAAAGAGAGGCCGATGAAATCGGAGGACCCTCCCGGACCACTGCTGGGGGCGGACTCTCCAGTCCTCAGCATGTAGTGGAGCGGGGGGATGGAAGTAACGTCCGCCGCGATCTCCGGGACAATCAGACGGGAGCAGGTAACGCTGATCCCCTCGCGGACCAACGACCCCGCTTGAGCCCGTTTCTGCGGGGTGATGAGATTCAGCGTGCCCAGTTCGTCGTCATCACCCCAGCGGCCCCAATTGCTCAAAGAGGTCATGTAGCCGAGAACCTGCTCTTCGGTGGGAACTTGACTCGTTGCCATATATTCCTCCCTAAAACGTATGCTGAGATTCGCCTCAGAGGGCTGATTTGGCTAAAGATGCTCTGGCTCCACCAGGGAAATCAACCGAGTTAGCGGCGGCCACAAGGTCTTTTGATTGTCACCCCGAACGGAGTGAGGGGTCTAAAATTCCTCCGGCAAGCCAAGGTTGGTTCTGGACAAGGACTTTAGATTCTTCAGTCGCTGAATTTATCCTGAGCCAAGTCGAAGGGCTCCTTCAGAATGACAATTGAAAGACCCTGGCGGCGGCCAAGGCTACTGCTCAGTTCCCGGCCTTACAGTCCTTCCAACTCGACCACCGCACCCTCCACATATAGGATTCGTAGGGCCGCGGCGATAGTGGACTCTACCTGGGCCGCTTGTGGCGCGTCCAGCCCTTCTGCCAGCTTGGCGTGCAGATCGGCCACCGAGGCAGCGCCGTCGATCAGGTGCACCAAGGTGGCTACCAGACCGCTGCAGGCCGTGCCTTCGGGATGCCCCGGCGTTGTGACCACGTAGCCCCATTCGAACTGGCCCTGTCCGATGACCGGCTTACGCAGCGCTCCGACCCCGTCAGCTAATCGTGGCACCGCTCGCCTCAAACCGCTAGCTATATTGCCTGGCGTCGCTAGCCCAGTCCCGCCCTCCGCAAAAACCTGCTCCATCTTCTTCCGGCGCGCCGCTCTATCGGCCTCGACCACACCGACGCTCTCGATAAACTCGGCGGGGGCCTCACCCTTGGCGAGAACGGCCCGTTCGTAGCCCCGCGGTGGCTGGCCGCTCACGGCGTGGATAAAAGCTTGCCGTGGGGAGAAATTGCCGGCGCCATCGACCAAGCGGCGGGCCTCCCAGAAGTAGGAGTCGGAGCTCAAGTTGCTGGAGTAGAAAAGCCGGGCCATCTCCCGGAACTGATTGTACTCCTTTAAGTACAGTTCTTGATAAACTCTGGCCGCCGCTTGGCCCAACACCGGGTCTCGGAGAGCTGAGGTAACGTAGGCCGCGGCCAACACCCCGGACATGAGGGCCAGATGCACGCCGGAAGAGAAGAGCGGGTCGACAAAACAGGCGGCATCGCCTACCAGCACGTACCCGTCTCCAACGATTCTATCGCAGACGTATGACCAGTCCTTCACTACCTCGGGACCACTGCTCCAGCGACTCCCTCGCAGCAGGGCCGAAGTCTCCGGCGCTTGGGAGATCTGACCGTTCAGGAAGTCCCGGGCGCCTACCCGTTGTATTGCGCTTTGGCCGGAGGCGTTGTCCACCACGGCCCCGACGCTGGCGACCCCGGTGTGGAGGGGAATGGTCCATAGCCAGCCATGAGGAAATGACTCGATGAGAATGTTGTTTTCGTTGGGTGGCGCAAGTTTCTTGGCGTCCTCGAAGTAACCATATACTGCCAGGTTTTGGAAAAAGGGGTCCCAGCGCCGCAACTGCAACTGCCGCGCCAAGACCCCACCCTGGCCGGAAGCGTCTACTACAAACCCGGCTTCCAGTTCGCCAATTCCTCCCGACTCCGTCTGGTAACGGACCCGGCTGGCTTTACCCTCTTGGAACAGGACTTGTACGACTCGATGACCCTCCCGAACGTCGACGCCTGTGTCCCGGCTGTTGTTCAACAATAGCCGGTCGAACTTGGGCCGCCAGACCTGATAGGCGTGGGGGTATTGTTGGTTGGTCTCCTTGAAATACCAACTCCAAGGAGTGCGGTCCTTGCCCCAGACCATGGTGGCGCCCCACTTGGGCAAAAACCCCGCCTCCGCCACTTGGGCCAAGACGCCTAACTCTTCCAAGACAGGAACGCTGGCGGGCAAGAGGGACTCCCCAACGTGGGCCCGGGGAAAGTGCTTCCATTCCAAGAGCACTACCCGGGTTCCCTTCCGGGCCATCATTGTGGCGGCAGTGCTTCCCGCCGGTCCACCTCCGATAACCAAGGCGTCGAGGTTGCGGTCTGGGGCGCTTTTCACCACTCCGCCAGCCGTGCTTTCCGAACAGGAGTCGAGGTTGTCAAAGCCATGCTGTCTGCTATGAGCGGGAAGGTCATCCACGTCAACTGGCGTCGGGTGTAATGAAGAAAGGCGCATTCCCATTCCAGTCGGTAGACGGCGTTTTTCATGTTAAACCGGAGCCTGGAACGATTGTCTCAAGGGTTCGAACTCTGCCACCTCTTGCCGGGCAAGTTTGCCGCGGATTTGCTCAAAGTGTCTAACCGTTTCTTTGGAGAATAGCCGCTCTCTACAATGCAGACAAACTTCGGCAGGGACGGTCACGGTGGCGAGGTTGACGCCGCCACGCAGAAGTTTCTCAACTTCCTTCTCCACTGTCTCACCGCCACATACCGGGCATTTACTGAATGGCAGCATCGTTACTTCACATCACCGGCACTATTATAGAACCTCCCAATCCACCTCCCTAGGACTCCGGCTTTCGCCGGAGTGATGCTGAGCAAGTCTGGAGCGATGGTAGGCAGTAGAACAGGATACGGCTTCAAATATGCTTTATGCTTGCCCGGTCCGGAACCGGGCCTGCTCGCCAAAGCAGGGGCGCACCATGGTGCGCCCCTGCTGGTCCGGTTTTCATTGGGGATATGGGAGAAACTGGGTAAATAAGGCCAAACGGCGGGCTAGTCCGCGCCGTGGCCGCCTTCCGCGCTGGCGGTGGCTTCCACCGGCTGGCCGCTGGCCGGGTCGACCTCGAAGGGGCCGGGCAATTCCAACTCCTTGGCCATTTCACGGACCGCCGGAATTACTTCTTGGCCCATGAGCCTCAAGCTCCGCATGGCGTCATCGTGGGTCATGGCGCCGTCACCATCCCAGAAGAACACGCTGCCGGGACGGATGTATTCCAAGACGTGGCGGATCTTGGGTATTACGGTATCAGGCGTGCCGGAAATAATGGTGTAGTCCTCGGTCTGGCGCTCATAGGGGCGGCCCAACACGTTCCCGATGCCGCCCCGGTTCGCGGTGGCCACCGCTTGGGTCGGGAGGACCCTAGTCCTGGAGGTGAGACCCGGCAGGCCCACCAAGGCCGGATTCACGGTGCCTTCGTTTCCTGCCAGGAACGGGTTGCTGGGCCCTTGGATATACTTCCGGCCGGATGCTTCAGCCAACTCCTCGGTTTCATCGACATGGACTTTCCACAGGTAGCCGATGTTTTGGGGCCCCGACTCGTACCCAAACTCGGCGGCCGTGTCATGGTACAACTGGAAGGCGTTTTTGGTAGGTTCCAGCTCAGTGGACAGCATGATGTAGGGTATCCGCTTTTCCGCCGCCCACCGCAACGAGTCGCGGCTGACCACTCCGGGCAGCCATACCGGCGGGTGAGGCTTTTGGTAGGGCTTGACCCAGGGGTTTACGTGGCGAAACTGGAAGTGCTTGCCCTCCCAGCGGAAAGGCCCCGGGGTGGTCCAGGCTTTTACGATGAACTCGTGGGCCTCCTGGAACCGCTCCCAGTTGTAGGCCGGCGGGGAGTTGTGGGCCACGCTTTCCCGCCCGGTGCCCCGCACCCAACCGGAAACCAGCCGGCCGTGGGAAATCAGGTCGATCATCGACAACTGCTCCACCAGCCATAACGGATCGTCCCAAATGGGCAATATGTTGCCGAGAAGGACTATCTTTGCTCGGTTGGTAATCCGGGCCAGGATAGAGGCCTCGACGTTCATGGCGCCGCCCATACAAAACGGCGTGCCGTGATGCTCGTTTAGCATCAAGCCGTCGAAGCCCATCTCCTCAGCGTAGAGCTTCTCGTCTAGATACCGGTTGTAGAGGCTGGCCCCTATTTCCGGATCGTAAATCTCGTTGCTGACCTTCAAGTCCATGATGGGGAGCCCGGTCGCGCCGAAATAGCCCGACGTGGGGTCCTGATAGGGCCGCTCGGTGAAATAGCCAATGAACATCCTGTCCTCCCTGGGGTTTCGGGTCGCGTAGCCGGAGTGCCCGGCTTTCGCCTCTAATAGGTGGGCGCATTATAGCATTGTGCTGGCGCCGGTGCATGTTGACAACAGGGCTCCACAGGGCAATCGCATCTTAAATCGCTTCGCTGATAATCTTCATTGTAGTGCTTCGATTACCCCAAGCCATCATTCCGGCTCAAGGCCGGAATGACGGGTAGCTGGCTTGCACTCAACTCCTGTTTCCCAGAAATTAAGATGCGATTGCCCTGCAGGGTTACAGAACTCCATTCGGCGACGTGACAGGGGCGCCCCCGCGGGGTTAACCCGCCGCAATCCAGTCGACGACACGTTCCCCGATCATGATAACTGTGGGATGGAGACCGCCTGACCTGGGAATCCGCGGCGCCACCGAGGCATCACCCACCCACAACCCTTGTACTCCCTTGACCCGGCAATATTGATCGACCACCGCCATTGGGTCTGAATCAGGCCCCATCTTACAAGTCCCCGACACGTGCCTGGCGGTTCCCACAGTTTGGCGGATCCAGAGGTCCAAAGCGTCGTCGTCGGCCAGAATGTCATCCGTCGGGCTGATTCGGTGATCAACCACGTCTTTATACTCGTCGGATTCCAGAAGTCGAATCCTGAATCGCAGACCCTCCCGCACCCGTCTAATGTCGTCCGGATGCTGGAAGTAACATATAGTTAAAGGCCGGCTGTACGTTGTGGTCGGCAGATGCCAACCTGACGTATCCTGGTCCCTCGGGCAACCCGAGAGTACACGATATGCGTGCCGCGCGCTCCGGTGGCACGTCGCCGGTGAGGTAACTGGTCCGTACACCGGCCGCTCCTCCCGTTCGTCGACGACGGTGCTGGCCCTCAGCACCATGTCGTTGGTCTCGCTTGACCCTTGGGAGGTATAGTGCAGGCTAAAGTGCGGTGCGTCGAGATTGGAATCCGGTCCATCGTGTATCTGTCAGGCTGAGCTCATGGTAGCATAAGACTTTCATTTCCACAGACAGTTTCCCGAGCCCGCTACACACGATCGCTATTCGAAGCGTCCCGCTCTCTATCCTGACGAGTTGGCCCATGCAGATATACAGCGATCGCCTCTTTATGACGGTCCAGAACCTGATCACACAGCACCACACTATATATCCGTGGCTTCCGCCACAGGGCATCTTCTTCGAGGCTTTGGCCGAACGGGCCTTTCATTTGTCAAGTATACCATCCGCTCATATAGCACAGACTAACAGGAACACACCGGGACATGACATCGTTGTTGACGAGGAGCGCATTTCCCTAAAGACCGAGACTGGAAGGAGTACAAAACCTGGGCGAATCGCGATCACAAAACTTTGTACAACAGAAAGGGAACCCTGGGAGGCGGGAGTTTTAATCGAGCGAACTATCGATCATCTGTCGAGATACGACAGAATGATTATGCTGCGGGCTATTTGGAGCGAGAACAACGTGCATTATCAGCTCGTCGATATCCCGCTTGAGCTGCTCAGGCTCATCCGGCAAGCCGAATTGTCACACGTAGGGAGGAGGCGGGGCAGACGCAGCTTGGGCGGAGATATCTCAATAGGTGACGAGGTTGTGTTTCACGTTCATTACGACGGGGCAGACGGGAAATGCCAAATCCGAAACCTGTCTTTAGACCAGTGCAGCATGTTACGCGCATGGGACCAGCGGCTATGAACCGGCGGAGGTTTACTCGCATCGGTCTGACTTGCGAAACACCAACCAGTAACAATGCTGTTTCCTGGCGTGGTGGGCGACTTTCCATCGTGAATCTATGATTGGCCCTTTGCGGACTTTGATTATGCAATCGCAGGCACAAAATCCGGCCGACGTCGCAGCCTGGATGAGGTCAATGTGCGCCCACTGAAATCTATGGCCGTGAACATAGTCGGTGATCTTACAGAATAGTATCCCCTCATGCTTGAGGACCCGGTGGGCTTCACAGGCGAATGGCGGGAAGGTGTGGGAAAAGTTATAGTTCGTCTCTGCCGAAGATTTCGTCCCCAATCCAAATCTGACCTGGAAATCCTTACGGCGGTCCTTGCCCTGATTTGGAATGTGAGGAGGGTCATATACGACTACATCGAAGGTCTCCGGTTGGAAAGGCATACTCAAACTGGTGCCCAAGACATCCGGCCGATGCCGGATGTCGATGTCCATCCCAAGCACCGCTCGGGTAGAACATCGCCAGAACCTCCTTTTGTTTACCGTGGCGTCCAGGATCCGTTCCGGCGGCTGCTTTGGGTAGAATTGGAGCATTCGCTCCAAGAGTTCGTCGTCGGCGCCCTCCCATACGGACGGGATGGGTTCGTACTTTTCGACGGCGAACAATTTAGATTGCATTTTCCTCTCCTGTAAACCGCTCAAATTCTACACTGAGGAGACATATCTCTTGTCAAGGGGATTCTGTCAGTGGCAACTAACAAACATGCTTACATGAGGTGAAGGTGTGCTCCTTTATTCGGAGGATGATTCGAATTGCAGGGCCGACTTCCTGGTTCCAACCCAAGGCTGTGGAGATTGAGGGTAGTAAAAAGAAAAGCGTGATGAGCCGAAAGCGGGGCTAGGTGAGATAGGGGTGCGTGAGCCTCATTTTATGCGGGCTGGATACCCCGCGACGAATTCTTGACACCCTTAGGCGATTATGATACGTTCGGCACGCTCAAAAAGGAGGGCCTCTTGAGGCTTTTTCGGCGTGTCTTGGTCAATCGATCCGCAGGGGACAAATTTTGGAATCAATAACGGTCGCCATCGTGGCTGGCGTGGTGGCTTTGATTTTTGCCGCTATAACCGCGGTCAGGGTGCTGGCAGCCGATTCCGGCGACCAGCGGATGCGGGAGATCGGCGACGCCATTCGCACCGGGGCCGCGGCCTTTCTGCGGCGCGAGTACATGGCGCTGCTGCCCTTCGCCTTGATTGTGACGATAGTCCTGGGCGTGCTGGACTACACTTTGTTCACCCACGAATTGGCTGCGCCGGCCACCGCGATTTCCTACGTGGCCGGCACCATCTGCTCTGCCCTGGCCGGGTTCGTCGGGATGAACGTGGCGGTGCGGGCCAACGTGCGGACCGCCGCCGCCGCGCAACGTGGCCTAAACCCCGCTCTCCGTGTCGCTTTCTCCAGCGGCTCGGTGATGGGGATAACTGTGGTGGGCATTGGGCTGCTGGGCGTTACTATCCTGTACCTGATTTTCCAGAACATTAACGCCGTGGCCGGGTTCGGCTTCGGGGCCAGTTCCATCGCCCTGTTCGCCCGGGTAGGCGGCGGCATTTTCACCAAGGCCGCCGACGTGGGTTCCGACTTGGTGGGCAAGGTGGAGGCGGGCATACCGGAGGACGACCCTCGCAATCCCGGCGTCATCGCCGACAATGTGGGCGACAACGTGGGCGACGTGGCCGGCATGGGCGCCGACCTGTTCGAGTCCTACGTAGGTAGCATTATCTCCGCGGTGGCGCTGTCGGCCAGTGCAGTGGCCCTGGCGGTGGGCGGCGGCGCTTCCGAATTCACCGACTCCCAGGCGGTGTTCCCGATGCTGCTGGCCGGCTCCGGCATCGTCGCCTCTATTCTGGGCACCTTTGTCGTCCGCAGCGGCGAGCAGGCCGACTTCGAGCGGCTGCTATGGGCGCTGCGCTACGGGATTTTCGCCGCCGGTGGGCTGCTGATTATCTTTGCCGCCGTGCTTACCATCACCCTTACCAATAACTGGTGGTGGTTCGGCTGTGTTGTCGTCGGCCTGGTAGCCGGCACAATTATCGGGCTGGCCACCGAATACTACACTTCCTACAGCTACAGCCCTACTAAGAGGGTCTCCGAGTCGTCGCAGACCGGGGCCGCCACGGTAATCATCAGCGGTATCGCTACCGGTATGATGAGCACCCTAATTCCGGTGGTCTGCGTGTCCGTGGCTATTCTGCTGGCCTACTGGTTCGCCGGGTTTTATGGTGTGGCGCTGGCCGGGGTCGGGTTGCTTTCCACCTTGGGCATTACGCTGGCCACCGACGCCTACGGCCCCGTGGCTGACAACGCCGGCGGCATCGCCGAGCAGGCCAACCTGGATCCGCAGGTGCGCGAGCGCACCGATGCGCTGGACGCCTTGGGCAACACCACGGCAGCTACCGGCAAGGGTTTCGCCATCGGGTCGGCGGCCCTCACCTCCCTGGCGCTGCTGGCCGCCTACTCGGTCAGCGCTGGCCTGATTAACATCGGGGCCGACGGGAAGCTGGTGGCCGGAGAGGTCGGCATTAACCTGTTGCGGCCGCAGATTCTAGTTGGCTTGGTGATTGGCGCAATGCTGCCCTTCATCTTCTCAGCACTGACCATGCAGGCAGTGAGCCGCGCCGCCCAAGGCATCGTCGACGAAGTACGTCGCCAGTTCCGGGAAATCCCCGGACTGATGGAAGGCACCGCCAGCCCGGACTCCGCCCGTTGCGTGGACATCAGCACGCGGGGCGCCCTGCGAGAAATGATTCTGCCCGGCGTGATGGCCGTCGTCGCCCCCATCGCCACCGGCTTTATCTTGGGCGAGGCTGCCTTGGGCGGTCTGCTCATCGGCGCAGTGGCGGCGGGCTTTATGCTGGCCATCATGATGGCCAGCGCCGGAGGCGCTTGGGACAACGCCAAGAAGTACGTGGAGTTGGGCAATTACGGCGGCAAGGGGTCCGAGGCGCACAAGGCCGCTGTCGAGGGCGATGTGGTCGGAGATCCCTTCAAGGACACCTCCGGCCCTTCGCTAAATATCCTGCTCAAGTTGATGGCCATCGTTTCCCTAGTGTTTGCGCCGGTATTCCTCGAGGTGAAGCCGCTCTTGGATAAGATCTAAAAGGCTACTCCTTAATTTCGGCGGTCCAGACTTTGACCCGGCCGCGCTTGATACCCCCGGCCCCAATCTCTCCGGGTTCCATGTCCGCGTCTCCGGTCTCGATAAACCCCAAGGTGCCCAAAATGCCCGGTTTGCGCCGCGCGGGGAAAGTTGGGCTACCCGGATTAACCAGGATAACTCCGTCAAAGTCGCAAACTAGCTCATAGTGGGTGTCGCCAAACACCACGATGTCCACCGCTTGGCCGAACTTCCGCCGGAAGATGCCGGTTGCTTGGCCTTGGGGAAGGATTAAGTCGGAACCATCGGCGCTGGTGTCGATGCGGGGAGCGGGCCACTGGATGTCGTGGGTCATGCCATTTTCACGCCGTCGGCGTCTAGCACCCGGGTGGGAAAGACCAGCCGGTCGCCAGGCTCGGTGGGGTCTTCATAGCCCCGTACTGCCTTCACCGGGGCCACTGTTTCGAGGCAGTCCAGCACCCCCAAGCACTCCAGGTCCCCGCTGTGGAGGATCAAGTCCACGCCCCGCAGCGATTGCAATATCTGCCGGGGCAGGTCCCAGCCGCTGCCGGCCGAGTGGGTGTCGGATATTAGTCCAATTCTCATCGTGGGTTGGGCGCCTTAGGTTGTGGTGAAACCGGCTTAATTCCGGTTTTCCCACAGAGCGAAGTAGTCGGGAGAATCGCCGCGCATGGCCTCGGTCAACTCCTCGCGCTCCAGATGTTGCAGCGCGGCTTTTTCGTCCTCGATAAGCCGGAGCAAGTCCGGTTCCCACTGGGACACCCCGGTCTCCCCACAGTGTTCTTTCACTATCCGCTTAAGTCCCTCTAAGACTACTTGGGGTTGGGCAGCCAGAGCGCCGCCGCTGATGATAAAGACGATCACGGTGGGAATTGCTTCCGCGTCGGGGGCAACTCCCAACCGTTCCAGGATGAAGGTCATGGCAATATCCCTGATGGCCTCCTCCAACCGTAACGGGAGATTGATGAGGTGGGCAAAAGAGAACTCGTTTTCCGCACGGACCGCGTCACTTATTTCGACTTGGACCGTCTCGAAAAAGTCGTGGGTAAACACTTCCGAGGTGTTGAGTAAAGTGATCTTTGCCGGCTGCTCCCGGAGGTCTATGGCAAGGAACTCTTTGGTGTGAGGAAAGATGCAAAGATGGAGGTCAGGGTTGTCACCATTTGGTAAGCGGGTATTGAATAGTTCTTCCATAGACTGAGGCTCTCCTGTTGTGGTCCGCCTCTGGCTGGGGTTCTCCTTAGGTTAGGGCTCTGGCTACAACAACCGGCCAATGTCTTCCAATTGGCAGCAAATCCAGTTGGTGACGTCCTCTCGGCACACCGCCGAAATTAGCTGCGAGGCGCGGCGTTTGCGGTCTTGGGCCGGCATGGTGATGGCCTGGTACAGAGCGTCCATAGTCCCTTCGATGTCTGTTGGAGATATTGACAAGGCTCCTTCACCGAGTTGGTGATGGACGCCGCTGCTCTCCGACAATACTAGCACGCCATCTCGGGTATTCACTACCGGGCCTTCCTTGGCCACTAGGTTCATGCCCTCAACGATGGTATTGACCAGTAGAGCGTCGTAGAGCTTCATCCCGGCGATGGCTTGGGTGTAGTTGTTTTCGATGAACGTCTGGACCGGCTGCCATTCCTCGTTGCCAAAGGTATTGTTTATTTGATTGATCACTTGTTGAATCTCATCCATGTACCGCTGATATTGGCGAATGTGGGTCCGGGAGGGCACCAAGAAGGCTAGGAAATTCACCTTGCCGCACAACTCCGGATGGCGGGCCAGCAACAACTCGTAAGCTTTGAAGCCGCGGATGATGTTCTTGTTGGGTTCGGCCCGGTCAATGCGCATGATGGTGTGTTCACCGCACAAAGGGGCAAGCCGCGATTCATAGTCCAAGGCCCGGGGCGAGTTGGCGATCCGTTGCACCTCGGCCACATTTATGGATAGCGGGTAGACTTTGATGCCGGTACGGTGGCCCTTCCAGTCAATCACCCAGTTCTTGTGGTCCACTTCCGCTTTCGGCAGGAACTCTTCGACGGTGTCCAAAAAGCTGCGGCCATCTTGAGGTGTCTGGAAGCCCAGCAAGTCGGTGGCGCACAAGCCGGAACAAATCTGCCGGGTAATGTAGCTGGGGATCATTTGCCAATATCGGGGCGCCGGCCAGGGAATGTGTATGAAATGCTGGATAACAGCGTCCGGGCATTCGGCCCGTACGTACTCCGGCATGAGGTACAAGTGGTAGTCGTGACCGACGACGATGGGCGGCTCCCGGGACTCTCGGGCCTCTTGAACCACCGCTTGGGCAAAGGACCGGTTTACCGGGATGTACCCGGTTTCCCAAGCGTCATGCACTGAGGCGTCGACGTTGGGGTTGTAGGGCGGGTTCCACATATAGTGTTGCAGGAACCAGAGAAGTGGATTACATAAGATGTTGTAGTACTTGTGGTAGGCGCGGCGAGGAGTGACCACGTAGCGCAGGTTTATCTTATGGCCAGGCAGCGGCGACTTTAACCGGCCGCCTTGCCCGTTGTTAGCAACCGCCCGGTCCCCTTCCCCCATAGCGCTGGCTACCCAAGTAAATTCCACGCTCTGGGATAGAGAGCTAAAGGCGGTGACCACGCTGCCGCTGCCCCGGCGGGCTTCCGGCCGGCCTTCGGCAGTCATTTGGTGCTCAACGGGGCCCCGGTTACTGGCTAGAATCAGCGGCCGTTGCGAGAGGACGGCGCCGCACAGCTCTTGCAACTGGGTCAAACGTTGATCGTGACTGGCCTCGTCCATGGCCTCCCCACCACCAGGAAGGTCTTTATTCTCCACCCATACCGCCAAGGTGCTGCCAATTCCTCCGCACCTAGGCCGGTAAAAGAGCAGAGGAACACATTTCTAGCTTAAATTTAGAGGTAAATCGAAGTTAGCATTTCGACTATACCGTGTCAAGACAAACAGTCCTAGGGAGAAATGGCCCGTCCCGCCAACTGCGCGACGGCTTCAACCACCAGACCGAGGTTGTCCACGGTGGCGTCGGCTTCCGTTTCGGGGTCTGACGGGTCTTCCCTCTCATAAAAGCCTGAAATCCACACTGTCTTCATCCCAGAGCGTTTGGCCCCCACCACGTCGTTTACTACGTGGTCTCCCACATGGACGGTTTCCGATGGCTCCGCGCCAATTCCCCGCAAAGCAATTCGGAATATCTCATTGTTGGGTTTGGCCAGCTTTACCTCATCGGAAAAGGTTAGGGTGTCGAAATACTCCAGTAGGCCCTCTTGTTTGAGGTAGGAACGAAAGGTGGCGCCGGGCGTCATTCCCGTGTTGGAGATTAGTCCTAAACGAAAGTCCATACCCTTCAGGCGGCTTAATACTGCTTGGGCGTCGGGATGGGTAGTGGGAGGTTGCATGAGGAAAGAGTCGGCATAGACCCGAAGAATTTGGTAAATCGTGGCTTGGCCCAGACGGTCTACCAGTCCCGGGGAGATATTGTTGATGAAAATCTCAACCTGCTCCCGAAAGGAAACGTCGAGTAGCCGGTCCCTGACCTGACGGCAATGGCGATAGCAGGCGCGGTAGGCTTCCCGGATGTGGTCTAGCTCATACTCCTCGCCGAAGTGGGCCAGAGCATCCCGGGCGCCCTCCAACCGCACCAAAGCTCTCGCTTGCCCCTTCTCTCTATTATCGAGGAGCAAAGTCTGCCATAAATCGAAGGTTACAGTGTTAATGTCAGCCACGGGCATTCGTTCCAGTAGATTCTTTTTCGAGATGCGGATTTCCGTCTGCTGTCTCTGGGGCGAGGTCAAAAAGAAGATTAAATGGGTGGCCGGCGCTGGCCCCATTGAGTCGCTTGCTCATAGGCGTGGGCGGCCCGGAGGACGGTTAATTCATCGAAGGCCCGGCCGGCTAGTTGTAGACCGATGGGCAAGCCGACATCGGAGAAGCCGCAAGGGATGGATATGGCTGGCGTACCGGTGATGTTGTAGGGGCGAGTGTACTGGGTGAGCGCCGGCGTTGTGCCCAAGGTGTGTTCACCGGCTTGCACCCGGGCGGCCAGCAATTGCGGCGCGGTTACCGGCTCGGTGGGCCCGGCGAGCAGATCGACGTCGGCCAACAAGTCCCGTACCTGCCGGTCGAACAGGGTCCTGGCTTGCTGGGCCCGGAGGTAGTCCGCCGAGCTAATGAATAGCCCGGCTTCTAGGCGTAGCCTTACCGGCGGGTACAGCTTGTCGCCGTCCTTGGCCAGCAAGTCTCGATGATACGCTGCGGCTTCGGCCATCAGGATGGCGGTGGAGATAGGTTGGGAGTCTGGAAACATGGGGAAAGAGACCTCGGTCACCACCGCGCCCATGTCTTCCAGCAGGTTGAGGGCGTCCCGGACGGCTTGGCCGACCTGAGGGTCTAATGGAGCCTCGAAGTACTCTTTAGGGACCCCGATGCGCAGCCCTTGAACATAGCCGGTGAGAGCCGTGGTGTAGTCCGGAACCTCTACCACCGCAGACGCCACGTCCTTCGGATCGTGTCCGGCGATAACGTTCATGGTCAGTGCGGCGTCTTCCACCGTCCGGACCATTGGTCCGGGGTGGTCCAAGCACCAAGAAAGCGGGGTAAGACCGTAGCGGCTGACCAAGCCGTAGGTGGGCTTTAGCCCCACGATTCCACAAAGAGCGGCGGGGATCCGTATTGAGCCGCCGGTGTCGCTGCCGGTGGTAATGGTACACTGGCCGGCGGCGGCGGCCGAGCCTGAACCGCCGCTGGAGCCGCCCGTCACCAGTTCGGGGTCCCAAGGGTTGTGCATGTGCCCGTAGTCGGGGTTCTCTCCGGTGGGCCCATAAGCAAACTGGTGCATGTTCAGCTTGCCCAAGAGGATGGCACCGGCTTCGCGGAACCGGGTGGCAACGGTGCAGTCATCTTGGGGTAAGAAGTTGTCGAAAATCTTCGATCCGGAAGTCGTCCGTACCCCGGCGGTGTTGTACAAGTCCTTGAGACCCACCGGAATTCCGTGCAAGGGTCCCCGGTAATTCCCGCGTTGAATATCGGATTCCGCTCGCCGGGCTGCCGCTCGGGCTTCGTCGGGCAGCAGGGTGATAAACGAGTTCAAGACCGGTTCGGTAGCCTCGATCCGCGCCAAATGGGCGTCGATGACCTCGACTGGCGAGACCTCCTTGGCCTCAATCAGCTTCGAAAGCTGTCCGGCGCTCATATAGCACAGCTCAAGCGGGTCCACTATGTTCCTCCGAGGTCAACGCGCCGCAGGCGCCCCCAGGCCCCATATAGGAGACCCGGCACGGGTCCCGCGTAGCACGCAAAAGTAAGAGATGTTAACCTCCGGCACTGGCGCGCTGGCGGTAGTCTTTCTTGGTGGGTGCGTGGCGGCTACTCCCCGGCCGGCTTAAAGGCCATGTCGGGCTCGGCCCCGCTCACGTCGATGTTCTTAAGAGAGCCAAGGCCGGCCAATGTGGCTAGGACGAAGTCAAAAAGCTCGTCGCCATGATCGCCGCTAACGTCAATACCGGATGCGGCCGCCAAGGTGGTGAACGCTTCTCGGGATAACGGTTGATCGGCAGCCATTACGTCTCCCATCCTTCTCCAAGCGCGTAAAGATAGCCTAGAGTTGTCCGTTGGACATTATGGCCCAGCAACGGGTTTCGTTGCAACCAACGGTCCAACGGGACCGGGATAGCCTGCCGGGACCGTAGGTACGGGACCGTAGGTAAGGGAAACGGGCCGATTCGATCTTGGCAAACCTGACGTGGCAAAACCTGGGGACGCCAATTATTATGGAGAGACGCTCCAAAAGGGCCGTTTAAGGATACCTTGGTATCCGGGATACGGGGTGTCCGAAGAACCCGGGAGACTGCTTGCTGTACTGCTCCAACTGTGGCGCCCCTGCTGGCGAAGCTCGTGACCATCAGCCCTCCTACTGCGCCCACTGCGGCCATCCCCTAGACGCTTCCCCTAGGCCCATCCACGCTACACCAGCGGAAGATAGCGGGGACGGTTGGGGGCCCGAGCCAGGCCCCCCTTTAGGAACGGTCCCTTGGAGGAGTGGACAAGTAGCCCTTGGGGTTTTTCTGCTGCTGGTTGCTCTCATACCGGTGACGGCAATTGCCATCGGAGTCGAGCATCTAGCCGGACGCTACCAGGCTGCGCTGGCAGCCTGGGTTAGCGTCCACGTCATGGGCTTGGCCATAGTAGCGGTGGTCTGGCGGCTGGGGCTACGCCGTACCAGATCGCCGCTATCCCACTTGGGGCTGGCCCCCTTAGTCTTTCCCAAGCCCAAAGCGATTTTGCTGGCAGTGGGAGTTCTGGGCGCCAGCTTGGGGTTTACCGCGGTCTACGGCATAGTCGTGGAGTTGCTCGATTTAGACCAGTTGTCGCCGCCAGACATCACCGCCGACATCGCCTTTCCCGGTTTGGGAGTGGTGTTAACCTTTCAGGCGCTGGCCCTGGTTACCCCGTTAACCGAAGAGGTGTTTTTTCGGGGGTTTGTCTTTGCCGGACTAGTCTCTAGCCTGGGTGTGGGTTGGGCCGGGGTCGTGAGCGCCTTGGTCTTCTGTTGCTTCCACGTGACCCCCGGAGTCCTAATCCCGGTTTTCGTTACCGGATTGCTCCTAGCCTGGCTTTACCACCGCACCGGGTCCCTCTGGCCCGGAGTCCTAGCCCACGCCGGGCAGAACGCACTAGCCGTAGCGGTGGGGGTGTACGTTGGCTAGCGGTAGGTCACCAGTAAGGTACGCCGGTGCGGGTGTCCGTCAAGTTTTTGCGAAACCTTCCCTTCGGAGCTTTTGTCGTTCTTGCACCATAGGCTTATAATGCCCTCGTGCCAACCGCTCGCCCCGCGAGGCCGCTATGACCACCAAGCCCGTTACCCCCCCGCCGGACGCCGGGCAAATTATCCAGTTTCCAGACGCTCCGCCAGAAGAATTGACCGGTTTTCACTCCATAAATTACCCGGCCCATCCGGCTGCCTTGGCCGAACACTTCGGCAACAGGGACAGCACCGTCATCCTCAGTGAAGTCGCCGCCGCCCTGATACCGGCTGAAAGGTATGAGGGTGTGCTGTATCCCGACCTGCTCGTCGCGTTCGGCGTAAACCCTGCGATGATACTTCCCCGCAACGGCTATTCGATCCCGGAGCAGGGCAAGCCGCCGGACTTCGTAATGGAAGTAGCCTCCGACCGCACTGCCCGGCGCGACGAGACCGTCAAGCCGGGGCTGTACGCGGCTATGGCCGTCCCCGAATACTGGCGCTTCGACCCCACCGGCGGGGGCCGGTACCAAGAGCCTCTGGCTGGCGACCGGCTGGTGGACGGGACCTACGTCCCCATCCCCATCCACCAGACGGACGGCGAGCATCTTTGGGGCCACAGCGACGCGCTGAACCTGGATTTGTGCTGGGAAGAGGGGAACTTGCGCTTTTGGGACCCGGTGGCGCGGCGCTACCTGACCACGTTCATGGAAGAGGTCGCCGCCCGCCGTGCCGCCGAAGCCCGCGCCGCCGCCGAAGCCGCCCGCGCCACCGCCGAAGCCGCCCGCGCCACCGCCGAAGCCGCCCGCGCCGCCGCCGAAGCCGCCCGCGCCGCCGCGGCTGAGGCGCGCGTCCAGCGACTGGAGGAAAAACTACGCCGCCAGGGTCCGTAACTGTTCATCCGCTGGATTCGACCGCAGCTACCACAAGGTAGATTAGAGGTAGATTAGAGGATTCCCTACGCAAAACTCTGACGGACACCCCCGGGGCGCCCAGGTCTAGACAAGGTGTTTAATGTAAGTTACATTTGGCTAGAGGCTGGTGGACCCTGGCCCCTCTAAAGGCCGGGAAGTTCTTGGAGGATTTCGGAGAATCACAGCATGAGCGGACGGCGAATACAGCAAACATTTGATTCACTCCGGCAGCAGAACAGACCGGGGCTGATTGTGTTCGTCACCGCTGGTTTTCCGGACCGGGAAGCAACCTTGGAGTTGGTGCCGGAACTGGTGCGAGCGGGCGCCGATATGGTGGAGTTGGGCATCCCCTTCAGCGACCCAATAGGGGAAGGGCCGGTAATCCAAGAGTCCAGCTATCGGGCCTTGCAAGAGAGCGTCAGCTTGGGAGACTGTCTGGGCATGGTGGATGAGCTGCGAGGTAGGGTTGGCGACGCCCCCTTGGTGCTGATGGGGTACTACAACCCCATCTACAGCTACGGCTTGGCCCGGTTTGCGGCGGATGCCGACCGCCGGGGTGTCGACGGAATCATCGTAGTAGACCTGCCGGAATTTGAGGTGGAGCCCTTGGCCGCCCAGCTTGGACCGAAAAATATCCCCATCATTCCCCTGCTGGCCCCGACAAGCTCGGAGGCGAGCATTGAAGCGTCGTGCGCCGGCGCCGGTGGCTTTGTTTACTGCATCAGCGTTACCGGGGTGACCGGGGCGCGAGCAGCGGTGTCAGAGCGAGGGTTTGAACTGCTGGACCGGGTGCGGACCCACACTGCGTTGCCGTTGGCGGTAGGTTTCGGCATTTCGCGGCGAGAGCACGTGGAGGAAGTTGGCCGGAAAGCGGAAGCAGCGGTGGTTGGTAGCGCCTTGGTCAGGGTGATGTTAGAATCCCCACGAGCCCAACTGGTGGAACGAGCCAGTCGGTTTGTTGCTGAGCTGGCCGGGACTCAGCTTCCGGTTAGTGGAGGTTCCGGACAATGACGGTCTGTCGGGGTATCCGCGGGGCCACAGTAGCTACGGAGAATTCAGACACCGCCATTTACGGCGCAACCAGAGAACTACTGTCCCAGTTGATCGAAGCGAATGATATTCGAGAGCCGGACGTCGCGGCCGTTTACTTCACCATGACCCCCGACCTTAACGCTTGCTTTCCGGCAGCGGCCGCCAGGCAACTGGGTTGGAACCACACCGCTCTGATGGGGGCAACGGAAGTGGACGTTCCAGGCAGCCTGCCGCGATGTATCCGGGTCCTCATCTTGTTTAATACCGACAAGGAACCTCAGCAGCTAGTGAATCTCTACCTTAACGGTACCGCCGTGCTACGGCTGCAAGGTGTAGAATCGACATAGGTTAGTTTTTATCTGTATCCAAATCTTTAAGGCTGTTATAGAAGCGGTGTGCGGCTCGGGTGGTGTCCGGCAGCAAAGGTGAACGAAGCTATGATCGTGGTCATGTCCAGGGATAGTTCCGACCAGCAACTAGACCAAGTCCAAGCCCGCATTGAGGGCCGCGGCCTGAAGGCCCAAGTCTCCACCGGCGTCGAACGCACTGTGGTGGGGGTCCTTGGTTCCATACCGTCGGAATTTAAAGACGAGATGGAGCTATTACCCGGAGTCTCTGAAGTCATCCTTATCTCCAAGCCGTACAAGTTGGCTAGCCGAGAGTTCCATCCCGAGGGCTCTATCGTGAAGGTGGGCGATGCCGTCATCGGGGGGCCCAATCCGGTGATAATGGCTGGACCCTGCTCGGTGGAAGACGAGGAGCAAATGGTGACGACCGCCCGGGCGGTAAAGGCTGCCGGGGCCACCGTTTTGCGCGGAGGGGCATTCAAGCCCCGTACTTCGCCCTACAGCTTCCGAGGCATGGGAATAGAGGGGCTGAAGCTCTTAAAGTTGGCCAAAGAGGAAACCGGTCTCCCGATTATCACCGAAGTGATGTCGCCCGGGGACGTGGATACGGTTTCTCAATACGCCGACATCCTGCAGGTCGGCGCCCGTAATATGCAGAACTACAACCTTCTAGACGAGGTGGGCGCCACCGACAAGCCGGTCATGGTTAAACGGGGTATGGCTGCCCCTTACGAAGAGTGGCTGCTGGCGGCGGAATACGTGATGTCGGCTGGCAATCAGCAGGTGATGCTGTGTGAGCGGGGTATCCGGGGCTTTGAGCAATTTACCCGGTTCACCATGGACGTGGCGGCGATCCCGGTGATTCAGCGCTTGAGCCACTTGCCCATCATCGCTGATCCCAGCCACTCAACTGGCAAATGGTACTTGGTAACTCCGGTAGCCTTGGCTGCGGTCGCTGCGGGGGCCCACGGCTTGCTCATCGAGGTCCACCCCAATCCGGACGTTGCCAAGTGCGACGGGGCCCAATCCCTCACCTTCGAAAACTTCAACAACTTGATGGACCAAGTTTCGGCAGTGGCGGCGGTGCGCCGGCAGCCGGTCTCGGCAACGTAAGAGAGTGTGTGCAAAGTTCCCTCTCCCCTCATCCTAACCTTCTCCCTAAGGGAGAAGGGACTTCTAACACACCCTCTAAGCGGCGGTTAGTCCTCTGGGCAAAGACAAGAATCGGCCTACAGTGAGGGGCCGATTCTTCCGGTTATCCAGAGCTAGAGCCCGGCTGCGGTCGCCGCTTCCCTTACCTCTGCCAGGTAGCTTACGCTGGATGTTTGAATCAGGCTGTTGACGTTGCTGTGGAAGTACTGCACCCCCATGTTGAGGAACTTGGGTATGTAGGAGTCCGGGCAACTGACCCCCGCAACTTTGCCCGATTCACGGATTAGGGTTACGCCTTCTTCCATTAACGCTTGGACTTCCGGATGAGTCTGCTGTCCCGGATAACCCATCGACTGGGAAAGGTCGCCGGAGCCGATGAAGAACACGTCCACCTCGTCCACGGTAACCAGTTCCTCTAGGTTCCTGATGGCCTCGACCTCTTCCAGCATTAGACAGACCAAGGTGTTGCGATTCGCTTCGGCCACGTAGTCACCGGTAGACCCGGAGAAGCCGTAGTTGGCGGGGCGGCTGCGGCTGAAGATACCCCGGTGTCCCGTGGGATAATACTTAATCGCGTCGACGGCGGCGCGAGCCTCTTCCGCAGTGTTTACATGAGGGACCTGCACGCCCCAAGCGCCCCGATCGAGAAAAGGCGCAATAATCTCCGGTTTGTTGCTAACCGGGCGGACGATGGGCGCGATACCGGTGAGTTCAGCCGCCCGGACCAACTCTTCGGAGTTGTCCACGGTGATGGAGCCGTGCTCGTTATCGATCAACACCCAGTCGAAGCCCAGGTAACCCAACATTTCGACCATTGGGGCCGAGGGAAAGGTTATCATTACACCGAAAACGGCTTTTCCGGCATTCAGCTTTTGTTTCAGCGTGTTCTCTCTCATAAGACTCCCCTCGCGTTTTCAGCCAGACTCCCGGGTGTCTCACGAATCCCGGGATGGCTAGAGATTCTTAGTAGCGCGTCATCTTGGGGGTAATCAGATATCCCAAGTTCCTGGTTGCAAGAGTATATCAGACCGGTGTTTACTGGGGATTGATCGGGGTAGGATTCTGATAAACCTCAACCCGATAGAGTGGTTTTGAAGACGAAGATCGCCGCTGAGCAGCCTATATGATTTGCTTAACGTTAATTATTGTAGATAAATTAAGTAATTCGTTACAAATTTAGCCCACAAGATAGGGAATACCGACTCGAGTAGCAAAATCAATTGAATTCACGCCGTCCCACTGCTATAATCCCGACTGGCTCGAATCGAGGTAGCGTCAGTATTCTTTGGACAGTTGTGGACTGTTCCGCTTGGGTTGGGAGATGAGACATGTTGCCTGAGGTTTCTCTGGTTCAGCCGACTGCCGAGGATGTCCAAAGGTTAGCCGACTGGCTCGACGACAACGAGGTAAATTCTCTTTGGTACGGGCGAGGCCAGGACGGTCTGCCGCTACACATAGGCTATTCTCCGCACCAACTTGTAGCGGCGCCGGATAACGAATGGGGCCAAGTCTTCGAAAACGAGGACCGCAAGATATACGCCATTTATACCAAGAGTGGCGAGCACATCGGCGAGGCCCAGTTGGTGATCGAATGGGCGCTGCAGGAAGCCCAGCTATTCATGCTGATCGGCCGCAAGGACCTGTGGCATCAGCATTACGGCACCACTGCCTTGGTAAGAGTGCTGGATGAGGCCTACCAGACGTATGAACTGCACCGGGTTTGGGTGGACGTTCCCGATTATAACGAACACGCGATGCAAATGTGCCACCATGTGGGGTTTGTACTGGAGGGCCACCTGCGCAAGACCCACCGAAAGGATGACGTTTGGTACGACTCTTTCGCCATGGGTCTCTTGGGCGAGGAGTACTCGCGCCGTCGGCCGCGGTTGATGGATAACCCCCCAGTCTAATCCCAGGTCCGCGAGGAGGACGAGATGCCGGTAATTACCATAAACGGACCTAGCGGTAGTGGCGCGGTCACCATAGGCCAGTTTGTCGCCCAAGACATGGGGCTAAACTTTGTTGACCGGATGGTTACCGTCGAAGCGGCGAAAATAATTGGTAAACCCGTTGGCGTCCTGGTAGACAAGGAGCAGCGGCTGGTGCGGTTCCGGGACCGGTTCGGCCACTTTGTGCAAAACATGCTGGAACGCTCGGCGATGTCGGGCGTAAGCGGCGAGCCCTATTTCGGGCGCGGGATCGAAAACCTCCCCCCCGAGACTTACGCCGAGCTGGCCAGCGGTCCCAGCGGCGCTGGTCAAGTGGACGACGAGGCTTTTATTCAAGCCACCACCACCGTGGTAAAGGACTTATACCGTCAAGGCGACGTTGTAATTATTGGCCGAGGGGCTAACATTCTCCTAGCCGACACTCCCGGTGTGATGCACGTGGGCTTGATGGCTCCCTTGGAAGTCAGATTACAGACCTTGATGCAAAGAGAGAATCTGGACCGGGACGATGCGGAAGTGTACGTCGAGGAGTTGGAACGCGCCCGGGAAGCCTATTTCATGAAGTTCTTTAAGGTAACTCCAAACGAACCGACCCTGTATGACCTGATGTTGAACATGGACAAGATGCAACCTCGAGTCGCGGCTGAGGTCATTGTCCACACTGTCGGCACTATGAGGTTGTGACCCTTCGCGGTTACCGGTCGATGCCCGCGCCGACGGAGCCAGAGCCACCTCCCTGTCTGGCAGGCCGTTGATTCCTGCGGGTAATAGTCTAAGCGTCTACGCCGCTGGCAACAGACCTAGAAGCTCTCTTGCTTGAGCCGGGGTGGCGGGTTCCCGTCCATGAAGCCGACTCAGGGTCACGGCCCAGTCCACATACTCCGCGTTGGATACCGGCGACTCTTTGTTGGGCAAAAACGGGCTGTCTTCGAACCCCACCCTGATGTGGGCCCCCGTGGCAATCGCAATTGCGGCTAGGACGAAGGTCTGGCGGCCGCTGCTGTGGGTTAGCCAGGTAGCATCGGGGAAGAACTCTCTGATGGTGTCGGTGATCAGCGTGTAGTTCCGCGGCGTCCCCGGCATTGATTGGCGACCGTCCCCCCAGTAGGACGAGGGCTCCACCAAGAAATACTTGCTGCTTTTGATGTGGCCTTCTTGCATTAAGGTCATGGCGTTGTTCAGCATTCCGGTGTCGTGCACCGCCGGCTCGGGAAAGGTGCCCCGCTGGTAGCAAGCGTCCAGAGTCGCCCGGATGTCCTCGTAGCTGTTAGGGCTGATGCTGGTCCGCCGAACGCCCTCGTCATCGAGGGCCCAACGCACTCCATACCCCAGGTTGAGCGACACCATTTCCACCGGCAGCGGCGTACCCAGGAGGTACCCGGTAACCGCTTCCACCGGGACATCGTTGGCCCGGGCGGTGGTGTGGTTTAAGACCAAGTCGCACCGGGCCCGAATCAGTCCGTCGGCTTGGGAGTACCACTGCGGGTCGTAGCTGATACTGCCGTCGTCGTTGCGGGCGTGGATGTGGACAATCGAAGCTCCGGCCTCGTAGCACCGGACCGCCTCGTCGGCCACCTCCTCCGGAGTGAAGGGCACGTTCGGGTTCCCGTCCCGCCCCCGATTTCCATTTAGACATGCCTTGATGATTATCGTGTCCATAGGCTTCCATCTCCCGCCGAATAACTCCGGCCTATAATAGCACTATAGTCCCCAGGGCAATCGAATTCTGTCACTCTCCCCCCGTTCACTGTCACCCTGTACGGAGTGAAGGGTCTAAAATCTTTGCTGCCGATGCGTTTCCTTTGCCCGGCGTCGCTGTGGCTTAAACACATCGGCGAGGAAAGCCGTTTTGGACGGCTGTCATTTTAGATTCTTCGTCGCGGAGTTTATCCTGAGCGAAATCGAAGGGTTCCTCAGAACGACAAAATGCGATTGCCCTGCCCTGAGTCCCAAATAGCTCCAGCACCATGATGCGATTATGATAATATAATCCTCTAGGACCAGAATAAAGCAGCGGATAGGTAGTCCAAGCAATGCCAGAAGTGTGGATACCCCCGAGGATGCAGGTCCTCACCGGGGGACAAAAGACGGTCCAAGTAGCCGGTGCCTCAGTGCGGCAAGTCATAAACAACCTGGAGAAGGTCTTTCCGGGGGTGAAAGCCCGCCTGTGTGACGAAGACGGTATGGACTTGTTGCCAGGTATCGCCGTCATCGTCGACGGGGAGACCAGCCAAATGGGGCTGCTGGAAAGGGTTAGCGAAGACAGCGAGGTCCATTTCCTTCCGGCCATCGGCGGGGGTTGACGGACGGGAACGGCCGCTATCCTCCGGCGCCGGCCCTTCCCCGGTTTCCGGTCGAGTGCGCGATTTGCTAGGGTCCGGTAGCTAGGCTAGAATACTCGCCGCAGGCCTTGGGAGCACGGCTCCCATTTGCAGAATTGGCCCCAAGCCGGGTTGATTTTTCTTAAGGAGGAGCACATGGCAGAGCAACTCACTCCGTCACAGCAGAAGTGGTTTGATATTGCCGCCGCCCACGCCGACGATTTCGCCACTAGGGCAGCGCGATACGACGCTGACAATAGCTTCCCTTTTGAGAACTTCGAGGCCATGAAGGGCTCCGGCTACACCAGTATGCCGATACCGGAACAGTTGGGTGGGGGCGGCGCCGACCTGATGGACATCTGCATTGCCCAAGAGAGGTTGGCCCGGGGCGACGGCGCCTCCGCGCTGGCGGTAAACATGCACTTGGGACTGCCTTGGATGATCACCGAGTTGCACAAGACCGGCAACGAGTCGGTGGGTGGACTTCTGGAAAACATCGCCACCAACCGCCTGATTTCCTGCGGGTCTTTTACCGACCCGCAGGTGGACAGTTACAAAGGGATCAGCGGTCTGGGGTATACCACGGTTAAGGCGGTAAAAGAGAATGGCGGCTTCCGGATCAATGGCCGCCACGCTTTTGGCACCAACAGCCCGGTGGGCGACCTTTTCGCCAGCACCGCGGTCTACGACGATCCGGAAGAAGGGGAAGTGGGCCTGATTTTTATCATCCCCATTGATACGCCGGGGATTGTATGCCAGAACGACTGGAACGTCATGGGAATGCGGTCCAGCGGCAGCCATAGCTGGGTGATCGACAACCTTTTCATTCCCGAGGACGAGGTGTTCCGCCATTCACTGTGGGAATGGGACCAGTTTGCGCGATTGTTATACGCTTGGCACGGTGGCACTTTCTCCAGCGTTTACCTCGGTATCGCTCGGGCGGCCCGCGACTTTGCCATCAACTTTACTAAAGAGCGGACTAACCTCCCTTTTACCCGTCCCGAGAGCTACTACCCGGGACATCAGTTTTTGGCGGCGGAAATGGACATCGGGTTGAAGGCGGCTTGGGCCTTCCAACGGGACCTAGCGGCGCAACTTGTCGATCCGGAGGCCAGGGAGGACCAGCACGTGGTTGACGCCGTGGCGATGCAGTACTTCTGTATGCGTACCGCCGTGGACGTGGTGAACAAGGCCATCGACATGGTGGGCGGCGCCGCTCTGGCCAAACGTCTTCCCTTGGAGCGCTACTACCGGGACGTCCGGGCTGGACCAATTCATCCTCTGGGCGGTTTTGACGCTTTGGAGGTAGTCGGGAAGCACGCTTTCGGAATCCCCCGGGACAGCGACCCCCGGTACGTATAACCGGCCAATAACCTCTCTGGTTATTGCAGCGGGTGGGTGAGTGTTTGCCCACCCGTTGTGTTTGTAAGCAAGTCCGGCTCCTTCTCCTTGGGGGTAGTCCCAACAGTAGCAATCCCCGGGGCAATTGCATTTTGAACGGGCGTAGCCGTAGGCGCGGCAGCATGTCCCTGTCCAGTACCTACTATCAGGGCGCCCACAAGGGTTGCCCCTACATTTCGGCACCGCGACCATCGTAGGGGCGCCCCTTGTGGGCGCCTAGTGGTCGTGCCAAGTCAAAATGCGATTGCCCTGGAACAGCCCCATCCAAAGTTGACCACTGCTATCCGGTGTTGTAGCGTGTAACTGTTTTCCGGTAGATATTTGAAGGGAGAAACGTATGCCAGGCTATGTGTTAGGCGACATCGAAATTACCGACCCGGAGGCCTACGAGGAATACCGTAAGCTGGTCCCGCCAACCGTTGCTAAATACGGAGGCAAATACATTCTGCGGGGCGCCTCCTACGAAAAGGTTGAGGGAGACTGGTCGCCAAAGCGGCTGGTATTGCTGGAATTCGAGAGCGTGGAACGGGCTAAAGAGTGGTACGATTCACCGGAATACAGCGGACCCAAAGCGATACGGCACCAGGCGGCGACTTCCAACCTGCTGATAGTGGATGGGGGTTAAGGGACTAGCTTCTAAGGGTCCCTCTGGCACCGACGAGACATTTAATGGCTGGACAAGAACAAGCGGCGGCTTCTAACCTCAAGCGGTTGACCCTTGCAGTGGAAGGGATGACCTGTGCTGCTTGTGTTTTCCACGTTGAGGGCGCCCTGAAGGGCGTGGCCGGTGTCGAGAGTGTGTCGGTAAACCTAGCCACCGAGAAAGCCACCGTGCAGTACGTGGCTGGGGTAGCCGGACTGGAGGACTTTCAGAAGGCGGTAGCCAACGCTGGCTATCTGGTCGAGGGCGTCGAGGCTGACTTCCAGGGCAGCAAAGAAGAACTGGAGAGGCTGTCTCGAAGCAGGGAAATCCGGGCACTGCGGAACAAGCTGGTCTTGGGCACCGCCGGGGCTGTCCTTTTGTTTCTCGGTACGTTCGATGCCCTCCCGTGGGTAGATAGCTTGATGGCGCGTGGGTTCTATCCCTTCCTTTTGTGGGGGCTGGCGACGCCGGTGCAGTTCTGGGCTGGCTGGACCTTCTACTCGTCCGGCCTCCCGACGCTGCGCCACGGTGTGGCCAACATGCACACGCTGATTGCTCTTGGGACCAGCGTCGCCTACGGTTACAGCGCGGCTGTGGTGTTGTTGGATGCTGTCGCCCCCAGGGTGTTGACGGAGAATGGTATCCCCCGGGCGGTGTACTTCGATACGGCAGCTATTATCATTGCGCTCATCCTCTTGGGAAGGTACTTGGAAGCCAGAGCCAGAGGCCGCACCTCGGAGGCGATTCGGCGGCTGATTGGCCTTCGCCCCAACACGGCTAGAGTGTTGAGGGACCAGCAAGAGGTGGACATCCCGGTGGACGCGGTGGTCCCCGGCGATATTCTCTTGGTCCGGCCAGGGGAGCAGGTGCCGGTGGACGGTGAGGTGACCGACGGTTATTCGGCGGTGGACGAGTCGATGCTTACCGGCGAAAGTATGCCGGTGGACAAGCAGCCGGGGCACCCAGTCTACGGGGGTACGCTGAACCAATACGGCGCGTTCTATTTTCGGGCTGGCAACGTAGGTCAAGATACGGTGCTGGCCCGGATCATCCGGTTGGTGGAAGAGGCTCAAGGCTCCAAGCCAGCGGTCCAACGGTTGGCCGACCGGGTTGCTGCCGTGTTCGTGCCGGCGGTCCTTAGCATCGCCCTAGTGTGTTTCCTGGCTTGGATGTTCTTAGGCCCGGCCCCGGCGTTGACCTTCGCCACCCTGGTCTTCGTGGCGGTCTTAATAATTGCTTGCCCCTGCGCTCTGGGCCTAGCAACCCCCACAGCCATAATTGTGGGTACCGGCAAGGGGGCCGAGCATGGGGTGTTGATTCGGGACGCTCAAGCCTTGGAGATAACCCATAAGGTAAACGCCGTGGTGCTCGACAAGACCGGCACCCTCACCACCGGCCGGCCGGTAGTGACCGATATCGTTGCTGCGGGGATGCCGGAATCGGACCTACTTCGTTTGGCGGCGTCCGCCGAGAGGGGTTCGGAGCACCCGGTAGGGGAGGCGGTGCTGCGGGAAGCGGAATCCAGGGGGTTGGCCATTCCGCCGGTGTCGGAGTTCCGGGCCATTCCGGGTCAAGGCGTTGAGGCCGAGGTAAGCGGGACCTATGTCCGGGTGGGCAATCTGGCCCTGATGCAAGCCGGCCATGTAGACTTGGACGGCTTGGGCGGCCAAGCTGCGGCGCTGTCCGCTCAGGGAAAGACTCCGGTATTCTTGGCTGCCGGTAACTCGGTCCAGGGCATTATTGCGGTGGCCGATACCTTGAAACCGGGTTCCAAAGACGGAGTAGCCGGTCTGAAGGCGTTGGGTGTGGAAGTAGTAATGCTGACCGGAGACAATGCCCGCACTGCCGCCGCGGTTGCCGAAACCTTGGGCATAGACCGCGTGGAGGCCGAGGTGCTCCCCGAAGATAAGGTGGAGGTGGTCAAGCGGCTTCAATCGGAAGGTAAAACAGTGGCTATGGTCGGCGACGGTATCAACGATGCGCCGGCCTTGGTACAGGCCGACGTTGGCATGGCAATGGGGACCGGCACGGACGTGGCGATGGAGTCGGCGGGGGTGACCCTCATGCGGGGCGACGTAGGGGCCGTGCTTACCGCATTCCGCTTGAGCCGCGAGACCATCCGGACCATCAGGCAGAACCTTTTCTGGGCCTTCTTCTACAACGTATTGCTGATACCGGTAGCGGCAGGGGTCCTATTCCCGGTCTTCGAGGCTGCCGGGGGTGTTCCGGGTGGCTTGGAGTTCTTCTTCGGCGACCGGGGGTTCTTGAACCCGGTGCTAGCGGCCTTGGCCATGGCTTTCAGCTCGGTTACCGTGGTTTCCAACTCCCTGCGTTTACGCCGAATCAAGGTAGCTTAGATAAGGGCGGCTTAGCAGCAGGCGCCTATGGGTAAAAAGTAACTGTTCAGATTTGAGAGGAATCGGTCCTTCGACTCCGCTGCGCTCAGGATGAGTGGTTCCGTGTCAGTGCGCTCACCGAATCTGAACATTTACGGTAAAAACCCTCAGGAGGAGAGAGACGTGGCGACAGCGATAGACCCGGTCTGCAAGATGAAGGTGGACACCGGAAATCCCCCTGGAGGACAGAGCGATTACCGGAGTTCCACTTACTACTTTTGCGCTCCGGGTTGCAAGGTTGCCTTCGACAACGACCCGGAAAAGTACCTGGCGCCCAATTGGCAGGGCATTCCTATGGAAATATCTACGAAGGAAACACCCACGAATCAAGCTACATCAAAACCCCGGTCACTTTTGTCCCGGCTACTGGGCAAGGGCGGTTAGTAGCTTCCGGCTAGGCGTTGGCGCCGTGGCAGCGCTTGTACTTCCTGCCGCTGCCACAGGGGCAGGGGGTGTTCCGGCCGACTTTTCCTGCCGCCCCCGGCGTCGCATCCCGGTTTTTGGGGTTGACGGCCTCCATCGGGCTGGCGGGTTTGGCGGCGGCCGTTCGGCGGTTCCCGTTGCCCGGCGGCGGGTTCAAGCTGGCGTGGAACAGGGTGTGGACCACGTCGTACTGCATCCGCTGGGTCAATTCTTGGAACATCTTATGCCCCTCGGTGCGATACATTACCAAAGGGTCTCGTTGACCGTAGGCTTGCAGGCCGATGCCGGTGCGCAGGTTCTCCATGGTGGTGAGATGGTGTACCCAATGGGTGTCGATGGCCCGGAGCAGCAGAAGCCGCTCCAAGACCCGCATCTGCTCCTCACCCAGTTCGGCTTCCCGGGCGTCGTAGGCTGTTTCCGCATACTCCGACAGGATTTTGTGAATCTCCCCTTGGCTGTGCTGGTAAACTGCGTCTTCGTGGTCCAAGCTGTCGGGCAGCGGGCAGATACCAGTCAGCTCGTTAAGGAACCCGGCTACGTTCCAATCGTCGGCGTGGCGGTCGGGCAAGTATTTTTGGGCCAAGTCTAGAAATTCTTGCCGCACCATACCCACAACCCTGGACTTGAGGTGGTGGCCTTCGAGGATTTGGTGACGGTCGGTGTAGATGACTTCCCGCTGCTTGTTCAGCACGTCGTCGAATTCCAGTAAATGCTTGCGAATGTCGAAGTGGTAGCTTTCCACCTTAATTTGGGCGCCGCTGATGGACTTGGTTATCAAGCGGTTCTCGATGGGAGTGTCCTCGTCCAGTCCGGTCCAGCCCATAACCGTCTTGATGCGGTCGCCGCCGAAGCGCCGCATCAACTCGTCCTCTAGAGCAACGTAAAACTGGGAGCTTCCCGGATCGCCCTGCCTGCCGGAGCGGCCTCGTAGCTGGTTGTCGATCCGCCGGGCATCGTGGTGGTCCGTGCCGACGACGTGGAGACCGCCTAACTCGACGACCTTGTCATGGTCCGCTTGCCAGTTTGGGTTGTTGATTTCGCCGCCGCCCAGAACAATGTCGGTGCCGCGGCCAGCCATGTTGGTCGACACGGTGACTGCGCCAAGGCGTCCTGCTTGGGCGACGATGGAGGCTTCGTGCTCGTGGTTCTTGGCGTTCAAGACTTGGTGGGCAACACCCCGCCGCCGCAACAGGTCGCTGAGGTGCTCGGAGGCCTCCACCGAGGTGGTGCCTATCAGCACCGGGCGGCCCAGTTGGTTCATTTTAGCGATGTCCTCGGTTACCACGCGCCACTTGGCCTCGGCGGTCTGGAACACTAGGTCGGACCCATCTTCGCGGACCATTTTCAGATTAGTGGGTACGACGGTTACATCCAAGCGGTAGATTCTCAGGAACTCATCAGCTTCGGTGGCGGCGGTGCCGGTCATGCCGGCCAGCTTGCTGTACATCCGGAAGTAGTTTTGAAGAGTGATGGTAGCGTAGGTTATGCTTTCCCGATGGACAGGGATGCCCTCCTTGGCCTCCACCGCTTGGTGAAGCCCGTCGGACCAGCGGCGGCCCGGCTGAAGCCGGCCGGTGAACTCATCTACAATCACCACCTCGCCATCGCGGACCACGTATTCCCGGTCCCGTTGCTTCATCACCCCGGCAGTCAGAGCGTTCTCGATGTAGTGGACCAAGTGGAAGTTTTCCGGCTCGTAAAGGTTGCCGACTTTGGTCCACCCTTCCATCCTGGCGATGCCCTCTTGGGTGAGGGAGATGCTTTTGGTGCGCTCGTCGATGGTATAGTCTTCGTCGAACTTTAGCCGGGGGACCAACTTGGCAAACTGGTAATAAAGCTGTACCGGTTCCTCCGCCGGTCCGCTGATGATCAGCGGGGTGCGGGCTTCGTCGATCAGGATGTTGTCCACTTCGTCGACTATGGCGTAGTGAAGCTCCCGCTGCGCCCTTTGGGAGAGGTCGATGGCCATGTTATCCCGCAGGTAGTCGAAGCCGAACTCGTTGTTAGTGCCGTAGGTGATGTCGGCCCGGTAGGCCTCGTCGCGGGAGACCGGGGTGAGAAACCTCATACCGTCGGGGGCGTCGCTTACTTCGGGATCGTAGAGGTAGGCAGCGTCATGTTGCAGACATCCGACGGACAGCCCCAAGGCGTGATAGATTGGGCCCATCCACACCGGGTCGCGGCGGGCCAGGTAGTCGTTCACGGTTACCACGTGAACGCCGCGGCCGGCCAGGGCATTGAGATAGACGGCCAGAGTTGCCACCAGCGTCTTTCCTTCGCCGGTCTTCATCTCGGCAATTTGTCCCCGGTGTAACACGGCGCCGCCGATGAGCTGCACATCGTAATGGCGTTGGCCCAAGGTGCGGCGGGCCGTCTCGCGCACTACGGCGAAGGCCTCGGGAAGCAAATCGTCCAGCGTTTCCCGGCCGCTGAGCCGACTCTTGAACTCGGCAGTCTTTCCGCGTAATTCAGCGTCGCTCAGTGCCCGAGCCTCCGGTTCGCGCCGGTTAATCTTTTCAACCAGAGGAAGGAGCTTTTTGGCGGCCTTCTCGTTGGTGTCGCCAAGCAATTTGCTTAAAACGGAGACCATTCCTGTCACCATCTCATGGGGGTATTTTCAGGGGCTTTTACTGATGCGTGAACGATTACCTAAACCGGTCCTCGTCTCCTGAGCTTGTCGAAGGACCGGCCTTGAGCCGGAATCCAGAAATTCTGAGGACAAAGAACCCTTCGACAAGCTCAGGACAGGCGTAGCTGGCGAAGAACGGTCCTGGATTCCGGCCTTCGCCGGAATGACAGGGGAAGGGACATTTTAGAAACTTATTCACGTATCAGTAAAAGACCTTGGGGTATTCGGAGTTGGAGAGGCGGGCTTACCGGAGGTCCCGACTCAGACAGGCTCTCCCCGGCATGGTCATGAGTATTGCCCGGCTATGCCTAGGGCGGGGAGTTGCCTTTGCTGCTTATTTATATTGTACTCAATGTGGCCGACCGGTGCACACCGTTACGGGACGCGGGCAGTCCCAATCTGCTCCGTTGTCTGCTACTCCATCCCCCGTAATCTAGGAATAGTGAATTGATCTGCCAGAAAAACGTGTGTAGCATTCTTACACATACTCTTAGTATTACAACGACGCTTCCTCAATTTGGTCAGGCATTGGCCGGAAATCACGCCGCGGAAGGCAAGGCAACCAAGCTGTCAAGCATGTGGGCAGGTCGCCATGAAGAAGTCCTCAAGGTCCTATTCTTGTGAACCGTCGTTGTAATATTAGAAGGTGCAGGAGACCACAATGGCGAGAGTCCAGCTAGTGATTCCTGACGAGGACCGCGACCGTTTTGTCCATCAGGCACGAAGGGAAGGAATGACGTTGAGTGCCTGGCTGCGGACCGCGGCACACGAACGCCTCAAGGAACAGCAGCAATCTAAACCGTTCGAGTCACTCGCAGACCTGGAAGCGTTTTTCCAAAAGTGCGACGCATTAGAGGGCCCTAAGGCAGAGCCGGACTGGGAGCAACACATGGATGTAATCGAAGAATCGCGTAGACGAGGCCAATCTATTTGGCCTGAGCGGCGCCTCTAAGTTCGTCTGGGCGATTAACCCCGGAAGCTGCCAGATAGTCCCGGAGCTCATCGACGATACGGAACGGGGACCACAGGCTCACCAGGTTGGCGCTGCCGACTTGGACGGCGGTGGCACCGGCCATCAGGTACTCCAGAACGTGTTTCGCTTCAAAGATGCCGCCGACACCGATAATCGGCACGTCCACGACTTGGGCCGCCCGGTAGACCAAGGCCAGCGATATAGCCCGAAGCCCCGGCCCGGAAAGGCCGCCGGTAATGGCGCCAAGCACCGGCTTGCGGGCGTCTACGTTGATGGCCATAGCGGGGATGGTGTTGCAGATGGTTAGCGCGTCGGCCCCGGCGCGGACCGCAGAGTAGGCTACGTCGGCTATGTCGGGAACGTTGGGGGCCAGCTTTGCCAGCACCGGCAGCCCGGTGTTGGCTTTGACGGCTTCCACCGCCGCCGCGGTTAGCTGGGGACTGTGACCAAAGAGGGAACCGTTTTCCACGTTGGGGCAACTGAGGTTTAGCTCTATAGCCTGGAAGCCGGGCGCCCCATGACACATGGCCACCATCTCGGCAAACTGGGCCACGCTATCAGCGGAGATGCTCAGCAGCACCGTGGCCCCGTAACCGGCCCACTGGGGCGCCAAGTCGCTTAACGCCGCCTCGATGCCGGGGTTAGTCAGCCCGATGGAGTTCAGATAGACGAAATTCCCTTCTTCCCATCCTTGGCGAAAAGACGGTGGGTGCCACCGGGGTTCCGGATTCCCTTCCCTGGGCTGCCTGGTTACGGTTTTGGGTATTACCGCACCCAGACGGCCCAAGTCCATTTCAGGGGTAATACCTCGCCCGTAGCCGTCGTACCCGAAAGTGCCGGAGGCGATCATTACCGGGTTGGCGATCCGCAGATGGCTTGGGTTATAGGGCGCCAAGTCCACGGCCAAGTCCACCTGCGGAGAGGCCAGAGGGTCCTTTGCGGCAATGTTACGGTTGTGCTGCATCCTCCACTACATCATCCGGCGGGGCAATAGCCGGGTCGGCGACCTCATTGGCCGCTGGCCCAACGCCGCCATCGCTTACACCATAGTCCTGGATTAAACCCGGAGTCCCAGTTGAGACCTCACCGGTGACCACCCCCGGGATACCATTGGTCTCCTGTGCCACACCCCCGGTGTCGTCGTCTTGGCCGTTAAGGTCTGGGGCGCCAAGCGCTGCATCTCCCGGCCCGCCGAAGTTGCTTTGGCCAGCCAATTGGGCCCCAAACCGGTCCATCAGGAAGTCTTCACGCTCCGGCCCCCCCGGCATACCAAGCCATCTGCCAGCGGCCAACTCCAACTCGGGCACGGGTTCCGGTTCCAAGAGCCGGTCCATGGCCGGCACCGAGAGCCGGGCCGGAATTAGACGCCCGATGATGACGTTTTCCTTGAGGCCCAACAACCAGTCCTGAGCCCCGCTAACCGCCGCTTGGGTAAGAACCCTGGTGGTCTCTTGGAAGGAAGCGGCCGATAGGAAGCTATCGGTGAGGAGCGAGGCCCTAGTGACCCCGAGCAACACTGGCTTGGCGGTGGCTGGCTCGCCGCCCTCGGCCAGCACCTTGGCGTTTTTTTCTTGGAACTCGAACTTGTCCACCATCTGCCCCGGGATGAAGTCCGAGTCACCGGTCGATTCCACGGACACCCGGCGCAGCATCTGGCGCAGAATAATCTCGATGTGTTTGTCGTGGATGCTCACACCCTGGGACTGGTACACCTGCTGGACCTCGTTAACCAAGTACAACTGGAGGTCGTCTTTCCCCCGGATGTGCAGGATGTCGTGGGGATTCAGGGGTCCGTTGATTAGGGCGTCGCCCGCTTTCACCGAGTCACCGGAGGCGACCAAGATGTGGGCCGAGGCCGGGATCATGTGTTCCCGCTCTTCCACATCTTCCCAGACGATGGAAATACCGCCTTGGTCCAACTCCACCCGGCCTGCGATATTGGCGACTACCTGCTGGATGGGTTGAGGAAGCTCTTGCTCCGACGCGCCGTTCCCCCCGGTCCCATTTTCTGCCGTCCCGTCGGCTCCGGTCTCGTCGTATCCCGCCAAAATAGGAAGGGGACTTGCCAGCACCATGCCCGGCTCGACGTATTCTCCGTGGTCTACCAGGACTTGGGCGTCTTCCGGAATCTCGTACTCCTCGCGGAGCTCCTCCCGGCTGACCAGCTTGAGACGCCGGCCCTCTTCGTCGGCGTCAATCTCTACCGTGCTGTCAATGTCGGCCAGGATCGCCGCGCCCTTGGGGACCCGGGCCTCGAAGAGCTCCTCTACGCGGGGCAGACCGGTGGTGATGTCAAGGCCGGCTACACCCCCGGTGTGGAAAGTCCTCATGGTAAGCTGGGTCCCTGGCTCGCCGATGCTTTGAGCCGCGATGATTCCCACGGCCTGCCCCTCTTCCACCAAGACTCCGGAGGCGGGGAGACGGCCGTAGCACATCTTGCAAACCCCGCGGCGGGCCTCACAGGTCAACGGGGAGCGGACCGGTATCTCGGTAATTCCGGCGGCTATCAGGGAATCGGCGACCGCCTCATTGATCTCATCATTCCGGTCCACCATAATTTCGCCGGTCTCCGGATGGCCAATTGGCTCCGCTGCCAAGCGGCCCAAGACGCGCTCCTTCAAGGTCCGCTGCATCTTATCTTCGGCGCGGTCAGCGACCCAGTGGGTATCGAAAGTGCCGCAATCTCCCTCCAGCACGATAACTTCTTGGGCGATATCGATAAGCCGCCGGGTCAAGTAGCCGCTGTCGGCGGTCCGCAGCGCCGTGTCGGCCAGCCCCTTACGGGCCCCGTGAGTGGAGATGAAGTACTCTAGGGCCGTTAGACCCTCTCGGAAGCTTGACTTGATGGGCAGGTCGATAATCCAGCCCTTGGGATTGCTCATCAAGCCGCGCATACCAGCCATTTGCTTGATCTGGGAGATATTTCCTTTAGCCCCGGAAACCGCCATCATTGCGATACCGCCGTAGTTGCTCAACTCTTCCTCGACCAACGCGGTCGTCTGGTCCGACGCCCGAGTCCAAGCGTCCACCGTCCGGGCGTAGCGCTCATCCTCGGAAATCAGGCCGGAGAGGTACTGCTCCTCGTAATCGCTGACCAGTTGGGCCGCCTCGTTCAGGATTCCAGGCTTCTTGGCAGAGACTTGGATATCGTTGATGGCGATGGTAATGCCGGAGGTGGTGGCGTAGTGGAAGCCCAAGTCCTTGATCTCGTCCAACACCTCGGCGGTCTCTTCATTGCTCAGGTAACGGTACAGATCGGCGGTCAAGTCCTTGAGGCCGCCTCTATCCATGAGCCGGTTCCGGAAACCGATGGACGGAGGCACGATCTCGTTGAACATCAACCGTCCCAGCGTGGTCTGCACCCACTCATCTTCGTCTCGTCCCTCTTCTTCCGGTCTCTCTTCCTCCGGTCCCTCGCTGTAGAACTCTTCATCATTTAAGCCTTCGAAGCCTTCGATATGACGGACCCAGATAGACGCTTGGAGATCGATAAGCCCCGAAGCGTGGGCGATTCGAGCTTCGTCGAAGTCGAAGAACCGGCGGCCTTCACCCTTGGCTCCTTCCCGTATTTGAGTAAGGTAATAGCAGCCCATCACCATGTCCAAGGTAGGCGCCACCAGAGGATCGCCGGAGGCCGGGGAAAGCATGTTGTGGGTGCTCAGCATGGCCTCCCGGGCTTCCAATACCGCCATCCGCGACAGGGGAACGTGGACCGCCATCTGGTCTCCGTCGAAGTCGGCGTTGAACGCCGAACAGACCAGCGGGTGAATTTGTATTGCATTGCCTTCGATGAGAACCGGCATGAAGGCTTGAATGCCCAAGCGGTGCAACGTCGGCGCCCGGTTAAGCAGGACCGGACGGTTCTTGATCACGTCCTCCAGGATGTCCCACACCTCGGGCCTAGCCCGCTCCACCATGCGTTTGGCATTCTTGATGTTGGGGGCGATTCCCAGGACCGCCAAGCGGTGCATGACGAAGGGCTTGAACAGCTCCAAAGCCATTCTCTTGGGCAGGCCGCACTCGTGCATCTTCAGTTCGGGCCCGACGACGATCACCGAGCGGCCGCTGTAGTCGACGCGCTTACCCAACAGGTTCTGCCGGAACCTTCCTTGTTTGCCTCGCAGCAGGTCGGAGAGGGACTTGAGCTTGTGGTTGTGGCTTCCCTGGATGGGCCGGCCGCGGCGGCCGTTGTCGATCAGGGCGTCAACCGCCTCTTGTAGCATCCGCTTTTCGTTCCGGATGATGATTTCCGGAGCTCCTAGGTCCATGAGTCGCTTGAGCCGGTTGTTCCGGTTAATCACGCGGCGGTACAAGTCGTTCAGGTCGCTGGTGGCAAAGCGGCCGCCGTCCAACTGCACCATGGGCCGCAACTCCGGGGGCAATACCGGTAGAACCGAGAGAATCATGTTCTCTACTTTATTGCCGCTGTTCCGGAACGACTCCACGACCCGCAAGCGTTTAATGGCCTTCTTCCGGCGCTGCCCGGAAGTCGATTGCATCTCGTTGATTAGATGCTCCCGCAGGGCTTCCAGATTAATGGTCCGCAGGATGGCCAGAATAGCCTCTGCTCCCATGGCCGCTTGGAAAACGTCGCCGTAGCGCTCTTTAAGCTCCCGGTACCGGGACTCGGCGATTAGCTGGTACACCCGCAGGTCTTCCAATTCGTCGATGCTAACTTGGAGCCGCTCATCTAGCTGGGCTTCTTCGGTCTCCAGTTGGCTGTTGATGGCGTCTATCTCTACCTGGGTAGTTATAGCTTCGACGCTGGGCTCCTCGTCCTCGGCGGCTTGAAGAGTTGACTCCAACCTTAGGTTAATCTCTTCAATTCGCTCTTCAGCCGCCCGGCGCCGCTTCTTGACCTCCAGATCGTGCTTTGCTTGCTCCTCCTCAATGGTCTCTTTGCGGATGTCTTCGTCTACTGACACTATGATGTGCTGCGCAAAGTAGAGCACCCGCTCCAGATTTCTGGGAGAGAGGTCTAGCAACAGGCCCAGCCGGCTGGGAGTGGTCTTACTAAACCAAATGTGGGCCACCGGCGCGGCCAAGCGGATGTGGCCCATCCGTTCCCGCCGCACCTTGGAGCGGGTTACCTCTACGCCACAGCGGTCACAGACCACGCCGCGGTAGCGGATGCGCTTGTATTTGCCGCAGAAGCATTCCCAGTCTTTGGTGGGGCCGAATAAGCGCTCGCAGAAGAGGCCGTCTTTCTCCGGCCGCAGGGTGCGGTAGTTGATGGTCTCGGGTTTGGTAACCTCTCCGTGCGACCAGTTCAGGATCTGTTCTGGGGAGGCAATAGATATTCGAATCGCGTTGAAATTGGTGCCTTGGGTCTCGGTTCTATCGGCCATTCTGACCATTAAATTGCCTCCAAAGGTTGGTAGAGGTCAGTGTCATCGGTAATACTTTGGGTCAGTGAGGGCCGGTCGTCTTCGTTCAGCAGTTCCACCGACAGTCCCAGGCTTTGAAGCTCTTTCAAAAGCACGTTGAAGGATTCCGGGACTCCCGGCTGACCGATGGGTTCTCCCTTGACCACGGCCTCGTAGGTTTTGACTCGACCGGCAACGTCGTCCGATTTTACGGTGAGCACCTCCTGAAGGTTATAGGCCGCGCTGTAAGCCTCCAGCGCCCAGACTTCCATTTCGCCAAAGCGTTGGCCGCCGAACTGGGCTTTGCCGCCCAAGGGTTGCTGGGTGATCATGGAGTACGGACCGGTGGACCGGGCGTGTATCTTGTCTTCGACCAAGTGGATTAGTTTCAGGATATAGATGCTGCCTACAGTCACCAGTTGGTCAAAGGGTTCGCCGCTCCTGCCGTCAAACAGTTCGAACTTGCCGAAGGTCGGTGGAGCAATCCGCTGCTCCCGGTGTACTTTCAGGGCCAGTTGGTGCATCTCCTCCAGGCTAAGGTTATCGGTGTCGTGGCCGGCTTCTTCCTTCAGCCACAACCGTAAACACGCCTCTTGAGCAGCGCCTTTGATCGAATCGTCGAAGAGCTTGGTGGCGTCCAGACCCCGCTCGGAGAGCCAACTCTCCACTTTGGTGTACTTAATCTCCGGAGGTTCCTCTCCCACATGGCCGCTCCCGATGGCCCCGGCTTGTTGGGTAAACCATACTCGGGCTAGGGCGTCCTCGATGGAGTTGTCCCGGGCCCCGTCGAACACCGGGGTGTTGGCCCGGAAGTTCAACTCCCTAGCCGCCCAGCCCAAGTGGGTCTCCAAGACCTGGCCGAGGTTCATCCGCGAGGGGACGCCGATAGGATTGAGGATTATATCCATTGGAGTGCCATCGGCCAAGAACGGCATGTCTTCTTCGGGCAGAATGCGGGCCACGACCCCTTTGTTGCCGTGGCGGCCGGCCATTTTGTCGCCCACTGAGATCTTGCGGGTCTGGGCGATCCAGACTCGGACCGCTTCATTTACGCCCGGCGGCAGGTCGTCGCGGTTGGCCCGGTTGAGCACTTTCACATCGGTGACCTTGCCTCGTTCCCCGTGGGGCACCCGCAAAGACGTGTCTTTCACGTCCCGAGACTTCTCGCCGAAAATCGCTCGCAGCAGCTTCTCTTCGGCGGTAAGCTCGGTCTCACCTTTAGGAGTGACTTTACCCACCAGAATGTCGCCGGGGCCCACTTCGGCGCCCACGCGGATGATTCCCCGCTCGTCCAAGTCCCGCAGGCTGGCTTCGCCCACGTTGGGAATGTCCCGGGTGATCTCCTCGGGGCCGAGTTTGGTTTCCCGAGCTTCCATCTCATGTTTCTCGATGTGGGTGGAGGTGAAGTAGTCGTCCTTCACCAGCCTCTCGCTGACGATGATCGCGTCCTCGTAGTTGTATCCCTCCCAGGACATGAAGGCTACCAAGACGTTCTGCCCCAAGGCCAATTCCCCATGATCAGTGGAAGAGCTGTCGGCCAGAATATCGCCGCAGTCGACCAAGTCTCCCTTGGCCACGATGGGGCGTTGGTCGAAGCAGGTGCCTTGATTGGTGCGGGCAAACTTGATCAGCGAGTGGCAATGATCGTTGCCCCCGGCGTCGGTGACTATGATTTCCCGGCCAGTGACCGAGGTTACCGAGCCTTGGGCCGCGCTGAGCACCACTTGGCCGCTGTCCCGGGCAACTCGGCTTTCAATACCGGTGCCGACCACCGGCGCTTGGGGCCGTAGCAACGGCACCGCTTGGCGCTGCATGTTGGAACCCATCAGAGCCCGGTTGGCGTCGTCGTGCTCCAAGAATGGGATCAGCGCTGCCGAAACGCTCATGATCTGCATCGGAGATACGTCGATCAGGTGGACGGCCTCGGGCGCCGCCTCGGTGTAGCTTTCCCCGACCCGTACCTCTACCCGGTCGTCTACGAACTGGTTCAACGAGTCCAAGACCGAGTTGGCTTGCGCTACCCGGAAGGTCTCTTCTTGGTCTGCCGACAGGTACACCACGTCCTCGTCGGCATCAGCAACGAAGGGCTGGACAGAGATAACCGTACCGGGGTCCAGCTTGCGTATCGCGGCTAACCGCTGGCGGCCAATAACCTTGCCTTTACCAACGATGGTCTTACCGGACTCGTCCAACACGTCGGCGGTAACGGTGCGTCCCTCCAAGTTTGGCGAATCGCTGGGCAGCGACTTTAGCACCCGCCGGTAGGGGGACTCGATGAAACCGTAAGCATTGATCCGGGCATAGGAAGCCAAGGAGCTGAGAAGCCCGATGTTGGGGCCCTCCGGCGTCTCAATCGGGCAAATTCGCCCGTAGTGGGAGAAGTGGACGTCCCGCACGTCGAATCCGGCGCGTTCCCTGGATAGACCACCCGGACCCAGGGCCGATAAGCGCCGTTTGTGGGTTAGCTCGGCCAGGGGGTTAGTCTGGTCCATGAACTGGGACAACTGGGACCCGCCGAAGAACTCCCTTACTGCGGCCACCACCGGCCGGATGTTAACGAGGCCCTGGGGGGCGGCGGTTTCCGGGTCCACCAGGGTCATTTTTTCTTTGACCATCCGCTCCATGCGGAGCAGGCCCACCCGGACCTGGTTCTGCACCAGTTCACCCACGGCCCGGACGCGGCGGTTACCCAAGTGGTCGATGTCGTCGGGTTGGCCGTCGCCTTGGTTGATGCGGACCATGGTGCGGATCACCGCCACCACATCTTCCAAGCTCAGGGTCATCAGGTCGGCATTGTTGGTCTGGCTCAAGCGGCGGTTTAGCTTGTAGCGTCCCACTCGCCCAAGGTCGTAGCGGCGGGGACCGAAGAACAGGTTTCGAATCAGATTGCGAGAGTTTTCCAGGCTGGGAGGTTCGCCGGGCCTTAGGCGCCGGTAAAACTCGATTTGGGCTCCCGCGACCCGCCGGGCCAAGTTGCCATCGTACTCGTCGTCCGGTCGCAACCAATCCCAAAGGGTGCGCAGGTCGTCTTCCTTGAAGTTAAGGTCCTTGGTCTCAATAACCGGATCGCGGTCCAGCGTGGACTGGATGTAGTTATGGTTCTCGTCGGTGTCCACGTCTTTGAAGAGCGCCACCATGTCCTCGTCGGAGGCAATTCCCAACGCTCGTAGGAAGGTGGTGGCCGACACCTTTCGCTTGCGGTCCACCTTCACCGAAAGGACGTCCTTGGAGCTGGTCTCGAACTCCAGCCAAGCGCCCCGGGACGGGATGAGCTTGGCAAAGCACAGGTTTCGATTGCTTACCGGGTTCTTCTCGTACACGAAATAGATACCGGGGGAGCGCACCAACTGGCTCACCACGACGCGCTCGGCGCCGTTGATGATAAAGGTGCCGTTGGGAGTCATCATGGGAATATCTCCCATGAAGATCTCTTGTTCCTTAATCTCACCGGTATCCTTCATCACCAGCCGGGTTTTGACGTACAGAGGCTGGGAGAAAGTGATCTCTCGTTCCTTGCTCTCTTGGGGAGAGTACTTGGGAGGCCGAAAGTAGTGCTCTAAGAAGTGGAGCTCATACTTCTTACCGGTATAGTCGGCGATTGGCGAAATCTCCTGGTACACTTCCTGTAAGCCGGCGGTTTTGAACCAGTCATAGGACTGAATTTGGCTTTGGATGAGGTTAGGGACATCCAAGACTTGCGGAATCCTAGCGTAGGTCTTAACATCTGGGAGTCCCACTGGGGCTGTAACATGGGTAGGAGACAAAGCCATTTCCCATACTCCTAGAAGACGAGTAGATAGATTAGACAAGGAAGCCCGGGTTACGACGCCGAACAGGCAATAAAGTGCCGAAGCTGATCAGGAGGGGGGACAGAAGCGGTCACTTGTAGCATATATCGGTGACACTCTACTATACAAGGGATTTGGTTGTTGTCAAGCATGAATTCCAGTGCTTCTCGGTTAGCTGAGAAGCACTGTTCGTTTTGTTAGGTATCTCCCTCGATCCAGCCAACTTGACCATCGGCGGCCGCCGGGTCCACTACGCTTGGGCGATGGTGGCCATAGCCGCCGTAATGCGCCTTACCAGTTCCTCCTTCCGGACCTCCTCCAGCATTTTGATCCCCCGCTTGGTAGACTCCTTTGGTTGGAGCTACGGAGCCGTCGGATTTGGGTTCGCCCTGCAGTGGATCGTTTCTGGCTTGTTTGCGCCTCCGGCCGGCTGGCTGGGCGACCGTTACGGCGTAAAAGGGGTAATGTTTGCCGGCGCGGTGCTGTTCATGGCGGGTATGGTGCTCACCGGCACCATGAGCCACTTATGGCAATTCTACTTGTACTTCGGCATCATCCTCTCCGCTTCCATGGGAATCTTCCAGGTGCCTTTAACCGCATCGGTTACGATGTGGTTTCGGAAGCATTTGGGACTGGGCATGGGGACTTTACAAGCGTCCCAAGGGTTGGGGCCATTGATAGCCGTCCCCATCATGCTGCTGATTATCAATCAGTTCGGAGGCGGTCAGTCCGGGGTGCGGGCGGCCTTCTGGATTCCGGGAATCGTGGGCGGCATCTCTCTACTCGTTTTGATGAGGTGGTTCCACAACGAGCCAGCCGACATTGGGTTGCGTCCTTTGGGGGCTCCGGAGGATGAACCGGTCCGCAACTTGAATGCGGGCCCGCAAGCTCGCCTAAGGACCAAGGTATTCCTGCAGCAAGCCCAACGGACTAGCGCCTTCTGGAACTTGATCGGCATCCACTTTTGGGGATGCGCCGGTCATGCCATCGTCTTGGTGTACTTGGTGGCCATTGCCGAATCGCGAGGCGTTTCCCCGGGGGTAGCTGCCGGGACCTTCATAACCCTCAGTGTGGTTAGCTCGATAACTCGCTTCGTGGTGCCGGTGGCCGCCGACCGGGTGGGCAGCAAGTGGGCTATGGGCACCTGTTTTTTCTTGCAGACCGTCCCCATGATTCTCCTCTTTTTCGCTCATGACGCTTGGACATTTTACTTGTTCGCTACTCTGTTCGGCATCGGCTTTGGCGGCGAGATGAGCGCTTTCCCCATAATCAACCGCCAGTATTTTGGCAGCGGTCCCATCGGCACTACCTACGGGTGGCAAATGATGGGCGCCGGGACCGGCATGGCCGCCGGCGCATTGGTTGGCGGACAGCTCCGCGACCTGACCGGCGATTTCACGGTTACGATAGCCCTTTCTCTGGCCTTGAGCCTGGCCGGGGTAATTTCGATTCTGGCGCTGCCCGGCACCTCACGCCATCTGCTGCCCCATTGGGAGGATGTCTTGCCTCAAGAGGCCCGGACAGTAACGGCTAGGGATTAATCCCCCTTGAAACGTGTGATGCAAATCAGCCCCTTTTCGGCGCAAGGGCGCAGATATTATGCTGGGTTCACTTCCACAATACCGCTGATGATGCCGTAGAGGTGTGCCTATGGCAAATCGAAAGCGCCAAGGGAATAATCCCAAGCGGCGCATAGTTCCGGCGGGGCAGACAACTTTGGAAGTCCGGTCCAGTCTTTCCGTTGCGCGTTACGTAGGTAGTCCTCATCATAAGCGCAATCCTCCGATTACTGTTTCAACCCGCCTGCTAATCCACGTCCCGATAAATCCCTTTGCGATGGCGTAAGGACCATAATGAAGGGTGAAGCGATAGAACTGTTTCAAAGCGGGATTATGCGCGGAATGGTGAGTAGGCACCTAATCGATGGCCTGCCGAAATACGTTTGGGCCGTTGACTCGCATGGAGAAGTATACGAGTCAAAATTGTCGAAAGGCACGGTGGATTACCACGGATACCGGCTGGATACAAGCGACCGGATGAGAGACTGGGTTATCGAAGAATGGAAATTGAGAAATCAAATATGATGAGCAAACTGAACATTTCTATTTCCCCGATTCCACTTGATATGGGGTCAGATGAAGAAAAAGCCGCTTTCGGGTTGCTCAACATCACGGCTCTCGGTCATCTGTTGACCGAAGGTACAGACACCAGTGGCAACGATGTTGCCTATCGTCGAGGGCCTTATGTCTCCGGCTATCATCTTGCTGAGTGGCTTGTTTGGAACTGGTGGCGATTGAGGTGGGAAGCCCGCGCGGCAGGTCAAGGCCCCGGCCGCCGGGACTGGGACTTTTCCCACAGTATGGCCACGATTGGCGAGGGGTATGTATGGCCGAATATAACGGTTTTCACAGACGGATTCCGGACCGAATTAGTTTCGGAGCGCTCCTCTGAATCCGATGCCGCGCTTTTCCGCTACTCGGGGGCCAGCCCTGTCAACATACTTGCGTCGGAGCTTGAATCCGCTATTGACGGCTTTGTGTCCTTCGTTATAGAGCTGACAGACGGTGCCGGACTCGCCGATACTAACCTGCACAGTCTTTGGCAGGACCTTCGGATTGAACGCGAGACTCCCGAAATTGCGCGTTTTCGCCGGTTCGAGGCTTTGTTTGGCTGCGACCCCGACGAATTAGACGCAGAAGAAATTGAAAGCCGCCTTGAGGATGCAGAAGTGCTGGGCGAAAAGGCGCTGGAGGAAATCGCCGTCGGCTTGGCGTATAGTGCTGCGGGTTTGAACGGGATGCTGTCGGCAAGGCAGATTGTGGAGATTACGAAAATGACAGGCTTCGACATCAACCCGAGCGATGGGGCAAGCGTTAATGTCCCGGAACTCGGGCAATGGGGTAACCTGGAGGCTTGGCACGTCGGAGTAAGCGTAGCGGCTGCCATTCGGAGCCAGGGAAGCCTGGGAGACGGGCCTGTTGCGGATGACATCCTTGCCGGTCTTGCTGGAACAACCGCCAAAGTCATCAGCAGCGATGAACAGGGTGGCGGATTCTCGTGGGTTTTCAGGTACAACGATAGGTTACCGCAAGTTGCGCTCAGGCCGAGATGGAGGACGGGGCGACGCTTCGAACTTGCACGTTTGATGGGTGATCATCTCTTCGCGGATAGTCTGATTGGCGGCCCGGAACCACTTTCCCTGGCAACCCGTTCGTACAGTTACCGGCAAAAGGCGCAACGCGCCTTTGCAGCCGAGTTGCTAAGCCCCTGGACAACGGTGAAAGAAATGCTCAAAAACGATTACTCCGTGGAAAACCAGGAGCAGGTTGCCGATTATTTCTCGGTTTCGCCAATGGTTATCAGTACGGCTCTGATGAACAATTTGCCGCAATACCGAGATAACTTCTTCTGGACCAGTCGGTAGTCTGCCGTCAAAGCCACCACGAAATTGCCGCCGCTCTCCTGCTCTGGTCACCACTGGAACAGGAATAGCCGCACGAACAGCATTGCCGACGTGGCAAGTATTACGTTGAAGCGCGATTGCGGCTATCGGCGTATCCTATTCCATCAAGGTCTTTCCCGCCCTGACACCGTGTTTGTGCTAAACTGCCCCGGAAACTCAACCGGCAACTCATGCCGTCCTAATCAGAGCTACAGGAGGATTTTGTATGCTGGACTTGATCATTCGCGGCGGGCAAGTGGTGACGCCGTGGGGAGTCAGCGACTGGGACGTGGCGATACAGGGCGAGAGAATCGTGGCCGTAGCCGCGCCGGGGACCCTTACCGACGATGTGGGCCGGGTTATCGACGCCACCGGCAAAGTGGTAGCCCCCGGCGGTATTGAGCCCCATGCCCATATATCGGCGCCGATAATGGGACACGGTAATTTGACTACCGCGCCTCCGGAGCAGGTGAGCCGCGCCGCGCTTTATGGCGGCACCACCACCCTCATGGACTTCGCTATCCAGTACCCGGGAATCGACATTAACCAAGCCATTCAAGAGCGGACCTCGGTCTGGCAAGGGAACTCCTATGCCGACTACGCCCACCACCTCATGTTGCTGGGAGAAATTCCGGCCAACATCATCGGCCAACTCCACGAGGCCGTAGAAGACGGGTTCGCTTCCGCCAAGATCTTTACTACCAATATCCGCCCTCCCGGCACTACCGGAGAGCCGCGGATGGTCCGGATGGGGCACTTGCACGACCTGATGGTAGAGATTCAACGCACCGGCGCCATGTTGCTGGTCCACTCGGAAGACGACGATATGGTGCAGCACATGTACCAGAAATTGGCGGGCGAAGAGCGCACCGAGTGGTGGAACATGCACTTGGTCCATAGCAACGAGTCGGAGGACGTTTCCTTCCGGCGGGTGACCCGGGTTGCGGAGTGGACCGGGGCGCCGGTCTATTTCGTCCACGTCAGCGCCAAGCAGGGTATTGAAGCCATCCAAGAGGCCCGAGCCAAGGGTATGCCGGTATACGGCGAGGCGTTGCATAACTATTGCTGCTTCACCTCCGACAATTACCGGGAAGAAAACGGCATGAAGTACCATACCTACCCCTCGCTCAAGTCGGAGGAAGACCGGCTGTCGATGTGGGACGGTCTGGTCCGGGGCGGCTTGAACACCATGGCTACCGACGAATACTGCACCTCTTGGGACGTAAAGATTGCCGGCAAGACCATTTCCGACGTTACCGGGGGTCACAACGGCGCCGAGACCAGGGTCGGCATCAGCTACAGCGAAGGGGTCTCCAAGCGGGGCATGTCCCTGCAAAGATTCGTCGACATTACTTCGGCCAATGCGGCCAAGATCATGGGGCTGTACCCCCGCAAGGGCGTGATTGCGCCGGGAAGCGATGCTGACATTGTTCTAATCGACCCGACTATCAAGCGAAAGCTGACCATGGACGATTTCCACATCAGCGATTACAGCATTTGGAACGACTACGACATCGAGGGTTGGCCGGTGGCTACCATTCTACGCGGTGCCGTCGTTGTCGAGAACGGCGAGTTCAGGGCGACTCTGGGCGGCGGAAGGTTCCAACGGCGCAAGGTGGAGCCGGAGTTTGCCAACCGTCCGGCTTGCTAGGGGCATTTTATTCACCACAGAGAACACAAAGAACACAGAGTTTCCTTTATGCTTTCTCCTTTATGCTTTCTCTGTGCCCTCCGTGTTCTCTGTGGTTAAACAAAAGCGGAGTACGATATGGCCCGGATCAAGCTCGTGCCAACGGAGCAGTTGACGCCCGGCCTTCGCAAAATCGCCAAGGAGGCCGAGGCCCACAAGCTTAACCCATCGATTTTCCGGGCGGCGGGCAACCTCCCCGAGGCTTACGAAGCCTTTTGGGCTTTCTATGGGCCGCTCAAGTTGGAAGGGTTGCTGGAGGCACGCCTAAAGGAGTTGGTCCGCCTTAAGATCGCCGAACTCAACGAATGCGCCACATGAAAACTGGGCCGGGCTGTGCCGGCGGTGCAGCAAGGAATGACCGAAGAGATGGTGGCGTCGTTGTCCCACTTTGAAGACACCGACTTGCCACACCGGGAAAAGCTGGCCATCCGCTTTGCCGAGCGGATGGCCACGGCCCACCAAGAGGTGGATGACGCCTTCTTCAAAGAGTTGCGGGCCGAATTCTCCGACCCGGAAATCTTCGAGTTGGGGATGATCTCCGGCCAGTTCATCGGTTACGGCCGCCTGCTGTCCATGCTCGATCTGGAAAACCCGGAGGAGCCAGAGTGACGCTGCGGGACGCCACTGGTCCCAGGAAACCCACTGCCAGAGGACCACAGAAAGCGATGCCAAAGTCCCGTTCCGGCAACATTTCAAACCCGGACCCTTTCGCTTGGGGTATCTCCTTGCTTGCTGCCTTGTTCAGCGGTGGAGCATATTTGGAGATGCGCCGGCAAAACCGGCTTACCGCCGAGGAACGAGCGGGTGAATTCCGCCAGACTTGGTTCTCGGCCCGAAGAACGGTGATTCACTCTCGAAGGATTATTGAGGAATTTGCGACCTACGTGGCCGAATTGGGGTTCGGAGGACAGGAGTTCAGGTACGGCAGGGGCAGACTGAATCTGCCTAGGGGAACGGTAAGAGACCTCAGACGTCTGCACGCAAACTGCTTGATGAACGCTACACACTTGGCTGATGACCTCGACGACATCAGTGAATATCTTGACTCTTCGTATGCGTCGATGGTTCAGCGAATCCAAGATAAGCTGACTGAGATCCAAATACCGCACAGCTACGACGCCGTAGTAGTGCTGATGAAGGATGGCGTGGGCCTTTACGAGGAATTACTTGATATGATCAGAGATCGTGAGGGTTTCGGGTCGTAATTATTTGCTCCGCTCGGCGAATAATGGTAGGCTATAGCCAGTTGGATGCGTCTGGTTTGGTTGGTTGACGAGGGGGCCTCTTCACGAGGCCCCTTTTGTCTTGACCCTAGATTGCAGGTTCCCGGCTAACCACCCCTCGCAGCCAGAAGATTCACAACGGGGAGGCTTCCGAAACGTTTACACTAATCGAAAGGGACGTCTATAATTCTGCACGGTGTTCAGAGCAATCATCCTGAATGCTGACGCCACATTACTTGTTCAGGAAAGGACACTCAGTTGTGAAAGGCCGGATATTGGATTATTCCGTCCAGACCAATTCGGGAATTATCTCCGGAGACGACGGCAACCGCTATACGTTCACCGGATCCGAATGGAAGGAGATGCGTGTTCCTGCACGCGGAATGTATGTCGATTTTGAAGCTGTAGAGGGAGGCACTAAAGCGCTCGGGATTTATTTCTCCCTCGGAACTGGTGGAACATCCACGCCCTCTGGTGTCTCTGTGAGCTCGAAGAGCAAGATAGCTGCCGGGTTGCTAGCCATTTTTCTTGGTGGATTGGGAATCCACAAGTTTTATCTTGGCTATCCCCTTCAGGACGTTGTGTTGCTGGTGCTTTCTATTGTTGGCCTTGTTACCCTCTTCATCCTCATCGGGGTACTCATTTGGGTTGGTATATGGGTAGTTTGCTTAATTGAAGGTATTCTCTACTTGACCAAATCCGATGAAGAATTTGAAAAAGTCTATGTCACAGGCCAGAAACCGTGGTTTTGATGAGGGGACTTTGGCGACACCCTCTCAGACAAAGCCACTGGGGTTTGGCGTTTAGAGTACGTACCCGTTGATAGGGATGAGCTTTTGCCCCACCGGGTCAACTCCTAGCAAGAGCTCTTCGAGGGTTACGGCCCCAAGCAGCGGCGTCGTGCCTTCCTCATTGAACAGCACCGGCGTTGTGGTTTCCTGTCCATCCACCCGTACCCAGGTCAGGCCGATGTCCAACTGCCTCACTTCGCCCTGACCAAACTCGAAACGCCGCTTCATGCGGGGTTCCACCCCCAACTCCCGCAAAATGGATGCAGGTACAGCCGTAAAGGTCACGCCGGTGTCCACCATGGCCTCCACTGTAAGCCAACGCTGGCCTTGCGGGTCGCCGAGGCCAATCTCAATGCTGAAAACGCCCATATACCCTCACCGTTTGGACAGATGGCCCTACTCTGTTATTCCTCCAAGTGAGCGCAGCAGCGGTAAATTCACCTCATCAAGTCTGAACAGTTACCAACGCTCCTCCCTACTTGATCACCCCGTGGCGTTCCAGGATGCGGGACAGTTCGGATACGCCTTCGTAGTTTTCTTCGGGAGTGGGGTAGCCGAAGCAGAGCCTCATCGAGTTTGCGCCGCGGTTTTCGGGGGAGAACATGGTCCCGTTGTAGTAGCCGACGCCTTCTTGGAAGGTTTGCTCCTGCAGCCCGGCTAGGTCTGCGCCCTCGGGCAGGGTCAACCAGACGTATAGCCCGCCCTCAGGCCGGGTCCAAGTGGCGGCATCGCCGAAGTTTTCTCCCAACGACGCCAACATCGCGTCGCGCTTGATCCGCAGCGACTCGTTTTGTTCGCGCACGTGGCCTTCGATGTCGCCGTATTTCATGTATTCGGCGATGGTCAGGGCGGCGAAGTGGTTGACCGCTCCGCCCATCTTGAAGGCCCAAGCACGACTGATCACCTCGGGAGGGGCCACCAGATACCCCATGCGCATCCCCGGAGCGATGGTCTTGGAAAAGGAGCCGACGTAAATCACCTGCCCGGTGTCGTCCAGAGAATGGAAGGAATCGACGTCTTCGCCCTCAAACCGCAGGTCGATGTAACAGTCGTCCTCGAACACCGGAACGCCGTGGGCCCGGGTGATTTCAAGGACCTTCTTGCGCCGTTCCAAGGTCATGGTCCAGCCCAAGGGGTTCTGGAAGGTGGGGATGGTGTAGAGGTACTTGACCCGCCGTCCCTCGGCCTTCAACCGCTGGATAGTCGAATCGAGGGCCTCAGGCACGATACCGTCTTGGTCGCAGGGCACTCCCACCACGTGGGCCCGGTAGCGCCGCAGCGAACGAAGCGTTCCCAGATAAACGAACTCTTCCGTCAGAATGGCGTCGCCGGGGTCGGTCAGGGCTTGGACCACCATAGATATAGCCTCGCCCGAACCCCCGGTCAGCACCAAGCCGTCGGCATCGACTTTCATCTTGCGGTCGCGGTTAAGCTTTTCCGCCACTAACCGGCGCAACTCCGGGTAACCGCCCGGGTCGGTGTAGTAAGCCAAGTCCCGCCCCTCCCGGGACAGAACGCTTTTTACCGCGTCAGCCAGCCCGTCCAAGGGCAACGTGTCCGGGTTGGGATAGGCCACCGCGAAGTCATACTTCGCGTGGCGGGTGGTACCGGGCGGCACTTCCGGGGCCGCGGCGGCGAATAACCCTTCGTAGCTGAACTGGTCAGGCATGTCTCATACTCCATTTGTGGCTAGGAACTTCCCCTATTCTAGCCTCTTCCCGCCTATCTTGTACCTCTCCCGTCGTTCCGGCGTAGGCCGGAACCTAGGGGCCGATCGGATAAGCAACGGTGGTGGCCAGGAGGATTTCCTGGGCCCCGGCTTTCGCCGGGGTGACGGTGGCAAGAGTGGTCTAAATCGGTGGTGGATACCGGATGGGAATATCATTGGTGTCGATGAATACGTGATTACATAGGCCCCAACCCAAGGGTCCAATGGGTGTCCGTTCTGGGCCCCTTGCCGTACTCCTAAGAACACTTCTTGGAGCCGGATGGCAGCCTGCCACTCTTCCACCAACTTCGGCCCGTTCATCTCGGCATCATTCAGAAAAAAGAGGTTGACCATATAGGCGTCTTGGCCGTTCAACTCGCGTAGCCAGTAGAGATGGGCCAAGCGGTTTGCATACTGGTAAAAAGAGACCGACCAGTCAACCGGTATCCTGGAGTTGACGAAGGACTTGACTTCTCGCAGGCTTAGCTGAATCCGCTGCAACGCCGACTCGCCTCTGGCTTGCGTTGGAGCGGTGACCATCTCCGGTATATTGGCCTTTGCTTCGACGAGCAATATCTGTCCTTGATCGGTTACGCCTAGTCCGTCCCATTGGGGGCCAAACCGGGGCCAGAATTCGTTCAGCGGCCGGCGTGTCGGCAACGGCTGCCGAAAATACCGGGAGCCGCCAAGCCGGTCGATAAACTCCTGGTCGCGGTATTCCGCATAGTAATCCTCCACCAGAGGTGAGCGCCAGTCGATGTCGCTAGGGGCATTGGTCAGGCGGCAGATAATTGCCTCGTTGAGCAGACGAGGGCGGCAATTAACCAGTACCTGGAGCCACCGTCGGCTGCCCCGGTTGGCGGCAGGCGGGTCGGTTATAGTACGAGTCATGCACTTATCCTTGAAAAGAACGTTTGACTCCAATAGCGCGACCACGACAATAATGTCAATCAGCAAGTTCCGAGCAACTGTTCAGACTTGGTGAGCGCACTGCCACGAAACCGCTCATCCTGAGCGCAGCGGAGTCGAAGGACTGGTTCCCCTCAAGTCTGAACAGTTACCAGCCGGTTAGCGTACTGATAAACTCCGTTCGTCCAATCCGCTGCCGATTCTGATGTCCTGCCAATGAACTGTTTGGTTTTCTCAAGGCTGGAACGTATCTTTGTTAGCGAGTCTGGATTCTCGGAGCCTATTGTAGTGACCATCTCCTTAATGTGGGACTTGGCTTCGACTAACAGAGTCTGACCCTTGTCGGTAACGCCAAGAGCGTCCCAACGGGGCCCGCTTTTGGGCCAGAAACGGCTTTGTTGAATGAATGGGAGGTAGTGTTAAGCTGGAGGCATGAAGCGAACACCGCAAGCCTCCAAAGCTCGTCCCAAGAAACGCACCACCACCAGGAAATCCCAGTATCGGATACGTAACTGGCATGACTACAACGAAAGCCTGGTCCAGCGGGGTTCAATAACCCTATGGACCAGCGAAGAGGATATTGGGGCCTGGAAGCCCGGCGGCCCCCGAAAGCGCGGTGGGCAGTTTCAGTATTCCGATGGAGCAATCCAGTGTCTGTTGATGGTGCGCAGCGTCTTCCACTTGACCCTGAGGGCTGCCGAAGGGTTTCTCCGGTCCGTGTTTCACTTGCTGGAGTGGGATTTGCCGGTGCCGGACTATACCACCCTCTGCAAGCGCGCCAAGCGCCTGGGGGTTTCCTTGCTCAGGAAAGCTGCTGGGCCCTTGCACCTGGTACTGGACAGCACCGGGTTGAAAGTCTTTGGGGAGGGAGAATGGAAGGTGCGTCAGCATGGCTATACCAAACGGCGCACCTGGAGGAAGCTCCATCTAAGCGTGGACAGTGAAACCCAGGAGATCCAGGCCGTGGTACTGAGCGAGGCCAGCCTGGACGATGCGGGAGCGGTGCCCGAACTTCTGGACCAGAGCACCGAGTCAGTGGAGCAGGTGGGTGGCGATGGGGCCTACGACAAAAGGAAGGTATATGAGGGCTGCGCTGTCAGAGGTGTCAGGCGGGTAGCAATTCCACCTCGAAAGGATGCCCGTATCTGGCAGCATGGGAACTGTGCCGCCCCGCCCCTGGTGCGGGACGAGAACCTGAGAAGGATTCGGAAGGTAGGACGTAAGCGGTGGAAACAAGAGTCGGGCTATCATCGGCGTTCCCTGGCCGAGACTGCCATGTTTCGGTTCAAGACCATCTTTGGTTCCTATCTTCAGGCCAGGAAGTTACCGCAGCAGAAGGTGGAAGCCAAGGTAAAGTGTGCCGCTTTGAATCGGATGACCCACTTGGGAATGCCGGATAGCTATCGAGTAGCATAGCTCGATTCAAAGGGTGTCGGGACATTTCATGTGCTGCCAATATTCATGCAACAAAGCCGCCAGAAACTATAGAGTTCCGGCCATGTCGGCAGGGGCTTCCCAATAAACCGCGATGCGCTCAGCGCTTCGAGGAATTCGCGGTCTTTGTATTCCTTAGTAAGCGTCAGCTTGTAGCGGTGAGCGCCAGTCAATTTGATTGGACGACTTGGGCCGCCGGTTGAAAATTTCCTCATTCAGCAGGCTTGGACAATCATTGACCAGAATCTGCAACCACTTCTTGCTGCCTTTGTCGGCTCCGACGTGTTGAGTTAGCATTCGCGTTCTCCCTAGTAATACCGGGAGAACACCGGCTCTTCGCGGGTTATTACTTCCAGCACCACCGGCTGGCCGGTGGCGGCGGTCTGCTGAGCGCGGGCTAGCGCCGGGGCGATGTCGCCGGGTTGAGTGATGGTCTCGGCGTGGCAACCCAGGCTGTCGGCCATCTTGGTGTAGTCTCCGGTCAGGAACTTGGACCCGAACAGCTCCACGGCGATGGGTATGTTCTTCTCGTAGCCTCCCATGGCCCCGTTGTTGACGATGACCGTGATGGTGCCGATGCGATTGCGGGAGGCAGTCTCGAAATCGGTGCCGCACATGCCCACGGCGGTGTCGCCCATCAGGTTCACCACCGTCTTTTGTGGGGCGGCCAGCTTGGCCCCCATGGCGTAGCCGAGACCCGCCCCCAACTGGGTAGAGTTGCCCCAACCAATGTAACCCCGGGGGGTGGTGGCGGTGTAGAAGGGCACAATCTGGTCTCGGGGGTTGCCCGAGTCGTGAGTGACGATGCTGTTGGCTTTGTCCAGCCCTTGGTCCAACTCCCAGACCACCCGGTAGGGGCTGATGGGTACGTCGTCGGAGGTGAGCCGGGGCATCCACTCGTCCAGCCACTCCTTTTTGATGGCGGCGATTTCGCTGGTGACCGAGTCGCCGCCGCGGGCTTGGCCGCCTTGGGCGTCCTTCACCTCGTCGATTAGCTGACGAAGCACCAGCTTGGCGTCGCCCAGTAGCATATCCTCAAGGCCATACTCGCCGTTGAGGTCCTTGTCGTTAATCGTAGACTGGATGATGGCCTTGCCCGGCGGCACGGGGGCTGACGCCAGGGTCTTTTGGAAGCTGGTGCCGATGCCGAAGACCAGGTCCGACTTGCGTAGGAACTCGCCCACCGCCTTGGTGCCGGTGTTGCCGCCGGTGCCCAGGGATAGGGGATGGTCTTCGGGGAACGCACTCTTTCCCAGGGTGGTGGTCATCACCGGGGCGTTCAATAGCTCCGCCAGTTCGATCAACTCAGGAGTGCCTTCGGCGTAGAGTACCCCCTGTCCGGCATAGATCACTGGCCGGGAGGCATCCATCAAGCGGCGCGCGACCCGGGCGGCGTCCTGGGGGTCGGCGGCGCTGCGCCTTTTGCTGATCGGCGTGTAGAAAAACTCCGACTCGTCAATCTCCCCGTTCATCACGTCGATAGGAGTTTCCAGCACCACCGGTCCCGGCACCCCGGCGCGAAGCTGAGTGTAGGCCCGCCGCAGCATTTCGGGGACCCGCGTGGGGGAATTGATCATCCCGGCCCACTTGGTGATGCCGCTGTAGTTACGGCTGGCAGAAAACTCCGACGGCATGGTGGTGCGGCTGGAACCCTCATGGCCGGGCAGCATCAGGATGGGGACCGAGTCGGCGTAGGCTTGGGCCACGCCGGGGAAGGCGTTCTCAATGCCGGGCCCGGCCTGCACGATGCAGACGCCGTTCTTGTGGCCGTTATTGACCCGGCTATAGGCGTCGGCCATGTTGACCGCTCCGCGTTCCATCCGGGAGATGACCGGGCGAATCCCGGCGGCGGCGATGGCGTCGATCAGCGTGTTGTTGGGGAAACAGAACGCGACCTCGACCCCCTCCTGTTTCAGGATATTGGCGATGGCAGTCTTACCTTGCATCATTCCTCCAGTTTTCAGTGCCTAGTGGTCAGTGATTAGTGGCTAATGGTTAGTCGCCAGTTACCAAGTTCTAGGCACTGACCACTGGCCACTAGCGACTAATACAATCCCTCGTCGGAGAAAAAAGGCCAGGAAGCGTCCGGGGACTCTTGGCCCAGCAACCGGTCGGTATTAAGCAGGCAGGCCCGGAGCCAAAGCACCAATATCGCCCGGTCCATTTGCACCTTTGGGAGATTGATGCTTCGCCCGTGCTTTTGGGCCAACCAGCGAGAGTGGCCGACGGCGAAGAACTCCTCCATAAATTTGGTCGGTTCCGCTTCGGAGGCTGCTTCCTCAAGAAGCTCTGCAGGCGCCTCAGAACACAGCAGGCCGGGAGATTCCTCGGCCATTCGCAGGTAGTACTGCTCCCTCAATGGGTCCATCTGGTTGGCTCCGATTCTCGGCCAAGTGTATCAGGTGCTTTTGAGACGGGGGCGCCCTAGTCAGTCACTTGCAAAGGTCTCATCCGAGCGGACCACCCTTCGACTCCGCTCCATTCCGGCTCGTTCAGGGTGAGCGGGTGTGTGCTGTACTATCGCAATCAAAAGACCCTGTCCAAGAGGTGCGGCGTTGTTGCAGTTATTGTGAACTAGGGGAGTCACTTGTGGAGCCGGGCAGACTGGTTCACATAAAGTTTGCTGTCGGACGATATACCCCAGACTTTCGGATATGCGGCTTGGCAACGCCGACCAATACAGGTACATCTAACGATCATAGATGGAGAGTGCGCCGGGATACGATTACTACCGCCGCGGCGCACTTTCTAGCTGCCGGTTACCGGTGTTCCCCTCAGAGGTTTAGCTGAGGCACCAAGTAACCGAACTGTTTGTTATAGACCTGAATCCGGCTGCGTTGCGTGTCTACCACCAATAGCCGGGAGTTTGCAGTGTCGTAGGCCACGGCGGTGGGCAGAGCGAAAGTCCATTCCGGTTCGGTGGACGGGACCTCCCGGCGCCGCTTGAGGTAGTCGGCGTTGGCGTCCACCGTCATCTGCGCCCAAATGGACAACCGCTGAGCGTCACCGACCAGGCTGGTGAGGAAATTGCCAGCGGCGTCGAAGATGTGAACGCGGCCCTGGCCCCAGTTGTTGTTGCTCCAGTCACAGATGTAGATGTCGCCGTCGGGGTCCACGGCCACATCGTTGGGGTAGGTCAACTCCCCTTTCCTTCTTCCAGCGCGACCGAATTGGGCCACGAATTCACCGTCGGCGGTAAACTTCTGCACCCGGTGGTTTTTGTGGTCGGCGACGTAGACATAACCTTGGCCGTCGATAGTTATGCCCCAAGGAGAGTCAAGCTGGCCTTGCTCGCTGCCGCGGCTTCCCCAGCTCCCCAGAAACCTGCCATCGGTGGTGAACTTGCGGACTTGATGGCTCCGGCCATCAGTCACGAACAGGACTCCCTCGCCGTTAATAGCGATTCCGGAAGCGCTGTTGGGTTCGGGGTCGTCAGGCTGGACCGTACTCCAACTCCGGAGCAGTTTCCCGTCTTTGTCGAAAGCGGTAACCCGGTTCATCCATTCATCGGTCACGTAAAGGTTATCCTGGGGGTCGGTGGTAATGCCGGCGGGCCAGATCAATTGTCCCTCGCTGCTGCCGTACCGGCTGAACTCGCCGATGAACTCCTCTTCGCCCCAGGTGCTGCCCAAGGTAACCATCGCTACCCGCTGACCAACGCCCGCCCGGTTCCAAGCCACGTTGCTGATGCTCTCGGTCCCCCGGTTTACTACGTAGGCTATTCCATTGCTCCCGACAACCAAGTCTACCGGGTAGTTGAACCCCATGCCGGTCTGGGCTCCCCGTCCTACGTTGTGACTATAGTCATAGGTACGTCCCGCCACCGTCTCCGTTAGCATTACGTTCCTCCGTTAGTGGGCCTGCCTTCCGGTCTTTTGACCGGCGGGATTATGTGGCAGGCCTAGGGTTAGACTTGATAACGGGCGACGCCAGCGTCGCCCGTATTTGGATACCCATAGTTTGTGCGGACCCCGCGGTCCGTCGAGCCAGTCGCCTTATCCTAGGTAAGCCAGCTTCTCAAAGGAGCCCTCAACGATCGGTTTGGCGTCCAGACCCAGCCAGTCTTCCAGGATAGTGGAGTAGACGCCGCGGAAGTCGGCGTTGGGCACGACGTCTCCTTGTTCCAAGTCCCGGGCTTCCATTGACGGGTACTCGCTGTATTGGCCGCCCTTGACTCGCTCACCTAGCACAAAAGCCGCACCGCCCGCCCCATGGTCGGTGCCCGAGCCGTTGTCGTGAGTCCGTCGCCCGAACTCGGTGAACATGAGCATGATGACGTTGTCGCCCATGCCGTGCTCTTTAAGGTCATCGAAGAAGCACTCTACACCTTCCGATACGTCCTTCCACAGCTTGTCGTGCATCCCCGTCTGGTTGGAGTGGCTGTCAAAGCTGCCGTGGTCGCAGTACAAGATGCGGGTGCCGAAGTTTGCCATGTGGACCTGGGCAACGCCCCGCAGCTTCTTGGCGATAACGGTATCCGGATACTCGACGTTCGAGGAGTACATCTTCGGGGCTTCCTTGAGGATGTCGGCCCCCTCCAAGGTGTCGAGTCCGGTCTGGCCCAGATAGTCCATCACCGCGCTGCTTCCCACGGCTGGTGAATACAAGCGAGCGAACCGGTCCAGAATCCGGGACCGTTGCTGCTGCTCGGTGATGCCGGGGAGAAGCCCGTAGTTCTCCAAGTCGTCGACACAGGCTACCGGTACGCCAGACATGGCGAGGGCCCGGAACAAGGAAGGCCCGAAGCTGACCGTGGTTAGCACGTTCTCCTTGTTGGGGTCGATTTCCCGGGTAGCCCGGCCCAGCCATCCCTCGGTGCCCAGCTTGTCCGGCTCGCAGGTGTGCCAGATGTCCATGGACCGGAAGTGGGACCGGGGAGAGTTTGGGTATCCTACGCCGTGGATAATAGCCATGTCCCCGCGGTCGTAGATCGTCTTCATGGGCCCCATCTCGGGGTGAAAGCCGACCTTGTCGTCCAAGGGCAATACCCGTTCCTCGGCGATCCCCACCACCGGCCGGTTGTCCCTATACAGTGGGTTGGTATAGGGTATCACCGTGTTCAGGTAGTCGTTGCCCCCGGTGAGTTGAAGCACCACCAGGACCGGGTCTTTACTGGTGCTGGTCATTCTTGTTCTCCTGAGTTTAGATTACGAAACTTCCAGAACGGTTTTCTTTTCGGTCGTCCATGTTCCGGCGGGGGCTCGATGAATTCCAGGCCAGCAGCGCTTGCCTCCCCCCACCGCCGGAGCCATTCTCGCCAAGCAGTATCGACCTTCGCCCGGCCCACGGCATATCCCCCGGCATATCCGTTGGGGAAGTCCTCGGGCATGTCCATACCCACAATTTCGCGGTAATCTCGCTCACGCTCTTTGCGGTTTCTCTCTTTGTAGCGTTCCGAGAAAAGCATCAATCCTCGTCCGGGCTCCTGCAACTGCTTTTAATTCCCCGTTCCCCCTTCGCCCCTGGCCGTTCTATACCTCCTCGCTCGGTACCACTCTGAGATTAGCACCAAAACCTCCGTGATAATGATGGTTTCGGCCGCTATGACCACAGCCCAAGGGCTATGCCCCGTCCTATTGCGATTAATACATCCGGCCAAGCGTGCAATTGACCTGATTCTATCTCATGCCAGATGACGAAACCGGCTAGGACCACGAACTGAACACTGTATGAGACTAGATATGTTTGTTGCCAGTCCTCCGGAACGCTCCATATCGAGATTCGTTGCCGGTTTTGCACTTGGGGTTAGGCGTACTGGTACTCTCGGAGAGAAACTATGAGCTGCAGTAGCTCGGACACCCGGGAGGTAGAGGTTTCCACTTGACCGGGGGCGCCCCACGAGAAGTTGCCGCGTTCGTTGGCGAAAGCAATCAGCTCGTCCCGAGTCTCGGGGTTCACTTCCAGCGGACCCATCAGGTCCAAACAGCTTTCGACCACTTTCTCCGGTGTTTCGTGCCCTTGGGCGATGAGGCGGTCCACCAAGCGCTTGATGCCCGGGCGGCCTACGTCGCCCACCAAATCGGCGGTGAAGTTAACTCGCCGCATCAACGATCCGCTGTTGATCCACTCTGCGCCGGTGTGCCAACCCTCGACGCTAGGCGGGTTTAGCAAGTCTTGGCCCATGTAGCAAGGCTGGCGGGACAGGTCGCCGATGCCGGGCCCCGGAAACTCGGCCCCACCGACCAACCTCAAAGTGCCCACCACCACTTCTGCCGGGCTCTTCAGCCGGGCAAAACGGGCGTTCTTGAAGAAGTCGGAGTTAAACATCACTCGCAAGACCGAGCGAACATCGTAACCCGACTCCACCAAAGTGTCGGCCATTAGGTCGATGGCTTCTTGGTCTACCGGAGGAGTCACTGCCCAAGCAGGGACCTGAGCCTCGTCGGCTACGAAGAAGTTGTAAAGGTGCCGGACCACGAACTGGGCCGTCGCCGGCTGCTCGCAGATTATGCGAATTATGTTCTCCCCGTTCAGGTTGCCGGTCTCGCCCAGAAAGGTCTTTTCGCCCTCGTCGTGGTCTTCTTCCTTGTATTCGAAGAACCAGTCGTGGCGGCCAATGGGCCCTCGGGGCAACTTGGGGCGGATGGTCCAACCGGTAAAGGCGCGAGAGCACTCGCGAACGTCTACTTCGGTATAGTTGCCTACACCCATGCTAAACAACTCCAATAGCTCCCGGCCCCAGTTCTCGTTAACCGCGTCGGCGTGGTTCTCGCAGTTGTCCAGCCAGTAGATCATGGCGGGGTCCTTGGACATCTCGAGCAATAACTCCCGGTAGTCTCCCATCCCCTTTTCCCGGAATTTCACGATCATGTCCATCACGTCGTCGTAATGGTCAACCTTGGAGACTCCGGTGGCGAAGACTTGGTGCCAGAACAAGGCCATTTTTTCTTCTAGGGGCCTTTTGGTGTTGATCATGTCGTGCAACCACTCGGCGGCCCCCATGCCCGGCAAGGTGCCGGGTTTCCAGGTCCACGGGTGGTAGCGCATCATCTCGTCGCGGTCCATGGCTTCTTGGCCTTCGGGATTGAGCAACTCCTCGACGGTAGCCTCATATCCGTTGGCGGCGCGGGCTTCCAACTCTTCTCGGGTGGCTCCGAATCCGGCCCTACGCATCAAGTGCGCCATCAAAGCAATATCCTGGTCGGCCATGGTTTCCTCCTGTCGCTAGTTAGTGGGTTTTCTGAACAAACTTTAGGTAGCTGGCGGCGGCTGGACCTACCTTGGGTAGCGTTAGGTATCTGTCGCCTTATCGAAGAGATAATAGTCGAGCCGTAGGATTGGTGTCAATCTGCCCATTACTCCACCAGAGGCGTTTCGTCGTTTGACCGGTGCCGGGCGCAAGGCTAAACTTTGCCCAAAATTTAATGCCAAACTAAGCGAGGAAGAACCATGCGGTTGGAAGGAAAGGTTGCATTAATCACCGGCGGCGCCCGGGGCCAAGGAGCAGCCGAAGCCCGCAGCTTTGCCCAAGAAGGCGCCAAGGTGGTGATTGCGGATGTTCTTGACCAAGAGGGGACGGCGGTGGCAGCAGAGATCGCTGAGGCGGGTGGTGATTCCCTATACGTTCACTTGGACGTTTCCAACGAAGCGGACTGGAAGCAGGCCATCGAGGCCACGGTTTCCAGCTTCGGCAAGCTGGATATTCTGGTCAACAACGCAGCAATCTGGCGCGGAGGTCACGTGGAAGACACCTCCAGCAGCCAATGGGACTCGGTCTTGGACATTAACGCCAAAGGCGTCTTTTTGGGCACTAAACTGGCTATACCCGAGATGAGAAAGGCGGGAGGCGGCTCCATTATCAACATCTCTTCCACCGCCGGCCTGGTGGGAAGCTTGACCTCTACCGCCTACAGCGCTTCCAAGGGGGCGGTGCGTTTATTCACCAAGTCCACGGCAATCCAGTACGCCAAGGAAGGCATCCGGGCCAACTCTATTCATCCGGGCCCCATCGACACTCCTATGGGAGACCAGGTCTGGCCCAGCGCCGAGCGCCGGGAAGAGGTAGTGGGCCGCACTCCCTTACAAAGGTTGGGTGTACCACAAGACATCGCTTACGGCGCTCTCTTCCTAGCCTCCGACGAGTCTTCCTTCGTCACCGGTAGCGAACTGGTGATCGACGGCGGCATGACCGCCCAGTAGAGGGGCCAAAGGGCTGACCGGTAGCGGAGGTGAAGCTGTACGCCTACAGTGGTTTCCACTCCGGAGGAGAGGCGCCGGTGAGAGCCCTGATGCGGTTGGAGATGGCGTTAACCAACTCGGTAACCCTCGCCAACAGCCCGTGGTGGTCGTCCATTGCCACCCGGGCCCCTTCGTAGCGGTAGGTAACCGCGTAGGTGGTCAACCAAAGCAAGCTTTCGCCGGCTGGAGTGTCGTTTTCCTCAGGACGCCGGAGGACGCCGGCGGATGATGGCGGCCAGGTCGCCCAAGTCGTGAATGTTTCGGTACTCGTCGTCCAAGGCGGAGACCCAGGCTTTCAGGGCGTTTTCGACCGCCTGCTGGGCATGAAAACCAATGTCCTCTTGGGGACTATTTGTTTCAATCAGGTTCGTGAGCGTTATGATGTTTCTGGTGGCGGCGATGAAGCGCTGCTCGATGTCGGGCCAATTGGTGGGCTCCTCGTCGCGGCCGACAGGGTCGAAACTCTCTTGGCTCACGATCACTCCGTCTCGAAGGGCTTGCCCGGCGACGTGGTTCTTGGCCCGGCGGCCGTAGGTGAAGCCGCTCTTCGTGAGGTGGACCACATCCATCCCCACGCGCAGGTCATAAAGCTCGTTGAGCTTTTTGAAAGCCGCAGCGCTGGCATCCAAAAAAGAGCTCCGGCCGTCGGCGTCGTCGCTGATGATAACCAGCAGGTCTACGTCCGAATCTTCGCGGTAGTCCCCCCTGGCTCTGGACCCGAACAGGATAACGGCCAGCGGATGGACCGAATCGTAGACGTATTGGGCCACGGCCCGCGCCTTGGGGTCGTATTTTCCTTTAGGTAGCGCGGTCGTCATAACAAAACCGGGACCAAGGCGTTGGAATGGTGAGCCAATAACAATAACCGATGGCGGCTAGCCCCCAGTAGAGCGGCCGGTCGGCCCACTGGACGGCGGGTGTGAAGCTGTACCGCTAGAGCGGTTTCCACTCCGGAGGCGTGTCCCCGGTGAGAGCCCTGATGCGGTCGGAGATGGCGTTAACCAACTCGGTAACCCTCGCCAACAGCCCGTGGTGGTCGTCCATTGCCACCCGGGCCCCTTCGTAGCGGTAGGTAACCGCGTAGGTGGTCAACCAAAGCAAGCTTTCGCCGGCCGGAGTGTCGTTTTCCTCGGGGCGCCTGCGGATGATGGCGGCCAGATCGCCCAAGTCGTGAATGTTTCGGTACTCGTCGTCCAAGGCGGAGATCCAGGCTTTCAGGGCGTTTTCAACCGCCTGCTGGGCATGAAAACCAATGTCTTCCTGCGGTCCGCCGCCCTCAATGAGTACAGTCAACGACCTGATATTTCTGGTGGCGGCGATGAAGCGCTGCTCGATGTCGGGCCAATTGGTGGGCTCCTCATCGTGGCCGACAGGGTCGAAACTCTCTTGGCTCACGATCACTCCGTCTCGAAGGGCTTGCCCGGCGACGTGGTTCTTGGCCCGGCGGCCGTAGGTGAAGCCGCTCTTCGTGAGGTGGACCACATCCATCCCCACGCGCAGGTCATAAAGCTCGTTGAGCTTTTTGAAAGCCGCGGCGCTGGCATCCAAAAAAGAGCTCCGGCCGTCCGCGTCGTCGCTGATGATAACCAACAGGTCTACGTCCGAATCTTCGCGGTAGTCCCCTCTGGATCGGGACCCGAACAGGATAACGGCCAGTGGATGGACTGAATCGTAGACGTATTGGGCCACGGCTCCTGCTTTGGGGTCGTGTTTTCCTTTAGACACTGCGGTCGTCATAACAAAACCGGGACCAAGGCGTTGGAATGGTGAGCCGGTAAGCGTTGGGCGATTAGCCGCTCAGTAGAGCGGCCAGAGGGCTGACCGGCCCCAGGTCTTCCAGGTTGTCCAACATGCCCAAGGCCACCGACGCATCCTCGGCGGTAAGGGCGATGCTGGCGCAGTCGCGGAACTTTACCCGCACGTCGTCCATAGTGACGCCGCGGAGCGCCCCGGTGGTGGCCCGGTCGGCCCGCTCGGCGAGGACACGGCCGTCCTTGGTGTGGACTTCGACCTGATGGTAGGCCTCGGTCCAGCTAAGTTGGCCTTCGTAACCAGGATGGCGCCGCATCTCGATCTTGGGGAATAGTTCTTGGGCCTCGGGACGCATCACTTGCTGATCGCTGAAGCTGGCCAGACCGATCTGTCCGTCCAGAATCTCCGCTGCCAAGCAGTATTGCATACTGAATTTGCCTTCCAAACCACCCTTGGGGCGTGAATGGATCAGCGACCGCGGTGGATCAAAGTCCACCAGCACATCGATCCGGTCGACCTGACCGGCGGTAAGTGTTTCCCGCTGGAGCAGCTTGGCGGTGGCGTCCAAGGCCAAGTGGGCGCTGCCGCAGCAAGGGTACTTCTTGATTTCCACTCCCGACTCCACCATGTAGCACCGGGAGCCGATAGATGCGGCTGCTTTCTCCGGATCGTAATCACTCCCTCCGGAGAAGGCGCGCATGAAACCGAAACGGCCTTCTAGGGCATCTTCGCTGGCGGTGAAGCCGGCCTGCACCAGCTTGGCGGCAGTGACTCCTGCCCGGCAAGAAGCCCCGGCGTGGTATGGTTTGGTCATGGTCCCGAAATTCTGACGCAGCCCGGCGGCTTGGGACGCGGCCAGCGAGATAGCCATCGCCGTTTGGCGGGCGTCGAGCTTTAACAATCGAGAGGCGGCCGCGGCGGCGCCCAGCGCTCCCAGCGGCCCGGTGGGATGCCAACCGAGGTCGTCGTAGTAGGCTGGGCTGATGGCGTCGCCCACGGCGCAAGCCACCTCGAATCCCAGCAAGTAGGCCAGCAGCATCTCCGCCCCGGTGGCGCCAGCCTCTTCGGCCAGCGGTAAGGCTGCCGGGATTAGCACCGCGCTGGGATGTGTTTTGGTAATGTAGGTGACGTCGGCGTAGTCAAGGGCGTGGGACATGGCCCCGTTGATTAGGGCCGCCTCGGGCGTTGAGGTCTTGAAACCACGCCCCACCACGCTCGCCGCTGGCGGCCCGCCCAGGGCCTTCACGTATTCGATTAGTACGTCGGCCAAGGGCTCGATAGAGCCCGCCAAGGCACAGCCGAGGCAATCGATGATAGCTGCTTTGGCGGCTTCGACGGCTTCCGGTGGAAAATCTTCGAGATTGGTCCTGACTACGTACTCGGCGATGCGTTTTGTGACGTCCAAGGCGGGCCTCCCTTTATGGGTACTAGGGCTGGTTTGGAATTCCAGCCGGTCTTTGGCGCATCTCCAGGCTTTGGACCGACTATGGGGGGAGTTCTTGAGTTGATTGCCCATATTGTTGATGCTAGTGTCTTCACCGTCAAGCGTACTTACTTCACTTGGCAGCACGCTGTAGAAGGGAAGAACTGTGGATAAACCAGAGGGATTTGTCGGTAACTTCTACTGAGGACTGTATTGCGGATGGGCGACAGTGCACCAATGTAGCAATTACTGATGCGTGAACAATTACCTAAACCAGTCCTCGTCTCCTGAGCTTGTCGAAGGGCCGGCCTTGAGCCGGAATCCAGAAATTCTGAGGACAAAGAACCCTTCGACAAGCTCAGGACAGCCGTAGCTGGTGGAGAACGGTCCTGGATTCCGGCCTTCGCCGGAATGACCGGGGAGGGGGCAGTTTAGAAACTTATTCACGTATCAGTAAAAGGCCCCGGGGGTTAAGCGCTCAAGGTTGCCGCACCCCATAGGCCGGCGTATTATTGGGCCTATCCAACTTCGAAAAATAATCGTTGTTTTTGTGTAAGGGTCCGCTTACATATCCGCTGCTCGTCAGGAATCCGGTGTCTGGACCGCCGGCCCCGGCTCCATATTATTCCATTAGTTGATGAATATCGGCGCATGATTAGAGTACGCCCTTGATCAAAGTATACCCAACTAAGCTGCTGAAACGGCCCAGTAACGTCTTCTACGGTTGGTGGATCGTAGCCATCAGTGCTGCGATCGACGCCCTCAAACACGGTGCGTTCAACCGCGGATTCTCTTTTTACGTCCTGCCGCTTAGCCGAGAGTTGGGGGTCGGCGTAGGTTTCATCGCACTGGCGGAGATGTTAGGCCGCTTGGAAGGCGGGCTCCAGGGCCCTTTGATGGGATGGCTGACCGACCGGTTTGGTCCCAAGGTGATTATGGCTCTGGGCGGCTTGGCCTCCGGGTTGGGTCTGATTTTGCTATCCGTCACGCAAAACTACGTTTATTTCTTGCTCGTCTTCGTCGGGTTGTTATCCTTGGGGTTCAGAGCCGGCTACAACAACGCAATTATGCCGGCCATCAATCAATGGTTCCGCCGGCATCGTGGCTTGGCGATGTCTATCGCAAGTTTGGGAAGCCCTCTGGGCGGTATGCTGCTGGCGCCGTTGGTGGGGATTCTGGTAATCGAGATGGGTTGGCGGGCATCGGCTTTAGTTTCGGGCAGCGTGGTCCTAGCATTGGTCTTGCCGCTTTGTTTCTTCATCCACCGCTCCCCCGAAAGTAAGGGCCTGCTCCCCGACGGCGACCGGCCCCAGGAACAGGAGGCGGTGAGCCCCATTCCGGGCGAGAGCCCAGCCCGCCCTTCCCCGGCCGGGTCCAACCCCAAGGCGGAGCGCGGCCCCGCCAGCGTCTTCGCTTGGGAAGCCGATTTTACGGTCCGGGAAGCAATGAGGTCGCCTTCCTATTGGCTGCTAGTCCTAGCGGTAGGGCTACGCAACACGGTCCATTCCGGAATGCAATTTTTGCTGGTCCCGATAATCATTTGGTTCTTGATGGGGGCCGGACGGTCCGAAGACGACAGCCAGCGGGTCTCGGCGCTCCTGGTAGGCCTAATGTCGCTGAGTTCTATAATCATGAACCCGATAGTTGGTTGGCTTGGCGATCATTGGTCCAAGCAGCGGCTGAGTTCGGTGGCTATGTTGGGAGGCGCGGCCGCCCTCTTCATTCTGTTGGACCAGAGCGGGCGCTTATGGCAAGCGGGTCTATTCGTAGTGTTGTTGGCCTTCTCCGAGACTGCCAATCCGTTGGCCTGGGCCATCATGGGTGATTTCTTCGGTCGCCGCAGCTACGCTACCCTCCGGGGCTGGCAACACTTGCCCGATCAATTGATGTCTATGAGCACTCCATTCTGGATGGGGTTGGTGTTCGACTATACCGGCAGCTACAAATGGGCCCTTACTCCGCTGGTGGCTATCTACGTTTTGGCAGCGGTCTTCTATTGGATAACTCCCAGACCGAAGCTCCCCCAACGATTGATGGAGCTGAGAGCTGAATACGGACGATAGAGCCCCTCTGCCGTATGCTCCGGCTTTCCGAGGGGGTTAAGACCGGGTGGCCGCGACTAAAGGCTACAGTCCCAACTTCTCCGCCGCCCGGGCGAAGCCATTCATCGCCCCCTCCAAGACCGGGTCCTCAACGCAATAAGAGATGCGGAAGTAGCCCGGCGTACCAAACCCTCGCCCCGGAACAGCGAGTACGTTCCATTCTTGGAGGGCGTCGACGAAAGCAACATCGTCGTCCAGAGGGGACTTGGGAAACAAATAGAAGGCTCCCTGGGGCTTTGTAACCGAGTATCCCAGTTCCGTTAGCTGGGTATAAAGGTAGTCGCGTTTTCGTTGGTAGTCTGCGACGTCGACGCTGACCCCTTGCAGTGACCGGACCAAGTGCTGCATCAGCGCCGGGGCATTGACGAAACCAAGGGTCCGGTTACAGAAGGTTGCACCGTTGGCCAGTTCCTCCCGGTCCGGGTACTCCGGATGGATCGCAATGTAGCCAATGCGCTCGCCCGGCAAGGCCAGGTCCTTGGCGTGAGATGTCACCACCACGGTGTTTTGGTAGTGGGGAAAGACCTGCGAGTAGGTTAACCCATCATAGATGATGCGCCGGTAAGGCTCATCGCTGATAATAAAAATTTCCCGCCCGTATTCGGACTGTTTGCGGCGCAGCAGTTCACCAAGAGACTCCAGCAACGCGGCCGGATAGACCACCCCGGTAGGATTGTTTGGTGAATTAATGATCAGTGCGCGAGTGTTGGAGTTGACCGCTGCTTCTATGGATGCCAAGTCGGGGGCGAATTCGGCGTTAGTGGGCACGGTTACTGCAATTCCGCCGTGATTGTCCACATAGAACCCGTACTCGACGAAGTAAGGCGACAAGAGGATGACCTCTTCTCCCGGGTTAAGAATTGTCTTCAGCAGAACGTTTAGCGCCGCCGCCGCCCCGCAGGTCATGATGACGTCTTGGGCGGTGAACGGGAGACCGGTCTCCTGAGTCAAGGAGTCGGCTACGGCTTGGCGGGTCTCGGGGTAGCCCGCGTTGGGCATGTAACGGTGCATTCCCTTGATGGGGTTCTCCGCCAAGCGGCGAAGTTCTTGGTGGAACTGCTCGGGGGGTTCCACCACCGGGTTGCCTAGGGAGAGGTCGAAGACGTTGTCGTCGCCATACTGGGCCTTAAGGGCGATCCCGGCCTCGAACATGCGGCGGATCCAACCGCCCTGTTCCACGAACCCTCGGACTTTATCGGACACCGGCATCCCGATCCCTCCGCTGAACAGCTATCCATAAACCAAGGCCGAGTGTAACAATGGCGTTGATGGGTGTCAAAATAGGACCAAAGCATTGATATTGGGCCATGTCCGGTCCCTGTTACCCGGTCACCGTTATAATGAGTCGTAGCGGCAATCCTGTTGCCCTCGGCGGGCCGCCAATGTGCACTACGTTGGTTCCACCTGCCCGAAATCTTATGAACAGGCGAACCAAGGGGAGTCATGATCAAGAAAATAGCCTTGTTTAATCACAAAGGTGGCGTGAGCAAGACAACGACGACTTTTCACCTGGGTTGGATGTTGGCTTCCAAAGGGAAACGGGTGATTCTGGCGGATACGGACCCGCAGTGCAACCTCACGGGGCTTGTGCTTGGGGACGATGACGAGACCGGGCTTGAGAACTGGTACGAAAATGAGAAGGAGCGTAACCTGAAGGCTGGGCTTGCGCCTGCTTTCGAGTCGAGGCCTGCTCCAATCAAGCCGGTCGAATGTTTCCCAATCAGTCGGCAGGATGGTCTCTTCCTCTTGCCCGGCCACATCGGGCTGTCTGAATATGAAGTCACTTTGGGCATCGCGCAGCAACTGTCCGCCTCAATACAGACTCTTCAGAATCTCCCTGGGTCAATTCCACACTTGCTTGAGCAGACGGCAGAGAAGTACAAGGCCGATTACGTGTTGATTGACATGAACCCCAGTCTGAGTTCGTTCAATCAAAATCTGCTTATGACCAGCGATTTCTTCATTGTCCCGACAACACCGGATTATTTCTCCGTAATGGCCATAAATTCTCTCGCCAACGTGATTCCTGACTGGCGCGCTTGGTCGAAGAAGGCGTGTTCTCTGCACACGCTCCGGAATGCGGCCTATCCATTCCCTGACGTCACTCCCAAGTTCCTCGGGACAATAGTGCAAAACTACCGTCCGCGAGGAGGCACTCCGGCCAGCGGTTTCCAAAAGTGGATTGACAAAATAAACGGGACCGTATCCGGAACACTGTTTCCTGAATTTAAAAAAGTGGACATGATGTTGCCCCCGCATTTCTATGCTAAGCAAAATGTTGATAATTTTTGCCTGGCAACTATCCCGGACTTCAATACACTCATCGCCAAATCTCAGGAGGCCCAAGTGCCTGTTTTCTCTCTGAGTAGTGAACAGATTGGTCAGACTGGGCCAGTCCTGGATACCATGCTCAAGTCGCGTGACCGTTTCAAGGAGCTTTTTTCCGAGCTTGCAGACAAGGTGATTGGATTAACCGGTCATGCAAGCGGCGATTGATCAATTTCGCCGGAATATCCAGCGTGTGCGCAATCTTGGCTCCTTACATCAAGTCTTGACCTCCCAGACTACCCCGGCGCTTGACCTCTCCGATATACTCCGGTCCGAGCTTGTGATGGCCGTTAGCGCCCTAGCCCACTATATCCACGAGCTTGTCAGGCTGGGCATGTTGGAGGCCTACCAAGGGAATCGTGCTCAAACGGACGCATTTTTGCGATTTCAAGTTACGCTGGGCAGCGCCTTGGACGCCATAAATGCTCTGAGAAACGACAGTTGGTTAGAAGACCAGATAAGGACCCGCCACAGTTATCGAAGTTTCCAAGACCCGGACAATATCGCAGAGGCAATTCGTCTCGTCTCAGATGTGCAATTGTGGGAAGCGATTGCCTCTGAACTGAATACTACGTCCAGGGATGCGAGGACACAACTGAGGTCGATTGTCGACCGCCGGAACCAAATCGCCCATGAGTCGGATGTGGACCCGTCTTATGCCGGCGGCCGGTTGACTTCAGGCTAACTGATGAAGCGGTCGCATTCATAGAGCGGCTGTCCAAAGCCATGTACACCGTTGTGGCATAGAGGGAATTGTGTGAAAGGTGAGCGTCAGATATTCGCGTGGCGGTGTTGGGCTAGGTTTGGCAGGATACCCGCGGACACCGCGGCGAGTTCGGTGGCCAAGTCGGTTTCCACCATCTTGAATCCCATACCGCGCCCGAAATGGTAAGCCACGCCGTAGCCAACTTCTTCTAGGTCCACAGGGGACCCTCGAATTTCTGCCACGGAAGTCACCGGCTTGTTCTCAATGCCACAGGGAACAATGTAATCGTAGTAGGACAGGTCGGTGTTTACGTTCAGTGAGAAGCCGTGGTAGGCCACTCCCCGGCTGATCTTGACCCCGATGGCCCCAATCTTGGCCTCCCCTACCCACACGCCGGTGAAACCCTCAATTACTCCAGCCTCAATCTCGAATTCGGCCAAGCTGTCGATGATTACCTGCTCTAGAGTACGGACGTACTTCAGGGGTCCTCCCCACTCCTTGAGGTTTATCACTGGATATCCGACTAGTTGTCCCGGCCCGTGGAAGGTGACCTGGCCACCCCGGTCCGTTTCAACCAGAGAGATACCCTTGCTCCGGAGTTCCTCGGGAGGCAGCAGAACGTGGGCCGCCTTACTGAGGCGGCCCTTGGTATACACCGGAGGATGCTCCAAGAGCAGCAGGGTGTTGGGTTGGCGTCCCAGTCCTACTTCTTGGGCCAGATGAAGCTGGAGGTCCCAGGCTTGCTGGTAACCTACCTTGCCCAAGCGGGCTACCTGGCAGGCCGAGGCGGCTGGCACGCACAATACTCAGTAAATGGGGGCGCCGGGTCCCGTGGCTTCCAGCCGGGCCTTGACCGCCTGCAAGAAGCCGCTGGATTCGGCGCCGTCGTTGATGCGGTGATCGAAGGAAAGGCAGAGGTTCATCATCGAGCGAATAGCAATAGCGTCGTCGCGCACCACCGGGCGCTTCTGGATTGCCTCGGTGGTCATGATCCCGGCCTGCGGGTGGTTGATGATGGGCTGGGAGACGGTGGACCCTAGGGCCCCGGTGTTATTCAGGGTGAAGGTGCCGCCCTGAACATCAGCCAGAGTTAGCTGGCGCCGCCGCGCCCGCAGCGTGAGGTCCCGGACCTCTCTGGCCAGTCCGGAAATGCTCATGCGGTCGGCGTCGTGGACTACCGGCACTATCAGCCCGTCCGGCGCGGCCACGGCTATCCCCAAGTTAATCCGTTTCTTGAGGATGATTTTGTCTCCGCCCCAGGACGCATTCAGCGTTGGGTGCTCCTTCAGCGACTCGACCACGGCTTTGACCACGAAGGGGAGGTAGGTCAGCTCGACGCCTTCCCGCAGTTCGAAGTCCCCTCTAATCTGCGCTCTTAAGGCTACCAGGCCGGTGACATCGACTTCCACCGTGCTCCAAGCATGAGGTATTTCGCTCACGCTGCGCACCATGGCCTCGGCTATCATTCTCCGTACCGGCGTCAGCGGAATATATTCCTCTTCCTGCTGGGAAGGAGGCCAAGCCGCCGGGACTGGGGCAGCCTCTGGAGGAGGGACCGCGGGAGCTACGGCTGACGCGGCCACCGGAGCAGCGGCAGGCAGGCCTGCCTCAACGAATTTCAGTACGTCATCCCTGGTGATTCTGCCGCCCATGCCGGTGCCTTTAAGCTGAGATATGTCTATCCCGTGCTCTCGCACCAAGCGGCGGACTGCGGGTGACAGCCGCACGGCCTCGGGTGTGGCGTCTATGGGGGACTCAACCGGGGCTTCGGACGGCGCCTCGGGTGGCGGCCCGCCGCCGGTGGGTCCAACCGGGCGCACATCGCGAACCAAGTAACCAGTAGTGGCCGCCTTTTCTGGTGACTGGGCCGCCGGTGATTGGAGCGTTGCTGACTGGGCCGCCGGTGATTGGAGCGTTGCTGACTGGGCCGCCGGTGATTGGAGCGTTGCTGACTGGGCCGCCGGTGATTGGAGCGTTGCTGACTGGGCCGCCGGTGATTGGAGCGTTGCTGACTGGGCTGCCGGTACTTGGGCCGGTGGTTCAACCGGCGCCAGTTCGGGGGATGGCCGCGGCGGAGTCGCCGGGGGCGACTCGTCGGTCTCCATTTCGGCAATGGGCGCGCCCATGGGAATAGTCTCGCCTTCCTGAGCCAGCACCCGTAGCAAAGACCCGCCCACCGGGGAGGGTACCTCCATAGTCACTTTGTCGGTAACGACTTCCACCAAGGGCTCAAAGCGCTCGACAGCGTCGCCGGGCTGCTTGAGCCACTTGCCGATGGTGCCTTCTACGACCGATTCGCCGACAAAAGGGAGTTCGATGGTTAACGCCAAAGGTACACCGCCAGTTGTTAGTATGCCGCCAGCTTGCGCAGTGCCTGAACTACCTTCTCGGTGTCGGGCATGTAGGCGTCCTCCAAGGTCTGCGCAAAGGGCATGGTAGGCACATCGGGCCCGCAAAGCCGGGATATTGGCCCGTCCAGATGATCGAAGGCTTGGTCAGCTACTAACGCCGCTATCTCTGCGCCAACCCCGCCGGTAATATTGTCTTCGTGCACTACCAGTAGCTTTCCGGTTTTCCTCACCGAGGCCAAGACCGTTTCGCCGTCCAAGGGCTTTAGAGTGCGCAGGTCAACAACCTCTACTTCGACCCCTTCCTTGGAGAGCTCTTCGGCGGCTTCCAGAGAGTAGTGAAGCGTGAGCCCATAGGTAACTATGGTTACGTCACGCCCTTGTCTTTTGACATCGGCCTGCCCGATGGGGACGGTGTAGGACTCCTCCGGCACCTCACCCCGGACCAAGCGATAGGTCTTTTTGTGTTCCAAGAAGACCACCGGGTTATCGTCTCGGACCGAAGATTTCAGCAACCCCTTGGCGTCATAGGGCGTCGCCGGAGAGACAACCTTGAGGCCCGGAGTATGAAAGAAGTAAGATTCGACGTTTTGAGAGTGAAACAACCCGCCTCGTATGCCGCCGCCGTAGGGGATGCGAACGACCAGCGGGACTTTGACTGCGCCATTGGTGCCGTAGCAAGTCCGGGCGGCCTCACCAATGAGTTGGTTGGCAGTGGGCCAAACGAAGTCGGCAAATTCGACCTCGGGAATGGGCCGCATCCCCCGGAACGCCGCGCCCAAGGCTATTCCCATGATCGAGGCCTCGGCCAAGGGGGTGTCGATCACCCGGTCTTCGCCGAACTCGTCGATCAAGCCTTGAGTAGCTAGGAACACCCCGCCCCGCTTACCCACGTCTTCCCCCATTACAAAGACGGTGGGGTCTCGCTCCATCTCTTCACGGATTGCTTCTCGGACTGCCTCGATAACTGTTTTAACCGCCAACAGGGGCTCCTTTAAGGCGCGTAGACCATGTCGTGCAATGTGGAAACCGGGGGTGGGCTGGCGGCCTCGGCGGCGTCAGTCGCTTCGTTGATTGCCTGCCGGGCTTCGGCCCTGATTTCATCCACTTGCTGCTGGGTGATTATCCCTTGCCCGATTAACCGTTGCTCCAGCGAGGTCAGCGGGTCCTTTTGCCGCGCGATTTCCACTTCATCCGCCGGCCGGTACCGGCGGTCGTCGTCATCGGTTGTGTGGGGCATAAACCTTTCCACGTTCATTTCCAGCAAGACCGGCCCCTGGCTTCTGGCGTGTTTGATGGCTTGGTGGGTGGCTTCGTAGCAAGTAATCAGGTCCATGCCGTCGATGGTGAATCCGGGGAACCCATACCCGGTGGAGCGGGAAGCCACTTCCTCGATGGCCATCTGATTGCGCTGGGGCACGGATATAGCATAGTGGTTGTTTTCGCAGATAAATATCACCGGCAGGCGGTGCACCCCGGCGAAATTCATTGCCTCGTGGGTCTCTCCTTGGCTGGAGCCGCCGTCTCCGAAGTAGACGAGGGTCACCGTTTCGTCGCCCAGCATCTTGCATCCCAAAGCATAGCCCACGGATTGGGTCAACCCGGCGCCGACGACGTTGGAGATCTGGATAATGTGGCGGGGGAGGTCGGCGCCTTGGAGAGGGAATTGGCGCGCGTTGCTGTACGGGTCGCCGTCCTTACCCATGAACGACAGCATTACTTGAGTCGGCGTAAGGCCGGCGGCCATCTTAAGGGCTAGATCGCGGTAGTAGGGAAACAGAAAACACTTCCCATCTTTCTCCGCCGCCAACAAACTGCCTAACTGGGCCGCTTCGTGTCCTTGAGAGGATGCCGCAATTGGCACCTTACCTTGGCGGTTGAGGATCCAAATCCTCTCATCGGCAGTACGAACGTAGACCATTCTGGTGTAGAAGTCCACCAAGTCTTCAGCGGTCAGTCCGTCGGGAATCCCGCCCGGTGCGTTCGCTGTGCCGCTGCCCGCAGTGGGCCGACTACCCAGTCTAGGCTTAGTCTGCGCCATTATATCTCCCCGGTTTGGAGCAGGAATTGACTATAGAGAGGAATAATCAACTGTCGTTGCTAGATTTCGTTGCGGGCAATTATATATGCGCCGGACTAACCCCGCAAACCGTAGTAACCCAGAATAGGCCCAAGAATGTCAAGGCCGGAGTAAGTCTCCCGGTAAGATTCCAATAAAACTCGGCAATTTCCGCATTGACAAATGCCTGTTGGGGGTGGATTAAACTCTCGCTATTGAATTTTGGGGACCCGGTTGCCCCTCTGCCGGTCCGTGGTGCCGGTAATGTGATTATTCAGTGGGGTAGTTTTATTCCCTATTCCCGAGTGCCTTAATCCTGTTGACGAGCGCGCCGGAGGCAATTGGCCGATGAAAGAGGTATCTGCCAGGGAAGTTTGGCGGGCGGTGTTGGGCGAACTCCAGTTACAACTTACCCGCACTACTTTCGAGACCTGGTTAAAGCAGACCGAGGGCGTCGCTTGTGACGGTCAAAATTTCATCGTCGAGGCGCCCACTCCTTTTGCTGTCGCCTGGCTGGAAAGGCGCATGTACCAGTCGATTCAAAAGACCGTAGAAAAGATTACCCAGTGCCCCTTGGACATCCAATTTCGGATAAAGAACGGGACTCCGGAGCATCAACCGGCCAGCGCGCCTACGCAAATGTTGACGCCGAGCGCCGACGGACCGTTGGAGTCCAGACCGGGCGGACCCGCTCCCGGATTAACCAATTTGAGCCCCAGGTTCACCTTCGAGTCGTTTGTTGTAGGTTCTTCAAACCACTTGGCTTACAGCGCGGCCCGGGCAGTGTCAGAGGCCCCGGGCAGGGGTTATAACCCCTTGTTTATTTATTCCGGAGTTGGTTTGGGAAAGACCCACCTGCTGCACGCCATTGGTCATGTGTGCGCTGCCCAGGGCCTGTCGGTCCTCTACGCCACCTCCGAGCGATTCACCAACGATTTTATCTCGGCCATTCGCAATCGGACCACCGAGGACTTCCGTCACCGCTACCGGAGTGTTCAGGTGCTGCTAATGGACGACGTGCAGTTCTTGAGCGGGAAGGAACAAACTCACGAAGGTTTCTTCCATACGTTCAACGACCTGCACACCTCGGGAAATCAGGTGGTTATAACTTCCGACCGGCCGCCGCGGGCGCTCGCACTGCTGGAGGACCGGCTTCGCTCCCGGTTCGAGTGGGGCTTGACCACTGATATCCAGCCACCCAACTTGGAAACTCGTATGGCCATTTTGGCGTATAAAGCAGACCAAATTGGAATTGCTCTGGAAGATAGCGTAATCGAGTTGATTGCCAAGCGAGTTCAAAAGAACGTTAGGGAACTGGAGGGCAGTTTGAACCGGATTGCTGCCGAATCTCAGCTCATGAACATTCCGATCACCTTGGAGACTACTTCGAGGATACTGGATGACTTTAGTTCCGACGCCGCCCGCCACGCCATCGACCCGGAGCGCATCATTGAGGAGACCGCCCGGTATTACAAGCTGACGCCCGCTGACCTATTGGGCAGGGTGCGCACGCAAAAGATTGCTCAGGCTCGCCAAGTGGCGATGTACCTGCTCATTTACGAGTTGGAACTGTCGCCGACTCAAGTGGGCCGCATTCTCGGCGGCCGAGACCATGCTACGGTCATCCACGGCGCCGGAAAGATCAACGGCGAGATTAACGAGGACGGGCAGCTTCGTCAGGACGTATTGATCATCAAAGAAGCTATCTTTACGTTAGGCGTTAACCGGCCTATCGAAACCGTCGCCGGTGTATAACTATGGGTTTACAGTGGATAACTTCTTGCGATGGGTGGATATCATCTACCGGCTTCCTTACTGCTGCGTCAACGCCCCGAACGCCGGGCCAGACTCCGTAAATTGGGGGCTCTAGGGATTGGAAGCGTCCGCTGATTCTTCGGCCCAATGGTGTAAGATGTCTTCATGAAGACTCAGGTCATTGTCAAGACCCACGAACTGGCTCTGAAAGGTAAGAACCGGCCGTGGTTTATGCGTAAACTGGGGGCGAACCTGCGCTTGGCCACCGAGGGGACCGGGGTAAAGGCGGTGTGGCAAAGCCATGTGCTGGTGGGTCTTACCTTGGCCGACGAAAACGATTGGCCGGAGGTGCGGGACCGGGTCAAGGAGTGTTTTGGCGTGGCCAAGTTCTTCAAGGCCTATGAATTTCCCCTTGATTTGGATGCGGTAAAAGAAGCCCTGCCTTCGCTGCTGCAACAACAGAAGACGTTCACCAGTTTCCGCATTAGTGCTAACCGGGCCGACAAGCGGTTTCCGGTCAGGTCTAACGAGATCAACCGCGACCTAGGGGCCTACGTGGAAGGCTTAACCGGCGCGCGAGTGGACTTGTCCCAGCCGGAGCTGCAAATCTTTTTGGATGTGCTGCCCAGCGGCATCCTGGTCTACTTCGACGAAGTGCGAGGCCACGGCGGGCTGCCCGTTGGGGTCAGCGGCGACGTCATGGTGATGCTCTCCGGAGGCATCGACTCTCCGGTGGCGGCTTGGCAGATGATGAAACGAGGTTGCCGGGCCCTATTTACCCACTTTCACAGCTATCCACTGGTCGACCGGTCCTCCATCGAAAAGGCCATGGACTTGGCGCAGCACTTGGCCCGGCACCAGGATGCTTCCAACCTGACCTTGGCTCCCTTGGGGGAGATTCAAAAAAGAATCATCGTGTCCACTCCGCCAGCCTACCGGGTGATCCTGTACCGCCGTTTCATGGTACGCATAACTGAAGCCTTGGCCCTTCGACACGGGGCTAAAGCTATCGTAACCGGGGAAAGTTGTGGACAAGTCAGCTCTCAGACCTTGGACAATATCGCGGTCATCGACCAAGTAGCCAACATGCCGGTGTTGCGGCCGTTAATCGGTCTGAACAAAGAGGAAATCGTTAACATCGCCCAATCCATCGGCACCTTCTCCATATCGATCCAACCGGACCAAGATTGCTGTAGCCTGTTTGTGCCCAAACACCCGGAGACTCACGCGAAGTTGGCTACGGTAACCAAGTTGGAGGCCCAACTCCCGGTAGATGACCTAGTACAACAGGCGTTGGCTGGAGCCGAGGCGCGGGAGTTCGCTTCACCCTGGTCGTTGGACCCGGTTGTTTGATCTCTGGCGGGGCGGATATGACGCCGGCTTTGGACCCGGCTTTGCACAATGAGAGGAGTGACCCACTCCCGCCGGTAACCCCCCGCCAACGCGACCGGTTGCTGCGGACCCTGCTCCGCGGCGTATCCCGGAGTTTCTACTTGACCCTCCGCGTGCTGCCCTCTAACCTACGTCAACCCATAGGGCTGGCCTACTTACTGGCTAGGGCGGTCGACACCATTGCCGATAGCCGCCTAGTCCCCCCGGCACAGCGGCAACGGCATTTGCTGGCGCTGAAGGCGCAAATCAGGGGGCCGGCCCGGATGGAGGCCTTGCGAGAGGTAGAGCGCGCCTTGACGCCGGTCCAAGCAGCCCCGGCGGAACGGGAGTTGCTGCTGTCCCTGCCGTGGACCCTCTCTTTGCTGCAAGCCACTCCGGAGCCGGACCGCACTATGGTGCGGGCTGTTGTCGAGACGCTCATTCAGGGAATGGAATTCGACCTGAGCAGCTTCCCCGCCGAAGATTCCGGCGAGCTTGGGTGTATCCCCGATGCCGCTTCTCTGGACCGTTACACCTACCTGATTGCTGGCTGTGTCGGCGAGTTCTGGACGAAAATCGCTGTATCCCGTGTTGGCGCCCTCCGGAGTTGGGACCAACAGCGTAAGTTGGAGACCGGCGTGAGATTCGGCAAGGCTTTGCAGTTGACCAACGTCCTGCGCGACGTGCCTGGAGACCTTCGCATCGGGCGTTGTTACTTGCCGAGGGAAGACTTGAGTCGAATGGGTATTGGCCCCGAAGACTTGCTGGAAGCCGGGAGGAGCGGCGACGCGCGTCCGGTCTTGGTTGATTGGATAAGTACAGCCCTGGACCACTACACGGCTGCTGAAGAGTACCTGCTGGCGGTGCCCCGGCGTTGCGTTCGGCTCCGGTTAGCGGTCTTGTGGCCCGTCTTGTTGGGCTTGGCCACGTTGGCGCTGCTGGCCCGTAACGAAAGCTGGCTGGACCCTGACTTTCCTTCCCGGGTCGAACGACGTTGGGTCTACCGGATGATGGCCCGTTCCCTGCCCGCAGTCATGTCTAACACCTTGCTCCATCGCTGGATTAGCGGCCTCCGCCAGCAGGTGCAGTCCGCCTTATAAGCCTACATCCCCCGGAGCCGGGCTGGAGGGTATAACACCCCTCACCCTAGCCCCCTCCCGCCGGAGACCTTTGCGTAACCGTCACTCCCGCTTTTGCGGGAGTCCAGGGGCCGGGGCTGTAGCTAGCAGGAGTTGCTTCACTTCCACGATGTTGTCCTGATTGGGGAGTTATGCAAAGGTCTCCGCCGGTAAGGGAATTTCCTGATAAGCTCCGACAGTAAAGCCCCAAACCGCTCGCCCTGAGCGGAGTCGAAGGGAGCGAAAACCGAGGAGGCCGGGACATGGCTGACCAAAAGAGACTAGATGGGCGGGTTGCCCTGATTACCGGGGGAGGCCGCGGCATTGGGCGGGCTATAGCGTTGGCCTACGCTGCCGAGGGGGCGAGGTTGGCCTTGGCGGCGCGCACCGAGGCCGAGTTGCAGGACACGGCGGAGCGGATCGCTGGGCACCACGGCAGCGACGTGATTGCCATCCCCACCGATATAACCTCCCGGAAGCAGGTGGATGCAGCCGTAGCTCGCACTCTGGAACGCTACGGCGTTATTGACATAATGGTCAATAACGCGGGCAGTATTGGCCCGGTGGGCCGGCTATGGGATAACGACCCCGACGATTGGGACCGGGCGGTTACGGTACATCTGCTGGGCACATTTTATGGCTGTCGGGCCGTGATTCCGGCGATGTTGCAGCGGGACTCCGGCCGGATCGTCAACATGTCGGGAGTTGGGGGTCCCAACATGACCGCTTACGATGCGGCCAAGGCGGGGATTGTCAGTCTCACCGAGAACCTGGCCTTAGAACTGGCGGATACACCGGTTACCATCAACGCCATCAGCCCCGGCTCCATCCACACCAGGATGTGGGAAGAAACCAGGGACTTGGCCTTGGCGGTGGGGGATATGTCCACCTACGAACGAGGCGTGCAGGTGACCTCTGGGCAGGGCGCATCCATAGAACGGGCGGCGGAGCTTGCGGTGTTCTTGGGCAGTGACGCCTGCGGGGCGCTGTCGGGGCGGCTAATTCGCGCCTTCGCCGACCGGTTCGAGGGGTTCCCGTCGCAGATTGCCGAGATTATGGCCTCGGAAGCCTATCAAATGCGCCGGGTCGACCCGGAACGCCCCTTCGCCACCTCGCCGTCCTTCCCGACGTTGCCGGTAACAGATTAAACGCCCGACGTCTACCGATTGCCGCCCTTCCCTGTCATTCCGAACGAAGTGAGGAATCTAAAATGCCCGGCGGCAGCAACGCCTAAGAAGGCAAGGAGTTTAGACCCTTCGCTTTGTTCAGAGCTTGCCCCTGGCTTGAACAGAGGGTGACCGGCGGCTGGTTGCGAGGACTTATTAAACACTCTCTGGGGCTGGCCTCGGGCCGGGAACGACGCTAGGATGTACTCGATTTCTTGACGCTGCCGCGGATTGATGTAGGATAGCCAGCAGTCCACCCCGCCAGGGCTGATTAGATCTCGGGGCGGATGCCACCGTCTACAGCGCCGATACAGAGAGGGATGAAGATGGCTAAATTCGTGAGAGTCTACACCGGGGACGACGGCCAGTCCCACATAGAGGAGTTGGACTTCGAGATGCAGGACTTCGTCGATACCGAGGGCGCCCACGGCCTTTCCACCTCGGTTATCAACACACCGGGGATTACCTTCCGCGAGTATGAACCGGGCTATTTCCTGGACTTTCACACCGCTCCCCGCCGCCAATACAGCATCACCCTGACCGGAGAGATCGAGGTCGGCACCCCCGACGGCACGGTGAAGCACTACGGGCCGGGGACCGTCCTGATGGCCGAAGACCTCACCGGTACCGGGCACTCCACCCGCGTCGTAGGAACCGAGCCCCGGTTCGCCATCATCATCCCCCTGGCTGACTGAGCGGGGGTTACCAGCCCGGCTGGCGGCTTCGGGTTGGAGCGGTCCTAGCTGTGCTGGGAGGCCTCGGAGAAATATTCTTTGAACGCTTAAAACAAACTACGTACGGCGGCAGAAATTTCTGCTTGCTTGGCGTTTGACAGGCGGCCAACGGTGCGACGGAACACACTGTCGTTCAAAGTATGCAAGCGCCCGGCTGCCCCGCTGCAACTGACCGGCTGGCATATCGCTGCTGGCAATGTCTATATCCCCTGCTCGAACCCGCGTGCCGCTGGTTATCTCGCATAATATCCAGTCCCCCATACCCACTTCGGCAAGCACTACGGCCGGACGGTCTTTTGCGCCGCTTAAATCGGTATAAGGGAATGTTGCCCAGACTACATCTCCGACCATGCCGCTTCCGGTTACGATGTCCCGGTTGACTGGCTCAGGAGTGTGGCCGCGCCAGCGGACCGGCGCCGGTCCCCCGGTCGCCATCGGCTATCAGGATGTTACCTTCCCAATAGGCCATTCTATCCACGAGGTCCATCGTCTGCACGCTGACGGTGCAGACCTGTTGCAGCAGGCCGATGACCCGCTCCTTGTAGTCGGCAAAGCGGTAAGTGTTGAACCTTTCGGCGATGGTTGGGTCCTTCGGTTTGCGCTCCTTGTATTGGTCGAGGACCCATTCTAGGGCGGACCGGTTGCCCAGCCGGTAGCGCCAAGCGTCGGGCGGCACGCTGGTCAGCGAGGTCTTGTCGTCTAGGGTGATGATGCCCCGCTCCTTGTCGGCCCGCAGGATGACCTTGCTGGCTGCGCCGTCCTGGTCACGGCGTTCCAACCCGTAGGGTTCGGCGGTCTCAAAGCCCAAGTGCAAGTCCAGCAACTCCCACCCGGTTTCCAACCACAAATCAACATCGTGGTAGAGGGGCAGCCGGGGAAACTCCCGGAGCAACTCAACCCGGTAGTCATGCAAATACGCCGGGTCGTGCAGCAGCGCGTAAATGTAGGCGAAAATATCCTCGGCAGTAATGCCAGCTTCGCCAAAAACCTCGTGATAGTTCCGGTATCGTTCTCCCCACTCCCGCATCGCCCAATCGGTGATGTTGCTCACCCGCTCTCCGTCCGGAGTGTAGCGGTAGAGGGGGAGGCATTGGGTGTCGCCGGTGAAGTGCCAGTCGGTCAACCTGTCCGCGGCCAATACATAGAAATATCTACCGTTGACGCAGAAATTGATAACCTTGTTGGGCTGCTTTAAGTCCGGCCCAAACATTTCATAATGGTTTCGAGTAAGCACATCGTTCATGGTGAAGTCGGCAAAATGATGCTTTAAGACGAACGGGCGGTATAAAGATTGGATGCGATTGGCCTCGCTATAAACGATGCGCTGGCTGCGTCGAAACTCATTGCGTAGGTCTCGACTCCACTTGATAACTGGGTGATAGGACTCGTCATTGTTGTCGAGAAGTGTGTTGTAAGTATCTGCAAAGAAGAGTGCTTTTAGGCGTAGAGTAAGGATATCAAAATCGTACACCCATTCATCGCGCGCCGTGTTTACGCCAAGGGCGCCGAGTTTGAACACCGCCCGCTCGTCAGCGGCTGTCTTGGCGAGCTTGGTCCGACGGTCGGCAAGGGGCATCAGATTGTCAAAGTCGGTATTGGACTGGTTGAGCCAATTCCCTTTCTTGTCGGGCGTAATGTTTTCAAAGCCAATGCCGCCCAGCTTGGTCTCGCGCAAATAAGCCAGTTTGTCTCTGGCGGCCTCGGTATCCTCGCGGCGGGCGTAATGAATGGAGCACTCGCCAAGTTTGGCTTTGTCCCTCACAAAGAAACCGATGGCGACGCCGGTCTGTATGCCAAAGACGTTGTGTGTCGTGCCGGAAATTTTCGGGTTGCGGCGCACGTCCGAACCCAAGTCCAGAATATAGATATCGGTGAACTCCGTAGCTGCAACCTGCCGGAACCCGTCATCCTGTCGCGCATCAATATACGCCCGGTTGGTGACGAAGCCAATAATCCCGTCGTCGGCCAGCCGGTCTGACGCCCAACGGATGAACCGCTTGTACATATCATATTGCTTGGTCTTCTGCGCCGTGCTGGCGGCGATGTAGGTGTCCTTGATGCGGCGGTCTTCCTCCGGGTACTGCCGGTTCTTGTTGTTATCGTTTTCATTCTGTTGGTTGGCGTTATACGGTGGGTTGCCAATGATGACGCTGATGGGCTTTTCGTTCTGCTCCTGGACGCGAATCCAGTTTTCTTCCGATAGCGCGCCCAGGTTGAACGTCCCCTGCCGTTGCACCGCGCCGCCCGTCGCGCCCTGCCAGCCCATGTTGTCCAGGGTGTCAACGAAGCACAGGTTGGGGAACTCCCGGTAATAGCCGGTGCGCTCCTTGTAGGTGTACTCGATGTTCAGATTGGCGATGTAGTAGGGGAGAATCGCCACCTCGTTGGCGTGGATTTCGTTTAGGTACTTGTATTCCAGGCGGTCTTGGGGCAGGTAGTTGATCAGGTTGGTGATGAAGGTGCCGGTGCCGGTGGCGGGGTCGAGGATTTGCACGTTGTCGTCGGCCAAGCGGCGGCCGAAGTGCCATTGCAACAGGGAGTCAACGCCGCGGATGATAAAGTCGACGACCTCATTTGGCGTGTAAACCACACCCAAGCGGTCGGCGGCGGCGGGGTTGTAGGCTTTGTAGAAGTCCTCGTAGACGGCCTTGAGGAACTGCTGTTTTTCGGCGTAGTCGGCAATATCGTCGGCAGCCCGGCCAATGGCCCCGTAATAAGTGCGGAGACGGTCGATGGCCTGCCGCCGCACATCGCCGGTGAAGAAGGTCCCTTCCAGCGCATCCAAATGTTGGGCGACGTTGTTCTCCCGGTGGAACTGGTCCTCCGAGAAGACCCGGAGGAAGATGTCCTTGGTCAGAATGTGCTGGAGCAGCATCTCCCGCACGTCGGCGGCGGACACTTCCCGGCTGATGGTCTGCTGGCATAGATCGAGGAAGGCTGCGGCAGCAGCCCGGTAGGTGGGGTTGTCGGACTCAGCCGTATCCAGGGCCTCGCGCAGGTTAGCCAAGACTGTGGGTAGGTCTGCCTTGAACTGTTGTTGGGACTGGCGGAACTCCTCGATTTGGGGCAGTTCGTAGTCGAGGAAGCTGCGTATCAGGCGATGCAATTCGCCGGGGCGGGTCATGTCCACCCGCATCGCCTCTTCCCGGTTCTGGATCAGGACGGCGGTCTGGGAGTCTTCGAAGATGATGTTGTCTCGGGGATAGCCCCGGTTGAATTTCCGCTGTATCTCGGTGTCCAGATCGTCGTGGGTGTCTTTGGCCTCCCAGTAACCCCGGGCCATCCGCAGGGTGTCCTTGACCGTGCCGTCGGGCACGCTGCGATGGGTAGCGTCCAACTCGGCCACCAGCGCCAGCCGTTCGCGGTGCTCCCGGCAGTAGGCGTCCAAGCAGTTCTCGAATGCCCGGCGGATGCTGCCCTCGTTGTCAGAGCCGCCGAAGTCCTTGAGCCGCTGCAATTCTTCGTGATAGCGTTCTATGTGGGGATAGTTCGGCATAGCAAAAGTCCATTATATCCCACGGTCCTGGTCGGCCTTATGACCCAAAGCCGACCAGGACCACGAGGACAGGCGTCCGATATGTGGGTTGGCCCCTAAATATCCCAGGAGTGTGTAGTTGTAGTGACAACCGGCCCAAGCCTCGGCACACCCATCGTATCACCGCAGGGGGTAATTGGTGCGGAAGTCCAGCGCGCGCACCAATTCGAAGGTGTTGCCGCAAGGGATGTTAAAGTCGCGGCACACATCGGGAATATGTCGGTTCGCCCGGGTCCTGCTCGGTCTGGAGACCTCGGTTGTGATCACGCAACGGCGCCCTAGATTGACCAGGGCATAAGCAATCAGAAACGGGTCGCGGCCAATTTTCTCGATCTCGACGTCTGTTAGGTCGTTGGCGTAACCCTGCTCGGTTACCTGAGCGACTAATCCCACGGGAACTTCCTCTTCGAACAACAGGCTATTCCTATGGGTTTTTAACCATTCCGAGAGGGAGTCATCTCCATATACGAGTTCTTCATATATTTCTAGGGGGATTTTCAAGTGCCCTTGTTCTCCCATGTCAACGAGCCACACCCAAAATTCCGGAATTCTTTCTATGGGGTAGTAATCCCGGTTGGCATCTATGAACACATTCGCGTCCAAAAGATATAGCGACGGGGTCATTTTAGGATGGTCTGCTGAACCCGAGCAAAGACTGAACTTGCGTGGGTTTGACTCCTAACACCTGAGCCGCTTTGGACGTTGTTAGAGATCCTGAAGCCGTCATTCTCCGGGCTAGATCGACCAAGGATGGTCCCACACGATGTCGGCGGACCACATAATAATTGGGTCCGCCTTCCTGGTCATTCGCTCGTGCCCGTTGGGCAGCGCGCTCCTGTAGCGAGCGCTGTTTAAATTTATCGTCGATGATATTGAAGGTCTCTTGCTCAATGACTCCGGCACGATAGGCTCTGTAAGCCACCATAGCCCGGCTCAGGTTGCGATGTGTGGCGAATTCGCTAATGGTCCGTTCTAATTCCGACTCATCTTCGGACGTGCTTGTGAATTCCAGATGTACAAGTTCTTCTTGGGGAAGGAGAAAGTCTCCAGCGACTTGATCGCAAAACCTCTCTATGTCGTTTGCCGCTCGGGCGTTGTCGAGGCCTGTCTGGCCGAGAAGCAGATGTACCAACTCGTGCAGCAGCGTAAAAGCCCATGCTGGACGGGCGTCTCGGTCGTTAATTACGATAAAGGGGGCGACTTCATCCGCGATTGAGAAGCCTCTGAAGATTTCCGTGTCGATCGCCGTGTGATAGCTGCCTAAGTCGCCTTTGAGGATTACAAACGCTCCCTTGCTCTCGGTGGCGGTACGCAGCAGGTCAAACGCGGCATTCGGACGGGGTTGTGCGCGGTAGTAGACTTCTAAAGGTACATCAAGCAACGTTCGCAACTCGTCGAGAACGGCCTGCTCACCATCTGATGTGCGCATCGAACCGATGAAGGGGATCGGTTCGGCTTCGTCCTCGTCTTCCCGGAGCGCCCGCACCATGCTTTGCCTTGCTCGCACATCTCGCATTAATGCGTCGACCACTGCGTCAGCAGCAACGGAAGGCTCCGCGGGCAGAGAGCGGAAGTCGGCGCCGCGCTCGCCTCTCCCGGGCACCGCGGACAGGTAGAACGTAAGCAAGGGGCGGCGGTAATGTCTCGCCATTTTGACGAGCATGGGCCGCGTGGGGTCAACGGTCCCGTTTTCCAGGGCAGACAGCCGGTCCACTGCTGCTATGCCCTTGGCGTCCCGTATGGCCAGCTTCTTGACCGCCTCCTCTGGGGTGAGCCCAGCGGTCTCCCGGGCCCAGCTTAGTATTTCGTGGTTCACCTTGGGCATTTCTAGGCTACCCTTAAATATCCCAGCCGATCCAGTTGCAGAGGGCGCGGCCCATGATTAGCTCTTTGTCTTGGTCCGAGAGCCAGGATAGCTCTTCGGTGAACATGGTGACGCACTGGCGCCAAGAGCAGGGCATACGGGTGATGTCGGTGCCCCAGAACATGCGCTCGGGGCCGAAGGCGTCGTAAATTTGGTGCAGGTAGTCGTGGATGTTCCGGTAGGGGTAGGGGTCGCTGGAGTAGCTGGGCGCGCCGGTGGCTTTGATCGCCACGTTGGGGTATTTGGCCAAAGCCAGCAAGCCGGGCAGGTCGGCCCAGCCGACTTCGTCTTGAGCGCCGCGCTGCCGGCCCAGGTGGTCGACGATTAGCTTTACGTTGGGGTGCTGCTCGGCTATCTGCCCCACCAGAGGGATGAAGGCGGATGCCATGAGGGCGACGGGTATTCCGGCCTCGGTCACGGCGGGCCACAACCAGTCCATGGTGCCGTCAGTGGGCCAGTTCTGCTGGTGGGGTTGGAGGAAGGAAAACCGCAGCCCCAACATGCCGGGGTTCTGTTTCCAGCCGGGCACCAAGTCGCGGCTCTCCCGCTGGTCTAAGGGGAAGTTGCCCAGGATGGACAGCCGGTTGGGGTGCTCACGGGCCGCCTCGATGGCTAACTGGTTGGAATTTGGGTCCCATCCCGGCGGGTGGATCACGGCGGCGTCTACCCCGGCTTCGTCCATCTCCTTTAGCAGGTCGTCAGCGGTGAAGGACGTTACTTGCCGGTGGGACGGGTTGGTGGGCAGTCCGGCTCCCCAAATGTGTACCTGTGCGTCGACGATCAGCATCTTTCTCTCCTTGATGTTCCATCAACTATCCTGCAACTATCCTGTTGCATTGTATATTATGATGAAAGCCTGCCCAATCCAAACTTGGGGGCAGCGTTGCCGCAGCTATCCATCAAGGCCAGCCTTCAAGTTTTTCTGGTTGCCCTGCGGTTGGGACTAACTTCCTTTGGCGGGCCAGTGGCGCATCTTGGCTACTTCCGGGAAGAATACGTGGTCCGGCGGAAGTGGTTGGATGAGTCTACCTACGCGGCAGTCGTCGCCCTGTGCCAGTCTTTGCCCGGACCAGCCAGCAGCCAGGTAGGCATAGTGGTGGGGACCATGCGGGCCGGCTTGAGCGGCGGCCTAGCGGCATGGCTGGGTTTCACGTTACCGTCTGCAGTCCTCCTGACGATGTTTGCTTACGGCGTTACCGCTTGGGAGGCCGGCAACACGGAGTGGCTCCACGGATTCAAGATAGTTGCGGTGGCGATAGTCGCGCTGGCGGTGTGGGGCATGGCCCGCACGTTAGCCCCGGACCGCGAACGGGCAAGCATCGCGGTGTTGGCCGCAATAATCAGCCTGAGTTGGCCAACACCTTGGCTCCAAATAGCCGTAATCGCGGCCGCTGGACTGGTGGGGCGGCTTTGGTTGAAACCCGATACCCCCGGAGACTCCAGCCAGCCCCTAGCGACGGGGATTCCCCACTGGTTAGCCGTTACCGCTATAGCGGCCTTCTTTGGGCTGCTAATCGTCCTGCCCCTGCTGCGGCAAGCCTATCCGGCCCATTGGTTGAGCTTGATCGACAGCTTTTATCGCGCTGGTTCGGTGGTGTTTGGCGGCGGCCACGTGGTGCTGCCGCTGCTGCAAGCCGAGGTTACGCCTCCGGGATGGGTCACCACCCAAGAGTTCATCGCCGGGTACGGCGCGGCGCAGGCGGCGCCCGGCCCGCTCTTCACGTTTAGCGCCTACCTGGGAGCGGTCTCTGCCTTTAGTCCCAATGGCATAGTCGGCGCTGCGGTGGCAGTGGCCGCGATCTTTGCTCCGTCATTCTTGTTGGTGATTGGGGTATTGCCATTCTGGGACCGGCTACGCACCAAGCCGGCCTTCCAGTCGGCCCTGCGAGGAGTCAACGCCGCGGTGGTGGGGATTCTGTTGGCGGCGCTTTACGACCCCGTGTGGGTGAGCGCCATCGAATCTCCCCTTGATTTCGCCGTCGCCGCCGGAGCCGTTGCGTTGCTGGCAGTTTGGAAGTTCCCTCCTTGGTCGGTGGTCTTTATGAGCGCCGCTATCGGAGCATTAATGGCTTGGTTGCGCTGACCTAAACAGCCTTTCTCTAGGCCTCGGCACGGGCCCCGGTCGCCTAGGAGCGGCGTAATATGCTTGGAGATGAGGCCGGGGGCCCTGATTGGTTGCCGAATAAGGTTGCACAGCCTGCCCATCAAGTGGCAGAGTAAAAGCGCCATCAAGATAATAAGGCAAGTCAATAAGGAGATTATGCCATGAAGTACGGTTTTACTCTGCCGGGGCGGGGGCCACTAGCCACACCGGAGAAACTGGGAGCTATTGCCCGGAAGGGGGAGTCGCTGGGATACGACGCTCTCTACACCGGAGACCACATCCTGGTCCCTCGAAGCATTGCCTCACCCTACCCTTACACCCAAGGAGGTGAGTTCCCTGGCGCCCCCTCCGGCGAGTCCATGGAGCAGCTAACCCTGCTGGCGTTTCTGGCCGGGCAGACCAGCGCCATCCGCTTGGTCACCAGCGTGATAATCGTCCCGCACCGCAATCCGCTGGTCGCGGCCAAAGCCCTGGCTACCTTGGACGTGCTGTCCGGAGGGCGGCTGGTCGTGGGCGTGGGCGTGGGTTGGATGCGGGAAGAGTTCGAGGCCCTGGGGTTGCCGCCCTTCGAGGAACGGGGAGCGGTGACCGACGAATACATCCGGGCCTTCAAAGAGTTGTGGACCAGCGACGACCCCAGCTTTCAAGGGAAATACGTCAGCTTCGATAACATCAGCTTTCTGCCGAAGCCGGTGCAAAAGCCCCATCCGCCCATCTGGGTCGGCGGGGAGAGCCGTCCCGCGCTGCGCCGCACCGCCGAACTGGCCGACGGGTGGTACCCGTTGGGCTCCAACCCCACCTTCCCCATGGGGACTCCGGAGCAGCTAAAAGCGGGCCTGGAACAACTGGCGGCCTATGCCCGCCGATTTGGGAGAGACCCGTCGACGATTGAGACCATCTACCGCACCCACCAGTTTGAGCTTAGAAAGGACGCGGCGGCCGACGGGAGGGCCCCTTTCGTGGGCGACGCGGACCAGATGGCGGCGGACATTCGGCAGTACGAGGAAATGGGCGTCGGCTCCATGGCGTTGGACTTCATCCGCCAGACTGAGGACTTGGATGAGGTGCTGGGAAGGATGGAAGACTTTGCGACCCAGGTCTGGCCCAAGGTGTGAGGGCCTTTTCCAAAACTCGCTCTCCCATCTACGGCTCAACCCTCTGAATCCCGGCGACGCGGTCGAAGTCTCTGTCGTAGCTGACAATCTCATTGATGCCCCTCTGTCCCATGTGAGCTACGGTCAATGCGTCTTCGAAGTCAAGGAACGGTGAGTCGGCGTAGATGTCCAGAGCATCCAGGCAGACGCGCTTTTGTGGGAGCTTCAATCCTTGCAGAGTGAGTATCGGAAGTAGCCTATCTCTTATTTCCGAGTGACTTAGTTGGTAGGGAGCGCGCCGGGAGTAGAGCACGTAGGCTACCTCCGCAATGATGGCCTCACTGGTGAAGATTTCTTCTTCCCCCTGCTGTACTCGTTGGAACAGTTGGTAGCAGGACTCGGCTTTGGCTTCATCATCCCTGGTCAAGAATCGGAGAATGATGTTCGTGTCAAGGAACTTCATAGGTTGTCGAGTTGACGAGCCGTGCTCTCGGCCTTGACGTCCTTGGCAATGCGGGCGATTTTTTCGAAGTCCTCGGGATGACTCGACGGCTTGACCGACCCATAAGCTGACTCCAAGCTGAATGAAGCGGAAGCGGCGGCAAGGCGGACTTCGCCACTGGCAATGGTGAACGCAACCTTGTCTTTGGGCTTCAGGCCCAGAGCGCGGAGCACTTCGGCGGGAACGGTCACTTGGCTTTGCTGCGTGATTGTCGCGGTAATCTGCTTCATGCGCCCCTCCAACGATTATTGGCGATGCAATCATAGCAGACCATGTTCAGTCCTGGCTCAAAGTTGCGGGAGCCGCCAATCTCTGGGAAGTAATGATGTAGGCGCGGCGTATCTCCTTACCGAAAAGTTCGACATCTATTAATTCAACCAGGTCGTGCTCAATTTCGAGCGCGTCGTGGACTGGTTCCAATCCTGGATTGTCCGGTCTCAACAACATGGTGCTTGGCTGCGTCCACCACCGTTCGAGTTGCAAAACTTCGTCGACGCCTTTGAAGAAGGCTTTAGCCGCCGGGCCGCTGTAATCCTTCGACCACGGGGCTGCTACCGTAACCTGCCAATCGCCACCCGACCGGAGATAGTCATCGTATGTAGTTAATAGAAATCCGAAGAACGCAAACGGGCCGTGCTCCTCGGCGAAATCGCGCTCGAATTTAACCAACGCTTCAATCGTCGGCTTATGATTTACGAGGGCTTTGTTGCATGAATATTGGCAGCACATGAAATGTCCCGACACCCTTTGAATCGAGCTATGCTACTCGATAGCTATCCGGCATTCCCAAGTGGGTCATCCGATTCAAAGCGGCACACTTTACCTTGGCTTCCACCTTCTGCTGCGGTAACTTCCTGGCCTGAAGATAGGAACCAAAGGTGGTCTTGAACCGAAACATGGCAGTCTCGGCCAGGGAACGCCGATGATAGCCCGACTCTTGTTTCCACCGCTTACGTCCTACCTTCCGAATCCTTCTCAGGTTCTCGTCCCGCACCAGGGGCGGGGCGGCACAGTTCCCATGCTGCCAGATACGGGCATCCTTTCGAGGTGGAATTGCTACCCGCCTGACACCTCTGACAGCGCAGCCCTCATATACCTTCCTTTTGTCGTAGGCCCCATCGCCACCCACCTGCTCCACTGACTCGGTGCTCTGGTCCAGAAGTTCGGGCACCGCTCCCGCATCGTCCAGGCTGGCCTCGCTCAGTACCACGGCCTGGATCTCCTGGGTTTCACTGTCCACGCTTAGATGGAGCTTCCTCCAGGTGCGCCGTTTGGTATAGCCATGCTGACGCACCTTCCATTCTCCCTCCCCAAAGACTTTCAACCCGGTGCTGTCCAGTACCAGGTGCAAGGGCCCAGCAGCTTTCCTGAGCAAGGAAACCCCCAGGCGCTTGGCGCGCTTGCAGAGGGTGGTATAGTCCGGCACCGGCAAATCCCACTCCAGCAAGTGAAACACGGACCGGAGAAACCCTTCGGCAGCCCTCAGGGTCAAGTGGAAGACGCTGCGCACCATCAACAGACACTGGATTGCTCCATCGGAATACTGAAACTGCCCACCGCGCTTTCGGGGGCCGTCGGGCTTCCAGGCCCCAATATCCTCTTCGCTGGTCCATAGGGTTATTGAACCCCGCTGGACCAGGCTTTCGTTGTAGTCATGCCAGTTACGTATCCGATACTGGGATTTCCTGGTGGTGGTGCGTTTCTTGGGACGAGCTTTGGAGGCTTGCGGTGTTCGCTTCATGCCTCCAGCTTAACACTACCTCCCATTCATTCAACAAAGCCATTTACGAGTATCGGTTTCACAATGCCTCCAATACCCTCTCCGCAGCCGAAATCATGGCCTCAGCAGTTGGTAAGACTGGGTCAGCATCGGCCTGAGTGTATCGGATTTCCGGGTACCACTTCGACACAGTGTCCCAGTCGTCCTTAAGCCCGGCCACGATCCGGTTGCGGATTCCCGAAAGATGCAACAGCACATTCAACTTGTGAGTTCTAAACGAACGGTAGTCTTCGAATTCTTTCCCTGTGGGGGAACCGGGTCCAGTCCAAAGTTTCGCAGATCCGGGCTTTTAGCGCCAACTCGACGGCGTAGCCGCAAAGGTAGATAGCGCCCTCGTTCTGTCCAGCCGCTAGAAGGGCGCGGGCGTCTTCCAGCCGAGCGGCGGACAGTGCGCGCAGCGTTGCTACGCTAATCAAGCTAATACCTCGACCGGCCTCAGCGAAAATTTTTGGGAGGCGGCACGGAGTGCCGCTACTCCCTAGCTGTGCTCGCCCTCGGCTAGCTGGAAGTATATGCCGTGGGAACTGGAAGGCTCGATGCTGGCAGTCCGGTAACCGTAGGGACTGGTGCTCGGGCCTTCGCCCCGCATCTCGTTGCCCTTGCTCTTCAAGTCGTTAAAGACCTCGTCGATGCCACCGACGTCCCAAGCCACGTGCATAACCCCCGGTCCGGTTTCCCGGAGTTGCTGGGCCAACGCAGTGTCGTCGCGGAGGGGCTCGAAAAAGTCCACTAGGGTGGGGCCGATGCGATAGAGAATAGACTTGAAGCCCCGGTCGGTGAACTCGTCGGTACGCAGGGGTGTCAGCCCGAAGTTTCGCTCGAGATAGTCGGCCATTTCTTGAGTACTTTCCACCGCATAGGTCACGTGATGCACATTGTTAAACATGTCTCTCTCCTCGTGTGGTCTTGCTTGCAGCCTAGCCGCTTTTGCCAGTGGAATCAAGGGTAACTGTTCAGACTGAGGCGAGTAGGGGTTTGGAGAGGATGGAGTTTAGTCCTTGGTAGGGGTTGCGGCCTCGCAGGCGCCATGTGCCGAACAGGGAAGCCAGAGCGCTCTTGGTGTTGCTCCCCTCCGGTGAACGGGTCCCGCCGCTGATCTTCCGGCTTACCACCGTAGGGCGCAGGCTGCGCTCCGCTGCGTTGTTGTCCGCCTTAGCCCGGGGTTCGGCGACGAAGGTGAACAGCTCCGGCAGGAAGCGTTCCACTCGCTGGCACAGCACGCGCATGGGCGCATCGCTGCCGGGATAAGGCTTGCAGATGGACCATAGCCGCTGCTGGCACTGCTGTTGCAGCTTTACGCGCTGGGCCCGCTGCACCGTTTCCGGCAGCTCCGGGTCAGGACCGGGATAAGCTTGGGCATGGTCATACATCTCCCGCACCTGTTGGGCCCATCCGGCCAGACCCTGGTGTTGGGGGTATTGCTCCTTCAGCCGGTGGATGTCCCGCAGCAGATGGGTCCAACATCTCTGATGCAGCCCTTGATGCACGTTGTAAGCCCCGTAGAGTCACTGACCAGCACGCCCTCAAACTCATCTCCCAACACCTCCGCAACCACCTCCCTTCCCCGGCTGGGCCGACCGCAGGAAGTAACGCACTTCCGGAGTGCTGAAACTCCAGAGATACCCGTTCCGGCCATCTTCCCGCCAGCCCGTCTCGTCCCCGTACACCACCGGACTGGCTCGAATCTCTTCTTGCCGCCGGTGGTGCTCCCCCTGGCCGCGCCCAGCCGCGCCACGCACCAAAGCCACCAGTTCCCCCACGCTGAGGTACAGTCCGCAGCGCCACTTCAAGTAGCGTTGAATCACTCCGTGTTGAATCACTCCATAGGGAAGCCGGCACTCCTCCCGGAGCACGCATACTTCCTGCTGGACTGAGATTCCCACCCGTTGCCGTCCCACCACGAGGGCGCTCCAATCCGGTTTGGGAGACCACCGCTGCCCGCACTTCCGGCAAGTGCGCTCCAACACCACATGCTCAGTCACCCGTGCCCGCACCCGGGGTATGGTTATAATCTGGCGGCGTCGGCGCACCCTCCCGCCCAGCAGCAGTGTCCCGCAGTCCGGACAACTGGCCGTGGCGTGCTCCACCCGGTGGGTGGGCTCCTCCCGCCGCCGGGCAAAGCCGTGGGCGCGCTGCTTGCGTTCCTTCTTGGGACGGTCCGGCCGGCCGGTTGGCCTTGACCCAGGAGGGCGGCTTCCGCTCCTTCCCGCCCTCCGTTGGAGGCTTCTGCCGGCCTTCCAACTCGGAGATTCGTGCTTCCAGAGCCTCAACATGGTCGAGGAGTTGACTAACCAACTGAATCAACTCCTCATGGGAGACCCCGCCTAAATTCACTTCCCGGTCCATGCTTTTAGTCTACCCCTGATTTAGCCAGTCTGAACAGTTACCTGATTGGCTCGTAATTGACGATCTGCACCCTTTTGGTGTACATAGTTTAACTTCCTGCCATTTAGCTATGGATCGGCGTGAGTCCCAGGCTACCCCGTCCTTGCCCCGACACCATCACCCCACCCGGAACACCTTCATCACCTCATCCCCCAAATGGTTGATGACTTTGACGGCTATGCGACCGGACTCGGGTTTGGGGAAGGGGCGGGAGGTGGCGCTGTTGAGAGTGGCCCAGGCGTCCTCGTCGATTTCGGCCTTGAGGGTGGTCTTCAATGACCGGTAGGGGTCCCCGGCGCCCAGGAAGTAGGCGTGGCGGACGAAGAAGCTTTCCTGGTTGTAGTCGGTGTCTATGAACCAGCAGGCGATGCCCTCCGGCCCGTCACTGCGCACCTCGCCGGTGTTGGGGTGGAACACGTCTACGCCATGCACAGTGACCTGGGTGAAGTGGATAGTGGTTAGTGGCGAGTGGATAGTGAGCGCATCAGAGCGTGCAGCATTTTGTTTATCCCGGCGCAGTCGTTCAACAAGTTGACGGAATTCTTCTTGTCCAGCAGTTCCAGCCTTTCGCACAATACCAAGAAGGTCTCCAGTTCCGCCAGCGAGCCCCGTGCAACGCCAAGCGACTGGAGAAATTCCCCCGTCGTGCGCCTGGCCTGACCCTCCGCGATGTTCGCCGGAATCGAGGACGCGGCCCGCCGCATCTGAGAGGTAATCCCATATCTCTCTTCGGCGGGAAAGCTCCGCGTAAGCCCGTAAATCCTCACCGCTAAGTCCATTGATTTCTGCCAGACTGTCAGTTCCCGATACGAACTTAAAGATGTCATACGGCGCAATTCTACCCCCTGAACTATCCACTAACCACTCTTCACTAGCCACTTCCACGTCCGGCTCGCCGAAGATGACGAACAAGTTGCCGTTGCCGGTGTTCTTCAGCTCCCCGGCCATGTGCAGGTCGGCGTTCATCCGGGCCTTCAGCACCGGGATGCGGCCCAGGCTCTCGAACTCGGTGGTGTGGGCGTCGTAGTTGAAGGCGCAGGCTATCAGCACGTCGAAACCGCCATCAGCGGCCTCCCGCGCCGCCTCCACCAGGTCGGGACGCGACACCGTGCCGAACTCCGGGCCGATGAAAATCGCGGCCCGCCGCTCGGTGGCCAGTGGCCGGTGACCAGTCGCCAGGGGGACGTGGGGCTGGCCACTGGCCACTGATACCGCCCCTCGGCGCAGACGAACCGCCCCGGCCAGGGGGTCAGGGAGGTGAAGGTTATCCGGTCCTCTTTGTGGGCCTGCTGGACGCCGGAGCGTTTCAGGTTTTCCAGGATGACCTGGCCGAAGTCGTAGCCGGTTTCGTAGCCGTTGCGGGGGTCGGCAACGCCGTCGATAACGTCGCCGTTCTCGTCCACGCCCAGCACCCGGTGGGGCGAGATGCTTTCCACGGTGAAGGGGCCGGCGACGCGCACCTTGCTGCGGTCCTCGTAGGGCTTGTCGTACAGGTACTCGTAGTCGGCCTTGGCGGCGATGGAGGCGTCGATCTCTTTCTGCCGGGCAATGCGCCGGGTCCAGTAGTCAGTGAGCCAGTGTTCAGTGGCCGGTGGCCAGTCGCCGGGACGCTCTCGCGGTATCTCCCAAGTGGCCGGTTCCCCGTCCGACTGGTCACTGACCACTGGCGACTGACCACTGATCGCCACTGACAACTCGTGACGCAGGAGCGCCAACTCCTCCTCGTACTTCTCCCAGATGACGTCGATCTCGGCGTTGTTGGCGATGGCCCGCAGGGTGATGTGGGGGACCCGTTCGTAGACGAAGCCCTGGCGGAGGTTGCCGTAGGTGGGCATTTCCGACGGGGCGCGGCGGGAGAGTTCGGCCTCCTTCAACTGGCCGTCGCGGCTGTCGGCCAGCAGGTAGTAGGGATAGCGGGCGCCCATGATGCGGGCGCGGGCCAGAGCCAACGCCACCCGGCTGGTATCAATAGTAATCCACCGCCGCCCCCACTGCTCGGCCACATAGACGGTGGTACCGGAGCCGCAGGTGGGGTCCAGCACCAAGTCGCCGGGGTCGGTGGTCATCAGGATGCAGCGTTCAATGACTCTTTCGTTTGTTTGAACGACATATACCTTGCCTTGCGCCCCGGCTAAATTTTCCATCCAGACATTAGCCGAGTTTGTTGATGGCGAGTCATCAAAGCTTTCGATGTAAAATGGACGAGCATTGCTAGGATTGACTCTACCCGCTTTAAGCAGTCTATCTTTCCCCTCCGCGTGAGTTCGCCAATGCCGTCCCTTCCCGGGTAGATATTCCTTACCATGAAGCTTCCAAGGAGTTTGACTATCCCCAGAATCTCCATCTTGAGTCAAGGTGATATCGTTTCGAAATGGCCTCCAGCCTTCTTCAAAGTTCTCAGGATTTTCGCGCCATTCTAGTGGAATAGACTGCACCCCTGTAGGTGTAAAAGCTCTCCTGTACTTGGAATAATCCACTCCCAAGAGACTGGGAGCGGTATATCCCTTGCGATGTTTATTCATCCTTATATTTTTCGCGTAAAGCAGCAGATAATCAGCAATGTTGGAAACATTTTCTGATTCCTGATATTGGGTCTTCTTGAAGGTGATCAGAGATATGAAATTCTCCTCCCCGAACACCTCATCCATCAACGCCCGCACTCTATGGACGTTTTCATCCCCAATCTGCACAAAGATGGAGCCGGAGTCAGCCAGCAGGTCGCGGGCCACGGTGAGGCGGTCGCGCAGGTAGGTCAGGTAGGAGTGGATGCCATCGCGCCAGGTGTCGCGGAAGGCCTTGACCTGCTCCGGCTCGCGGGTGATGTGCTCGCGGTTGCCGTCGCGCACGTCCCGGCTGGTGGTGGACCACTGGAAGTTGGAGTTGAACCGGATGCCGTAGGGCGGGTCGATGTAGATGCACTGCACCTTGCCCTGCAGGCCTTCCCGCTCGGAGAGGGAGGCCATCACCTGGAGGCTGTCGCCCAGAATCATGCGGTTCTGCCAGTAGCCGTCGTGCCGGTAGAACTCGGTCCGGTCGGCGCCCTCGGGCAGCCCGTTGAAGTCGGCGAACAGGTCCAGTTGCCGGTGCTCAGTGTCCGGTGACCGGTCATTCCCGCGCTTACTGGCTACTGGACACTAGATCGTCCACCAGTGCCTTGGGGTGCACCTTTTCCTGGATGTAGAGGGGCGGTACGCTCACCACCAGGTCGGCCAGGTCCTGCTCGTCCTTGCCCCGCCAGACCAGTTGGGGGTCCAGGTCGCGGTTGCGCCGCTGGTAGGCCTCGCGGAGGGGCGAGGCTTCCTCTTTCCGCATAAGCGGCTGGTATTCTGCCGTGGGGATGTTGGTGCGGGTGTCCTGCTCATGCCGCAGCGTCTCCACGGACTTGTCGGCGGTGGCGCGGTTGCGTCGTGGTCGGGGCATCTTGGTTTCCTCCTTGCCTATTGGAGATGTTCGGGATAAGCGACTCCCAGTTCTTCAGGAATTTGCGCCAGCCGCCGGTCTCTCGTCCATAGTGATGCGGAGCCGTCGCGTATGGCGGAAGCGAGCAGGTGAGCGTCGATGTATCCGATGCCTCGCCCCATGAATCCATGGGACTCGATGAGCGACAACACTTCATCGTGGGTCGCCCGAACAATCTGGGGGAGTTCATCTAGTCTTTGCAAGACCGACCGGTCAGGCAGCGTCCCACAGGCGAGTTCGCCAATCACGAATGGGTGCATCAGTATGTCGCGGGCGATGAGACAATCTATCATTTCAGAGTTCGGCCTTCGCAAGTGGTCCACCCAGACCGATGTATCTGCGAGAATCATCCTTGAATCTCGCTGCGGCGGCGAGGGATGTCCTCAAGATCGGGGGCGCTGCCGCCTGCGTCGGCCAGCCATTTGGCGGCTTTGGCATGCACCTCTTTCACTCGCCTGTCTATCCACTCTCCGCCCACTTCTGCGATAAGGTATGGCCCAGGGCCGAAGCGTCCCAAGGCTTTCCTGTGGGCCTCCTCGTAAGAACTGTAGATACCGGCAAGCTTTCTATCATGCAAGACCACCCAATCACCCCGATGTTGCAGTTCCAGATGTCCTCGTATATGGCCGTAGGCGGATATGTTCATCTCCAGCGGGTCCATGGCGCCCTCCTCGATCATTAGGAATCAATCAAATGGACTTGCCGGCGTTGGTGCGGGTCCTTCTTGGCCTGGGCATATTGGCTTCCTCCCTGACAATTTCATCCACGAAGGGGCGCGAAGGTTCACGAAGGACTTGTTGGCCCGTCAACGGATTACCAGCAGGGATGAGCCGTCGGAAAGTTGGAAGTAAAAGAAACCCCGATCAACCGTGAACACGCGGCGCAGCGACAGACTCTCTGCTGCCGCAACTAAGGAAGCGTCGGCCAAGTCCATCCGGCTGTCCTGATATTGGCGCATCAGGGCCTCCATCCGGTCTGTTTCTTGGTCATCAGTCAAGTGAATTGCCAACAGTCCGGCGCGGCGCATATCCCAGAGGCGTGCCTGGAGAGCAAAAACCCTCGTGCGTCCCAAGAAATGCATCGTCTCGGTAAAGCACTGCCAGGCCGTAACCATCGGTTCCCCTTGTAAGGCCTGCATCCTTGTTGCACATGTAGCATGGTAAAGGTCTGACGGGTCTATATTGGCTACCAAGGGACCGGTATCAACGAGCAGCGTCATGCCTCACGTTTCCCTTCCCAATGCTGTCGCTCGTACCTGAGGAACAAGAGGTAGAGCCTTCGTTGTTCTTTGTCGTGCCGGCCTTCTTCCTTCAGGAACAACAAGTGGCGTTCTCTATCGCTCAACCCCAACTGGCTCTCATCCAGGTTGCGCTCGAATTCAAGGAAACGCAGCATATCCTCTCCCTGGCGCCGGTGCTTCTCTTCCATAGTTTCATAGTGTGTCGGGCTGAGGTCCAATTCATCCAAGTGTTTCTGCAGTTCGGCATAATTTACCGGCTCCTGCTCGAAGCCGTAGTTGTGCAGGTCTTCCGGGGATTTGCCGGTTTTGTTGCCGCGGGGACCTCTGGCTTCGGACATTTTATTTACCTCCAGCGGGTTCCGAGAAGGGTTTGGGCGCCGGGTCGCTCAAACCCTGAACGTGCTGTATGTTTCGAGTTACCAGGGTCAGATTATGCACCCTGGCGGTGGCCGCCAACAGACCGTCAGTCACGGGGATGTTGCGGATGTGGTATATTCGGCCCCAAGCATCGGCAATGTCGGCGTCAATCGACAAAATCCGGCCTTCGTAATTTTGTTCCACGTACCTCAGCCAATTTTCAAGAACTTCAGCCTGCCGTGGGTCGCGATCTCGAACCAGCTCGATTCCTTTGCGAATTTCGCCTAGCGTCAGTACGCTCAGAAACAAGTCATCGTCCGAAATGCTGGTGTACCAAGCCGCCACGTTCTCGTCGCATCGGTCCCGTTTACGCAATTCTGAGACGACGTTGGTGTCGAGCAAATACACTAACAGGACTCGCCGGGACCGTCATACAGAAATGAAACATCGCGCCCGTAGTCTGGGGGCCGTGTCAGGTCCAGGTCGTCAAAGGACGGGCCCGCCACTAGCATCTCCTTGAAGCTGAGTTTGCCGTAATCGTAGCTGGGAAAGTCTCCGGTCGGCATGTTCTTGGACAAATCGATAAAATTAAGGATGGCGCGTTCCATCTCGGCCTCAATGTCATAAACGTCGGTGAACTCGGCAAAGGCCCAGCGTCCGTACTGGCCCAGGGCATTCACGCCGGGCAGCCAGTAGGCTTCCATCGCGTTCTTCTTTTCCTTGGCGTCCTCACCCCGGTAGCCCTTGATTTCCACGATGAGGTTCAGCGGACCGTCCTGCCCGTCGTCCACCTGAACGATGAAGTCGGGGATGTAGGTGCGCGGGGTTGAGCCGTACAGGTAAGGGACTTCCAAACCCAGGTTGTGGTTCTTCACGTAGGCTTTCACCAGGGGATGGGACTCGACCGCCCGGCAGAACTCGGCTTCCCAATCGCTGTCCAGCACGGCCAGGTTGACGTGGCACTTCCGGGAGTCGGTGACCCAGATGCCGGTCCTGGAGGTGGTGAAGTTTACGTGCCGCGTCGAGCCGGTGGGGTTGTAGGAGTCCAGCAGCGCCTTGATGGACCGCTCGCCCTGCCTGCTGGTGATGGCGGAGGTGATGCGGTTGCAGGCCATGTCCGCCAATGACTGGTACATCAACTGGGCCGGGTAGGTCCCGCCCCGGCAGACCAAGCAGGTGTCCAGCCATTGCTTGACCACGTTCCGCAGCTTGCCGAACAGGTGCACCTTGATGTCCTGGTTGGGATCGCGCCACTTGGTTTCCAGCAGCCGCTTGGTCAGGTGCAGCACCAGGCTGGAAGTGCGGAGGTCGCCGGTGTGGACCAGGTTCAGGTCAACGCCTTCCCCGATAATCCCCTCGTTCCTGGTCTGCGTCGGTCCGACAAGGTCCGGCGTCAAGTCCAGCTTGGAGTCGTCAGTAAAGTTGACAACCAGGTTTTCCTTGGGTGGGTCTTCCCGGTAACCGGAGACCCGGGGGAAGGTCATCTCTAGGTGGTCCCGCTCGGGACGCATGGCCCTGACGTGAACCGTTTGACGCGGCTTGCCCGGGCCGACCACCATCGGCCGGGCAGTGAAATCAAAGGGTATGCCCAGCACGTCGGCGTACTCGACGTTGAACCGGTCCTCTTCGTTCAAGTCGTAGGACTGGCGCCGCAACGCCCGCCCGACCACCTGCTCGCACAGCAGTTGGGTGCCGAAAGCCCGCACCCCCAAAACGTGAGTCACCGTGTTGGCGTCCCAGCCCTCGGTGAGCATGGACACCGATACGACGCAGCGAATTTGCCCGCCCAGCCGCCCCTCCTTGCCGACGGTGTTCATCACTTCCCGCAGCAGCTCTTGCTCCGTGATGCTGTCCGACTCCTCCCGGTTGCCGGAACGTTCCTGCCGCTCCCACCGGAATCGCTCAATCTGCTCCGCTGCGGCCCGGCGGAAATCATCGCTGAGCTTATCGCCGGACTCCAGTTGTTGGCTGTCGATCAGCAAGGTGCGGGGTATCGGGTATCGGTTGCCGTGCTCGTCGAAGTTGCGGAATAGTGGCAGCCGCCCGTATTGCAGCGAGGTAGAGCCATCGTCATTCTCCCGCTCGAAGCCGGAAATAAAGTCATAGACCAGCTTGGAGGTCGAAGTGTTGTTGCAGACCACAATGAAGCAGGGTGGCACCGTGGCTCCGTCCGCTTGCCATTGCTCGTAGGTCGTCTTGTAGTGCCCGTAGAGAGCTTCCAGGGCCGTCTGCAACGTAGTGGGCAAGTTGAGTGGGTCCAGGTTCCCGGCTTTGCCCCGTCCCGCTCTGGGCATATCTTGCCGGATATGCTCCCAAAGGTTCCGGAAGACCGGGACCTGTTCGCCGGGGATGTTGTCGGCCACCGGGACCCGGGGCAGCTTGACGATGCCGCATTCAATGGCGTCCATCAGGGAGAAGTCGCTCACCGTCCAGGGGAAAAGGGTCCCTTCGGCGTAACCGGAGCCGCGGAGGAAGAAAGGAGTGGCCGACAGGTCCACCACCTGACGGACGCCCAGCTTGCGCTTGACAATCTCCAAGCCGGAAATCCAGACCCGGGCCTCTTCAGTGTTCTTGGCGGCTTCCTGACGGTCTTCTCCTGTCAAGGGGCCTTCGTCGTCATCACCCGGCTTGCGCCGGTAGCAATGATGTCCCTCGTCGTTCAACACCATTACGTTCTTCATGCCCATCAGTTCCGGCATGACCCGCTGGACCATCTGGCCTTCGGATTCCTGAGTTTCCAGAGGGTTACCCGGTCCTTGCAGCAGCGCGCGCCCTCCGCTGGAAATTTCGAGGCGCTCGCGGGGACGTAAAGCGTGGTAGTTGGTGATGACTATCTTGGCTCGCTGGAGGTCTTCCAACATATCGCCGGGGACCAACTCCCGGCTGGCGTAGTAGCTGTCCGGGTCATTGGGCTGGAGCACCCTCAGCCGGTCTTTGATGGTGAGCCCAGGCGTCACCACCAGGAAGCCGCGAGTGAACCTCCGGCTGTTGGGATGCCGGACGGCGTTGATGGTCTGCCAAGCAATAACCATCGCCATCACGGTGGTCTTGCCGGCGCCGGTCGCCAGCTTCAAGGCGATGCGCGATAGTTCAGGGTTGGCCTCTTCATTGACGTCGGCCAGCCGGTCCAGGACCCTCCTGTCCGCCGTACTGAGCCTGGGAGCAACCTCGGTAAGCCATATCAAGGTTTCCACAGCCTCGACTTGGCAGAAGAAGGGGCGGTAATGACTGAAATTGTGCTGCCGCCAATGCAGGAGCAACCGGGCTGTTTCCGGCGTTACTCCCCAGTTGTTCGGACCGGGAATGTTCCTCCACTGGTCAACGTGCCGCCGAATCTCGTTCACCGCAGCAGTAACATCGTACTGTTGCTCTTGAGTTGAGAGGCCCAATCCTTCGTCGATGACAAACTGCTGCTGTCCGCCCCTGGTCCTCCCCCTTTGCCTGGGCTTGGGGATTGGCGTGACGAACTCGGCCCCTCTCCGGCTTTCTATGATTCGTTGAGTCGGTTGGCCTTCTTCGTCCAACTCCCAGTGTTGAGAGGGATATTCGTATGGCGAGTTGATTATGGGCCGGTCAAAAAACGGGTTTTCCATGATTCGCCTCTTTTGGGGCAGTCATAAGACCACCATTTGATTGAAGGGCCGGATTCCTAAAGCGCCAGCCGCTTCTGGCCGTGGTATTCCTGCAACGAAGGGTAAAGCTGTCCGTCGGTAGCAACGTAGAGGACCCCTAGCCGTTCCAGACTTATTGTTGGCGACGAGATGGTAACTTGGAAGAGTTGTCGCAGCCTGTACAGGTTGGGCCAACCGGTGAGGTCAACGTCGCTGATGGCGAATTGAACAACCGGGTTGCCTGCCTCTCTATATGAACGTCGGGCAAGTACCGGGTAGTCATCCTTCCTCCGGTTGTTCCTCCGGCGACTGACCCGCAAAGAGCTTTCGCCAATCGGCTGCCGAATGTACATCACTCCCGACGGACCGTAAAAGCCGCACAACCTCAGGATTACGGGACAGGGTTTCCGCCAAGTCTGACGGAATTTTTCCGGCGAGGGTGATCAATTCATCGGCCAACTCGGTCTCGTCCATCCCCAGTTTGCTCGCCAACTCTTTGGCAATCCGTAGAAGGACGCCCTCGCTGGGAGGTTCGACGCGGCCGTTTTCGATCTTGCTCAAATAGGTGAAATCTACCCCGACCTGCTCTGCCAGCGCCCGCTGACTCAGCCGGGCAGCCCTCCGCAATTCGCGCAACCGGTCGGGAAAAGGCATTGGAACCTCCGTAGTTAGTTTCCCAAAACTTGTGTTGAATTTCAACGGACCCTCTTTCAAGGTGTAAAAATGACCTATAGCTACTTCACCTCCGATACTTTCACCAAGACCCATGCTGTCTATCTCGCCTCCAAGGTCGCGGCGGATCTTAAGCAGATGCAATTGTTCTACGGCAAACCGTCCGACGAGAGCATTGAGGCCTATATCAACGAAATTGTGCTCTTGCTGGTGAACAAGTGCCTACAAGATGGTCGAATACGGATTCAAGAGAGGCGACGGTTGGGTAGTGGTTGTCCGATACACGGTTCGGTCCGATGGGACTTCGGTAGCGGACGACCGGTCTGGAAGGGTTCCGGCCGGCGCGAATATTTCAGGCGCCTCGTGGCACTGCAGGAATGGCCCAGCTTGCGCTCGGTGGTCAAAGTGGTTGGCTGGCGGGAGGACTACCTACTGAAAGTCCTCCGTGGTTAAGACGCGATTGCCCTGCCCTGGATCGCCCAAGAATTGTATGGCGGACGCCATCGGAGCCGCCCTATAGGCTTTGGACTTCCGGCGGGAACTGGACTCGGCCGCAGGGTGGCGCGGCTTCAGCCCGGTGCATCTACGTCTGGTGCTTCGGTGTCGGATACCCTCGTGTCCACGGGCAAACGCTGGCTTCGGGCGGGCCCGCTGGCGGGGTTGCGGCCGGTGGCCTGCTCGCTCCCTTGGGCACCATCGTGCCGGACCAAGGTCTCCGGACGCACCCCGTCAGGAAAACGTAAGGTACGCACCGGATAATTGATCACGATCCCCTCTTCCGAGAACCGTTGGTGGAGGTCTCGAATCAAGGCCGACTGTAAATCGAAGCTGGCCAGCCGGTCTCTGGCCTGCAAAAACAACCAGAAGTTAACGTTGGAATCCCCAAAGGACTCGAACCCAAACCAACCCCCGTATTCCTTTACACCGTTGGGGTCGCTGTCCAGCAGGCGCGCCATGACGTCGCGGGAGACTGCTTCTACTTGTTCGAGGTCGCTTTCGTAGCTGACGCCGCAGGTTAGGTACACGTTGACCGGCGGTTCCGGCTCCTGGTAGTTGGTGATGATGGTCTCGGCGAACCTGGCATTCGGTATCACCACCAGGTTGTTCCGCCAAGTGCGGAGCCGGGTGCTGCGCCACCCCACCTCGACCACATAGCCAGCGACGCTGCCTTCCAATTCAATGTAATCGCCAGGGGAAATGGCTCCCTCGGTCATTACGTAGGTGCCGGCGAAGAGATTGGCCAGGGTTGGTTGAATCGCCAGCGCCACCGCCAAGCCGCCCAAGCCCAGACCGGCGATGAGGGGACTAATGTTAATCTGCAACACGTCCAGGACCAGCAGCCCCCCGAGGCCATAGATAACGGCCACCACCGTCCGGCGCAGCAGCGGATAGAAGCGGGCGTCGATTACCTGGGGCGTTCCTGCCGCCAGGGTTTCCAGGTACCAGTCCATCAGCCGGGACACCGACCCACTAACGGCGGCGATGCCGATAATGATGCCGATGACCCGTACAGCCGCGTCGAGCCAGTGCTTTTGGCTGCCGGTCAGATTAAAGGGGATGGTCAGGGCCAGGTAGACACCCAAGACCAAAATGCCGACAGTCACCGGCCAACGGACCGCGTGGACCATGCGTTCGTCAAGCTCGGTGGGAGTCCGGAGGGTTAGCCGCAGGGCGAACGGAAACACCAGCTTGTGAAGGGCCAGGGCCATCAGGATGGCAACAACCACGATGGCGCCCGAGATGGTTGGGTCCAACCAAGCAGGGTCGCCAAGACCAAAGCGCGCCGGGACTACGACCATGTTTAGATGCCCATGTTTAGATGCCCATGTTTAGATGCCGCCTTGGCGGACTTGCTCCGTTAACCGGGGCAGCAACTCCCCCGAAGGGCCTCTAAGCGTCAGGTGGCAAGCCGCGCTGAGAGCGGTCTCTTCCGGATTCAATTCGATCAGGGTTGCGCCCCTTTCCCGGGCCAGCAAAGGCAGTTGCGCGGCGGGATTGACCGTTCCCGAGGTGCCCACCAAGAGCAAGCAATCGCACAGTTCCGCCTGCTCGCGGCAGGCCCGCAGCACGGCCGGAGGGATGGGCTCACCAAACATCACGGTATCCAGCTTGATTACCCCGCCGCAGCGTTCACACCGGGGAGGAAGCCCATCCAGCGGGAACCCCTGCCTGGGCCAACGCTCACCGCACCCGGTACAGCGCAGCCAGGTGCGGTTGCCGTGAATTTCCAACAGCTTCCGGCTGCCTGCCGCCCGGTGCAGGTTGTCCACGTTCTGCGTCATGGTGCACCGGAGCAAGCCGAGGCTTTCCAAGTCCACTAAGGAATAGTGGCCCGCATTGGGGGCCGCTTGGTCTACCGCCAACTTCATCTCATAGATTGGGTTTCCTGGCTCCACCTCGCCCCGCAGCCTGTTTTCCCACCACAACTTGGGATTCTCGACAAACTCCCGGTAGGACAACATTGGCGGTTCACCGTGCTTGGTCCACAGTCCACCCGGCCCCCGGTAGGGTGGTATTCCCGATTCCACCGACAGCCCGGCCCCGGCCAAGGCCACCAAATGACGAGAGCGCCGCACCAGACCGGCGGCCTCCTCTAGCAATGCTGGCAATTCTTGAGAAGCCTCTAGCACTTTAGGTTACTCCGTGGAGCGAACACTCCGGCCTGCCAGGGAATTTATTATTGGAACAATGCAGCTAACATCAAAAACCGGTTCAACGGTCAGACGGGAACCCTTCCGGCCCCAGTAGCGGCACAAAGCGGCAGGGTCCCAACATCCTCAGGGTTAACCCTTCATCCGTCCGCAGGGCGAACACCAGTTCCTGTTGGTCCAAGGTCCCCACCGGAATTATCATCCGGCCTCCTACGGACAGTTGGGAGGCCAGCGACTCGGGCAGCTTGGGGGACGCCGCGGCCACGACGATGGCGTCGAAGGGCCGGTGTTCCGGACACCCCAAGACCGGGCCCGCCGGGAGCACCGTGACGTTGTCGTGTCCCAACTCTCGAAGCTGTTCCGCCGCCCTTTGGGCCAACACCGGGACCAACTCCACAGTGAATACACTGCCATGGGGCACTAGGTGAGACAGCACCGCGGCCTGATAGCCGCTTCCCGTGCCGACTTCCAGGACCTTTTCATAGCCCCGGAGGTCCAGAGCCTCCAGCATCAAGGCCACGATATAGGGCTGAGAAATCGTTTGGCCCTCGCCGATGCCTAGCGCCACGTCTTGGTAAGCCAGGTGACGTCTATCCGGCGGAACAAACCGCTCCCGGGCAACCCACTCCATCGCCTCAATTACAGCCTTAGACCGTATCCTACTTCTAAGGCTACGGAAGAGCTTCTCCCTCGACTTGGCCAGGCTGCTATCCATGCGCCAAATGCCCCAATACCATCACCAATGTGCAGTCACTATAGCACGGTGTCGCTACCCTTACAGCGCAGCGATTCCCGAAGCCAAGGTGCTGCCCGTCCCCAGGGTCTTTTCCTGATACGTGAATGAGTTTCTAAACTCCAATCCCCCACCTTTCTGGATTCCCGCTCTGGATTCCCGCCTTCGCGGGAAAGACGATGGGAAAGTTACCTGTTTAGTGATTCATTCACCTAGCGGCCATTACTCCAAGTGCTTCCTCAAGACACCTTTATAACCGCCGCGCCGACAGCATGATAGCGCCGCCAATGACGCCAATCCCGGCTACGACACCGAGGATGACCCACAGGATGATGAGGGAAGGGCCGCCTTCGTCCACCTCGACGGCGGGCTCCGGCGTGGGCGGAGCCGTGGCAGGTTCCGGCGTAACCCGGGCCGTAGACGCCGGTCCCGTCAGGGGCGTCGGCGCTACCGTTACTGCCGTAGGCTTGGGTATGGGCGTCGGCGCTACCGCTACTGCCGTGGGCTCCGGTGCGGGCGTCGGCGCTACCGCTACTGCCGTGGGCTCCGGTGCGGGCGTCGGCGCTACCGCTACTGCCGTGGGCTCCGGTGCGGGCGTCGGCGCTACCGCTGCTGCCGTGGGCTTGGGTACGGGCGTCGGCGCTACCGCTGCTGCCGTGGGCTTGGGTATGGGCCTCGGCGCTACCGCTACCGGCCTAGATCTAGGTGTGGGCGTTGGCTCTGGCGTGAGTGTCGGCGCTTCCACGGTTATGTTGAAGGTCAGCATTACACTGACGCCCTCGGCATCCGTCGCCGTGTAGGTGAAACTGATGGGACCGGCGGCCTCCGACGGCGTTCCCGTGATGGTGCGGTCCGCCGCGTTGAAGGTCAGCCCCGCCGGGAGCGCCGGGGTTAACGTGTAGGTCACCGGTCCCGTACCGCCGCTGGCCTCCGGCAACTCTATTCTCGCCGCCCCGCCCAACATCAGGACGCTGTCCGCCACCACGGCAAGGCCGAAGGACAGTTGCGGCGGCGGGCCGTTGGCCGGGATGATCACCTTAACCGTCGCCGCGGCAGTATTCAGCACTACGCCGGGCGGTGCACCGGCCAAGGTCAGGCGCAGCGCGAACTCCTCTTCGTCCTCGGGCAGGCCGTCGTCGGCTATCGCCACCGACACCGTGCCGCTGGTTTCGCCGGGGTTGATGGTCAAATCCGCCGCCGTGAAGGGAGCGTAGTCGTCCGCGTCTGCCGTACCGGGGACTGCCGTTATGCGCACGGTTATGGCGCGCGGGTACATTCTGCTCAGCTCGACCGTCAGCACTGTTGAGCTGCCTTCGGATACCTCGGCGGCCGTCTCTATGAAGTTATTTGGAAAGCCCACCAACACGGCGGGCGCTGCGCCGCCACCGCCCCCACCACCGCTGCCGCCCCCGCCGACGGGCCGTTCGGGCGCGGCAGGCCACACCGTGATGCTGAAGGTCGTGGTGACTTGGGGGGTCACGCCGTCGTTGGCGCGGATGGTCACGATGTAGGCTCTTGCCTCCGCAGTGGGCGACACCGTGCCGCTCACCAGGCCCGTCCCGGCATTGTAGGTCAGGCCGGCGGGCAAGCCGTCCACACTCACTGTCGGCGTGCCCCCGTCGCCGTCCACCGTGATGGCGAACGCCGGGATGCGTTGGCCTTGGATGTAGGTCTTGCTGCCGGGGTTGGTTATGCGCGGCGGCCCGGCGGCGGGCGTTCCCGTGCCGGAGTCCGACCAGCCGCTCTGCCCCTCCTCGTTCACGGCCTGCACCTGCACCTCGTAGGTGGTCCCGGTGGTGAGGCCGCCGACAGCGGTGGCGGTGACCGTCCCGTCGTAGAAGGCGTTGGTCCAGCCCGGTGCGCCCACCTCGCGGTAGCGCACGTTGTAGCCGTTGATTGGCTCCATGCCCGTTGGGTCCGGCGCGTTCCAGTCCACGGTCAACGTGTTGGGTCCGGCCGGCGCGACCGTTGGCGCATCGGGCCTTGGCGGAGGCTCGTCCGCGTCGGTCACGGTCACGACGACGGTCTGCGTCGCCGTAAGTGAGTCGGCGCCGCTGGTGGCGGTGAATTCCACGACGTACTGGTTGTTGCCCGCTGGGTTGACGGGGACTGTGCTGGCCGCGTCCATTGGGTTCTCGTGGTCCGGCGGCGGCGGTCTGAACATCAACTGCGCGCTGGCCGCCGCCACCCTGGTTACGCCGCCGCTGAAACTGAACCGGTCATTGTCCACTCCACCGGCGATTTCCAAGCCCGTAATGTCATCCCCCGCGTCCGGGTCACTCGCCGTCACCGTGCCCACGGTGGTCATTGCCCTCCGCCACGCTGAAGGTGCTCGGGCTGTCGAAGTGGGGCCCCACCTCGATCACCGTGAGGCCGTTGGCCGGGATGACCATCCTAACCGTCGCCGCGGCGGTATTCAGCACTACGCCGGGCAGGGCGCCGGCCAAGGCAAGGCGCAGCGTGAACTCCTCTTCGTCCTCGGCCACGCCGTCGTCGGCTATCGCCACCGTCACTGTGCCGCTGGTTTCGCCGGGATTGATGGTCAAATCCGCCGCCGTGAAGGGAGCGTAGTCGTCCGCGTCTGCCGTGCCGGGGACTGCCGTTACGCGCACGGTTATGGCGCGCCGGTACATTCTGCTCAACTCGACCGTCAGCACTGTTGAGCCGCCTTCGGATACCTCGACGGCCGTCTCTATGAATTTATTTGGGAAGCCCACCGACACGGCGGGCGTTACGCCGCCGCCGGGCCGTCCGGTCGCGGCGGGCCGCACCGTGATGCTGAAGGTCGCGGCGACTTCGGGGTTCACGCCGTCGCTGGCGCGGATAGTCACGTCGTGCGGTCCCGTCTGCAACGGGGCCGTGCCGCTCACCATGCCTGTCCCGGCGTTGTAGCTCAGGCCATCGGGCAGGCCGTCTACGCTCACCGCCGGAGCGCCTCCATCGTCGTCCACCCGGATGGGGAACGACACGGCTGCGCCCGGCCTGACGGTCCGGTCGCCGGGGTTGGTTATGACCGGAGGCTCGTTGACGGGCGTTCCCGTGCCGGAGTCTGACCAGCCGCTCTGCCCCTCCCGGTTCCCGGCCTGCACCTGTACCTCGTAGACGGTCCCGGCGGTAAGACCGCCGATGGTGACGGCAGTGTCCGTGCCGTCGTAGAAGGCGTCAGTCCAGTCTGCCGCGCCGCTCTCGCGGTAGCGTGCGTTGTAGTCGTTGATTGGCTCGGCGCCCGTTGTGTCCGGCGTGTTCCAGTCCACGGTCAGCTCGTTGGGGGCGGCCGGGGCGACCGTTGGCGCCGCAGGCTTTGGCGGAGGCTCGTCCACGTCGGTCACGGTCACGGTGATGGTCTGCACCGACGTCATTGCGTCTGCGCCGCCGGTGGCGGTGAGTTCCACGACGTACTCGTTGTTGCCCGCCGGGTTGGCCGGGGCCGAGCTTGCTTTGTCCGCCGGGTCCTCGTGGTCCGGCAGCATCCTGAACACTAACCGGGCGCTGTCCGCCGCCACACTGGTTGTGCCGCCGCTGAAGCTGAACCGGTCCCTGTCTACCCCGCCCGTAATCTCGATGCTCGTAATTGTGTCTCCCGAATCCGGGTCGCTTGCCGTGACCGTGCCCACGGCGGTCGTTTTCTCCGGCACGCTGAACGCGCTGGCCGTGTCGAAGCGGGGCCCCACCTCGATCACGGTGAGGCCGTTGGCCGGGATGACCACCCTAACCGTCTCCGCGGCGGTATTCAGCACTAAGCCGGGCAGGGCGTCGGCCAAGGCCAGGCGAAGCCCGAACTCCTCTTCGTCCTCGGGCAGGCCGTCGTCGGCTATCGCCACCGACACCGTGCCGCTGGTTTCGCCGGGGTTGATGGTCAAATCCGCCGCCGTGAAGGGAGCGTAGTCGTACTCGTCAGCCGTACCGGAGAATGCCGTAACTATCACGGTTACAGGGAGCGGGTATCTTCCGCTCAGCTCGACCGCCAGCACTGTCGAGCCGCCTTCGGATACCTCGACGGCCGTCTCCCTGAAGCCCACCGACACGACGGGCTCGGCGGGCCACACCGTGATGTTGAAGGTAGCGGTGACTTGGGGGGTCACGCCGTCGTCGGCGCCGATGGTCACGATGTAGGCTCTTGCCTCCGCAGTGGGCGACACCGTGCCGCTCACCAAGCCCGTCCCGGCGTTGTAGGTCAGGTCGGCGGGCAAGCCGTCCACACTCACTGTCAGCGTGTCCCCGTCGTCGTCCACCGTGATGGCGAACTCCGGGATGAGCTGGCCTTGGATGTAGGTCTTGCTGCCTGGGTTGGTTATGTGCGGCGGCCCGGCGGCGGGCGGCGGCGGCCTGCGGGAGGCGGTCGTTCCCGCGCCGGAGTTCGACCAGCCGCTCTGCCCTTCCCTGTTCACGGCTTGCACTTGGACCTCGTAGGTGATCCCGTCGGCGAGACCGCCGATAGTAGTGGCGGTGTCCGTGCCGTCGTAGAAGGCGTCGGTCCAATCCGCCGCGCCCTCCGCGCGGTAGCGCACGTTGTAGTCGCTGATTGGCTCCATGCCCGTTGTGTCCGGCGCGTTCCAGCCCACGGTCAACTTGTTGGATCCGTCCGGGTCGGCCGGCGCGGCCGTTGGCGCGTCAGGCTTTGGCGGAGGACCCACGTCGGTTACGGTCACGACGATGATCTGCGTCGTCATTGCGTCGGCGCCGCTGGTGGCGGTGAGTTCCACGACGTACTCGTTGTTGCCCGCCGGGTTGTCCGGGGCCGCGCTTGCCGCGTCCGTTGGGTTCTCGTAGTCCGGCGGCGGCGGCTCGAACGCCAGCTCCGCGCTGGCCGCCGCCACGCTGGCAACGCCGCCGCCGAAACTGAACCGGTCCCTGTCCGCTCCACCCGTAATCGCAATGCTCGTAATCGTGTCCCCTGTGTCCGGGTCACTCGCCGTGACCGTACCCACGCCGGTCATGCCCTCCGCCACGCTGAACGCGCTCCCAGTATCGAACCTGGGCGCGCCCGCCGCAATTACGGTGAGGCGGAAGGAGGCTTGGGAAGTCAACGGGGGCGATTGGCCGTCGCTGGCGGTGACGGTCACGTCGTAATCGCCAGGCAAGGAGGGATCGGAGGTCGTGACGGAGAACGCGCGGGCGCCGGCGTCGAACGTCAGCCAGACCGGCAGGACGATGCCATCCTGCATCGCGGCGGTGTAGGAGACCGGGTGGCCCTCGGGGTCCGCGGACGGGTCGAAGGTGTAGATGAACGCTTCACCCCGTCTCGTTTGCTGGTTGGCGAGCGCGGGCGGGTCCGGCGCCTCGTTGATGCCGGTGACGGTTACGGTGACCGTCTGCGGGGCGGAGGTAAGTTCCCGATAGTCCTCGCCGCCCGTCGCCGTCACTTCAACGACGTATGCGTTCGAGTCCGCCGCGGACGCCGGAGTCTCGAAGTCGGGAGCGGACTTGAAGCGCAGGTGCCCCGTGTTCGTGATAGTGAACTCGTCCCGGTCGGCTCCTCCGGCAATGGCGTAGCCGGTGATGTTGTCCGCGTCGTCCCTGTCCTCTGCGGTCACCGCGCCGGCGGCCGTTTGGTTCTCGGCCGCCGTGAAAGCTGCGGCGCTGGTGATGGTCGGCGCCTGGTTGCCCAGCAGCGCGCTGCGGCTGGCCTCCCCGCCGTTGACCACGGCGGCCACCTGGTACCGGTGGAGGCCGCCGTCATCCGGGCTCGGGCTGTCGGTGAACCCCGATGCGGCGTCCTGCTGGACCGGCTCGCGGTCGCGGTAGACGGTGTAGGCGACGGCCGGCGCGGGCTCCCAGTGGCTGGTGTTTACGGGGGTCCAGGTCAGCGTAACCTGCCCGTTGCCGGGGGTCAGGGTCAGGGCCGGCCCCTCGCGGAGCTGGTAGCCGAACTCCTCCCACGTCGCCGGGGTCCCGGTATCTCCGTCGTAGTCCGCCACCAGCGCCGGGTACTCGTCCTCCTCGCCGAAGTCCCATTGGACCGCAGCCCAAGCGGCGTAGATGCCGGTGGCGCTCGTGGGCTCCTGCAGTCCCCCGGTGGTCTTGCCCGCCGCCGTCCACATTATTGCCCGTCGCGGCGCTCAGACCGGAGGTGTACGTGTCAAAGTAGCTGGCGGTTATCGTTCCAAGGTTCGCGCCCACCAGGCCGCCAACCCTGCTGCCTGAGCCGCTGACCCCGCCTGTGGCGTAGCTAGCGGTTATACTTCCGCCCCTGCCGTTGTACCCCGACAGGCCGCCGATAATGAAAACGCCGCTGACCCCGCCCGTGGCGTAGCTGCCGGTTATACGTCCGGTCCTGCCGTTGTACCCCGACAGGCCGCCGATAACGGAAGTGCCGCTGACCCCGCCCGTGGCGTAGCTGCCGATTATATTTCCATTGTTCCCGCCCACCAAGCCCCCAACATATTTCACTGAATAGTCCGCTGAGCCGATGGCCCCGCCCGTGGCGTAGCTGCCGGTTATCCCACCCCAGTTCAGACCAGCCAAGCCGCCAACCCAGATGCCTGAGCCGCTGGCCCCGCCCGTGGCGTAGCTGCCGGTTATACTTCCATTGTTCACACCCGCCAGGCCGCCGATAATGGAAGCGCCGCTGACCACGCCTGTGGCGTAGCTGCCGGTTATACTTCCATTGTTCAGACCCGCCAGGCCCCCAACATAGTCCACTGAGCCGCTGACCACGCCTGTGGCGTAGCTGCCGGTTATACTTCCATTGTTCCCGCCCGACAGGCCGCCGATAATGAAAACGCCGCTGACCCCGCCCGTGGCGTAGCTGCCGGTTATACTTCCGCCCCCGTCGTTGTACCCCACCAGGCCCCCAACCCTGTTGTCCGAGCCGCTGACCACGCCCGTGGCGTAGCTGGCGGTTATCGTTCCATTGTTCCGGCCCGCCAGGCCGCCAACCTGGCGCCTTCCGGTTACGTCCACCCCCACCACCCCCAGATTGCGGATCCCACCACCACTGCTCACATAGCCGAACAGCCCGGTGTAGTCGGTGCTGCTGCGGTTGATGAACAGGTTGGAGATGGTGTACCCGTTGCCCTCGAAGGTGGCGGCGAAAGGATATGAGGAATCGCGGATGGGCATCCAGCCGGCGCCCGTCGTGTCGGTCCAGGCCGGTTTGTTGACCGTGGGGTTGGCGTAGCTGCCGTCGGCGTCGAAGTCCAGGTTGGCGTCCAACTCGTAGCCCAGGCAGGTATCGGGGCAGCCCATACCGGGCGCGGCATCGGAGAAGGCGGCGGCGTAGAGGGCCGCGTCGCTGCCGTCGTCCGCATAGCCGTCGCCGTCCAGGTCCCAGCGGACGGCGTTCAACTGCTCCAGGGTGCTGATTTCAATGAGATTGTTCCGGTCTGCGTCGTACCGGACTCCCAAGCGGACCGTCAGCAGCGCCGGGTACTCGTCCTCCTCGCCGAAGTCCCAAGGGTCGTCCCCGCCCGTCGCCGGGTCGCCGTCGCCGTCGGCGTCGTCCAGGTCCACGTTCCAAGCGGCGTAGATGCCGGAGTAGCCCGTCGGCATCTGCAGTTCCCCGGTGGCCTTGCCCGCCCCGCCGCTGTCCGCATTATTGCCCGTCGCGGCGCTCAGGCCGGAGGTGTCGGTGTCGAAGTAGCTGGCGGTTATGGTTACATTGTTGTGCCCCACCAGGCCCCCGATAGTGGAAGCGCCGCCGACCCGGCCGGTGGCGTAGCTGGCGGTTATGGTTCCATTGTTCAGGCCCACCAAGCCCCCAACCGTGTTGCCTGAGCTGCTGACCCCGCCCGTGGCGTAGCTGGCGGTTATGGTTTCCCTGTTGTACCCCGCCAGGCCCCCAACCGTGTTGCCTGGGCTGCTGACCCGGCCCGTGGCGTAGCTGCCGGTTATGGTTCCCTCGGTCCCGCCCACCAGGCCCCCAACCCTGCCGCCTGAGCTGCTGACCCCGCTGGTGGCGTAGCTGCCGGTTATGGTTCCCTCGGTCCCGCCCACCAGGCCCCCAACTTCGTCCCTTCCGGTTACGTCCACCCCCACCACCCCCAGGTTGCTGATCCCACCGCCGCTGCTCACATAGCCGAACAGCCCGGTGTAGTCGGTGCTGCTGCGGTTGATGAACAGGTTGGAGATGGTGTACCCGTTGCCCTCGAAGGTGGCGGCGAAAGCATTCGAGGAATCGCCGATGGGCAGCCAGCCGTTGCCCGCCGGGTCTGTCCAGGCCGGTTTGTTGGCTTCGGGGTTGGCGTAGCTGCCGTCGGCGTCGAAGTCCAGGTTGGCGTCCAACTCGTAGCCCAAGCAGGTATCGGGGCAGCCCATACCGGGCGCGGCATCGGAGAAGGCATCGGTATAGGCGTCATTATCCGAAGCGCCGTCGCCGTCCAGGTCCCAGCGGACGGCGTTCAACCGCTCCAGATTGGCGATCTCGATGAGATTGTCGTCGTTCTCGTCGTAGTCAATGGGCGTCGTCTGGGCGAAGGTCTCCGGCGCGGCGCTCATCACCGCCAAAACGACGGCCAGCACTGCCAAGAAAGTCGCCCACAGGAAGAGGAGGCGGACGGCGGTGTTCACCGTTACACGTTCTCGCTGGCTGGGATATCCCATCTCAAAGTAGCCGTGCGCGGGAAGTCATTCTATTCTATATTGTCGCTATTGTCGCTCTCGCTATTGCCCAAGCGGGTTCTCGACAGGGCAAACGCATTCTAATTGGAGAGGATGGACAGCAGGTAGTCGTTGTCCCAGCCTGCCAATTTGCGTTTGGCTTTGATAGAGGCTTTGGAGGTCCGGTCCTGGCGCAGCAGGTTGAGGGCCATGTGCCGGACTATCGCCAGGTTTTCCGGTGCGTTCCCGGTTCTTACCCGGCTTTCGTCTTCCCTGAAGGACACGTCCAGCACCCAGTGGACCCGATTCTCGATGCCCCAATGGTTTCGAGTCGCCCGCAAGAACTGCTGGGCATCCGACTCCAGACTGGAGATGTAATAGCGGGTTTCCACCGACACCTGGTCCCCTTTACATCGTTCTGCCGTGACCATCCCGATGCTCCGCAACCCAGGCCAATCACCTCGGGTGTCCAGGTAAGATAACTGCTCCGGGCCGTCAATGGTTCAACAGCGCCGGGTTTCAACACGTCCGTGCCCGCTGCCCACGGTCTGGCAGAAATCGTGCCTCATATCAGCAAATCCGGTCCTCTGTCCGCAGGAAAACAGGTCGGCCACGTCCTCCAGCAACTTCCCCTGGTTTTCCTTAACCGCCAGAACGTAAATCGGCTTCCTTGCTCACAATCTGCCGGGCTATCTTTTTCTGGCAGCCCATGGCGTCAATTGTCACGATGCAGCCCGACACGTCCAGCAGATTGAGCAACTCCGGTATGGCCGTGATCTCATTGGATTTCTCACCCACCTTGACCTGACCCAGTACCAGGGAGTTCTCCGAAGCCCAGGCCCATCGCGGAGCTGGTAGCCGAACTCGGTCCAGTCGGCCGCGTTGTCTTCCCCGAAGTCCACCACCAAGGCGGGGTACTGGCTGTCCGCACCGAAATGCCACTGGGTTGTATCCCAAGTGGAGTAAATGTCGTCGGCGCCGGACTGCAACTGCCCGGTGGTCTTGCCCCTCGACCCGGTCCGGCCCGAGGTGTCGGCGTCGAAGTAGCCAGCGTTTACCGTCCCGCCGCTGTTGCTGCCCACCAAGCCGGAACCGCGGCTGACCGCCCCGGTGGCGTAGCTGGCGGTTGTCGTCGCGCCCAGAATGTTCTCACCCGCCAAGCCGCCGACGCCCGTCGAAGAACTGCTGGCGCGGACTGCGCCCGTGGCGTAGCTGGCGGTTATTGCCGCTCCGCTTCCCTCGCTCTTGCCCACCAAGCCGCCGATAGCTTCGCCGGCGCCGCCAACGCCGCCGGTAACTGCCGCGGTAGCGTAGCTAGCGGTAATCGCTCCGTTGTTCCAACCGGCCATGCCGCCAACGCCGCTGCGGCCGATCACTTTGCCGGTGACGTAGCTGGCGGTTATGGAGCCGCCCTTGTTGTAAGCCGCCAGGCCGCCGACCCTGGCGTAACCCTTTACGTCCGCGTCCACCAGCCCCAACCGGCGATTGCGCCGCCGCTGCCCACGAAGCCGAAGAGCCCGGCCACGTCGTTGTCCACCCGGTTGATGAACAGGTTGCGAATGGTGTGGCCGCCGCCGTCGAAAACGACGGCGAAATTGCTCCCTTCGCTCCCGATGCGCAGCCAGCCGTCGCCGCTCGTCCAGGAGTCTTTGACTTCGCCGGAGGCATAGCTGGTGGGGTCGTCGAAGTCCAGGTCCGCCGCCAGCTCGTAGCCGCGGCAACCGCCGGGGCAGCCCATGCCGGCCGCGGCGTCGTGGAAGGCGAGGGCATAGCCGGCGTTGGTCGACGCGCCGTTGCCGTCCAGGTCCCAGCGGACGGCGTTCAGCCTCTCCAGGTTGCCTATCTCGATGAGATTGTCGTCGTCGCTGTCGTAGTCAACGGGCGTCGTCTGGGCGAAGGTCTCCGGCGCGAACAGCATCATTGCCAAAACGACGGCCAGCGATGCGAAGACAGCGGCCGACAGGGACAGGAAGAGGAGGCGGACTGCGGCGCGCATCGTTACACGTTCTCGCTGGCTGGGAGGCCAAGCTCAGGGTAAACGCCCAATAACTCCGGCATCGTGGACTGGATGGCGCAATTAGGAGGGTAGCCTGGTCCCCAAGCGCCTCAAGCCTGGAAGTATTTTCTCGCTATCTCACTGAATGCTTTCATCTTCTCCAAATTTTGTCCACGACTTGAATACGGGAAACGGCGGCGGTAAAACGTTGTCCGGATCATTCAGCTTGAAGCGTATCTTCTCGTCATCGAAAACGTTTCCGATTGAAATGGAGAACCCTGAGGTCTGAATACAGTTGCCGCACCGGGTAGGCAGTTCTTGTACCGCACCTGGTTCGTCGAAGTAGATTGTGACTTCCGAATTATCTCCGGCGTTTTCAATGCGATAGTCCCTTGCCGTAATCTCCCATTCGTTTACCGCCAGGCCGTCTTTGGCGTATTGGGCCCAAAGGCTAATCTGGACAAAGAAGCTAAGGATGACGGCCTTTCTCGGACTTGCGTCTACAGAAGGATCGAATTGACGGAAGGAACGGCCTTTCAACTCCGCCGCTATTTGTTCCGCTTCCGACTCGTCCAATGCGCTTTGACCGCTGGAGTCACCGCCACAGCTTGTCAGCGCCAATAGAGACACCAACTGGGCGAAGGCAACAACAAGCAGAAGCCGACTGATGCGCGGCGTCCCGGTCCCGCCTAACATGACTTTCACCTCCCCTTGACCGTTCGGATTGGCACGGCCGGTTTTGTCAACCGGGCGTTTATAGGCTTCGGGCTAGTATGGGGCATGGTATTTTAGGGTGATTGTGCTAAGAACGTCCCCTCATATCGGGAACAAAGAGAAGGCCATGAAGGCATTTATGAGGAGGATTCAGATGCGCGACTGCATGTTCCGGTCTTGATGCTCATGGCCCTCAGAGCCTCAGGGGCCGTGCAAAGCCCCTTCTCTCCTGGGGAGAAGGTTGGGATGAGGGGGAGAGCCTTCTCACCGGACATGGCTACCACACTGGGACCGGCCCTCACCCAAAGGGCGAGGGGACGGCTTTGCGCGTGCCCCGCTTAAAGCCTCTGCCCATCTGGAAGCGCTTCGTTTATTGTAACCTCCTGCAGAGGGATGAAAATACCCAACTCGTCATTCCCGCGCAGGCGGGAATCCAGAAATTCCAGGCACAAGGACCGCCATTGGCTGGTAACATCTCTGGACTCCCGCTTTCGCGGGAGTGACGGTTGGGGACTGGCCGCCATTTTCGTTCCTCTTACGTGGCCCGCCGCGGCGGGCCACTCGCAATTCCGGCCTTCGCCGGAATCCGGGGCCGTTCTCTGCCAGCTACGCCTGTCCTGAGGCTCTCCTGAGCACGGTCGAAGGGCTTGTCGAAGGGCCTGTCCTGAGCTTGTCGAAGGGCCTGTCCTGAGCTTGTCGAAGGGCCTGTCCTGAGCTTGTCGAAGGGCCTGTCCTGAGCTTGTCGAAGGGCCTGTCCTGAGCTTGTCGAAGGGCCTGTCCTGAGCTTGTCGAAGGGTTCTTTGCCCTCAGAATTTCCGGATTCCGGCTCAAGGCCTGCCCCGTACTGGATACGGGGGCCGGCCCTTCGACAAGCTCAGGAGACGAGGGCTGGTTTAGGTAATCGTTCACGTATCAGTATAAGACCCCGCCTTCCGCCCGCGAACGGTTTCGCTGAATTGCGGGTTAGAGTTACAATTAGGGCTCAAGATTGCTGGTCCTGAGCAGGGTCGAAGGGCCGTCAAAAAGCATCTCCATTAGTAGGGAGGCTACATGGTAAGAGAGGAACGGGCCGCCGAACGCGATTTCGTCATTAGGGCCGCCCAAGACAACGACGTAAAGTTTGTTCGTCTCTGGTTTACCGACATCCTCGGCAACCTGAAAGGATTTGCTATTACCGTTGACGACTTGGAAGACGCAATTGAACAAGGAGTAGGGTTTGACGGGTCTTCAATTGAAGGTTTCGCCCGGATCGACGAGAGCGACATGCGGGCGTTTCCCGACCCCACCACTTTCACGGTGCTCCCTTGGCGGCCCAGACAAAACGCCGTCGCCCGAATGTTCTGCGACATCTGGACCCCCAGAGGAGACCCCTTCGTGGGCGACCCGAGATTTGCGTTGAAGCGAAACCTGGAACGGCTAGCCCGCTCGGGGTACACCTACTACGTGGGGCCGGAGCTGGAGTTCTTCTATTTCAAGGACGCCGGCTCGCCCGAACCCTTGGACCATAGCGGGTATTTTGACCAACTGTCCAGTCAGCCCGCCGGGGACCTGCGGCGGGATACGGTCCTCAACTTGGCCGACATGGGTATACCGGTAAAATACTCCCACCATGAGGGGGCGCATAGCCAACACGAAATAGACCTTCAGTACACCGATGCTCTCACCATGGCCGACAACGTGATGACCGCCAAATTGGTGATAAAGGAGTTGGCCCAACTCCAAGGAGCCTATGCCTCTTTCATGCCAAAACCCCGCTCGCAAATGAACGGCTCGGGGATGCACACGCATCAATCGCTATTCCGGGGCAATCACAACGCCTTTTTCGATGCGGATGAAGCGCACCGGCTTTCGATGACTGGAAAACGGTTCATAGCCGGCCTGTTGCGCCATGCTCCGGAGATAACCCTGATCACCAACCAGTGGGTCAACTCCTACAAGCGGTTGGTGCCCGGGTTTGAGGCCCCAGTATACATCTCGTGGGCCCACGTCAACCGCTCCGACTTGGTGCGGGTGCCAGCGTATAAACCCGGCTACGAAAGCTCGATGCGGATCGAGTACCGAGCGCCGGACCCGGCGTGCAACCCCTACTTGGCCTTCAGCGCGATGCTGGCGGCGGGAATGCGGGGAATCGAGGAAGAATACCCGGTGCCGCCGCCGTTGGAGGGCAACGTCTTGGCGATGGACCCGGAACAGCGTCAAGCCCGGGGAATCAAGACGCTGCCCGGCAGTCTAGGTGAGGCCATCGTTTTGGCCGAGGAGAGCGATCTGCTGCGGGAGGCGTTGGGAGAGCACATCCTCAACAGCTTCATCCGCAACAAGAAAATGGAATGGGAAGAATACCGGGCCACCGTCACCGATTACGAGGTCTCCCGCTACCTGCCTATGTTGTAGGCTGGGGCGGCGGGTCCGATCTTCAAGGTTCAGTCCAACGAAACGGACCTGCCGGTCTCGATGGACTCGTAGGCTTTCAGCACCACCGACAGAGCGTCTATGCCGGTAGCGCCCGACGTAAGCGGTTCACGATTCTCCTTAATGCTGTCCCGGAACTCCCGGAACATGGGCGCCAACCCGTGCTGATCGGGCGCGTAGCTCAAGGTCTGCTCCCCGTTACGGTCGATCAGCTTTAAGCTGGGCTGGTCCACTTCAAAGGAGATCTGGCCCGCAGTGCCGGAAACTGTCACCAGATGGTGGACCGGAGCCGGGGCGGCCACCCAAGAGTGATTGATAACTCCCACCACACCAGCGGCCGACCGGGTCATCACCACCGCGCCGTCTTCCCCACCGGCGTCTTGGAGGGCCGGGGGCAGCGCGGCTGCAAATACCTGCTCCGGCATCCCCGAGAAGTAGACCAGCAGGTCCGCCTTGTGGATGCCCCCATCGATCAACACGCCGCCGCCATTTAATTCCCGGTCCTGCCGCCACTCCCGGGGTTGGAAGTAAGCCTCTTCTTGAAGCTGAATTAGCCGCAAGTCGCCAATTGCGCGGTCCTCGATTAGGTCTTTGGCCCCTCGCGCCGCCGACATGAACCGGTAGTTTTCGGCCACCATGAGGGTTACCCCGGCTTGGCGGGCTTGAGTCACCATTTCCTGAGCTTCGGAAAGACTACGGGCAATGGGCTTTTCCACCAGAATGTGCTTTCCGGCCCGGGCGGCTAAGAGCGTGTGCTCTAAATGCAGATGGTGGGGCGTGCATAAGTAAAGGGCCGACACCCGCGGATCGGCGGCCGCTTCCGAGTAGGAACCAAAGGCCCCGACGCCGCCAAACTCTTGGGCGTAGGACTTCGCTCGCTGCAAGTCCCGGCTGGCAAAGTAGAGATCGATCTCATCCCGCAACGAGGCCATTGCCCGGGCAAAGGTCTTGGCGAAGTCCCCGCAGCCAATGACGCACAATGCTAACTTCACGACTGTTTTCCTTATAAGTATGGTGGGGGGCGCCCGTCAACTCATCTCGCCGGCGCCACCGTCAAGGTGTAGGGCGCTGCTTGCCGGGTCTTGGGCGCCATCGCGCCTACGGCCACCACCAACCGGCCCAAGCCTTGAGGGGCTTCGACCACCACCTCGCCTGAGTTTGACTTGTCCATCGGTATCGACTTCACCCGATTGGCCTCGGCGTCAATCTCGATAACCTGCACGATGTAGTCCTGTTTTACCCGGTTATTGATCAGGACGAATCCCCGGCTGCGCCAGCCATCGACCAAGTCAGGCTGACCCGCCTCGGGTATGGAGATGTTCCGAAAGCAGATTCCCGAGGCGTTGATGGCGTCATCGGTAATATGCTGAAACCGGAGCAGAATCTCTTGCCCCGCGAAAGGGGAAAGGTCGACCGACTCCTCCAACCACCCCCCGCTATCCCCAGTATAGCCGTTGCCAAAGCTGTTTCCGATGGGGTTCTCGGGCGTGGTATGGGGCGCCGCCAAGATTTCCCAGGTCTGTCCCCCATTCGTCGATACTTCAACGTACCCGTAGTCCCAGTCCTCCTCCAAGTTAAACCATACTTGGTACTTTAACGTGGCCCGTTCCAAGTTGGTGAGGTCCACGGGGCGGGCCAGCGTGGCGTCTATAGAGTCGCCGGAGTTCCCCCACCAGCAACCTTGAGGGCCAACTTCCACCGGCAAGAGCCGATTTTCCTCCCGGCCTTGGAAGCGCAGCCGCAGCGGGCCTTCAAAGTTGATCAACTCCAGGTATTCCACTGCGTATTGGGGTAACTGCGACTCCAGCGTCGAATACTCATCAATGCGCTTGGCAACCCCGGTCTCGACCTCCAGGTTTGAGTAGGTATAGGGACCCTCTCGGTCATCCAGCAGATTGGCCGCCGCCCAGTCCCGGAATACGTCCTCGAACCGGGCGTCGTGCCCCATTGACTCCAGATAGGCGGTGATGCCGGCTACCCCGTCCTTGGGCTCGGCCAGCAATGCCCGCATATTGTTGCGGTCCCCGTAATGCTCCGAGAGGTAGTGCATAAACAGTGACGCGGCCCCGTAGTTGGAGCCTGAGCCAAAGGGGAACAACGGCCAATGCACCAAGGAGGTCGGCTTTGACCGGAGGAACAGGTAGATACTTTCCGGATCGAACCCGGCGATGGTCGAAGCCAGTTCTGAGAGTCCTTCGTTAACCCAGGTGTCTTCTGACGCATCAAGGTTCCAGTGGACCGCGTGCTGTAGCTCGTGGGCCAACACTTCCAAGTATCCGGTGGTCCCCGGTATGATCGCTTGGGAGTTAATGTAGATCATCTCCCGTTGGTTACTGTAGTCGTATACGGCCACCGGGTACTCATCAGAAGAGCTAAAGTAGCCCCCCACTCCCCTCAGCGCGGCGTTCACTATATTCAGATGGGGATCGTTGTCGATGCCCGGCTTCCATTCAGTGCCGAAAGCAGCGGTTACCCGGGGGTAGACCTCTTCTTCAAAGGAAGCCGCCGACCGCTCGATGTCTTCTTGTTTGACCGATTGGCCCTCCTCAAAATACCAATAGGCGTGCGGCGACACGAAACGCAGTGTGAAGGCGCTGGAATAAACTTCTAGGGACGGAAGGTCGATCAACCAGAAATTGTCCACCCGGCCGACGGAGAAGGCCCCTGTCTCCGCCTTCACCACCGCCGCCGTCTCCCCCCGGCTTGCGGGTTTGAGTTGGGCCGCCAGCCGGTTTAAGTCCCGGTCCGGAGCGTCGGGAAATTCTTGGGCCGCCTCCAGCCAACCCGGAGGGAAGGACGGTGATGAGACCGGCGTGCCGGAAACGGGTCCGGCATCCAGGGTTGCCGTGGGGGCCTCGGACGGTCTAGAGGGGCCAATTGCCTGAGTACCCGGAGGGACGGGGCTAGCATTTTTGGACGGGGTTAGCGGGGTTGAGGGCACGGGCTGGGGGCTCGGCGTAATCTCCGGCGAGGCAACCGGACTGCCGCAAGCCAATACCGCGACCGCCAGCATACCGGCAGCAATTACTGATGTGTGAGTAAATATCTTAATCATCTCCTTCTCGTCACTCCCGCGAAAGCGGGAGTCCAGAGATGTTACAAGTTAGTGGCGGTCCTTGTGCATGGAATTTCTGGATTCCCGCCTGCGCGGGAAAGACGGGTTAGGTATTTTCATAGTAGTGACGACGTAGTGACGACGGAGGAGCACCGGGTTTAGTTTGTTGTTCATGCATCAGTAAGAGGGCCTATTGGCTACGAAGTATTCCCATCCCCGAGGACCGGCATCACCGGAAAGGGATTCTTCAGAACGGAAAACAGGTGGCGCGGTCCCGAGACGCTAGTTGAACCGGTTCATAGCGGCGTCAATGCTTTCTTCGATCATGCACTCCACAGCCGCTACGGCGTTGCCGATAACCTGAGACACTACCGCCGCCTCGTCTTTGGAAAACTGCCCCAGAACATAGGGCACAAAGTTTTCTACCTCCGAAGTTGGACCGATTCCCAAACGGACCCTGGGGAACGCTTGGGTCTTAATCGTGGTGATAATCGACCGCATACCCCGGTGGCCGCCGTCGCTGCCTGCGGCCCGGATACGCAAGCGGCCCAGAGGCAATTCCATCTCGTCGTAGACGATTACCAACTCTTCGGCTTTGGCCGCGAAGCGGGTCAGCAAATAGTCCACCGCCTCGCCGCTGTTGTTCATAAAGGTCCGGGGTTTGGCCAAAACAATGTCTTGCCCGGCCAAGCGGCCGATGCCCAGCACCGCCTTGGCCCGGCGTTCCTGCACCGGGATGTCCCACTTCTTGGCCATGGCGTCCACACACTGGAAGCCCACGTTGTGTCTGGTATCGCGATACCGAGGCCCGGGGTTGCCGAGTCCTACTACCAGGCGCATCTTTGACCTTAATGCCTCGCCTAGATTCCGCCAGCGGGCATATCGGTTTCGGACGCCCCAGCCAAGAGAGCCAGAAAAGCCGCTTCATCCAGCACCGGGGTTTCCAGGCGTTGGGCCGTCTCCAGCTTGGAGCCTGCCGACTCGCCCGCCACCAAGTAAGTGGTCTTACGGGTCACCGATGAGGCGACGCTTCCTCCCAGGGCCTTGATGCGGGACTCGGCCTCCCGGCGGGGGAATGCAGAGAGGGTCCCCGTCACCACGAAAGTCTGGCCGGACAGGGGCATCTCGTCGGGGTTGACTTTGACCACCTCCTGTTGTGGGTCCACCCCGGCCGACCGCAGCTTTTCGATTACTTCCAGGTTATGCGGAAGGCTGAAATAGACCACGATGCTACTGGCAATCTTGGGACCGATGCCCGGTATCGCCGTCAGTTGTTCCTCGGTAGCGGCGGCCACCTCACCTATATTGGAGTATTGCTGGGCCAACAACTCGGCGACTTCCGACCCGACGTGCAATATCCCCAAGGCAAAGAGCAGCCGGGACAGTGAACGGCTCCGGCTGGCTTCAACGTTGCCCAAAATCTTGTCCGCCAGCCGCTCGCCCATACGTTCCAGTTCCAATAGCTGCTCTTTCTTGAGGAAGTAGAGGTCGGCAATGTCCGAGACCAGTTGGCGGTCGATCAAAATGCGGCACCACTGCTCGCCCAACCCGTCGATGTCCATGGCGCCCTTGCTAACGAAGTGCTTCAAGAGCTCGAAGAATTGCACTGGGCACGACTCGTTGGGACACCGGTGCATCGCTTCCTCCTCGGGCTTGACCACGCCGGTGCCGCACACCGGACACTCCGCCGGCATGTAGAAGACCCGCTCTTGCCCGGTGCGCCGCTCCGGCAAAGGGCCAACCACCTGCGGAATCACGTCCCCGGCTCGTTCGATGGTGACCCAATCGCCGATGCGAACGTCCTTGCGGTGAATGTCCTCCTCGTTGTGCAGTGAAGCCTGCTTCACGGTGGCGCCGCTCACGATGACCGGTTCCAGGACCGCGTAAGGGTTCAGGCTGCCGGTGCGCCCGACGTTGATCCCAATGTCCAGAAGCTGGGTTACCGCCTGCTCCGCCGGAAACTTGAAGGCGATGGCCCATCTGGGTTCCCGGCCCACTACGCCCAAGGAGCTTTGGTAAGCAAAGGGCGCTACTTTGACCACGACCCCGTCGGCTTCGTAGGGCAGCTCGTGCCGCCGCTCCAACCACGATTGATAATAATCGTAGACCTCCTCCAAGCTTCGCACTATCCGGTTATAGGGGTTAATCCGAAAGCCCAGGGTCTTCAGCCACTCCAAGGCGTCCCAATGGGTCTCGGGCCTGGGATAGTCACCGATGTCACCCAAAGAGTAGACCCAGACCTGCATATTCCGGGCGGCGGTTACGTTGGGGTCCAACTGGCGGACGCTGCCCGCGCCCGTATTTCTGGGATTGGCGTACCGGGGTTCGCCCCGTTCGGCCCGTTCCTGGTTCAAGCGCCGGAACTCTTCCAAGGACAGATACACTTCTCCCCGGACCTCCAAGTAGGGCGGCGGAGTGTCCAGCAGGCTTACGGGGATGCTGCGGATGGTCCGCAGGTTTTGCGTAACGTCCTCACCGACCGCCCCATTGCCCCGGGTGGCGCCTTGGGTCAGCACACCATTCTCGTAGGCTAAATTCACCGCCAAGCCGTCGATTTTCAACTCGCACACCAAATCAAAGTCAGCCTCGTCCAGCAGGTTCTTGGTGCGCCGGTACCACGCCTGAAGCTCCTCGAAGTTGAAGGCGTTGGCCAAGCTGAGCATGTTCTGCCGGTGCCGCACTTGGGCAAAGCCACTGGCCGGAGCCGCCCCGACCCGTTGCGTCGGTGACTCCGGGTTGACCAAGCCGGGATGTTCCTCTTCCAGAAGGCGAAGCTCCCGCATCAAGCGGTCATATTCGGCGTCGGCAACCACCGGATCGTCCAGAACGTAGTACCGGTGATTGTGGAAATTGAGCTCTTTTCGAAGCTCGGCGGCTCGTTGCTCCGGGTCGATATTGGCCATCTTTAGCGCGGCTCCAGTTGAATGTGCCAAGAGGGTGTCTCCAAAGCTCCCTCTAAGTTATCAGTCCAGACCGGCCAAGAGCTTCTTGGCCTTGTCGATGCTCGGGTTGGGCGCCGGGTCAACTCCTTGGGCTATCGCCAAGTAATAGCTTACGTAGTCGCCCAAGAGCAACATCTGTAGCTGTTGCTCTTGGGGGCTCCCCGCCCCGGCGGTCACCACTTGATACTCAATGCGGTCCTTCTCCAGCAGCCGGGAGATTGCCTTATAGTAGCGGGCGTGGCGGTCTTGCGCCGGGGACGGCTGCAACAGCAGCGCCATGACCGGGCCGCCTACCGGCGACGAAGAGGGGTAAGCTTCCACCGAGTTGTGGAGGACCTCCGGCATCGCCTCGGAAAACGCCCACACCTTGGCATTCTCGTTGAACTGAGACTTCCACCGGCGGGCCACGCCGTAGAATAGACCGCCTCCATAGACCACAATCAGCTTGTTCAGCAGCGCGGCGGCCAACTGTTTGGCCGGGTTGTCAGCCAGCGGCGAGTCCTCTTGCAACTTGGGCACGCTGCGCTCCAAGGCATCGATAGCCGCGGCCGCCGCAGCGTCGCTAATGGCCGCCAGACCCGCCTGCTTCAGCGCTCCCGCCAGCAACATATAATTGTAGCCTACCGCAGTGCGAGGTTCAGTAGCTACGCCGACAGTGATATAAGGAATACCGACCGCTTTGGCCCGCTCCGCTAGGATGCCGCCGCGGCCGATGGCCAAAACCCTGGCGCGGGCCTGCGCCGCTTGACCAAACAACTCCAGGGTTTCTTCGGTGTTGCCAGAGTAGCTGCAAGCAATGAACAGGCTTCTCTCGTCTACAGCGTAAGGCAGCGTGAGGTCTCGCACTACCAACACCGGGGCGGCCCCGGGTCCGGCCACCAGGTCGGCAACCAGGTCCCCGGCAATAGCCGAGCCGCCCATGCCGCCGATTACTACTTTGCCGACGCCGTCCCACCCCGAGGGCCACGGGAAACTCCGCACTTGGGCCCAGGCTGCTTTGCAGTGCTCGGGCAAGGACCGGATACGCTGGCCCAGCCCCGAAGGGTCCAGCGCCGGGTAAACCGCCGGATCGTCCAGATCATAGGTAGAGTTTGAAGCCACGCCGTCCTCCCCTTGATTCAGTATTATAAGATGAAACGCAAAGACGCAAAGACGCAAGGTTTTTTTCAGTTTTCCCTTCGACTGCGTTCACCAATTTATACTGATCATCTTAGGAGGGGTGGAGCTTTGCGGCATAGCGTCTTTGCGTTACTCACTACTCGTTGACTTTAAATTCCCCACTACCTAGAATTTCTTATGATGCGCTTGACCCAATTGGCCCGAGCCTTCTTTGGGCATCCGCTAGGAAGCGCTCTACTCCTCCTACTCACCCCCGGGCTCTCCTTAAAGCGATGGCTGGGTATCGCCGCCCTTGGCCTCGCGGCGGTGGGGCTTGGGGTCGTCTTCGCCTTGGAAATCTCCATTGGGCCGGAAATCCACTCCCTTCTCGGCGTCGTCAGTCTAAACAGCGCCTCTCCGGGGGTCCGGGGAGGCGTTTTCATCGGCATCGGCTTGTTCCTCGCTAGCCTCGCCGGCTTCGGCTTCGTCACTTCCGTCGGGACCGTCTGGCTGAGGCGGCGTCATTGGCGGTTCTTGGACTCCCTCTACATCCAGCGGGTGCTCAGCGGAGGCCCCCGAGTCGTCGCCATCGGCGGGGGCAGCGGCCTGCCCAACCTGTTGCGCGGCTTAAAATACTATACCTCCAACATCACCGCCATAGTAACCGTAGCCGACGACGGGGGCAGCTCGGGTCGGCTAAGGTCCGAGTTGGGCATTCTGCCGCCCGGGGACATTCGCAACTGCCTAGTGGCTTTGGCCGACTCGGAAGCGGTGATGCAGCAACTGATGGACTACCGCTTCTCCACCAACGGCCAGTTGGACGGACACAGCTTCGGCAATATCCTAATCGCCGCCTTGGCCAGCATCGGGGGCGACTTCTATAAAGGGGTGGAGATTGCCAGCGAGCTCTTGGCGGTGCGCGGGAGAGTGATTCCCTCCACCATCTCGGATGTCACCCTGGTGGGGAGGACGGTTTCCGGCCAGCAGCTAATCGGCGAGTCTCGGGTTGGCAGTTCATCGGAGCGGCTGGGGTCGCTGGCGCTGGACCCGCCGGGCTCTCCCGCCCACCCCGACGCCATAGAAGCGATCAACCAAGCCGACCTGATTATCTTGGGGCCGGGCAGCTTGTTCACCAGCATTGTCCCCAACCTGTTGGTCGCGGAGATCGCGGCCGCAGTGGGCCGGACCGGCGCCCTGAAAATGTACATCTGCAACGTCGCCGGTCAACCCGGGGAAACGATGGGCTACTCGGTCTTAAACCACTTGGACGTAATTCGCCACTTTGCTGGCGGCGCTTGCATGGACGCAGTAATCGCCAACAGCAAGATAGCGGAAGAGTCCAGGAATTTGGGGCTGATAACTCCTTGCACCGGTTGGGACGACGATGCGGTGTACGTGGCCGCCGACGTCATCGACGACAATAGGCCCACCCACCACGACCCCCTGAAGCTGGCCGCCGTTATCGGAGAGACCTACCAAAAACACCGGGGCAAACGCCGGCGCCTGCCCCGCCTGAGACGCAAGCTGGATTTACCGTCGCTCACCCCCAACGGCAGCGGTCCGGATACAACGCAAAGACGCAATGGCGCAAAGGCGCAAGGGTCGAAAAACGTTTAGGGTCAGCGGTCCGGATACAACGCAAAGACGCGAAGGCCAACCCGGTCACCCACAGGGCCTTTTCATTCTCGTAAAAACATCCCCTCCGCCTCTGGGCTGACAGGGGCAGGTAAAGTCTGAAACTGGTTTGAGAACTGGGAAAGCGCACAGAAATCTGGCATCTTGGTTGCTGCAACAATACCGGATGCCCGAGGTCTCCCATACGCCTTCCCAGTGAATGCTACCAGATTCGGGAAACTCTTAAGAAGTTCTTGCCTCACCTTGGGAGTCCGTCAGATTTTCGCGGAAGGGAGTAGAAGGGGTGTAGAGTCAGGTTAGCAGCTTTGAGTTACGGGTTGGCTTTGGCCTCAATTGCTTCCAAGTCTACGGGCACTATGTACACTCCCTTGGCCCTCGGCAGCAAGGAGCTTTCGTAGTTAAAGTGGGTCTCCACTGCCACGCGGAACTGAGTCTCGGACAAACGCTGCAACGCAAAAGGGACGGGGTTCCAACCCACCATCTGTAGGAGCCGCTCATGGTATTGGATTGAGGAGTCTAGTCCAGCATCCCGAACCCGCAGGATGTTAGCTGTCATGGCGAAGTCGTCGGCCACTTCTTTGCCGGTCATAAATAGGTGGAAGTAGGGCGATGGACCTTCATTCTCTCGCTCCAGCTTCATCCAACTCAACGTGTGGTCCCACGCAACGATGCGGACGAAATTTTCGGGCCTGTTGTAGTAGTCATCCTCGGCCAGGTCCGACACCCAGATTCCGCCGCCCTCGTTCTTAAACCCGTATAGGGTGTTGAGGAGAAAGCGTCCGTCGGAACTCAACCGAGGGGAAACCCCGTAGAGGCCGGCTTCGGGAGCCTCGGGAAACTGTGAGATGGGGTACTGGACTTTGTGATACTCCTCCGGGTCCCGCAAGTTTACCACGTAGACCGTCTGCCACCGGGGGTCTGCTGGTTCCCCTTCGTCGGGTGACTTCCAGCCTTCGGCACTCATCAGCCAGTAATTGTCATCGGAAGGGAGGGGCATGGCCATCAGCACAATACCAGGCGCAATGTAGACCTCCCGGGCCGATCCATCATCGTCCAACGCCACCACTCTATATCTCTTGGTCCTTTCCGGCTCCAGCGAGCGCCGGACGACCAAGTAGTAATTGTCATCGGCACTGTCTTTCCTTTGGTAGATACGTACCGCGCCAGCGGTGTCGCACTCCCCCATCCACGAGACCTGTAATTCCGCCAACCTGTCGGCCAGCCAGTAGCGGTCGTGCCCAAAGTAGCTGGTGTCCTCACCGCCACCCTGTCTCAATACCGACAGCAACCGCTCGCCAAAGGGCGCCGGAGCCTCCGGATCTTCCTCGACCACATGCCCCAAGGTAAAACGGTACCCAATAGCATCAAGCAGGCCGACGTATTCGGCTCCAGCCAAACTCTCGTGATATACACCGCACTGTTTCCGGGCCAAGGGAGGTGGGGGATATCTCTGGTCCTCAAATGACAGGGAGAGAATCTCCTCCTCGAATTCCCTGGCAAGCCCGGACTGCCCAACGCTCAAAGCCCGGGGATTCACATGCAGGTGGGTTGGACTGGAAATGTTTGGGTGATCGCTCTGCCATTCGTTCGGCGCTTCCGGAAAGATTACCAGGAAAGTCCCATCGGGGAACACGTCCGAAATGACGCCATTGGCCTCCTTCTGGGGAAGGTATTGAAAAGTCATGCTATGGAAGAGGTGGCCCGGTGGAGTTGGAGACCGCAGCAGGTCCTCCAACTCAGCATCCAGCGCCAAGCCTAGGTCATGCAGCCGCAGAACCCTCTGGGCCGGATGCTCGCCAATCAGTCCTGACTTCAGCGCCAAGGGGTCAATGTACTGGTATTGCCCTTCGTAATTCTGTCGAACCTTTACTTTGCCCCGCCAACTGACGATGAGGTCCGGCTCTCCCCGCACCTGTTGAAGTTCTCCGTCTTCGCTCAGGGCATAAAAATGGGGGCGCACCTGATCGCTGAAGGGGCGGTCCTCCCCCTGGGCCTTTCTGCTTACATCCTCCAAGGCGGGTGTTTCGGGACTGGTCCCTACGACGGGCGTTACCCCCTGCCGACTCCCGGCGCATCCTAATACGAGCGCACCCGCCCACACCACACAGACGAGTATCAAGAGCACTTTGTGGGCTGTCAGGTCATCCTCGCTGCCGTACTATCGTAGACCCCACCTAGGGTATCGTATCCGCCGCCGCTATTACCAGAGGCTGCGCCGGACCATCCAGAGTCTTTCGACTGTCACCCCGAGCAGAGCGAGGGGTCTAAAGTACGTGTCCTCCGCATGGTTCTGCGGCCGAAGAATTTTAGATTCCTCACTGCGTTCGGAATGACAGTTGAGGCGGGGTTCTTAGGACAATTAAAAGACCCTGGCCGGACCATCGGGACGCCGGTCTCTTTTATCTATTGGCTACCTGGGCTTGGGTACTCAGCCATCGCCAACCAGGGTGGTGCCGGTGGAGTCGCCCCGGAGGCAGTCCAGCAACGCTCCCGGACGCCGCCCGTCGATAACGTTGGCCACCGGCAAGCGCTCCAAGGCCCGAAGGCAAGCGGACAACTTGGGAATCATGCCGCCTTTCACTACTCCCGACTGGAAGAGGAGATTCGCCCGGCGCCGGTCAAGTCGTCTGATCACCCGGCCCGGACCGTCCATAATGCCTTCCACATCGGTCAAGAAAACCAACCTATCGGCGCCGAGAGCATGGGCTAGCTCGCCGGCCACGGTATCACCGTTGATGTTAAGGGGAGAACCGGAATTCTCTGAATCGTCGAAGCGGTGCATCGCTACCGGCGCGACCATCGGGATGTAGCCGCCCTTGGCGAGGGCTTGCAAAGGCTCGCTGTTGACCTTGGTAATCTCCCCCACAAACCCCAGGTCGGGGTTGGCAATTCGGGCCTCCAGCAACCCTCCGTCGATGCCGCTGATTCCAATGGAACGGCCTCCTAGCTGCTGAAGGGTAGACACCAGTTCTTTGTTGATAAGGCCGCTGAGCACCGCCACCACGATCTCCAGACTAGGGGCGTCGGTGACGCGCAGCCCTTCAACAAAGCGCGGGGGTATGCTTTGCCGCTGCATCCACTGGGAGATCACGTTGCCTCCGCCGTGGACCACTACCAACTCGACGCCTTCTCTCTGAAGGGTGACCAAGTCCTTCAGAGTAGTATCGTGGCTGCCCAGCGTGCTGCCCCCGATTTTCACCACTATCGGCGGCCCTGGCAATTCACCCTCCTTTGCAAAATCTGGTACCCCTTGAAGGTGCGGGACTCGGGGAATTGTCTAAATCCAAGGGGCAAAGGTCAACCGGTCAAGTGCTGCTCTGAAGCTTAAGAGGGTGTATGAAAAGCCCCCTCTCCCGTGGGGCTGACAAGGGTAGGCAAAGTATGAAATAGGCATAAGAACTTGGAAAGCGCACAGCTTTCTGGCATCTTTTTGGTGAGAATCAGAAAGGCTGCCAGAGGTTCGCCATGCGCTTCCCAACCGAATACTACCAGATGAAGCAGACCATACAATACTACATGCCGCATCTCAGAGGGTCTCAGTTGAAGGGACTGGTCCTGTGGGTGTACGGCATCATAATGGCCCAGAGCGGCTGCCAGAACGCGGTCGCCGCTGAGCTTTCGTTCATAGGCAACTTCAACAGCATACGGCAGTATCTCCGGGAGTGGCTGTACAATGGGCAGGACCGCGCCAACCCGTGCGGAGTGCAGTTGGATGTCAGACTGTGCTTCGTTCCACTGCTGCGATGGATTCTCAATTGGTGGAAGTCTGACAGATTGGTGCTTGCCATAGACCCGACGATGAAGGGCGACCGGATAAACGCCATTGCGATAAGCGTGGTCTATCGCAGTTGCGCTATTCCGGTGGCCTGGCACATCCTGCCCGCCAACAAACCCGGGCAGTGGATAGCGCCGGCGGTGAGTCTGCTGAAGTTGCTGTCCGAAGCGGTGCCGCCGGACATGAGCGTGCTGGTGATGACTGACCGCGGTTTGAGGAGTCCGCGGCTGTGGGAGCAGATACGCTCTGTGGGGTGGCATCCTTACATGCGGCAATCGGTCAACACCGTGTTCTGCCCTGACGGAGGAACCCGCCTGCCGGCGCGAGCGTTGGTGCCGGGGCCGGGGCACGCATATGTTGGGTCCGGGACGGCTTTCAGGGACAGCAGCAAGCGCCGCCGCGGGACGGTGATTGTGGTCTGGGACCAGGGCCAAGACGAGCCGTGGGTGGTGATGACCGACCTGCCGCCCGGCGAAGCAGGGGTGTGCTGGTACATGCTCCGGTTCTGGATAGAACTGGGCTTCAGAGCACTCAAGAGCTTGGGGTGGCAGTGGCAGAACACTCGCAGGACCGATCCCGAACGGGTGGCGAGGCACTGGCTTGCGTTGTCGGTGGCGACGTTCTGGACGCTGGCGTATGGGATCAGGGTAGAAGACGCCAATGAGCTTGGCATAGCGCCCGGCCATCTCAGAGCACCGCCGAAGGCTCTGGCGTCCACTCACCGCAGCGCTTGGAGCGCTCCCAAACGGACTATCAGTGTACTGCGGCAGGGCATCATCTGGCTGAGACGGCTGCTGCCCAAGGGCAGACTTTGGCGCAGGGTCTGGCTGCTTCCTGAACCGTGGCCGGAACCGTCGCCCGATATGAAGCTCATCTACCATGCAGAAACCTGAAACAATCAAATGCCTACCCTTGTCAGCTCCCGTGGGGAGAGGGCTAGGGTGAGGGGCGTATCCCAGCGGTCTAGGCATAGCAAACTTGGCTTATGGGAAACATTTCCCCTCATATCCCTTCGTCAGGCTCAGGACAGGCCTAACCTTCTCCCCAGGGAGAAGGGACTTTTGAACCCTCCGCTCAGGTAGTGTACGCGCTGTTGATAATTACGTACTCCTCGGTCAAGTCACATCCCCAAGCGGTGGCCTCTCCGTCGCCGAGACCCAGTTGAAGCCGGAACGTTACCTCGGCGCCCCGCATCAGGGCCACCACTGCGTCCCGGTGGAACGGGATGGGCAACCCGCCTTGCATGATGCAGACACCGTTGATAAAGAGGTCGACCTTGCTTTCTACAACCGCGGCGCCGCTGCGCCCCAGGGCCATCAAAATCCGGCCCCAATTCGGGTCCGCTCCGTAGACCGCCGACTTGACCAAGCTGGACGACGCGATGGTGCGGGCTGCCATTCGAGCGTCACCGACATTCTCCGCCCCAGCGACTTCCACCGTAATCATCCGGGACGCGCCCTCTCCGTCGCGGGCCAACTCCTTGGCGAGATGGACACAGACTTGGAGCAGGGCTTCCTTAAAAGTCTCGGCGTCGGCGCTGCCAGCCATGACGGGGCTGTTGCCGGCCCGGCCGTTGGCCAACACCAACACGGTGTCGTTGGTGCTGGAGTCCCCATCCACGGTCATCATATTGAACGAAGCGTCGGCTACTTCCTTCAAGGTTGCCTGGAGGAAGTCCTTGTCCACCGCCGCGTCGGTGGTGACGAAAGAGAGCATGGTTGCCATGTTGGGATGGATCATCCCGGAGCCCTTGACCACGCCTCCCATGTCCACCGTTCGCCCATCCAACTCGAACCGCACTGCAACCTCTTTGGGGCGGGTATCGGTGGTCATCATGGCCCGGGCCACGGCATGACCCCCGCCGGTGGAGAGGTCTATCTGCTCCACTCCGGTGCGGACCAGCGACATGGGGAGCTCCACCCCAATGACCCCGGTGCTACAGACCAGCACCTCTTCCGGCTGGACGCCCAATCGCCGGGCAGCCAGCGCGGCCATCTCCTTCGCGTCGGTATAGCCTTGTTCGCCGACGCAGGTGTTGGCGATACCCGCGTTGACGATCAAGGCCCTGGCCGGACCCGAGCCGACGTGTTCCTGGGTCACGGTTACCGAGGGAGACTTAATAGCGTTGGTGGTGAATACTCCCGCGGCGGTGCAGGGAGACTCGGAAAGGATAATGCCCAGGTCCAGTTTGTCTTCCGAGTAGGTCTTCAGCCCGGCATAGGTAGCCCCCGCCAGAAATCCACCAGGATTGGTTACCGTCCCGCCCTCTGTAAACTCGACTGCGCCAGCCATCAAAAACCGTCCCTCGGTTCACGAAATCTGTTCTTGCACGGGGCTGAAGTATAACACAACACCTTGGCCCCTGGGACTAAGGAAGCGCCTCAGAGCAGGGCATGTGCAAGGCGATAGAAGCCAATCATCCGGCAGTTTACCGCCGCTCCCGCGTCTGCCGTGGACCTAATCATCCGGCGTTGGCCCAGTATCACCCTCTGCACCTCTCCGGCGCCGGCCTCGGTTCCGGGGTTGAGTGGGCTGAACAAATCCATCTTCAGAGCAGGTCCCGATGGCAAAGGTCCTTCCTACGAGGCGCTGCAAGCGGTTCTGGTCCTGTTCGGTCCTGATTGTAAAAGGCTGCGGCGGAGAAACTCGCACCTCATCCAATACGGCGACGTACCTTCCGACGGCATCTATGCCCCGACTAATGTCGGTCTCATCTAGGTCGTTATCGTAAAAGTTGTAGTGTATCCCCCTTGCCGCCATCAGTTGGTCTGCCAGATAGGGCCTGTTGGCTTCTTCCGCCAATTGCTGTGCGATGGCAAACACGTTGCGCTGTCCGCCGTGCCTCCACCCACGTTGAAGGGCCACGGCCTTGAGAGCATAATTGGCCGCGCCCCAGACCTTCTCGGATGCTTGGAGCCGGTTGCCCCGGCGCAACTCGTCCCGGGCATGGGCTACGAACTTCTGGCTGATGGCGGCATAATCCTCGGGATCGGAGGAACCGGGAGGCGGAAATGCCGTCTCCGGTAACTGTTCAGACTCATCCACTTTCACTGCACCTTCCATCTCGGACCTGTTCGACTCCGTGAAACTTACTTCTCCATCGCCCCTTGCAACACACCGGAGTTCAGAGGCAGGCTGTCCACTTTAACGTCCACCGCGTGATGAATGGCGTTGGCCACCCCGCCGCCATTGGGCGGAACGATCGACACTTCCCCGGTGCCACTGATGCCGAAAGGGTGTCCGGAGTTGGCTATCTCCACTTCCTTATCGCCTGCGGGGAACTACGGCTTGCGTAGTCCCTTCCGGCGGAACGCCCCAGGGGTCTTCTCCTGTAAGTTCGGTGATTCGCCGGTAAATCCGCTCCAAGTCGTGAGTTACCCCGTTAGCCATTTGCCGGAAGTCTCTTACGGGGTCCAGCGTCGCTCTGTAGCGCGAGCCTCCGGCGTAGATGTTCAGTTGCTTCAGGTTGCTTTGGGGCTGCCAGTCCATCCGGGGGTCGTTTGCCAGTAGGGTCTCGTACAACCTTGTCAAGCTGTGGTGATGGGGATATTCGTGTCCTTGGGCGGATATGAGCGCCTTCATGGCATGTTCGAGGGTTTGGTGAGCACAGTAGGCGGCATGATTGCTTTCGCGGCCCAAGTCCAACAGGTCGTGCATGATCGCATAATGCTCGTTGGCGTCCGCTATTCGACGTTCTCGCTCGGTATACTCGGCGCTGCTGTCGTTGCCGTATTCTTCGGAGCCGCCGGAACTGTAGTTTTCCGGGTCGCTGGACACGGCTATCCCCTCTTTGCGGACATGAGCGGCCACGTTGTTGATGGTGTGGCGGCTTTTGAGGTCGTACTCCTCGGTGGTCATAAACACTAGGTCCACGCCGGTGTACTCATGGTAAGTCTGTTCCGCTATCCGCTCTGCCGCGCTCTGCATGTGGCTGAGTTCTTCCCCGGTGAACGGCTCGGGGTTTACGACCATGAGGTCCACGTCGGAGCCGGCGGTCCAGTCGCCGCGGGCTCTGGAGCCGAACAGTATAACGCAGTCGGCGCCGGTGGTGTCGCGCAGGGCGCTGGCTACCGTGATGGCCCTGGAGTCCGGTTTCGGGATAGCATCGCTCATTGTTCCGCAATTTTCTCAGGGACAGGAAGAATTGTGAAGATGGCGGGGCTATTGCGGCGCTGCAACCGAAAGACGCTATACTGGGTACTAGACTATGATTTTCGGCGGGAGGCTTCGGCTAAGATGGTCGTTCTAAAACCGTTCCGCGGCTGGCGCTATAACCTGGACGAGGTGGGAGACCCGGCCTCGGTAATTTGCCCGCCCTATGACCTGATAACCCCGGAAATCCAAGAGTCCCTCCGGCAGCGAAATCCGTACAACGTGGTGCATTTGGAGGCTGGCGAAGGACTGGACTGGTCCGCGCCCGCCCAAGGCCAGTACCGGCGGACGGCCTCGGTCTTCGAGGAGTGGACCCGAAAGGGGGTCCTGCAACGCGACCCCGAACCGTCCCTTTATTTATCGCGTCAGGAATTTCGGCATCAGGGGCAAGAATGGTCCCGGTTGGGGCTGACCGCCTGCGTGGGCTTGGAAGGCTACGAGCGCCGGCAGGTGCTGCCCCACGAGTATACCGAGGCCCCGGCCGTGCGGGACCGGGTGTCTTTGATGGAGGCTTGCGGGACCAACTTCAGTCCGATTATGTCTCTTTATCGGGATGCAGAAGACCGCTTGGGCGCCATTTGGCAAAGGGTAATGGCGGAGCCGCCGGCTTGGGACGTTCGGGACGACGCGGACCAACGCTTGACCTTCTGGCCCATTACCAGGCCCAGCGACTTGACCGCCATCAGCGAGTTTTTCCAAGATACGCCGGTCTTTCTAGCCGACGGCCACCACCGTTACGAAGCGGCGCTCCAATACCGGGAAAAGCAGCCCGGCCGGGCGCTTGGGTCGGCCCAAGCTTATAACTTCATGATGATGACGCTGATCGGCTTCGACGACCCGGGCCTTTTGGTGCTGCCTTACCATCGCACCCTTAGCGGGCTGACCGCCGAGCAGTTGGCTGAGGTGCAAAAGGGCCTCTTCGAGATATTCGAAGCCACTCCAATGACTTCTATTAAAGAGTCAAGCGACGGCGAATTAAATGCCGAGACAATCGTCGCGCAAGTGGCCGCCGCGGGACAGGACCGGCACGCCTTGGCGATGGTGGGACTGGGACAGCCAGCGCCGCAACTATTGACCCTGCGTCCGGGAGTTGATTGGCGCCAGTGGGGAGGCTTGGCAGTATCGGAAGCCTGGATATTGGAAGAGCAGGTGTTGAAGCCGGTGCTGGGAGAGGCAACCTTGGAGCACTTGGGCTACACCCATGACCACGCCGAGGCCGTTGACCGGGTCGCGCCCGGAGACCGGCAGGCAGCTTTCCTGTTAAAGCCCTTCCCGATGGACCAGTTCGAAGACATCGTAGGCCAAGGCCAGCGCCTGCCCCGAAAGTCGACTTTCTTCTACCCCAAGCTTCCAACCGGACTGGTAATCAACCAGTTGGACGGCACGCTTTAACCTCCGCCGAAGGGGGCTACCTCTCTGCGTCCTCTTGAAACCGGGCGGTGATGGCCCACTCGGCGCGCTTGCTGTGCTCGGCGATGAATTGTTCCAGCCGGCGCATCTCGGCTAACACTTCCCCATTTTCTTCGGAAAAGGGGGCCGATTCGGACAGCCGGGCCCGCTGCCTCAGCTCCTGCAAGGAACGGCGGGCCTCGTCGAGTTGCTTTACTAGCTCCAAGGCCTCCAGTTCCTCGGTGGCGGTCTTTTTGATCGCCAGCACCCGGTTGCGCTGGGCTATGGCGTCCGCCAGCCGCTCCTCGATCTCTCCCATGGCGGCCAACGAGGCGTCCAGAGCGGTCCGCCCGTAGATCACTTGGCGGGGAAGCCGACGCAATTGGGTGCGGAACTGCCCAATCATCGAGTCCAACTGCCGTTCCTTGTCCCGGACCTCCGCCAAGCTGATGCGGAGTGTCGCCATCGTTTTTTCAAGCTGAGAAAACGCCAAACTGCCAACCTCCCGCGAGACTACGCGACTGGAAGCTCCTGAGAGAGTGTTTGCAAAGTCTCCTCTCCCGATGGGAGAGGACTAGGGTGAGGGGCGTCCTCGCTGTGTACTACCTGTGTACTACTTTGGAGACCGTCAAGGAGAGACCGTCAGGAATTCCCCTCATCCCTTCGGCAGGCTCAGGACAGGCCTAACCTCCTCCCCAAGGAGAAGAGACTTTTGAAACATCCCTTTAGCGGGCACGGAAGCCCACCTTCGGCAACACGACCTTCAGTGCTTGAAGGACCTCCTCGATGTCTTCGGGGGTTACGTGGCCCAAGTGGCCGATGCGGAACACCTTGCCGGTCAGCTTGCCTTGGCCCCCGGCCAACACCACGTTTTCCTCGGCCCGGACCATACCAACGAGTTTGCCGCCGTCGATGTCCTCGGGAATCTTAATGGCGGTCACGGTATCCGAGGCATAGGCTTCGTCTTTGACCAAAAGCTCCAGCCCTAGGTCCTTAACCCCGTCCCGGGTCATGCGCCCGATGTTGGCATGACGCTCAAACACGTTCTCCATTCCCTCCGCTAGCAACTTGTCCAGTGCCAACGAAAGGCCGTAGAGCGCCGACACGGCCGGAGTCCATGGGGTCTGGCCCCTTTCCAGATAGCGTTGGGCTGCCTGAAGGTCGAAGTAGAAGCGGGGCATAGTCGCCGTCGCTTGGGCCTGATGCCCGGCTTCGCTAATGCTGATGAAGGCCAGCCCGGGAGGAATCATAAAGCCCTTCTGGGAGGCGGTCCCCACTACGTCGCAGTCCCAACCGTCCACCGGCAAGGGGATGCAGGCCAGGCTGCTGACCGCGTCCACCAAGAGCAGCTTGCCAAACTCTCCCTTGACCACTTGGGCCAGGTCCTCCAACGGATGGGTGACGCCGGTGGAGGTCTCATTATGAGTAACTAGGACCGCTTTGATCTCCGGGTCGGCTTGCAACGCTTCCCTGACCGCCTCGGGCAGCACCGGGGAGCCCCACTCGAACTCCAAGTGCTGTACATCGGCCCCATAGGTAGTGGCGATCTCGGTAAAACGGGTCCCGAAAGCCCCGGCAGTAGCGGCCAGCACTTTGTCGCCGGGGGAGAGGGTGTTGACTACCGACGCTTCCAACGCCCCGGTACCCGACGCGGTCAGGATATAAAGGTCGTTTTGGGTCATGAACACTTGCTTTAGCTGTTCGGTTACCCGGGTGATCAACTCCACGAATTCCGGGCCGCGGTGGTTTATCATCGGATTGGACATCGCTTCGACAATGTCGTCCGGAACCGGCGTTGGGCCTGGCGTCCTGAGATTTTGCTTTGAGATTTTCAGCATGGCTCCTCCGATACCCTAAGGGTCCGCACCGCAACTCGCTCACTTATATACTCGGGTTGTTGAATCAGTCATCAATCGCCTTTCCTGAAACCAAGGTACAACAAACAGCGTACAACGGCCCTTAAACAAATGGGACCAGCCTTTGGGTTGCTTTCACCTTGAGGTCAAGTCTGTTGTTGGACTAGGGGGTCCCATATCTAAGTAAACATGAAAGAAAGCCATCGGTGACCGGCAGTGGATTATAGCATTAAGGCCCCGTGCCTGCTACGCTACCGAAGGGCGTGTGCAAAGTCCCGGGTCAGACCCAGACGGTCTGCGAGGGCCGGTTTCAGTAGACCGCACCGTCGTCCCGGCTTTCGCCGGGACCTAGGAATGCCAAGACAACTGCACCGTTTTCCAGTAAGAAATCCTGGATTCCGGCCTCCGCCGGAAAGACGGCGTGTGGTTTTACGGACTTTGCACAAGCCCTGCCGCAGTGAAGAAATCTTTTGGTCGATTATAATTGCCCTGCCGCTATATGAGAGACGGACAGGAGGGGACTGATGGACTTCCGAATTGTCGGCGCCGTGCCCACCGCGGCAGAAATCTACGCTGCTCATGCCGACGCCCGGACCGCACAGGAAGCCCGAATCTATGGCCCGCCAACCCAAGGAGACATTTGGGCCAGAGAGTCACCCGTGTTCCGCTTCGACCCTCACCGCGATTTAGACGCTAACTTAGCGGTCATAGCCTCGTATCTGAGACCCGACGACGTGTTCGTCGATGTCGGCGGCGGCGCGGGCAGGGTATCGCTGCCCCTGGCGTTGCGGTGCCGCGAGGCGGTGAATGTTGAACCCTCACCCGCGATGGCGGGGGAGTTCTTCAGCCTGATGGAGGAATCCGGCGTCAAAAACGCCCGGCTGGTCTCCGAAGAATGGTTACAGGCGGAGAATATCCGGGGAGACGTCGTCAACGCCTCGGATGTAATCTATTTTATCCGAGACATCGTACCGTTCATCGAAAGGTTGAATGCCGCAGCGCGCCAGCGGGTGATGATCACTGTCTGGAGCGAGCCCCCGCCCAACCGCTACGCTGACCTATTTCGCCGTGTTTACGGCGAAGACCAGGTCCCGATGTGCGGCCACCGCCAACTGTTGCCGACGCTGTGGGAAATGGGCATCTTGCCCGACGTGCGGGTGCTGCCGGAGCCGGCATGGTGGGAGACCTGGTCGATACCGACGCTTGAGGAAGCCTTGGAACTGGCCCTATCCGGCGGTTGGTTGCTGGAAGCTGACCGGGAGCGGGCGAGAGACCTGTTCAAGAACCAGTCCGGCGAGTTATTTCGCCAAGACGCCAATGGCTTCACCCCTCTTTGGCGATCGGACATGTGGGAGTTGCTAATAACCTGGGAGAGCCGTCCCAAGAATTGACCGTCTTCCGTTCTCCCGCTTCCGTTCCCATAAGAGGCATCTGGGCCTTCGCTCGTACCGGTAGTCCTTGGCGGCCCCATTCACCAACCCATGCTATAATCTGCCCATGGTCCAAAGCATCGAAATCTTGGAAGGGCTGAATCCCGCCCAACGAAAGGCCGTCGAGACTGCCGACGGCCCTTTGCTGATTGTCGCCGGGCCCGGCAGCGGCAAGACCCGAGTGGTTACCCACCGCATCGCCTACTTGGTCCGGGTTTCCGAGGTTAGCCCCTATCGCATCGCCGCAGTGACTTTCACCAACAAGGCCGCCCGGGAAATGCGGGACCGTTTGCAGCGTTTGGTGGGGGCTCGAAGCGACGCCCTCACCGTCGGCACCTTCCACGCCTTCTGTGCCCTGCTGCTGCGGCGTGACGGCAGCCGCATCGGGCTGCCGTCCAACTACACCATCTTAGATGCCGATGATCAGTTAGCCCTGATCAAGCAGTCAATGGAACTGGCGGAGGTGGATGCCAAGCAGAGCCCCCCGCAGGCTATCAGGAGCGTCATCTCCCGGGCCAAAAGCGTGCTGCTGGACTCCCGGGGGCTGGCGGCCACCGCAGAAAACTACTTCGAAGAGCAGTGCTCCCGGGTCTATCACCACTACGAGGAGCTGTTGGCGCGGAATAACGCCGTGGATTTCGACGACCTGCTGATGCGGGCGGTCCAGTTGCTCCAAGACAACCGGGAAGTCCGGGAGAAATACCAGGACCGCTACCACTACCTGATGGTCGACGAGTTTCAAGACACCAACGTCGCCCAATACCGGCTGGCCCGCCTGTTGGCGGAACAGCGGCGCAACATCTGCGTGGTGGGCGACCCGGACCAGTCCATCTACTCTTGGCGGTCGGCCGACATACGCAACATCCTGAGCTTTCAAGAAGACTACCCTGAGGCCCAGGTTATCTCACTGGAGCAGAACTATCGCTCGACGGGCCGGATATTAAAGACCGCCAAGCACCTGATCTCGGCCAACGGAATGCGGCTGGATAAGGACCTCTACACCGATAACGCCGAAGGCGTGCCGGTGGAAGTCCATGAAGCCTACGACGAAGCCGAGGAAGCCGCTTACGTCATCGACGAGATCGGCCGGTTGGTCCGGGAAGAGCACGTTCTTCCCGGTGATTGCGCGGTGATGTACCGGGTCAACGCCCAGTCCCGCGCCTTGGAAGAGGCTTGTTTACACCGGGGCATGAAGTACCGGCTGGTGGGCGGGGTGCGGTTCTACCAACGGCGGGAAGTCAAAGACTTGATGGCCTACCTGAGGGTGATCTACAACCCCTTGGACGAGGTCAGCCTGGCCCGGGTAATCAGCGTTCCGCCCCGGGGCATCGGCGCCAAGACATTACAAGTATTGTCGTCTTGGGCGCAGCAGGAAAACCTGCCCCTCTACACCGCAATGCAGCGCATCGTGGAACTGCGGCGTTCCGGTGAGGCTTTGCCGGTTAGCCTAACCCCGCGGGCGCTTAATTCCATCACGGGCCTGGTCGAGCTGATCGACCGGATGGTCTCACTATCCCAAGGGCTTCCCATAGTCGACCTGATCGACCGGGTCTTGGAAGAGGCCAAGCTCGAAGATTACATCAAGAAAAGCGACGACCGGGGCGAAGAGCGTTGGGAGAACATCCGGGAGTTGCGGGAAACGGCCCACGAATTCAATGCCGAGCAACCTCCCGTCGGACTGGCTACCCTCTTGGAACGGCTATCGTTGGTAGCCGATGTGGACAATTATGAAGAGTCGGAAGGCTCCATTACCCTGATTACCCTGCACCAAGCCAAGGGGCTGGAGTTTCCGGCGGTCTTCATCGTCGGCTTAGAGGAGGGGCTGCTGCCCCACAGCCGGTCGATGGAAAGCGAGGACCAACTGGAGGAGGAGCGGCGCTTGTGCTACGTCGGTGTAACCCGGGCGGAACAGCGCCTGTACCTGCTGCGGGCTTTTCGGCGGGGATTCATGGGCCGGAGCGGCCCCACGATAGCCTCTCGCTTCCTGCGGGACATTCCCGAAGAGCTCATGGCAGCGGGGAAGCCGCCGGGAACAGCCGCCCCCCAAGCTCGGTCCCTTTCCCGCAGAGAACTGTCAGCCCCTCAGTCCTGGGACCGGATGGCGCAAACAGCGCCGCCTCCGGTTAGGCCCACCCTCCACGTGGGCGACTCGGTCCGCCACACCTCCTTCGGTGAAGGCGTGGTAATGGCCTGCGAGCCCGACGCCGGCGATATTCAGGTTACGGTACAGTTCGGGGTCGGCGTGGGCCTAAAACGGCTCCTCCTTAGCTTCGCTCCCTTGGAGAAAATCGAGGCAGAGTAGCCCGCGACCCACGTTGACAGATATTCCATCCAAAGGCATCATTACCCCCGATTGCCATAGGGAGGCGCGTAGAAGACGATGAAAACCAAAGCAGCGGTCCTGTACGAGGTAGGTCAACCCCTTGCGGTGGAAGAACTGGAGTTGGATGACCCCAAGGAAGGGGAGGTCTTGGTCAAAGTGGGCTCGGCGGGGATTTGCCGAAGCGACCGCCACTTTATGCACGGAGACGCCAGCATCGCTTTGCCGGTGGTGCTGGGCCACGAAGGCGCCGGCACCGTGGAAAAAGTCGGGCCGGGGGTTACCTCGGTCAGGCCGGGCCAGCAAGTCATCCTGTCCTTTGTCCCCGCCTGCGGCCGTTGCAAGTCCTGTTTATCGGGCAACGCCAACGTTTGCGACCTCCACATGACCACCGGACCCAACATGTACGACGGGACCTGCCGCTTGCACCAGGGCGACCGGACCATCCACCACTTTGGCAAGGTGGCATGTTTTGCGGAGTACACTGTGGTCCCCGAAACCGGCTGCGTTCCCACCCAAGCGCCGGTGCCCATGGACAAAGCGGCGATGATCGGCTGCTGCGTTCCCACCGGGGTCGGCGCGGCCCTATTCTCGGCCAACGTGCAGCCCGGCAGCACCGTTGCCGTGGTCGGCTGCGGCGGCGTGGGCCTAAACGTCATCATGGGCTCGGCGCTGGTTAACGCCTCCAGGATCATCGCTGTCGACATTCGAGAAAGCCAACTGGAATTTGCCATGAAGTTCGGGGCCACCCATTCGGTGAACGCCTCCGACCGGGACCCGGTGGCCCAAGTCAAAGAGCTTACCGGAGGCTTGGGGGCCGATTACACCTTTGAGGTCTACGGCTCGGCCGACACCATTAGGGCCGCCTACGACATGTGCGCCAAGAGTGGCACCGTGACCGTCGTGGGTATCGCTCCCACCGGGACCGAGGCGCCCATCAACGCGGTGGACATCGTCCGCATGGAAAAGACGGTAAGAGGCACCTACTACGGCTCGGCCCGGTCTCAAGTGGACATGCCGACGATGGTGGACTTGTACCTGTCGGGCAAGCTGAATCTGGACGACTTGGTGGTGCGGCATTACAGCTTGGACCAAGTGAACGAAGCCTATGCGGACATGGACCGCGGCGAGGTGGGCCGCGGCGCCATAATGTTCGGGTAGCCAATCGCGGCCTACCGGCAGAGGCGGTAATCGGCAGGTTGTTGTGGATGACCTGGTAGTCAAGCAGGTGGAAAGCGAACCGGAGATGGAAGCGGCCATCGGCGTCCGCTTCCGAGTGTTTGTGGCCGAGCAGTCGGTGCCGCCGGAAGAAGAACTGGACGAAGCGGACGCCACCGCGACCCACGCCATCGCTCTTTACCAGGGCTTGGTGGTGGGCACCGGCCGCCTGCTTTGGCTGGAAGACGGCAACGCCCAGATTGGCCGAATGGCCGTCGACCAAGACTGGCGCCGGAAGGGCGTGGGCGGGCGCATCCTTGAGTTTCTGGAGGAATTGGCCCGTAGCCGGGGCATCCCCCGCTGTGTCCTCCACGCCCAAGAATACGTAAAGAGCTTCTACGCCGCCCACGGCTACGCTGAGCACGGGGATGTCTTTATGGAGGTCGACATCCCCCACGTGGAGATGCGGAAAGATTTGTAGCGTAGGCTAACGTTAGCGTCGTCATTCTCTCCGCCAACACTAGTCTCTACGAGTCCTTTCTATACGTCAAAGACCCGGCAACTCGGTGACCTGAGCAGCAGCCTCTGTCCAGGATGCTATCTTCTCCAGTACATCGTGGCTGATTCCATCGCAAAAATCGACAATCCGGCACCGGTCGAACAGCAGACCGGCATCACTTGCGAAATTGTACCAACTGCTTCGAGGCAAAGCCTCGGCAATGAAGAACATGCGAGATGGGAGTAGAGTAAGAGGTGTTTGCAGCCATTTTCTGCAAAACGAATCGGGTTGAAGTTGGGTAAGCGTATCTTTGTAATGGGTTCCGGTCTTACATTGGCCAAAGGCTATGAACTTCCCCGGCAACTGGTCCGCAAAGTGTTTCCATACGACGACATCCAGCTTGCCGTCCTTCACGCTCTGAGTAGGGTCGCCCCGGTTCACATACCCGTGACCTTCTCTAATTCTGGCGCAAAGGTCGTCAATCTTTTTTGGGAAACCAGTCTCACCCACTGCGGTTCCAAATACAAGGCTCTCTGCGCGAGCACCCAAGTATTGTCGTCCAGCCTCCGCAGCGAGTTCCTCAAAGAGAAGTGTTCCATCGATACCCACATGAAACCGGTTGTTGCTCATGTTTAAGCGCGTCGCCAAGAGCAAGTACTTATAGATTAGGTGCTTGCCATTGGCAGTATCTTGAATGGTGTGAAGCGCATTCCCCGTTTCGCCAACTGCAAATGGATACCCGTCTCTGCAAGCCTCTACGCGCCGTTCAATCTCCAGGTATGCGTCCTCGACATCCTTGGGGATTTCCTCCTCTTCCGGCACACCGTCAGAGTATTCATTCTCGTCAATCCTGCCAAGCAACTGCGCTAATTCAGTCTGCGACGTATTGCCTTGCCGCCAGCAAACTAACTCGGCGAAGTCGGCAAGCTCATGCTTTGGTGCGCGAGGGGATGGAGGTGCAGGCCATTTGAACATCAGCCCTTCCCGGCGGCCCGACGCGCCCTGCGAGGTCTGCGCTTGCGTTCCATTTCCTCATAAAGGTCATCCGCGAGAGTCGCTACATCATTGGCAGTAGTCAGCAATTGCTCGGAACCATCGTAACCGGTAGATAGTAGACTGTGCGCCTTCTCGAGGTTTCGTTTCGCCGCATGGAGGGACTCCTCGAAAACATTCGATGATGGCCGACTGATTTCTAGGGCATAGGTAAGTTGACTACCGGCGCGAAGGGCGGCAACCGACTCTCTGTTTGCAAGAACCGCATTGAGATCCCTAAGATCGGGGTTCTGGGACTGAATGACAGGGCGAGTATCCTCTCTCTTGCTACCGTATAACCAAAGCAAGAGTTCCCGGAGTTCCTCCTTCTTCTCCAAGGACACCGGCTCCTCACTCTCTTCAGCCTCCGGTCGCAAGCCGATAAAATTACTGATTCCATCGTAGCCTATGCCCGTGTAAAGATGCGAAAATGAGAAGTGGTTATACCATCGGTCGTCCCGGTTGAAGACTTTCATCCGCTCCGCCTGCTCGACGACCATAAGGCCCTGAAACAGCCTTTGCACGGTCCTATGAGTGTCACCAATCTGTTCCGCGATGTCTTCGAGTGAGACGCCAAAATCCCAATGCACGTTAGCGATGTACCTGGACTTGGCGTAGCTGCTCCACTTGGCCGGGCCGTTCACATGTTTGAAACCGAGATAGCGCCAGGCGTTTTTGCGGGTGTCGCTCACAGTCGGAAGTTCTGTCAGCGCATCCCTGTCTTTATCAGTGATGTCGGGAATATCCAACTTCAGGGTTTGAGCGAGTCCCGGGTCCAGAAGCAGCTTAACCGCTGCCAGGCGGCGGTTCCCTTCGATTACGATGTTCTTCCCATCCTCATATACAATGACTATAGGTTCGTGGGGAAAGAACCCGCTTGCTGCGATGGACATTACTAGTTCCCGCACATCCATAGCGTCCCATAGGAACTGAATCAACTCCACTTCTGTCGAGCCTGCACCGAAGTCATATTCTGAAAGCCTCGGGTTCTTGCGATCGAACGCTAGGTCCGAAACCTTCATCCACTTGATTCCTTCGGTACTCATAGAGCCCTCCTTGCCTGGGTCAGAGCCGCTCTTAGCCCTCGCCGGTTGACGAAGCGGGCACAGGGAGCAGCACGCGGGACGGCGAGAGCAGGAGTTCCTGCGCTTTTCGCCTCCGCTGGAGACTATACTCCAGTGAGAGGCAGGATACTTCGCAGGTTGGGTACAGCATTCTAATGAAATCCGTGTCGTCGTAGGACATCACCCACTTGAGTTCGTCCTGCCCTTGTATGTAGCGAGCCAGGTCTATATGGTCTTGATCTCTGTAGCAGTTCAAGTAGAGGCGATTGCCGTTCGAGTAGTACGGAGGGTCCAGGTACACAAAGACGGACTTCCGTTCATGTCTACGGGGCAAACGCTCGACCAGGAAGTCACGGGCGTCCATGTTAGTGACGTGGATTTGATCCCGTCGTCTTCCGATTGCAAGGATGCGCTCTGCAAGGCTTTCCCTGTAGAAACGAGCGTCAATCCTCCATTTGCCGTTCTGCGCGTAGCCCCCTATGGGAGCGGCGCCGAGAATAATGCCTGACCGGTTACAGCGGTTCAGGTAGAAGGCAGAGAAGCCAAGTTCAAAAGGCTTGCCAGGGTCGGCAAGAGTGCAAACCCGCCACTGCTTTTTCCACTCCTCAATGGTCACCGGAACGGACATGATGGCATCGGCGAACCTTTCCGGTTCACCAAGCGCGGCTCGCCAGAATGCAGTGATGCAGGGGTCCAAGTCATTCAGGTGGAGCTCCGCAACAACACCTTCCCGGATGAGGCGCAGCGCCACACCCGCACCGCCTGCAAAGGGTTCAAAATACGAACACCCGGACAGGTTATTCAATTCGATTGTCCGGGCAAGAAACCCTGCAAGCGACGCCTTTCCACCTGGATACCTGAGCGGGCTGTCGAACCTCATGGATGCACGGCCTCTCGGGAGTCGTCTGCCTCCTCCGCCCGCCCGTCCAGTTTGCCAGTAACTACGTCGGCAATCAAGTGGGCGTGACGCCTCGTGTAAAAGCACGATTTGGAATCAGGTACGGCCCAATGACAGCTTTGGGGGATGGGCGGGACAGACAGAAAAGATTCAGTCCCATTGGGCCGCGCATCCAGTTGGGTAGCGCAGATAGGACGCTGGATTAAATTTCATGGTGCCAAGGGTCCCCGAACCAATCCGGGGAGTGACTGGCGCTAGGCGTCGGGCGAGCCTACGACCACCGGCTCGATTACCCGGACGTCCATCTTGGAAATGTGCTGCTGGGGAATGTCACCCAACGCTTTGCGCTCGGGCGACGCGAAGTAGGCTTCCTCTTTCCCCGGAATCTCCTCGGCGCTCCGGAAGCTGCGTATCCAAACGAATTCGTTGGCCTCGGCGTTGACCCAAGTGCGTTCAATGGGCATCCCCAGCTTGTTGTGCACCGGCCGGATATGCTCCTCGAATAGCGTGAGCCAGGAATCCATCATTCCCGGATTGATGGTGTAAATGCGAAGCTGCGATACCATGTGCCTTCTCCTTAACTCGCCTGCAATTAACTGACCTGATACTGCTGGAAAGCTTCCTCGCTGAACTTCAGCCCCAGCCCCGGCTTGGGCGGCACCAGGATGTCCCCTTCGTCCAACTCGGGGGTCTCCTCGAATAAGCGCAGGGTCCAAGGCATGTACTCCACGGTCAAACCGTTGGGAATCGCCGCCATTAGCTGGACGTGAATCTCGGGCACCAGATGGCTGACCACCGGCAGGTTGAAGGCCTCGGCCATTCCCGCCACCTTGCGCCACTGGGTAATACCGCCCACCCGGAGCAGGTCGATCATCACGATGTCGATAGACCGGGCCTCCAGCATGTGGCGAAAGGGCGTAATACCGTAATGGTACTCCCCGGCGGCGATGGGAGTGGTCAATGCGTCGGCCACCCGGGCCAAACCCTGGTAGTCGTCGTGGACCACCACGTCTTCCAGCCAGTACAAGTGATAGTCCTCGAGCCTGCTGCCGATGTCGATGGCCTGGTTTACGCTCCAGAGTTGGTTGATGTCGCACATCAGGTCGATGTCGTCGCCGATGCCGTCACGCAACACCCGGATGCGCTCCAGTTCCTTGGCTACCGTGGTCTCCCCGCCGAGCTGGGTCTTCATCTGCTTGAAGCCCATTTCCAGCAGCCGGGGGCCGGCCTCGGTCAGGTACTCCAGGTTCTCGGTCCGCATCAACGCGCCGCTGGCGTAGGTAGGGACCCGGTCCCGGTAGCCGCCCAGCAGCGAGCAGACGGTCTGGTCCAAAGCCTTACCCTTGATGTCCCAAACAGCCATATCCACGGCGGAAAGGGCCAGGCTGAAAATGCCTCCCGGCCCGGAGCCGCTGGCGGCCCTGGTGAGACTGGAGGCAATCGCTTCCACCATCATGGGGTCTTCACCCAGGGACATCTCGGCCAAGGCGTCCACCGCGCTTTTCAGGGCCGGCGTGAGGGGGCTGGCATTAAGCCCCGGGATAAAAGTAAGGCCGATCCCCTGAATGCCCTCGTCAGTCTCCAACTCCAAGGTGACGAACATCCGGGTCGCGCCAGTGGGCGGGACTCCGACCACCAACGGGTTGTCGGCGGGGGTCCGGAGGACCTTGGTGGTGGCTTTGGTTATCTTCATCGCATTGACCTCAACTGCTTGGGCGGGCTGGCCCCGGTTGCGGAAATTCTATCATACATAGAACCGGGCATAGAACCGGGGCCGTTTAAGCCAAGACCCTGCACCAAGGAATACATGGATTGACAACCGTTGCTTCTGCAATATAAAATTCTCCAATACTGATGAGAGTTCTTCATTAGCATTACAAATAATAATAAATGTTTGGTTTGGTAATCATGAATATGCAGTATAATACCCCCCCCCCCCCCGACATTCACAATTGATTGGTGTCACCCCGGCAAATTCTCACGCTGGGGGTGCGGGCGCGTATGAACAACGGATGGCAAAACGAGTGGCTAGAGGAAACACTGGGCCCCTTGGGACTCAATTTGACCAATGCGTTTTCCAGGTTGGTGGAGAAGAAGTTAGCGCCCTTTGAGATCATCCCGATATACTGGGCCATCCTGGTCAGATGCTACACCGGCCAAGCAGACACCGTCACGGGGCTGGCGCGATTGATTCCCATCGATATCGCCACCATCAGCCGGCACGTGGCCAGCCTGGGTAAGAAGGGCATGATTCGGAGGAGGCGTCTGCGGAGTGACCGGCGCGTGGTAAAGCTGGAGCTGACCGAAGCAGGACTGGCCCTCATGCCCCACATCGTCCAGGTCCTTCAAGAGGTCAACGGGATACTCTATAGCGGGGTTAGCGAGGAAGACAAAAGAGTCTTTCTCAGTACTGTCAGCAAGATACTGGCAAATTCCGAGAAACACCAGTCAATGGAGAATGGAAACGTGTAGACGCCTCCGGGCCCTGCTCCGTTTGGGTCCCGCCGCCGGAAGATGCGGGCCAAATTAGACGAAATCCATGCAAATCCATGCCTTGACAAATATTGATTCTGCAATACACTGAGTGAACGTTTTCACGGCCTCTTGGTGCGGCCCTTGCCAGTAATAACGATGGGAGTACGGAGGTCAACCCAATACTCTAGCGAGGAGGAAAAAGGAGTCTTAATTGGCGCCGCCCAGAAGATACCGGCGAACTCCGGGAGCGATCAGTCACGAAGGGACCAGTCAAGGGAGAGCGGGAGGAAGTAAGGGTAACACAGACGCTGCGTCGTGGTGAAGTTCAACTCTTGCCGGGGCCAAACCTCACCACAACGGTCATTATCCTAATACCCTAAGGTATCAGGACTCCAACGCCGCTTAGGATACTCTCCACTGCCGCGGCCTGTCAAACCAGGCGCGGGGGGAATTTATCTAATTTCCTCCGTTCCTGATACGGGCTTGCCCTCTGCCAAGCCCGGACGGCGTTGGACCAGCTTCTTTGTTCACCGCTTACAACCGAGCGCATTTTTGCGTGGAGTTGAAGAGGTAACAAATGAAAAGGCCCTTAATTCTTAGGAACTCCATACCCACCGGCGTGTTAACCGGGGCAGTTGCCCTGGTATTTGTCGGCATACTGCTGACGTTAGCATTAATACCCGCCGTAACCCCCGCATCGGTATACGGAGAGTCGCCGGAGCCGCCCGGCCAAGCGGACACTCCCAACGAGGACGGCAAAGACCAGACTCCGCCCGGCGAAACCAAGACGCCGCCGGCGCAACCGGTCCAATTCCCGCTGGTCGCCACCGGCTATACCTTTACGCAGGACGAGGACATCGGCACGAAGATTCTGCCCGAGGCCGAGGGCGGCGCCGGCGGGTTCAGCTACAGCCTGTCGCCGGGCCTCCCCGAAGGGCTGTCCTTCGACCCGGCCAGCCGCGCCCTAACCGGCGCGCCGGCCGCGGCCGGGGACTTCCCGATGACCTACACCGCCACCGACGCCGACGGCCTCACGGGCACGGCGAAGTTCAACATTACGGGGGATAGAGGTTTCACCGCGGCGCTCGCCACGGCAAGCGCCGCGCCCGTTTTCGGAAGCGGACCCACGACGCGCTCGGTGGCCGAGAACTCCCCGGCGGGCACCGCCGTCGGCGACCCGGTTACCGCGACGTATGCTGGAAGCGACACGCTGACCTACTCCCTGTCCGGCTCTGACAAATTCTCCGTAGACTCCGCCACCGGCCAGATCAGGGTGGCCGAGGGCGCGCTGCTGGACTACGATACCACCCAGTCTTACACCGTGACCGTGAGCGTCACCGACGGCGTGGACTCCGACGGCAACGACGACACCACTGCCGATGACACGATAACCGTCACCATCAGCGTGACCAAAGAATATAGGCCCCCCGGCAAGCCCGACGCCCCCACAGTGGCACCGTCGTCAACCCACCCCAAGACCGCGTTGGACGTAAGCTGGACGGCCCCAGACAACACCGGGCTCCCGGCCATCACCCACTACAACTTGCGCTATGGGGAGCAGGGGACTGATTTCTCTAGTTGGTCTTCCCAACGAATCTCTGGGGGCGCCACCAGCGCCACCATCAGCGACCTGCTGCCCGGCACCACTTACGAGGTGAAGGTGCAGGCTGTCGGTGAGACCACCGGCTCCTGGTCGGATGCAGGCTCCGGCACAACGGAGAAGAGTCCCCCTCCCGAATTCGGCGGCACCCATATAGGGCGCTCGGTGGCCGAGAACTCCCCGGCGGGCACGGACGTCGGCAGACCGGTTGACGCGGACTATCACGGAGCCGCCACGCTGACCTATTCCCTGTCCGGCTCCGACAAATTCGTCGTAGACTCCGCCACCGGCCAGATCAGGGTGGCCCAAGGCGCGGCCCTGGACTACGAGACCACCCGGTCCTACGACGTGACGATGAGCGTCACCGACGGCATGGACGCCGACGGCAACTCCGAGGACAACCCCGCTGCCGATAGCACGATAATCGTCAACATCAGGTTGTCCAACGTGGCTGAGGCGACAATCGCCATCACTGGTCCGGAGGGGCCGCTGACCACTTTGGGCCGGTTCCAGCTTACGTTCCTTCTCCATTTTGAGGATGGGATAGAGTGGAAGGATAACGACAATGTCACTATCGGCTGGATAAATGCCCGTACTGCCGGAGTTAGCATAACGCAGCTCTCCGACGGCTGGAGGGAAGAGCACAATGTCATTCCCCAAAGGCCGGGAGGCGATACGGGAACGGGGATGTTCACCACGTCGGCTGGAGCGAACTGGGGGAGGGCGCTGCGAGGGCTTCCTGGTCAGTGCAGGTGGACCCGGACCCGCCGGAAGTGGACATCAGCGGACCGGCGGAGACGCAGAACGGCCCGTTCGAAGTCGTGTTCTCCATGAGCGAGGATGTGGTCAGGTTCGAGCAGAGCGACATCACGGTGACCAACGGCTCGGTGACCTCCTTCTCCGGGTCTAAGCGGAGTTTCACCGCCCGGATTACGCCCTCGGCCAGCGGGCAGGTGACCGTGGAGGCGCCTGCGGGGGCGCTCCAAGACGGAGTGGGCCACCCCAACGCGGCGGCGCAGTACTCGGTTGAGGCGGACTTGGACGCGCCGACGGTTGCTATCGGGGGCGTGCCGTCGATGATATACAGCCCGGACCCGTTTACCGTGACCTTCGACTTCTCGGAAGACGTGACCGGGTTCGAGGCGGCGGACATCACGGTGGAAAACGGGACCCTGGGCACGCTGACGGGAAGCGGAGCGTCCTACTCGGCCCGGTGACGCCGGACGCCGTCGGAGACCTGACCGTGACGGTGGCGGCGGACGCGGCGCAGGACGCGGCGGGCAACACCGGGCCAGCGGCGCCGGTGTCGCAGACGGCGGTATTCAGCACGACGGGAATCTCGATTACCGGTCCGGAGGGGCCTTTAACTACAGCCGGACCGTTCGAAATTCGGATTACCTACTGGGGCATCCCCGGCAGCGGCCCCGGCGCGGGGAATCTCTCTTACCGGTACACGAATAGCCGCGTCACCGGCGAACCTACTCGGGGCGAGGGTGATGTTCAGACCGTGGCACTGACACCGGTGTCACCGTCATACAGGGACCAGTCGGGGCGCACGGAGAAATATAGCGTGAGGGTGAATATAACCTGGCGGGATGGCGAGTCGCTGGTCGAAGCGGCGTGGGCGGTGGAAGTGGACCCGGACCCGCCAACAGTCAGTATCTCCGGGCCGACGGAGCCGCAGAGCAGGCCCTTCGCAGTGACCATCGAATTCTCGGAAAACGTGACCGGGTTCGAAGCGGCGGACATCCCGGTGACCAACGCAACGGCATCCCTCAATTCAGTGGCAGAGGACTATTACGTCCTCACCGTCACACCCGCCGCGAGCGGCCCGGTGACGGCGGACGTGCCCGCGGGTGTCGTCCATGACGAAGCGGGCCACCCCAACGAGGCCGCGCCGCAGTACTCGGTGCCGGCGGACCTGACGCTGAACGACCCTCCCCAGCTCCCGGGTGATGGCCTAGTCCGCGAGATACCCGAGAACTCGCCGGCCGGCAGCCCCGTCGGCGACCCGGTTGCCGCAGAAAACCCGGGGGGCGACTCGCTGACCTACTCGATGTCCGGATCCGCTGCCTTCGTCATCGACCCCGCCACCGGCCAGATTAGCGTGGCCGAGGGCACAGTGCTGGACTACGAGACCACCCAGTCCTACACCGTGACCGTGAGCGTTACCGACGGCAGGGACGCTGAGGGCAACACTGACCCCATTATTGATGACACCGTAGAGGTGACCATCACCGTGCTCGACTTCGATCTCGAATCGCCCGCCCCGCCCGACGCTCCGGTGGTGACCCGGTCGTCAACCCACCCCAAGACCGCGCTGGACGTGACCTGGACGGCGTCGGACAACACCGGGCGCCCGCCCCTCATCGGATATCACGTGGAGTACCTGGACAAGGTGGGAGGCAAAGGGATCTGGAAGCGCCTCTCCTTTGACATTACGACGACCGAGACCACCATTAGCGGCCTGAAACCTGGCACAACCTATAAAGTGTTCGTAAGAGCGAACAATAGAGCAGAGGAGAGTGCAGGTTATGGGGACGCGTCGGATGTCACAACAGCCAGCACCGCGGCGAACATAGACGCCCGGTTCCCGGGTGATGGCCCGGTCTGCGAGGTCGCCGAGAACTCGCTAACCGGCAGCCCCGTCTGCGCCCCGGTAACCGCAGAGGACGCCGAGGGCGACCCGCTGACCTACTCCCTGTCCGGCCCCCACGTCTTCGTCATCGTCCCGGCCACCGGCCAGATTATCGTGGCCGAGGGCGCAGCGTTGGACTACGAGACCACCCCGTCCTACACCGTGACCGTGGGCGTCACCGACGGCTGGGACACCGACGGCCACGCCGACTACTCTGCTGATGACACCGTGGAGGTAACCATCAACCTGACCGACGTGGCGCCGCCCGGCAAGCCGGACGCCCCGGCGGTCGCCGGAACATCTTCTACCGGCGTGGAAGTGAGCTGGACGGCGCCCGCCAACACCGGGCCGCCCATTGGCTCGTACCTAGTCCATTACCGTGTACCGGCCGGGCCGGAATGGGACCCTGCTACTGCCACCGGCAGATTGGTCTTCGCTCCCGATACGCGGACTATTTTGACAAGCCTGGCGCCCGGAACAACCTACGAGGTCCGTGTGGCAGCGGCCAACAGCGAGGGGCCCGGGCCCTTGGTCGGACCCGGGCACGGGTCGCACCAAAGCGGCTGACACCACCGCGGTCCGCGAGGTGGCCGAGAACTCCCCGGCCAATACCTCCGTCGGTGCGCCTGTGACCGCCGCGGGCCCGGGGGACCGCACGCTGACCTATCACATCATCGACGCCTCCGGCAACTTCGCCATCGACCCCGACACCGGCCAGATTAGCGTGGCCGCCAGCGCAATGCTGGACTACGAGACCACCCCGTCCTACGCCGTGAACATAAAGGCCGACGCCGGCGACGAATATATCCACTTCATCGGCGTCACCATCAACCTGACCGACGTGGCCGAGCCGCCGGCCTTCGACGGCGAGGCGGTCCGCCAAGTGGCCGAAAACTCGGCGGCCGGCGCAGCCGTAGGCGCGCCGGTGACAGCCACGGACCCGGAGGACGATACTCTAACTTACTCGCTCACCGGCTCCGACGCCTTCATCATCGACGTCGACACCGGACAGATCAGCGTAGCCGAGAGCGCAGCGCTGGACTACGAGGCCACCCGGTCTTACACGGTGACCGTAAGCGTGACCGACGGCAAGGACGCCGACGGCAACGCCGACTCTGCCATTGATGCCACCGTGGAGGTAACCATCAACGTAATCGACGTGACGGGGCCCGCCAAGCCCGACGCGCCGACGGTGGAACAGTCTTCAACCGATCCCACGACCATGCTGGACGTGAGCTGGCCGGCCCGTTGTTGTCCGGGGCCGTCCAGCACCGGCTACGACGTGCGGTACAGGAAGGAGGGCGCGCCGGATTGGAAGGATCACGCTTTCACCGGCACAGGAACCACGACCACGATCAGCGGCCTGGACCCCGGCGCCACGCATGAGGTGCAGGTGGCCGCGACCAACGACGAGGGCTTGGGCCCCTGGTCGGAAACCGGAGCGGCCAGCACCAAAGATGACACCGTGAGCGTACCCGACGGCAAGGACCCCGACGGCAACGTCGCCCCTCCCATTGATGACACCGTGAGCGTACCCGACGGCAAGGACCCCGACGACAACGCCGCCACCATCACCGATGACACCGTGGGCGTACCCGACGGCAATGACGCGGACGGCAACGTCGCCCCTCCCATTGATGACACCGTGAGCGTACCCGACGGCAATGACCCCGACGGCAACGACGCCCCCACCATTGGTGACACCGTGAGCGTACCCGACGGCAATGACGCGGACGGCAACGTCGCCCCCACCATTGATGACACCGTGAGCGTACCCGACGGCAATGACCCCGACGGCAACGTCGCCCCCACCATTGGTGACACCGTGAGCGTACCCGACGGCAACGACGCCGACGACAACGACGCCCCCGCCATTGATGACACCGTGGAGATAACTATCAACATAACCGACGTGGACGAGCCGCCCGCCCGGCCCGACGCTCCGTCGGTGGCTCCGTCTTCAACCAGTCCGGGGTCGACGCTGGAGGTAACCTGGACGGCCCCGGACAACGCCGGCCGACCGGCCATCACCGGCTACAGCCTGCATTACCGAAAGCAAGGCGCCACGGACTGGACCCCCGTCAACATCACCGGCACCGTGACCGGGACCACGATTACCGGCCTGGAGCCTGGCACGACCTACGAAGTGCAGGTGGCCGCTACTAATAACGAAGGTACGAGCCCTTGGTCGGAAACCGGAGCGGCCAGCACCAGATCGGACCGCGGGGGCAGAAATCCCCAAGGCCCCGGCCAGTTCACCCCACTTCCCGACCCTATCCCCGACCCGGACGGTCCCGATGATAGCGGCGGCGGAGACGGTTCCGGGGACAAAGACGGTGACCCCGCCGACGGCGACGGTCCCGGCGGCAACGACGGCGGCTCCGGCGGCGACGACGGTCCCGGAGACAAAGACAGTGACTCCGGCGACGGGGCCGGTCCCGGCGGCAACGACAGTTACCCCGGCGACGGGGACGGTTTCGGGAACAACCACGGCGGCTCCGGCCACGGTTCCGGAGGCAACGACGGCGACTCCGGCGGCGGCGGCAATTCCGCCGTCATCCGCGAAGTCCAAGTGAACGCAGCCAACGACGAGGGCGCCGGCGAATGGTCGGACCCCGGAACGGGCAGCAACGAAACGCCCAACCCTGGCCCCATAGCCGTCAACCCCACAGCCACCCAACAAAACACCGGCGGCGACGGCGTACCCTCGGCCAACCGCTTGGTAAAACACGCACCCGGACCGGCGCAGGCCGACAGTGTTGGCAATCTGGCTGCCGTGGCCGCCACCCCAAGGGCAACCCCCGGCTCGGGCTTCTGGACCACTACCGGTTGGATCAGCCTCATCATCGCGCTGGTGGGTTTCGCCCTAACCGTAGCCGGCGCCGTCCACCTGATGCGCCGCCGGAGCAGGCAGTCCTCCTGAGGCAACTCCACATCCGGGGGCGGCTCTGGTTTCCGGCGCCGCCCCCGGACAGGATAGCCCCGGAATAGGCTTCCGAACGGATGGAATTGGCAGCGTTCTTCTGAGCCCCCTTTCTGTTGAGCCTCGTTTCTGTCATTCCGAGCAGCGCGAGGAATCTAAAATTCTTGCTGGGGCCAACTTCGCCTTTCCAGAGGGATTTTAGACCCCTCACTGCGTTCGGGGTGACCGTTCGGGGTGAGCGTTCGGGGTGACAATGAAAAGACCCGGCCTCCCCCGCAATTGCCATGAAAATAGGCAACCCGTCATTCCCGCGCAGGCGGGAATCCAGAAATTCCAGGCACAAGGACCGCCACTGGCTGGCAACATCTCTGGACTCCCGCTTAAGCGGGAGTGACGGTTGGGGACTGGCCGCCATTTTCATCCTCATACGTGGCCCGCCGCGGCGGGCCACTAGCAATTCCGGCGAAGGCCGGAATCCAAGACCGTTCTCCGCCAGCTACGCCTGTCCTGAGACTCTCCTGAGCACGGTCGAAGGGCTTGTCGAAGGGCCTGTCCTGAGCTTGTCAAAGGATTCTTTGTCCTCAGAATTTCTGGATTCCGGCCTTCGCCGGAATGACAGGGGAGGAGACCGGTTTAGAAACTTATTCACGCATCAGTAAAAGGCCCTGCGGGGTGGCCGGAGCGGATGGGGTAGTCAGCCACCCCGGCTTGGGCTAATCGTCCAAGTGGATGGTGGCGGTCACCCTGGGGACGCTGCTCACCACCCGGGTCGTGTGCCCGTGGCCCGTCAGGTCTTCGGCGAGGTTGACATCGCCGGGCCCCAGCCGGTGGAGCGTGCCGTCGGCAAGCCCGATTTCCGCTTCCCCGGAAAGAGTGATTATGTACTGCCTCCGGGGCGCCACGTGCCAATCACTGAAAAACCCCGGCTCCAACGCCCGGAATACGATTCCCTTGGCGTTTTGCAACTGGGTCCAGTCGGGATGGGAGGCCGGGTCGATTTCTTCAATGTGGGACTGGCCGTCGTCGCCGGAATACAATCTTATGGATGCCATGTTCCCTCCTGTTATTATGAAGTCTCAACCTGAATCTTAACCCAAATATGAGCGTACAACCATGCTAGAGCTACCTACCAGAGTCTTGGGACGCACCGGGCTAGAAGTTACTACGCTAGGCTTCGGCGCTTTAGAGTTACGGGGCATGGTCGCCGGAGTGGGCCGACCCCTGTCCCCCGTTCAGCCGGCCAAAATCCTGAACGCCGTCTTGGACGCGGGCATCAATTACATTGATGTTGCTGTCGACTATGGGGAAGCCGAGGAGCACATCGGCAAAAACATCTCCCACCGCCGGCCGGAATTCTACCTGGCCAGCAAGTGCGGTTGCCCCTTGGACAATACCCGGTTCCGGCCCGAGGAGCGCACCAGGTTTGGCGTCCCCTTGCCCCGGCTCCACGACTACAGCCGGGACAACATCATCAACGCCTGCCACCAGAGCCTCCGGCGGATGAAGACGGACTATCTGGACATCGTCCAGTTCCACTTCAGCCCGGCAAGAGAGGTCTTGGAACAGGAAGGGGCCATTGAGACCCTGCAAGACCTCAAGCGGCAGGGAAAGATTCGCTTCCTCGGCTGCTCCTCCATCCTGCCCAACATCTTCGACCACATAGAAATGGAGGTGTTCGACGTGTTGCAGGTCCCCTATTCCATCCTGCAACCGGAACACGCCGGGGCAATTGCTTCCGCCGCCGCGGCCGGGCTTGGCGTAGTCATCCGCGGCGGCGTGGCCCGAGGTCAGCCGGGCGAAGGACAGGGGACCGCCCAAGTATGGGACCTGTGGGAGAAAGCGGGCCTGGATGACCTGCTACAGGACATGACGGCCACCGAGTTCTTGCTTCGCGCCACCATCTCCAACCCAAACGTACATACGGCCATCGTCGGCACCCTCAATCCCGCCCACCTGCGAGAAAATGCCGCGGCAGCGCGGAAAGGGCCGCTCCCCGCCCCGGTGCTCCAAGAAGCCAAACGGCGTCTCAATTCGGTCCTAGCTGGTTAGCAGCCCGTTGCTTGGTCATTCCCAAGTTCAGGCGCTCTGGAGGCTCTGACCAGCCTTCGGCGGTGGCAACGAGTTCACCATCAGATCAAATGTGATGCTGCCAACAATCAAGTTAGGCTGGCGCGAATTTCTGTGGCGTACTATTTCAGTGTACGGTTTATCCGTGGAATATTTTGACGAGGCACTGAGGCACGGTATGAAGAATATAACTCTGAGCGCTGACGAGAACTTGATTGAAGCGGCGCGCCAGCGCGCCGCGGCAGAGCTAACGACCTTGAACGCTCAATTCCGTCTGTGGCTCATGGACTATGCCGGGCGGGAACGCCGGGCCGATGACGCCATCGCCGCCATCCGGGAGCTACGTGGCGCTATATCTACAGGCGGACGCAATTTCACCCGGGATGAGATGAATGAACGCTGAAGACTTCATCGATACGAACGTCTTCGTCTATCTGTTCAACGTCTTCGTCTATCTGTTCGATGAGACCAATGCCGACAAGCGCCAACGCGCAGAGAGCTTAGTGCACCGTAGCCTGGAGCGGGGAACTGGCTGCATCAGCTATCAGGTAGTCCAGGAGACGATGAACATTGTCACCCGAAAGCTCGGGGCAACACCTGAGAGTGCGCAGCGCCTGTTGGACGATGTTCTGATACCACTCTGGCGGATAAATCCAACAGCGGCGCTCTATCGGCGCGGCCTTAGACTACAAGCCCGTTACGAGTTCAGCTTCTACGACTCACTCATCGTCGCAGCCTCCCTCGAAGCCGACTGCATCCGCCTCTATACCGAAGACTTGCAGCACGGCCAGCAGATACAGCGGCTGACCATCCAGAGTCCGTTCGTCGACCTAATATAGTTGCGGTTCCTCCCCGGTCTCCCATCGGCTATAGTTCAGTGGTGGCCTCGCAGCGGTAGCCCTCCAGGTCTGATTCGGTGACCACAAACCGGACTGCCGCCAGTCCTTCGGGCAGATTTGCCCCGGTTTGCTGCGCCCACCAATCAAGCAGGTTAACGCCTGCAGGGGCGGCGGAAATGTCGAAAGCGGTCTCCGAGGTCTCCGAAAGGAAACTGGACCTAGTCTCCCGGCTGAGGTTTCCACCGGTTGATCGAGGATTATTTGGAACAGGATAAACAGCCAGACGCCAGCCAAAGAAAGGGCTTGGCAACTCCTCTTGTTAGAGCAGCAAACCCACCACATCTGCAATCGTTAGTCCTGCCGCCAGCCAGCCTCGTTTACGCTGGCACGGGCAACATAATGCCCAAGACAGGGACCGGAGATACCGGAGGATGGATGGGGATAGCCAGGGACGGTGTATGAGGAGTGTGTGACCTGCTAGGTCAGGCCCCCGCCGCTACCGGAGATTCCTGCTCCTCGCCGAGCTGACCGGCGTTATCTGGGGGATGCCGTCGCTTCCAACATGGACGGTGGCGTTGACGCCGTAGACGTCTCTTAGCATCCCGGGGGTCAGGACCGAGGCCGCGTCTCCCGATGCGTAGACCACCCCGTGGTCCATGACCACAAACTGTACGGCGTACCGGGCAGCCAGGTTCAAGTCATGCAAGGTTGACGTGAAGGGTGAAGGTTGACACCTCTGGGGTGGGTGCTTAAGATGTTTGTGGCTGACCCGCACCATCCAAGCCCGGCCGAGTTGGCAACGTCCCCTCCCGTAACTGCGGCCCGGCGACCTTAAGGTATCGGACCGATCCGCAGCATGGGCGCTTTATCCGCACTGGGCCGACTCCTCGCAAAATGGTATGTCGCCGGGACAATCTTTGGGGCCTTGGGCATCGTCTTGGGCTTCATGGTCTTCTTCAACGTGTGGCCCGGCAAGCCTAAAATCGGCGTTATCGATATACCTTTTACCGTCATTGGGGAGCGGGCAACTTTCGAAATTACCGCACTCTTGGACTATGCCCGGCGGACCGACTCCATCAAAGCCGTCGTTATCAGCATTAACTCCCCGGGCGGGGGCGCCGCCGCCAGCGAGGAACTGTACTTCCAGACCGCAAAGCTGCGGGAAAAGAAACCGGTGGTCATGGTGATGAACGGGATAGTGGCCAGCGGCGGCTATATGATGTCCCTGGGCTCCAACTATATGTACGCCAAGCCGTCGTCTTTCGTCGGAAGCGTAGGCGTCATTCTGTCACCGGCGCCTCCTTTGATTCCCGGTCCGCCCAGGGAACAGAACGTGCTGACCGGGCCCTTCAAGGCCCAAGGGGGCGATAGAAAGCACTTTGTTGCCCTGACCGATCAACTAAAGCGTTCCTTTGCCCAGTTGGTGGAGATTGAGCGCGGCGCTAAGCTAACTATCACCATCGACCAGGTGACCCAGGCCGGCATATATTCCGGCATTGAGGGAGTCCGGCTGGGCTTGGTCGATGGCATCGGAGGGCGCGAAGATGCTATCCAGAAAGCGGCCAGTCTCGCCAGCATCACCGGATACGATTTGGTGGACGTGAATACCGAAGTGGCCCGGATCATGAACGAAAAGCTGGACCGAATATGGGAACCCCTCGACTCCAAGCCATTGTTTGCTACTGCCTATGTCGACAGGCCCGGTTTGGCGGACACGCTCACCGGTGAGGAAGCATTGGGGGACGCGACGGGCCTGGGGATATTGCCTTGGGGAGGCGAAGCCGAAGTCCTGCGGACCTTGCCGTTCCCTGGCGGGCTGGGCGAGGACCCGGCTACGGCGCTGCCCGACTTTCCGCTCAAGATAAACGGTCCTAACGTGTATTACTTGTATGTCGGCCCCACTCCTTAAGATCGGCCTGTTGCTCCTGCTCCCGGTATTCGCCGTGGCTTATTTCCTCGGGGCCTACTTCTTTTACTACCGGGGCGGCTACGATCCCCCGCCCACCGCCGCCGCGTCCTTCGATGACCTAGCGCTCCCGGTTTCCAACCAAGCCAGCTTTTCTGAGGTACCCGAGGTACACCGGGGCACCCTGGTGGTAGACGGCGCTCATCGCAATATTTTCCGAGCGAAGGAGATTTCCAGCTTCCTAAGTAAAATTACCGCCAGGGGCCACAACGTCAAGTTTATCGGCGAACCCTCTATCTTTGGCGGCTTCCTGCCGCTCGATGGACCCACCCGAGTCGCGCTGCTGGAGCAGCACCTCCGGCAAGCCCGGAGTCTGGTGGTAATCTTGCCCGGCGATGCTTTCTCGCCCCAAGAAGCCGATTTGGTCGAGCAGTTTGTCAAAAAGGGGGGCCGGCTGCTGCTGATTGGCGACCCCACCCGGCGCAACCAGATCAATACCTTAGCCGAGCGTTTCGGCATTGCCTTCCAACCCGACTACCTGTTTAACACCGTGGAATACGACCTGAACTTTGAGAACATTTACATCAGGGATTTTGTTCCGGACGCGTTGACCAACAAGTTGCGCCAGATTGTTCTTTATACCGCAGGGTCGGTCAACTCTGTCGGCCCAGGACTCGCCTACGCCGACGGCAACACCCAGTCCTCGGTGGTGGAAAGAATCGAGCCCTTCTTTCCGGTGGTCAAGGGACCCGACGGCCGTGTGGTGGCCATCGGGGACTTTACTTTCTTGGTCCCTCCCCAAAACTCCATTCCGGACAACGACCAATTCCTGTCCAACATCGCCGACTTCTTGACTACCAGCCAGAGGGAATTCAACCTGGCCGACTTTCCGTATTTCTTTGAAGACGATGTTGACATCCTGCTGGGCCGGTCGTCCTTGTTCGATGTAGGGGCCTCGGTCAAGGCCCTGCTGGCCCAATTCGGGACCGCCGGGGAAATCGTCGGCGCCGAAGACATCACCAACGACCTGGTATACTTGGGGCTTTATCAAGACGCTGCCGATGTTGCCCAGTACCTGGGCGCTGCCGGCATCCAAACGGGCGCGGCACTGCGTACACCTTTCACACCAGCCCTAGACCCCGCCGGGACCGCGCTAGTCCTCCTCCACCAAACTCCGGAGCGGCGCGTGTTGACCATTTTGGGAGACTCTTATTCTGATCTCGCTGAGATAGTGGGCCAAATGAGCTCTGACGAGTTTAGGCAAGGGCTGGTTAGCGAATCTTTGGGAGTGTATCGGACTCCATGACCGTTCGTTGGGGAATTATTGCTACGGTAGCCGCCGCGGGACTTTTGATAGCGGCGGCGGCTTGTGCTTCGGACGTATCAACGCCGCCTGACCGCGGGCCGGCCGGACCGACGCCCAATGCTCAAGCAACCATCACCGCTTTAGCGCAAGCCGTTCAATTCGGCACTCCGACTCCCACTCCGGCGCCAGTTGCGGCCCGAGCGGCGGCGCAGCGTTTCGCCAGCCAATTCGAGGCCCTTTCCGAAGACTGGGACCAAGCTCACTTGGAGTTCGATGAGTGGCGAAATGGGCTGGCGGCCTGTACCGCTAGCCACGTTACATCGGCCTTGGGCAGATTCGCCAGCCAGTCCGCCAGCATTACCGAAGCCGCTAGATCGCTGCCAAGGCCCCAGGTAGTCCGAGATTTGTCCGACAAACTCATTGAGGCGGCGGAACTGGAAGAAACGGCGCTGCGGCAACTCCGTGACACCAGGCAACCCAACCGGGGCGCTATAGCCCCAGGTACTGCACCTACTTCAAAGAACGGCCCCCCCGAAGTTGAAGATGGCGCTGAGGAAGTCGATGCCCCCAGTGCTGGGCCGCCGGTGTCGGCCTTCGAAGAAGTGGCTTTTGCCAGGTCCTCGGCGGCTGAGTTGCGTAAGCTGGTAGCCGACGCCCTTAACGACCGCTCGTCAGCCACCGAGATGGGCGCTTTAGCCAAAATAGAGGCCTTTGCGGCGATGTTCCAAGAGGTGGAGGCCTCGTGGGACCAATTCAACCAGGACTACGATGCCCTGCGGAACGAGGCTGTCGGCCTAAGCCGGGAGGAGACTTCCGCCCGTGCCGGGGCCCTCATCGATCAATTTAGGTCCATTACCGTCGCCATACGAAACTTGCCTCCCTTTGGGGCTACCCGCGAGGTTGCCGAGCTCTTGGGCCAAACGGCAACCCGACATGACTTGGCCTTGCGCCGCCTCCGGGGTGGGTTAACCAAGAGCAGCGAGGTGTCAAGCAAAACCCCTGAAAACAAAGGGAAATCCGACGGAGATGGCTCCGAGGCGCCTAATACCCCCCTTGAAAATGGCGAGAAGTCCGGTGAAGCTGGCTCCGAAGCATCCAATAACAACCCGGATTCGGGAGCGGCCGAGTCTTTCGATAACTTCGATAGCCAACTGGTGTCCAGCAACGCCGCCCGTACCACCGCAAGGAAGTTGCTGGCCCAAGCGAGAGCAGAGTTTTCGGAGGAAACGGAAGCCCGGGTGGGTGAGTTCGTTGACGCCTACGAAGATTTAGTCCTAAGCTGGGACAAATTTCACGATGACTACGACCAATGGCGGCAGGTCGAAGGGGGATGCGACCGGTCCCAAGCTATTCAGGCCTTGGGGGGATTCTCCGGCGACTTCGGCTTGGTCGCCAACGCCGTTAGGGACCTCGATGCCGCGGCGGTCCTACGGTCCATGGGAGAATTGTTAGTGCAAGCCGCAGAGCGGGAAGAACGAGCGCTAAAAGAGCTCCGGGATAAGTGGCAGCCTTACGATGCCGGAATCTACCAGGCTTACGATAGTGAGCGACAGGCCGCCGGTAAGCTGAGACGGCAAGTGGCCGTGAGCCTCCAGCAACTCTTGGAAAGGTTCGGGGTTACCTCTCAGTAACCCGTTACTCTTGGGTAATGTAAGCATACCGGAAGCGGGGTATGATCATCGGGAAGAGGAAGTAATCGTGAACATTGGGCTTCAACAAGGCGTAACCGCCTTCGCCATGCCAGAGAGGCACCCAGGGGGCATCCTCTAGGATCATATTCTCGGCTTGGTGGTAGAGCTCAAAGCGAGCATCCTCATCCAACTCCACTCTCGCTTGCTCCAGAATCGCGTCCACCGCCGAGTTGGAGTATCTGGAGTTGTTGTTACTGCTCTCGGAGTGGAACAACATGTCCAGGAAGTTATGCGGGTCGGGATAATCGGCCACCCAACCGAGGCCGCCAAACATCTGGAAGCGGCGTTGATGGAGGTCTTGGAGGAATATGGCCCACTCCGTTTGCAGTATCTCAATCTCGATCCCCAAAGTTTCGCGCCACATTTGGAGAATGGCCTCCATCACCGGACTTACCGGGGCTCCGAAGGAACCCGGCAAAGTAAGCACTATGTGGGGAAACTCGTCCAAGTTCTCGCCGTACTTGGACTCCCGCAACAACTGCCGGGCCTTCTCCTGATCATACTCATACCCCTGTACCGCCGGGTTGTAGCCGGGGAACGACGGGGGCAAGATGCCCTTGGCCGACGCTACTTGGTCTTGTAACAAGACCTTGGCCAAGGTCGCCTTATCCACGGCATAGTTGAAAGCCTGCCGCACCTTCACGTCGTCGAAGGGGGGCTTTTCGGCGTTCATGCCCACATAGCGAATGTCAAAACCGGGCGGGCCCTGCTTTGCCTCTTGGCTTAAAGGGTTGGAGGGGTCCAAGATGCTATCCAGGTTCAAGAGGCTCACGCCAGTGACGTGAATCTCGTCGTTTTCGTACATCAACAACGAGTCGCCGCCGCTGAGAATAAACCTGACCTCCTCCAGTTTGGCCGGCCCCAAGTGATAGGAGTCGTTTTCGCTGCAACCGTATCACTTCGCCGGGCACGTATTCTTCCAGCCGGAAAGGGCCGGTGCCGTTGGGAGTCTCAAACCAAGTGGGGTTGCCCTCCACACTCTCTTGGTCCAAGACAAAGCCGGTAGGATAGGTCAACTTGGACAAGAAGAAAGCTTTGGGGGCGTCGATAGTGATGGAGAGGGTATGATCGTTGATGACCTTGATACCCTCTATACTGGTTGCCCGTCCTTCAATCTTGTCTTGGAAGCCGACAATGTCCCCGAAAAACACATCCACCACCGGCGATTGGGTCTCCGGGTCCGAGACTCTCTCCATCGACCATTTGAAGTCCTGGGCGGTAACCGGATCGCCATTATGGAATTTGGCGTCTTCCCTCAAGAAGAAGGTATAGGTCCTGCCGTCGTCGCTGACGCTCCAGTCTCTCGCCAAGTCGGGCGCTATCTCCAGATTTTGGTCGATAGTGACCAAGCCGCCGTAGATCTCCACGATATAGAGAGAGGAACTGGTATCTACCGACAGGTGCGGGTCGAGGGTAGGGGGATCGTCGCCCAGCCTCACCAGAACAGCATCCTCTTGGACCTCACCCGGCTGAGCCCCGGCCTGGGATGCTTGTCGGGTGGCCGACGCCGTAGCAAGGGGAGTGGTCGCTGCGAGGGTGGGTGACGCGACCGTCGGCGTCACCGCTGGGCTAGTGGCCGTCGACGGTGTCCCACCACAGGCCATGGACACCACCAACAGGGCGCCCGCCAATAACCAGAAAAGCCTCATACTGCTCCTTGACTTACTTCTCCACCGGATTTCCCGCAGTGTCCACCTTACGAATTACCGGACAGACCTAGACCCACTGAGGGATGCGAAGCCCTATAAATGACGAGTCTCATAGCATAGTACGACGATAATGAGTTTATGGATGGCTCTGGTTGATGTCAATCTCGCCCCCAAGCGATAACTGTTCAGACTTGATACGGCATTCCGGGCACCGGACCCGTCATTCTGGCTCAAGGCCGGAATCCAGAAGCGTTTGCAACCGGCAACGCCTGTCCTGAGCTTGTCGAAGGGTTCCTTTTCCTCAACATTTCTGGATTCCCGCCTGCGCGGGAATGACGGTTGGGCGGCAGAATGTCGGGAGGGGATTAGCACTGGCATTGCGGATGTGGCTATCAGTCAATTCGCCTCAGCAAGTCTGAACAGTTACCTTAAGCGGTACCACATAAAGAAGCCCCAGGAAATCCCTTCCTGGGGCTTCTTTACTTAACACTTGGTCGACCCACCGGCAGCGGCCGACATCTTTCAGCCAGTTAGTCGGCGACGGCCGAGGCTGCGGTCTTACTGAAGGCCGGGATCACTTCCTTGCCGAACAACTCGATGGACTCCATTACCTGTTCGTGGGGAATGGTCTCGGTCTGCATTATCATCATCACTTGATCGACGCCGATGTCCTCGTACATCTGGATGGTCTTGATGCAGCTTTCCGGATTCCCGGCGATGATGACGCCCCGGTCGGCCAGGGTGTTGGCATCCAATTGGGCAATGGCGGCACGGGCCGCCCCTGGACCCGAGTCCAAGGAGATCCCGGCTTCGGCCGCTTGCTCCTTGTGCGCGTCATCGGACTGGCGCAGCCAGCGGCCGAAGTCGGCTTGCAAGTGGTCCGGAACTCCTCCCCACGCCTCCAGCAACTCCTCGTAAGCGCCGATGCGGCCCTGGATGTAGGGTTTATCCGGCCCAAAGAAGGTTTTCATGGACTCGGCAGCCAACTCCTTGGCCGCTTGGTCGTCCTTGCTGCAAAAGGCGTGCACGTTGTTGCCCCAGAACTCGTTGACGAAGGCTCCCACCGGGTCGGCGTCCTTGATGGCGTCCCGGTAGACTTTTACATGGTCCGCCAAGATGTCCACCGCGTAGGAGGACGAGGACAATACGCCGATGCCCTTTTGGGCCGCCAAGCGGAAGCTCTCCGTTTGGGTGCAGGCTAGATACATGCGAGGATGGGGCTTCTGGAAGATCTTGGGGAGGACCCGCCTCGCCGGGACGTTCCAAAACTTGCCTTCCCAAGAAAACTCGTCGGACTGCCAGATTTGAGGAAGCATGGTAATTGCTTCATCCCAGCGGTCGCGGGTCTCCCGGGGGTCAATGCCCTGTCCGGTCTGCTCGTAGGCGTTGGAGCGACCGGTGCCGAATTCCACCCGCCCGTCGGTCAACTGGTCAACCATTGCTACCCGCTCGGCGATGCGTACCGGGTGATGGTTGGGCAGGATCGAGACCCCGAAGCCGATCCGGATGTTCTTGGTCCGCTGGCTGAGGGCGCCAAACAACACCTCCGGGCAGGGGGAACCAGAGAAGCCCATCAGGAAGTGGTGTTCCACGAACCAGAGGTTGTCGAAGCCCACTTGATCGGCCAACTCGCACTGGTCCAGAGTTTCTTTATACAGGCTGTTCCAATCGACATCGTTGCCTTGGTAAGGGCGCTGCGCCTCGTATAGTAGTCCAAACTTCATCTGTGTTCTCCTACAGAGTTAATGGGAGATCGGGGAGGAAACGCAACAACTACAGAGTTAAGCGGCTTTGTTGCATGAATATTGGCAGCACATGAAATGTCCCGACACCCTTTGAATCGAGCTATGCTACTCGATAGCTATCCGGCATTCCCAAGTGGGTCATCCGATTCAAAGCGGCACACTTTACCTTGGCTTCCACCTTCTGCTGCGGTAACTTCCTGGCCTGAAGATAGGAACCAAAGATGGTCTTGAACCGAAACATGGCAGTCTCGGCCAGGGAACGCCGATGATAGCCCGACTCTTGTTTCCACCGCTTACGTCCTACCTTCCGAATCCTTCTCAGGTTCTCGTCCCGCACCAGGGGCGGGGTGGCACAGTTCCCATGCTGCCAGATACGGGCATCCTTTCGAGGTGGAATTGCTACCCGCCTGACACCTCTGACAGCGCAGCCCTCATATACCTTCCTTTTGTCGTAGGCCCCATCGCCACCCACCTGCTCCACTAACTCGGTGCTCTGGTCCAGAAGTTCGGGCACCGCTCCCGCATCGTCCAGGCTGGCCTCGCTCAGTACCACGGCCTGGATCTCCTGGGTTTCACTGTCCACGCTTAGATGGAGCTTCCTCCAGGTGCGCCGTTTGGTATAGCCATGCTGACGCACCTTCCATTCTCCCTCCCCAAAGACTTTCAACCCGGTGCTGTCCAGTACCAGGTGCAAGGGCCCAGCAGCTTTCCTGAGCAAGGAAACCCCCAGGCGCTTGGCGCGCTTGCAGAGGGTGGTATAGTCCGGCACCGGCAAATCCCACTCCAGCAAGTGAAACACGGACCGGAGAAACCCTTCGGCAGCCCTCAGGGTCAAGTGGAAGACGCTGCGCACCATCAACAGACACTGGATTGCTCCATCGGAATACTGAAACTGCCCACCGCGCTTTCGGGGGCCGTCGGGCTTCCAGGCCCCAATATCCTCTTCGCTGGTCCATAGGGTTATTGAACCCCGCTGGACCAGGCTTTCGTTGTAGTCATGCCAGTTACGTATCCGATACTGGGATTTCCTGGTGGTGGTGCGTTTCTTGGGACGAGCTTTGGAGGCTTGCGGTGTTCGCTTCATGCCTCCAGCTTAACACTACCTCCCATTCATTCAACAAAGCCGGTTCCCACCGTACATTAACCGGATAAGCCGTTGCCCCAGCCTCGGCTCGACTTGGCCCAAGTACTCTCCGTCCCGAGAATAGACGTTTATTGCGTTGTTTTGGGCTTCCAGGAAGGCCGGATCGCTTGGGGCTACGCGGGCCACTGTTTGGCTCGATGCAGTTTTCCGCAGGACGGTCGTGCCCGATTTGCCGCTCTCCTCAATGAATAGCTGGGGCCTCTTTTTGTCCAAAGCTGGGGCGGCCCTTCGCCCCGGTTTTGCCGGAGCCGGAATACTTACCAAGTTTTCAAGCCGGGCCAGATTCTTTTTGGCAATGGAGTTATACGGGGCAATGCGCGTCACCGCAGTCAGCACCTCTTTGGCCTCTGGGTACTGGCCCAACTCGATCAACGCTTTGCCCAACCGGTTCATTGCCTCCACATCGTCGGCGAAGAGCTCCAAGATTGCCCGGTTCACCTCCGCAGCCCGTTCCCATTCTCCCTTCAGGGCCAGAGCAACAGCATCCCGGCTCAAGCGGGGCTTGAGACCGGTGCTCTTGGCCGGCTTGGTTAGTTCCTTATCCATCGTGTCTCCAGTGTAAATTCAGTGGCGCTTGAGGGTCACGCGAACCCGCCCAAGACCTCAATCTTAGCTTCGATCAAAAGCTGGAATATGCTAGTAGTTTCAACAAAACCAAGCTGACGGTCAAGCCTAATCACGCCGGGTTCTGAGGGAAATATTCTCGTACTTCCCCCTAGCGTACCGCCACCGGATTCTCAGCAAGTCCAAGGTCATCGCGAGGGCATCGCGAAAGGCGCGCACCTTGCTTTGGTCCCGGTAATACCAGTCCACCGGTATCTCTTGCATCTTTAAACCCGACTTAACGGCTAGAAACATTACCTCAACGTCGAAGGCAAAGCCGTCCATAGTCTGGCGCTCAAACAGGCTTGGAACAACTTCGCAGCGGTAGCACTTGAACCCGCACTGGGTGTCCCTCAAACCGGGTACCGCCATTAAGCGCACTAGAGCGTTGTAGAACCGGCCCATGAGGCGCCTTCGGACAGGCTCGCCAATGCGCTTGGCCCCTATTGCTTCCCTGGAACCGATGGCGACATCAATCCCTTCAACTTGGGGAGGCAGCAACCGGGCCACCTGCTCGATGGGCACCGATAGGTCGGCATCACAAAGCAAACGGTAGTGGCCCGCGGCCGCAAGCATGGCGTTTTTCACCGCCCATCCCTTGCCGCGGTGGGGCAGGGTTAGCAACCGCAGGTTTGGGTGGGTTTGAGCCCGGCTTCTTACCAGGCTTGCGGTGGCATCGGTGCTGCCGTCATCGGCGACTACAATCTCCCAGCCATAGGGCTGCCCTTGGAGAAACTCAAGCACTTTATCCAGCGTGCCATCAATCCGGGACTGTTCGTTGTAGGCCGGAATCACGACGGAGAGGAATACCTGAGGCAAACTTCTAGTCCCTTTTGGACCGGTGGGCGGCTGTAGGGGCAAATCTATCGGAGCAACCGGCGGCGCCTGAGCCTCGGGAAGCTAAGCGGCTACAGGCCCTCGTCGGTGCCATCCTCCAGTTGGAAGTCTTGGTGAAGCAGCCGAACGGCCAGTTGAGCTTGCTCTTCTTTGATGATGCAGGAAATGCGGATTTCCGAAGTAGTAATCATATCGATGTTTATGTCGCCATCGGCCAATACCCGGAACATCCTTGAGGCATAGCCGGGAGTGTTTTGCATACCGGAACCCACGATACTAACCGTTGCCAGGGTAGCGTCGGTTACCACCGCCGAGCCGCCCAGGTTCTTCATCATAAGGCCAACCGCGGCTTCGGCCCGGGCCAAATCCGCCCGGCTCACGGTGAAGCTTATGTCGGTAGTGCGGTCGACGCTAGTGTTTTGAACAATCGTGTCAACGCTGATGCCTACCTTGGACAACGGTTCAAACAGGGCTGCGGCGATGCCGGGCCGGTCGGGGACCGAGCGCACCGTGATCTTGGCTACATTGGCGTTTAAAGCGATGCCCGTGACCTTGATTCTGTTTTCCATGGGGCTCCCGTCCGGTAACCGGTGTATGAGGGTGCCGGTGGCGTCACTAAAGCTGGAGGCCACGTAAATCGGGATTTGGTAGACGGCTCCCAACTCTACCGACCTAGGGTGCATTTTGGCGCCGTAGCTGGCCAGCTCCAGCATCTCCTCGTAACCGATCTCGTCCAGTTTGCGAGCCCGGGGCACTATGCGGGGGTCAGCCGTGTATATCCCTTCAACGTCGGTATAGATCTCGCAGCGGTCGGCCCCCAAGGCGGCAGCCAAAGCCACCGCCGTAGTATCCGACCCACCGCGGCCCAAGGTCGTCACGTCCTGATTATCGGTGATGCCCTGAAACCCGGCCACCACCACCAAGCGCTCGTTCTCGATCTCCTGCCGGACCCGCCCGGTGTCGATGCTGTCGATACGAGCTTTCCCGTAGGTCGTGTCAGTATGGATGCCTGCCTGGAAGCCGCTCAAGCTAATGGCATCGCATCCCAGAGTCCGCAGGGCCATAGTCAAAAGCGTGCTTGACACCAGTTCTCCGGTAGAGAGCAACAGGTCCATTTCCCTGGGGTCGGGATCGGAGGAAACCGTATGGGCGAGTTGGATCAACTCATCGGTGGTATCGCCCATGGCAGACACCACCACTACGACGTGGCTGCCTTGAGTTTTGGTTTGGGCCACTCGCCGGGCCACGTTGAGTATTTTCTCGGCATCCCCGACCGAGGTGCCTCCGTATTTCTGGACAATCAGCGCCAAATCGTGAACTCCCTTGGGCTCTCTGAGAAAGCTTCAGGCATCCAACCGGTGGGCGCCCTGGACGGTTGGACGAGTAATGTGAACCCGGCCCGCAATCCCCGCTTGCTTGGCGGCCTCGGCCATCTCATAAGCCACGGTCATTTCCCGGTCTTGAGCCAAGGCCAGCACGGTGGAGCCGCTCCCGGAAAGGAACGCGCCCAACGCCCCCGCATCCAGGGCCGCTCTGAACAACAAACGCATCGCCGGGAACAGAGGCTGGCGATAGGGTTGATGCAAACGGTCTTCGGTGGCGATCCCCAGGTATTCCGTGCGGTTGGCCGCCATGCCAGCCACCAACAGAGCGGTGCGGCTCATATTGTGGACGGCGTCGGCAACACTGACCCGCTCAGGAAGCACAGCCCGGGCGTCGGAGGTGGCAATTCTGACCTCGGGAATAAACAACACCGCGCTCAGGTCGGGTGGCACGTTGATTGGGGCAGTGTAAAGCCGCTCCTGGTCAGTCACCACCAGTTGCAGCCCGCCGTGTACTGCGGCAGCCACGTTGTCCGGGTGGCCCTCGATGGTGGCAGCCATCTCCAGGAGGTCGTTGGGGGCAAATGTGCCGCCGCACATCACATTGGCGGCAACCAGTCCTCCGGCGATTGCCGCCGCGCTGCTGCCCAGCCCACGTTCCAAGGGAATCTCATTGTGGCAGCGCAAGCGCACCGGGGGCATCTGCCGGCCAGCCTCGAGGAACAGGAACGTCATCGCCCGGTAGACCAGATTATCCTCGCTGGTGGCCAGCTCACCCGCACCCTCGCCGAGGACTTCAACCAGGGGCCCTTCTCCGAAATCCTCCGAGGCCTCAGCTACCTCCAGCCGGTTCCATAAGTCTAAAGCCATTCCAAGGCAATCATAGCCCGGCCCCAGATTGGCCGTAGTAGCGGGGGCGGTCACTTTAATGGACGCATTGTTCATCTTATCTGGCTGGCAACGCTGGATTGAGAGAGTGTTTAATAAGTCCTCGTAACCGATTACCTGTCACCCTGAGCAAAGCGAAGGGTCTAAACTCCTTGAGCGTGCTGCTGCCCAAGCATTTTAGATTCCTCACTCCGTTCGGAATGACAGGGACGGGCCACAATTGGTTTTCACACACCCTCTGAGCAGGACCCGACCGCTCAGGCCAACACTCTGTGTAGGATGTAGCGGCCTAAATCCCGGTTTTCCCGGAACTCAAACCCTTCGAAGTTGCCTCCGTAGCCAATAATGGGCACCCGGGCCTCGTGTAGAGAACCGTGGGAGCGGAGGCGGGCTGGCATATTCACCTCCGCCGGGTCGCCGAAGACCGCGTCTTCGGCTCCCAAGACCACGATGTCTCCGATGCGGTCCGGCATCAATCGGAATTCTCGGGCCGCGTCCTCTCTTGACAGAGCTTGGTCAACTCCCGGCAAGTCCTGTAGTATCGCCAAAGCTGGTGCAGGGCCACTCTCCTCCAGGTACAGGTAGATGCAACCACCCAAATTCGAGTGGTGCACCGTGTATTTATCCTTAATGATGGGCACGGCTTGAGCCCGCACGCCGTACCGGGCCAATTCGCTGGGCAAGTCTATCATCCTAGTTTTCGACGACATGCCGTGGTCCGCAGTAAGCATTATCTGCACCGTTGGCAGGCTGTCGACCAGCCTTCCAATAGCAGCATCCAACATAGCCTGGTGCTTGGCCGACTCCGGCTCGTCCGGGGCATAGGTGTGCATCGCGTAGTCGGTGGTGGCCAGGTATACCAGGTCGTAGGACTCCTGCCCCAGGATATACCGCGCCGCGTCGATTACCCATTGGTTGACTTCGAGCGAGTATATGGGTGGCGGCTCACCAACGGCTTGGGCCACCCACTGGGGCGGCTGTTCGGCCGAAATGCTCAAGGAGGTCCCGACGCAAAGCAGCCGGCGCAGCTTGTCCTTGGCCGTGACCAACAGCGATCTCAAGCCCAACTGCTCTGCCCGCTGGAACATAGTCGCTTGCTCCAGGAACTCCGCCGACTCCATATAGTGTTCCGAGGCGTCCTGACGGTTGAACCAATAGTTTGACGTGATGCCGTGGTCCTCGGGGTAGCAGGCGGTTACCAACGAAACATTGTTCACGTTGGTAACGGTGGGCATCATAGCCCTTCCTTCCACCATGAACCCGTCCCTACCCAACTCCATGAGCCTGGGCATGGAATTACCTTCCAGATATTCCGGGTCCAACCCATCGACCATGACCACGACAGTTGTCAAAACCGCAACCCTTTCCGGCAAGTCAAGTTGCTTAGACTCTACTCTATCTTTATCATCGCGGGCAAGGCAACCGGGCCAACGATTCAGAGCAATCGCATTCTGTCACCTCTGCCCCCATCACTGTCACCCTGAACGGAGTGAAGGGTCTAAAATCCTTGCCGCCGCTGCGTTTACGCCGCAGCGACGCCGGGCAAAGGAAACGCAGCGGCGAGGAAAGCCGTTTTGGTCGGCTCCCATTTTAGATTCTTGGTCGCTACGCTCCTCAGAATTGCTAATGGCCCGCCGCGGCGGGCCACGTATGCGGATGAAAATAGGCTATTTTCATGGTAATTGCGGATGGCCTTGCCGAGGCTACACATGAAGATAAAAATGGCGGCCAGCGCCTCCCGTCACTCCCGCTTTCGCGGGAGTTCAGAGATGTTACCTGCCAGTGGCGGTCCTTGTGCCTGTCCGCCCAAGGCGAATGGATTCCCGCCTGCGCGGGAAAGACGGGTTGGGTGTTTTCTACCGGCGCTGAGCCATACAATGGGACTGAGGCGGCTACTGTTACCTAGCTATGCCCGGTTGGTGGACGCTAAGACGCCAGACGCATCGCCCGAAGCGTCAGCGCCCAAGGCGTGGGCCCGGGCCAGGTTCAAGTAGTCCAAAGCTAACGCAGGCATCATGTACCGTTGCCGCACCGCTTCTCTGGCGGCCTGGCCCATGCGGGAGTGCAATTCCGGCGCTTGGAACACCTCGACGATGCGCTTGGCGCATTCCTCCGAGGTATCCACCAAGTAGCCGTTGACTCCGTCTTCGATCTGCGTGCGGATGCCGCCGACGTTTCCGCCAATCACCGGCTTACCCTTCCACATAGCTTCGGTAACAGTAAGCCCGAATCCCTCTCGGGTTGACTTTTGCACAACCACATCGGAGGCCACTTGGAACCCGTTTACCACTTCGTCGATGGCGCCCGGCAGTCCGATTGGGTGATAAAAGAGGTGGATGTCGGGATCGCCGGCGGCCAGTTCCATCACGCTTTCCAGAACGGTCAGAGCCTCGGGGTCGTCGACCGCTTGGCTGAGGCCAAGCAGCGCCAACTGAAGACCGGGGACCGACCGGCGGGCCAAGCGGTAAGCATTGACTACACCCCAAGGGTCCTTCCAGTAATCGAACCGGGATACTTGCGAGACCAAGGGACGCGCCGGGTCGATGCCCATCGCCGAAACTATCTCCAAGGCCCGTTGGCGTTCAACCGGGATATTCTTTACCGCCAACGGGTCGATGGCTGGAGGGGCAATGCACACCGGCGGAGTTCCGCCCAGACCTTTTGGCACGTATGAAGGCAGAGAAAAGACCAAATGGTCGTAGTGCCTAGTCAGCGGCAGCAGAACATCGAGCACACCACGATTGGGCGCCGTAAGGTCAATGTGACAGACCCATATCCGGGTCTCGCCGGGGCCCCGGGGGAGCACCTTGGCCAACGGCAGGAGCTGGGGATCGTGTAGAAACCAAACGTCGGCAGTAAGGTGCTGCCGCTTCATGTCGTCCGCCACGTTCTGGATACTTTGGAAGTAGATATCCAGGTCTTCCGGCGAAAGACAGCCTTCGGCGCCTTGCAACAAGTTGTGGATGCGCTTGGTGACTTCGAAAAACTGGGCGGGCGGGTTGATCACCACCCGCTCGGTGGGGACCCCCAAGCCGTTGGTAAGCGGCACCAAGGACTGTAGGATTTCCGCAACACCGCCACCGGTGGCGGTACTGTTAATGTGTACAATCCTCAGGTCTTTAAGGCCCTCGGCAACGGCCCGCAATTGGTCCATTGAGTTTGGAGGCATTAGGGCGAGGTACCGATCGTATGCTACCGCCGGGTAAGCTACTCTCATAAACATTCTGGCGGCTACTCCTATGACACCACGCCGGAAAGGTCAACCGGCGCGGCGATTATCGTTTGAGTATGATTTCACCAATGTTGTCATTCTTCAAGCATTTGGAACACCGGCTATTGGGAGTTTGGAAAGCCTTCCGGGAACGGCGCCACTTCTATTCGACGGTAACCGACTTCGCCAGGTTGCGGGGCTGGTCTACGTCGCAGCCGCGCATTTCGGCGATGTGGTAAGCCAGCAGTTGCAAAGGCACGGTTGCCAGCAAGGGGATCAAGTTTTCCGGGGCTTGAGGGATATATAAAGTCTGGTCGACTTGGGAGGCCAATTCCTTGTCTCCCTCGGTCGCTACGGCCAACACGAACCCGTCCCGAGCTTTGACCTCCTTGATGTTGTTCACCACCTTGTCATACATGCTGTCCCGAGGGGCCAGCGCAACGGTAGCCATGCCGCGGTCCACCAGGGCAATCGGCCCGTGTTTCATTTCTCCGGCAGGAAAGCCCTCAGCGTGAATGTAGCTGATCTCTTTCAATTTCAGGGCGCCTTCCATGGCGATTGGCGTGTTTAAACCGCGGCCCAAGAACATGAAATTGCTGTAGGTGTAAAGCTCCCGCGCCAGTTGCCGGTAGGTTCCGGTGTCGGCCAGCATCTCGCCAACCAGACGCGGGCAATTCCTCAAGTAGTCAACCACGGCCCGGGCTTGTTCCGGACCTAACACCCCCCGGACCTGACCCAAAAAGGCCGACAGCAGATTGAGGGCGGTTAGAGAGCCAACAAAGGTCTTGGTGCTGGCCACCCCGATTTCGATGCCGGCTCGCAGGTACAGAGTGTATTCGGCCAATCGGGCGGCCTGGCTGTTTTCCACATTGCAAATGTTTATAACCCGGGCCCCCTTGGCCTTTGCCAAGTGCATCGCGGCCACGGTATCGGCGGTCTCGCCGGACTGGCTAATGGATATAACCAGGGTATTGGCATCGAGATAGGGGTCCCGGTACCGGAACTCCGAAGCGCTCTCGGATTCCGCCGACAGGCCAGACAGCCGCTCGATAAGATGCCGACCTACTTGGGCGGCATGAAGGCTGGTCCCGCAGCCAATCAATAACACTCGCCGCAGGTCTCTCAAGTCATCGGTGGCAATCGGGAGGCCCGGAAGCTGGACCCGGCCCTTGGCAAAGTCCACCCGTTCCCGCAACGCGCTGGCCACCGCTTGGGGTTGCTCCATGATCTCTTTGAGCATGAAGTGACGGTAGCCGCCCTTGTCGATAATGATGTCCTCCGGCGATATGGTACGGGGTTGCTTGTCGACCGGGTGGCCGTCCAAGTCCCAGTAGCTGGCCCCCTCACGGGTGACCACGGCCATTTCACCGGATTCCAAGAAACCTACCCCATTCACCGAGGTGGTGTGGCGGAACAGTGGGAGCAAAGCCGGAAGGTCGCTGGCCACGATGCTCTGGCCCTCATGGTGAGCGGCCACGATGCCACCGGCGTGGCCCAGTCTCATGGCGCAGATGGCGCCGCTATCCCCTTCCAGCGTCGCGGTTATGGCCTGAGAGCCCTTCAACAGTTTGCCCACCCGGCGGAAAGCATCTTCGAAGTTCAACCCTTGGTCCATCCCTTCTTCGATAAGATGGGTTATGACCTCGGTGTCGGTCTCGGAGGAGAACTCATGGCCGGTGGCTTGAAGCCCGACTTTCAGCTCCAAGAAGTTCTCCACGATTCCGTTATGTACCACGGCGATCCGCTGATGGCAGTCGGTATGGGGATGGGCGTTGGCATTGGACGGCCGCCCGTGAGTCGCCCACCGGGTGTGTCCCAAGCCAACCGAACCAGTGAGGGAGCCCTGCGGGCCCGCTAGCTCCAAGCCACCCACTTTACCGGTGGTCTTACGCAACTGGAGATCGCCCGACGAGTCTACTATGGCGATTCCGGCGCTGTCGTAGCCGCGATATTCCAGGCGGCGAAGACCTTCAAGAATGATAGGCCAAGCCTCTTGGTCACCTACATAGCCGACGATTCCGCACACAACTTCTCCTTAGAAGCCGTCAGATTGACGACCGAAGTATATTTATCGCAGTTCCCCATTGTCAATTAAGTTTCGTAATGTTAGCGGCCAATCGGTATCGTGAATCCTGCGGATGCCGGTCTTGTTGCCACCGGAGGCGACTTTGTCCCCAAAGAGCATTCCCAAATCGCAACCGCTGAGGGGCTATCGTTCAGGGTCTTTTACTGATGCGTAAATAAGTTTCTGAACTGTCCCCCTCCCGTTATTATCATGAAAATGGCGGCCAGTCCCCAACCGTCACTCCCGCTTTCGCGGGAGTCCAGGGTCTTACCCGCCAGTGGCGGTCCTTGTGCCTGGAATTTCTGGATTCCCGCCTGCGCGGGAATGACGGGTTGGGTATTTTCATAACAATGACGAAGGCTGGTTTAGGTAAAGGAGATGGTAGCAGGGGCATTGGCAGCGCGGAGAGGGAGGTAGCCCGGCGAAGCTGTCTCCGAAGGAGCCAGGGACTAGGCCCGGCCCGGTCACTCAGTGGCGGCGTTAAGGCGCCGGGCCAGGTTCTTGGCAAACTGCTCGATGGTGCTTACCGCCTTCCGGCGAATGACCGGTTGGCCCAATTCACCCAACTTGCCCATAAACACAGTGTCGGTGGCTATGGTTAGTTCGCTCTGCCCCGGCCCCATCGGCTGTAAAGTCACAATCATTTCGGCGCGAAAGCCTCCTCCCACACGGCGGTCGGAACCCTCCACGCGAAAGTGGGCCTCCCCCTGATCGCGGTCTTGCTGGACTACGGAGATGGTGCCCGAGAAATTAAGCCCCATGGGACCGACTCGGGCTTGCAGCGTGGCCCGGTATCGCCCCGGCGCCTCAATGGCGATTTCCTGCAACCCCGGCACACACGGGGCGGCCCTGGGAATGTCCATCACCAAGTCCCAAGCCGGACCGGGGTCGGCTGGCACCGCGCACTTGGTCTCAAACTTCACGGGGTTAACCTGGCTGCCACCGCTTGCTGCAAGGCCCGGCGGGTAAACACTTCAGCCATCTCTCGCTTGTATTCCGCCGACCCCCTAAAGTCGTCCAAGGGGTCCACCTCGTCTCGCACCAGCTCGGCGCACCCGCGAAGGTTCGCCTCGTCCAAGTGTTGGCCGCGGAGCCAAGCCTCGGCTTGGGTAGCCCGCACCGGCGTAACGCCTACTGAGCCCAGCACAATGCGGACATCGGCACAGGTGTTGTTCTCAGCAGCGGCAACCGCCGCCGCCACCGATACTGTGGCGTAATCGTCGGCGGTGCGAGGCAGAAACTTGAGGTACACCGAGCCCCACCCGGCCGGCAGGGACGGTATGACCAGGCTGGTCAGAATCTCTCCCGGCCGGACGTCGGTCTCATAGTAGTCGACAAACAGCTCCGCCAAGGGCGCCGTTCGCTGTCCTTGGCTAGAGGTCATGACCGCCGAGGCTCCCATAGCGATAAGCGCCGGAGGCGGGTCTTGGTTAGGGTCGCCGTGGACCAAAGCGCCCCCCACGGTGGCCATGCTGCGGATTCTAGGGGTCGAAACTTGACCGAAGGCCGTGGCCACTAACGGCTGCTTTTCCTGCACCACCGGGTCGGTCTCGATTTGCCGCAGGGTGCACAAGGGGCCCAGATGTAGCTCCTGGCCGGTGACATCCGCATCGATGGAGCGAAGCCCAGGTATGTTTCGAAGAGCAACTACGTGACCCGGCTGGGACAATCGCTGCTTCATTTGCAGTACCAAAGCCGTGCCGCCAGCCATTACTCTGGCGTCGTCGCCATAGCGGTCCAGCAAGTCCAAGGCTTCGGCAAGACTCTTTGGCGCGTGGTACTCGAAGTCGATCACCGTCCGTCCGCCCGGGATAGCTTGGCCGCGTTGACCACCGATTCCAAGATCGAGTAGTAGCCGGTGCACCGGCACAGATTACCCATCATCCACTGCCGGACTTCCTCTTCGGTGGGATCGGGGTTCGACTCCAGCAATGCTGCCGCCGCCATCACTTGGCCCGGGGTACAAATGCCGCACTGGAAGCCGCCATGATCGACGAAGGCTTGCTGCACCGGATGGAGGTTTCCGGGCTGGCCCAACCCTTCACGGGCCAAGCCTTCAATCGTAGAGATTTGGCATCCGTCGACCGCTACCGCCAGGGTGATGCACGACGCTGCCATCTGGCCATCGATCAGCACAGTGCAAGCGCCGCAGACACCCACGCTACAGCCCTCTTTGGCGCCGGTTAAGCCCAGATCATAGCGCAGGCAGTCGATCAATAGGCGGTTGGCGGGAAGGTCCAACTGGTGCGGATCACCATTGACAATTAGCTCAACGCGCTGCGGCACAGACACTCCCGAACGTAATCAAGGAACAAGCTGGGCGGAACACCCTCATGGTATACCAGGCCCAAACCGGTGACAAGGTTCCTGGAATCACCGCCGGGCCAGCCCAATAACCTCGCCGATGTGGGCTACTTCCTCCAAGCGCCAGAGGCTGGCTAGGAGCGCGTCGGTCCGGTTTTCGGGAATGACTCCGGCAGCCAGGGAGCGGAACTTGGCTTCGACTTCTCCATCACTGAGGGGGTTCTTGTAGTGCCCTTTGTGATAGGCCACCTCAGCTTGGTAACGGTCTCCGGACTTGGTCACCACCTCCAGGTTGCACAACATTGCGCCGGGCGCCCGGCGGTTGGCCTCTTCGGAGACCGAAACCTTGACCCGGCCAACTAGGTCCAGCAACTCGGGGTTGCTCAAGAACTCGTCATCGAAATGGTGAGCATCCACCGCCCCATACATCAAGGCCACTGCCGCAGTGTAGGGCATACTGTGGTCGGCGGTCTCCCGGTTGGCGGGCCGCCATTTCTCCGGATCGCCGGCCATAATGTTCACGGCGGTCTGCAAAGTGCTGATATTCACTTCAGCGATCTCTGCGGCGTCCGGTAGCTGCTCCCTAACCTCCAAGGCTGCTTGGACCACGGTCTGGGAGTATTGACCCAAGGGAAAGCGTTTGATGCTGCACTCCATGATCTTGTAGGGTTGGCCGTTTCCGCCAAAGGCTTCCAGTTGGAAGGGGTTGCGGCTAACCGCAGTAAAATAGCCGCCAGCGCCTTCGAAGATTGGAGCCGGTCCCGTCAGTCCTCGTTGGGCCAGCATCGTCGCGAAAACCGCGTTGCGGCTGGCATTGGCGTAGGCGCAGCCCTTCCACATCGACACATCGCCGATTCGCGTCTGGTACAAGGCCAGGTTGGGAGCTATGCCCAGATTAACCGCTTGGTTGGTTTGGGCTTCGGACAACCCCAAGGCGCGGCAGGCTCCTAAAATGCTGGCAATACAGCCCACCGTAACGTGGTCGAAGCCGTTGGGCTTGATGTCCACCGCGTCGCAAATCCGGCAGAACACCTCGTAAGCTAGAACAGTAGCCGTGATAAAGCGCCGGCCGCTGCCGTTAGCTACCTCGGTACTCGAAATCGTGGCCGCAATGCTGTCGCTGGGGTGGCCGGACTCTTTGCTAGTGTAACCGTCATTGAAGTCCAGGTACCGGACCATCACGCCGTTGGCGAATGCCGCCAAGTCGGGGCTGGTGGTGCTATTGCTCACCAAAACCGTGGCGGGCTGGGTGCTGGTAACAGTGGCCGCGACCTCGCGGGCGATGCGGGCAGGCTCGCTATCGTACCCGCCCAAGGCGCACCCCAGGGTGTCGATAATAAACCGCTTGGCTTGATGCACAACCTCGGCGGGCAGCGCATCGTAACGCAAGTTGGCGGCGTATGAACTCAGTTGCTCGGCAATGGTGGGCATGTTTACCTCCCTGACCAACCAAGCCAGATGACCTTCAGGGCCTTTTCATTACTCTGGAAATAGGTCATTTTCATCCCCATACGTGGCCCGCGGCGGCGGGCCATTAGTAATTGTCATGCAGATACGCCACTGTAGCCCCCGCCACTGTCATTCTGAGGAGCTTGCGACGAAGAATCTAAAGGTCAAACCGGCTTGCGGCTATGGATTTTAGATTCTTCGCCTTCGGCTCAGAATGACATTTTCTTAAAATGAAAAGGCCTGGGGTGGCCCCGCGCGGGACTTGGCCATAGGTCTAAGTTAAGAGAAATGGGGCATCACTTCGGCCGCAAAAAGCTCCATCGAACGGAGCAGCTTATCGTGCGGCATACCCCCAAAGGAGAAGTTGCACCCGAAGTATTCCACCCCTTGCTGCTGCAAGTCTTTTATCTTGGCTACGCACTGTTCCGGGCTGCCGATAATGGCCCGGTTCTCGTAAAGGTACTCGTAGCTGAGCGGCAATGCGGGTTTCTCTCCAGTCGGCCAACCGATGATAGACCTCGCTTCCTTGCCGGAAGGTGCGCCGCCACTGAATCATATCCAGGGTCCAACTCAGGGCTGGCTCCGTGTCTTTCCGGGCTTGCTCTTCCGTCTCCGCAACGTAAAAGTAGCGAAAGAACGGGACCCGGGACATGGGCACATGGTGTCCGGCCTCCCGGGACAGGGCTACAAATCGCGTGGCCAGGTCGACAGCGTCTCTGGTATCCATGACCACACCCACCATCAACGGGTGACCGGTGGACGCCACAAACTCCAGGGTGGCCTGGGTCCGGGTCGCCGCCAGATATATGGGCGGGTGCGGCTTTTGCAGCGGCGGCGGCACCAAGCTAACCCGGTTGGCCTGGAAAAATTCCCCGGGGTAGGTATACTCGGGGTTGGTCCAGAGCCCTTGAACCATTTGGATACACTCTCTGAAACGCCCTTGGCTCTCCTCCCAATCCACGTTGTATCCGGTAAACTCGTAGCCATCGGTGCCCCGGCCAAAGCCGACGTCCAACCTCCCGCCACTGAGGGAGTCCACGGTGGCTGTCTCCTCGGCCAAGCGCACCGGGTTGTGCAGCGAAGGCAGCAACACCGCCGACCCCAGCCGGATCTTCTTGGTGTGGGCCGCCAAAGTGGCCGCCAGCACCATCGGCGACGAGGCCAAGCCGTAGCGGGAGAAGTGGTGCTCAGCCAACCAAGCACTGTGAAAGCCGAGTTCTTCGCCGCGCTGGAACTCTTCGATTACCTGCTCGAAGACCCGTTGCGGGCGGGTCCCCTCCGGCCAAGGTACGTGGGTAAACAGGGCGAATTTCATTGCCGTCAGCCTCGCGTCAAAGACGGTGCCTTATATTGTCCCGCGTTAATTCCCGCGCCATTATTCCATACCGGGCGGCCCTCCGCCAGCCAGCGGCAAGCGGGTCAAGGTCTTTTAGTTTTCGGACCTAAGCCTCCCCCTTCGACAAGCTCAGGACAGGCATCCCCGCTCACCCATTCGACATGCTCAGGACAGGCACTCCCGCTCACCCATTCGACATGCTCAGGACAGGCATTCCCGCTCACCCTGAGCGCAGCGCAGCGGAGTCGAAGGGCCGGTTCCTCTCAAGAGGATGTTCCCACGCCCAACCGTTCGTCTGAGCTCCGGCCACGGCGAGAGTCTCAATGCAACCGGACTTGTCGAAGGACGGGCCGGGCAGGGTTTCTTTCCAGCCGGCCTGCCCCCTCGCCAGGGGATTAAACACGGAGCGCACCGAGAAACTCCGCGTTCTTATGCGCTCCGCGGCGATTTTTGCCGGGTCGAGGGTAGCGCGCCCGGGGGCTCACTCGAAGCAGAACGGCAGGTCACTCAGGTCGGAATAACTCCTATCTAACTGGTCTCGCAAACTGGCTGGTACGCAACCACTCAACCGGTTCCCGTCGAGGGACATCTTTTTCAGGTTGACCAGGCTGCCCAACTCCGGCGGTATCTCCCCGCTCAACCGGTTCCCGTGGAGGTCCAGAAACCACAGGTTGGCGAGGCTGCCCAACTCCGGCGGTATCTCCCCCCTCAACTGGTTCCCCCAGAGGGCCAGTTCAATGACGCGGCCGTTACCGTCGGTGGGGACGCCGTGCAATTCGTCCATTGGCGCGCCGCTCACCCATCGGTTTTTCCAGTTTCCGCCGTCCGTGGCGTAGTGGAGGGCGATCAGCGCTTTCCGGTCCGTTTCGGGCGAGGTCAGCGACAGCGTTGGTGCCGTGGCGCTTGTGGCCGTAGTCGCGGTTGCAGGTGTGGCCCGGTCAGGGGCGGATGCGGCGGGCGCGGCGGAACCGCAGGCCACGACTAGGGCCAGAAGAATCAGCGCAAGTCCGAAAGTCCGGGGCAAGAACCCGGAGCGAGGCAGGAATTCGGGCACTTTGACCCTCCCTGACCTTCCCTGACCCTCCCTATTTTGCTTTGGAGAATAATAGCCTACTCACTCAACCGGCGGTCATAGGCCAGATTCTCGGCGTCGCCGATGTAGTCGGCAGTCTCCCGGATGCGGCGTTCCGTTTCGGCTATGGGTTCACACAAACCCAAATAGAAACAGTCGCCGTGCAGTTGACTCTGCCGTGAGTAATAACGGCCTATCAAGACCCGAATGGTATTGTCCTGAATGGCAAGATTCCCTAATTCCCGAGACGTATCCGGCGTCTTTTCAGGCTCTCTACCCGTTCGGGCCAGGATGAGGGCGTCGGTGGCCCGTTTGGTGGCGCACCAGGCCTTTTCCGCCGCGTCGCGGATGTTGCCCTGCTCCAGCACCCGCAACGCGCTTTCGTGGACCGCGCGGGCGTCGGCAAAAATCTCCGATACTTGGCCGGTAACTGCCATGATGTCACCTCCTCCACCAGTGTGCTTAGGCGGCCAGAGCTTCAGCGTCTTGGATGTAGTCAATGGTCTGCCGGATGCGCCGTCCGGTTTGGGCGATGGGTTCGCAGAGTCCGAGGTAGAAGCACTCCCCGTGCAGTTGGCTCTGCCTTGAGTAGTAACGGCCTACCAAGGTTCTCACCCGCTGGTCTTGAGATACCAGAACGTTAAGCATCCGGGAGGTTTCCGGTGACTTTTCCGGTTCCACGCCGGTCCGGGCCAGGATGAGGGCGTCGGTGGCCCGCTTGGTGGCGCACCACGCCTTTTCCGCCGCGTCGCGGATGTCGCCCTGCTCCAACGCCTGCAACGCGCTTTCGTGGACCGTGCGGGCGTCGGCAAAAATCTCCGATACTTGGCCGGTAACTGCCATGCTGTCACCTCCATCAGCGCACTTCGGCGGCCAGAGCTTCAGCGTCTTGGATGTAGTCAATGGTCTGCCGGATGCGCCGTCCGGTTTGGGCGACGGGTTCGCAGAGTCCGAGGTAGAAGCACTCCCCGTGCAGTTGGCTCTGCCTTGAGTAGTAACGGCCTACCAAGGTTCTCACCCGCTGGTCTTGAGATACCAGAACGTTAAGCATCCGGGAGGTTTCCGGTTCCACGCCGGTCCGGGCCAGGATGAGGGCGTCGGTGGCCCGCTGGGTGGCGCACCACGCCTTTTCCGCCGCGTCGCGGATGTCGCCCTGCTCCAGCGCCCGCAACGCGCTTTCGTGGACCGTGCGGGCGTCGGCAAAAATCTCCGATACTTGGCCGGTAACTGCCATGCCGCCACCTCCTCGATTCAAGCCTTCCGGCTGCCGGAGCAATGGCTTCGGTGAATCCGGGGCAAGCCAGGGCATCTTAATACACCGGCGGCGATTTTTGCCGGTTGCTGTAAGTGTTCGTCAAACTTGTGGACCGCCGAAGTGACATCCGCGTATTGCCGTCAGACTAGGCGTACTGTTTCGGCGTACTGTTCAAGGAACTCCAACAGTTCCTTTACAGCTTCCAGGCTTTCAGACACGTCCTCAGCAGTCAGCCAGCCCTCATAGAAATTGATGTGGAGGGCGTTTGCCTCGCGGAACAGTCTGCGGAGTTCAGTCCGACCGGTGTCGGCTACTATGTTGCCGATTACAGCGAACAGGTGCCCATGTCTCTTATGCTCCCAGCCGCGATCTTCAGCTATGGCCTTGACCTTGCGGGCGGCCGCTCCCCACGCCTTTTCAGACGCCTGCAACAGGTCGCCCTGCTCCAAGTATTTTTCGGCTTCCTCAATAAACTGGCGGCTCACCTCTGCGTGGTTTTCTTCTGGCCGGAGCATTCTCTTCTCCCCGGTAGCCGCAACCTGCGTTATTTGCCCCACTTCCTCTATTCATCATCTTGCCGGAGACTGCCCGGGCCGGTCAACCCGGTCCTACCCAATTCAAACTGAGACACTACCTGCGTTCCCTCTCTTTAGCGTTTCTGAATTCCGGCTTTCGCCGGAAAGACGGTGTAGGGTGACCGGAACGCAATTCTATTACTTTCTTCCGAAACGGTGTAAGACGCGATTACCTTGGAGCGGCGGGCCCGGTGATATAATCCAGCACGGACCCTCTCAGACTAGGCGCCAAGGCTGCCTCCCCAACGTTCAGCCTGGAGACCACCGTTGTCTATTCACGTTATATACGGCGATAGCTATCTCGTCCCCGAGGCCGTGGCCCGCTTGAAGGCCAATAGCGGGTTGTCCGACTTGCTGGAGGCAAATCACCACCGGCTACAGGGCAATCAGGTCAGGCCAGCGGAGTTATTCGGCATCTGCGCGGCTCTGCCTTTTATGGATACCCACCGGTTAGTGGAGGTGCACCGGCTGCTTACCGCGTTCGAGCGGAGGAGCGGAGGAGAGCGGCGCCCTCCGGCACACCGCCGGCGGGGAGGGGACAGTGGAAACTCTTCCCCTGCTTTGGGAGGATGGGAAAGACTGGAGCAAATGGCAGGGGAGTTGCCGGAGACGACCGTGCTGGTGTTTACCGACGGCCCGGTCGCCGACTCTAACCCCTTGTTGAAGCTTCTTCGCCCGATCGCCGAAGTCCAGTCCTTGTCCGCTCCGGCCGGGGAAGGTCTTGCCCGCTGGATTAAAGAGGCGGCCCAAGACCGGGGCGCCGCCATCAGCCCCTCGGCGATTAAATTGCTGGTAGACTTGGTAGGGAACGACCTCTGGACCCTGGACCGGGAGTTGGAAAAGCTGTCCCTCTACGCTTTTGGGCGGGCTATCGAGGAAGCGGATATTAGCCTGCTGGTGTCCCAGGTGCGGGAGGCCAACATCTTCACCGCGGTGGACGCGATGATCGAAGGGCGGCCGGGAGTGGCCCTGCGGCTGCTGCGCCAGTTGCGCCAAGACGGACGGGACGCTTCCAGCATCATAGCCATGGTGGAACGGCAGCTACGGTTGCTGGCCTTGGCCCGAGATTCGATGGACCAGCGCCTCCCCCAGAGGGAGGTGGGAAAACGCTTGGGGGTGTCTTCGGAGTTCGTCATTCGCAAGACTCTGGAGCAAGCCCGGCGCCACTCTAGCCCGGATATTAGGGGGCGTTACCACCGGCTGCTGGAGGCGGACTTGGCCGTCAAGCAGGGAGCAATGGAACCAGACTTGGCTTTGGAACTCTTGGTAGCCGAGCAGGCGCGGGAGAGGTAAGCACCTGGGTCAAGCCCCCTTAATCGTGAGAGCAGTGCCTTTTCATTGTCGATGGCGGCATACAACCCCGCTCACCTTGAGCGAGCCGTAGGCGTAACGGAGCGGAGTCGAAGGGGCTCCTTAGCTGTGGGCGGCCCTTCGACTCCGCTCCGTTACGCCTACGGCTCGCTCAAGGTGAGCGGGGTTATTTAGCCTCGGTGAGCTGGGCTCAAGACAAATGAAAAAGTCCTTAATCGTGCGGGGCCTGAAAGCTCACTCTCTGGGCAACTCCGGGTTGTAGCAAGCCACCAAATGCCCCCACTCGTCCGCGGCCAAGGGTGGCCGCGGGCTTATCCGGCACCGGGCCAGGGCCTTGTGGCACCGGGGAAGAAAGGGGCACTCCTCGGGAAGGTCCATCATATCCGGCGGAGTCCCTGGTAAAGGCTGCAACCGCTTGCCGGGCTGGTCCAACCGGGGCAGTGATTGCAGCAGGGCCCAAGTATAAGGGTGTTGCGGCCGCTGGAACAAAGGGATAACCTCGGCAGTCTCAACTATGGTCCCAGCGTATAGCACACCCACCTGTTGCGCCATGGCGGCTATCACACCCATGTCGTGGGTAATCAGGAGAATTGACGAATTCTGCTCGCGGCACAGCTTCCGGAGCAACTCCAAGATCTCCGCTTGTAAGGTAACGTCCAAGCCGGAGGTGGGCTCGTCGGCGATCAGCAGCCGGGGCTTCAGCACCAAGCCGATGGCCATCATGACCCGCTGGCACATGCCGCCGCTGAGGCTGAAAGGGTACTGGCCCATGATGCGCTTAGGGTCGGGCAGACCCATTTCCCGCAGCGCCTCTTGGGCCATGTTGTTGGCGGCCCGCGCCGACATGTCGGTATGCTGCAAGATAATTTCTTCGAGTTGGTCTCCCACCAGTTGGACCGGGTTCAGCGCCGATTGGGCATCCTGGAAAACCATGGTGATGTCTTTGCCCCGGAGACGGCGCATGTGTTCCGGACCGGCGCGAAGTAAGTCCACGCCGTCGAAATAGATCGACCCCCCCGCCAAGGTAGCGTTGGTGGGCAGCAGTCCCATGATTGCCAGGGCCAAGGTGCTTTTCCCGGCGCCGCTCTCCCCGACTAGGCCGAAGACCTCGCCCTCCGGTTGCACAAAGCTAACGCCGTTGAGGGCCTGCACCTCCCCTTGGGGAGTCCCAAACCTGACGTGGAGGTCTTCGACTCGCAGTGCTTCAGGCATCGGACTTCGGACCTCGGCCCCCTCGAAGGTCTACGGCTTCAAACCGGCCTTCACGTAACTCCCGGACCAGGTCTTCCAAGCCACCGATGGCCTGCTGGAACCTAGTGGCGGCAGTACCTACTTGTTCCGTTCGGTGAGCGTCGCTACCCGCCGTAATGTTCGCCCCCCAAAGCTCACTCAAATCAAGGGAGAACTCGTTTTCCATCAGCGAGCCCCGGCCGTTAAGACCCTCTATAGCGTGGCAGAACTCGAAGGATTTGTCTGACTTGGCCCGCTCCAACATTTTGGCCCGGGCCGCCGGCTGTCTTGCCGGCTCTTCAAGGAACCGGCGGCGGTACGGGTGGGCAGCGATTGACACCGCGCCGCGCTCGGCCACGGCATCCCGCAGAAAGTCCGGTTTGTGCAGCCCAAATATGTAGCGGTCCAAGCCAAATACCAGCACATGCCCGGTGTCGGTGTTTATCTCGGCGCCCGGCAAGACCAAGAATCCGTGTTTCTGAGACAGGGCTTCAGCCTCGGCCGGAGGCCAGAAGGCGTCATGCTCCGTCAAGCAAATACCGTCCAGTCCAGCGGCCTTGGCGGCCTCGATAAGCTCCTCGATCCCCATGAAGGCGTCATCGGACTTGGGATAGGTATGGACGTGGAGGTCAATCAGCAAGGGCCGTTTCCTGTTCCGAATCAGCGATACTCGAAGAAGCATTGAGAGGATGATGGGACAGTGCTATCATAACAAAGGAGCAAATGCGAGGCAAAGAGGAGTCTGAGGGAGGCAGGGTCTTTCTATTGTCACCCCTGTCACCCCGAGCGGAGCGAGGGGTCTAAAATCCTTGCCGGGAGTACGGTTTAACTGCCAAGAATTTTAGATTCTTCGCCGCAAAGCGGCTCAGAATAACATCTGTCGGAGGGCGGCATCCGGTTTTCACCGAGAATAGAAAGACTCTGTTTCGGGGAGGCGGCAGCCGGGGCGAGGAGTCTAGGTTCCTCGCCCCGGCTAATCAGAAAGAGGTTGGTTGGAGCGGGCAGTCCGTTACCGGGGAGTGAGGAGCCCCTCTTCTTCCAGTACCTCGGCGATTTGAGTGGCCCGAGTACCCCCAACTTTAAGCCTGCGCTCCAAGAAAGACGCGGACAGGTTGGGGTTGCGGAGGGCCAAGTCCCGGGCTTGCTCCATTAACCCGTCATTGACGTCATCCTGTTCGTCATTGCCGTCGTCGCTAAAGTCTCCCATGGGAATTTCCGGAAGCGGAGGGCCGGCTTGGGTCGACCAGTGTTCCACCAGCTTATCTATTTCCTCGTCGTAGACCAAAGTGCCTTGGACGCGGCGCGGCTTGGGCGAGTCGCTGTTCAACAGCAGCATGTCTCCCTTGCCCAAGAGTCTCTCGGCCCCGGTACCGTCCAAAATGACCCGGGAGTCTACCTGGGAGGCCACGGCGAAGGCCACGCGGGCTGGCACGTTGGCCTTGAGTAGCCCGGTGACTACGTTAACCGATGGCCGCTGGGTCGCCAGCACTAGGTGGATGCCTGTTGCCCGCCCCAATTGGGCCAGACGGACCAGGTTTTGCTCCACTTCGAATCCCCCGGCGATCATTAAATCAGCCAACTCGTCGACGATCAACGTGATGTAAGGCATTCGCTCTTCGGCCCGGTTGTTGTAATTAGTGATGTTACGGGTTCCCTGCTCTTCCATCTGCTTGTAGCGGCGAAACATTTCCCGCATCAGGCCTTTTAGAGCGTCATTGACTTGGTCCCCGTCCACGATCACCGGCATGATCAAGTGAGGAATGCCGTTAAAGGGGGTGAGTTCCACCCGCTTGGGGTCGACCATCAACATCCGCAGTTGGTCGGGGGCCTTGGTGAGCAAGAAACTGGCGACGATGGAGTTGAGACAAACGCTCTTGCCACTGCCGGTGGCGCCAGCGATTAGGACATGGGGCAAAGAAGTGAGGTCGGTGACCACCGAGGCTCCACCGGTATCTTGCCCCAAAGCGATGGGCAGGCCGCCCTTGGCCGCCAATGATCTAAAGTTCGGGGCTTCCAAGACCGGACGCAAGTGGACTTTGGTAGGTGACGGACAGGGCACCTCTAGGCCCACTAACGCCTCTCCCGGGACCGGCGCTTCGATGCGCAAGTACGGGGTCTGCAACGCCAGCGCCAAGTCCTTTTCTCGCATCAGAATGCTCTGAACTTTTACCCGGCTGCGCTCTCCCTTTATCTCTACCGCACCTTCTTTGCTGGACTCGTTCCTCTTTGACACCCAGCCCGGCACCAGGCCAAAACGGACGATCCTGGGGCCAGCCTTGATGTCGGTAACCTCTACCATCACCCCGTGGTCGGACAGCGTCCTTTCCACGTGCCGGGCCATTTGCTGTAACGACTCCTGCGATCCGACTTGGGGTTCCCCGGGAGCAAGCAACTCCATCGATGGTAAAAGCCATTGGGACGCTTTCTGGTTGGGAGCCTTTTCGCGGGCCGCCGTTTCCCTTGGACTTATCCCAGGGGAACCAAGATACGGGGACGCCGCTTCCCTTTCATCCGAATCAGAGAGGGCGGCAGCCTCCGGTGAGGCCCAAGTGGGGATCGTTCCCGGATCGGAATTAGCCCACAGACTGACCGGGCTATCCGCTTCAAGTTGTTCCCGGGCAGCAGGGCCTGTTGCCTCTGCCTTGACTCTTCTGGCCCCAAGTCTCCGTATTCTGTCCAAAGATGGCAAGGCCCGCCCAACGGCTCCCCAGGCGCTGCTCAGCCGTTCTTTCTTCAAGCAGCGGCTGGCTAACGCCCAGAAGCGGTGACTCACCAGGTACACTCCTTGGTACAAGCCTTTGTAGACGTACACCGCTACGGCCTGGGCAGCCCATCCGATGTACCACGCGCCACGCCAATAAACGGCGCCCACCGGACGAGCATATAGGAGAAGGGGCGTGATGAAAGCCAGGGCGGCCATTTTACCGGCCAGCAAGGGGATTGGCCTTCCGCCCACGGTTTCACCCCAGTCGCCGCTAAGAGTTGATTGGGAAAACACCCCGTCACCGGTCTGGAAGGCGGAAAGGATGCCGATAGAGATGGTAGTGAAGGCGGCGGTTAACACCCACCACCGCCACCAGGACACGGGGACTCGGGCGAAACTTCCCTTCGACTTATCCCCCTGTCTCCGGGTTACGGCAAACTGGAAAGCGGCAATGGTCACAGCGACCCAAGCAACTACTGGGATCCAGCCGTAAGCCAGGGCGTTCCAAGCCCAGCCCCGGATGCCGGGCGACAACGCAAGCGCTAGGCCGACACAGACGATGGCCAAGACTTCCAAGATTAGGCACAGCCATGCCCTGATGCCGGGTAGAGTTAGTTTGGATGGAGTTGCGGGGCGCGAATTGGGCCGGGTTTTAGCCATGTAAGCCTCCGGTGGTCAGGGAACGGAGTCTATGCCCGGAAGACAAGAGGGGGCGTCAGAGCCCGGTTAGACTTCCCGTGACTTTCTCCGTAACCCGGGGTTAGAGGACCACCGGAATAATCATAGGCCGCCGGCCCGTTGCTTTAGCTATGAAGTCACGGGCAGTTTCCCGGACTTTTGACTTGGCCAACTCTTGATCATCGTGGAGCCCGGTCTGACCAAGAGCCGGCCGGTTTGACCAAGAGTCAGCCAAAACGGTCTGTAGTTCGCCGCCCAACGCTTGAAACAGCTCTCCGGTTTCAGCATCGTTCATAAAGCCGCTGCTGATCAACGTGGGCAGGACCTTTGCACCGTCGGCTTTGGACATGGTCCGGCCCGGTTGCCCAATTACCGGCTCCTTATTCTTGCTGTCCCCGTCCTTCGACTCCGCTGCGCTGCGCTCAGGATGAGCGGTATTTTGGTCGCCGGAATAATCATTTAGGGGTAGGACAATTACCACCACCCCGTCCTTGGACAGGGTCCGGCGTTCTCGCAACACCGCGCTGCGGTTGTCGTGGGTCGAGAGACCGTCGATGAAGATGGGACTGGTAGAGACGGGTTCCACTATTTGGGCCGCGTATTCTGTACAGGAGACGGGGGAAATTTCCAGAACGTCCCCGTCTTCCATGACGAAGATGCCGTCCTCTGCCACGCCAAGGTCCCAGGCCAGTTGGGCATGGGCCACCAGGTGGCGGTATTCTCCATGCACCGGCACGAAGTAGCGGGGGCGGACCAGGTTCAACACCATTTTAAGTTCTTCCTGGCTGCCGTGGCCGTGCACATGGACGGGCTGACTATCTGGCGCCACCCGGTCGTACAACACCTTCGCGCCTTGACGCAACAGATTGTCGATGGTCCGGCTGACCGGCAGTTCGTTTCCGGGGATGGGCGTGGCCGAGACGATCACCGTGTCCCCGGGTGTTATCCGCACGTCCCGATGTTCCTGGTTGGCAATACGCACCAAGGCCGACGTTGGCTCCCCTTGGCTGCCGGTGGTCATCAGCACCACCTTCTCCGGCGGCAGCCGCCGGCTCTCGCTAAGCGGGACCAGCGTCCCCGGGCGCACCGTCAGGTAGCCCATTTCCTTTGCGACGTTAACGCTGTCTACCATACTCCGACCGACTATGCTCACGTTGCGGCCATGCCGCTCGGCGGCATCGACCACTTGCTGAATCCTGGAGATGAGGGAGGCAAAGGTAGCCACCATCACCCGGCCCGGAGCGTCCCCGATGGCCCGGTCCAGTGCCTCGCCGACGACTTGTTCGGAAGGAGTGTAGCCGGGAATTTCCGCGTAGGTGGAATCGGACAGCAGGAGGAGCACGCCTTGAGACCCGTGTTGGGCTAGGGTGGCCAAATCGATGGTGCGGCCGTCCACGGGAGTGTGGTCGATCTTGAAATCGCCGGTATGAATCACCACGCCGGCCGGCGTCCTGATGACGATACCCATGGCGTCGGGAATGCTGTGGCAGACCCGGAACCAAGATACCGTGAACGCATCCCCGAACTGGTAATCGATACCCGGTTCTATGGCTTCGAGGGTAGCGTCCCGGGTTGCTCGCCGCTCCTTGAGCTTTACGGATATAAGACCGTGGGCCAAAGCCGGAGCGTAGACCGGCACTGGTACTTGGGGCAAAACGAAGGGCAGTGCTCCGATGTGGTCTTCATGGCCGTGGGTGATCAAGATGGCCCTGACCCGGTCGGCGTGTTCCCGCAAGTAGGCGGTATCCGGGATGATCAGGTCCACCCCCAGCATATCCTCGTCCGGGAACTGGATGCCGCAGTCTACAACGACGATGTCATCGCCGTACTCCAAGGCCAGCATGTTTTTGCCGATTTCACCGAGGCCGCCTAGGGGAATGACGCGCAGTGGGTAAGTCAATTTATGCCTAAGTCCTAGAAGAGGTTCAGTTGCTCAGGCGCCGGTTCCGGCTGCGGTTGGGGCACCAAGGCCGTTGGCTCGGGCTTAACCGCATTAAGTAGTATATCCGGGATTTCCTTGAAATCCTGGATGATTGCGCTACGCAATTCTTGTCGGCGCAGCCCGGCCGCAGGATGCATCACCGGGTAAATCAACCGGCCGTCTTTCTCGCGGACCTTACCGCGAGCCCGGCTGATGCTTTCCCCAGGGAAAAAGCGGCTCAAAGAAAACCGTCCCAAGGTTACAATTAGCTTGGGGTTTAGCAATTCGATCTGGCGGTCCAGGTATTTGCTGCAAGACGCCATCTCAGAGGGCGACGGGTCGCGGTTTTCCGGCGCCCGGCATTTGATCATGTTGGCAATAAACACTTGCTGGCGGGTCATGCCGATAGAGGCCAGCAGACCTTCCAGAAATTGGCCCGCCGCACCGACGAAGGGGCGTCCCTGACGGTCTTCGTGAAAACCAGGCCCTTCGCCGATGAACATCACTTCGGCATTGTCCGGTCCTTCCCCGGGCACAGCATTGGTGCGTTCCCGGTGTAGCGGGCAATCAGTGCATTCCTTGACCCGAAGAGAGATTTCTTCGAGAGTGTTCATCGCGGCCCAACCTCCGGGCAAGCATGTGGAATCCTGATCCGCAATTTTGGTAAGACCCAGCCACCAGTGATGACTGTAGCTGAGCCCGTAGCGCGACAAGTCCAGACGATGGGACGCAGCCTGGTCACCCTCGGCAGCGGCACGTTTAGAGAGGGTTAAGACTGCATTACCGTGGCGCACCTTATTTGCAATGAGCCACGGAAAGGGGTCCGCGATGCCCAAGCAAGCCCGTGGCTCTAGGACCCTGGTAACCGGCGCCTATCGCAACCGGTAGTCCCGGAGTCCGGCAAACACCAATACTTACCCGGCCCGGCTAAATCAGCTAGGTATCGCCAATACCGTGGTCCTTCAGATAGGCAACAGCGTCCCCGACGGTAGCGATGTTGCCCGCATCTTCATCGGGAATCTCTAATATGATGTCTCCAGAGGAGAACTCCTCTTCAAAAGCCATGATCAACTCTACCAGATCGAGAGAGTCGGCGTTGAGGTTCTCGACAAAGGAGGACTCATCACTGACATCTGACTCGTCGACCCCCAACTTGTCGACTACGATATCCTTTACACGCTCATAGACGGTGGGCAAACTGTCATCTCCCTTCCGCCGTAGCCTTGTGGGCCACAATTTCCCCGGTGTCCAGCCCCGCCATCACCGAGCCCAGCACGCCATTGACAAACCGGGCCGAACTATCACTCCCAAATGTCTTGGCCAACTCGACGGCCTCATTGATCGCGGTCTTAGGGGGAACATTGGGGATGTGAAGTAACTCAAACAGGGCGATGCGTAGAATGTTTCGGTCGATCAATGATAGCTGGTCCACCGGCCAAGCCGGCGCGTAGCAGTGAATCACCTCATCCAACTGGGAGCGGCTGTCCGTTACGCCTCGGCTCAAGACCCCGGCAAAATCAACCGCCGACAGCCGTAGCGACTTTTCGCTAACTAGCCACTCCAGCGACGCCTCACCAGAGCCGCCAGTGACGTCGGCAGCGAAGAGGGACTGGAGCGCCCCCATTCTAGCTTCCCGCCTGGGGTCGGCAGACCTTAACTTGGGCATCGGTCACCTGTGGGAATAGGTGTCTGCTGTGCCGAGTTTCTCGATGGATGCCGGGTCAGATAGCGTCACCACCTGCACTCCACGTTCTATCCGCTTGATCAAGCCGGATAGAACGCTGGCCGGACCGAACTCTACGAACTGGGACACCCCGGAGTCGACCATGTACCTGACAGAGCTTTTCCACTGGACACACTGGCACAAGCCTTGGACCAATTCTTCTTTAATGGCTTGGGCCGTGGTAAGGGGTTTACTCTCGGAATTGGAGATTATCGGCATTTTGGGATCGCTAAACGTCAGAGCGCCTAGCGCTTGGGCCAAGCCGGTCTCCGCTCCTTTCATCCGCGACGAGTGAAAGGCCCCGCTGACGGACAACGGTATAGTTTTCCGGGCGCCTCGGGCCGAGGCAAGGTCCATTGCCTGGGCCACTGCGACCTTGTCCCCGCTAATGACAATCTGATCATCGGAGTTGATGTTGGCGAGTTCCACGCCAGTCTCGGCGCAGACTTGCTCCAATGACAACTCGTCCAGACCGATGATTGCCGCCATGCCCCCGGGCCGGTCCAAAGAGGCCTCTTGCATCAACCGGCCCCGCTCCCGCACCAGCTTCACCGCTTCCCGGAAGCTGATGACCCCGGCCACGACCATGGAGGTGTATTCGCCCAAGCTGTGTCCCGCGACCACACTGGGAGTGACGTCGGCTGCTGGGCCGTACATCTCTTCCAACGCCCTTACGCAGGCGATTGACACGGTCATGATGGCCGGTTGGGAATTTACAGTGTCTTGAAGCTCCCGGGCAGGACCCTGGAAAATCAAGTCAGATAGGGAGAATCCAAGGCTGTCGTCTGCTTCTTCGAAAACTTCCCGCGCAGCTTGGGAGCCGGAATATACTTGTTGGCCCATGCCAACGGTTTGAGAGCCCTGTCCCGGGAATACGTACGCTCGTTTGTTGCTTAAATGATTTTCTTCGCTAACTTCCATCTACCAACCCTACCAAATAACCCCACTTCATCACCTGACTTACCGGTCCCGGCTAAAGATCCCAGTAGAGGAAACCGAAACTACCTGCTTGCCCTTGTAGAAGCCACAATTAGGGCACGCGGTATGCGGCCGTTTGGCACTGCGGCACCGGGAGCAAAAGGACGGATAAACTGATTTCAGCTTATAAGAGTTGAGGCGCCGGCCCTTCCGGGCCCTGGTTAGCTTCTTATTCGGTACTGCACCCATTTTCTAACCTTATCTTTCCTTTGCCAGCCCAGCGAGAGGCAGCCAACGCGAGTCTATGTCCTGGTTGGCGCATTCGCAGCTATTTTGGTTCCGGTTCATGCCACAAAATTGGCACAGACCACTGCAATCATCACGGCACAGAGGCTTCATGGGCAAATCGGTCACTGTGTATTCCCAAATAGTGTCAGATAGGTCCAGAACGTGGTTGCTGTCAATCAGCATTCCTTCTTCCACATCGGGCGGCGCCGACAAGCTCCGGCCGGTGGGCACGTCCACCGTCGGGAAAAACTCTTCCTCTACCTGCATCTCAGATTCTCTGAAGAATTCCTCCAAACACCGGCCGCATACCAAAGTCGACCTAGTTTTCAGCGCGATTTTGACCAAGAGCCCATGGTGAGTCCGTAACACCGAAACCGGACCGCTGGCCTTATCGAGGTACCCTTGCGGTCCGGTGAAGGTTTCTTCCAATTGGTACGTTCGGTTGGAACCAATTGGTTCTTTTAGCAGTTGTGCCACATTGTGTTGCATGAAATTTCTGCGCCCTGCCACCTTAAGACGGTCGTAATTATACGAGAATTCACGCCTACAATGTCAAGGATTTAAGAGTATTGATAGTTCAGATTTTGCCGAGTTACTTCACCGACTGCTTAATGAACTCTACGATGTCACTGGTGGAGGTCCCCGGACCAAACACCCCAGAAATTCCCAAGTCCAACAGGGACTGCCGGTCTACCTCCGGGATGATTCCACCCACCACCGTCATCACGTCGTTCATCCCCTGTTCCCGGAGCAGGGTTACTATCTCGGGCAGGATCTCCATGTGAGCGCCTGACAGGATGCTCAGACCCACTACATCGACGTCTTCCTGAGCCGCGGCTTGGACGATCATTTGGGACGTTTGCCGGATGCCGGTATAGATCACTTCCATGCCAGCGTCCCGCAGCGCCCTAGCCACGACTTTTGCGCCCCGGTCGTGTCCATCCAGTCCCGGCTTGGCCACAAGTACTCGGATGGGGTGGTCGTTACTTTGCATCTTGCCCCTCTATATCCCCTCTTCGCTTTCGTTATCAAAGAGCAACGCGAGTGCTTCCTCAGGCAAAAGGCCCCTTTCGACCAGCCGCTTGGCCCGCTCCTCATGCCTTCTCTGAGCCTCTTCACGAGCCTCTTGGCGTGCTTTCTCAATGTCCTTTTCCCGGTTCTTTCGTATTTTCTGTTCCAACCAGTCGCCAACTACCATGATTAACCTCCGGGCCTCGATTAAGGTTACAGTGGTTATTGCTGCGAAAGCGCCAACCGCTGGTATGCCCCGGATGATACCCTGGACCGTTTCGGCCCAATCAGCCCTCGTTTGATAAGCGATTTCATACCAGAGTGTCCAACCTGTCCCTGCCAGGGTCAGAACGGTAAATAGGCCGAAATATAGTGTGCGCCGTGATTCCGGTATGCTCCAGATAGATGTTCGTGGCTCGGGGCCGGCCATCCCGGATTCACCAAATTATACGGGATACTGGGCCAAAAGTTGCCGGGCGATGAGCAGCCGCTGCACTTCCGACGTTCCCTCGTATATCGTCGTAACTCTGGCGTCGCGCAGGATGCGCTCGACCCCGGCGTCTCTAAAGTAGCCGGACCCGCCGTGTACCTGCACCGCCCGGTCGGCTACCCGGATGCACATCTCGGAGGCCAGCAACTTGGCGATGGAGGCTTCTTGCAAAAAGGGCTGGCCGGCGTCCTTCAAGGTGGCGGCGTTCATGGTCGTCACCCGGGCGGCATGGACCTCCGCCGCCATGTCGGCCAACATGAACTGAATTGCTTGATGCTGGGCGATGGGTTTGCCGAAGGACTCCCGCTGCTGAGCGTAGCGCACCGCTGCTTCCAAGGCCGACTGGCCGATACCCACGCTCTGGGCCGCGATGATGATGCGGCTGGAGGTCAAGATTTCCATCGCTTGGTTGAAGCCCCGGTGCTCCACTCCCAGCAGGTTCTCGGCGGGCACCGGCGCATCTTGAAACACCAACTCGTCGGTGGTCGAGCTCCGCATCCCCAGCTTGCCGTGCATCGGGTTGATGGTCAGGCCAGGGGACCCTTTCTCGACAACGAAGGCACTGACGCCCTTATACCCTTGGGAGCGGTCTTGGGTAGCAAAGACCACAATCGACTGGGCGACTGAAGCGTTGGTGATAAACATTTTGCTGCCGTTAAGGAAATAGGTGCCGTCCCGCTCCGTGGCGGTGGTCTGCAGGGCGGCAGCGTCAGACCCGCCGCCCGGTTCGGTCAGCGCAAAGGCGGCCACACCCCTACCGGAGGCCAGCGGCGGCAAAAACCGCTGCTTTTGGTCCTCGTTGCCAAAGGTGTCGATGCTGACTACGCCCAGCGCCAAGTGGGCCAGCCAGCTTACGCTGGCCGAGGCGTCGCCCCGGGCCACTTCCTCGGCGGCGATGGAGACCTGCCGGTACCCGGCCGGGCCGCTGCCCCCGTACTTGGTGTCGACCCCCAGCCCGGTTAGGCCCAACTGGGCCATGCCGCGCCAAGCCTCCCATTGGAACTCGCCCCGTTCGTCCGACTCCTTGGCCTTGGGCGCGACCTCCCGGTCGACAAAGTCCCTGAGAGTGGTCTGGAGCATCTGCTCCTCTTCGGTAAAAATCAAGTCCGGCATGGTGGTTCTCTCCCTTAGTGGTTAGTGGTCGGTTATGTCCCTGTATGCCTAGCGATAACCTGAACTAAGAGTGGTGGTTTCAGATTCTACACCTTTTCTATACCTTGCTCTGGCATCTGCATCCCGAGCATCAAAGCCTAATTCTTCCCAAATTTCTGCTTACCGCTCCCCAACCACGAGCAAAGCAACTCTCTGCAATCACGTCGCCTCATCCCTTGGTTGCCTTCCAAGCAACGCCAAAACCTCTTCCTTCACCACACGAAAGTCGCTGGCTTTTGTTCGGTCAACATCTTGAGGTGTAAATTCATCCATCTTGTAGCGGGCGTTTACGCTTTTCTGAGACAGGTTTTCGTACTCCCTTGCGAAGTTTGTCATGCTTGCTATCAGTTGGTAACGCGCGTGATGATGTGTCGCTTCCAGACCTTGCATTTCCAGAAAAGCGTTGACGTAATGCAGAGCGGAATAGAAAAGCACCGTTACTTCCCACTCAGTGTACCGTTCAGGGAGGGACGCAAGAATATCCGCCAATCTTTCGTTTCTTTCGGCTTTGATGAGATATTCTTGTACTGTCGGCATTGGTTATCTTACCGCTTCCACACCAGGTCTCCGAAACTGCTGATTTGCTTGTCCAATCCCTTTTGGGGCAGTCGCTGCGAATTCACCAAGTGAAACAGAAATGGCTGAGACTCCACGCTTTGAATCACCGCCAACTCAGCGTCAATGACTCGATAGCGAATGGCATCATCATCGCGGGGGGCTGAGATAATCGTATGCAGCTCGTCATATTCCGACAGCCGCACTTCGACAACTTCCGGGATTTCCTGGACTAATTCCAGGTACTTTTTCATAGCCTTGTAGTAAATCAACCCCGGGTTGTTGAACTTATGCACTGGCATGACTCTCTCCGTGTCCTGATGGTTAGCGCAAACCCTTCATTCGAGTGGCCGTCGGCAAATGTCCTTGCACCGTTGGCATCAGCTATCGTTCCCAGACCAAGTCGCCAAAGCTGCCAATGTGTTCGCCCCGTCCATCCTCCGGTAACTCTCGGCAATTCACCAAGTGAAAGAGGAAGGGCTGAGGGTCCACGCTTCGCATGACAACTCCCTGGGCATCGAATACGCGATAGCGGGGTTCATCGTCGAAGGGAGTTGCCGAGATAATCGTGTAGAGTTCGTCATCTTCCGTTAGCCGCACCTCGACAACTTCCGGGATGTTCTGGACCAACTCCAGGTATTTGGTCAGGGCTTTGTAATAAATCAAGCCCGGGTTGTTGAACTTATGTACAGCCATAACTTCCTCACGCTGCCCCGCTATAGATTCCGGCGAAAGCCGGAATGAGGGGATGGCGGCCTTGCATTTGCGGCATAGCCTAAAACCCCGGCTCGCCCTCCTGCTCTCCAAAGATGTCCCGGAACACCTGGCAAATCTCTCCCAGGGTGCAGTAGGCTTCCACGCACTCCAGTATGGCGGGCACGGTGTTGTCGTCGCTATGGGCCACTTCGGCCAGCCGGGCCAAGGCGGCCTTGGCCCGGGCTCCGTCCCGCTCCCGGCGCAGCCGCTCCAACCGCTCCATCTGGCTCCGGGCGGCTTCCTCGTTTACCCGCATCAGGCCTTCAACCGGCGGGTCCTCGGTGACAAACCGGTTGACGCCGACGATGGTCCGCTCCCCGGACTCCACCTCCATGCGGTGCTTATAGGCAGCGTCGCCGATTTCCCGGACCTGAAAACCTTGCTCGATGGCGGCCACCGCGCCGCCCAACTTGTCGATACGTTCGATATAGCGGAGTGCTTGCTCCTCCAGTTCTTTGGTCAAGCTTTCTATGTAGTAAGAGCCACCCAGCGGGTCAACAACGTCGGCGGCGCCGCTCTCGTAGGCCAGTATCTGCTGGGTGCGCAGGGAAAGCTGGGCCGATTCTTCTGTCGGTAATGCCAAGGCCTCATCCTTGGAATTTACGTGGAGCGATTGGGAGCCGCCCAGGATGGCCGCCAAGGCTTGCACGGTGCAACGGACCATGTTGTTGTCGGGCTGCTGGGCGGTCAAGCTTACCCCGGCGGTCTGGGTATGGAAGCGTAACATCATAGACCGGGGGTCTTTGGCCCCGAACCGGTCCTTCATAATCCTGGCCCACATACGGCGGGCAGCCCGGAACTTCGCTACCTCTTCAAATAGATTGTTTTGGGCCACGAAGAAGAAGGACACCCGGGGAGCAAACTCGTCCACGCCAAGTCCCGCGTCGATGGCGGCTTGCAGGTAGGATATAGCGTTGGAAAAGGTGAAGGCCAGCTCTTGGACGGCAGTGGCGCCGGCTTCCCGCATGTGATAGCCGCTGACGCTGATGGTGTTCCAGCGGGGCGCCTCGGCGGCGCAGTATTTGAAAACGTCGACCACCAGCCGCATGGAAGGCCGGGGCGGGTAGGCATAAGTGCCCCTAGCGATGTACTCCTTCAAGATGTCGTTCTGAAGAGTGCCGTTCAGGCCCTGCGGGACGACTCCTTGGCGTTTGGCGGCGGCGATGTAGAGGCACAGGAGCACCGAGGCCGTCGCGTTGATGGTCATGGAAGTGCTCACCCGGTCCAAGGGAATGTCTTGGAACAACACCTCCATGTCTTCCAGGCTACAAATTGGCACGCCCACTTTGCCCACTTCTCCCCGAGCCATCGGGTGGTCCGAGTCATAACCGATCTGGGTGGGAAGGTCGAAAGCTACCGAGAGACCGGTCTGCCCCTGCTCCAGCAAATAGCGGAACCGGTGATTGGTGTCTGCCGCCGTGGCGTAGCCGGAATACTGGCGCATGGTCCAAATCCGGCCTCGATAGGTGTTCGGTTGAACGCCGCGGGTGTAGGGGAATTCACCCGGATAGCCCAAGTCTTGATGATAGTCCGAGGCCCCATCCACCAAGTCCTCGGAGCTATACAAGGGCTCGATGGGAATATCGCTGTCGGTACTGAAGGTCTTCCGGCGCTCCGGGTACCTTTCCACCGCGGGGCCAAGGGTCTCTTTGAGCCACTGTTCTTTATTCTCGCTGGGCATTCAATCCTCCCGGCAGGGCCCCTTTCATCTGATCAAGAAACGGGTGATCAAGAAACCGGAGCCAATTTGCTAAGCACGGGCAAAGCACCTGCAATTGTACTGCCCTTGCCGAGCCGCGCTCAACCAACAAACTATCTCGGCCAGGGTCAATAGGAACAAAGGAGGAACAAAGGCAGGGACGCAATTGTCTGGACCGGGATTCATAGGATTGAGGGATTCGCATGATTTCCCAATCCTGTAAATCCCGGAAGCAGGGAAATCACAGTTCAGACGAACAACCGAAAGACTCTGCATCACTATCCCGGTTGCGCCCTCAAGCGGGTAAAGCTATACTCGGCTCCCGGACCGGCTCCATAATCAGTCACTAACCCATCGACAGCCAGCGTTATCAGCCATACCGGCTATAACCCAAAAGGTTGCCAGTGCCGGTCTGATTGGCCCAGACGGCCGGAGAGGGGGAATAACCGGATGACTAGAAGCAGGACTCAGTACATCGGGGCCCCAATCAGGCGGAAGGAAGACGTCCGCTTCCTGACCGGCGCCGCTCAGTACACCGACGACATCAAACTCCCGGACATGCTGCACGCGGCGGTCCTGCGCAGCCCCCATCCTCACGCCAAGGTCGGCGCAATTGACACCAGTCAGGCGATGCGTATCCCCGGTGTTTGGGCAGTCTACACCTTCGCCGACATCGCTTCCCTAGCCAAACCGATCCCGGTGCGGGTGTTCGAACTACCGGGGCTCAACCGGTTCTTGCAACACCCCTTGGCCCAAGATACGGTCCGATATGCCGGGGAACCGGTGGCCGTCGTGGTGGCCGAGAGCCGCTACATCGCCGAAGACGCCTCGGAGGCCATCGCAGTAGAGTACCAGCCTTTGCCGGCCTTGGCCGACGTGCAGCAATCGCTTACCGGTCAAGTGATTGTTCACCAAGCCTGCGGCACCAACCTGGCCGGTCACATTGACATCTCTTTCGGCGATGCCGACGCTGCCTTTAACGCCGCCGAGTACACCCGAAAAGAGGTATTCAAGACCAACCGCCACACCGCCAATCCCTTGGAGACCCGGGGCTTGTTGGCCAGCTACGACGCCGAGACCGGCGACTTGACCGTTTGGGGCCCCACCAAGGTGCCCCACTTTAACCGGGGTATCTTGGCGGCACACCTAGAAATCGCCCCCGAAAAGATTCACTTTATCGAACCCGATGTGGGAGGAGGCTTTGGAGTTCGCGGGGAGTTCTATCCGGAAGACTTTCTGATACCTTTTGCGGCGATCCAAGCCGGGCGGCCGGTGAAGTGGATTGAGGACCGGATGGAGCACCTAGTGGGGTCGAACCATTCTCGGGAAGTGATGTGCGAAGCGGAGATTGCCGCCAATCGCGACGGCACAATTCTCGGCCTGCGGGCAGTGGTCTACGGGGATATGGGGGGCTACGTGCGGACTCACGGCTGTGTAGTGCCCGCCCTGACCGCCGGTATGTTGACCGGACCCTACCGGATTCCGGCCTATCAGGCCAGCATCAACTGCGTAATGACCAACAAGATGGGAGCGGGCACCTACCGGGCACCGGGCATGTTCGAGGGCTGCTTTGTCCGAGAGCGGTTGCTGGACATGGCGGCCCAAGACTTGGGTTTGGACCCGGCGGAGTTCCGGCTCAAGAACCTGGTCCAGTCCTCGGAAATGCCGTACACCGTGGGCCCAACCCGCATCGATGGCCGGAACACGGTCTACGATAGCGGGGACTATCCCTCGGCATTCACCAAGGCCCTGCAAGCTATCGACTACCCGCAAGCGAGGAAATCCGGGGAAGCCGACTCCGAGGGGCGGCTTCATGGAGTGGGAATCTCCAGCTATGTCGAACCCACCGGCTTTGGCCCCTTCGAGGGCGCCCGGGTTGTAGTGCAAGAAAGCGGCCAGATTGAAGTTTACCTGGGGATTACGACCTTAGGCCAAGGCCACGAGACCGTAATGGCGCAGATTTGTGCCGACAGTCTGGACGTCCCCATCGATTCTATCAAGATATTCCACGGCAGCACCGACTACCTGCCCCGCAGCATCGGCACCTTCGGCAGCAGGGCCACGGTCACTGCCGGAAGCGCCATAACCTTGGCTTGCCAGACCCTCAAGGCCCGCGTTCTGGACATCGCCGCTGGCTATCTGGACACCGAAGCGGTCAATCTGGAAGTCAGAGGCGTCGATGTGTTCCGCACGGGAGAAACCGAGACCGGGCCGGCCCTGGCGTTGGCCGATGTGGTCAGGCTGGCGCAAGAAGGCGGCGGTTACGACGGAGGCCCGGGGTTGGAAGCGACCGAGTACTTCCAAATCGAGGAGTGGACCTACTCCTACGGTACCCACGCCGCCCACGTAGCGGTTGACCCCGCCACCGGGAAGTTGGAAATCCTGAAATACGTGGCGGTAGAGGACGTCGGGCGCTCCATTAACCCTCTTACCTTGCACGGCCAGGCCGTCGGCGGTACGGCCCAAGGAATAGGCGGGACTATCTTGGAGGAGTTGACCTACAGTGAGGACGGCCAACTGCTGGCGGGCACCTTGGTTGACTACCTTCTGCCCACCAGCAACGACATTCCGCCCATCGAGAGCATCATATTGGAAGAGGCTCCCTCACCCCTTAACCCTCTGGGAGTGAAGGGCGCAGGCGAAGGGGCGATTATGGGCACCGGTGGGGCCTTGGCCAACGCCGTGTCCGACGCGCTGGGAGTCCAGATTACGGAACTGCCCTTGAGCCCCAACCGGGTCCGGGAGTGGGCCAAAGCCAAGGGTCTTTAAGAGGGCGTCTAAAACCAATTGCGGCCCGTCCCTGTCATTCCGAACGGAGTGAGGAATCTAAAATGCTTGGGCAGCAGCACGCCCAAGAAGTCAAGGAGTTTAGACCCTTCGCTTTGCTCAGGGTGACAGGTGAACGGTTGCTAGGACTTATTAAAAACCCTCTAACACTTTCGGATAGCAGATTGGGAATTCCGGGCCGCTCTTGCCGGAGGGGGTCCTTCAACTCCGCTGCTCTTTGCTCAGGATGAGCGGAGTATTTCGCAAGCTGCCTGGCTATGCCGTAGCAACAAACCGGGGCATCACGGTTCTGGCAAAGAGTTCTAGGCTTTCCGTAGCAATCGGGTCGGGGAACAACAGGAAGAAGTAACCGATACCGTGGCTGAGGTAGCTCTCGATCTTCTCGGCGCATTGCTCCGGCGTCCCCGCAATCGCCCTTCGGACCGATTCTCGGTAGGCTTCCGGACTCTGGTTGGCGGCTGCGGCTTGCTTGATCACTAGCCGGTCAAATTCGGCTTGGCTCTCCGCAATCACGACCCTGGTGTTGTGGGTTACTTCGATCTCGGTAAAGTCTCGCCCTTCTTTGGCGCAGTGTTGCTCCAAGACCGCCAGCCTTTCTTGGTGCTCGGCGGTGGACATCTCGAACCCGATGTTGCACAAATCGGCGTATTTGGCCACCGCCCGGAACAGATGCCTTTCGCCATGTCCGCCGATTAGAACTGGAGGGTGGGGATGCTGCACCGGCTTGGGGTTGTTGGCCCCGCCGTCCAAGGAGTAATAGCGTCCTTGGTAGGCAGCGCCGTCTTCCGACCAGAGCTTTTTGATAACTTCGACGGCCTCCTCCAGCATCTCCACTCTCTCGGCGGTCGGAGGGAAGGGGAGCCCCGAAAGGCGGTGGTCGTCTCGCCCGCCCCCCGCGCCGACCCCCAACTCCAGTCTTCCCTGGCTAATGACGTCCAAGGTGGAGGCCATTTTGGCCAGCAGGGCCGGCGGTCTATAGGTGTTGGCGAGCACCAAGGGCGTCAGCCGGATGCGGTCGGTAACCGCCGCCAAGGCGGACAGCGTGGTCCAACATTCCAAGGCCGGGGCATTCAGCAGATCGTACAACGTGGCCGAGTAGTAGCCCAAGCGGTCCGCGGCCATCCAAATAGCGCGTAAGTCTTGGAAAGAGTAATGGCTCTGGTGGATACGGACGCTGAATTTGACCCCTCGTTCCATAAGCTGCCTTCCCGGGTCTAGGTTTTCCGGCCAACAAAAGATCGGCGGTAGGGCCGGTTAGCCCAATACTGCGATGGCTTCAATTTCTACGTCTAGCCCCGGTTCGGCCAGCGCCCCGATTTCGACCAGGGTGTTGGCCGGGTATTGGCCGTTGAAATACTCTTGGAATAACTCCTGTTGCTCGGAGTTATACGCCCGCCAATCGGCAATGCTGGTCACGAAGGTGGTAATCTTGACGATGTCCCCCGCGGCGCCACCTTCGGCGGCGACTATTTGCGTGATACGGTCGAGAGTAACCCTTAATTGTTCAACCAATGACTTCCCTTGGGCCTCGGTGCCCCGGGCAGTACACCCCGCGATAAACAACAGGTTGTCGCTAAGCACTCCCCGGCTGAAGGTTGGGCCCGACGGGGCAATCTCCGGGTAGTCGCGTCGGATAATAGCCATGAGTCTCCCCCCTTTGCTGGCGTTTGATGCTACCGGGCCACTGCGCGCATTCGGCGCTAGGAATTCGTAACTGTTCAGACTTGGCACGTTATTCCGGCCCACCCGGGAGATGGAACGTTACTCCCGTGCCTCACCCCAAACACCCCTCCCCGGTCATTCCGAACGCAGTGAGGAATCTAAACTCCTCCGGTAACAGAACGTTTCCCACGAAAGGAATATTAGACCCCTCGCTCTGCTCGGGGTGACAGTGGATGGGTCTGGGGCATGGTGAGAAACTCATAACCCCCTGAATTCTGAACAGTTACAGGAATTATTTCCCCTTTCAGGAGGCGTAAACGCAGTTTATAATTGATTAAGGCAGACCTCGTTTGCGGGCGTAGCTCAGTGGTAGAGCTCTAGCCTTCCAAGCTAGCTACGTGGGTTCGATTCCCATCGCCCGCTCCAACCCCTCCAATTACCCCCTCGGTAATTCGGCGAGGACCCGCCGGGCGGCCTCCACCACCGCGTCTTCTTCTAGCGAAACGTACAGCTCCCCGTCCTCGTTGGTCTGAAACGACGATTCGTTGTGGAACTCCTGGACCAGCTTGGCCACGGTTTCTTTGCGGCATCCGTCGGGAATCGTGACCCGGTTATTGCTGGCTGCGGCCAAGTGGTGCTCGATTTCCGCCTCGATAATCTCCGCTTCCACCGCCCTTCTTTGTATCTCACCAATCCGTTGCAGGTGCCGCCCCAAGTAACAGCCGCCGAAGTACATGACTTCGCTTTGGCGCCCCTCGTATTCGCCGGTGCCCTGATACTTGGGTTCCAACTCGTGCTCGGCCAGGTAATCTTTCACTTCCTGGTCTTCCGTGTTTGGGCTTTCCAAGTCGTATACCAGCGTAACCGAGTACATGAAGAACTCTTTAGGCTCGACTTTTATAAACACCCGGTCCCTCCTTAGCAGGCCCGCAACTAACGCTCTACGGCCCTAAGAATCAGGTCCACCGTCGATGGGTCCGGCGCCAGCGACCCGTCATCGATGCCGTGCATGGCTTCAACTATGGCGTCATTATAAGGGGTAGGCACCGACACCTCGCGCCCCTTTTGGGCCACGAAGCCATTCATGTAGTCGATCTCCGACCGGCGACCCTTTTTGACGTCTTGGGCCATTGAAGCCAGCCAGTTGACCCGGCCGCCGCGGGTACTCATGAAGTCGTCCAATTCCTCGAATACATCGCCGCGGTCGGCGTCGGCCCACAAGCTGGCGTCCTTTCCGTTGATGTCGACCACCTCGAGGCCTTGGGCCAAGCCAACTTGGGCCCCTTCTTTTGCCAGATGGATGCGAATCCGTCGGCACCGGGGGTCGTCGGCCATGTCTTGAGACCCCAGTCCCGACATCGCCGAGATGGCGTTACCCATGGAGTTTTGGCACAGCTTGGCCCAGCGTTCTCCCCAGAGGTTGTCCGTGGAATAGGAACCGTCGATGCAGTCCAGCAACCCGGCCACCTTGTCCACTCTGGGCGTAATGGTCCCGTCCTGCTCGCCGACTCGAAACACGTGATGCCCCGAGTCCCGGCCCACCGCGCCGCCTCGCATCACGTGCCCCGGTTCCCACAGGGCCACCTCGATGTGGGAGGCAATACAACCGATTTGGCGGTCGTTCCCGACAATGCCGCCGATTACTGGGTCATTCCAGCAGTTTTGCAGGGACACGAAGAACCCGTCAGGTTTAACGTATCTTTTGATAAAGTGGGTGGCCCATTCGGTGTCGTAGGACTTGACGGAAATAAAAGCGAAGTCGAAGGGCTTCTTTATCCCTTGGGCGTCGGTCAAATGAAGGGCCCCTATCGGGACAGTAAAGTCCCCTTGGCTGCCGCTGGCCCTGAGTCCCTGGCTGCGAATGGTTTCCACGTGCTCCGGCCACATGTCGATGAACGTTACATCCTGGCCTTCTTGGGCCAAAAAGGCGCCAACGTAGCTTCCCAAGGCGCCTGCACCCATGATTGCTATTTTGTCGCCCACCGGTAGTACCTCCTGTGCGGGGCGGACCGGCATATCGGTTAGGTAGACGCTATGGTGCACCGGCCCGTTTTGATGCTGCTAATACTAGTTGAGCGGGAAGGGTGTGGCAAGCAAAGCACACCATCGTAACTGTTCAGACTTGCTGAGGTGAGTTGACTGAGAGCCGCATCCGCAATGCCAGTGCTAATTCCCTCACGACATTCTGCCGCCCAACCGCAATTCCCGGGCAGGCCGGAATCCAGAAATGTTGAGGAAAAGGAACGTTACTGGTGGCAAATGCTTCTGGATTCCGGCTCAAGGCCGGAATGACGTATCAAGTCTGAACAGTTACACCCTATCGCGCAGCGCTTCTTAGTTTGGGAATTATATCTTTACGCCAACCGCTCAGCGTCCTGGATGTAGTCGGCTGTTTCTCTGATGCGCCGCTCAGTGTCCGGGTTGCAGAGGACAACGTAGAAGCAGGAGCCGTGTAGTTGGTGAATCCGGCTGTAATAGCGGCCTACCAGCGACTTGATGTTGCTGTCCTGTCTGGCTAAGGCGTCCAACCCGTCCGAGGTTAGGGCGGTGGGGCCGGGTTCCTCACCCGTGTGGGCCAGAATCAGGGCGTCAGTTGCCCTCTTGGTAGCGCACCATGCCTTTTCGGCCGAGTCGCGGAGGTCACCAGCTTCCAGCCGTTCCAGGGCGGACTTGTGCATCTCCCTGGCGTCGTCGAATATCTCCATTACTCTGCTGGTTGCTGCCATCTACCTTGCTCCAGCGCCGATGTTAGTTACCAGCTTATTCGCCCTGCGTTCCGTGCCTTGGCGCCTATGACCCCTTCATGCTACCAATGGGTAGCATACAAGACAATTAAAAGGCCCTGCTGTCGGGGGAACTCGGATTTAGCCGACGCTAAAGGGTGACTAAACGCGCATTGTGGATATGAGGCAGTGCGATGATCTCCTCCAGCACTTGGGGCGGGACCTGGTCGTCCAGGCCCAGCACCATCATGGCGCGGCCGCGCAAGTTGAGGCGGCCCACCTCCATGAACGAGATATTGATATTGTGCCGTCCCGCGATGGTGCCCACAGCGCCGATAGAGCCGGGTTGGTCCTGGTTATCTACAAACAACATATAGGGCGCCGAAGTCACAATGTCCAACCAGTAGTCATTGACCTTAACAATGTGAGTCTCGCCCCGCATGGAAGTGCCCGCCAAGGTGACACTCCCTTGGTTGGTTTCCAAGGTGGCGCTAACCATGCTGCCGTACTCTTGGGCCACGGCGTTCTGCTGCTCGGTTACGTTCAGCCCTCGCTCTTGGGCCAATCGGGCGGCGTTGATCAGGTTGACCTGACCGCTGGTGACCGGCCCCAGCAACCCCGCCAACACCGCGGCCTTCAGACTGGCCGTTTCGTGCTGGGTAATGTCCCCTTCGTAGCGGATAGTGATAGCCACAAACTGGCCCTCGGCCAGGTAGGTCAGCAACCGGCCCACCACCGAGGCTACCCGGATGTACGGTTCCAGCACCGCTTGGACCTCCGGAGGCACAAAGGGCGCATTGACAGTATTCCGGGCCGGTTCCCCGTTAAGCACCGCCAACACCTGCTCGGCAGCTTCTACCGCGACCTCCCGCTGGGCTTCCCGGGTCGACGCTCCCAGGTGTGGGGTGACCACTACCTTGGGGTGGGCCAGCAAAGGAATGGGGCCCGGAGGTTCTTCCGAGAATACATCGAGCGCAACCCCGGCGAGCTTTCCCAACTCCAAAGCCGCTAGCAACGCCTTCTCGTCGATCAACTCGCCCCTAGCGACGTTGATCAGGCGGGCATCCGGTTTCATCTGAGAGAGTTCCTTGTCCCCGATCAGGTTCCGGTTGCTGTCGGTCAAAGGGGTGTGCAAGGTAACAAAGTCAGACTCGGCCAGCAAACGCTCCAAGGACAACAGCTCGGCGCCCAGCCTCCGGGCGTAGTCGGGGGAGACGAACGGGTCATAGGCCACCAAGCGCATACCGAAGCTTTGGGCCCGGCGGGCCACTTCGGAGCCGACCCGGCCCAAGCCGATGACGCCCAAGGTCTTGTCTCGAATCTCGATGCCCATGAAGGCGCTGCGCCGCCACTCCCCGGCTTTCAAAGACTGGTGGGCGTAAGGGATGTTTCGGGATAGGGCCAGCATCAGCCCCAGGGTATGCTCGGCCGCCGCCACGGTGTTGCCGGTGGGAGCATTGACCACTGCAATACCGGACCTGGTTGCCGCATCCAAGTCGATGTTGTCCACGCCAATCCCGGCCCGAGCTACAACCTGGAGGTTCTTTCCCGCCGCCAAGACCGCTGCGGTAACTTTGGTCTCGCTGCGGACGACCAGCGCTTCGTAGTCGCCCACTACGCCAAGCAGCTCCGACGGGTCCATCCCGGTGTTGACGTCCACTTCGGCACTAGACCTTAGTAGGTCTACCCCCTCAGGGGCGATGGGGTCAGCTATCAATATTCTGGGCATACTTTCCAGTCCTGGTGCGAGTTCAAAGCTAACTTTTCTTGGTTCACATCCTGCCCTACAGCCACCAAACCCACTTTAGAATATAGCATATACTTAGCCCCGAAGCGGGCCTTTTAGTTTTCGGACCCAAGCCTCCATTCCTGCTCACCCTGAGCAGGGTTATGCCCCGGCTGTTGGCCGGGGCCGGGCCGATGGAACGAACCGGGGAGAGCAGTTCAGGGAAAGCTTGTCCGGCGGTCAATTGATATTGACAAGCGCGGCGGATTGACCTAGGGCGGTCAAGGGTCCTGTCGGCGCTGGAGCTCATTTTCCAGTTCGCGGACACGGGCCTCGGCGCTGTCGGCGCGGGCTTCGGCGCTGTCGGCGCGGGCTTCGGCGGCTAAGCGTCCCCTGCGTTCTGCGGCGCGCTCTGCGGCCTCTTCGTCGTGGGTCCGCAGGTAGCGCCGTGTTATTGGGTCATACCAGCGGAGCTGCATGTTCTCCCAGCACACGTCGAGGTTCAGCGCGGTGCTGTGCCCCCAGTAGTGCTGCTCGTCCGTTTGGATGATGTCGATGGGCTGGTATACGCCGTCAACGAGCCGGTCTCCGCCCAGATGTTGCCGGTGGTACTCTCCGCCCGAAGGGTCGAAACGCCAATATTCACTCACTTTGTAATCTTGGTACCCTCTTCTCTTTCTCCCCTCATCATGTCGGCCGGTGCTCTCTGAGGCCACTTCCAGCACGAAGTCCGGCGCCTTGCCCTGCTCTTCGATGGCGTAGCCTCGCTGGGTTATGACGGTATCCGGGTCTACGTCGAAGGCGACGAGCAGGTCCGGAATTAGAAGGCCCACCTGCTGGCTGTGGCGCCAAGCCAGCGGTGTTTCGCTGATGACCAGGGTTGTGTCGAGAGAACCGAAGTGGCGGTGCAGGGTGGTCAGATAACCTGGGCGGTAGAGATACAGCGGGTTGTTCATATCGTCCCTGGGCGGAAAGTCCGGGAATTGCTTGGCCGGTGTTTGCGGGACTAGTTTGCCGGTCATTACGGTCCTCGTACGGTCGAGTGGGACGGAGATAAGTGCAGTCATTATAACGAAAAGGCCCTAGCCCCAAAGCGGGCCTTTTACTTTTCGGACCCAAGCCTCCATTCCCGCTCACCCTGAGCAGGGTTATGCCCCGGCTGTTGGCCGGGGCCGGGCCGATGGAACGAACCGGGGAGAGCAGTTCAGGGAAAATTTGTCCGGGAAAGCTTGTCCGGCGGTCAATTGATATTGACAAGCGCGGCGGATTGACCTAGGGCGGTCAAGGGTCCTGTCGGCGCTGGAGCTCATTTTCCAGTTCGCGGACACGGGCCTCGGCGCTGTCGGCGCGGGCCTCGGCGGCTAAGCGTCCCCTGCGTTCTGCGGCGCGCTCTGCGGCCTCTTCGTCGTGGGTCCGCAGGTAGCGCCGTGTTATTGGGTCATACCAGCGGAGCTGCATGTTCTCCCAGCACACGTCGAGGTTCAGCGCGATGCTGTGCCCCCAGTAGTGCTGCTCGTCCGTTTGGATGATGTCAATGGGCTGGTATACGCCGTCAACGAGCCGGTCTCCGCCCAGATGTTGCAGGTGGTACTCTCCACCCGAAGGGTCGAAACGCCAATATTCACTCACTTTGTAATCTTGGTACCCTCTTCTCTTTCTCCCCTCATCATGTCGCCCGGTGCTCTCTGAGGCCACTTCCAGCACGAAGTCCGGCGCCTTGCCCTGCTCTTCGATGGCGTAGCCTCGCTGCGCTATGACGGCATCCGGGTCTACGTCAAAGGCGACGAGCAGGTCCGGAATTAGAAGGCCCACCTGCTGGCTGTGGCGCCAAGCCAGCGGTGTTTCGCTGATGACCAGGGTTGTGTCGAGAGAACCGAAGTGGCGGTGCAGGGTGGTCAGATAACCTGGGCGGTAGAGATATAGCGGGTTGTTCATATCGTCCCTGGGCGGAAAGTCCGGGAATTGCTTGGCCGGTGTTTGCGGGACTAGTTTGCCGGTCATTACGGTCCTCGTATGGTCGAGTGGGACGGAGATAAGTGCAGTCATTATAACGAAAAGGCTCTAGCCCCGAAGCGGAATCCTTGACCCTCGGTCGGGTTCGCTAGTAGGATGGGCAGTGGCAAGGGTCAGGCGTTACTGAGGCGGTCCGTAAAACAACGCCGAAGACGCCGTCTGGGGAATTTGGAGGCACAGCATGTTTCTGATGCGGTTCACCGAGCGGGCTTATACCAACTACAGCGAGGAGGATGTCAGGAACAGCCCTAACAGCGCCGTGCGTTTGACCTTCTCCAACTCTCACTTCGACCCCCAGGTAGCGGCGCGCCAGTACAACGAGTATCTGGACGAGTACGAGTTCAGCGAAGAGATGGGGTTCGATGGCTTGATGCTCAACGAGCACCATAACACCCCCACTTGTTTGGGGGCGACCATGAACTTGGAGGCGGCTATCCTGGCCCGGGCTACCAAGCGGCCCAAGATAGTCCTGTTGGGCAATCCCTTGCCCATCTTCGACAACCCCCTGCGATTGGCCGAAGAACTGGCCGAGATCGACATGATCTCCGGGGGCCGGTTGGTTTCGGGGTTCGTCCGCGGCACTGGCGTGGAAAGCCTAGCCACCAACACCAACCCCTTGTACAACCGGGAACGCTTTGAAGAGGCCCACGACTTGGTCTTGAAGGCTTGGACCACCCCCGGCCCGTTCCGTTGGGAGGGTAAGCACTACCACTTCCGGGTGGTCAACCCCTTCCAGGTGCCCTTTCAAAAACCCCATCCCCCAGTGTGGATTCCCGGCTTGGGCAGCCCGGAAACGCTGGTCTGGTGCGCCGAGCGCCACTACCCCTATATCTATCTGGAGACCGACCCTCAGGGCACCCAGGACATGATGGATATATATACCGAGGTTGCCCGGGAGCACGGTTACGAGCCGGGCCCCGAGCATTTCGGCTACCTGCTGCGGATCCATGTGCAGGATACCGACGAAAAGGCGGTCGAGGCGGCGCGGGGGTTCCTGGTAGGCAATATCGGCGTCGGGAGGGTCCCGGTGCCCAAAGACTACATGATGCCGGTGGGGTACTCTGGCAGCAGAAGCGACCCCAGGGTGGCCAAGTTCCGGGACCGCATCCGCCGGGACTCGTTCCTCGGCCTGGGCCTGGAGACGGCGCCCTATGAAGACATCCTCAACGCCAACCGATGGATTGTGGGCAGCCCGGACACAGTGGTCCGCAAACTGCGGGACGTGTTGGCGAATTTACGCCCAGGCATTCTGGGAGTCTGGACCAACGATGGTGATACCAGCCACGAAGATACTATGCGGTGTTTGGAGCTAATGGGCGAGGAGGTCTTGCCCGCATTGAGGGAAATCGGAGAGGACTTGGAGCTTACCGACCCCTTCCAGAAAGCGCCGTGACCCGGCGGCATCCAAACCCCGAAAGTCCAAGAACAAGTCCGCTAGTCCCGAGAACTGGAGAATAGACCGCTCATCCTGAGCGAAACGGAGTGGAGTCGAAGGACCCGGACCGGCTAAACGCGATATAGTCCCAACTCCAAGACTGACCAAAGGGAACTGTAACCAAGGCGCCAGTGACTACAGGAGAGTGCTGAACATGGTCGCAACCTTTACCGAAGAGTTCGTTGACGTAGGCGAATCAAGAGTCCACCTATTAAAAGGAGGCTCCGGGGAGCCTTTGTTATTCCTCCACGGCGCTGGAGGCAGCCGGGGTTGGCCCCGCTACGCCCAAGCCCTGTCCGATCACTACACCGTGTACATTCCATCACACCCCGGTTACGGGCAGTCGGACCGGCCCCGGTGGCTAGAATCCATGGCCGACCTGGCCTCCTTTTACACTTGGTTCATGGAAGAGCAGGGGTTGGACGGGGTTCGGGCCATCGGCCACTCCATGGGAGGATGGCTGGCGGCGGAGATCGCGGTGAACTGCCGCCACGCCTTCAGCAAGCTGTTGCTGGTGGATGCGGCCGGCATCAAGCCCAACAACGGCGAGATAGTGGACATCTTTATTATCAGCCCGGCCCAAATCTTGGAGTTGCTTTTCCACGACCCGAGCCAAGCGCCGGAGTACGAAGAGCTTTACGGTCAAGAGCTTACACCCGAGCAACAGGAGGCTGCCGAACGTAACCGGGAAATGGCAGTCCGGTTGTGCTGGAAGCCGTATATGCACGACCCCCGGTTGCCTGACCTGCTGGCCCGGATCAATGTGCCGACGCGAATCGTTTGGGGACGCCAGGACCAGTTGGTGCCTTTGGAATGCGGCGAACTGTACCAACAAGCGATCCCAAATTCCGGTCTAGTCGTGTTGGACGACTGCGGTCACGTTCCCCAAATAGAGAAACCCGACGAGTTCGCTCGGCTGGCCCTGGAGTTCTTGGCCTAAAAGGAGCCTCCAATCAAATGGACGTCTACTATTTCACCGAAATGCCCTACGCCGAGTTCCCGGAGTCGGAGGCGGAAAAGTTCCCGTCGATGCGGCTGACCTTCCCCAACTCCTACTTCGACCCCGCCAAAGCCCATGACCTCTTCAAGCGGTACTTGGACGAGTTTCAGTACGCCGAAGAGGCCGGGTTCGACGGGGTGATGATCAACGAGCACCACAACACGCCGTCTTGCATGGACGTTGAGGTGAATATCACCGGGGGTATCCTGGCTCGGCTGACCTCTCGCGCTAAGATTCTGATGCTGGGCAATATGCTGCCCACTTCAGATAACCCAGTGCGCTTGGCCGAAGAGATCGCCATGCTAGACGTTATCTCCGGAGGCCGAATCATTTCCGGTTTCGTCCGGGGCATCGGCATCGAGACTTGGGCCAACAACACCAACCCGGTGTACAACCGGGAACGGTTCGAGGAGTGCCACGATCTCATCATCAAGACCTGGACCACCCCGGGGCCGTTCCGCTGGGAAGGCAAGCACTACCAGTACCGGGCGGTAAACCCCTGGATGCTTCCGGTGCAAAAGCCGCATCCGCCGGTGTGGGTGCCCGGGACCGGGAGCCCGGAGACGGTGGAGTGGGCCGCGCGGAACCGGTACACCTACGCCGCCTTTCTAACCCAGATAGACGTGGCCCGGAGCCTATTCCAGAGGTACCGGGACCATGCCGCCGAGGAAGGATGGGAACCTGGGCCGGACAAGTTCGCTTTCATGATCTGCTGCCACGTCAACGACACCGAGAAGAAGGCGCAAGAAGCGGGGAAAGCCTTCCTGTGGCGCATGGGTCATCCGTTGCGAGGGCCCAGGGAGTATTGGTCTCCGCCCGGCTACGCCTCCCGGGCCGGGGCCGCCGCCGCTGCTAGCCGCCACCCGAAACCACTGAATGAAATGACCTACGAGGAGCTTCAAGAACGGCGGCACTTGATCGTGGGCAGCCCCGATTCAGTAACCAAGCAGCTACGCGCCATCAAGGATGAACTGGGAATCGGATCGCTGCTGCTGGAGGCCCAAGGGGGCCGGCTGTCCCACCACGACACCATGCGCTCCCTAAAGCTGCTGGGCGAAGAGGTAATTCCGGCGCTGAAGGAGGACTAGGGACGCAACCCCATCAGGAGGTATCTCACTGGTGCCATTCGCCCTGAGAGGGTGTGGTGTTATTTGCCTTACCCGGACCAGATCCTTCGACTGCACTCAGGATGAGCGGATTTGTTCACAAACTCTGAGCATCGGGGTGCCCCGGCGGCATCAATAATCGACGGGGCGGAGTTCTCCTCGAAGCGTTAAACCAAACACCTAACCCCAAGCTCGCCGCAGGTGTCGCGCATCCATTGCACCACGTCTTGATGCAGGGGGATGCCTTCGGCGCGGCGCACCGCCTCAACCTCGGCTTCGGGTTGGCCGGCCACCACCACCCGGTCGTGGCCGGGCGCCGGACGGGTGTTGTTCATCATACGGACCCACTCGTCCATTTCCTGCTTGAACTGCTCCACGTCGGTGAAAGCGTCGATGCTGTAGGCGGCCACGTAATGCCCGAAGTTGGGCCGACCCGGGACCGCCCCGTAGCCGAACCCGGTGAGCACCCCGGCCAGAATATCCACTACGCAGGAAAGGCCGTACCCTTTATGGGAGCCCAACTCCCGGTTACTGCCCAAGGGCAGCAGCCAGTAATCGTCGGGGGCCGGGGCGTCCTCCATGATGGGATTCCCGTCGTGGTCGGCCAACCAACCGGCGGGGATGTCGGCGCCCAGCCGCTGGGCGATGCGTATTTTATTCACCGCCACCGAACTGGTGGCCGCGTCGAACACGAAGGGAGCTTCGTCTTTGGCCGGCACCGCGATGGCAATGGGGTTGGTGCCCAAGCGCGGTTCGGCCCCGAAAGTCGGCAACACGGACGGCGGGCAACTGGTCATGCAGACGCCGATCATGTCGTGTTCCAGCGCCCGCATCGAGTGGTACGAGGCCATCCCCAGGTGCCGGGCGTTGCCGATGGCCACCATACCCGAGCCCACGGTGGCAGCCTTTTGGATAGCTATGTCCATGGCCTTGGGCGTGATGATTGTACCGAGGCCCCGGTCGGAATCTATAGTCGCGGTGCCGGGCGTCTCCCGGATGATCTTCCAGTCGGGCCGAGGGTTGATCGAGCCGTCCTGATAGCCGTTGATGTAGCTGCGGAGCATGTTGGACACGCCGTGGGAGTCCACGCCCCTTAGGTCGGCCAACACCAAAACGTCGGCCGCCAGCTCGGCATCGCCGCTCGGCACACCCATCTTTTCGAACACGGCGGCCACCGTCGCCTTGAGGTCGTCTCCTTGGGCGAATATGGCTTCATCATGGCTGACTTTAAACTGCTCCAGCACGTGCTTCCTCCTGTGTTAGTGGCCAACTGTCCCGAAGGCCGGGATAACCCGCCCGAGTCCGGTATTCAACCGGGAGCCGGGCTAAGGCCCGGTTAGAACTCCAGCCGAGTATAGCACCGCCTTGTTCCGGCATCTACCGAGCCCGGCGAGGTTCCGGCCCTGCTTGGCCTCCACTGGCACCGCTGGACGTTAGCTCTTACGTTCACTTGACCGGGCTTGTATATAATTTTCGGCGCCGGCGTCAAAGCGGCGAAACAAAACTTCGGAGAAGCCCATGGCCGAGGTGGCAGTGGTAGTGCCAACCTACAACGAGGCCGCCAATCTGCCCTTATTGGTAGAGGAGTTGATGGGCTTGGGGGTGGACCTGCGGCTGTTGGTAGTCGACGATAACAGCCAAGATGTCACCCAGGATGTGGCCCGAAAGTTGTCCCAGACCTACGGCAACATCTCGATCATTGCCCGGCCGAGCAAACTGGGGCTGGGGTCTGCGCTGCGCCACGGCTTGCGGGAAGCTCTGGCCGACGGGGCGCGGTACGTCATCACTATGGATGGGGACTGTTCTCACGACCCCCGCGATGTGCCTCAGCTACTAGAGGCTGCCAAGAAAGAAGACTCGGACCTAGTCCAAGCAAGCCGGTACATCCCGGGTGGCGGGGTCCAGGGCATGCCTATAGTCCGCAGACTGTCCAGCCGGGCCGTTAACCTACTTTACCACTGGCTTGCCGGTACCCCTCGAGAGACCACCAACAACTTCCGGGTGTACTCCCGGCGGGCGGCATCCTTGGTGTTGGAGCGGGCCAAGGGCCGGGACTATGAGTTCGTTCCCGAGGCCATGTTGGTGGTCCTCTCCGCCGGTTTCAAGGTGGGCGAAGTGGGGACGACCTTTTCCGAACGGGGTAGCGGCAGCAGTAAGCTGGGATCAAAACAAGCGATAAAGGGCGTCGCTTCTCTCTTCACCCTCTCGGTGCAGTACCGGCTAGGTCTAGGACGTTTCTCCCGGCGCTCTTTTGCTGACAGCGCCGAAGCAGATTAACCTCACTCAGTTATACCCTTCGCCAAGCTCAGGACAGGCCCTCGGCCAATTCCCCATCTGGGCTAACGTAACGCCTTGACCCCCTTAGGCCGCTGTTGATGGTCCAGTTGCCTCAAACTTGCCCAAGTCCTCCGCCGTGGGCGCATGGAGCCATTGGCAACGGACACCGTCAACAGGCATGAGCGGCCAATCGGGCCGCTGCTATAATCAGGGCAGCCATACCTTATAGCGAAGGACGGCGATTTTGAATAACCAGAAACTAGGATTGGATACCCTGTCCAGGCTGGCTTCGCGGCCGGCAGTGGCTTACCATGAAAGCGGGGTGGTCGCGGAGGTGCTGGCAACCCTTGAGGAATTGGGCTTGGAAACTGCCATCGACGACTACGGAAATATAATCGCTCGTATTCCCGGCGCAGTAGACGGCACGACGCCCTTGGCTCTGATGGCCCACATGGACCACCCCGGATTCGAAGCCATATCCACCGAAGATGGGTATTTGGTGGCCAAAGCCTTGGGGGGTGTGCCCGCCGCCAGCTTCAGGGCAGGCGTGCCTCTGCTCATAGTCCTTGGTACCGGGACCAGGCTGCTCGCTACCTGGCCGGTCGCCACGGCGTCGAAGGCGACCGGGAAATCTTGGTCGAATTAGCCGAACCAACCCCCTTGGACTTGCCTTGCCCGGTGGTGTTCGACCTGCCCGACTTTCAAGCAGACGGGGACTTCATCCGGATGCGCGCGGCCGACGACCTAGCGGGGTGCGCCAGCATCCTCGCCGCCTTGGCTACCTTATCCCAGTCCTCGCCGCCGGGGGACGTCTACGGAGTCTTTACTAGGGCTGAGGAAGTGGGCTTGGTGGGCGCCCGGCTCTTGGCGGAATCCGGTCGATTGCCCCGGGACACCGTGGTGGTGTCCCTAGAGTCCAGCCGGACGCTGCCCGGGGCCGAGCAAGGGGCCGGTCCGGTGATTCGAGTAGGCGACGCCGCTATGACCTTCAACGCTGACGCCGAGGCGGTCTTGCTGCGGGCTAGGGAGACGCTCCAAGCCGAGGGTACGGGATTTCGCGCGCAACGCCAACTGATGAGCGGCGGCACCTGCGAGGCCAGCGCCTTTGCTCTTTATGGCTACAGCACCACGGGAATAGCTTTTCCCCTAGGCAACTACCACAACGGGGCCCCGGACGGCGCCATCGAAGCCGAGTACATCCACGTGGACGATTTTCTTGGGGGTATCCAGCTAATAATAGAAGCGGCCCGCCGCGTGCCGGAACGGGAGGATATCGGGTTCCGGCAACGGTTGCGAGACATCCCGGAGGATATGAGGGAGCGGCTGCTGGACACGGCGGGCTAGACTTTTCACAGCACTACAAATTGGCGGGCCGTCTTGAGACGGTCAAGCCGTCAATATAGGAGCACCAGAAATGACAACGCCACTACCTCCGCCCGGGGCCGCCAGTCCGGATGACCGAACGGTGATAAGCCGCAGGTTCATCCAGCACGCAAGAGAGGAACTGCGCCGCGGCAACCGTCTCCAGTCCTCGGAGAAAGCGTGGGGTTCAATGGCCCAAGCCCTCAAAGCTATAGCTCAAGTGAGAGGGTGGAGACACAAAGGCCACGATAACGTTCTGGATGTAGGAGACCAAATTGGAATGGAATGCAAAGACCCTCGCATTATTATGGCTACGGCGCGGGCAAATGCCTTACATCAAAACTTTTATGAGAATAACGACGACCCCGAGTACATAGAACGTGCTATTACACTCATCGAGAGAGTGTTGCCAGATTTGGAAGCTCTTCGGTTTGCTCCTCCCCACTCTTATACCATTGAAGACAGTGAAGACCGGACTCGTCTAAGACAACTCACCGGGGACAGAACGCTGCAACTCGGAGATACGTCACCGGTTGGATTCTCTCTGCGTCATCCGCCTAACCCTGCGAACGAGGGTGTCCAGGGGGCCAATCCCGCAGCGCCGTGACCGCCAGGATTCGGTTCCGAATTCGTCAACGTCAAGTGGACAGACGAACTATCCACGATGAGGTACATTTATCGTATCACAGCGCTATAATTGGCAGTCCGCCTTGATTAGGAGCACAAGAAATGACAATGCCACTACCTCCGCCCGGGGCCGCCAGTCCGGATGACCGAACGGTGATAAGCCGCAGGTTCATACAGCACGCAAGAGAGGAACTTCGACGCGGCAACCGTCTCCAGTCCTCGGAGAAGGCATGGGGAGCAATGGCCCAAGCCCTCAAAGCCATTGCACAAGCGAGAGGATGGCAACACCGGGGCCACAACTACATTCTGGACGCTGGACACCAAATAGGAATGGAGTACGGCCACTCCCGTGTTCTTCTGGCGACGAACCATGCAAACAACATGCATCGCAACTTTTACGAGAACAGCGACTACCCCGAATACATAAGCGCTACTATTACCCTTATCGAGGACTTGTTGCCGGAACTGGATAACTTTCGCTTTGAAGCTCCCAACTCCTTTACCATTAATGACGAGATCGACCGGCTTCGCTTGAGACGCCTCACCGGGAACCAAACGCTGCAAATCGGAGATACGTCGCCGGTTGGATTCTCTCTGCGTCATAAGCCTGACCCTGCGAACGAGGGTGACAGGAGGCCAATCCCGTAGTCCCGCCGCCCTGTGGTGGTCGACTACGGGCGGTTCCCGCTATTTTAGCAGTGCGGGCACTGAAATCAGCTCCCGATGCACCGGGTCGACGGCCAGCCGGGCGGTTTCAAGGGTGGTGGCGCCCAACAGGGGGGTAACCTCTTCCTCAGCGAAAACGACCAGAGCGATGACTTCCCGCTGTTCCAAGCGAATCGAGGCATAAGCAACCGGGTATTCGACAACCCTGTCGTCGGCTAGCTCGAAAGGATAAGTGTCCCGGATTTCTATTCCGAGCCGACGGAGAGCATCTTGAGGAATCGACGTATAAGTTGCCCCGGTATCCACCAGGGCCTCCATCTCCACGAATCGATTGCCTAGCACATCACCGACCTGTATCGGTACGCTGAAAGTCCCCATGTCTTATCCCCTTATATTCCAACCACCCGTACCCGGTGGTTGTTGCTGTCGGCGATATAGATATTACCGGCGGCGTCTACCTCGCAGCCGTGAGGGCGGTCCAGCCCGGCCTCGGTCGCCAACCCGCCATCACCGTCGCCGCCCTTCCGCCCGCCCGCTACGGTAGTAACAATACCGCTGGCGGCGTTGATCATCCGGATGGCGTGGTTCTCGGTGTCAACCACCAGTAGATTGCCTTGGTGGTCACAGCGGATGGCCTTGGGCCCGCCCCAAGTCGCTGCCACCGCAGGGCCTCCGTCACCGGTATATCCACCCTCGCCGGTGCCAGCGAAGGGGGACATGATGCCGTTGGCATCCACCTTTCGTATGCCGTTGCCCTCGCGCTCGCAAATATATGTGTTGCCTCGTTGGTCCCGGCAGACGGCGCGAGCACCGAGAATACCGGCATCGACCGCCGGGCCACCATCCCCGCCACGGGCCTTCTCGCCGTTTCCGGCAAAAGTCGTGATTATGCCACTTCGAAGGTCAAGCCGCCGCACTCTTTGGTCTTGGACGTCCGCTATCAAAAGCCCGCCGTCACCGTCTAGGAAGCAGTCGTTGGGTTCCCGCAACTGGGCATTTACACCCGGGCCTCCGTCGCCACTATAGCCGGGGCTGCCGGTGCCGGCGACGGTGGCAATGATGCCGGTGGCGGCATCTACCCGCCGGATTACCGCGTTGAGGCGGTCGACTATATACAGGTCGCCATTATTATCGACCTGCAAAGAGTACGGCTGGTTAAAGGTGGCTGCGGTCGCTGGCCCACCATCGCCGGAGTAGCCCTGCTCACCCGTACCAGCGACCGTGGTAATAGTCCCGGTGCCCGCCTCTACCCGGCGCACACAATGATTCATCGCTTCCGCCACGAAGAGGTTGCCATTGGCGTCGAAAGCACACATGAAGGGTTCGCTAAGCAACGCGCTGGCAGCGGGACCGCCGTCTCCGGCGTAGCCCCGATCTCCGGTACCCACCAGGGTTTGGATAATACCTACTTCAACCTGCATCGAGATAGCCTGCCATAGGAGATATAGAAACCCAAACCTGTCCGAAATATGGCCTGTGCCTGGAGCGTTTCGCCGGTACTAAGAGCTTGGAGTGATGGCCGAGTTGTACCAGTCCAAGATTTCACTGCCCGTCATGAATACCACACCCTCGAACTGGCGAATGTAGTCGAAGATCATGTTGTAGTACTTGATCCGGTGGGGCACGCCGGTGATATACGGATGGGTGGAAATTGCCATCACCCGGGCGCTATCTGCGCCTTCCCGGTAGAGGGTATCGAACTGGTCCTTAGCCCGCTCGAAAATCTCCGGGGACCGGTGATGCTGAATCAGGTAGATTGGAATATCGTTCAACTCCACCGTGTAGGGAAGGGCCACCAACCTTCCGCTCCGGACTTTCATCTCGTAGGGTTGATCGTCATTGCACCAGTCGGCAACGTATTCGATTCCCTCTTCGGCCAGAATGTCCGGGGTGTCAAAGGTCTCGGCCAAGCCGGGCCCCATCCAACCCCTGGGCGCTTGGCCGGTGAACTCTTGGATCGTGCTAATCGTCTTCCGGATAACTTCGCGCTCGTCGGGCTCGTTGTTGATGACCCGCTGGATAAACCCGTGGCCCAGCATTTCCCAACCGGCCTCCAGACTCTCCCGCACCAACTGGGGATAGCTAAGGCAGACGGAGGCGTTGAGGCTCACCGTGGCCCGGATGCCGTGGCTATCCAGGACTTGCTTGAACCGCCAGAACCCCACCCGGAGGCCGTAATCGAACCAACCGAAGTTGGCGATGTCGGGGATGAGGCTGACCCCTTGGGGGCTCGGAATCACCGCCCGGGCCATGGTGGCGTTGATGTCCCACTCTTCCACGTTAATGATGGGCCACACCGCGATCCGGGCGTTGTTGGACAGCCGCAGCGGCGACTTGCGGTGAAAGATTGGGGAATAATCGGCGCGGGGATTGGCCATTTGCTCTCCTTACTAAAGTTCCATGACTATAGGCCCATAGCTTGCAGGCCCATCCGGGCGATGTCCTCGTCCTCTTGGGCCGCGAGGCCGCTCACGCCAATGCCTCCCAGAATCGCCCCCGATGCCGGGTCCAGCACCACGACACCGCCTTGCACCGCCGCCAACATGGGGTCGCCCATCTCGGCCACCGAGCGTCCCTGCTCTTTCAGCCAAGTCGCGTAATCGTTGGAGTCCCGGCCGGAAAGGGCGCAAGTGTAGGCCTTGCGAGTGGCCATCCGCTGCGGGTTTTTCCGGCAACGGTCCATGCGAGCGTAGCTCAGCAGGTCTCCGGCATCATCCACAATGGCAATGGCCAACGGCCGGTCCGGTTCCTCGTTGGCCTTGGCCAGCATGGTGCTCATGGCGTTTTGGACTTGGTTGTAGCTAAGCACCGGCTTGTTGTACATGGCGCCTCCTTTGCAATTTTAGTTTCGCGCAACCTTGGTTTCGGCCATTCTACCTGCGCCGGTGAGGCGAGGCAAGGCGCAGCCGAAGCGGGCTCTAGAGCAAGCTCCGGCCGATGGTCAGCCAGTAGAACACGATGTAGGCGCCCGCCACCACCATGAACCCGGAGGCGATGGGCTGTATAAAGGGCAGGACCTTCCGCATCAGTGCAACCATTGCCCCTTTGAAGACCGCCATACCCACCGTCAGCACCATGATTACCAGCCCCATCCCCAGAGCGTAGAGAAAAAAGTTGCTCGCCACCGTTTTGGCGCTGAACCCGGCCACGCCAATGCCGACCACCGATACGAAGATCGGCAGGGTGCAACTCAAGGAAGCGGTGCCGTAACTCAAGCCAAACATGAAGTAGCCCTTGGCGCTGACCTGGGTGGGGTCGCCGATGCGCCCCGCCGCGCGAGCGGCCAACCCGGTGTACAGCTTGCCGCCGCCGACCATCCACGCGCCAACCAAGACCAGCCCGAAGCCTATGGCTAGTCCCAACCAAGGCAGCACTTGGCTGACGAATGAAGCCGAGAGGCCCACGATGGCCCCGGCTACGCCAAACAGCATGATGAACCCGGCGGAAACCGCGCCGCCTACCACTAGTGCGCGCCCCACATTTCGGACCGGGTGAGGTTGGTCATCTTCTCGATTATTAGCTCCCAGATAAAGGCCCAAGTAGGCCGGCAGCATCGCAAAGCCGCAGGGATTGACCGCTGAGGCCATCCCGGCAGCAAAAGCGAATAACGCCGACGCCCCGATCAGGCCGCCCAAGAACTGCTGAGAGTTCCCCGACAGGGTGCGATCGACAAACAGGTTAAGGCGGTCGGAGCCCTCGCCGGAGCCAACGATCAGTGCTCCGATGACGGCCAGAGCCAGCGCGGCCCCCGCAACACCGATGGGGAGCGCCAAGTTTCGCCAAAGATTGGCGTCCTTAAAGGAAATGCTGCGGAATACCATAGACTAGCCTCTTTGACCAGCGAATCCGGACCTAAACTATAATACGGGGCCACTAGCGGCATGGATTCGTGGGCCTGGGTCTTTCATTTATGAATACAATCAAGTCTCTGTCGAAAGGAGGCAACATGGGGTCGCGTTTGATGTCTATTTTCTTGGGGGGTTGCCGCCCTTGCACTTGCAGCCTGCGCCACGGCCGCAACTACGGATACACCCCCGGCTACCAGTGAAGTGTCGCCAAGTCCAAGTCCCAGTCCGGCCTATCAAGCTTCAACTACCAACTCCATCGACGTTGTCTATAGTACAGTCGCGTCCATCTACTTCGGTGAGCCTTTGAGGCCGCTTTTTGGAGATTGGCCAGAAGATCGCCCCGCGATTGACCGTCTTGCATCTGCGCTTGAGAATGCCGTTTCCATTGCTCTTACGGATTATCTCTCAGCAAACGACCGGGGCCGTTACCTGACTATTGTCTACGACGACGGGGCAAAATTGATGGTGAGGCAAGTCGCGTGGTGCGAGGAATGGTCCAGGCCCAAAGGCAGTAAGGAATTCGTAGGAGGCGCCTGTAGAGGTCGGCCCAAGCATGTGACCGATACCTGGTGGGTTGAGGGGGACTGGCATGGTGAAGTCCGCCGATCTCGGCCTTTGGTGGAAGGATATGACCACGTTCATGGTCCCGATTGGTTCGATCATCACTCCTAAGAGCATCAAGGCAGGAAAATCATTGCCAGTCGAAATGCACGGCTGGGCTGACATTGTTGAGGCGCCCACTATGAACCTGAGCCTGGTGTCCCTAAACCAAAGCCAAGGTGGGATGTGCATTTCGGGGGTCTTGAAGACGACCGAGAGGACTCCACGGCACCTCATACCACCTTTAGGCCCCACACGGGTGGCCACCGACAGTGCGGTCTAGCGATATGCACATTTCACCTTGGCTTTAGTTTAGATGGCCTAGAGGTAGACCTGGGTGGAATTCCGATCGAAACAGATTCTGGCTACTTTCGAGGGCAGGTAGTGGTGCCTGGTCAAACGCCAGGTGGCCGATACGGGTTGCGCGTGTCTGGCGGCGATTTCTCCGAGCTTGTGGATGTTGTCCAAGTGGAGTAACTCCCAGCTATACCAGAAGCAACAGCGCATTGACGTCAGCATTCTCAGGACCGTCCACAGTCTCGGTTAGTCATGGTGGCGTCTTCGATATTAAGGATTCTCCCAATACGAGCGTGTGCTTTGAGAACGCCAATACCAATAGTGATTGGGATAGCGGATTCCCTTTGTCACCCCGAACGAAGTGAGGGGCCTAAAATCCCTCCGGCAAGTCAACCTTGACCCCAGTAAGAATTTTAGATTCTTCGTCCGCTCCGCTCCCTCACAATGACAATTGAAAGGCCTTGGATTCGTGGGCCTGGGATAACGCCCCGGTTACACCGCGGCCCCCAATGCCGGGAAGATGTGGTCCCTAAAAGCCCCGAGTTCTTGGTGGGCGAACTCGTAGGTCGCCCCGGTCATCAGGTACAAGTGGTCGATTCCCGCAGCCTCGGCCTGCCGGATACGCTCGACGCAGTGCTCGGGAGTGCCGATTAGGCCGATGGTGTCGCAAATGTCGGCCAGCATATCGTCGGGCAGAAAGGCGCAAAGCTCCTTGGCCCGCTCCCAGTCCTCGGCATGAGGCACATCGGGGTACAGCTCCCACAACTCCTTGGGGATGTCCAAGTCGCCCAGTTCCATATCGGTGGCCCGGAGCCAGTTGGCGTGATACTCCTCCATTAACCGCTGGACACACAGCGGGCGGGCGACCTCTCGCGCTTCCTGCTGGTCTTCGTGGATGATGGTGGTCGCGGTAAGGATTAGCTTTACATCCTCGGGGTTGCGCCCGGCCCGCTCGGCTCCTCGGGCCAAGTGCTGGCGGGCCAGTTCCACGGCTTTGGGATGAAGGCCGATTTGGAGCAATGCCCCGTCGGCCACCTCTCCGGCCACCTCGATGGCCCGAGGACCGGTGGCGGAGACGTAGATGGGGGGCACGGCCGCGTCGCCGTGGCGCATCCGGCTGGCGGCGCCGTTGAATCCTACCTCTTCCCCCGCCAGCAGGCGTTTGAGGGTTAGGACCGACTGCCGCATCTGCCGCACCGATGCCGGCTTGATGCCGATGGTCTGCACCGAGCTATAACCCCGGCCAATCCAGAACTCCATTCGCCCCGGGGCCAGTTCAGCCACCGACTTGATGGCCGAAGCCAAGACCGAGATGTGCCTGGTGACCGGGTTGGTGACGGCTGAAGCTACCCGTATCCGCGACGTGGCTTGGGCGGCCAATGCCATGCTGACGAATACGTCCCGCTCCAGCATCTGGGAGTCCAAGATGCCCACGCCGTCGAACCCCGCATCTTCACACTGGCGAACAAAATCGGCGACCTCGTTGCCGGGGGCGCACGGTGGTACCCTAAGGTCGATAGTCAAAGCCATATTCCCTCTCCGAAACTGTTCTCAACACTGTATGGGCTGACATTATACCCGGGAGGGAGGGCCCCGGTAGCAAGTTTATCAGCGGTTACGGACGCCCTCTCCTGGTGGAGACCTTTGCATAATCAGCGCTCCCCGTCTTTATAACGAAAGGGGGCGGCCCACTGGCCGCCCCCTTCGTTTTCCTGGGGGATGAGTCTGGGGTGGTTGGCGCTCAGGTTTTTCCCAGATACGCGGCTATGGCTTGGACCAGATTGCCCATGTGCGGGTGGTCTGGCACCACATCGACCTGAATACCCTCTCTTTCCAGCCCTCGAGTGCAGACCGGCCCAACCGATGCCACCGCCACCGACGGCGCGCTCAGGCTTTTCCGCAGCGACTCTTCCTTACCTGCTTGGGCGGCAATGGTCACCAGGTTCTTCGCCTGGGGCTGGCTGGTAAAAGCGACGGCGTGAATATCGCCGCGAGCCATATCGTCCACCATCCGGATTACCGGTTGATGGTCGTCCGGCAGGCCCCAAGTGTACAGAGTGAATTCCCCAACCTCGGCGCCCAGGGCCGCCAGCCCTTGCGTCAAGGCGCCGTTGGGGGAGCCGTAGGCCTGAACTGCAAGCCGCCGCCCCTTTAAGTCCAAGCCAGCAACCGCCGCCAAGAGGTCTTCGGTGGTGTAGGGCTCCGGGGGCATGACGTCGATGTGAATCTTATGTTGGCGCAACACCCGGGCCGGTTTGGGGCTGCGGGCGATAACCGTGCGTTGGTCCAAGCAGCGTATGAAGTCTTCGGCAACGCCCATAGCCTCGGCGGTCTGCACCAAGGCCCTCGTGCCGACGCCAGTCAAGAGGACCATCACTTCGACAGTCCCGTCGCAGATGTCTCGGACCAGCCCCTGGACCTCGGGGCTGTCCTTCAGATAGACCTCTTGCAGAACTGGGGCCGAGTAGGGAACTCCACCGTGGCGTTCAATGAGCGAGCCCATTTCTGAGCGCATCCGGGCTTCTACGAAAGCGATGACCTTGTTGTTAAGTGACATTGCCACGCTGACTCACTAAACCGAGCACTCGCCCTCGCCGCGCTCCAGCTTGTAGAGATTGGTCCGCTCCCAGTCGAAGTACATGTCGGAGCCGGACTCGGAGGCCTCCGCTTCCCGCTGTGCTTGGCTGGCCACCTCGGTCAACTCCGCCACCCCCACCCGGTCTAGGAACTGGTTAAAGCGTTCTCCGTCATTGCGGTTGTCCTTATAATAGGTGGCAATCTGTTTCACCATCTGGGGAACCAGCTTGGCGGGGACCTTCACTTTAGGGATGCGGGCGCCGATTCGCGAGTCCTCCACCCGGGTGTCGCCGTAATTGCCGCCCAAGAAAAGCTCGTAGGCCGGAATTTGCGCCCCACCCGGTCCTTTGACGGCGGCCCCGTGAAACCCGATGTTGGCGATGTGGTGGAGACCGCAACCATTGGGGCAGCCACTCATCTTGATCCGGATATTCTGGACACCTTCGTCCTCCAACAGCCCGTTCCATCCGCTTATCTCTTCACCCACGGCTTTTGCCAGGCCCATAGAGGAGGTTATGCCCAGTTTGCAACTGTCGGTGCCCGGGCAGGACACTACGTTGGTAATAGTGTGGGCGCCGGGTTCGGCCAACCCAATGGCTTCCAAGGACTCCCAAACTTGATGCAGGTGGCCCTCGGGCACCCAGCGCAAGGCAAGGTTCTGCTCTTGGGTAGTACGGGCGCGTCCCCCGGTATAACGCCGTACAATGTCGGCCAGAGCGTGGAACTGGCTGTGGGTGATGTCTCCCAGGACCGGCTTGACGTATACCACGTGGTAGCCTTCCTGACGCTGGCTGGAGACGTTGGTCTCCCTCCAGCGATGGTAGGCGTCACTGCCGTTTTGACCATTGACGGCTACCGCCGGCAATGCTGGGGGCGTCTCCCGCTGCACTTCTTCCGCCGTCATCAACGGCTCGGGATCGATAGGGCCGATCTTCTCCAGCTCCGCGTCGACCAACTCCCGAAACTCGTCCAAGCCAATACGGTCGATGAGCACCTTGATACGGGCCATCATACGGTTCTTGCGCAGGGAGTCCGCTTTGTTGAACACCGTCCAGATGGCCAGAGCCACCCGCAGGTAGTCCTTCTCCGGCAGAAACTCGTACAGCGGCTTGGCCAGCCGTGGCATGATGGAAGTGCCGCCGCCGACAAAGACCCGGAAGCCTCTTTCGAGGTTGTCGCCCTCGCCGCGTACTTGGGCCACGTAGGTCAGGTCCTGGATGGCGGCGGCTACGCTGTCGTGGTCGGCGCAACCGGTAAAGGCGGTCTTGAACTTCCTAGGGAAGTTCTGGGTAATCGGATGGCGCACCCCGAAACGGACGTAGGCAGTCAGGTAGGGGGTTGGGTCAAATATCTCGTCGGGACATACTCCGGCCACGGCGGGGCCGACGACGTTGCGCACCGTGTTGCCGCAAGCCTCCCGGGTAGTCAGACCGGCCTTGCCCAGAATCCGCAACACCTCGGGGCACTGGTCCAAGGGAACGTGGTGGAACTGGATGTTTTCCCGGGTGGTGATGTGGCCCTTGCCCAGCGGGGCGAAATCCTCGGCCACTTTCCCCAGAGCCTCCAAGGACTCCGGTGTAACGATGCCACCGGGGATTTTCACCCGGATCATTTGGGCGTCGGCCTGACGCTGGCCATAAACGCCTTGGCGGAGGCGGAAAGGCGTAAATTCCGCAACTTCTCTTTCGCCAGCCACGAATGCAGCCGACTCCTCTTCCAGACGCCGGATTTCATAGTCCATGAAAGGGATGATTCCGGGAGCGGACTCGGTAAGTTTTTTACTTTCGTTGTGGAGCTCTTCCTGGGGAATAATCTGGGAGCTTTCGGTCCCTGTGCTCAACTGGGCCTCCTTTGGGCTTGCGAATTCACTGGTGCGCTGGCAAAAATAAAACGCCCGCCAATCGGTTTGCATTGGCGGACGCAGGTTTGCCGAGACGGTGATTGCTGATGGGACGGCCTGCCTTCCCCCTAAGTTGGGGGGGCCGTACACAAGTGAAACAGGTCATCGCCGTACCGCATTGCGATTAGGAGTTTACCCCAAAGCGCCAAGGGTGTCAACAGTTGCAGTTGCAACTGCAAAAGGCCTGGCTATATCATTTCGCCAACGATTGGAATCTAACCCGGGACAACTACTTCTAGGACGGGATAACGACATCATGAAGCAAAGTGCCGACATCGTGGTTATTGGCGGCGGGGTTATGGGTTGCAGTATTCTGTACAACTTGGCCCGGTTGGGGATGACCAACTCGCTGCTGCTGGAGATGGGCGTCTTAGGCTCGGGTTCCACCGGCCGCTCCCAAGCTATTTGCCGTATGCACTACTCCAATCCCGTAACCGCTGCCATGTCCTGGGAGAGCCTTAAGGTATTTAGTAACTTTGACGATGCCATCGGGGGAGCTTCGGGCTTCGTCAACACCGGGTACTTGGTGGTAGTAGAGGCGGTAGAACGCGCCGGACTGGAGCGAAACGTCGCCATGCAGCAAGAGTTGGGTATTGAAACCGGCGTGGTGACCGCGGCCGATCTAGCGGCGTTGGCCCCCATGGTCGCGGTCCAAGATGGAGAAGTCTTGGCCTGGGAGCCGCGGTCCGGCTATGCCGACCCCTACCTCGTAACATCCTCGTATGCCCGCCGGGCCCAGGAGTTGGGAGCCCAAGTAGTAACCCGGACGCCGGTGTCGGCTATCGAAGTGTCCGGAGACCGGGTCCACGCCGTGGTAACCAGGGACGGGCGGGTGCAAACCGAAAGGGTAGTGGTGGCAGCCGGTCCTTGGTCCAAGCGGGAGCTGGCCAAGCTAGGGACTGATCTGCCCTTGGTCCCGGTGCGCCACCAAGTGGCGTCCTTGGCCCGACCGGTAGAGCAGCTACCTCAACATCCAGTGGTGGGCGACATTGCTCAGTCCTTTTCTTTTCGGCCCGAGGGCGCCGGAATGACTCTAATGGGCTTTGGCGATGACGAAGAAGCCGATGTGGATACCTACAATCAGGGTGTGGGCATGAATGAGGTGGCATTGGCCATGGATAAACTGGCCCGGAGAATACCGGCGATGGCCGACGCCTACTTTCGCGGGGGATGGTCCGGCTTGTTTACCACCACGCCCGATTGGCACCCCATCCTCGACCGGGTACCAGGAATCGAGGGCCTATATTGTGCCGTCGGCTTCAGCGGCCACGGGTTCAAACTGTCCCCCATGATCGGCCAGACCATGGCCGAACTGATAACGGCGGGACAGGCCCAATTCCATCGACATCTCCCCGCTGCGGTATAGCCGCTTCGCTGAGGGAGACTTGATGTCCTCCAGCTACCGGTACCGGGTGCTGGCCTGAACCACCGATGCTGAAATGGCTCCGTAAGGGCTTATTGGCCGGACTTGCCGCCTTACTGTTGCTGGCGGCCGGGTATAGCGACTATCGGCCTTCGTCTTTCGAGCTTACCGTAGTTCCTTATAAATACAGTGTGGCCCAGTGGGAGGCCACTCATTTCTTGGACAAGTGGGCCCACAAACTGTGGGACCTGATGCCTTGGACCTCGGAGCCGTCGCGCCAAGAGCGAGTCCGGCAAGTCCAAGAATATTTTGACTTGGGGACGCGGCTACGGAAGTTGGAGCGTCAACTGCAATCCCCATCGTCTCCCAGTACCACGCAGAGCGGCCCGCCCGCTGCGGCCTCCCCCATAACCAGGGTCCATGAAGTCCGTGAGCTACGAGTAGAGCTAGGCAAGGTCAAGCAACGGCGGAAGTCGTTACAAACTGATGTAGAGGAGACTATCGAGAGCGAAATTAACGCGGTCCTAGCCCAGGAGGGGTTCGCTTCCAGGACCGGCTTGACCTTCCCGCCAGTGGACACGGTGTTTTCCAGGTCCCCCGGTGCGTTGATTTTATCGCCGCGAGACCGTATTCACCGCCAAGACACGGTGTTGATGAAACCCGGCTTAAGCGGCGAAACCAGAGACCAAATAGAGGAGCGGATTCTCCGGGAGCAGGACTTGGCGGCGGTGATCGAAGACACTGGGGGAGTGGCCGCTTTCCCTAGCGTCGTGTCCGGGTCGGGAAGCTTGCAGCACGCGGTGGTTACCACGGCCCACGAGTGGCTGCACCACTGGTTTTTCTTTCAGCCTTTGGGGCAAGGGTTCTGGGACAGCCCCGAAATGACCACTTTGAACGAAACGGCGGCCACTATGGCGGGCCGGGAGATTGGAGACCGGGCCTATACTGCAATTACCGGACAGCCGGTTTTCCGGAATCCGCCGTCTTCACAAGACCGCGACCCCTCCGGCTTCGACTTTCACGCCGCGATGCGAGAAACGCGATTGCAGACCGAGGAGTTGCTGGCCCAAGGAAAGGTTGAAGCGGCTGAAGCCTACATGGAGGAGCGGCGGAAACTGATGGCCGTCAATGGTTGGTACATCCGTAAAATAAACCAAGCCTTCTTTGCTTTCCACGGCTCCTATGCGACCAGTGCGGCCTCCATTAGCCCCATCGCCGACCAGTTAGACCAATTGAGAAGCCGCAGCGACTCGGTCGAAGACTTTATCAAGACCGTTGCCCGGTTTGGCAGCTACCCAGAGTTCTTGGAGCATTTGGAGGCGTTAGAAGTCCCCCCCCCCAAGGGAGAAGGTTAGGATGAGGGGAAATGTTTCCCATAAGCCAAATTTGCCATGCTTGGACCGCTGGGGTACGACCCTCACCCTAGCCCTCTCCCGCAGGAGAGGGGACTTTGCATACACCATCTAAGTGGCACTGACCGGGTTACACCCAAGGAGCCCGTTTGGAACGCTCTTTTTCCGAAGTGTACGACGTCAATCCTTGGCGTTCCAGTATCTCCGCCACCAGTTGCTTGAACAGCCTCCGGTCGGAGATCCGAAGTACCGCCAGTTCATGGGACTCGGAGATAGCCACCGGGTATCCCTGCCCCCGCTGGCACTGGTCCAAGACCAAGGCGTGGTTTAGGGCCAACAGGTTCTCATCTTCGGCCACCCATCGGGGTATTTCGACTCGGCCTATCTCGGTCCCGCCGTTTATATAATAGAAGTACACCTGCTGGGCCTCCCCGTAGTGGTCGCGGGGGACTGAGGAGTCGGTGCGATAGACCGGCGAACGCCATCCGGAAGGAAGCAGGTGTCGAAACAGGTCCCGGTCTAGGAAGTCGTTGGCCAGGTTGCAGGGCGCCAAGGCGGAACGGCGGTTGTTACAAGACCCACGGCACTGGGGCAAGTCGTGGGGGCATAGACAGCAGCGGATGGCGTTAGTAACTTCCGTGCTGCGGGGCAACGAAACGTAGGCGGCCAAGGTGAGGATGCGGTGCTGGCTCAAATCCCTAAGCCGTTCCAGCGCCGGCAGCAGCCGGTCTCGAATTAAGGCCTCGCGGACGAACGGCCGGTACCCTTGGCCGGAAAGCCCCCACAAGACCAACGAGCCGTCGACCAAGGCCAAGGTTGGCAGATGGGCGGGAAGCTCGCCGACCACCCGGGCTAGCTCCTCCAACTCCCGGACGGTCCTTACCAGGCCCAATAGCGGTCCGGATACGGGTTCTTCTTGAGAAGGATTAGCCGGGTCGACGATGTGAAGGTCGGCGGCTTCGGTTGCCAGGTACGGCTGACTGAAGAAAGCCGCGCCGGGCTCCGGGCCGTAGGTCAGAACGCAACCGCCCAAATTGACCAGAAAGCAGGGTACCGGCAGATGCCGGTCTACGTCTATGTGAGAACCGTCCACCGCGGCAACCTGCCAACCTTCCGGGGTTGGCAGGGGAGCATAGCCGCCCACCAGTCCAGCTTCCGCCCTTGCTGCCAGGTAAGGCCGGTCCGAAGCCGCACCGGTCCTGGCTAGGGCCAACGACGAATCTACTTGGGACGCCGCGTCCAATAAGTCGCCAAGACGCCGGCCGCGATCGTCCAGAGTCCGGCCCAACCCTTGGGCCAACTCGTCCAGTTGCAGAACAATATCCCCCAAGTCGAAGGGCATCAGTCGCGCTCAGCGTCCTCCACCCGCCGCTGCATTACCGCAGCACCCTTTCGTCGCCGACCCGGCGGGTAATCTGCTGCTGGTCCAAGTATTCCAGCAGGGGCAGCAGGTATTTGCGGCTGGAGTTGAACATGGTTCTAGCGTCGGCGACCGTGATGCTGGACTGGGAACGAAGATGAGCGATTATCTTATCGGTCATCTCCTGGTAAGCCGCGAAGGTAAACACCACCGATTCGTTTACCTTCACCACTCGGTGGTCTTCAATCAACACTGCCAAAAGCTCAGGGTCCAAGGGATGATCACTGGGTGGCGAATAAGGGTCTTGCCGCAGTTGGGACAGGTACGACTCGACCTGCTGTTGCATTTGGGGCGTCAATTCTACTTGGTGGCCGGGAAGACGCAGCGATTGGCCCGACTCGGCCACGTAGTCTTCCTCGGACAACCGGGCCAGCACTCTGATGAATACCGGTTGAGGCAGTCCCAACCGGCTGCGGACTTCCTGGAGAGGAGCGCCTTGGCGGAGGGGATATTGATTGTGGTAAGTCTGTAGGGCGACGAACACCTTACTCTTCAAGATATTCCAACCTTGGGCGGAATAGACCACGGCGTCGCTATCCGAGCCGAGCCTACCCAACACCACCACGTCTCCTTCCGCAGATAGCCGGTTTACTCGTTCTAGGACCTCCGACTCCGGCAAATTGGAGCGGCGGGAAAGGGTGGTCAAGTCGCAGGGCCCCCACTGCTCCGCCACGCTCAAGAGGATGTCCTCGCCGGTGCCTTGGTCCAACATCATGAGCCGTTCGATCACGTCGAGGGCGAAACGGCGGTGCCGGCGGCGCGGGACCGGGTCCACCACCTGGCCGCCGCCCAAAGTGTCTTCGGCCGACCTGACCACGAAATAGTCTCCCTTGACCATCGGGAGGGCCTCATCCAGCAAAATCTGTACCCAACCTTCGGCGCCCGGGGTCAAGCGGTCGGCGTCCAACAATCGCACCCGGGCGGTCGCTTCACTGGTAAAGAGGTGGAAGGTCACACCTTCGTTGTGGCGTAGGGCGTGAGGCGCGCGGCGGACCATTCGCAGCCGGGCGTCCAACCGCTTGGTGGGGCGCAACCAGCCGGGCGCGGTCACTATCTCCCCTCGTTCGACCTCGGCCCGGGAAAGCCCGGAGAGATTGACCGCCAGACGCACGCCTGGCGGGCTGTGGTCCACTTTGGTCTTGTGGCTTTGCAGTCCCCGGATTCGCCCCCGTCGGCCCGACCCGGCCAGTTCTACCTCTTGGCCCACCGCCAGCACTCCGTCGATGAGAGTGCCGGTAACCACGGTGCCAAAGCCGGTAATGGAGAAACATCGGTCCACGGGCAGGCGGGGCCGTCCCAGATCGGGCCGCATCTCGGTACTGCCCAGAACATCGTCGATGGCAGAGCGGAGATCATTCAACCCTTCACCGGTGTAAGCGGAGACGCCGACCATCGGACACCCCACGAAGGCGGTCCCTTCCAGCGCGTCTTCCACCTCCGCCTTGACCAACTCCACCAGTTCCGAGTCCACCAGGTCGGTCTTGGTAATCACCACCAAGGCCCGGCGGATTTGAAGGATGTCCAGAATGGCTAGGTGCTCGCGGGTCTGGGGCATGACGCTCTCATCCGCCGCCACGATCAGCAGCGCCAAGTCGATGGCGCCAACGCCGGCCAGCATGTTCTTGATGAACTTCTCGTGGCCGGGTACGTCCACGATGCTGATTTCCCGGCCGCTGGGCAGCGTCATCCAAGCAAAGCCAAGGTCGACCGTCATTTCCCGCTCTTTTTCCTCGGGCAGGCGGTCGGGGTCGATGTCGGTAAGCGCCTTGATCAGGGTCGACTTGCCGTGGTCAACGTGGCCGGCGGTGCCAATTACGTACATGATTTCCTCTTTCACGATAAGGTTCAGAGGAATTTTACACGATTTCTCATCTCGTCCACAGAAAGCACATCACAAGCCAGAGACACTATTTGGATAGCTTCACTAAGGAATGCGCCAATGGTAGGGAGTAGATAGAGGCAATAGCTTATGCTTCTCCTCAATTCTGGGCACGTTTCAATGGGCCTCATCCCATGCTAATGGGCTTCATCCCATGCTATTGTAGAGTTATGAACGGAAGGGAGTTTGTCCGGCGGGCCAGAAGCTACGCTAGAAGGAACGGTTTGGAGTTCTTCTATGACTCTCGCCGGGGTAAGGGCAGTCATGGGGAGCTTTATGTCGGAGACCGCCGTACAACCGTACAGCACGGGGAGATTCCCAAAAGCACGCTATTCAACATGCTAAGGGACTTGAATATCGATAGTAGGGAGTTCTAATGTCATGCGTTATGCCTTTCCTTGCAATATCATACTTGATGAAGAAGAGGATAGAGAAGCCTACGTGGTTACCTTTCCCGATATATACGGGGCCAACACTGGTGGGTGGTCCAGGGAAGAAGCCCGAAAGATGGCCGAAGATTGCCTTGCCGCTGCCTTGGGCATGTACGTTAAGGCCCGCGAGGATATTCCAGTTCCTAGCCCCGTCTCCGACGGCCAGGAACTGGTCTCGGTACCATCTATGGTGGCCGCCAAATTGGCCCTCTACCGGGCCATGCGAGAGCAGAGGATGACCAATGACGCCCTAGCTGAGCGCCTGGGTTTGAGTGAATCCGCCATCCGCCAACTCATCAACCCGGACCACCGGTCCCATATAGACCAGGTTGAAAAAGCTCTCAAAGCCGTTGGGCGCACCCTGGTGGTGGAAGACCAGGTTGCTTAGAATTACCCCTCACGCCACAAACCTGGTAAACGCCTGGTTCGCGATCAGGTAGGCGGAACTGACCAACCGCACCTTGCCGTCTAGGCGTTCCAACAGCCCCAGCGCGGTTAGCTCTTGTAGCTGGCTCTGGTACACGGACGCCAAATCGGTGTCTAGCCGGGCCGACGCCTCGGCCAAGTCCATCCCATCCAACAAGCGAAGCCCCAAGATCATAGTTTCGGAGCAGGCTAGACTAGGAGTGATGTGCTCCCAACCATTTACCGGGGAGGTAGCCCTCAAGACATCTTCGTTCAGCTCGGAAATTTGCTGCTGAGTCCCGTTGTTCCACTGCCGGACTTTCTCGATGTAGCTCCGGGGCGACGTCTCTTGCCAGAAACGGTAATCGCCCAAGCGGGAATGGGCTCCCGGCCCCACTCCCAAGTAGGGCAGGTTCCGCCAATAGCCAAGGTTGTGAAGTCCGTGTCGGCCGGGCCGCGCCCAGTTGGAGATTTCGTAGTGCAAGTAGCCGGCGCTTTGTAAAGTTTCCCTCGCCCAATCGTACATGTCGGCGGCCAAGTCAGGGTCGGGCTCGGTGACCTCCCCGCGCTCGATCCAGCGGTGCAGCGGAGTCCCTTCCTCGGGGGTCAAGGCGTACAGCGACAAGTGGCTGGGTCCCAAAGCGACCGTGCGCAGCAGCGTATCCTGCCACCGGGCCAAAGACTGGCCGGGTAGTCCGTACATCAAGTCCAAGTTGACGTTGGAGAAACCCGCCTTTTGGGCCTCCCGTACCGCCGTAATCGCTTGCTGGGAGTTGTGGCGGCGCCCCAGCACCTTCAGCAACTCATCGTCCAAGCTCTGGATGCCGATGCTGAGGCGATTGACGCCCAACTCCAAAAGCGACTGGCACTTGGGTCCGTCTAGGTCGTCGGGATTGGCTTCCGCAGTGGTCTCGGCTTCGGCTTGAATGTTGAAGGCCGCTTGGGCCGTCGCCAGAATGTGTTGCAGGTATTGGCCGGGCAAATAAGAAGGAGTCCCCCCACCCAAGAAGATGGTGTTGACCAGGGGTTTTCCTAGCGCCCGGCCCCAGAGGTCGAGCTCAGTGGTCAACGCCTCCAGATAAGAGTCCAGAAGGTGTTCGATTCCTTGGTAGGTGTTGAAGTCGCAGTAGGGGCACTTGGTGGCGCAAAACGGTACGTGGACGTATAGGCCCATGCCGGAGTCCGGGACGATATGTTTGACTTGAGGTTCGGTTGCCATAGAGCTACCTGGACTTAAGGAAGAAGATGCAGCAACGCCACCGATACTGGCGCAGCCACAGCCAGCGGCCCGGCAGAGGCGCTTTAGGGCCGGAGGCCGCGATCAGTCGATCAGTTTGGACGAGCCATCTACCACTTTGGAGGGGTCTTTGTCTTCCGGTCGGTTGGAAGACGCCGGCTTACCCAGATGCTCGTCGACCACGTGTTGGGGAGAGAACTTGATCAGCAAAAGCACGGCTATGCCGAGAACTATCAGGTCGTCGAACCGTCCGATAACCGGAATCCGGTCCCGGATCAAGTCAAAGGGTGAAATTGCGTACAAAGCCGCGAGGGGCACCAATGCCCGGAGCGCCAAGGGCACTCTTTTGTCCCGGATCAGCTTCCAGATCAAACGACCGTAGCGAATGACCAGCGGAAGCAGCCGAGGCCCCAGAATGAATATCAATGGTACTGCTATCCGGTGTAACATTTTCTCAGCGCAACTCCTTTAGTATTGCCGTTCATTATAAAGTATAGCCGAGAAACATTGAATGGGCTGCTTAACTTAAATAGTACGCCTCAAGCGCGGCAGCGGTTTTAATCTTTTCTCACGGCTAATTGACCGGCGCTCTCGCAGGGTCTTTTCATTGTCACTCCGAACGCAGTCACCCCGAACGCAGTGAGGAGTCTAAAATCCCTCTGGAAAGGAGAAGTTGGCCCCAGCAAGAATTTTAGATTCCTCGCGCTGCTCGGAATGACAGTTGGCCGCCGGTGGACCAGGAAAACCGAAGGACCCGGGCACTCTCGCCGCGGGGACTGATGCAGAGCGTAAGCATACGCTATACTATGACCCGGTTGCCAACGGACGGCGCCCCTGGGCCGTTTCAAGTCACGCGCCTTGGTCTACGCGGCGCTGCATTACCGTACTGAACCCATAACGGAGTATCGACATGGTTTCTGCCATCGAGTCAAGGACCATCGCCCAGTTGCAAAACTCTGGTTACCAGGCGCTTCCTATACGCGAGGAGTTGCGGAAGAACTTGATAGCCAAGATCAGGGCGGAAGAGATAGTGTTTCCCGGGATCATCGGTTTTGACGAAACGGTTATCCCCCAGTTGGAAAACGCCATTCTGGCCGGGCAGGACGTGATTCTGCTGGGCGAGCGGGGCCAAGCCAAGTCTCGAATCATCCGAAGCTTGGTCAACCTGCTGGACGAGTACATTCCTATAATCGCCGGGTGCGAGATTAACGACAACCCGTATGACCCGATTTGCCGTCCCTGCCGCGACAAGATTGCGGAGCAAGGCGACAGTACGGAGATCGAATGGGTGCCCCGGGAAGAGCGTTATTCGGAAAAGCTGGCCACCCCGGACATTTCCATAGCCGACCTCATCGGGGAAATTGACCCCATAAAGGTTGCCGAGGGCCACTACCTGTCCGACGAACTGGTGATTCACTACGGCTTGGTGCCCCGCACCAACCGGGGTATCTTCTGCATCAACGAGTTGCCCGACTTGGCGGAGCGAATTCAGGTGGGCCTTTTCAATTTAATGGAAGAGCGCGATGTGCAGATCAAGGGCTACCGCGTTAGGCTTCCTTTGGACGTTTATGTGGTTTCGACGGCCAACCCGGAGGACTATACCAACCGCGGCCGTATCGTTACTCCGTTAAAGGACCGCTACGGCTCCCAGATTCACACCCACTACCCCAAGAACGCTCACGATGAAATCGCCATCATGGAGCAAGAGCGGTCCAGGTTCCCCGAAGAAGAGACCCTGGTGGTGCCCAAATACATGACGGAGATTCTAGCGGAGGTGACTGCCCAGGCCCGGCAAAGCAGTGAGATCAACCAGCGCTCCGGCGTTAGCGTCCGGGTGTCTATTTCCAACTACGAGACCTTGTTGGGCAATGCCATGCGCCGGGCGATTGTCCACGGGGACCAGTGGACCTGCCCCCGGACCAGCGACCTTCCCTATATCGTTGCTTCCTTCTCCGGAAAGATCGAGTTGGAGACCTTCGAAGAAGGCCGGGAAAGCAGGGTCACCGACGACCTCACCCGTAGGGGCGTCCTCAGAGTATTCGGCAACTACTTCGATGTGGCCGACCTGGAGGACCTGGTCACTGCCTTCGACTTGGGGCAGACCGCCGAGACCGGCAGTGAAAAGCCGGCTTCGGAGTATCCTGCACTGCTGGAACAAATCGGCGAATTGGCCCAAGCGGTCAAGCAGTTGACCGATGACACCCGGCCCGAAGTCTTAGCCTCGGCGGTGGAGTTCGTTCTGGAGGGCCTTCATTTGAACCGCCGTCTCAACTGCGACCGCAGCGAGCGAGGCTACGTCTACCGGCGCTGACCAGAGTCACTTACTGATCCGTGAACGATTACCTAAACCAGTCCTCGTCTTTCCGGCCTTGAGCCGGAATCCAGAAATTCTGAGGACAAAGAACGTAGCTGGCGGAGAACGGTCCTGGATTCCGGCCTTCGCCGGAACGACGGGGGAGGGGATAGTTTAGAAACTTATTCACGCATCAGTAATTGCAGTGACACCGGCGCCTTGACGACCTCTACGGGCGACCCTATGATTAGAACTTATATTCTAATCCGTCCAAAGGTAGGGGGCCCGTATGGCTGGCGCCGAAGTACAAGAAATCCTCTGCAAGACCCTGATCAACCGGGTAGACGTTCCGGACTTTCCTTTTCGCTGGACTCTAAACCCCTACCGGGGCTGCCGTCACGCCTGCCGCTATTGTTATGCCAGGCCCACCCACGAATTCTGGGGGCTGGATTCCGGCCGGGAGTTTGAGCAGCGGGTCTTCGCCAAGATAAACGCCCCCGAAGTCCTGCGGCAAGAGCTGCGCCGGCCCAAGTGGCGGCGGGAATCCATCGCCATCGGTACGGCGTCGGACCCATACGAACCCGCCGAAGCCCAGTACCGCCTGACCCGCCAAATCCTCCAAGTGCTGCGCGAGTTCGCCAACCCCGCCACCATTACAACCAAGGGCGTGCTGGTAAAGCGGGACGTGGATGTGCTTAAAGAACTGTCCGAAGTGGCCGAAATACGGGTGACTTTCAGTGTGGGCAGTGTCGACGAAGAGGTGTGGAAGCTGACCGAGCCGGGCACACCCAATCCCTTGGCCCGCTTGGAGGCCATGCAGTTCTTGGTGGAGAACGGGATTCACTCCGGAGTGATGGCGGCCCCCCTGCTCCCGGGGATTTCCGACAGTTGGGACAGCATCAACGCCGTGGTTGGGGCCGCCGCTAGCCACAAAGCCCAATACCTGGGCGGCAACCTGCTCTTCCTCAAGCCGGGTTCCAAAGAGTGGTTCATGCCCCTGCTCCGGGAGGCCTACCCGCGCCTGGTTTCGGGATATAAGACCTTGTACCCGAAGACCTACGCCCCCAAGGAGTACACCAAGAGAGTGTTGGACATGGTAAACGAGGTGAGACGAGACTGGGGCCTGGACGCGAAGACCCCCGCTCGGAACATCGCTGCTCCCCAACAGCAACTACAGTTGGCCCTAACCGGCTAACCCGTTCAGGGCCTGCCCTGAGCTTGTCGAAGGGATGAGCGGTCCGGAGAACGCAAAGGCGCAAGGACGCAATGGCGCGAAGTTTTTTCTGCTTATTCCTTTGAACGCTGCTGGCGCCTTCGTGTACCGATCACCCTAAACGCCTTTTTACGTTATTTGTCCTCAGAATTTCTGGATTCCGGCTCAAGGCCGGAAAGACGAGGACTGGTTTAGGTAATCGTTCACGCATCAGTAATCCCTGCGCCATTGCGTCCTTGCGCCTTTGCGTTGTCTTTTATCCGCTCACGCTAAAACTTTTTCGACCCTTGCGCCTTTGCGTTACCCTTATATGACCGGTGGCGGCAGTGACTTTGCACTGGCCCCGCGTCAGTACTTGGAGACGTTGATTTCGGTCATCTTCCCGGTCATCAGGAAGATCACCCGCTCGGCGATGTTGGTGGCCCGGTCGGCGATGCGCTCCAAGTCGTGGGAGACCCAGAGAAGGTAGGTGGCCCGCTGGATGGTCTGGGGGTCCTGGATCATGAACAGCAACAATTCCCGGTAGACTTGGTCGTAGAGGGCGTCTACTTCATCGTCGGCATGGCATACTTGGTGGGCTTTGACTATGTCACGACTGAGCAGGGAGTCGATGCTGTCCCGCAGCATCATTGTCGCCTTCTCCGCCATTCGAGGTATATCGATTAACGGCTTCAGCGGCGGGGCATCCCCCATCGCCAGACTGATTCTGCCAATGCCCTCGGCATAGTCACCCATCCGTTCCAGTTCCACCACTATGTGGAGCAGCGCGATAATCGCTCGCAAGTCCCTGGCCATGGGCTGCTGGGTCGCAATCATGTCTATGCAACGGTCCTCGATTTCGAACCTTTTCTGGTCGATGTAGTCGTCGTCCAGGACCACTTGGCGGGAAGCTTCCAAGTCCCGGCTTTTCAGAGCATCCACCGCGCGGTGAATGGACTTTTCCACGATGCCGGCTAGCACTTCCACTTCCTGATGCAGCAGATGAAGCTGTTGGTCAAAATCTACCCGTGGCATGTTGGACACTCCTTAGGGCGTGTGTTAGAAGTCCTTCTCCTCGTGGGCTGACAGGAGTAGATATTTGTTTTCTCCGTCGTTCCGGCGTAGGGATGAAAATGGCGGCCAGTCCTCAACCGTCACTCCCGCTTTCGCGGGAGTCCAGGACCTTACCCGCCAGTGGCGGTCCTGGTGCCTGGAATTTCTGAATTCCCGCCTGCGCGGGAATGACGAGTTGGGTATTTGTTTGCTCCGTCGTTCCGGCGCAGGCCGGAACCCAGGGGATGGGGGGCGCCTCCAACTGTTCAGAGTATCTGCGTGTACAGGTCAACCCAGTCGTAATTCACTTCTTCTATCAACCGGATCTTCCAACTCCGGTGCCAACCCTTTAGTTGCTTCTCCCGTCCTATCGCGCTCTCCATGACCGGATGCGTCTCATACCAAACGAGACGGTGGACTCCGTACTGCCTGGTAAACCCTGCCACGAGGTCGTTCTTGTGTTGCCACACACGCTGTGCCAGGTCCGAGGTAACACCAGTGTACAGCGTCCCGTTTCTCTTGCTGGCGAGGAGGTATACGCAGGGAATTTTTCCTGGGTTGCGGGAAGAGTAGGTCATACCGCTGGTTCCGCCTCGTATGCGTTCGTAAGAGCCTACCCCGGACTTGGTCCGGGGTAGCCCCGGCCCCGCCCCTGGGTTCCGGCCTGCGCCGGAACGACGGAATGCGGATACCTACCCCTGCAAGACCGCGGGGAGAGGGAACTTTGTAACACACTCCTACCGGGGAATGATGGGCAGCACGATGTGGGAAGGGTGCTCATCCCGGTGATAGACGGTCTGGCGTGCCGCCTCCAAGCGGTCGTCCACCCCAATGGCCGCGCCGGTGTTCGGGTTGCGGTCGAACCGGGGAAAGTTGCTGCTGGAGACCTCTACCCGTAGCCGGTGACCCGCCATAAAGACGTGGCTGGTGGCCCAAAGGTCGATGACGAACTCATACACCCGGCCCGGTTCCATCAACGACGGCTCGGACCGGGAGGTCCGGTAGCGGGCCCGGATGATGCCGTCTTGGATGTTATGGGCATAGCCGTCGGGGCGAACGTCGACCAGCTTGGCGGTAAAGTCGGTGTCGACGGCGCTGCTGGCGGCAAACAGGCGCATCTTTATTGGCCCGGTTACTTCCAGGTCCCGCGGCAAGGCCTCCGAGGTGTAGACCAGCACATCGCCCCGGTCTTCCACCGGGCGCTGGTCGGCCACCCCTTGGGGAATTATCAGCGTATTGCCGCCAAAGGTCGGCGCCGGGTCCTGCGGGTCATAGGTGTAGCTGTCCGGGGGTTCGTCCCCCGGAGGAACGGTGGACAGCGAACCGCCGCCGGCCCTGGTATTGGCCGGGCCGGCGGCATGGAGATAGTAACGGGTGTAGTGGGTGCGGGCCAAGGGCCACTCCTGCTCGTCGCGCCAGCGGTTTTCACCCATCACGAACAGGCGCACCGGCGGCTCGTTTACGATTCCGGTGTCGATGTCCTTGAGCCAGTAGTCGAACCAGCGGAGCAGGAATTGGTGCAACTCGACCCTGGCTTCCGGGCCGAAGTCGATGTCGCCGGTCTCGCCGGAGGTGGGCGTGGTGTACGGGCGGATGTGCGCCCAAGGCCCGATTAGGAGCCGCTGATTGCGCCGCGCCAGTCCGTTTCCGCCTTCAGCCCGGATAGTCCGGTAGGCATTGAGCGCCCCCTCCAAGAAGATGTCATACCAAGAACTCACGTGGAACATGGGCAGCGTAATCCCCTTGGCGTGGCGCATCAGATTGACGGCCCACCAATAGGGTCCGTCGGCCTCATTGCTCAGGTAGTCGGCAAAATAGGGGGCCGTTTCCTTTAGACGGTCAATCCAATCGTTTAACGGCAAGTGGCGGTACCACTCATCCTTGAGGGGTTGGGCGAAATTGTCCGCGGGCAGGACGTATTCGTCCATCCGGGCCAGCAGCTCCTCGTGGCCGCCCCGGGCCAGCGTGTTGCGCCCCTTGAAGATGGCGTAGGGCACCATCCAGCCCCACTCCATGGCCCCTCCGGTGTGGTACACCCAGCTTTGGTGGAAGTCCGCCGACGCCGATACCGGGGCCATCACTTGCAGATGGGGCGGCAACGGGTCGCTGGTCGCCAGCGTATATTGGGTGGCTCCCAGATAGGACTGGCCGGTGGTCCCCACCCGGCCGTTGGACCACGATTGACGGGCCGCCCACTCCACCGTGTCGTAGCCGTCTTGGACTTCTTGGAATAGGGGATCGTAGTTGTCCCCTTCGGACTCGAAGCGGGCCCGGCAGTCTTGGCTGACCACAACGTAGCCGTTCTGGGAGAAGAACCAGATGGAATGGTCCGGGTTATTGACGTAGCCGTCTTTACCGTAGGGGCCTCTGGTGACCAACACCGGGAAGCGGCCGGGGGCGTCGGGCCGGAATACATCGGTAGCCAACTTGACGCCGTCCCTCATGGGGACCATGACGTTTGTTTCCCGGACTACATTGAATTCACTATTCATTGAACTCACCATTCACTGACATATTGCCAACCGCGAGAAGGATTTAGAGAAGGATTCGATGGGAATAGGGGCCGGGGGATAGGGGCCGCCTAACGGGCCAAGGCATCGAGGGAGCGCGTATCTTATCAGAAAGTTTTCACCCAAGTCAACGATAAGAAACGATACCAAATGTATTCTCAAGGTAATCGCATCTGATATCGCTTCGCAGGGAAGGCGTAGAATAGCGTTCCAGTCATTTCACACCGTCTTTAATATGAAAATACCCAACCCGTCTTTCCCCGCGAAAGCGGGAATTCAGGACCGTTCTCCGCCAGTTACATTCCTTGCCTCCGGCGCTTCCGGATTCCGGCCAAGGCCGTCAAAAGCGGACCTACCCTTGGTACGACCGGAAAGACGGGTTGCGTGGGTGGATATGAGTCCCACGACAAGCTCAAGATGGACGTAACCTAGCTGCATAATTACGTATTCAGTATATATAGGCGCTTACAATTACTATATTTAGAACACCCTGCATTTTCAAATAGGCCCCTAGTATTACAACGACGGTTCACAAGAATAGGACCTTGAGGACTTCTTCATGGCGACCTGCCCACATGCTTGACAGCTTGGTTGCCTTGCCTTCCGCGGCGTGATTTCCGGCCAATGCCTGACCAAATTGAGGAAGCGTCGTTGTAATACTAGTAGTCCATCAGTATTGTAATGATCAGTATTGTAATGATTGGTAAAGGGACTTCAGTTTGATGCGCGCATCCGCGGTGGTGAAGCGCCAGTCCACCCGTATCGCGTCCCGGTTGCGCTGCTGCTGCCACGCTCCCACCTCCCGCCGCAGAGCGCTTTGGTCGGGAATACGGCGGTCCAGGCATTGCCGGGCCAGCACCCCGATTTCAATCTCGGCCATATCCAGCCAACTGCCATGCTTGGGAGTGTAGTGGACCTCCACCGTTCGGCGATGCGCCGTGCTTCGGCCGGCTCAAAGGCCTGGTACAACGAGGCCGGATGATGGGTGTTCAGGTTGTCCATCACCAGCACAATCCGGTCTTTGTCGGCGTAGTCCTCATCCACCAGTTGCCGGACCACCCGGGCCCAATCGGCCTTGGTGCGCCGGTCGGTCACTTCCACCCGGCGCCACCCCTCCAACGGAGCGAACAGCATGAACAGATTGCTCACCCCGTTGCGCTCGTACTCGTAATCGTAGATGCCGGCAGCCCCAGGCCGGCCCGGACGCGGCAGCCGGGTCTCCTTCACCTGTTGTTCGCTGGTCTCGTCCAGGCAGACCAGAACTTCGTTGTCCCCATACTGGCGATGGTAGACTTCCAGCACGTCTTCCATCGCGCACGCGAACTCGGCGCTGCCTTGGGGCGGGATGCACCAGCACTCCTTCAGCCAGGGCTTGAGTTCGTTTTTTTGAGCGTCTGCCGCACCGTTTCGGGACTGATGCTCTCCACTATCTCGCATTCAACCAGCCGGTCGGCCAGCAATTTAAGCGTCCAACTTACCCGGCCCGGTGGCGGTTCGGCGCAGGCCAGGGCAACCAGGTGGGCTTCCCCTTGACCGTCCAGTTTCTTCTGGCGGCGGTTCAGCTGCTCCTTGCGCCCCAAAGCTGCCTCAACACCTTCTTCTACGCAGCGGCGGCGCACCCGTTCCACGGTGGCAGTGCCTACCTGGAGGGACCGGCCAATCTCCTCGTCTTTCAGGGTCCCGCCCCCGCGGCCCTCATTGCTCAACAGCAAGATGCGAGCGTGAGTCTGCTTATAGGCCGCTGCCCGCCCCTTGGACACCAGCGCCCTCAGTTCCTGTTGCTCCTCCTCCGTCAGTTGCACCCGGTATTTCTTCACCTCCACCACCCCCTCACTTCCCAATCTTCTTTCGTTACTACCCGATATGATACCCCAGCCACCCATCACTTCAAAGCTGGTGGACTACTAGCTCGACTTTGTACATTCCCTGAAGCAGTGGCCAAACTCATTGACATAAGCCGTTCGGAATGCTACTTTCTAAGGCGTTGTTCAATTCTGGACAGGAACAGAAGAGTCGAGCCAAACAAGATCGCCGAAGTGAGGAGTTGCATGTTTAAACGGTCTTCTAGCACGTTAAAAACTTGGGTAGTGGTGGGCGTCGGCGCCTTAGTGTTGGCGCTGTCCGCTTTCTTCATACTATCTATCTTTTCTCCTGATTCTACCTTTGCGCAAACCCCGGACGTGATAATGTACGCCGAGAACGGCATGGACCCGGTGCGCAACTTCATCTCCGAAGACCCCGAGGGCGCCGGCATCAACTGGGACTTGACCGGCATCGACGCCGACGACTTTATGATCTCCGGCGGCGTCCTCTCCTTCAAAAAGCCGCCCAACTACGAGAGTCATACTGACAGAGCGCACGCTGCCATCGACCTCAATGGCGACGGCGACATGGATGACACCAATGAGGGCATGACTACGGCCTCCAATGGCGTTTACCTGGTAAAGGTCCGCGCCAGCGAGATGAGGGCCAGCGGCTACATGGGCCGCGCCCTGTCCACCGAGACAAACGTCGTCGTCGCGGTCACCAACGAGCCTGAGGATGGCACGGTGACCATCGATCTGCGGCAGCCCGAGGTCGGGACCCCCATAACGGCCACGATAACCGACCTGGACGGCGCCGTCGCCATAGGCAGTCCCAACGGTTGGATGTGGTACGTGTCCAAGGTCACGAATCCTGTGGATGATGAGGATGACCACTGGGCCCCAGTTCCCGGGACAAATCTCGATGCTATAACCTCTACCTACACACCGGCCGGGGTCCGTGCGAGGACTCCTGCTACGGGGACTGTTGCTGACGAAGGCAAATACCTGCGAGCCGTGGCGCTCTATACGGACTCATCAGGCACGCAGAGGAAGGCAATCGGCGTATCGGAGTTTCCGGTGCGGGCTGAGGTCTCCACAGACAACGATTTCGATGCAAACCCCGCCAACGGCTCACCCGGGTTCCGCCAGGGAGCGGACTACACTAGGACCGTGCCGGAGAGCCTCGGCAAGGGCATGAACGTGGGCGCGCCGGTGGTTGCCACCGACCCCAACGTGGTTGCCACCGACCCCAACAATGACACGCTGACCTATGAGCTTGATGACGGCATCGACGATAATCGCGAGGACGGCGTCTCTATCGCTGATGGCCACGATGCGACCTACTTCTCCATAGACAAGGCGACGGGCCAGATCAAGGTGAAGAAGACCTTGGACTGGGACAGCAAGGGCACCGGCGCTGACCAGGGAAAGTACATGTTCCACGTCCGGGCCATCGACCCCAGCGGCGAGACAGCGCACGTGGAAGTCACCGTTACCGCCACGGAGGCCAACGACGCCCCGAAGATAATGGGCAGTATCGAAAGTGGTACGGCTCCGGCCGCGCCGTCGGAGGTCCGGGTAATGGAGCAGGACAGTGATGACCGGCTTCCGGCACCGGACGGTAATGGCCAGCCCGACGCGACTTACTACGGCACATTCGACGGTGAGATGGGTGCGCTCGGCTTGCCGGTGGCGCTTGCATTGGGCAACCAGAACGTCTTCACTGCCCCCGACGAGGATGAGCGCGGCCAGGTCTTCTGGGCCCTGATGGGAGAGGACAGTGACGACTTCGTGCTAACCCAGGGCGGGCAGGCCGGCACCCAAGGCACCCTCACCGGCCCCGACGAGCCGATAGCCCTCGTGTTCCAAAGCCCCCCTGACTACGAAAACCCCACCGACGCCGACGGGGACAGCGTCTACAAGGTGGTCCTGGAGGCCAGGGACAGCGGCGGCATGAAGGACACCCGGCCTATCACCATATTCGTCGACAACGTGGCCGAGCAGGGGAAGGCAACCATGTCGGCGACGGGTAATGGCGTGGACCAGCCTACAATCGGCAGTGAGATAACCGCCAAAGTGGATGACCCGGACGGCGGCGTGGCCGTCTTGACCTGGCAGTGGAGCAAGAGCGGCACTGCTACCGGCGCCTTCACCGTCATAAATGGCGCAACGTCCCCCACCTACACCCCGGGAGGGGCTGACGACGGCGATTACCTGCGGGCCACCGCAACCTACATCGACACGACCAGCGACATGGACGACCCCGATACGAGGACTGTTGACGAGCGGGTCCAGGACTCGGCCACGGAGGCATATACGGCAACTATGGGCGACGGGGTTTTCGTGCCGACCGGTGAAACCACTCCCGCCGACAAGGTGTTCCGGGTGAGGGTGACGTCGAAGTTCGCGGTGAGGGTAGCGCCGGGCGTCACACCTGAACAGACCGCTCCGGCATTCCCCATGGAATCCTATGAAATGACGCTGGTGGAGAATGCCGAGGTCGGGAGCATCGTCGGCGAGCCCATCATGGTAGAGCCTGAGGACGTCATCTTCCAGTATGACCTGGACGCCACCGAGACCAACGACGACGACTACTTCACCATCGACCAATACGGCCAGATCAGGGTGGGGGAAATTGATTTCCGCCCCGGTCGCGCCGGGACCATCTACCCCCCCGCCGATGGCGCGGATGCAACGCCGGCCATGGAAGACCCGGTCCTGGACTTCGAGGGGAGTAACAACGTTTTCCGGCTGGTGGTCACAGCCACGGACAGCGCCGACACCAAGCGGAAGGCAAAGGCCAATGTGACCATCGAACTCACGAACCTGAACGAGGAACCCTACTTCGACAAGGCATCTCGGGACGGTGTGGATAGCACAATAAATTATGCCGAGTCCCGGGTCAACAGAGTGGTCCCGTTGGCAGTGACGGAGCCCGACGGCGACAGTCGCGGTCTCCGCTGGGAGGTCGCGGGGACCGACGCCCCCGACTTTGAAATCATGGACGTAGCCGACATCGGAGACGGTAAGGACCGCAGGGAGCTCCATTTCAAAAGCCAGCCAAACTACGAGAATCCCACGGCCCGGGGCAAAACAGCCAATGCTGACCGAGCTGTAAGGAACCAATACTCGGTAATAGTGCGGGCCATCGAGGCCACCGCCGTCGGCGGCGGTCCGAACCAGGCTGCGGAATTGACCGTCAGCGTCCAGGTCGGCAACTCGGACGAACCCGGCAAGGTGGAGGTGAAGTGGCTGGAACCGGAAGTCAATACCCCATTGCCCGCTACCTTGACTGACCCGGACGGTAACAGGAGTGCCGCACTGCCGGTTGTGATGGCGGATGGCGACACCACGATAACCGGCACTAATATCACCAGTTGGCAATGGTACAGGGCCAAGAACAGCAACCCCAACCTCGCGCCGGATGTCGCCACGCTTGGTCAAACAGATTCCGACTGGGAAACGGTTTCCGGTGCCACCCTGGCTACTTACACGCCCCAAGGACAGATGGCGGTGGCGGAGGACGGGACGCCAACGGGGGATGCGGTGGACGAGGGCTGGAAGCTGCTGGTGAAGGCGGATTATACGGACGGAGAGGGGGCCGGCAAATCGGCGATCGGGGTAACATACATGGCGGTGCGGGCGGACGTGCATGATGACCAGAACAACTCGCCCGATTTTAGAAATGACACGGCCGCCAGGTCAGTGCCGGAAAACACGGCTGTGGGCGCGAATGTGGGCGCCGCAGTGAAAGTGGACACCAACGAGGACCTGGACACCCTGACCTACACGTTGGACAACGATAAAAGCCCTGCTACGGCGTTGGGTTCACCCACCGGTAATAACATAGTGGGTAATGCCGACATGGGTAATCGGGGCGACGTGGCATACTTCTCCATCGACAAGAAGAACGGGCAGATCATGGTGGCCAAGCCGCTGGACTGGGACAACAACCCGGCGCACCCGACGGATGCCAACGGAGAATATGTCCTCTGGGTAAGGGCTACGGACCCTTCCGGCGAGGGCGATAAGGACGAGGACAACGACTATATCCGAGTAACCATCACGGCCAGCGATGTCAACGACGCCCCGAAAGTGACGGATGGACTCACGGAAATCTTCATCAATGAGGTGGACAGCAGCAAGAAGGACAGCGACGTCACCAAGTTCGTGGGCCTTGGCTACATTTTGACCGGTATGTCTCCTGACCAGGCCATGGACACGGACAACCCCAACCTCTACCACCGGGATGATGAGGACCGGGTGGACCGCGGTGTATGGCCCGAACCCATCGCCGGTCCCGATGGAGCGCTCTTCGAGTACAGCACGCCGGACGATGGCATCGGGCGCAGGCTCCACTTCAAGAAGACGAACCTGCCAGACTACGAGAATCCCCGGGACGCCAACAGGGACAACGTCTACGAGGTGACTGTCACGGTCCGGGACAATGACTACGCAACGGGTATGAAGAAGGTACGGATCACGGTGAGGAACGTAGACGAGGCGGGGGAGCTGACGCTTTCGCCGGAGCAGCCCGACGACGGGATGCCGGTGACCGCCACTCTGACCGACCCCGACGGTGTGGAGATCACCACCGACTGGGCTTGGTACACCGCATCCAGCCGGCTCACCAAGGGTGATGGTGACCAATCGGCAATTCGTGATTCTGGTGGCGCTCTCAAGGAAGATGTAATGGAGATAATGGGCGCCACGACGAACCAGTACACAGGTGGGGTAGGCGAGTTCCTATGGGCCGAGGTGGACTACCGGGACGGCAAGAGCGTGGAAGACGAACCGGTTACTGCCCTGGACGAGCGGAACGACGATCCGGAGACGGAGAATACCACCGAGCATCACAAGCTCGAGATCGCAGCTTCACCCCAGGACAACCTGTTCCATAACTCCGACCTGATGTTGCTGGAGGGGACGGACAACGCGGTGCGGAAGGACCCCGATAGTGGTGTTGACCCAGACGGGCCTTCCCCGGACGTAGTATTGAGGGAGCGGATGGTCTATGAGAACGTGCCTTCCACCGGGTACGTGGGCATCCCTCTGGATGGCCTGAGCTACCCGGACGGCAAAGGCGGAATGGGGACCCGGGACACCATAGGCGGCCCCGACGCAGCGTCCTTCGAGTTCGCCGAGGACCAGGATGGGACTACCGGGGCGGCAACCGCTTACTACGACCAAACTATGGTCGAGTCGGACGATATGAGCGGCAATGACGACCCGGCCGACAAGGCCGGGCAGTTGGCGGCGGAGGTGGTGACGCACTTCGATTACGAGGCACAGAAGAGGACCTACATCATCGAGGTGACGGACCCGGACGCAGAAGTCGCGGTCGGCGCGATGCGCGTGACCATCAAAGTGATGAACGTCAACGAGGCGCCCTCCGCGCCGGATGAACTGAAGGCTGGAATAGCGATAGCCGGCTCCGGCGCAACCAGCTACGACGAGGTGACCGACGGCGCAGCCATTACCGACGTGGTGACGTACCGCGCCCAAGGAGGGGGCGCCGCCAGCACGGCGTGGACCCTGAACGGCGCGGACGCCGAGGACTTCACCATCACGGCCAAAGACGGCAACGGTATGAACGCCGTCACCGGCGCAAACGCCGTGCTGACCTTCGACGCGGCCCCGGACTACGAGAACCCAGCGGACGCCGACATGAACAACATGTACGAGATAACGGTGATGGCCAGCGACGGGACCAACAGCGTCAGCCGCGACGTGACCGTAACGGTGGGCAACGTGGAGGAGCAAGGAAGGGTGACCCTGTGGGCGGGGATGGATGCGCTCACTACGCCACAGGTTGGCGAGGAAATAACGGCGCGGGTAACCGACCCGGACGGCAACCCAAGCGACGCCCTGCCAATAGCGATGGACACCGTGATAACCGGCGCTACCTGGCAGTGGGCCAGTTCCGATGCCATGGACGGGACCTTTACCAACATTGACGAGGCCACGGCAGTCACCTACACCCCGGTGGGCGGCGACGCAAACATGTTCCTGCGGGCCACGGCGATGTACACCGACGGCCACGGCCCGGACACGGCGATGGTGGTAACGGCAGCGGTGGGGGCGACCACAACGTTCGATCCGTTGACCTACGACACTGATAGAAGCGGACAGATCAGCAACAGGCTTGAGTACCTCGCGGCTTCACGTGATTACCAGGACGATGTCATTACCAGGAGCGAGTTGGCCCAGGTCTTGCTCGACTACACTAACTTCTTGAATCCGCTTTAGGGGCACCAGTCGATGCGGGGGTATGTGATCCGTATGGGTGGGAGTTTGTTCTGGAGAGTCGCGGTGGTTATGGGGGCGGTGTTGGTGGCAGCTCTCCTTCGTCCGGCTCCCGTGGACGGGCAAGCTCCCACGGCTGAGAGGTCCTTTTCCACACCGTTTGTGTCTGCGGGGGGCAGCCTGGATGTAATGGTTACTCCCCGCGGGCACGGGCGCTTTGGGCAGGTGGTGGAAACATTGCCTGCCGGTTTCACCTACGTGTCCACTGACCAGCCCGGCGCCGCGGGTGACGGACGGAGAGTCGTGGTCCACTTTTTGAAGGACGAGACCGTCACCTACAGGGTTACGGCCCCTGCGGCCGCCGGGGTTGGTTCTTTCTCTGGTGTCCTGAGGGACGAGGACAAGGCAGAGCACCAGGTTGGCGGCCAGCTTCAGATAACGGTCTTTGATTTGCTTACGAGGTACGACGCCGATGGCGACGGACAGATCAACACCCGGCTTGAGTACCTCGCGGCTTCACGTGATTACCAGGACGGTAATATTACAGAGAGCGACTTGGCGAAAGTCTTACTCCGCTACACTAACTTCTTGAATCCGCTATAGGTAATTCAGTCGGTGCAGGAAGGTTATGGAGCCGTACAGGAGAGGAGGAGGGAGCGTGGTTAGAAAAGCGTTGGCCCTACTGGCGGGGGTTATGGTTTTGGGTGTTGTTTTGGGGGCCATAGGCCTGCTTGGGCCGGGTCTTGCGGACGCGCAGGCGTCCGTCGCGACAAGGACGTTGTCGTCGAGTGATTCGTCAGCGGAGTTGATCTCTGGCGGTGTGAAGGTCCCACCCGGCACTGTTGTGGATGTAAGGATAATGCTCCCCGCCGGCAGCACATTCACCGGCACTTTTGATGAAACATTGCCCGAAGGGTTCAATTATGTAGATGGGTCTGCCACGTCGGATGAGGTGGGGGTGGATATACCTGTAACGAAGAAGGATGGTCAGCGCCAGAAGGTCCGGTTTGCCGTGGTTGATACGGCTGGATTCACCTATCGGGTGACAGCCTCCAGCGCGGCAGGTACTTATACCTTCTCCGGGAAGATGGCCCAACCGGGCGACAGCGCTTCCGATGCAGTGGATGTCGGAGGCGATTCCACAGTGGAAGTAGCGGTGACCGGTACTCCCGGAACGGTGACGCCGACGCCTACAGTGACGCCGACGCCCACAATGATGCCGACGCCTACGGGACCCTTTGCAAGGAGGTCCTTTACGCCAGCGTCAGTGACTCCGGGCGGTCAGCTAACCGTAGAGATTACCGCCGGCGGATACGGGATATCGGGCCGGGTTGTGGAAACGCTGCCCCCGGGGTTCAGATATGTGGAAGTCAGCAAGCCGGACGAAATCCTGGTCGATGCTACTTCGATATCGGAGGGGATTCAGACCGTCCAGTTTGACATTTATGACACCGATTCTTTCACCTATACGGTGGAAGCCTCCGGCACGGCGGGCACTTATACTTTCAGGGGTAATCTGTTCGACGAAGACAAAAATTTGCATACGGTCGGCGGCGCTGTAACAGTGGCGGTGGGCGCTACTGCAAACAGGTCCTTGCCAGCGTCAGTGGTCACGGGCGCTCAGCTAATCGTAGAGATTACCGCCGGCGGATACGGGATATCGGGCCGGGTTGTAGAAATGCTGCCCCCGGGGTTCAGATATGTGGAAGTCAGCAAGCCGGACGAAATCCTGGTCGATGCTACTTCGATATCGGAGGGGATTCAGACCGTCCAGTTTGACATTTATGACACCGATTCTTTCACCTATACGGTGGAAGCCTCCGGCACGGCGGACACTTATACTTTCAGGGGTAATCTGTTCGACGAAGACAAAAATTCGCATACGGTCACGGGCGATACCCAGGTAATGGTCAGGCCCGTTACTCCTACTCTCACGCCTACACCTACGACGGAGCCGCCTGTTGCTCCTCCCGCCCGCCGCCGCAGCAGCAGCGGGGGTGGAGGCGGCGGCACCGCCGCTTACCTCGCCCCACCCACTTTCGCCGAAGGGAGCAGCGCCACTCGGGAGGTGGCGGAAAACAGCCCGGCTTGGACCAAGGTGGGACTGCCGGTGACGGCCCAAAGCGCCACGGGCGCCATTTCCTACACCAAGTCGGGGGCCGACGCGGCGCTGTTCGTCATTTCGCGCGAGAGCGGCCAAATCTACGTGGCCAGTGGAACGGTGCTGGACTACGAAGCCCGCCCTAACCGCTATACCCTGACGGTGGAGGCAAACGCCGCCGTAGTGTCCGCCACCGGGACTATCACGGTGGCCATTACGGTCACGGACGTGGCGGAGGCCGGCAGCATTACCCTGTCGCCCCCAGGGGCGCCCAGCGTCGGCGCCACGATTACCGCCGCCCTGTCCGATCCGGACGGTGGCGTTACCGGAGCGAGTTGGCAGTGGCAGAGGTCCGCCGACGGAACGGAGTGGAAGGACATTGCCGGGGCAACTGCGCCAGCCTACACCCCGGCGGAGGCCGACGCCGGTATGCACCTGCGGGCTGCCGTGACCTACGCCGACCGGACCGGGACCGGTATCAAAGCGTACGCTATAACGGTATTCGAGCCTTCCCCGGCGCCGGAGCCAACGGTGGTCGCCCCGACGCCGACGCGCCAGGCCACGCCCACGCCGAGGGCCACGCCCACGCCGAGGGCCACGGTCGTAATTCCCCCGGCGCCGACAGCGCCCACGGCGGCGCCCACCCTGGCGCCCACGGCGGTACCCACCACCCCGGCGCCCACAGCCATACCCACGGCGAGGCCCACGGAGCCACCGCCTCCGGCTACCCCTACCGCAACGCCGGAGCCCCCGGTTGTGCCCCCGGTTACTCCGCCTTCTGAGGAGGAGGGAGGCTTCCCGGTGTGGCTGATCGTGGTTATAGTCCTGGCCGTCGGCGCTGCGTTGGTGCTCGGAGGACTTGCCATCCGCGGCCGGCGAAGGTAATAGCTTGAGCTGAACCGGCACTCCGAAAAGGGAGCAGGCGGCCCTGGTCAGGACACCCCAAGCGGGATTCCTGACCAGGGCCGCCTTCATTTAGCAACCCGACGCCGGCTCTGGTCTAGAGTCTTTCGACTCTTAATGCAGGTAACGCGCCGTCGGGCGTAGGGGCAGCCCTTGTAGCTGCCAAAGAACGTAGCTGGTGGAGAACGGTCCTGGATTCCGGCCTGCGCCGGAATGACAGGGGAGAGGCCACTTTAGAAACTTATTCACGCAGCAGTAAAAGATGCCCAGGATATTTCCAATCCTGGGCATCTCAAAATCCGGTAAATCCCGATTCAGACGAATTGCGTTACTTGAACTCGGGTATCACCTTGTCGGTGATGAGCCGCATGGTGTTCATCACCACTTCGCGCGGGACCGATGACGTCCAGTTGACCTCGAACATGATCTCGTCGGTGCTGAAGTCGTCCCGGAGTATGTGAATCTTGTCGACCACTTCTTCGGGGGTCCCAAACAGGTTTACTTCCTCAGTCGCATCGGGGCTGGCGGTGCCCGCGTCGGTGCTTCCGATGCTGATCCTCCCGGAGTAATAGCGCCGGGCAAGGTTCATGAGGTCCTCAGTCTGGCGCGTAGCCTCCTCTTTCGTGTCAGCCACCAGGGTGGGTATGCGAACCACGGTAGTCGGGTCGCCGGGGTGCCCCGCGTCCATCCAAGCCTGCCGGTAGGCTTTCACGTCTTCCTTCAGCACTGCCGACCCTCTGGGGTTGTGCGGAGAGCTTCCCGCCCCGATGGCGATCCGATAGCCTTGGGCGCCCATGGGCACGAAGCTTTCCTGGCTATCCACGGGCAACAACATGGGCGGGTAGGGTTTCTGGTAGGGCTTCGGGATGGCCAGGTAGGGTTCGTAGAAGGCGGGGTAGTTGTAGTACTTCCCCTCGAACCCGGAGAAGTGCTCCTCCGTCCAGAGTTGCTTCATGACCTCCAGGTACTCAAAGAATTGCTCCCGGCGTTCAGCAGAGCCGCGGGTGCGCCCTCCCGCGCCGTAAATGAACCGGCCGTGGCTGACTTGGTCGACTATGGCCACCTGTTCCGCGGTCTGGATGGGGTCCTCCAGCAACAGATTGTCAAACCCGTATCTTTCGTGCGGCAGGGCTGATGCGGATACCGTCTCCCCGGCTTGCCGCATCACCGGGCGGTGGATGGACGACCCGATCCTGATCCTCTTGGTGCGCTCGGCGATCACCGCGGACAGCATGAGTACCTGAGGGTCCATGCTAGCCTGCTTGGAAAAGTGGCCCCCGCCTAGCCAGACGTAGTCCCAACCCATCTCCTCCACCGCATCAATCTCTTCGTAGTTCTTGACGTAAGCATCCTCCTCGAGAAGCTTCCCACCACTATAGTCCGGGTGCCAGGGGACCTTGTCACCGGGGTACAAGGCGTTCCAGGTATTGAAAAGTCCAAAGTCCATGCTTGCCCCTCCTTATGTTGCTTGGTGTTACGACTGTGCTGGGGTACGGCCCTGCGTTGCCATCAAACTAGCACTATTGGCGAATAGCGTCAACGGTGGTGCAACCGCCCCGTCATCCCCTATCCTCGTTGTCCAGCCGTTGTTCCAGCCGTTGGAGCGCGGCTTGGGTGGCCCGGATCTCCCGCAACAGCTCTTCTCTGGATACCGGGCCTTCCATCTCCCGCAGCCGCTCAATCTTGGCCTCGTCCAGGTTGTTGATGATTATGGCGATGAACAAGTTTATTACCACGAAGGTCCCCACCACCACGAAGCTGACGAAGTACAACCAAGCCAGCGAATGCCGCTCCATTGCGGTGTACATTATCTCGGTCCAGCCTTCCAAGGTTATGATGTTGAACAGGGTCAGCACCGATACGCCCAGGCTGCGCCAGTTTTCCGGGTCGTGTTCGTGAAAGAGGTGGTAGCCCATGATGGCGTAAATGTAGACCACAATGCTCATCAGCATCATGACGTGGCCCACACTGGGGATTGACCGCACCAGCGCGGCTACAATCAGCCGCAGGTCTCTGATGGTTGAAATGAGCCGCAAGACCCGCAGCAGCCGGGCGAGGCGGGTAATCATAGCAAACTGGCCGGTGGCCGGAATCAGCGCGAACACTATGACCAGAAAGTCAAAGACGTTCCACCCGTCCCGAAAATACCGTAAAGGCCGCGGCGCCAACGCCAGCATCTTGAGCAGCGCTTCGACGATGAACACGCCCAGCGCCACCTGATTCCCCAAGTGCAGCCAGTGGCCGTACTGCGGGGTCAACCTGGAGGAAGTACCCAATCCCAGCAGCGCGCCATTGGCCAGAATGACCACAATGATGAAGTATTCAAACCAGTGCGCCTCAACCAGCCGTTGAGACAGGTGTACCAGCCGTATCATCTTAATGCCGTGTCATCGGCAGCCGTCATAGGGACTTGACCGCGTCCTCGATGGCCGACGTTGCGTCCTGATAGTCGGTTCCCGGCGAGAAGGTCAACGGCTCTCCCAAGCGGACCTCGACCCTCCCCCGCCGGAGGATGGGGAACCGTGTGGGGGACCCCAGCTTGTGAATGTGCAGGCGCAGCGGGACTACGGGAATCCGTCCCTCGACGGCGACGAGGCCGGTGCCGTTCATGAAGGGCTTGATGGGTCCTCCGACGGTGAGTTCGCCCTCCGGATATATCAGCACCGACCAGCCGTTGTCCATGATCTTCCCCATGTTCTCGAGGCTGGGCCGGACGGACCCCTCCTTGGCCAGCGGGAAGGCGTTCCCCAATAGGGGGTTCATGATCCACCATACCGGATTCTTCCAGAGATCGGCCGCCCCGGCCACTGCTATCCGGCGGCGCCACTTGAGGGGGACCGCCTTGATAATCAACGGGTTATCCAGGCCGAGGTTGTGGTTCGACGCGAAGAGTACGGGGCCGGTGATGTCTTCCAGGTTCTCGCGGCCCACCACCTTCAGCCCATAGGGAAGGCTCATCAAGGGAAAGATGACTGCCCGCTGGAGGAATCCGCGAAGGATACGGCACCACCATTGCATCCCCCAACCGGGGAAGCTCATCACCGGTGGGTTCCTTGACCCCTCTTCGATAAAGGCCTCCAATTGCCGGACCGTCATCTCGGGGCTCAACTGGCTCTCATCCATGGAGACGCCGAGCTCTGCCTCTATTGCCGACAGCAACTCGACGCGGCCAAGGGAGTCGAGGTCGAGGTTGCCGCCGAGGGTTGCGTCGTCCCCCACCTCCCCGGCCCCCCGTCTGCTCACCTCGCCGATGATCTGGCGCAGGCTCCTTGCCACTCCCGCGGGGCTGCCGCCGGCGGGTGATACCGCCGGACTCTCTGGCTGTATCTTGCCAAGAATCGTGTCTATCACCACCCCTTTCTTTACTTTGAGGGTGTGGGTGCGGGGAAAGTCATCGTCAGCCCAAACAGTGAAGCCCCGGACCCTCTGCTGTTCGGCCAGTTGGTTATTGGCCCAAGAAACAACCTCTTGGGCGGTGTCGGCGTTGTCCAGAATCAAGGCCGCGTGCACCTCAACCGACGGACCCCTCGTCAGCCCCACCACCGCCGCGTCCGTAACGCTGGGGTGCTTCGCCAACACCGCTTGGATGTCCTCCGGAAAAACGTTCTGGCCGCTGGGGAGGACGATCATATCCTTTTTTCTGCCTTGGATGTGCAGGAACCCCTCGCCGTCCAAGAACCCCAAGTCGCCCGTCATGTACCAATCGCCATCGAAGGCCGCGGCAGTCTCCGCGGGCGCCTGCCAGTAACCCGGGGTGATGCTGTCCCCGCGCACCAGAATCTCGCCCTCGCTGCTGATTTTTACCTCTACGTTGGGCAGCGGGCGGCCGGTGGAGTCGAGGCGGCGTTCTGTTAAGCTGTGATTGCTGATGACGGGGGATGCCTCGGTGGTCCCATAGCCCTGTACGATCTTGACTCCCAGCAACTCCCACTTGCGTCCCAGGTCTTGGTCCAGCGCCGCCCCTCCCGAGACGATGAAGTCGAGCTTGCCGCCAAACTGTTTGTGGACCCGGCGGAACAGAAGGCGTCTCAGGGAAAACGGTGTCGCCTCGGCTATCCGCAGCAGCCGGGCCCAGAGGGCTTCCCTGCCCTGCCGTTTCACCTCCCGCTCAATCCCGTTCATCAGCAACTCCAACGCCTGGGGGACGAGCAGCATGATAGTTATTCTGCGCTCACGCATCGTCCGGGCCAGAACGGTTGGCTGGCGGCTGGTCGGATAGGTGATACTGGCGCCGTAGTACAACGCGATTAACAGTCCACCCATCTGCTCGTACATGTGACTCAGTGGAAGGATGGACAGGAACCTATTCGAGGGCGCGCAAGAGATATACCGGGACACCCCCTCGATGTTCGCCGTCAGGTTTCGGTGGGTAAGCATGACCCCTTTCGGGTTTCCCGTCGTGCCGGAGGTGAACACGATCTCGGTAAGATCGTCCGGGGAGATGTCCACCTGCTCCGGCTGGGGCAAACCCTGGATTGCGGCCTCCAACTCCTCGAAGGTAATTTCGGGGACCCCCAGGTCAACCTCCCCTTTGGGAGTGAACCGCGACGTGAACGCCAGTTTCGGCTCTGTCCTGGATAGGACCCTGGCAACGTAGTCGGGCGCGCTGCGCAGGTCCAAGGGGACCAATACGACTCCCGCTCTAATACACCCGAAGAAAATGAGCACCCAGTGGGGAGAGTTGGGGCCCCACAGGATGACTTGGTCCCCCTTGGCCAGGCCCCGGCGCTGGAGAAGGGTTGCAACCTGTCCCGACTCGTTCCACAGCCGTGAGTAGCTCCAGCGCTGGTACCGGAATGCCGGCTTGAACAGGAGAGCATCGCGGGACCCGTACCTCTCGACCGCTCCCGGGAGAAAGTCTACAATCGTCTCGCCCACCGGGATCTCACCCACCGGCGTGCCGGACATACGAGCATTTTTCACAGCTACCTCCTGGCCGCTGCGGGCAGCCTACTGATACGTGAATAAGTTTCTAAGCTGTCCTCTCCCCTGTCATTCCGGCGAAGGCCGGAATCCAGGACCGTTCTCCGCCAGCTACGTTCTTTGTCCTCAGAATTTCTGGATTCCGGCTCAAGGCCGGAAAGACGAGGACTGGTTTAGGTAATTGTCCACGCATCACTAAAAGGTTTCAGGTCCTTGGTGCAGGTGCGTGGGACAGCAGCGTCCCCGCCCGGTAAAGCCTGGGCCATAGCGCCGCTACCACGGTGGTCACGCATTACTGATGAGTGACCACCAAGCTAAACCCGATGCTTCCCCACCGTCACTATTATGGGATATGAAAATACCCAACCCGTCTTTCCCGCGCAGGCGGGAATCCAGAAATTCCCGGCACTAAGACTGCTACTGGCTGGCAACAGCTCTGGACTCCCACCCCGCTTTCGTGAGGGTGACGTTCTTTCGCGGGAGTGACGATCAAGATATTTACTCACCCACTATATTGCTGGATAAGCCTTCGGAGGGCTTCGCCGGGCTGGTTACGCAGGGGAGGGAAGTGACTGAAGCATATAGTATCGAAGTCCAAGCCCAAGAGTTTCTCGACCGACCGCATAGCCTCCTTCGGACGCTGGGTGACTCCGGATGCCGGCGGGCTGAGCCTGCGGGCGAACTTGTACTGGAGGGCGTCGCCAACGATGATGGTCCCTTTGTCCGGCAGGTGGAGGGCAATGCTGCCCTCGGTGTGGCCGGGAAGGTGGACCACGCGCACTTCGGTCCCGAAGGGAATAACGTCACCGTCCTCGAGGCGATCATCAACCGGAACGGAGCTTCCCATGAGCCTGCTAACGACGGGCTGGGTCACCTTCCCGATCAGCCCATTTTGCAGCGGGCTCGGGGGCGGCGCCGTGCCGGCGATGATGTCAGCCTCCAGCCGGTGCACCGCGACCGAGACCTCTCTGCCTGCAACCAGCCTGCCCAACCCGCCCGAATGGTCCGGGTGGGCGTGGGTAATGACCACCCTTCCTATCTGTTCGGGAAACATTCCCAAGGCCTCTAGTCCCCGTAGTATCGTTCCCGAGCTTCCATAGAGCCCCGCGTCGACCAATAGCACCTCGCCATTCTCGACCAAGACGGTTACTCGGGCGCCGATAGCCCGGACCTGGAATACCCCGCCGGTGATTGCCATCGGCCTGCCGAACATCATGAGTCTCGTTTGCGCCGGCTGTACGTCTCCGAACCTCCCGCCTCTCGTAGCCGCTCCATTAGCGGCTCACCATCGTCCGTCTTTGGGGGCAGAAGACAGTTGCAACTGATCGCGGCGGTCTCGAAGACTTTAGCGGGTCTGGAGTGACTGTACGCAGCAGCACCTTTCAGTTCGTCGTCTTTGCAATATAGCTGTACGTCTATCTTTTTCCCATTGTACATCGCTTGTACATTGCTACGTACACATGGCACCACATTCTGCCACCTTGCCCCTGTTCATTGTCACCCTGAACGGAGTGGAGGGTCTAAAATCCTTGCCGCCGATGCGTTTCTTTTGCCCGGAGTCGCTGCGGTGTAAACGCATCAGCGAGGAAAGCCGTTTTGGTCGGTTGGTATTTTAGATTCTTCGTCGCTAAGTTTATCCTGAGCGAAGTCGAAGGGCTCCTTCAGAATTGCTAATGGCCTTGTGAAGGCCACGTAGGCGGATGAAAATCGCCTATTTTCATGGCAGTGACGATTAAAAGGCCCTCCTCTGTGGCCTAGTTAGCGGTCTACTCCGGCGGGTCTACGACTATGTCCGGGTGGGTGTTCACCCCGTAGCGGACAAACACCTCGTCGATCCGCTCCATCTCCGCGCCCGACAGGGCCCACTCCAATCCCGCGACATTGTCTTCCACCTCCTGAACGGTGCGGGTGCCAACCAAGGCAACGCTTACGGCAGGGTTTGACAGCACCCACCGCAAGGCAAGATGCGGCATCTTTTTGCCCCGGACTTCGGCAATGGGCTTTAGTTCCTCCACAACTTGCAAGTTTCGCTGAAAGTACTCCTCGGCAAACACACCCACGTTCCACCCCGGACGGCCGCCCGTGGAACGCCAATCGTTACTCCCGAAGGTAGTGTCCGCGGTAAATGCCCCGGACAGCAGACCAAACGCCAAGGGGCCGTAGACCATCACGCCGGTCCCTTGCTGCTGGCAATAGGGAAAGATCTCCTGTTCCATGCGCCGGTCGAACATGTTGAGGCCGTACTGTACGATGTCCACACTTCGGACGGTCTCGCATTCCTTAATCTGGTCGAGGGTGAAATTGGAGACCCCAACGGCCCGGACTTTTCCTTGGTGTACCAGGCTGTCCAGCGCGTGCATGGTCTCATCGAAAGGCGTGTTGACATCCGGCCAGTGAATGAGCAGCACATCCAGGTAATCAGTCTCTAGGTTTCGCAGGCTCTCCTCGACGGAGGCGAAGATAGACACCATCCGGCTATCCCGGCCCTTTGGACGGTCCGAATATCCCACACCGCACTTGGTAACGACGACCACATCCTTCCGCCGGACTCCCAGGGCCCGGCCCAATAGAATCTCGGACTCGCCCCTCCCGTATGCCGGGGCAGTGTCGAAACAGTTGATTCCCAGGTCTATGGCGCGGTTGACAGCCGCGGCGACCTCCGGCTCGGTAACATCACCATAGGTGCCTCCCATCTCCCAACAGCCGAACCCGAGGGCAGAAACGGTTATGTCCGTTGGCCCAAATCTTCTATATTCCATCGACTTAACGCTCCCGCCGAATTAAAGGTTTAGTGCCCCGATTCTAGTGCTACGATTCAACCCCATGCAACCCGCAGGGTCTTTCGATTATACTTTCGTCTTTTTAATCTCAAGTGTTATATTAGTGATCAAAGGTCCCCGACGTAGAAGCACGGCACGGGGAGCGAATCTGAGTCCGCAGGAGGTGCATCCATGTCCAGAGTCTCGATGATTCAGCACATCAACATCCAGATTAGCGACAAGGAGAGGTCCCGGGAGTGGTACGAGAAGGTCCTGGGCGCAGAGTTCCTGGACCGCGGGCCGGAGCTCAACCAGGGTCAGCTACAATTGCGGATCGGCAGTGGAGAGGTTCACAGCACCCATACCACCAACCCCAACCCGTCGGGGCACTTCGCCTTAGAGGTCCACGACTGGGAAGAGATGATCGTCAACTTGGACGCGCTGGGCGTCCCATATTCGCCGCCCACCATCCGCGCCTATAGCAGTGGCCACTCGACCTACATTCATGACCCGGACGGGAACATGATCGAGCTGGTGCAACACCCCTTGGGATTGAAGGACTCCAAGGGCAATCAGGTAGAGGTGGTGCATGATCCAGACGGTCTAAGATGGGCCAGGCTCCCTGGCTACGGCCCTAATCCATAGTGCTGGGACTCCAGGGCAAACGCATTCTGTCTTTCTGAGGAGCGGAGCGACGAAGAATCTAAAGTCCTTGGGCAGTAGAACGGCACTGAGGACAAGGATTTTAGATTCCTCACTCCGTTCGGAATGACAGAGGAGAGGGAGGGTTGCAGGTCCAAATTAGAATGCGTTTGCCTTGGCTGGGACTCCAAGGGGCTGGCAACTGTTAGTGATTTAGTATATAATAGTGAATTATGGATGTTGTGAGTCGGCGCATCAGCCTGACCGCTTGGGGCCGTCTTTACGGTTTCGACAAGGCCACCACTTCTCGCCTGCACCATGCCGGCAAGCTGCCTCCCGAGCTTCAGATCGAGCAGTTGCCCAACGGGCGCTACTATGTGGTGGTGCCGCCGGAGAACGACGGGCGTTGTGTGGTATACGCCCGGGTGTCCTCTGGGGACCAGAAGCAGGACCTGGACCGGCAGGTGGGCCGGGCCGTCGAGTGGGCGACGCAGCAGGGCTGCCGTCCGGACGAGGTGGTCAAGGAGACCGGATCCGGTCTGAACGGGAAGCGTCCCCGTTTGCGGCGTCTGGTGGCGGACCACACAGTGAGCACCATAGTGGTAGAGCACCGGGAACGGGTGTGCCGTTTCGGCTTTGAATACGTGGAAGCCGCGTTGGCCGGGCGGGGAGCCCGCATTCTGGTGATGGATGAGGGCGAGCCGGAGGATGATCTGGTGCGGGATGTGACCGAGGTGATGACCTCGCTGTGCGCCCGGCTCTACGGACGGCCTTCGGCCCGGCGGAGAGCGGACCGGGCGTTGGCGGCGGCACAGGAGGGCTGATGCTTTTGTCGGCCACCTACCAGGCGCGCATTTCCGGTTACGGGGATGTGGACCGTTGGGACGGGGATGCCGCGTTGGCGGCCTACGCCGAGCTGTACGGCCGGGTGCAGCGCAAGCTGTTTGCCGACGTTGCGGCTGGAAGTTCAGCCACCTTGCTGAAGAGCGCGTACCTGGAACGGTACGGGATACCGGCCAGGATGTTCACCAGGAAGTTCAATGGAGTGCGGGTGTCGCTGGAGGGGAAGGCGGCATCCGTCAGGGAGCAGCAGAAGCGGCGGGCGGATGATCTCAGGCGCCGCATTGCCCGGGCTGAGCCGCAGGTTTCCGGTGCCGCCCGGCATGGCCGGCGGGGCCAGGTTCATCACCAGGTTCATCACCAGGTTCATCAAAAGAAGCGGCGGTTGGCAAACCTGCGGTCCAAGCTGGCAGGGCTGGAAGCCGACATTGCTGCCGGGCGGGCACGGCTGTGCTTCGGTTCCCGGCGGTTGTGGCGCAAGCAGCACCACCTGGAGGCCAACGGATACGCCAGCCATGAGGAATGGCTCAGGGACTGGCGGGATGCCCGCAGCGGGGAGTTCTTCGTGCTGGGGAGCCGGGATGAGACCGCCGGCTGCCAGCTGTGCGTGGCCAGCATTGCCGGTGACGGCACGCTGACTCTGCGGATACGGTTGCCCGAGGGACTGGCCGAACGGCATGGCCGGTATCTGACCATCCCGGGGGTACGGTATGCCTACGGTCATGAGCAGGTGCTGGCGGCGCTGTGGAGCAATGTCCAGTACGCCGCATACCGGCGGCAGCATGGTGACAAGGAGGCTCGGGCCACCGGTCTGGGCCAGGCCATAAGCTACCGGTTCAAGCGGGACTCCCGGGGCTGGCGGGTGTTCGTTACCACCCGGATGATGGAGGCGCCGGTGGTTACGGATAAGCGGCGCGGCGCCATCGGCGTTGATCTCAATGCTGACCACTTGGCGGTAGTGGAGACTGACTCCTCCGGCAACTGCCGGCGCGCCTGGCGGGCGCCGCTGGTCACCTGCGGCAGATCAACCCGTCAGGCTGAGGCCATCACCGGTGATGCGGTGGCGGGCGTCGTGGAGTACGCCCGGGCATCCGGCAAGCCCATCGTCATCGAAAAGCTGGACTTCCGGCAGAAGAAGGCTGCTCTGGAGGGCGAGTCCCGGCGGTACCGCCGGATGCTGTCCGGCTTCAGCTACGGCCGGGTCAAGGCTTACTTCATCTCCCGGGGCCACCGTGAGGGAGTTGAAGTACATCAGGTCAACCCGGCCTTCAGTTCCGTCATCGGCCGGGTGAAGTTCATGGAGCGTTATGGGCTCAGCGTGCACCAGGCGGCGGCCCTGGTGCTGGCCCGGCGCATGCTTGGCTGTTCGGAGCGCATCCCCCGCCGGTGGGTCTGTCCCGCCGGCAACGGCGTCCATCTCGCCTTCACCGTACCTGCAAGGAAGCGGGTGAAGCACGTGTGGACGTACTGGGGAGCGATCTCGGGGCAGCTGAGACCGGCGCTTGCAGCGCAACACCGGCTGGGCAGGCGGAGACGCCGCCCCAATCCGGTTCAGGCTGTTGTGCGGACCCGTGGTCCGCAGGATGGCTTGAGCGGGGACCCGTTCGGTGTTCCCGGGTGAGATTCCCGGGCGGAGCCGCCTTGCACTGTTGGGGCGGCGGCACGGCGGAAGCCGCGTTTTCAGGGAAGGCTGATGCCGGTCCTGTTACTGGAGTCAACCTTTTTCACAACGGCTAGGAGGAAACGATGCCTTACTACATGTACGTTGCCTTGCAAGAGGATAACAAGATAGCAGTTTTTACTATTGACGCCCAGACCGGCGGGTTAACGCCTCAGCATGAGGTGTCCGTACCCGGCGGGCCGTTCACGCTGGCGGTCTGCCCGGACCGGAATTTCCTTTACGCCGGATGCCGCGACACTCCCCAGATAGCCAGCTTCCGGATCAACCAGGCCAACGGCGGGCTCACCCAGAACGGGAATGTACCGCTGGAGGCTTGGCCCGTCTACGTAGCTACAGACCGGAAAGGCAAGTTTGTGTTCTCGGCCTATTACCAAGGCGCCCATGTGGCGGTACACCCCATTGGGGATGATGGATCGGTTGGAGGCCCGCCCATCGAATGGCTGGCCACGGCAACTGGCGCCCACGCAATGCAGACCGACCCGACCAATACCTACGCCTTTGTGCCGCACATCGCCGGCAACGGTCCCAACGCCATATATCAGTTCCGGTTCGACGAAAACACCGGCCATATTACCCCAAACTCGCCTGCCATACTGGAACTGAAAGCGTTTTTGGGCCCGCGCCACTTTTGCTTTCACCCCTCCCTGGATGTCCTCTACTTTTCCAACGAGCAAGGCTGTAGCGTGACCGCCTATCGTCTGGACACTGCCGCAGGAAGGCTATCGGCGTTTCAAACCATAACCACCCTGCCGGAGGGTTACACCGAGAGGAACACCTGCTCCCAGATTCAGGTCTCCGCGTCGGGGAGGTTCCTGTACGCTCCCAACCGGGGCCATAACAGCATCGCTTGTTTTTCGGTAGATACCGCCACCGGACAATTGACTGCCACCGGCATTGTTCCCTCCGAACCGATACCCAACGCCTTGTGCCTAGACCCCCAGGACAAGTTCCTCTACTCCGCCGGGCAAGAGTCGGGCCGCATGGCCACCTTCAGTGTCAACCCGGATTCCGGAGAGTTGACTCTGCTGGAAACTTCTCCGTTGGGCAACAGGCCGTCTTGGGTCTCGATTACCGAGTTGTCCGGATAACCCGTACCGTGTACAGCAGGTGGTCCGGTGTTTGCTAGACCACCTGCTGCACGCTAGGAGCCGCCGATGTTGGAGCAAAGACCTCATCCGGCAGGAGGAGTCCGCCGGGGCGGTCTGCGTCGCCGCCGGTAAGCCGCCCGCCAGGCCAAAGGTCGAGTCAACTATACGTTTCGCCTGAGGATCCGCCTACAGCGCTACCCTCAGGCAGTTCGTGATTGCTGCCGGTCCGGGATTAGCTGCTGATGAACGCCATCATCGATTCTTTCACTTCATCCAGCGTCGGCGTTGCGCCCACCGAGAGCTTGATTCCAAGGCCCTCGGTGATGGACTCTGCCAGATCGGCTGTCGCTGTCAGGTCTACTACTATCTCAACCGGCAGCAGGTTCACCGTCTCCAGCAGTCTCACGAGCATGTCCTGACGCTCAGTAGCTGATGGACCAGCACCTAGAATCTCCGTACTCAGCACTAATGAAGAATCTCTGTCGACGACAAGAGCCATCATTGGCAAGTAAGGCCGTTCTCCTTTCTCCTCCTGCATTGGAGTGGGGAGATAGAAGAAGGCCAACTCCCAGACCTCCGGTCCTTTGGACTTCGACTGGGCCAACCGCTGGAGCCGTTCCGCATCGGGATAAGGGACCGGCGCGGGTGGTTGTGGTAGCTCGAAGGGTTCCCATTGGTCCTGCCAGGCGCCGCCTCGAAAGACACGGGTCAGTACCAGACTGGGGCCGCTTTCCGAGTGGAGCACCGTTTCGCCACTGGCTGCCTTTGATGCCATGTCCATCACGTTTCGCAACGCCATTGTCAGGAAGACAGCCTCATCTGCGTCCAGATGCCACGGCAGGTATCCTGGGATGGTGCGGCGAAACAGCGGCCATCTGCCGCGCCCTCTATACTTTAAGCCCAACTCGCGAATGGTGGCGCGGTCCTTCGTCTCCAGGTGTTCCCTGTCAGCCAGCATGGCGGACAGAGCGTTGGTGTGGTCTAACGCGTCCAGCGACTCGGGATCGACCTCTCCCGTCATCAGCGTCAGATAACCCGCCAACCCGGCGTCGCCCATATATACGGCCAGCCCGTATGCCAACTCGCCGCTGCCCATGACTATGCAGTAACCCCTATATTCTCCAGAGGGATGCTCAACGGCGAGGACATCGCTGTCGTCCAGCCAGTCCCAGGGCGTCGCTTGACAGAAATCCCGGAACGCCTCGTGCAGGTCGCGCCACTGTTCCGTGGTTGGTTCAAGCATTGGTCCTCCCCAGCAATACTTCTTCCGAAATGGCTACTCGTTTCCTAGATTCTACCACGATACATCCGGGAACCCCGGCCGAGTTCAGGCACGACATCGAAATCGTCATCGCGCTGCGGCACAAGGCCAGACGCTATCCCCCGCTTACCCCAGCCAAGGGCTGGGAGAAAATGTGCCAGCGAGGCGGAGTAATACGGCGCCAACAGATGGGTCGAGTTCACCCGTTCCATAGAACACCGGAAGAATGTCCGGAGGAGTTATGGCGTTTGACAGGCCTCTCTGTCAGACTTCTCTCGACCAAGAAACCTTGTTTAGAATTTACTACAACCTTCTGAAACCCTCCGCGCTGATTCTCGCGCCGCTGCTGCCCGTTGTGGCCTTCGCGGCGATCTCGCCGGGCCGCCGTACCAGCAGTCAGATCCCGCCGGAAATCGCCCGAGTCATCGCCCGCGAATCCGGCCCGCGCTCCTGAACCGTCCGGCGGCGTCCGCCCCCATGCCTTGCCCCGCCTGCGGCATACTTGCCCCGCACAGTCCCGCAACCCCGAGGGGACGTTAAACGGATATAACCTATAACCGCCTGATTCTAAGGGTGATACTAAGGGTGATACAATGAACAGCAGTGCCGGGCGCTCCCCATCTTGGGTCATGGCCGACGGCTCGGCGTCTATCAGCGCCAGCGCGTTGATTGCAGTGCTAATCAACACTCCCCATCCCTAGCCGGACTGTGGGGTTTGGGATTCCTGCATGAGCTGACCAACAAAGAGGACGGGGTGATAATAGTAGCCTCGCTGCTGCTGTTCCCCTCTACACTCATCACTTACGGGGTGGCAAGAGTGATATTCGCAGCCAAAGAAGCGGTCGAGAAGAAAGCACTGGAAAAGGGTCGGCAAGAGGGCCGGCAGGAAGGCCAGAAGGCGGAACGCGAACGCATTGAGCGGGAGTTGGAAGCCTTGGCGAAAAGCGGCGTAGAGGTCCCGCCGGAAATCGCCCGAATCATCGCCCGCGAATCCGGCCCGCGCTCCTGAACCGTCCGGCGGCGTCCGCCCCCAGCTCGATACGGATGTCAGCCCAGCCAGTCCTGGATGGCTGAGGCGTGTTCGGGGTAGTGAGCGTAGGTATCCAAGCGAATGCGCCCCGCTACCGGTTCCTGAAGTAAGGACTCATTGGGCAGCCCTTTCAGGAATTCGATGAGCTTGGCATGAGTCTCTTCGAACCCCCTGGAAATGTCCCTTAGGGGGACGGCCTGCTTTGCTTCACTGGTTCGCGCGTTGAATTCGTCGGGATCAGGGTAGCTTCGCATTTGACCGTTTGGAGATGCAAGAAACTGCGCGATGTTGTCCATGGCATCGGCTTCCCAGGTGGTGACGTGGCCCATTAGGTCCTTGACCGTCCAAGTCCCAACTACCGGCAGGTCTACCATCCGGTCCGGGGGAACCCGGGCGATAACCGCTTGCAAGTTCGCCCATTCGTGGGTAATCCGCTCAATTATCTCTTCCCTTATCATGTTAGGACTCCCTTACCGTGTATCCTACTCCCCTATCCCAGGGCCCGCACCGGCGCCAGGCGGTGGCCTACCGGGTCCACAACCAGCCGCATTCCCTGTAGAGTATCGGCCCCAATTAGCGTCGGAGCTTCATCATCGGCGAATACGACAATTCGGATTGCTTCTCTGCCGTCCAACCTAAGCCTAGCTAGCTTCACCAATCTCCTCTTCAACGACCCGCCCGTCGGCCAAGTCGAACTCGATTCTCTGCGTCGGGTCAATACCCAGGCGGCGCAGCATACTGCCGGGAAGCTGAGTGTAGCTGGCTCCGGTGTCAACCAGCGCGCGGACTGATTCGGATAGGCCGCCGTTAAGGCCCTGGACTTCCAGTGGCCAAAAGAATGTTCCCATGAGCAGACTTCCCCAACTATGAGAAGTTACAGCGGCAACCACACCGCGTGATCTCATTGAACGCGACGTGTCACCATCTTATTGAATTCTATATGACGGGCACCATTATCAAAAGAGGCAAGCTTCAGTAGCAGGCCCAAGGATCAATTCCCGAAAATAAACCCGCCCAAGTCGCGGTCGTCAACGATGGTCTCGGTCAGGACCGCCCGTCCGATGTGACGGGCCAAGGATGAGGGTTTTTGCCCACCGAGGAGGCCGCCAGTACCGGGTTGAGCGTTAAGCCATGCGGCGGCGGCAGCAGCCTCGCTTTCGTCTTGATACAACAGATGAAACCGGACAGTGCTGGCCGATTCTTGGCCCAAGTATACGGCGCGGGATAAGACTTTGACTCGGCCGAAAGGGTGCTCGGCATCGCTAGCCGGAAGGTCGTTCAACGGTAGCACGTGAAGGAAGGCGGCTGGGGGTAAGCTGCTCAAGATTTCCGAAAGCAGCTTCGGCGGCTCGCCGCCGTCTTGGGCCCGATCGATCATCTCTTTGATCAACTGCGGAGAGAAGCCCATAAACAGGGTATCTTGGTCGGGAACGGCCAAGTAGACGGGATCGTAATCCGGAAACTCGTATATAGAAACGCCCCGGTAGGTCTCGCTTATCGTCGGCCCTCGGCCCCTTTCGACCAGTTGCTGCAAGCCTCCAAAATAGTATGGCGTCGGCAGTTCGCCAGAGTCCAAGAATTGGTCGATCTTGCTCTTTACCGACTCCGGATTATGGGCCAACGCCAAGTTCAGATGGTTCAAGGGAGCCAGGTAAACCGTGATGGGGTCGGGAGGGCGCCTGGAAAGGACCAGGATCTCAATGCCCCGGTGGGCCCCTATCAATTCGGCCTCCAATTCGTCCGTCGTCTCATAGTTGGCCGCTTGCTCCAAAGTAGCTGCCAAGTTCTCAAAGTCCCCGGCCAAAACCCCGACGGCGTTATTAAAATCGCCCGACTGCGGGAAGCCGAAGACCCCTAGGGAAATATTGGCTGAACGAAGTGTATCTTCGTCAACCACTCGTCCGGTAGCGTTGATCAGGTTTCCAAAACTCGCGTCTACTTCCGATTGCAATCCCGGACGCCCCCACAAGGCTTGCACGTCGGCCAGCATGTATTCATAGCTGCTGGCCGGCAGCTTACCAAGCAAAGTTTCCGGAGTGGCCGTCTCATTGCCGCAGGAGGTGGCGGTGAATGAAACCAAGGCGACTATTGCCATCACCGACGAGAGTCCTACATATGCAGCGGAAAGCCGGTTAATCATTATTGGGGCCGTCGTTCCCTAGCGAAAGCGCTCCAGAGCCCAACTGCTCCAGCGGAGGAGGGTTGGGGCAAGGCGCGGGACGCAGTCTTCTTAACATTAGTCTAGACTGATCACATCCGGTTATTCTTGGAGGGTTAAGACCATGGTAACTTGTGATTGCTCCGCGGTGGCGGACCCGGTGATAAATAATGTGCTTAGCGGCTCGATTAGCGGCTCAACTTCCCGCCTATAATCGTAGCGAGCGTCCGGGTCCAGAGAGCGGTCCACCATCTCCAAGATGGCTGCAATGTCGGCGTAGAGGAGCACGTGATGCGGCTCCGGCGCCAAGCCGGCCAGCCGGGCGAACTCTGGCGCGGAGGTTAAAGCGCCGATGTCCCCTGACAATGTGTCAAAGAACCGCTGCAAGCTATCGCGAGTGCTGCCCACTGCCAGCCACTCGCCGGTCACCGAATAACCGGGAGAATGGCCCATCAAGGCATCGTCAATATCATCCCCCGTTGGGGCCACTACCGTGTGACCACCGAGTTCCACCCGGTCGAAATTTATTCCGCCTTCTTCCTGAATCAACTCAACGAACCTATCGAGCACTCGTTCAATGCTTTGGGAGTCCTGCACGCCGGCTAGCAATAGACCCTGGACGGTCCCAGACTCGACTCCTTCATAGCGATTAAAGCGGATGTCGCTGGGCAGCAACGCTAATGCGACCTCGCCGGACAGCGCATTGACTATGTCCCGCTCTATATTGATCTCCGTACTCTCCTCGAAGTCCTTCACAAACCGCTCCGCTTCATTTACGGCATCAGGTTCCAGGTCTTCTAGGCTCTCCCAGAATCTTTCCCACATCTCGCCGACTCCCACGCCAGCCAATATGAACACGGTGTCCGCGGGCAGGACATCCGGCCCCTGTACGCTGCGGTCGCTGCTCAAGGTGACGGCGCCAGCGGGAGTGTCACTCGTTATGTCGAGCCGGAAGCCCCGCTTGAGGAACGACGCGGAAATCGCCAAGTACTCCGGCGTGCTGCGTTTAAGCCCCGCTAACGCTTGGGCCTCATCGCCGAATTCACCAACCATCTCCTCAAAAGAGTCGATCAACTCTTGAGCCTGAACGAAGGTGAACATAACCCGGTCTTCCGGGAGAGACTCACGGGCCGTCATGAAGAGCGGGGCCTCCGCCAGCGGCCTCGTTGGCGGCGAGGCTAGGTCACGGACCATACCGGTCAACGTGGCTGCATTACCCGCTATTAGCAGGTACTCGTCGGTGATGCCTATAGCGACGTCTTCACTATCGGCAATCCAAAGCTGGGCGCCTCGGTAAGTATCTCTGTCGAAATCCGTATGAAGCTCATCCGATAGAGACCGGACGAGGTCGTCTATGAAATCGAGGGCCGAATCACGGTCCTTGACCTGCGCCATTACGACCCACTCAGCATTCTCCGGTCCGCTGCTCAGTAGCGCGAAGGTAACATCGGTCCCGATCCACGGTTCTACGTCATCCAGGAAGTGAATACCGGTGTCGTCCTCGATCTTCTCCAATAGCTCGTTTCGCCTGTCGATGAAGGCATCGGTCTGGAGCAGCGATACAAACTCCCGGGCCAACCGTAGCTGGCCTGCTCCTGGCCGGAGGTTAATCGAGGCGTATACTTGGGTGTCGGCAGGGAGGAAAGCCGCCGTTGCTTCTCCGGGACGGCTCAACCCGCGGAGAAAGAGCACCAACACTACGGCGATTACCGCAGCCGCAATCAATAAGATGACGCCGCCAATCAGGACTCGTCTTCTTCGAGTCATCCGTCCTCCGCACCGGACCCCAAGTTGGACCGTTTATCCTTTACGTCCCTAACGAGGAACCGACATAAGGCCGCCCCGACCCATCGCCGTGGTGCGATTATATTGACGGTAATTAACCCTTACAAGCGAATTTAAGGGTCTTTCGATTCTCGATGTTAAGTGGATACAGACACCCACGCCAGGTCATTCTGAGGAGCTTGCGACGAAGAATCTAAAATGTTTCGGCAGCAAAGCGGCCTGGAAGGCCAGGACTTTAGACCCTTCGCTGTCGCTCAGGGCGACAATCGAAAGACCCTGGGGATGACCTGTCTGTAGCGGACCACGCGGCAAAAGGGCTCTGTGGTAAAATCGGAAACACTCCGACGGAGAACCAACCGGCCCAGAGTAGGTTGGGCTATCCATAAGGATTCGCTTAAAGGTCTATGGAAGGGCAATCTGCACTAGGGTCTATTATCACCCCCTATGGCGAAAGCTTGGTGGACCTCCTTGTCCCTCCAGAAGACAAGGAGGAACTTAAAGACCATGCCAGCCGTCTGCCGTCTATCCAGCTTTCTGACCGGGCAGTCTGCGACTTGGAGCTACTGGCCACAGGCGGGTTCTCTCCGCTTCAGGGGTTCATGGGCCAGGAAGATCATGCCCGGGTGCTGGGCGAGATGCGTTTGACGGACGGACACCTCTCGCCGCTTCCGGTTACCCTTCCCGTCGCGCCAGAGGACGTTCACTTGGACCAAGAGGTTGCCCTCCGCGAAGCCAGTAACCGGCTTCTGGCAGTCCTGGCGATAGAGGAAGCCTACGAGTGGGACCGGCGGGAGGTCTCCCGGCGGGTTTTCGGCACCGAAGACACCGGGCACCCCATGGTCGCGGAGATGGCCCGATGGGGTCCGGTTAACCTTGCAGGCCGGTTGCGCGTCTTGGACCTCCCCCGGCACTTTGACTTCCGGGACCTGCGTCTTACCCCGGCCCAGTGTGCGGCCCGTCTTTCGCAGTTTGGCGCCCGCAACGTAGTAGCTTTCCAGACCCGTAACCCCATGCACCGGGTGCATGAAGAGTTGACCAAACGAGCTGCCGCCGCAGTCGACGGGGTGCTCCTGCTGCATCCGGTGGTCGGCCTGACCAAGCCTGGCGATGTCGACCATTACACCAGGGTACGCACCTACCGTGCCTTGGCCGGCCAGTACTACCCGGCTATCGGCATTGTGCTGGCCCTGCTGCCGTTGGCGATGCGCATGGGGGGTCCCCGGGAGGCCCTATGGCATGCGATCATTCGCCGAAATTATGGCGCCAACCACCTGATCGTGGGTAGAGACCACGCCGGTCCGGGCAACGATTCATCCGGGAAGCCCTTCTATGGCCCCTACGACGCTCAGGAGCTTGTCGAACAGTACTCCGAAGAGGTGGGAGTGAAGGTTGTCCCCTTCAACGAGTTGGTCTACCTTCCCAAAGAGGGCCGATACGAAGAGACTTCCCGAGTCGCCCCCGGCGCCGTAACTGCGTCGATATCCGGCACCGAGGTCCGGAGGGACTACCTAGAAAAAGGGGTCCGGCTGCCCGACTGGTTTACTCGCCCCGAGGTAGCCGAGGTCCTGGCCGAAAGCTATCCACCCCGCCATAAACAGGGCGCCTGCGTCTGGTTCACCGGGCTCAGCGGGTCTGGCAAGTCTGTCACGGCCGAAATCCTGGCCGAGTTGCTCCGGGAGCAAGGCCGTCACGTTACCGTTCTGGACGGTGACGCGATACGCGCTCAGCTTTCAAAAGAGTTGGGGTGCAGCAAAGAGGACCGGGATACTAACGTCCTGAGAATAGGTTTCGTGGCCTCAGAAATCGTTAGGGCGGGCGGCGTCGCGCTTTGCGCCGCGGTTAGTCCTTACGCCGCGGCCCGGGACAGTGTTCGCCGCTTGATTGGCGACGACCGGTTCTTGGAGGTCTTCGTCAATACGCCGATTGAAGTGTGTGAAGCAAGGGACACCAAGGGTTTGTACGCTAAGGCCCGGCGCGGAGAAATCAAGGCCTTCACCGGGATCGACGGTCCGTATGAGGCGCCGACGAATCCCGACCTGGAACTCGAGACCTGCATTCGGACGGCGGAAGAAAATGCCGGCGTCGTCTTGGAGGAACTCCGAAGCCGGGGATTTGTTAAGGACAGCCAAGCTCCCTAGCCGAGGGTGATGACAAAGTATTTCTTCCCCTACGTGGTTGGCAAATCTGTTGGGCTGTTTATCACTCAGCTTGAAATCCAATGACGCTAGTTCCCCCGTATGCCCGTCAGGAATCTTCTGGAACCTGAATGGCGCTACCACGGACGCGGGTTACCGGCGAGATTATTATATTCGGCGGACAATAGGCAGCAGCGCATGTTGGCATTACGGGCCGGCTTGATTGCCGGAGCGGTCGCCGGGATCGTAGGGATTTTGGTAAACCTCCCTTTGCAGGCACCCACGGATACCTACTTTAACAGCGCCTCGGTAATGGTAGTTTCATTGGCTTTGGGTCTGGGCGCCGGGGTCCTTTGGCGGCTGCTGGACCGCTATACTCGGCGTTTACCCATTTTTGTGATTTGCCTCGTTTCCGGCTTTGCGGTGGTTACGATCATCGCGGTAGTCGGTGAAACCCAGATAGACCGCTCCGTATCCTATGTGGTGCCGCTGGCGGCCATTGTAGTGGGACTAACGGGAGTCCTGACGGTGCTTCTATTCCGGGCCAGACTGACCTTGTCTTGGTGGCCGGTCGTTCTGATGTTTTGCTTGGCCGTGGGGCTGGGAATAGGGCTGGCTGGGCAAGGCGACCAGAAGAGCGGTAAACTGGACCTGCCCCCCAAGACCACGTCTGCGGCGCCCTTCGATTCCCTCTCCTCAATTCAAGACATCATAGGGCAAGACATCATAGCGGTAGGTGGTGATGGACCAGACTAGTTTGTTCCCAATCCGGTTCTTGACGGCTGCGGTAGCGTTATCCGTGGCGCTGCTTTTCCACGTAGGGTGCGGAAGCGCCGACGGACCGGCGGAGATTCCCAATACTCAGACTCCCACGGTGACAGCGCCAGCGGCCAACACCCCCGCTCCGAGTACGCCTACGGCAATGGCGGCCCCGGCAACACCAACTCCTATATCCAGCGTTTCTACGCCAACCTCGAGCCCGGCAACGCCGACTCCAGTAGCCAGTGGGGCTACCCCAACGGCTTCACCCAAAGAGCCAGAGCCGACGCCCGCCCCAACAGCGGAAGCTACAGGAACGGCGAGAACCGTTGGGGATTACCAAGACGTTACTTTCAACGTTACCGAAGGGTCCGAGACTACATTCACCGTCGGAGAGAAGCTGGTGAGGTTACCTTTACCGAACGAAGCGGTAATGCGGACCACCGCCCTCTCGGGCCAAGTGCATCTCGATGGCCGGGCGTCGGTGATAGAAATTAGTCTACACGAGCTATCAAGCGACCAGACCTACCGGGACCAGTATGTTCGACAAGTTATGTTTCCTGACACCCCCACCGCGACTTTTACGGTGCCCGACGTAGGCCAGATACCGGACGACCTCGCTTCAGGGGAAGAAGTGACGACCCAGATGAGCGGTTCCTTAGAAATCGGCGATGTTACCGTTCCCTTGGAGTTCGAAATCGAGGCGCGGGACGACGGGGGTAGGATGTTTATCCTCGGCCGCACTACGTTTACCTGGGACCAGCTAGGTATGCCCCCGCCCAGTTCCCGTGGCGTTGCCAGCATTGATGACGAGGTCCGCGTTGAAGTGCTCTTGGAGGTGGTCCCGGAGCAGGGGTAGAGTACAATGAGATAAGCCGTGAGATAAGCCGTTGATTCATCCCTTGACGGAGGGGAAATGCTGGAGCAGCAAGAGAAACTGTGGGAATATGACGCCGTAGCGCCTGGGCAAATCGGCAATACCACGACGGTAGAGATTACGCCGGAGAACATCGCCGAGTACGCCCGAGTCTCTCTGAATGACGGTCTCCGCTATCAGATGCCGGCGCCCGGACTGGCGATGCCCACCATGGTGCTGAGCTACGCGCCGCTGTTGCGGGAGCAGATAGCCGAGGCCAACGGATTTGTCGCCTTGGAGCAATCGAAGATGGCCCGGCGGCAGACCCCCTTCGCCAAGTCCGAGATTCGTTGGGACCAGCCCGTCTCCGCGGGAGATACCATCACCGCCGCCCGCCGCGTGCTGGAGAAGTACGAGCGCCGGGGCAGCAAGTTCGTCACCTTCCGGGTGGAAGCCAAGAACCAGCACGGGTCCCGAGTGGCCGAGTACGACTACACCTGTATCTTCGAATACGCCAAGGGACAGCGGGAGACTCCCAACGCTCCGGGTCCCGGTCAATCGGCTACGACAGACTCGCCGACCACCAAACCAGTCTCAGGCCAACTGCTGGACTTCCACTCAGCCACCGAGGGATTCCGGCTAGCCGAGATTTCCATCACGGAAAGCCAAGAGATTATCAACCGCAAGAGCGCTTTTCGCTTGGCGGGGCGGCCCAACGAAAGCAACATCCATACCGACGAGGAATTCGCCCGGCAGAATATCTTCGGCGGTACGGTCAATTCGGGCCCGGCTACTATGGCTTATGTCGACCAAATGTTACAGCTTTCCTTCCCGCCGGAGGCCTTTTACGGCGGAGGAAAGCTGTTAATGCGGGCTATCACCCCTTTCCGCAGCGGCGACACCGTAACCTTCCAGGGGGAGGTCACGGGCAAGGAGGAGGGAAGCCGCCGTCTGGTCCACTGCCGGGTAAAGGGGACCAACCAGCGCAGCGACCTAGTCTGTCTCGCCGACGCCACTTTGGTACTTCCCTAAGCGCTCCCATTTGACACTATCTGCGTCCGGCTCCTATAATCGCAGCCAGTCGGCGCTGAGCGCCGTAGTTAACAATCCAGGCCGTTAGGCACGTAGGGGAGCTCGGTTGAGCCGGGCTGAGAGGGTGGCCGCATGTCGCCGACCCTTGCGAACCTGATCTGGGTAATGCCAGCGTAGGGAAGCGGCGCTTGTGGGTTAGCCAATTTTGGGCCGCCAGCTTGTATGCGTTGGCGGCCTAATTTTATATCGGAGGCCCGTCATGGTCCAGACCGAATACACCACCAAAATCCAGGGCAAGGCGACCTTTCCCGCCAGCGAGAAGGGCTACAAGGAAGGCTCATCGGCGTCCATCCGTGTCCCCTTCCGGCAGGTGACCCTCAGCCCCACCACCGGCCGCTTCGGACGAGAAGAAAACCCGCCTCTAAGCATCTACGACACCAGCGGACCCTATTCCGATGCTGCCGCCAGCTTGGACTTGGCCCAAGGGCTGCCACAACTGCGCCGCCAATGGGTGCTGGACCGGGGCGGCGTCGAGGAATGTGAGGGGCACCCCATCACCGTCACCGGCAAGACCAGGGCCCAGCCCTTCCCTGGCTTGCGGCGGAAAGTGCTGCGGGCCAAGAACGGTCAAGCCGTCACCCAGATGCACTATGCCCGCCAAGGCGTAGTCACCCCGGAAATGGAGTTCATCGGACTCCGGGAGGGACTTGAACCGGAGTTCGTCCGCCAAGAAGTGGCCCGGGGCCGGGCCATCATCCCCTCCAATATCAACCACCCCGAGTCCGAGCCGATGATCATCGGGCGCAACTTCTTCGTAAAGGTCAACGCCAACATCGGCAACTCCGCCATCACCTCCTCTATCGAAGAGGAAGTCGAGAAGATGTTGTGGGCCACCCGCTGGGGCGCCGACACCGTGATGGACCTTTCCACCGGCAGCGACATCCACACTACCAGGGAATGGATTCTCCGCAACTCGCCGGTCCCCATCGGAACCGTGCCCATCTACCAAGCGCTGGAGAAGGTGGGCGACAATCCCGAGGAATTGACCTGGGAACTATACCGGGACACCCTCATCGAGCAGGCCGAGCAGGGCGTGGACTACTTCACCATCCATGCCGGTGTGCTGCTGCGCTACGTGCCGCTGACCGCCAACCGCATCACCGGGATTGTGTCGCGGGGCGGCTCCATCATGGCCGGTTGGTGTTTGGCCCACCACCAAGAGAACTTCCTCTACACCCACTTTGAAGAGATCTGCGAAATCATGCGGGCCTACGACGTGTCGTTCTCTCTGGGCGACGGTCTGCGCCCTGGCAGCATTGCGGACGCCAACGACGAGGCCCAGTTCGGCGAGTTGCAAACCTTGGGAGAGCTGACCAAAATCGCCTGGGAGCACGACGTGCAGGTGATGATCGAAGGCCCGGGCCACGTCCCGATGCACAAAATAAAGGAGAACGTAGACCGGCAGATGGAGGTATGCCACGAAGCGCCCTTCTACACCTTGGGTCCGTTGGTCACCGACGTGGCCCCGGCTTACGACCACATTACCTCCGGCATCGGGGCGGCGATGGTGGGCATGTACGGCACCGCAATGCTGTGCTACGTTACCCCCAAGGAGCATCTGGGTCTGCCCCATAAGGAGGACGTGAAGGAAGGCGTCATCACCTACAAAATCGCCGCCCACGCGGCCGACGTGGCCAAGGGGCATCCCATGGCCCAGCAGTGGGACGACGCTCTGTCGAAAGCCCGGTTCGAGTTCCGCTGGGATGACCAGTTCAACTTGGCCCTAGACCCGGATACCGCCCGGGACTACCACGACGAGACCCTGCCCGCCCAAGGCGCCAAGGTGGCCCACTTCTGTTCCATGTGCGGCCCTAAGTTCTGCGCCATGAAAATCACCCAGGACGTGAGGGAGTACGCCCAGAACCAAGGTGTAACCGTGGAAACGGCCTTCGAAAAGGGTATGGAAGAGAAGTCGCGCGAGTTTCGGGAGGCCGGCAGCCAGATCTATCAGAAGACCTAGCATAAACCGGGCAACCAGCATAGACCGGGCAACCACAAGGGTTGCCCCTACCAACGGCGGCCTGTTCCGTAGGGGGCGTCCCTTGTGGACGCCCTTATTGCTGGTAACGATGAACGGCCCCGCCCGGCGACACCGGTACCCTCTGGTCGAATGGCGGGGCTGCTTTCGCCGAGAAGCCGACAGCAGCAGGCCCTCTCCAGTGACGAAGACCCGAGAGAGTGGCGCCCGGCCCGGTGGTATACTGGAGACATATCCAGAGGGGACTGGAGGGGTTATTACATGGCACTGTATTTTCTGTTGGGCACCTTGACCCACGAGGGCCAGCGCTTACTACACCAAAACCCGGACTTGGCGGTGCAGACCGCTCGTGAGGTGCAGGTGAACGGCGCCGAGATTCTGGGGCAATATGCGGTCTTGGGCCGCTACGACTTTGTCATGATGGTGCAGGCTGAAGGCAACGACGCCGTGGCCCGGATGTCGCAGGAGATCGGCAGGCGTACCGGTCTGCACATCGAGACTCTGACGGCCATCGCCGTCGGATTTCTGGCCGACCGCTCGCCCATCAATCCCGAGGGAGAGATTGCTGTGGTGGAACTGCCAACCGCCGGGCCGTCGGCTGACCTGTAGCTGCAATCGGTTTAAACACCCTCTAAATAATTGGGAAGGCCATCGCCGGTCATGGGACCGTCCTGAGCGGTTGGAGTAGGCATCGCGCCATAAACTGCGTTGCCAGTAGCAGTCTCCCTAGAACAGGCTTAGCAGAGGGGACTTTGGCCATTGGAACAAACGTACCCAAAGCCATGACCATCGCGGGCTCCGATTCCGGCGGCGGCGGGATTCAGGCTGCACCTTTGCTTCGGCGATAGCAGCCGGGTTGGCTAAGGGGTTGGAAACCGAGGAAGCCGTGCAGCAAGCCAAGGACTACGTCACCGAGGCCATCCGCAACTCCTTCCCCATATAAGCCGGGGCCACGGGCCGTTGAGCCATTTCTGGCGGCTGTGGGGGCAGGGGTAACCCGGGATAGAGGGGCCAGGATTGATGTTGAATTCCACAACGCCCGTTTGGGGCAAGAAAGAGCTACGACACCTAGCCCAGCGGGAGATTGGCGACTACCAACTCGTCGTCGTATCCAACCGCCAGCCCTACATCCACGAGCTTGTCGACGGTAAGCTACGCTACCAGGTGCCTGCCGGGGGCCTAACCACGGCGCTTGACCCGCTGATGCAGGAATGCGGCGGCACCTGGGTTGCTTATGGCGGCGGCAAGGGCGACTGGTACGCCGTAGACGAGAAGAACAAGATCATGGTGCCGCCGGACGACCCGGCGTACACCCTACGGCTGGTCTGGCTGACCGAGGAAGAAGAGCAAGGTTATTACTATGGGTTTTCCAATGAGGCCCTGTGGCCTTTGTGCCATAACGCCTATACCGAGCCGGTTTTCGACACCTCCGATTGGGAGATGTACAAAGCGGTTAACCAGACCTTCGCCAATCACGTGCTGGAAGAAATCGGCGACCGGCCAGCGGCGGTCTTCACCCAAGACTATCACTTGGCGCTGCTGCCCAGGTTAATCCGCAACGCCAGCCCGGACGTCATAACCGGGCAGTTTTGGCATATACCTTGGCCCAACCCTGAGATTTTCGGCATCTGTCCCTGGCAAAGCGAGTTGCTGGACGGAATGTTGGGCAACGACCTGTTAGGGTTCCACATCGGAGACCATTGCGACAACTTTTTGAGCACCGCGGTCCGTTCCTTGGGCGCCAAAGTGGACCGGGAATATAACCTGGTCGACTACCGGGAGGAGACCACCCTCGTCCGGCCGTTCCCCATAAGCGTCGACTTCGAGCAGATTAGTTACGATGCTCGCAGCCGTTACGTTGCCGAAGAAATGGACCGCCTGACCGACGAACTGGACTTGGCCGACAAGATTGTCGGCTTGGGCATTGACCGGATCGATTACACCAAGGGCATACCTCACCGCTTTCGGGCAGTGGGGCGTTTCTTGGAGAAGCACCCCGAGTTCTTGGGCAAGGTGGTGTTCATCCAGGCCGGGGTGATGAGCCGCACCAACATCGGTGCTTACCAAGCCCTCTCCGACCAGATCGACGCCTTGCTGGAGGAGATTAACGGCCGCTTCGGGCGTTACAATTGGCAGCCGATCATCTACCTGCCCAATGATCTGCCCAACGTGACGTTGATGGCCTTGCGGCGGCTGGCCCGTTTCTGCGTTGTAAGCTCCCTCCATGACGGTATGAACCTGGTGGCCAAGGAGTATGTAGCCAGCCGGTTTGATGAGGACGGGGTGCTGATCTTGAGCCCCTTTACCGGGGCCGCCCACGAGCTTACCGACGCTCTGATCGTAAACCCCTACGCCACCGAACACTTTGCCGACGCCATCCATGAAGCCGTAGTGATGCCTCCCGAGGTGCGCCGCTCCCGGATGGTCAACATGCGGGCCATTGTCCGGGAGAACAACATCTACAAGTGGGCCGCCCGGCTCTTGGTGGAATTGATGCAGGGCGCACGCCGGGCCCGTCGGCCAATCCGCAGCCTCTAATCTCTCATCGCCGGCCTGCCCCGTTGAATCGTCGGCTCTTACCCCAAATGCCCCACCTGCTAGACCTTTGGCCCAGCGTAAGCCAGCGCCTGCGGGCCTGCCCTCTGGTGTTGCTCCTGTTTGACTATGACGGGACGTTGACACCCATAGTGGAGCGGCCCGAATTGGCCCTGTTGCCTCCTGAGACCAGGCAGTCTTTAGTCCGGCTCAGCCGCAGACAAAAGTACGTCGTCGGCATCATCAGCGCCCGAAGCCTCGAAGACGTAGCCGCCAAGGTGGCTGTTGACGGCTTGCTCTACGCTGGCAATCACGGTCTGGAGATGCGGGGGCTCGGCTTGGACTTTGTGCACCCCGAAGCAGAGCGCTCCGCCGGAGACATAGAGCAAGCCTACGAACTACTGCAAATAGCCTTGGCCCCCCTGAAAGGGGTGTTTACGGAACACAAGGGCCTAAGCCTTACCGTTCACTACCGCCAGGCCCAAACCGCCACCGCAGCGACAGTAAAGGACACGGTGGAGAAGGCAATCTCGGGTTTGGTGCAAAGCGGGGTGCTAACCGTATCCACGGGGAAAATGGCCTTTGAGATTCGGCCGCGACTGGAGTGGGACAAGGGAAAAGCCATCTCATGGGTTATCGCCGCCTACCCACCGGATACCTTGGCCTTGTTTTTCGGTGACGACCGCCCCGACGAAGCCGGCTTTGCCGCGGTACAAGACGCTGGGGGGCTTGGAATCTTTGTTGGCGCGGCCCGGGAGGCCACCGTGGCGGTTTATCGAGTGGACTCTCCCCAAGAGGTGGGCCAGGTCCTCGCCATGCTGGCCCGGCTTTAGCCGTGGATAACGGGCTTACCCAGGCACATTTACCTCAGATCAAGCCCGTGGGGAAGAATCCTCTTGTGGCGCAGCCAGCCCAACCCTCTCGACCTCTAGCAGCTTATCCAGCCGACGCTGAAACCTGGGCTCGGGAAGGAAAGTGGCATCCAAGAACGCCCTGAGGACCTCTTTTGCAAGCTCCTCACCGATTATCCGGCCTCCCAAGCAGATGACGTTCATATCGTCATGCTCGACGCCCTGACGAGCGCTGTAGGTGTCATGGCAAAGACAGGCCCGTACTCCCGGAATCTTGTTGGCGGTGATACACGAGCCAACCCCGCTACCGCAGACCAGCAGCCCTCGTTCGACCTCACCGGACCGGACGGCACGGGCCACGGCGGAAGCGAAGTCGGGATAATCATCGGCGCCATCGAATTCGTGTGCCCCTACGTCCACCACTTGATGACCCCAGGATTCAATCCAGGACGCCAAGCGCTGTTTTAGGTCGAATCCGGCGTGGTCCGCCCCCACGGCTACCCGCATATCAGTCCCTCCCAAGTACCGAGCTAGCGCTTGATCGAAGCCTGCTTGTTTACTGGACGCCGAGGCCACGGGCGGTAGGTCCGCCCGGTTAACGTAGAGGCTATCCCAGCCGGGGAGCCCCAACCAACGAGTGACGCCATTTAGACCATAGACAGCATAGTTATAGCCCGTGGCAGAGGGAAGGTCAAATGAACGAATGGGCCGGGATTCACAAGGAGTACCGGATATGGTAGAATCCCGGCGTCCCCAAAGCTGACCTTCCTTGTAACTTATCCATGTGACTGGCTTTGTTGAATGAATGGGAGGTAGTGTTAAGCTGGAGGCATGAAGCGAACACCGCAAGCCTCCAAAGCTCGTCCCAAGAAACGCACCACCACCAGGAAATCCCAGTATCGGATACGTAACTGGCATGACTACGGCATGACTACAACGAAAGCCTGGTCCAGCGGGGTTCAATAACCCTATGGACCAGCGAAGAGGATATTGGGGCCTGGAAGCCCGACGGCCCCCGAAAGCGCGGTGGGCAGTTTCAGTATTCCGATGGAGCAATCCAGTGTCTGTTGATGGTGCGCAGCGTCTTCCACTTGACCCTGAGGGCTGCCGAAGGGTTTCTCCGGTCCGTGTTTCACTTGCTGGAGTGGGATTTGCCGGTGCCGGACTAGATATCATACAATACTTACCTATGGATACCAAACAAACAATGTGATCAGGAAATTAGGTAGTCTCATTCTCTTGTGATTAATGGACAATGTTGAACCTCCCTGAACTATATATACTAGTATAGCAAAGCTTATTGTAGCTGTCCCACTAGACTGGTCTGTTTTGAGCCGTTCGAAAACAAATGATGCCCAACATAAAAAAGGTATGATTTTTATGTGAGTGAGAGAGAGAGAGAGAGAGAGAGAGAGAGAGAGAGAGAGAGAGAGAACCAGTTACGTCTGAGCTATAACTAGTTTCGTCAGGGCTATAACAAGTTACTGCAGGCCTATAACCAGTTACGTCTGAGCTATAACTAGTTACAGCCGCAGTGGGATATTGACGATTTGGTCAAAGAGGCTCTCAAAATAGAGCAAGTAGAAATTCCCTGCGGTTGTGTGAACGTGACGTTCAATGAGGTGGAGGTAGATAGCGGTGACCAACTGTCTTCATATAAGACAAGCTCTAAGAAGCCACTTCTGCTCTTCCCTGATGGTAATGTTATTAGAAGTCTAGTAATTGATACTTGTCTAGCCGCCTGTTTTTCCTGCTGTGAAGAGGTTATAGCCCTGACTATATTACAGGGTTCTATCCAGAAATATTTGATAGAGCGGAGCAGAGCGACCGGTGGGGGGGGTAGGTCTTACTTTGTATGATTGCGACAATCACATTAACATACAAAAAAAGCATCCAACGAACCTTCATGAATATGAATATGAAATGAGACGACACTGTTGCACGACACTGTTGCGCTGACAAATGGAACACAACCCGAGTTGCCGTCTTCGCTATAGACGGGGACATGCCACGGGAACTCCTCTTTCCAACGTACATCATACTCTATCCTGTGCTTCTTTGCTTTCTGGCTGCCCATTCCGGTCTGGCTGCTCGCGCGACGCTTCATCTCTCCCAAATAGCCACGTGTTGGTAAGTCACGGGTTCATTATAATTGACCGCACCCACTTTATTAGCGGCCTTACACCGCGGTACCGCGCTTTAGCGAGAACCCTGCTATATGTACTCATGCAAAAGACCTCTACACACCTTGCTATCTCTGCACTGAAGAGGGTTCGAGGAGGTTTGCTGCGGTTGAACCACCCGGAACTAGCGTATAGGTATATACCTACACACCCTGTTCCCCCTGTGAAGAGGCAGTTCCAGAAGGTTCGGTATAGTCGAACCACCCCGAACTCACCTCTACACGCCTTGCTTTCTCTGCACTGAAGTGGTTCGAGAAGGTTCGAGGAGGTTCACTGTGGTTGAACCACCCGGAACTAGTGTATAGGTATTCTACACACCTTGTTCCCCTGTGAAGAAGTGGTTCGAGAAGGTTCGGTATAATCGAACCACCCCGAACTCATGTGAACGACATCTACACACCTTAAACCCCACCACGTAAGATCTTTTTTTATACTATGTGACCGTCCACGGGAAAAGGGCCCATTTGACGCACAAACTTTTTTATACGGGCGGGTTGCTTAGGACTCGCTCTATAGAATGACGCAATCAGTTTTTCCATAGCGCGTTCCGTTCCTGCGCTACGCACTAAGATATACGGGAACGTTGGAATAAATGGAGATATTCCGGTCTAAAGTTCACTTCCGGTCATTCCGTCCATATACTCGTTTACCCACGGGATTTATAGCCTCGGTCCCAGGCCTTCCCCGTTACGCGATTTATTGCGCGCGTTTAATTGTGCGGGGGAGGGAAACATTGAAAACGGGGAAGGCCTGGGATGAAACATCACGTGCCCATAGACGTTGGGTAGACGCCGGGTCGCGCGCCCCGTTGCCTCGACCGCAAATATGTATACACTCGCGAGCGTTCGACTGCTAAGCTTCTGGCTGACAGCTACATGTAGCTCGGTAGTCAAGGCTTACACCTACGCGTACCGTACGTGCGTCAAACGCTCGCGAGTGTAAACGTTTATACGTAGTTGTGGTCGAGGCAACGGGGCGCGCGCGACCCGGCGTCTACCCAACGTCTATGGGCACGTGATGTTTCATCCCAGGCCTTCCCCGTTTTCAATGTTTCCCTCCCCCGCACAATTAAACGCGCGCGTAACGGGGAAGGCCTGGGACCGAGGCTACGGGATTTACGCGTTTAGATTTGCGTGCGCTGTGCGCCGTGGGTAAACGAGAGTACAGACGGAATGACCGGAAGTGAACTTTAGACCAGAATATCTCCATTCCAACGTTCCCGTATATCTCAGTGCGTAGCGCAGGAACGGAACGCGCTACGGAAAAACTGATTGCATCATTCGATAGAGCGAGTCCTATCAAACTTAGCCATTCCTCCCTCCTTTCCCTACTCTATTTATTCTCTCAGCAGCACCGGGTCCTTCTACACTGACTTCTTCTGCACCTGCATCAAAGGGACAAAGACTTGACAGTGGTAGGTTACTTCATTTTGAAACAGTTATCTTGGTGCATATGTGTGATAGTACAGTTCTGTTTGAGGGAATTTGAAGTCGATTGATATCGATTGAATATCTGCATGCCACCACTTGATTACCATACAATCCTGCATATTAGGCATGCACGTACGTCTTTGCCTGGGACAAGAGATATGCTATCCTAGAAGAGAACCTGAGGAAGCATGCTGCTTGGATACGTTTCATTGTTCAGTAGGGTTTAAACTCTTTAGAGAAGGCTAACATAAAGCATTGTGTTCTGCTGCAGTAGCAGTGTCTTCTTCTGCTCCCGCTAGTGGGTGAAGTTTCCTCAAAAAGGAGCGGTGAAGATTAGTAGTGAAAGGCAGTGGGATATTGACGATTTGGTCAAAGAGGCTCTCAAAATAGAGCAAGTAGAAATTCCCTGCAGTTGTGTGAACGTGAAGTTCAATGAGGTGGAGGTATATAGCGGTGACCAACTGTGTTCATATAAGGCAAGCCACTTCTGCTCTTGGATGGTATTGGTTTGCCTCATATGCCAATAGCAGTAGAGTTCAGAAGCATTGAACCACCCTGAATAAATACTACAGACCTTTTTCCATCTTGCAGAAGTACGAACATAAAAGACAAAGGTGAGCACAATTTGTGCTATTATTTGCAAGAGCATGCCTTAGATCTTCTGAAAAAGGGAAGATGCTACTAAGAGGTTTTCATCCTATCATTACTAAGAAAATATACATAGAATGGATGTGGGTAAAAGTGAGCACTAAATGGAGGATAACCTGTAAGCATATTCTTGTTTTAAGCACGAGCATACATCTAGTTCAAACTCAGTACAACCAAATCTGAATTAGCTACAGCCATGATAAAAGAGGACTAACCAAGTGCTAACATCGAAAAGCACCAAAGGCTAGCCAAATGTTAGCATGCCCAGATTCATCGAACGAAGCGGCTAAAATTCCTTGGCTTACCTTGTCCAAGGGACTGCTGTTGAGCTGAAAGGCTGCCAAAGAGTCATCCAAACTGTGAACAGCGCCAGCAGACTCCATAATGGACTAGTAGCTTGCATGCACAATATTTTTACTCGCCGCTTGACTGGTATTCATTCGATATTGTATGACATTCTTGAGCTGTTGCTTAGTGGTTAAACGTTTGTATGACATCAAACTTACCTAATTCTTTTTTGTACGGCTTGTGTGG
>CBDCPI010000015.1:0-125738 GCA_965220245.1 Dehalococcoidia bacterium
TGACGGTTGGGCGGCAAAGTGTCGTGGGAGATTAGCATCAGCATTGCGGATGTGGCTCTCAGTGAATTCTCCTCACCCCAGTCTGAACAGTTACCAATGGCTAATCGAGATTGTCTACTGGCCGGTTGCCGATTAAAATGCTTGTCTTGACCGCTCTGCCCCGGCCCTTCCCGTTGACAATCTCTCAGTCGAAAGGACGTATGGTTATGAAAGTAGGCTTCTTTATCAACGCTCAGTACCTGCCCGAAGAGTCCATGCCTCAAAAAGATACAGGAGAGCGTGGAGTTGGTCCGGGCGGTGCGGGACGCCGGTTTCGACATGGTCTGCGCCGGCCCAGCACTATTTGTCCGCCCCATTTCAAATGAGCGCCACTTTACCGCTGCTGGCCAGAATGGCGGCGGAAGCCGGAGAGATGGAGATCGCGGCTACCGTGGTGTTGTTGCCTTTGCACAACCCGGTGGAGTTGGCCGAAAGCGTGGCCACCATGGGACGCCATTTGCGGCGGCCGCTTCATCTTTGGTATTGGGCTCGGCTACCGGGACGAGGAGTATACCGCTTTCGGGGTGGACCGGGCCGACCGGGTGAAACGCATGGAAGAATCCTTGGAAGTGATGAAGCGATTATGGACCGAGGAAGAGGTGGAGTTTCAAGGTGCGTACTATCAGGTCCCCAAAAACTCGGCCAGCCACCCGTCCGGTGCAAAGTCCTCATCCTCCCATTTGGGTGGCTGCCAACAACGATGTTGCTATCCGCCGCGCCGCCCGCTGGGGCTACCCTTGGATCATCAACCCTCACGCCACGGTACCGATGGTCGCCCAACAGTTCCAAGGCTACCTGGAAGCTTTGAAGCGGGCTGGTCAGCCGACTCCCGATGTCCTCCCGATGATGCGAGAGCTATACGTAGCCGAAGACCGGGAAACCGCCTACTTAGAAAGCCAACCGTACCTGGAGGGCAAGTACGCCGCCTACGCTTCCTGGGGTCAAGACAAAGCCCTGCCCGGCAACGAAAGCTTTTCGGTACCGTACCGGGACTTGGCCCGAGACCGTTTCTTGCTTGGCTCACCCGACGATGTGGCCCAAGAGATGTTAAGGTACCAGCACGACTTGGGCGTCAACTACCTGATCTTCAGGATGCAGTGGCCCGGCATGGGTCTAGAGCAGGCCCTGAAGCAGGTCGAGCTCATGGGGCGGGAAGTGCTACCCCGGGTCAAGTCCGCAGGTTGACGCATCAAACGCGGCAAGTATAACCTAGCGTGTAGTATCCGCTGGCTTAAATCGGGGGAGTGGACAGTTTAGAAACTTACTCACGTATCAGTAATTTCTGGAGCCACCTACTGGACCGTAGTCCCGGAACGGTATCCAAACCCGAGAGGGAACCAATGTCTGGTCTAGCCGGTTAACTCAGATGGTCCCGCCAGGAGATATAGGGGGCCGCCCCCATCTGGGTGGGTGTATACTTGGCCCTCATTGTATCTTTGGCAATCTCCGGGTACCTGTTTTATTTTCGGGTGGTCCGGTTGGTGCGCCAAGGGAAAAGTGTCGCCCGTTTCGATCGCCCCTGGGAACGGCTGCGGGGCGCTCTGGTCATTGTCTTGGGCCAACGCCGGGTCTTACAGCGAGTGCCGGCCAAGGACTGGGCCGGACTGGGCCACGCCACGATCTTTTGGGGGTTCCTGTCTTTCGCCCTTAGCTACTTGATTTTCATCTTCGGGGCCGCCGCTTGGGGCCACTTCCCCGAGAAGCTGCTTACCGAGAGCGGGGTCCGGGTCTACAGCCGTTACTTGGACATCTTGGCGGCAGTGCTGCTGGTGATGCTGGGGTGGGCGCTGCTTAGGCGCTGGGTGGTAAGGCCGCGAAGGCTCAGCTTCGACCTTACCCGAAACCCCGATTCGGTCGTCGTGGTGGCCTTGGTCGCTGGGCTAATGGTCTCGACCCTGCTGGTACACTCGTTCTACGTGGCCCAAGGTGGCTCGGGACCCGAGGCCGACGTGTACATCGGTAACGCTTTGGGCCAGTGGTTCAACGGGCTGGGATTGGGGGCCGGGGCCGCCAACGTCCTCCAAGGCGCTTTCTGGTGGATACACTTGGCGATCATCCTGGGCTTCGCCGTGTACATACCTTTCTCCAAGCACATGCACATGATGGCCGCCCCGCTCAACGCTTTCTTCCGCTCTCTGGAGCCCCGGGGGGCCCTGGCGCCCATCGACTTGGAGAACACCGAGCGCTTCGGCGCGGGCCGCGTCCAAGACTTCACTTGGAAACAACTCTTGGACGGGTATGCTTGCGCCGTGTGCGGCCGCTGCTCCGACGTGTGCCCGGCTAACAGCACCGGCAAGGTGCTTTCTCCCATGCACATCGTGGAGAACCTGAAGGACCACATGGTGACCATTGGCTATCAGGGACCCCGAGACCCGGAGCACGTCGAGCCTACCCCCCTCATCGGCGGGGCCATCTCCGAAGCCGCGATCTGGGACTGCGTCTCCTGCGGGGCCTGCATGGAAGAGTGCCCGGTGGTGGTGGAGCATGTGCCCACCATCATGGACCTACGCCGCAACCTGGTCTTGGAAGAGTCCAAGGTCCCCGATTCCGCGATGAACGCCTTGCTCAGCTTGGAGCAGCGAGGGCATCCTTGGCGGGGCACCCAATACTCCCGTACCCAGTGGGCGGAGGGCTTGGAAGTGCCCACGTTGGCGGACAAGCCGGAAGCCGAGGTCCTGTTCTGGGTTGGCTGCACCGGAGCCTTGGAGCAACGGAGCCAGTCCGTGGCTAGGTCGATGGCCCGAGTCCTAAAACGGGCCGGGGTGGACTTCGCGATCCTTGGCGACGAGGAAACCTGCTCCGGCGACCCGGCGCGCCGTATGGGAAACGAGTACCTCTTTCAGATTCTGGCCCAACAGAATATCGAGACCCTTACCCAATACGGCGTCAAGAAGATCGTCACCATCTGTCCCCACTGTTTCAACACCCTCAGTAACGAATATCCCCAGTTCGGGGGGAACTTCGAGGTGTTGCACTACAGCCAGTTCGTCAACGAATTGATTGGCCAAGGCAAGTTGACCCCGGTCAACACGGTCAACGCTACCGTCGCCTACCACGACTCCTGCTTCTTGGGACGGCACAACGGGATCTACGACCAGCCCCGCAACATCATCAAGGCCATTCCGGGGCTTACCTTGGTGGAGATGGAGCCCAGGTGCCGACAAAGAGCCTTTTGTTGCGGCGCCGGGGGGGGCCACATGTGGGTGGAAGAAAGCCAGGGCACCCGGATAAACCACGCCCGCACCGAGCACTTCTTGGAGACCCAGGCCGACACCGTCGGCGTCTCCTGCCCCTATTGCTTGCAAATGCTAAGCGAGGGCATCCAAGCCAAGGGGCTGGAAGGAGAAAAGAGCGCCCGAGACATCCTTGAAATCTTAGACGATAGTCTGGGAGATACTGGACGATAGTCTGGCATAGCCTTCGCCAACTCCTCAACCCCGGCCTACCAGCCGAATAATAAACTACGAGGTAATTAGTGATGCCTGGCAACGACGTGACCGTGGTCCAGCTTTGCGGCCGGTGCAATGCCCAACTAGGGAGCTTTGACATCAAGAAAGACAACCTGATGTTGACCACTAAATCAACAATATGGTGTCCTCAATGCGGGCAAGACACCCAAGAAGTGCGAGACCTTGCCGGACGCTTGGACGCCATCAAGCAGGAAACCGCAAGCTATCCCAAAGCCGTGCCCGCCGTCCCATTCCCTGCCCAGTTAACTCAGGAGCGGTAAGCTTTAGCCAGTCAATGATCCCCGCCATCATCTGGAAGTACTTCGAAAAGAGGTACGTATTTTTCCCTACCTCTGATGTCGAGTTCACCCCGGACGACGTGGGAGTCGCCTACCAGGAAGTGTTCTTCCCCACCGAGACCGGGTTGAAGTTGCACGGTTGGTACATCCCCGGTCCCGGCGATTTCACTTGGCTCTGGTTTCACGGCAACGGGGGCAATATCGGGCATCGGGTCACCGAGTTGGCGTTGCTGCACCAAAGGTTGGGGATAAGCATCTTAATTTTCGACTACCGGGGGTTTGGCCGGAGCGAAGGCCTCCCCTCGGAGCAGGGCACCTACCAAGACGCTCGGGCCGCCTTGGCCTACCTACGGCAGCAGCACGGGCTGGCTCCCGATGCCATTGTCTACTTCGGCCATTCCTTGGGCACTGCCGTAGCGTTGGAACTGGCGGCCTCCGAGAGTCCTGCCGGTCTGGTATTGGTTTCGCCCTTCGCGTCGATCAGCGAGATGTCTCGCCTAGTCTTTCCGCGGTTACCCTCGGCTTGGCTGGTGCGAAACAAGTACAACTCCCTGGCCCGCGTTGCCAAGGTACAGTGCCCCGTCCTTATCCTGCACGGGGAGCTAGACGAAACCGTACCCATTGCTCAAGGGAGAAAGCTGTTCGACCACGCGAACCCGCCCAAGCGCTTTCAAGCGTTGCCCTGGGCCGCGCATAACGACACTTTCGAGCAGGGAGGAGAGGACTACTGGGAGGCCTTCCAGGAGTTCCTTGAGCTTTTAGGGAAGTCCCGGCGCATCCCAGATCATTGACATGCCCACCCCGCCACCATATTATTCTCAGCATTCTGCAAAAAACTGGGAGGTGGCCTGGTGACGACATCGAAAAAACTGGAGTTGGAAATCCTTTATTGCCAGGATTGACGCCACGCTTTGCGCGCTGCCTGGATGGCAGGCGAAGCACTGAGCCGAGCGGATGAACACATTGCCAGCTTTAAGCTAACGCCGGGGCCCCACGGCAAATTTGACGTAATAGTCGACGGCGAGGTGATCGCCGAGCACCGTCACGAACCCAATGCCCACATCTTCCCCGACCTTCAAGACCTGATGGGGGCCATTAACGCCCGCATCGGCTGAACTCGCCTTGGGCCATAGGATGAGGGAAAATGTTTCCCATAAGCCAAGTTGCCATGTCTGGACTTTGGGGGTACGTCCCTCACCCTAGCCCTCTCCCGCGGGAGAGGGAACTTTGCACACACCTTCTTAGACTTGTTCCGCGTAGTCCAGGTTGTGCAAATACTTACTGCCTTCGCCGGCGCCCTCTATGATTACAACCTCATGGACGTGCAGGTCTTCGACGCTGTCTATTGCCTGAGTCACCCCGGTAGTTTCCACAATCAGCCCGGCTCGGGTCTTGAACTTCAGCCCGGCCTCGATACTACTCATCTCCGCGTAAGCCAAATGACTTTCCTCCGTTAGTTTGGTCCCTAGTCAGGACGCTGTTTGTTGCTCCAAATGGCTAGCCCGTGGACAAGGTCTTTGGACTACGCCCAGCAGTCTACAAAGCTAGGTTGCCCTAGTCAAGCCTCCGGCTGCTGGCATAGGGTATTTCAATTGTCATTCTGAAGGAGCCCTTCGACTTTGCTCAGGATAAACTCAGCGACTGAAGAATCTAAAGGCTTGGCCCGGAACCAACCTTGGCTTGCCGGGGGAATTTTAGACCGCTCACTCCGTTCGGGGTGACAATTGAAAGACCCTGTACTGGGCGGCAAACGCGGTTGCCCGGAATGTCGATTGCCGTTAGAATGGCGTCGAATCCCACCGCCAACATCAACTCATTAGCCGTTATAAGGAGTGAGCATGGAATTCTCGCTGGCATATGAAATGCAGCGGCCAACCCTAGACGACCACGCCGTTATTGAGGAGACGATTGAGCAGTGCATCCTTGCCGACGAGATGGGGTTTGACTCCGTGTGGTTCGTCGAGCACCACTTTCTGACCACCTTTTCGATGTCCCCGTGCCCCGAGGTAGTGCTTACCGCCATCGCGGCGCAGACCAAGCGCATTCGCCTTGGCTTCGGCGTGGTAATCCTTCCCTACCATCATCCGGTCCGGGTCGCCGAACGAATTGCGATGCTAGACCACATCTCCCACGGTAGAGTGGACTTCGGCACGGGCCGCTCGGCCCCCTACGAACAGACCGGGATGGGAATCGATCCCCGCCTGACCCGCGATATGTGGGAAGAGTCGCTGACGATGATCCCGAAGATCTGGGAGCAAGGGACCTTCGAATGGGAGGGCCGTTTCTGGAACGTGCCGCCTCGAGAAGTCTTGCCCAAGCCTTACCAGAAGCCTCACCCACCCATCTGGGTAGCGGCTTTGCAACCGGCCACCTACGAGCTGGCGGCCCAGAAAGGCATTGGCGCCATGGCCCTAGGGGTCAACGCCCCCTCGGTGTTGGAACCCTACATCAAGGCCTATCGAGAGAACATCCAAACCGCCGAACCGGTGGGCCAAGTAGTCAACAACAAGTGGCTAAGTTCCTGCTTCGGGTACTGTGGAGAAGACAACCGGGAGGCCCGCGAACTGAGCGCCAGGTCCCTCAAGACCTTCTTTGGTCCCGGCCGGCCCTACGTTCAGGACCAGAAGGACGTGTACGCCCGTCTTCTGGACCAGTGGGGCGGCGTCCCGGAACACTTGGCCCAGAACTTCTCCCGGTACATCAACGTCGAGGCCACGGTTGAAGGGAGCAACGGCGGCTCAGCACCAGGCCTGGACCTGTCCGGGGGCAGCGCGCTGGCCCAGCGCATTTGGGAGGAGTTCGACGCCGACACCATGGCCGACCGGGGCATCATCGTCGCCGGCGACCCAGCCAGTTGCATCGATGCTATCAAGCTGCACGAAGTCACCGGGGTGGACCAAATACAGTTCTTGATGGCCACCGAGACCATTGGCCACCCGGAGGTGATGAAGTCCATCGAGATGTTCGGCAAGCACGTGATCCCCGCTTTCAAGAAAACCGAAGAGCAAGCAGCCGCGCCCGACGTGTAGCAACTCGGCCCCTTTTCCTGGAGAACTTCCCAAATACGCGCGAGTTTCGAGGCTAGCCCAGTCTTTAGAACGCGGTATCATTAGATAGTGGTACCGCGTTCGGCTTCTATACCATCCTTTTACTGATGCGTGAACAATTACCTAAACCGGCCCTCGTCTTTCCTGCCCCGTATCTAGTACGGGGCAGGCTTTGAGCCGGAATCCAGAAATTCTGAGAACAAAGAACCCTTCGACAAGCCCTTCGACCGTGCTCAGGAGAGCCTCAGGACAGGCGTAGCTAGCGGAGAACGGTCCTGGATTCCGGCCTTCGCCGGAAAGACGGGGAGGGGACAGATTAGAAACTTATTCACGCATCAATAAAGCAGGAATCGCCCGGTACTACTACCGCGATGGCCTAATTTTGGTACTAAGCAACGGGCCAAGGATGGGAATGACGAGACAACCCCTTAGCGTCATCACCGGCGCCTTCGGCTATACCGGTAAATACATCGCCCGTCGTTTGCTGGACCGGGGCGCGCCGGTCAGGACCCTCACCAGAAGCGCCTCCTCCGGCAGCCCCTTCGGCGACCGCGTGGAGGCCCGGTCTCTGGATTTCGGCGATTTCGGTCAACTGGTGGCGAACCTACAGGGATGCAAAATCCTGTACAACACTTACTGGATACGCTTTGCCCGCGGCCCTTTGGACCATAACGTCGCCGTGGAGAATTCCAGGATTCTGATACGGGCGGCAGTGGCGGCCGGAGTCCGACGCTTGATGCACATCAGCATCACCAACGCTTCGGAGGCGTCTCCGCTCCCCTACTTCCGGGGAAAGGGACTGGTGGAACAGGCCATCCGCGATTCCGGTCTTTCCTACGCCATCATCCGTCCGACAGTGCTTTTCAGCAACGAAGACGTCCTCATCAACAACATCGCTTGGTTTCTCCGGCGGTCCCCTCTATTCCCCATCGCCGGTCCGGGCGACTACCTCATCCAACCGGTGTTTGTTGACGACGTGGCAAAGTTGGCGGTGGAGGCCGGCGCCAAGGACGATAACACGGTTTTGGACGCCGTGGGCCCCGAGGTGTTCAGGTTCGATGAGTTGGTGCGGCTCATCGGCAGACGGGTGGGAGCCAAGGCCCGTTTGGTTCACGTCCCACCGGAGGTGGCGTTGGCGGCTGCCAGGGTGGCCGGGTTGATGCTGCGGGACGTGGTGTTAACCAGAGACGAGCTGGACGGGTTGATGGCGGATAATCTGGTCTCAGCCGGTCCCCCAACCGCTCCCACTTCCTTCAGCCGTTGGGTCGAAGCCGATGGAGCCGCCTTGGGCAAACGGTATGCGTCGGAGCTGGCGCGCCATTACGGTCCACGAGTTCCGAATTGAGGCGAAGAGTCAGGGTCTCGGGTGGTTAGGGGGCTAATGCCGGTTGATGGGCCCAAGGGTACTGCCCAAAGTCGCTGGCCAAGGCTGCTGAAACGAAGATACGGTACAATTAAGCTGGTAAGCTGAGTAGGATCGGCAAAGGACTTGACGGGCGACGCTTGGTCTGAGGGGAGGCGACATGCAACTGTTCCGACGGAGCCGAGGCGGAGTGGCGGTAATCGAGGTTTACGGGGTCATTGGCAATCACGTGCGGGTGCCGGTTTACTCCCGGCTGTTCGATACTGTCGCTAAGAGCCGGAAGTATCGGGCCGTGGTGCTGGACATCGACTCCCCCGGTGGTTCGGCTTCCGGGTCCGAGTTGCTTTACCACAGCATCAAAAAAATCGCCGAGAGCAAACCGGTCATCGCCTACGTGCGAGGCATCGGAGCTTCCGGCGGCTACTACCTGGCTTGCGCGGCCAGCAAGGTGGTGGCGCTCCCCACCGCCCTAGTCGGTTCCATCGGCGTGATTTACCTTAGGCCGGTTATGGAGCAACTGCTGGGTAAAGTGGGGGTGGAGTTTTCCGTTTTCAAGGGCGGCAGGCTGAAGGATATGGGAGGCTTTTGGCGAAGCCCGACCCCCGAAGAGGGCGAAAGGTTCCAAGTCCTGATTAACGAGATCTATGAGAACTTCGTTTCGGTGGTAGCCCACGGGCGCTCCCTGAGCGAGGCCGAGGTACGAGAACTGGCTACCGGGGAGGTAGTCACCGCTCGCCGGGGAGTGGACCTAGGGCTTGTCGACCAGATGGGTGACTTCGACAGCGCCTTACAACTGGCCGCGGAACTGGGTAATGCCAAGCCCCGGGCCCGCTGGTTGCGGCCCAGGCGGTCTTTCGGGCAACGGCTTTTTGGACGGATGGGCGGCGTTTCCAGCGTGTCTATCCTCTCCGAACAGTTCCAGCAACTATTCACGGGGGGTATCTACTATCTAGAGCCCTCTTTTATGCTAAGCACCGAGTGGCGTGCCGAGGACTAACTTGAAATTCTGCGGGGATTCGTCTTGAGCATTGCTCGGCGTGCCGAGGACTAACCGGAGTTTCGGGGGGCTAGTAGTCCGTCATTGCTGTAATGATGGGTAGAGGGACTTCAGTTTGATACGTGCGTCCGCGGTGGTGAAGCGCCAGTCCACTTGTATGCCGTCCCGGTTGCGCTGAGCCTGCCACGCTGCCACCTCCCTCCGCAGGACGCTTCGGTCCGGGATGCGGCGGCCCAGGCATTGCCGGGCCATCACGCCGGTCTCGATCTCCGCCATGTTCAACCAACTGCCATGCTTGGGCGTGTAGTGGACTTCCAACCGTTCGGCGATGCGCCGGGCCTCGGCGGGTTCAAACGCCTCATACAATGAGGCCGGGTGGTGGGTGTTCAAGTTGTCCATCACCAGCACTATCCGGTCCTTGTCAGCATAGTCCTCGTCCACCAGTTTCTTGACCACCCGCGCCCAATCGGCTTTCGTCCGCCGGTCCGTCACCTCCACACCCCGCCATCCCTCCAAAGGCGCGAACAGCATGAACAGGTTACTCACGCCGTTGCGTTCGTATTCATAGTCGTAAGAACCTGCCGCTCCGGGCCGGGGTGGACTCGGCAGGCGCGTTTCTTTCACCTGCTGTTTGCTGGTCTCGTCCAGGCAGACCAGAACCTCGTTGTCCAGAACCTCGTTGTCCTCGTAGGGGCGATGATAGACCTCCAGCACATCTTCCATGGCACAGACAAACTCCGAACTGCCCTCCGGCGGGATGCACCAGCACTCTTTCAGCCAGGGCTTGAGTCGGTTTTTTTCAGCGTCTGGCGTACCGTTTCGGTGCTGATGCTGTCCACTATCTCGCACTCAACCAGCCGCTCCGCCAGCAGTCTCAAGGTCCAACTGGCCCGGCCCTCCGGCGGTTCTCCGCAGGCCAGGGCAATCAGGTGGGCTTCCCCTTGACCGTCCAGTAGCCTCGGACGCCGGTTAAGTTGCCGCTTTCGTGCCAGCGCCGCCTCAATCCCCTCCTCCACGCACCGCCGGCGCACCCGTTCCACCGTGGCGGTGCCCACCTTCAGCGCCCGGGCAATCTCCTCGTCTTTCATGGCGCCTTCAGATTGGGTCTCATCGCTAAGCAGCAGGATGCGGGCGTGAGTCTGCTTGTATGCTGCCGCCCGTCCTCTGCACACCAGCGCCACCAGTTCCTGCTGCTCCTCCTCCGCCAGCCGTACCCGGTATTTATTCGCCATCATCCACACCCCACTTCCCAAACTTCTCCTCGGCTAATTACCCTATACTACCCCACCACCCATCAGTTCAACGATGCTCGGCTACTAGGCTTACGGCTAAATCCCAACCGGGTACGGTCTCATACGCTCCGGCGCCGCAACGCCCTTTAAGACAGGTGTCGACAGACGACGTGCCAGCCCGTCCCGCCCATACCAGCGGCGGGCTGACATCCCGTTACCGGGCACAGACATTGTGCTATAAGTCCGCTCATCCTTAACCTAGTGGAACAACCGTCAGGGAGCGGAACGGATTTGAAGGACCTCCTTAGCTGCGACAGGTCCTTCGACTGCGCTCCGTTCCGCCTGTGGCTCCACTCCGCTTCGCTCAGGATGAGCGGAGGTCCCAACTCGTTCACCCTGAGCGAAGCGACCAGAGGGAGCGCAGTCGAAGGGCCGGGTTCGAGGGAGCAGGCTTGTTTATAACTGCTCAGAGTGACACTCCGAGCAGATAGGCCGGTAAAATGCGGCTAGGGAGGCAGCACCACCCGAAAGCGGTACTTCTCGGCTAGTTCCTGCATCGCTTCGGGTGGCGGATAACCGTGTTCTTCCACCAAGGGGGCAAGCTCCTCAAAGTAATGCTCGAATCCGGCCGGCGATGCGATGAGCAGGAACTTGGACGGAGTCGGCAGTGGATTGGTGAAGGTGTGGACGGTGCCCCGGGGAATCAACACAAAAGTGCCCGCCGGCGCTTGCACCATCTCGTCTCCCACTAGTACCCGAAACAGCCCTTCCACCACATAAATCCCCTCTTCCATTTCCAAGTGGAGGTGGGGCGCTGGTCCGGGAAACTCGGGGTCGACGATGTACTCGAGCAATGAATAGCGGCCACCGGTATCCCCGGTGACCGCTTTGAATCCAATGCTGCTGCCCGGAGCGGCGATGCTCCGCCCTTCACCAGGGCCCAAAATAACTTTGCCAGCCTCTGTCAACTCGCGTCCACTCCTTTAGTTTGTGGTGTCCAAATCTAATTTTGTGCAAGGCGCCCGTTGAACACCTCCCAGCCGGATGAATTTCTAATAAGGAGACTTTTATCCTCTGTAACAAGTGATTTATGGGCGATGCCTTGAGTTGCTACACTGCTCCCGCAAGACCTTCAGTGAAGTCGGGTGTGGATTGAGACGCCACAGCCTCACTTGCCGCGTCCACATACGCCGCATTTATGGAGGTTACTCCTTCCAAAGCAGCGCGACTGACCACTGAAGCCGCCGCAGTCAACAGGATGCGAGGATGTTGCCTATTCTTCAACAGGGCCGCCATCCCGTCTTCGGTAAAAGGCTTGATGGCGCCACTGTCTTCGGGATCGGTCCGATAGTAGTCGAGGTGAGCAACGGCTTTGTTGCATGAATATTGGCAGCACATGAAATGTCCCGACACCCTTTGAATCGAGCTATGCTACTCGATAGCTATCCGGCATTCCCAAGTGGGTCATCCGATTCAAAGCGGCACACTTTACCTTGGCTTCCACCTTCTGCTGCGGTAACTTCCTGGCCTGAAGATAGGAACCAAAGATGGTCTTGAACCGAAACATGGCAGTCTCGGCCAGGGAACGCCGATGATAGCCCGACTCTTGTTTCCACCGCTTACGTCCTACCTTCCGAATCCTTCTCAGGTTCTCGTCCCGCACCAGGGGCGGGGCGGCACAGTTCCCATGCTGCCAGATACGGGCATCCTTTCGAGGTGGAATTGCTACCCGCCTGACACCTCTGACAGCGCAGCCCTCATATACCTTCCTTTTGTCGTAGGCCCCATCGCCACCCACCTGCTCCACTGACTCGGTGCTCTGGTCCAGAAGTTCGGGCACCGCTCCCGCATCGTCCAGGCTGGCCTCGCTCAGTACCACGGCCTGGATCTCCTGGGTTTCACTGTCCACGCTTAGATGGAGCTTCCTCCAGGTGCGCCGTTTGGTATAGCCATGCTGACGCACCTTCCATTCTCCCTCCCCAAAGACTTTCAACCCGGTGCTGTCCAGTACCAGGTGCAAGGGCCCAGCAGCTTTCCTGAGCAAGGAAACCCCCAGGCGCTTGGCGCGCTTGCAGAGGGTGGTATAGTCCGGCACCGGCAAATCCCACTCCAGCAAGTGAAACACGGACCGGAGAAACCCTTCGGCAGCCCTCAGGGTCAAGTGGAAGACGCTGCGCACCATCAACAGACACTGGATTGCTCCATCGGAATACTGAAACTGCCCACCGCGCTTTCGGGGGCCGTCGGGCTTCCAGGCCCCAATATCCTCTTCGCTGGTCCATAGGGTTATTGAACCCCGCTGGACCAGGCTTTCGTTGTAGTCATGCCAGTTACGTATCCGATACTGGGATTTCCTGGTGGTGGTGCGTTTCTTGGGACGAGCTTTGGAGGCTTGCGGTGTTCGCTTCATGCCTCCAGCTTAACACTACCTCCCATTCATTCAACAAAGCCGTGAGCAACTATAATCTCTCGTGCTTGGTCGGTGCTCGGAAGCGGAAGTTCCACTGAGTTTGGGTCGTTGGGGTCCAATCGGGCGATTCCAGCCAAGCCGGCTTCACCCCAAGCCGCTGACAAGCCAACGGAGGCTTGCTGGTGGGTCGTCAAGACGCAGGAAAAGAAATTATGGGCTGTATTTGCATACCCAGGCCGCACTGCACATAGCGCAAACTCTTTCGCAAATTCAAGACGGTGCCTTCGGGCCATCTGGTCGACAAGGTTCTTGATGTCATCAATGAAAAGGTATCCTCCCTCGAACCCGGCGGCTCGCAAATAGAGGACCATGTCATTGAATAGAAAACCGCGCGAGTACTCCAATATCTTCGTGTCCCGGGGAATATAGAACGGTTCGAGACTGTTGTCCCTTCTGAAGGACTTAAGGTGATCTTCGAACCCGCCCACGGCAAGCGCTACTGCTGAGTCGCGTTGCACTCCTTCTTCAATCAACCGGTTTATAACCTCTTGGTCTAGTTGCACAGCGTCGATTGCATTGGCGTGTAATATATCGTCATTGAGCAGGTTAGCAGGGTCCTCAGAACCATCCAAGTTAGTCACGACTTGCTGTACCTGTTGTTCCGTCAGTTGCTCTAATCGCAGAGAGGCCCGCGCTGATTCCAGTACTCGGCTTTTGCATATATCAACCAATGCCGATAGGGCCAACTGCTCCATGTAGCGTCGGTCTACTTGGGAAGGAAAGGACACGTAGACCACTAGCGCAGAGAATCGACCGCTGAATTCCGTCCAGCCCCAGTCTTGGTTGATTCGCTGCCGAAAGTAACGGAGCAGCGCAGTCTTACCCATGCCCCGACCAGCTTCCTGGTCGCCCCTGGACTAGAGGTAGGCAAGCCGTACCCTGTTTTGAAAATCATCGGGACGAATCAGAAACTGCTCAAATTTCTCGATGCTGGGGCGCACCGGCTCTTCGGCGTAAATAGCCCCATTGCGCCGGGGGTCAGTGTTGTAAGGGTCAGAAACGGCCATGACCGGGAATGGCAGGTCTTTCAGTCCGAGTTTTGCATAGGGAGAATCCCCTTGTTGCGTGCTTCTTCTGGGTATTTGCAGCATTACGTCCTCCTGATGAGATTGTAAATTTGAATGGAACCCCGGTCCCGCACCAAGGGCTTTCGCCGACCAGTGATACCCTCATATTGCAGGCCAACCGTAAAGGGGCACAAATCTAAGTCAAGGATACGGTTAAGGGCCTCGTCGAACACCCCTTCAGGTATTTTGAGATACTGACAAACCTCGTCGCGGACTTCGGGCAAGCTATAGTAGCCAGCCATAGGAGTCAAATCTACAAGCGATTTGTGAATGGCATCAAGAAGTTTCTTTTGTGTTCCAGTGTCGGCTATATCCGGCTCACAGAAGTAGATATGGAAGGGTTCTCCAGAATTCAGCCTAACTTTCAGGGGAGTGTACCAATCGTGAGACGAGGAATCCTGGATGCACGGCGTATAGCTCTTATCGAAACCACAACCGAGTTGGTCGTCCCTCATCAGGTTCAACAACCGAAGGCTTATTAACCGGTCGCACATAGACCGAAAAATAGATTCGCTGATGCGAATTTCCGGCATTGTCTTTTGCAGAACCTGTTTTCGTAGAGCCTCTTCCAGTTTCTTGGAGTGACTATTATTTAGCGTCGATAACACTTGCTCCGCTTGGTCTCTTGCTTCATCACCGAAGGTCGGTTCAAGTAATCGCGAAATATAATCACTGTCACTGATTTTGTCTACCTCGACTATCGGTCTCCAAACTCCTTCAAGGGTGAGGTGCTTTTGGACCACCGTGCGGAGATTGTCGTAAGTCCGCAGGTGTGCCTCGGCCATGACGCGCCGGAGGTCCTTGTGTTGACGATTGTTTCGGAAACTTGGAGGCCTCGGCGCAGTTCCATGTCAAGTATCTTGGCGTTGTTGACAAGTATGGGGACGGGTCTCAACCCAGGCCCTACTGGGTGAATCCCAAGCCCCAAACAAGCTGCTAGTCCGTTTTGCTCGAACGCCGCGGTAGACATGAAGACCGGGCACAACTCCTTCAACAACAGGTCTGGATTGAGGGTGAGATAGTCCAGAATCTTGGCAAAGAAGACCACCACGTCGTTTTTCGCCGGAGACCCCTGACGGTTATTCAGTTCCATTATAGCAGTGACATCCGAGTGCTTGGCGACGATGTCGATTTCATGCAGGACACCAGAGGCGGTGGACAACTCGTAACCTAGACGCATTTCCCGCTCTTGGGAAATCTCCCAACCACTCAGGCTGGTGATGCAACTGGACCGGAAGTTGCGTTCAAATCCCTGGTCGGGCAAGTCGTCTCGGTCTACGTGCTGCCATTCCTCGTTAACGAACCGGTAGCAGTGTTTGAGGAAGTCAACGGCTGCCCTCGGCAGTTCGTCTTCCACTCGGATTGCAACCATCTTTTCTCATCCCATTGCGAATAGCTTGAATCATCGGGCTTAAGCCCGATGATTCGGCCTCGCTACCGCCGCCGCCGGAACAGGCGCCACACGGGAACGCTGAAGCCAGGGAGCAATTCACCCCCGTCCAGCGTGTCATCTTCGCCTAGGGTTACCGGGGCGGCGTTGGGGCGGTGTCTGGTGACGGTGGTAGTTTCCGGGTCGGCTACCCAGACTTCCTGGGAGCCGTAGCTGAGCCACATCGCGGCTTTGGCGGCCATTTCGGGGTTGGAATTGCTTGGTGATTTGACTTCGACGACCAGGTCGGGAGCCAACTCCGGGTAGCCCTGCGTCCCTGGCGGGATGCGGCCCGGCGCGATCCAGGCCACGTCGGGAGCGCGCACGGTGTCGGGGTCCCGTTCCAGCCGGTAGCCGGGTTCGCCGACGCGGATTTCTCCATAGTCGTTGAGCACTACATAATGGACTAGAATGTAATGGGTGTGACTCACTACATCGCCGTGTGGGTCTCCAGTTGGCATTTTGGGAACCAACACTCCACGGATAAGCTCATATCGGACACCGTCCTCCCGGGGCATCCGCAGCAGTTCGTCGGCGGTTACTAGGGTTCGAACAGTAGTCATTTCGCTAGGCACCTTTTCAACCAATACTCCGCGGATAAGCTCGTACCGCCTGCCATCCCTCGGCATCAGAAGCAATTCATCAGCGGTTATTGGTTTTTGCTCGGAGGTCATCTCTGGCTAGTCCCCCGTCGGCGCAGTCTCCGGCTCCGTTACGCCGTATTTGCGTTCCAGTTCATAGACTTGGTCAAGGCCCAACAGCCCGGCGACGTCCCAGCGGGTGCCGTAGCGGTCCGGGTTTACCTTGCCGGTGCGCTTCAACTCCTCGAAGGAGTCTCGCACCTGTTTGTAGATCAGCCAGATGGTGCTGCCGCAGATCATCAGCTTGTAACCCATGGCGGCAACCTCTTGGGTGGGCAGCAGGTCGCCGTTATACATGCGGGGCAGGTCCCGCAGGTCGGCGGCGTAGTTATGCAGGTCTGCCACCGTTTTGATGCCGTCCACGAATACCATGTCCGCCCCGGCGTCAACGTAAGCGCGGCAACGCTGGACCGTATCTTCCCATCCCGTTACCGCATAAGCGTCGCAGCGGGCGATGATAACAAAGTCGGGGTCGTTGCGGGCGTCCAATGCCGCCCGGATCTTCTGGACAGCCTCCTCTTGAGGAATGACTTGCTTGCCCTCGAAGAACCCGCATTTTTTGGGGAATAGCTGGTCCTCGATGTGGATACCGGCCACGCCAGCGGCTTCGTATTCCCGCACCGTGCGTTGCACATTCAAGGGATTTCCATAGCCGGTGTCGGCATCGCAGACCACCGGAATGTCTATCGCGTTGGCGATGTACTTGGCGTTGGAGACCATCTCGGTCATGGTCAACAGCCCAACGTCAGGAAATCCCCGCTCGGCGGCCGTACCGGCGCCGGTCATGTATACGGCGTCGAATCCTACGGATTCGGCAATCTTGGCGTGCAAAGCGTTGAGAACAAACGGGGCGGTGACCATTTGGCCCGAAGTCAAGAGCTGTCGAAGCTTGGTAGTGGTCTTCATATAATAATCGCCTCCAAAAGTTTAGCCGTCGTCGCCTCCTGGACGCTCCAAAACGAAAATCCCCAGGAGTTTCAGGAGGGAGGGACGGCACGTTTCCTGGGTCCGGTTAGCTGCATCATAGCCCAACGCTTGGCGGTGCGCCACCGGCGTTGCGGGCTTGGCTGCGCCTAGAGAGGGTGGCTGGACAGCAACTCCCACCGCAGGTCGGCGGCCCAACGCCCTCCATTCCAGTCATCGCCGGCAGCGTCGGACTCGAAGCGCAGCAGCATAAGCCGCCACCCCCGGGCGCTCGACGGCACCTCAAGGTCGGCTGCTACGGTCCTGGCGAACTCCACCGCATCGCTGAACACCCCTTCGGGGAGCTTGGCGTACAGCATCAACGGAAGCCGGAACCGTTGCTCGTCGCCAGGGCCGACGGCCACGCTGGTGTTTCTTTCCAGCAAGTCGGCGACGGCGCTTTGCAAATTGACCAAAGCGGAGTTGCCAGCAGGGTCCGAGAAGTCCAAAAAGACGTGACCGGCTCCATCAAAAGCGCTGCCCACTCCGGAGTGAGACAACTGGAACTGGGGGTCCCGCTGTCGGCTTTCAGCCGCAACGGCTGCCAAGTCCCGGTCCACTTGGGCCACCGCAGCGGCGGAGCACTCCAAGAACCCGGTCATCAGGACGTATACCATGTTCATTTCCGCGGCCCAACTGGCGTATTGACCGCAAATTAGCTGCCGGGCCCGGTAGGACCGTGAAGTAAACGTGGGGTCCAATGCCAGTCCAATGCCGTATCTAACGGACATCGAAGCCTCCCGGTGAACATGGTTCGGATTTACGCTACTCCAAGGTGAGCGGCTAAGCCAGTCAGATCGTGATTGGAGCCGGACCGACGGGGACGGCGCAATCAACGGGCCGTGGGAAATGTCGTCGCCAATTCGGGTCTCAGGAGCGGTTGTTCCACTGCTGGGCGCGGCGTATGAAAACGTCAGGGGCTTCCAGCCATTCCCGGTAGCCGATTCGCCGGTTATCCGTCAGCCAGTTGATCTTCTCATCAAGGCAGACAGCCAGCTCCGCGTCTTTTATATCAAGGGTGAAGCCGCCATGTTCGGCCGCTTCATCAAGGGCCGTGACCACAAATCCGCCATTAGAAATTCTAGCGGCATCACGGTTGCCGATTTCTCCCCTGGCCAAGGCGTCAATCGTTCCGGCGCCGAGAGCCTCGAGGAGTTCCGCTTCGCCGGTCTCGTCTCCGAGGTAAATCACTTGAGGCATGGCTTCCGAAGAGGGGTGTAAACTACGCCTGCCTTCAAGATTCGCGGACTCACCGGCTGCGGTGATGAAATAGTCGGCACTGCCGTCGGCAACCACGGCGCCGCGTCGCGTTTCGACCCGTACACCAGCAGCCAGCACGCCAGCGGCATCCACCAGTCCGGTCAGCACTAGCAACCGGGCCTCTCCGGTAGTGTCGGCCAAGGCGCCAACACGCACGTCGCTGGTCAGGCCATCGTGACTGGCAAAACGCTCGGCATCTGCGGCGCGAACCAGCAACGACTGCCTAAAAGTGATGTGCCCAGAGGTAAACCGGACTACTGCCTCCCCGGAACTGTCCCGGGTCCGAGAGTCCAAGACCGTGATGCCGCCGCCGATAAGGTCGTAGTCCGGACCGGCAGACAGAAGCCAAATGTCGTCCCAAGCTCCGACCCCGTGACGGGAGAACGACACCTCCAGGGCCAGCATAGCCTCTAGGGCGTTTAACAGGTCCGCTTCATAACCCAGATGGGTGTTAAACCCGTCGGACGCCGGGTCCGCGTCGGCGCTGTAACTGACCGGCGCGAAATAGGCATAGAACCCCACGTTGAGGACGCGGTCGGCGCAGGGTCGCTGCTGGTTATTCTCAGGCGGCGCAGTGGTAGGAATAGGTGTTGGAACGGAAGTAGACGACACTATTGGCGTCTCAGGAACGGTCACTTGCGCCGAAGTCGGCTCCGCTGGCTTGGGAGAACGGTCGCCACTACAAGCCGCCGCAAGAAAGGCCATGGCTAACAGACCAATAATAATGGCCGAAACAGCCGCTCCCATCTCGAAATCATTAGCCATTAACTCCAACTCCTCGCTAGGTGGTGCTGAGTTGCCGAAGGTGAGCGGCTAAGCCAGTTAGATTGGATATTTCCAGGTCGGCTTGGAGGGTAGAATAGCCAAAGGGGACGTTTTCCCGGTTGACGTAGGCTCCGAGCATCCCGAAGGCCTTGGCGCCCCGGATGTCCCAAGGATGGGCCGCCACATGGAGAATCCGGCTAGGCGGTAGATTCAAGTGCTCGGCGGCGGTCCGGTACACCACCGAGTGGGGTTTGTAGACACCCGCCTGCTCCGCCGAGACGATGTGTTCCACCGGTATCACCAAACTACTAACCGTCCGTTCCAACGAGCCCAAGTCACCATTGGACAATACCGCCAAGGCCACCGCGCCTTTTAGCGACAGTAGTCCTTCTTGAACGTCCGGATAGAGAGTGAAGCGCGCACCGGTGGTCAACAAGTCTTCAATTTCCGCGGCAGTGTGAGCAACGCCCAACTTGGCAAGAATCCGGGACAGACTATTTCGCCTAATTCGTTCAAAAAGCGTCCTACCTCGGCCCAGCATGGAGTCCACCATGCTCTCGCGCAAATAGGTCGCCTCCCATAGTTGCACCACATCCGACACATCCCGGTCTGAGCCAGCAGCCCTTAGGAACCGGCCCAGTCCTTCGCCAAAGCTGGCCTCCAAGTCCAGCAGCGTACCGTACATATCGAAGGTGACGGCGCGAACGTTGGTTAGGGCCTCTGTTGCCATACGAAATTCTCCCGGTCGCTATAAGCGCCCCTTAACCTTTCTCCTTGAGCGGCAACACTATGGCGGCCCTGCCCCGAGCGGTCTGATCGCCCCGCTGGTTATGGCACCAAATCGTAAGATCAACGACGCCCAACCCATCCTGTAGAGACTTTCCGGTTACCCGGCCCCCGCACCAGGTAACGTCACCGTACACGTTGGGCAGGGTCAGAGTGACGCTAAGAGACTTCAAGAAACCTTGGTCTCCCATCCAGTTGGTTAGCAAGTTGGATAGCCAGGAAACGCGGTCGATCCCCGCGTCGTGGGCGAAGGGGAAACCGAAGGCCTGAGCCACGTCGTCGCGGAGCAGCGACGCCTCCCAACTCTCCCAGGAACCCGTCTCTTGGTCCAAATAGGCAGCTTCAGGGTGGCGCTGCCGGTGCCGTAGGAATTGCTTGAAGCCGAGGCTGGGACGGGTAGCGGCCATAAACTGGACTATTTCTTCCGAGGTCAGGGGGCCCCGGACGATAGGCGGCAGCAGTTCCGCATCCCCAACGTCCTCCCAGAAGCGGGTCTTTGCTCCCCGGACCTCCTCGGCGTCGTAGGCGTCCTCAATGGCCATCGCCTCATCCAGACTAAAGAGCTGCTTCTTCCAGTCATGGTATTTGCCGACAGCGACGGCGGCGGCCCGGGACGTGCGCAAGACCCGCGATACGGCCTTGGCCACCGGCTCACCCCGCGAGTCGAGGAACACCGTTTCTCCCGTCTGGAGCACCATCGAGCCGCAAAAGCGCCCTGTCTTTGCTTGGACACCAGTCAACCGCGACTCGGCGACCACGGTTTCCCCTTCCCCTAACCAACGGTAGAAGTCCCAATCGCAACCGCCGTAGATAACATGGCGGTCAGGAAATTTCGCGGCGAGACAAGTGTCATCGACGCTGAAAAGCCAGCAGGGTGGGGCTACAAGACGAGCCTGAGAACTGCCCCGGGCGTAATCCGCGTCCAGCCACAACGGGTTGCGGTCCCCGATGCTTTTGGCCCAGCGTTTCACCGAGGACGCGCTTACCAGCCGGTTGTGCTGTCGGCGGCGCAGCGGCCGGCCGATTAGATCACGGACTGCTTCCAGTGACTCCGGTTTGGTCCCGGGGAAGCCCTCCGGCACTGTAGCCAAGGGTTAATCCGCCTCCGACTCGGCAGGCGTTAACCATTGCCCCGCCGGACGGTGGATACTCGGCAAGGAAACCACGGCGCTGCCGGGCATGGTGATTTCGTTTCGGTGGTTGACTGCCCAAAGGTCGCAATGCACTAGGTGAAGCCCTTTTTCCACCCACTTTCTTTGTACTCTGCCGGTCAACCGGGTAACGTCTCCGACGACGTTGGGGCGGCGCAAGTGGGCCGACAGCCGCACCAAAAACGCATCGTCGCCCATCCAGTCGGTAATGTAGCGGCAGAACCAGGACACCCGTTGCGGACCCATGTCGTATACCCCCGGCATACCCACCTCATGGGCCATGAACCGCTCCCAGTGGCCCCGGTGCGGATGGTCCTGAGTCCCCGTCTCGGGGTCCACATAGGTGTCGGCGGGATGCCGGCGGCGGTTAAGAATCTGGTAGACGTGAGCGCCGTTGTGGGCCACGCCGTCCCCGCTGCCAGCGCCGGCATCGGTGTAGCTACCGGTAAGACCGATGTCGACTACCCGTAACGGGCCGTAGGTCACCCGGGGAATCTCTTCGTCCTCTTGTACCTCTTCCCAGTACCGGGTCCGGCCTCCCCGGGGAGATCCGGCCAGCATCTCCTCTTCCAGCGACGCCAGTTCCTCTGCTGTCCACTTTTGGGTATTCACCGAGTAGCCCATCCCGCCGGGAGCCTGTCGGCGCGGCGTTCGCATATGATAAACTCGGGAACGGGCCACCGGCTCGCCGTTTCCCTTGGTGCACTCCAGTTCTCCGATTTGCAAGACCATTCGCGGTACAGTGCGCCCTTGCTTCTCGACAGCGTCGACCAGTTGGCCCCTTTGGTGGACCAAGTTTCCGGGGCGCATTACCTGGAAGAACTCCCACTCTATGCCGCCGTAAATCCACTGAATGCCCCGCAAGCCCGGAGCGATAATTGCTTGGCCCACCATGGCTGGTGGTGCAATCACACCCCGCCACCGGGTGTTGGCCGCGTAATCCGCGTCGAGGAACAATGGGTTGTCGCTACCCATGTAGTTGCAAAAGTCGCGTATGTTGTCATGGGTAATCTCGACGACAGCCCGGGCGCCCCGATAGTCCACGCCGATGAGCCGCCTAGCGTCGTCCAAGCTGCTATCGTCCAAGCCCGGCGCTTGGGTAGGTACGGAGTAGGCTTGGTCTTTGAAATTTACGAGGCTTTCCGCGTCATCCATGAAAAATTCCAGCGTTGCGCATCGACCGGGTAAGAGTGTCGAGCTACGGCATTAACCTAGTATGGTTTCGTTAGTTATACGAGTGCACACCCCAGAAAAGGGTCCACGATTTTCCCCTTACTGGTCGTTGAAGGTATAAAGAGCCGCCCAAGGTAATCTTGGCTGGCAATTATAGCAGACTGTTGCCGAAGTCCCGCAGCCCCGGAATCTGGGAGCAACCTTGGTGGTTGCCTTGGAGCTTTAAGACGAGAATTACTGATGCGTGAATTAGTTTCTAAACTGCTCCCTCCCCTGTCATTGACATGAAAATACCCAACTCGTCATTCCCGCGCAGGCGGGAATCCAGAAATTCTAGGCGCAAGGACCGCCACTGGTTAGTAAGGTCCTGGACTCCCGCTTTCGCGGGAGTGACGGTTGGGGACTGGACGCCATTTTCATCCGCATACGTGGCTTTCACAAAGCCATCCGCAATTCTGGCGAAGGCCGGAATCCAGAACGTTCTCCGCCAGCTACGCCTGTCCTGAGGCTCTCCTGAGCACGGTCGAAGGGCTCTTTGTCCTCATAATTTCTGGATTCCGGCTCAAAGCCGGCCCCGTACTGGATACGGGGGCCGGCCCTTCGACAAGCTCAGGAGACGAAGGCTGGTTTAGGTAATTGTTCACGCATCAGTAATAGACCTTGAGAGAGCGCGGTAACTGTTCAGACTTAATACTTCACCCCGGCCACTTAACCTGTCATTCCGGCTCAAGGCCGGAATCCAGGAGCGTTTGCAACCAGCAACGTTCCTTTTCCCTGGCATTTCTGGATTCCCGCCTGCGCGGGAATGACGGTTGGGCTGCGGAATGCCGTAAAAGGACTATCATTCGAACAACGGATGTGGCTCCCGGCAAATTTGACTCACGAAGTCTGAACAGTTATAGAGCGCGATATGTTGACCCCAGAGGATGTTAGACGTGTTATAATAGTCAGCCTATCAGGCCGAGGTGGTGGAATTGGTAGACACGCGGTCTTGAGGGGGCCGTGGGCGAGCGCCTGTGTGGGTTCAAATCCCGCCCTCGGCACCAACCGGGTTCAGCAAGGCACTGGGGCGACGTAGCCAAGTGGACTAAGGCGGAGGTCTGCAAAACCTCTATTCGGCGGTTCGAATCCGCCCGTCGCCTCCAACCAATGGCCCTCAAAGTGCTTACCACCGAGTCCATCTTTGGGCTTATCCTCAGTACAAACGTCACCCCGCACCTTAGAGTAACAATCACCAACGATACCCGGTCCATACCTGCCGGGATGGCGGAACGGTAGACGCAGCGGACTTAAAATCCGCTGGCCTTGCGGCTGTGTGGGTTCGAGTCCCTCTCCCGGCACCAAAGATGGCGGTGAAAGGCCGCGCAACGAGAAAGAAAATTCAGACATCGAATCTTTGTATTTCTCATTTTGACACTACCCGGGTATTGAAAGAGTGGCAGGGTAAACGGGGGAAGGCGATTGTCAAAGGCGATACTCGTTTACGACGGGCTCTGCCCCCTCTGCTCCGTCTATAGCCGCCGCGTCGGCTTGGGTCAGGGCGGCATGACTCTGGTCGATGCCCGGCAAGACCGCGAAGTGGCGCAACGGCTTAAGGACCAAGGCTGCGACCTAAACGACGGTATGGCCTTGATCGTCGATGGCCGGGTATTCCGCGGAGGAGATGCTGTCGTGGCAGTCAACTCAGTGACGGAAGCCGGCGGTCTACTGGACCGTGTGCTTCGGGCGCTGACGCTGACTCCGGGGTTGGTGAGAGTCGTCTATCCTGGCTTGAAGTTGGCGCGAATCATCACCCTGACGCTATTGGGACGGCCCCATGAAATGTACTGTTGTACTGTTCCCCCATTTTTGAGAAAACCCTGTGGATGTGATAAACTAGGTTCATAACTGGCTCCCAGGCGAGTCCTGTCAAGGAAAAAACCCTGGTGATCAGTTGTAACTAATCCAACATAGAAAAGGAGATCACCAGTGGCATTTCAAGATAGGAACCTAACTTGCGTGGAGTGCAACCAGGTTTTCGTGTTTACTGCCGATGACCAGCAGTACCACGCGGAGAAGGGTTACACCAACGAACCCAAGCGCTGCCCATCGTGCCGTCAGGCCCGGCGCGCAAATTCCGGAGGAGGCTTCGGGGGCGGTATGCGGCGCGAGATGCATCCGGCAGTATGCGCCGAGTGTGGAAAGGACACCGAGGTGCCCTTCCGGCCTACGGGGGAACGCCCGGTCTACTGTAGCGATTGCTACCGGCAACTTGGCCCCAGCGGGGGCGGCAACCGTTCCTTCCGGTTCTAGGCCGTAAATTTTCGGGAGCGCTCTAGCTGTCCCCATTTCAAGCCCTCCGCGGCAATGAAGGCCTCCTTGAGAGATCCTCAAGGAGGCCAACGATGATTGATGGGACAATCTACGCACTCTTGCCTCCTTAGACTAGGCCCACGGCGCGAACCTCGGCATCAATGCTCCTCTAAACAGTAGCCATCCGTTAGGCCCTCCCGGTCTGCACTGCCTCCTCCCTAGACGATAGGCCGCGCCTTCACTATTTGTGGGGCAGACCCGGCCAAGTGAATTATGCCCCCCTTGGCTGAAAGCCCAGCAGGTGCATACCGGCGTCGATCATCATGGTCTCTCCGGTGATATGGTCGGCGCCTTCCAGCAGCCAGACCACAGTATTGGCCACACTGTGGGCCGTCGCCATCGTCTTCAGAGGCACCTCATCGATAAACTGATCGAACAGTCTCTGGGTGCCTTCTTCCCCCAGTCCCCCTCGCCACCATCTGGATTCAAACATGCCGGGGCAGACCGCGTTGACTCTGATCTCAGGCGCCAGAGCCTGGGCCAGAGAGACGGTCATGGTGTTCAAAGCTCCCTTGGACGCAGCGTATGCGATCGAACTGCCGCCGCCGGTGAAGGCGGAAATCGAGGAGATGTTAACAATGGCGCCTTGGCCTTGGGCCTTCAAGTGGGGCGCTACGGCTCGGACCATTTGATAGGCACCCACCACGTTCACTGCGTAGATGCGAAGGAAGTCGTCGCCCGACAAACTCTCCAGGTTGGCGGAACTGGCGAACACCGACTGGCCGGCGTTGTTGACCAAGCAGTCAATCCGGCCCCAATGCTCTACCGCTTCAGCGGCCATGCGGCGGCAGTCCCCATCGACAGAGACATCGGCTTGGCACACTAGGGCTTCCACACCCAGAGCTCGGCAGGTCTCGGCAGTCTCTTGGGCCTCGGACTCGCTTTTGGTATAGTTCACCACCACGTTGGCGCCCTTCGACGCCGCTAGTTTGACCACCTCGGCCCCAAGGCCGGTTGCGGAGCCGGTTACTATAATCACTGAATCTTGGAGATTCATTGCGCCTCCATTTGAACGAATTTTGGTGAATGAGTTTGGCGGACCGATTTGTTGAGGGCTTCAGAAAGTGCGCCTGCCCCTTTAGCCTACCAGTGCCGCTCCGGGGTGTGACCTTGCAGCCTGGCCAGTTCCTCCTCCAACTCTACAACTCGCCGCTCCAGAGGCCACTGTTGGAAATACAACACTCCGGAGATCACGAAAAAGGCGAACGGGACCACCAAAGTCACACCCCACCAAGGATTCCACCCCATTCGCCGAAATATGCGGGACCAGGCCAAAGCCAACAGCGCGTAGAGGATGATACCAATGGCGATAAACATCGCATGTACTCCTAGCTCGGACCAGACTCACGGTCCGGTCTACCACCGGTATTTATTCTAAACCGCAAAGACGACCCAGCATATTGGGGGCGCCCCGGTTTCCTCAGACCCCTACGTCCGTACCGGGACAGGGTCTTTTCGGTTCTTGTCACCCTGAGCACAGCAAAGGGTCTAAAGTCCTTGACTGCATTCCCTTTCTCCGGCTCGCACTAGGTTCTTGCTGAAGGATTTTAGATTCTTCGCCTACGGCTCAGAATGACATTTCCCAAGAATCGAAAGGCCCTGCGTACTAGGAAGACGGGCATACCCCGAGAGACTTGGCCTGTGGTAACATTGGTTGCGCGCCGCCGGGACGTACATGGCGCTTAAACCAAGCGCTGGTCAAAGCTCGGTCCGGTCGGCCTAACAGTATTATCGGCCGCCGCTGGCCAAGCCATTTCAAGCCGGTACTTAAGGAGGCAACAACAGAATGAAGGCGCTCGAGGGAATACGGGTACTGGACCTCACCCGGGCATTGGCGGGACCCTTTTGCACGCTGATGCTGGGGGACTACGGCGCCGACGTGGTCAAGATCGAGATCCCGGGGACCGGCGACGATACCCGCCACTGGGGTCCGCCGTTCATCGGAGAAGAGAGCGCCTACTTTCTTTCCATCAACCGCAACAAACGGAGCCTGACCCTGAATTTCAAAGAGCAGAAGGCCATCGACATCTTTTTGGACTTGGTCAAAGACTCCGATGTGGTGGTGGAAAACTTCACCCCGGGGGTAATGGCCCGGTTTGGATTGGACTACGAAACCGTCAAGGCGGCCAATCCAAATATCATCTATTGCTCCATCTCCGGGTTCGGCCAAACCGGACCCTACCGCAACCGGCCCGCTTATGACCAGATTATGCAGGGCATCAGCGGCATCATGAGTATTACCGGGGAAGCCGACGGAGAACCCCAGAAGGTGGGAATAGCGGTAACCGACATTGGCGCCGGGATGTGGTCGGCCTTCGCCATCATGTCGGCGATATACCACCGCAACCAGCACGGTGAAGGGCAGCACATCGACATCTCAATGATGGACGCCCAAGTGGCCTGGTTGACCTACCAAGCAGCCTATTTCTTCGCCAACGGGGAGCCGCCGAAACGGTTGGGGGCCGCTCACCCAACGTTGGTGCCCTACCAAGGCTTCATGTGCCAAGACGGGAAATACATCAACGTGGCCGTGGGCTCGGAGAGGCTTTGGCAACGCTTCTGCCAAGGCATGAACAAACAGGAGCTTCAAGACCACCCCGACTACGCCACCAACGGGGACCGGGTCCGTAACCGCTCCAAGTTAGCCCCGTATCTGCAGGAACTCTTTCTGACCCGTCCCGTGGCCGAGTGGGTAAGTGACCTGCAAGAGGCCAGCGTCCCTTGCGGTCCCATCAACGACTTGGCCGACGTTTTCTCCGACCCCCAACTGTTGCACCGCGAAATGTACCTGGAGATGGCCCACCCGACCCTGGGTTCCATCAAGCAGACGGGCATCCCCATCAAATTCTCCCAGACCCCCGGAGGGTTGGACCGGCCTCCACCGTTGTTGGGGGAGCACAACAGTGAAATCCTCCGTGAGATGGGGTATGCCGACAAGGACATAGAACGGTTGGCGGAGCAGTCGGTAATCTGAGCCAGGAACTTTTAGTGCCCTCCCTCCGGCCGCGACCCTCAGAGCCAGCCCAGAACACTGGCCCCGAACCCGCTCACCTTAATTAAGAGGTTATAGGTACCCCCAAGCTGTAAAGTTCAAGGGACAAGTGCTTGATTGGGTTAGGAGCGGTGTATATTATTGGGTGGCGTCGCGGACTCAAGCGCCACCAACAAAGGGGTTAGGCGTCCATGGATCTAGGGTTAAAGGACCGTGTGGCCATCGTGGGAGGGGCCAGCCGGGGGCTCGGCAGGGCCATTGCAATGGCTTTTGCTCAGGAAGGGGCCAGCGTAACCATTGCCGCCCGTACCGAGGCCGACCTCCGGCGCACCGAAATTGAGTTGGCTCGCATCGGGTCTCAACACCACGTTCTGGCCATCCCGGCCGACCTGTCGGTGCCCCGGGACATCCGCCGGGTGGTAAGGGATACCTTCAACCGGTTCGGCCAGGTTGGGATCCTGGTCACCCACGTGCGGTACGAGCCCACGGCGGGCCGCTCCGAGTTCACTGACGAGACTATCATGGCCGCTCTGGAAGGAAGTTTCCTCAGCGCCATTCGCATAACCCGAGAAGTCGTCCCTTATATGAAGCAACAGCGCTGGGGACGCATCGTGCACCTCCAGCCAACCCGGACCAACAACGTTACCGAGGGCACCCCTCTCTCCGCCGCCAGCCAACAGGCGCTGGTAGCCTACTCCCAGATGATGGCCTGCGAGTTAGCCCCCTTCAACATCACCATCAACAACCTGCTGTCGGGCCCGGTACAAACCGAGTTTTTGAACGCCGAGCTAGAGACTCGAGCCCAAGAGCAAAGCCGCACCGTTGAAGAACTGGTTAAAGAAACGGTCTCCGGCATCCCCATGCGACGGATGGGCAAACCGGAAGAAATCGGGAACCTAGTGGCATTTCTGGCCTCGGACCGGGCCGGATATTTGACCGGCGCCAACGTAGTTCTGGATGGGGGCGCTCATAGCTCGAAAGGGCGCTGACCCCTCCCGCTTCCCCGCCTACAACTACCTCTGATTGATCAACTCCCGTCTCATTCACTCTTCCCAGCCAGGTTGCCAGGTGTCGCAGCGCCTTGGACGCAGGGAGTAAAACATACCCCTTCCACGCTCACTTAAATCACCGGCGCTCCTTTACCGAAACCGGAAAACTGTAATTTTGGAGCTGCAACCGTGACCACCTCAACGCCTACACTACTTAAGTCCGCTCAAGAATATTTGGCGGCGGAAGACCTCTCTGGTTGGTTAGTCTACGACTACCGGCAGTCGAACCCGATTTTTCGCCAATTGATCACTCCGTCGGGCCACGTCACCCGGCCTTGCTATCTCCACGTAGCCAAGTCTTCCCCAGCGGAGTTGTTGGTGCACCACGTTGACGCCGGGAAGTTCACGCACTCGGGCGTCGAACTCAGGGTGTACCGCAACCGCCAAGAGTTGGTCGAACACTTGATCCGAATGCTAGAAGGGGTACCTCGGGTAGCGATGGAATACTCGCCGCTGAACGTCCTGCCCCGGGTATCCAAGGTGGATGCCGGGACCATCGAGTTGGTGCGCAGCTTGGGGGTCGAGGTCGTTTCGTCGGCTGACCTGATGCAATTCGTGACTCAACGTTGGAGCCCGGAGCAACTCGCCGGGCACCGCCGCGCCGCCGACAAGCTGGGCCAAATCGTCAACGAGGCGTTCCAATTCGCGGGCGCCAACTTGGCGAAGACACCAAGCGACCCTTCGGTGACCGAGTTTCAGGTGGCCGAATACATCCGCCGCCGGTTCAAGGAAGCAGGGCTGGTCACGGCCGATGGCCCCATCGTAGCCACCAACGCCCACGCCTCCGATCCCCACTACGAACCGGAAGCCCAAGGCAGTAGCGAAATCCGCCCCGGTGATTGGGTGTTAATTGATCTATGGGCCCAAGAGGCCGGTCCGCCGCACCCTCCGGGCGACGGCAGGGGCATAGACGAGAGCCCGCCCAGCATCTACGCCGACATTACCTGGGTGGCTTACGTGGGCGATGCAGTGCCCCAGCGCCAGCAGGAGGTATTCGACATCGTAGTTGGCGCTCGCGATGCGGCGTTCAAATATCTCGTGGACTCCTTTGAGCGGCAGGTACCGGTCCAAGGCTGGCAGGCTGACGAGGTGGCCCGCGGCTATATTGAGGAGAGAGGGTACGGCGACTTCTTCACGCACCGGCTGGGACACAGCATTAATGACCAAGTCCACGGTGACGCCGTGAACTTAGACGGGTTTGAGACTCACGATACCCGCCGCATAATCCCGGGCATCGGTTTCTCCATCGAGCCGGGCATCTATCTCCCCGAGTTCGGGGTCCGCTCGGAGATAGACGCCTTCATGTCCGAGTCTGGTCCCTTGGTCACCTCGCCGGTCCAAAAGGAGGTGGTGCTAGTCCGCCGGCCCTGAGCTTGCCGGGCGGGAGTAACTGTTCAGAACGCCCCGCCCGCCCGATTATATCGTCAGTGGTTCAATTCCTTAGCCAGCGCTTAAGCCGTCCCCAATAAGAACCGGGGTCATCCTCCATCGAGCGGCCACGCCACCTCTTTTCGTAGTTCACCGACTTGGGAGACACGAAATAGAGCAGATACGCTCCGACCAGCAGGGCCAAGCCGACCCAGATCAAGGGCCATAGTTTAATGCCGATCAGAAACACTACCAAACCGGCCAGCATTAATTTGCCCGGCGTGATGGCCGGACGCCCCTTCCGGGTGTGGGCGCCGGGTCCTGGAGCTTGGCGGCTAGCCAGGGGTTGAGAGGGCCGGTCCTCGGGGTGACCCTCAGCGTTCTTGGCGGTTTGGCCCGGGGCGGCTTCCCCAGCCTTCCGCAGGATCTCCTCTATCTCCTCTTGGTACTTCTCACGCATCAGCCCTCCGATCGGCGGACCCCCAATTCGTTTAGACTATCCTGCCAGGAACTTTGGAAGCATGTGTCCGGGGATAAACTCGCCACTTTTTTGCCCCGCACCTAGACCTGGACCCGTAGCAAGTGGGGATGAATTATACCTTAACACCCCTGGGCGCGGAAGGACGCCGGTCCCTAGCCAAACCTGCCGGTGATGTAGGCTTCAGTCCGTTCGTCTTGAGGGTTGGTAAAGATCTGCCGGCTCTCTCCGTATTCTACCAGCATCCCTATGCGGCGCTCTTCCACCATTAGGAAGGCCGTATAGTGCGAGACCCGCGCCGCCTGTTGCATGTTATGGGTTACGATTATGATGGAATATTCCTCGGCCAGTTCCCGCATTACCTCTTCTATCGCCAAGGTAGCGATGGGATCGAGGGCCGAGCAAGGCTCGTCCATCAGTATCACCCGCGGCTCCACCGCCAGAGCGCGGGCAATGCAAAGGCGTTGTTGCTGTCCTCCGGAAAGCCCCAAAGCGCTGCTGTCGAGCCGGTCCTTGACTTCATCCCAGAGGGCGGCGCGCCTTAAAGACCGCTCCACCAGTTCCCCTAAATCGCCGCGGAACCCGTTTATCCGGGGACCGAAGGCCACGTTATCAAACACTGATTTAGGAAAAGGATTGGGCCGTTGGAAGACCATGCCGATTTGGTACCGTATCTCCGCCGGGTCTACCGCGTCGGCGTAAAGGTCTTGCCCCTCGAAGAAGACCTTGCCCTCGATGCGGGCCGTGGGAATCAACTCGTTCATCCGGTTGAAGCAACGCAGCAGGGTGCTCTTGCCGCAGCCTGACGGACCGATGATGGCAGTTATTCGATTGCGAACAATGTCGACGGTGACCTCCGTCACCACGCGCTTGAGGCCGTAGTAGACGCTCAGGCCCTCGGTCTCAAGAACATTTTCCGGTTGTCGCATAGCATCGCTTAAATTCTATTTTGAAACTTATAGCGCAGGACCACGGCCGCCGCGTTCATCAGGAACAGCAGGACCAGCAGAACGATTATACCGGCGGCGGCGGCTTCGTGGAACCCGGCTTGAGGGCGCGAGGTCCAGTTGAAGATTTGGATGGGCAACACCGTAAACCGGCTCAACGGGCTGTCCGGGGCAAAGGGTACGAAAGTCAGCGCGCCCATGACGATCAAGGGCGCCGTCTCCCCCATGGCGCGGCTCACCGCCAAGATCACCCCGGTCAAAATCCCCGGCAAAGCTTGCGGCAGAACCAAATGCCAGACCGCCTGCCACCGGCTGGCCCCCAGCGCGTATCCTCCTTCACGGATGGACGGCGGCACCGCCCGGATTGCTTCTTGGGAGGCAATGATAATCACCGGCAGCACCAGCAGGGCTAACGTGAAACCGCCGGCCAACACGCTTTTCCCCAGGCCCAAGTACCGCACGAAAATCTCCAGACCAAGGATCCCGTAGACTATGGATGGCACCCCGGCTAGGTTGGCAATGTTGACCTGGATTATTCGGGTAAACCGGTGCCGGGCGGCATATTCTTCAAGATAGATCGCCGCCCCAACGCCCAGGACTAATGATGTAACCGCCGCGAGGGCAACCACGTAGATGCTGCCCAATAACGCGGCCTGGATCCCGGCTTTCTCCGGAAAGCGTGACGGGAAGCTGGTCAAGAAGCTCCAGTCGACCCGGGACCACCCCTGCATGACAAGGTATATAAGCAGGACCGCGAGCATTCCCAAGGCAATAGCAATAGCCAGGAGGCACAGAATAGAGAATGCGGTGTTTTGCCGCTTGCGCCGGGCCAACCTTCGTTGGAATGAAGATCGTTGGGAAGAGCGTTGGAATGAAGCGTCTTGAGTTTCGGCCATTACTCGTACTCTTCGCGGAAACGGCGGACGATATATTGGCTGAGCATGTTCATGACTAGGGTGATAACGAAAAGGGTCAATGCAACGGCGAAAATCGTTTTGAACTCCAGGGTTCCCGCCGGTGCATCCCCAAGGCTTACTTGTACGATATACGCGGTCATCGTCTCGATGGGAACGAAGGGGTTAAAGGTGAAGTTAGGGTTCTGCCCAGCGGCCACGGTGACGATCATAGTCTCGCCGACTGCCCGAGAAGCGGCCAGAATGAAGGAAGCGGCGATGCCCGACAATGCCGCCGGCATTACTACGCGAATGGCTACTTCCAACTTCGTGGCCCCCAGCGCATAAGCGCCCTCGCGTAATGACTGAGGGACAGCGGCCATGGCATCCTCGCTCAAGCTGGACACCATGGGTAAAATCATGATTCCCATTACTATGGACGCACTGAGGGCGTTGAATACGGCGATGTCTTCCGAGATGCCCCGCAACAGCGGTGTAACGAAGAGGAGAGCAAAGTAACCATATACCACGGTCGGTATTCCAGCCAGCACCTCCAACACCGGCTTGACGGTCCTCCTAGCCTTTTCCGGCGCGTATTCGCTCAAATAGATGGCGCTCAACAACCCTAGGGGTAAAGCTACCAGCATAGACATCAACGCGACCAGCATCGTGCCGGTCACCAACGGCAACACACCAAAGTGCTTTGAAGCGAACAAAGGCGTCCACCGCGTCCCGGTGATGAATTCTATGGGGGATACTTCCTGAAAGAACTGTATGGCTTCGAAGAGGAGGATGGTAACGATGCCGACGGTGGTGAGGATGGAGACAGTGCTAAAAAGGAAAAGAACGGCTAGGGCGATACGTTCTTGAAGGCGCTTGCTCTGGACCCGCCGACGGGATGAATCATCCAAAAGATTTCCTCTCAGAGGGGATGTGACAAGTTACCTCTCCCGGCGGGAGAGGGTTAGGGTGAGGGCGATTCCTGCTGTGGGCTGCGTTTGGATACTGTCAGCATTTCCCCTCATCCCTTCGGCAAGCTCAGGACAAGCCTAACCTTCTCCCCAAGGAGAAGGGGCTTCTAACACATCCTTTCAGAGATTGGCGCAGACCAAGGGAAGGGACGCTGCTCCCTTCCTCTGGTGAAATGGCCTTGATTAGCGATTGTTGGCTAGGACCATGGCAATGGGACCCTTCTCCGGGGTCTCTCCGCCGAACAGGGTGCCCGTCAGGATCCGGTCCAGCCGGTCCTGACCCAGTACGTACACCTCGTCCGGGTAGGGCAGATAGCCAACATCCCGCACCAGCTTCTGTCCATCCTCGGCGCTCAGGTGGTACTCGGTAAACGCCGCCACGTGGGTCTTGGCCAAGGAGTCCTTCCTCACGTAGATGAACAGCGGCCGGGCCAACGGGGCGTAGCTGCCGTCTTCGATCGTGGAGTCCATCGGCGTTACGCAGCCGTTGCCGCCGTCAATCCCCAGCAGCTTCAGCTTGTCGGCGTTCTCCACGTAGTAGGCGTAGCCAAAGAACCCTAGCCCGTTCTTGTCCCCGGATATGCCTTGCACCAGTACGTTGTCATCCTCGCTAGCGGTGAAGTCCCCCCGGGACGCCCCCGACTCGTCGTTGACTACCTCCGTGAAGTAGTCAAAGGTCCCCGAGTCCACTCCCGGCCCGTACAGCCGGATTTCTTGGTCGGGCCATCCGTCCCGCACTTGGCTCCACCTCGTAACCTTCCCTTCGGCTTCCGGCGCCCAAAGGGTGTGGAGTTCTTCTATCGTCATGCAGTTAACGAAGTCGTTGGACGGGTTCACCATCACGCTGAGCCCGTCGATGGCCACCGGCACCTCGACGAACTCGATCCCCGCCTCGGCGCACTTCGCTACCTCGGAGGCTTTGATAGGCCGGGAGGCGTTGGAGATGTCGGTCTCGCCGTTGCAGAACTTCTTGAAGCCGCCGCCACTGCCCGAGAGGCCCACCGTCACTCTCACTTTCCCCTCGGTCAGGTTGCCAAACTCTTCGGCCACTGCCTCACTCACCGGGAATACCGTGCTGGAACCGTCTATCGTAATGTCGCCTTTCAGGTCTGCCGTGACCGCTCCGCTGGTGCTGGGTTTATTTTTCTCCGAAGAGGCCGAGCTGGACACGGGAGTGTCACTCCCACAAGCCAATGCCACTAGGGCCAGAGATAGCAAAAGGAGCGCGGGCAGCATCGTTGCTAGCCGCCGCCCGCGTAGGTTCTCTATGATGGTCATCGTTCCTCACCGTTAAGCATTTTTGTCACCAGGTGCTAGTGGTCCATCAGTGTTGGATTGATGGGTAAAGGGACTTCAGTTTGATGCGCGCATCCTCGGTGGTAAAGCGCCAGTCCACTCGTATGCCGTCCCGGTTGCGCCGTTGCTGCCACGCTCCCACCTCCCGCCGCAGAGCGCTTTGATCGGGAATACGGCGGTCCAGGCATTGGCGGGCCAGCACCCCGATTTCAATCTCGGCCATATCCAGCCAACTGCCATGCTTGGGAGTGTAGTGGACCTCCAACCGTTCGGCGATGCGCCGTGCTTCGGCAGGTTCAAATTCCTCGTACAGCGAGGACGGGTGGTGGGTGTTCAAGTTGTCCATCACCAGCACAATACGGTCCTTGTGCGGGTAGTCCTCGTCCACCAGTTGCTTGACCACCCGGGCCCAATCGGCTTTGGTGCGCCGGTCCGTCACTTCCACCCGGCGCCACCCTTCCAGCGGAGCGAACAACATGAACAGGTTGCTCACCCCGTTGCGCTCGTATTCGTAATCGTAGGAGCCCAGCGCCCCAGGCTGGGCCGGCCGCGGCCGGCGCGTCTCTTTCACCTGTTGCTTGCTGGTCTCGTCCAGACAGACCAGAACTTCGTTGTCCGCATACTGGCGCTGATAGACTTCCAGCACGTCTTCCATCGCACAGACGAACTCGGCGCTGCCTTGCGGCGGGATGCACCAGCACTCTTTCAGCCAAGGCTTGAGTTCGTTTTTTTGAGCGTCTGGCGCACTGTTTCAGGGCTGATGCTCTCCACTATCTCGCATTCGACCAGTCGGTCGGCCAACAGTTTCAGCGTCCAACTGGCCCGGCCCTCTGGCGGTTCAGCGCAGGCCAAGGCAATCAGGTGGGCTTCTCCTTGACCGTCCAACCGCTTCTGCCTCCGGTTCAGTTGCTCCTTGCGCCCCAAGGCCCGCTCCAGACCCTCTTCCACGCAACGGCGGCGCACCCGTTCCACCGTCGCACGGCCAATCTGGAGAACCCGGGCAATGTCTTCATCCTTCATGCCCCCGTCCGCATGGGACTCATCACTCAGCAGCAGGATACGCCCGTGGGTCTGCTGGTAAGCCGCCACCCGGCCACGGGACACCAATGCCTTCAGTTCCTGCCGCTCCTCCGCGCTCAGCTTGACCCGGTATCTCTTCATCGCCATCCCCTCCTCCCACGCCCCAATCCTCTTCGCCCTATGCTTGGTAGAATACACTTGCTCAGTACTCAATTCAAAGATGTTGGACTACTAGGGTATATTGCGCTTGGGACAGTAAGAGGAAGCCCACGGTAAGGGGGAGAGAGGCTGGAGTGAAAAAAATAATGATGATGATACTTGTTGCTGGCGATGCTAACGCCAGCGATCAAGAATTCATCCCGCCCGGAACGTAAGCTCCGGGCGAAGCCCCCAATCTTTCATTGGGGGCAGTTGGAATCAGGTTTTCCCCCACGGCGGAGAGTCCGCCAGGGCGCGCCTTTCCGCTGTCATCCAAACGCGATGAGGTCAGATGCCCGGCAACTATCTTCGGCCACTCTTTGGGAACGGAGGAAATGCGGCCGCGGGTAATCGCACTGAACGGTTGGCAAGACCGGGTCCGGGAGTGATCGCGGTCGACGACGGGGACTCGCGCCGGGAACCCATAATGGGGGGGCAGTTGCAGGAATTGGTCTCTGGAGGGGGACTCAAAAGAATGAATTCGACAAGGTCCCGAAGAGAACAGGCTTAGATACCGCCAAATGCTGGACAAAGCCCCTATCTGACCCTACGAATTTCGTTGACGCTATTATGATTCTTAGCTCATAGGCTGTCAATCCCTGCACTTATCAAATTCAGCCAATTTAGCTTCAGTCTACTGGTCCAGAGCCTTTTCATTGTCACCCCGAACGCAGTGAGGGGTCTAAAATCCCTCTGGAAAGGCGAAGTTGGTTCCAGCAAAGAATTTTGGATTCCTCGCGCTGCTCGGAATGACAGAAAGGAGGCTCAGAATGAGAATGGAAAGGCCCGGTTAGCCAGTTTGCTCACGGTTGTCGGCGCCGGGTGGTGATGTGATAATGAAGGCGTTTCGGACACCATCACCCAAGACGGGGGAAGCTTGGACCAAAAGCTGATCTTGAGCGTAGTCGACCAGTCCCCGGTGCGCCAGGGAGGTACGGCATCCGACGCTCTTCGCGACACCATAGAGTTGGCAGTGGCCACCGAGGCCCTCGGCTACCACCGGTACTGGCTGGCCGAGCACCACAGCCTGCCCAACTTCGCGGGCACCAGCCCGGAGGTGCTGATTGGGCAGGTGGCCGCCCGCACCAATAAGATCCGGGTGGGCTCGGGGGGCGTGATGCTCTCCCACTATAGCGCCTTCAAAGTGTCCGAAAACTTCCGTATGCTGAGCGCGCTGTACCCGGGACGTATCGACTTGGGGATCGGACGCGCCCCGGGAAGCGATCAAATCACGGCAGCCGCCTTGTCCTATCCGGGCCGTCCTCACGACATTACTCATTACCCGCGGCAGGTCCAAGACTTGCTGGGGCACCTGCACGGCAATTTGGAAGATGAGCACGTTTTTTCGGGCATCCAGGCCGGACCCGGCCCGGTGGAAAGTCCGGAAGTCTGGTTGCTGGGTTCCCGCTATGAGAGCGCCATGATGGCGGCCCACTTTGGACTCCCTTTCGCCTATGCCCACTTTTTCGGCATCGGGGTGGAAGAGGGGCCGGCCATCGTCTCCGGTTACATTAAGAGTTTTAGGCCGTCGGAATACTTGGCCGAACCCAAGGTAAACGTTGGGGTGCAGGTATTGTGCTCCGACACCGAGGAGGAGGCATTGCGCTTGGCCTCCAGCCGCAATCTCGCCCGGCTCTTCTCCATGACCGGACGGGCCAACGGGGTCCCGTCACCGGAAGACGCCTTAGCGTACCAGTACCGCCCCAACGAATGGGCCTTCATGCAGCAGTACAATCGCCTTTGCGTCGACGGTGACCCGCAGCAGGTCAAGGAAAGGCTCGAGGAGATCGCGGAGGCTTACCAAACTCCCGATCTGAGCGTGGTAACCATTTGCTACGGACTTGAAGAACGGGTGCGCTCCTACGAGTTGGTGGCCGCAGCCTGCGGCATCAGACCCGGCTAGAGGCCTGACCGCGTAACTGTTCAGACTTGCTGAGGCGAATTGACTGAGAGCCACATCCGCAATGCCAATGCTAGTCCCCCACGACACTTTGCCGCCCAACGGTCATTCCCGCGCAGGCGGGAATCCAGAAGCGTCTGCAACCAGCAACGTTACTTATCCTCGGCATTTTCTGGATTCCGGCTCAAGGCCGGAATGACGAGGTGGGGGCCGGAATGACGTATCAAGTCTGAACAGTTACCTGAACGGCGGTCGGGGTATAAACTTGCTCAGGGCGAAGGACCGTTTGAAACGAGTCATTATCGACACCGACCCGGGCATTGATGACGCCGCCGCCATTTTTCTGGCCTTGGCGAGCCCCGAGCTGTCCATCGACGCTTTCACTACCGTCTACGGCAACGGGGCGGTGGAAAGCTCCACTAACAACCTGCTGCGAATTCTCAAGGCGGCTGGCCGGTTGGACATTCCGGTCTATCAAGGCACGGCCAAGCCCTTGGTGCGAGCCGCTAACGAGGGTTTCGCGTCACAAGTCCACGGGGAGGACGCCTTGGGCAACACCAGTTTCCCGTTGCCCGTCCCCGAGGAAAGCCCACTGAGCGAAGGGTTTGCCGCCTTGGAGCTAGTGCATCGGGTGGCAGCGTCGCCGGGGGAGATCACCCTAATAGCCTTGGGCCGGCTCACCAACGTAGCTTTGGCGTTGTCGTTGGAACCACGCCTGGCCCAGTGGGTGGCTGAGATCATCGTCATGGGTGGCGCTGTGGCAGTTCCCGGCAACGTCTCGCCGGTGGCATCGGCCAATCTGTACGAGGACCCCGAGGCGGCAGCCATTGTGTATTCTTCCGGCGCTCCGCTGGTGCAAGTGGGGTTGGACGTTTGCAACCTGGTAATGATCAGCCAAGCCCAGCTTGAGATGGTCTCCCAAGCCGCAACCGCCACTGCCCGCCTCCTCGCCGCAGCCACCCCTTGTCTTCGAGATTACTATTTGGGGCGGGGACTGATCAGACAGCAGGACGGGATTCGGTATAATGACCTGCCTGCCGTAGCCTATGCCATCGAGCCTGGGCTGTTCGAGAGCCGCGATCTGTACGTGGAGATCGAATGGCAGAGCCCCCTAACCCGGGGCCAGACGGTGGCCTACCGCAATGGCGGCCGCGGAAACACGCCCAACGTCCGGGTCTGCCTGGAGGTAGACGCTGCGCGTTTGGCTGAGATGTTCACTCAGCGGATTTGCCGACACCAGCCAACATGACCATCTACTGAGTCTAGCGGTCTAGGCCCAGTGGACGGGTCACGGGTATTACTGGTCTACAGCGTCGGCAAAGAGGCGCCAGTTCTAATTGGGCAGCGCGTTCAAAGCCTGGCGAATTTCGTCGTAATCGGGCTCGTTCACCGGAGAGGGCGCAACCCACTTGTAGCAGACCATCCCGTCCTTATCCACCACAAACACGGCGCGGTTGGCGGCAACGTATCCCTCCAGGCCCGCCAGGTTCTCCAGCGCCACGCCGTATTGGTTGACCGCCTCGCGGTTGAAGTCGCTCAGCATCGGAAAGTTCAGGTTGTTGGCATCTGCCCAAGCTTTCTGGGAAAAGGGCGGGTCCACGCTGATGCCGAGCACTTGGGCATTCATGGAGTTGAACTGATCGTTCCGGTCCCTCAACGCGCAGACCTCGTTGGTGCAGACCCCGGTAAATGCTCCGGGGACAAAGGCGAGCACCACGTTTTGGCCTCGGAAATCGCTTAACGCTCGCCGGTTACGGTCAGTATCGAACAGAGAGAATTCAGGCGCCGCCTGGCCAACTTCAGCCGCCATTATTAAGCCTCCAAATGTTCACGGCCGCAGGTGTTCAGTCGGCCGCAGGTATCTATCTACAAGCTCGTTGTATCGAGCCGAGCTAATCTTAACATAATAGTACCAAGATTACCCCGGCCTGCCCGCCGGAGTAACTGTTCAGACTTGGTGAGGAGAATTCACTGAGAGCCACATCAGCAATGCCAATGCTAATCATCCCACCACACTTTGCCGCCCAACCGTCATTCCCGCGCAGGCGGGAATCCAGAAATGCCAAGGAAAGGGAATTCGCCGCGGCGGACTGGTTGCAAACCGGTTATGGATTCCGGCTCAAGGCCGGAATGACGGGTCCGGGGGCCGGAATGATGTATCAAGTCTGAATAGTTGCCCGCCGGAGCGGGGGTCTTTCAGTCTTTCAATTGTCACCCCGAGCGGAGCGAGGGATCTAAAATCCTTGCCGGGAGAGCGGTTAAACCGCCAAGAATTTTAGATTCTTCGCCGCAAAGCGGCTCAGAATGACATCTGTCCGAGGGTAGCTTCCGATTTTCACCGAGAATTGAAAGACCCTGCCCGCCGGAGCGGTCATCAGGGGCCTATGGTAAAATGGGCCAACCTCCTCCGGCCGCCTATCCTGCTATAGGCGAGTCTAATCTTATCTTACGGAGCACTTTACCTATGTTCTTCGACTCACGCCGCTCTACTGTCCTGGCCCGGAATGGCATGGTGGCTACCAGTCAGCCCTTGGCGGCGATGGCCGGGCTGCGAATATTGATGGACGGCGGCAACGCGGTGGACGCGGCCATTGCCAGCGCGGCGGTGCTAAACGTGGTCGAGCCGGTGTCCACCGGCATGGGCGGGGACATGTTTGCGCTGGTGTGGGACAACCAAGATAAAACTGTCCGGGCGATCAACGGCAGCGGCCGCGCCCCGGCTGCGGCATCCCTCGAGGCGTTGACGTCTCAGGGTATGCAGCGTATGCCCGAGTTTGGCGTTCATTCCATAACGGTGCCCGGAGTAGTCCACGGCTGGGAGACACTCATTGAAGCTTGCGGCACCATGCCGCCGGCAGAGGTGTTGAAGCCAGCCATCCGGTATGCCGAAGAAGGCTTCCCGGTATCCGACGTTATTGCTTTCCAATGGTCCGGAGAGCTGAGAAAGCTATCTCAGCTTCCCTCCGGGCAGGAACTGCTGCTGGAGGGCCGCCCTCCGGCGGAGGGTGAGGTCATGCGAATTCCATCGCTGGGCCGCAGCCTCCGGGCCGTCGCCGAGGGAGGAGCCCTAGCATTCTACCAAGGCGACATTGCCCAGAAAATGGCCAGCTTTGTCCAGGAGCAAGGCGGTTGGCTTTCTACTGAGGACCTGGCCGGTCACACCTCCAACTGGGAAGAGCCCATTCACACCGATTACCGGGGAGTGACTTGCTGGGAGTGCCCGCCCAGCGGCCACGGCCTTGCTGCCCTCGAAGCCCTCAACATTGCCGAAGGGTTCGACATTCCCGCTATGGGCCCCCAAAGCTCCGACCGCTACCACCACTTGGTGGAATCGATGCGCTTGGCCTTCGCTGATGCTTTTCGCTACATCGCCGACCCGGCGAAAGCCCAGGTGCCAACCGCAGAACTGGTTTCCAAGGACTACGCCAAGGGACGCCGCCGCCTCATCGACCCCCAGCGGGCCATGACCTCGGCACCCTACGGGCAAGTCCCCACCGGCGGCGACACGGTCTACGTCAGCGCCGTCGATGGCCGGGGTAACGCTTGCTCCTTCATCTATAGCATCTACGCCAACTTTGGCACCGGCATGGTGGTGCCCGGCACCGGCATCGTTCTGCACAACCGGGGTTCCCTATTCTCTTTGGACCCGGACCATCCCAATGCCTTGGCGCCCAACAAACGGCCCTACCACACCATCATTCCCGGCTTGACCACCGTCGATGGGGAGTTGGACCTGTGCTACGGGGTGATGGGCGCCTTCATGCAACCCCAAGGACACTTACAGGTAATTAGCAATGTAGTGGACTTTGGCATGGCCCCGCAACCGGCCCTCAACGCCTTGCGGTTTATGATTTCCCGCGACACGGTCGCCTTGGAAGAGGGTGTTCCTGACGAGCTGGTGGCCGAGTTGCAAAGGCGCGGGCACCGCACTACCATCATGGAAGGTTACTCTCGGGGCATCACCGGAGGGTTCGGTGGAGCGCAGATGATCAAACGGGACCGCGACAGCGGCGTGTTGTGGGGCGCGTCGGAACCCCGCAAAGACGGTTGCGCGGTGGGTTGGTAGCTCAGAGAGTTGTGTGACAAGTTCCCTCTCCCGGCGGGAGAGGGTTAGGACGATTCCTGCTGTGGGCTGCGTTTGGATACTGTCAGCATTTCCCCTCACACACGTTCTTAGACATTCCACGTTCTTAGACATTCAAGGAGCGTCATGACTCAAAGGAAAAGGGATACCGGTTATTACCGCAAGTATTTTCGGGAGATGGAAGTGCTTCACGGGATGCAGTCCAGGCCCGAGGAGCGCGACTGGTTGCTGTCGGTCCCCAAGGGCGAAGTAAAACGCACTCCGGTGGTGCTCTATCTGGGCTGCAACGTGATGAGGACGACCCACCTGGTACGCACGGTGATGGACGTTTTCAAGCTATTGGGTGAGGACTTCGTTGCGATGGGCGGCGCTGCCTACTGCTGCGGGATCCAACATCACCAACAGGGCGACTCGAAAGCCTCCGAGTCGGTGGCCCAGACCACGGTGAGGAACTTTGAGAAGTTCCAGCCGGAACGGGTGGTAATGTGGTGTCCGTCCTGCATCTTTTTCTACGACGAAATCATGGATATGCGGGGCTTTGTTGCATGAATATTGGCAGCACATGAAATGTCCCAACACCCTTTGAATCGAGCTATGCTACTCGATAGCTATCCGGCATTCCCAAGTGGGTCATCCGATTCAAAGCGGCACACTTTACCTTGGCTTCCACCTTCTGCTGCGGTAACTTCCTGGCCTGAAGATAGGAACCAAAGATGGTCTTGAACCGAAACATGGCAGTCTCGGCCAGGGAACGCCGATGATAGCCCGACTCTTGTTTCCACCGCTTACGTCCTACCTTCCGAATCCTTCTCAGGTTCTCGTCCCGCACCAGGGGCGGGGTGGCACAGTTCCCATGCTGCCAGATACGGGCATCCTTTCGAGGTGGAATTGCTACCCGCCTGACACCTCTGACAGCGCAGCCCTCATATACCTTCCTTTTGTCGTAGGCCCCATCGCCACCCACCTGCTCCACTGACTCGGTGCTCTGGTCCAGAAGTTCGGGCACCGCTCCCGCATCGTCCAGGCTGGCCTCGCTCAGTACCACGGCCTGGATCTCCTGGGTTTCACTGTCCACGCTTAGATGGAGCTTCCTCCAGGTGCGCCGTTTGGTATAGCCATGCTGACGCACCTTCCATTCTCCCTCCCCAAAGACTTTCAACCCGGTGCTGTCCAGTACCAGGTGCAAGGGCCCAGCAGCTTTCCTGAGCAAGGAAACCCCCAGGCGCTTGGCGCGCTTGCAGAGGGTGGTATAGTCCGGCACCGGCAAATCCCACTCCAGCAAGTGAAACACGGACCGGAGAAACCCTTCGGCAGCCCTCAGGGTCAAGTGGAAGACGCTGCGCACCATCAACAGACACTGGATTGCTCCATCGGAATACTGAAACTGCCCACCGCGCTTTCGGGGGCCGTCGGGCTTCCAGGCCCCAATATCCTCTTCGCTGGTCCATAGGGTTATTGAACCCCGCTGGACCAGGCTTTCGTTGTAGTCATGCCAGTTACGTATCCGATACTGGGATTTCCTGGTGGTGGTGCGTTTCTTGGGACGAGCTTTGGAGGCTTGCGGTGTTCGCTTCATGCCTCCAGCTTAACACTACCTCCCATTCATTCAACAAAGCCGATATGCGGGACAGTTTCTCCTTCCAGCACGTGACCGAGTACTTGGTCGAAAAAATAAACCAGTTGGACCTAAAACCCCAAGAGCCCACCAAGGTGGCGCTTCACTACCATACCGGCGGCCAGCAGACCGACGAAGAGGCCCGGTGCGCTTGGGAGTTACTGTCAGCCCTCCCCGGAGTTGAACTGGTGGACATCGGCGCCGACCTTCGCTGGCAAAGGCGCTGCACGCCGGCGGTACGCGAGTCCTTGGGCGACGCGGCTTGGGAACAACTGGCCCGGGACTCGTTGCAGAGCGCGGTCGACGCCGCGGCCGACACCTTCGCCACGATTTACCACGGCTGTCAGCGGTCTCTGTGCGGGTTCGAGTCGGACGCCACGCCGAAGATCGAGCACTACTTGACCGTGTTCGGCCGGGCCTTGGGCATCGAGCACGAAGACCAGTACAAGAAGCACCTGCTAATGGGCGACGCCGCCGCCATCATGGACGAGGTGAGTCCCTGCGCCGTTGCCAACGGGATCGACCCGGCAGAAGCCCTGGCAGTAGTGGAGAAGACCTTCGTGTCTGACCGTCGTTGAACCGTTGGCGGCGGAAAGGACCTTTCTCACCCGAAATGCAGTCGAGTAGCGTTTGGTCTTATCGTTTGGTCTACAGTCCGGTTAGCGCCGCCCCGGTGTCGGCTTGGCTAATCCCTGAATACAGAAAGACCCTGCCGCGGCCTAATTCTCGTTGCCGTCGTTACCTGCCTGTGGTATACTCCATTCGATGTTATTGAGAGGATAGAGAGCCTAACACGACAGATGCTAGACGTCGAGACGAAGTCCCAAATCACCCACGAGTACCGTCTTCATGACAAGGACACCGGTTCCACCGAGTTACAGGTGGCCATCTTAACTGAAAAAATCAGGCAACTGACCGACCACTTGCGGGTACACAAGAAAGACGTCCACTCACGCCGCGGGTTGGTCAAGATGGTATCCAAACGCCGGAGACTTCTGAACTACCTCACCGCCGAAGATGTTGGCCGATACCAGTCGTTAATCGCACGGCTGGGGTTGCGCCGCTAGCCCGTCGCTCTCAACAACACCCTTCAGGGTGTTGTTTTCACGTCTAGGCTTTATCCTTTTCCAAAATCTATAGAAGCATCTTAGGTATTGCTATGCCCGCAACCGTCGAACGAGCCATTGGATCAGAACAACTTATTATTGAGACCGGAAGGCTGGCCATGCAGGCCCACGGGGCAGTCACGGTGCGCTTGGGAGAGACCTTGGTCTTGGCCACCGCCGTCATGTCCGACAAACCCCGGTCAGCAGAGGTCGACTTTCTTCCTTTAACCGTCGATTTCGAAGAACGGCTCTACGCCGCCGGGAAAATCCCCGGAAGCTTTTTCCGCCGGGAAGGCCGCCCCGGCCAGGAAGCGACTCTAGCCTCCCGGCTAACCGACCGGTCCATCCGTCCCCTGTTCCCGAAGGGCCTGCACAACGACATTCAGATTACTATTACCATTCTTTCCGCCGACAAGGAACATCCCCCCGAGATTTTGGGAATGGTGGGGGCGTCGGCGGCCCTATCTCTCTCCCAAATACCTTTCGATGGCCCCATCGGGGCTTGTCGGCTCGCTTACAACCAAGGCCGCTACACCATCAATCCCACCTACGAGGAAGATAGCAACGCTCAGCTAAGCATGGTGGTAGCCAGTACCTCCGAAGCCATCATGATGGTGGAAGCCGGCTCCGACGAAGTCTCCGAGGAGGTTATCCTGGAAGGGATCCGCCAGGCCCACCAAGCCAACCTGGTTACCATTGACCTGATTGAAGAGTTGACCAGCCAGGCCGGCAAACCCAAGCTTGAGTTGCCCGAAACTTCGGGTAGCGCGGCGGTGCTAAACCGAGAAATCAACGCGATATTGAATGGCCGCCTCTCGGCCCTGTTGAACGAAAACCAGGACAAGGTCGCCCGAGAGGAAGGGGAAGCCCGGCTTGAGGCCGAGGTTGCCGAAAAACTGGCCGGCGAGTTCTCTCCCGCGCAAGTCGCCGAAGGGTTCAAGAACGTCCTAAAAGAGGAAGTGCGCCGACGGATTTTGGAGCAAGGCACGCGGCCCGACGGCCGCGGGCTTGGCGACATCAGACCTATCTCTTGCGAGGTGGGCGTGCTGCCGCGCACTCACGGGTCGGGCTTGTTTACTCGCGGCCTAACCCAAGTGCTCTCCACGGTGACCTTGGGCTCGATGAGTATGAAACAGACCCTCGATACCGTGGGACCGTACGACACCAAGCGGTTTATGCACCACTACAACTTCCCGTCGTTCTCCACCGGGGAGGCCCGCCGGGTCAGCTCTCCGGGACGGCGGGAAATCGGTCATGGCGCTTTGGCGGAGCGGGCCATCCTACCCGCGCTGCCGTCGGAAGAGGAGTTCCCTTACGCCATCCGGATAGTTTCGGAGGTCCTCAGCTCCAATGGCAGCACCTCCATGGGGAGTGTTTGCGGCTCTACCTTAGCGTTGCTTGACGCCGGAATACCCATGAAAGAGCCGGTGGCCGGAATTGCCATGGGCCTGGTTACCGGCGAAAATGGCGCCTACGCAGTCTTAAGCGATATTCAGGGCGTGGAAGACTTTCTCGGTGACATGGACTTCAAGGTCGCTGGTACTGCCACCGGGGTCAACGCCCTCCAGATGGACATTAAGCTAAAGGGGCTGGATGAGAACATCCTTGGTGAAGCCTTGGAACAGGCCCGGGTGGGCAGACTCCACATCCTGGAAAAGATGAACGCGGTTATCGACCAGCCTCGGGGCCAAATGAGCCCATACGCCCCCAAGATGGTCCGCTTCAGCATTCCGGTTGAAAAAATTGGCGCCATGATCGGTCCGGGAGGGCGGGTCATCCGGGGCATCATCGAGGAGACCGGCACCTCAATTGACGTTCAGGACGACGGCACCGTTACTATCGGCGGCACCGATAGCGCGATGATGGAGCAAGCCCGGGCGAAAGTCGACAGTCTCACCCGGGAACTGGCGGTCGGGGACATCTTCACCGGCAGCATCACCCGGATCACCAGCTTTGGGGCTTTTGTGGAGTTGGTGCCGGGCCGGGAGGGCTTGGTGCGGTCCGGAGAAATGGGAGACCTTGACGATGAAGAAATCACGGTGGGCAAAGAAATTACGGTGATGATCCACGAAATCGACTCCCAAGGAAGGCTCAACCTTTCTCGCCGGGCCTTATTCGGCGGCGATGGAGAGGAGCCTGCTCCGCGGCCAAGTCCCCGGCCTCCGTCCAACGACCGGGGCCGAGGCCGCCCCGGCGGTGGCTTCGGCGGCGGACGCGGGGGTCCCGGAGGGGGACCCAGGCGGCCCGGTGGACCCCGGCCGGGTGGACCGGACCGGCGGTTCACCGGAGGAAACGGCCCCCGGCAGCGCTAGCCGGTAAACTCTTGGCCACTTCGAGCTACGCGAATAAGAACCCCGCCAGCCTCCCATCCGGGTAAGTTGGCGGGGTAACTGTTCAGAGTATTGCGGATAATTCCCATCTAAGATGGATAACTTACGATTTCTCAGAGGCAAAATTCGTAGCGGACTGAGACGTTACGATAGATGCGGGTAAATGAAAGACAGCAGATGCGGGTATAAATGAAAGACAGCGAAATTGGACATGGGAGGAGCGTTCCGATGCGGAAATATCTATTACTAGGACTAGTAGGGATACTGTCTTTGGTGATAGCGGCCTGTGGCGGGGATGACGGCGGTGACCGTGCTGCCCAGTCAACTCCGGCGGCCACCACCGCGCCAACGGTCCAGTCAGCTCCGGCAGTCACCACTGCGCCAACGGTCCAGTCAGCTCCGGCAGTCACCACTGCGCCAGCAGCCCAGTCAGTTCCGGCGGCGTTGGCGTCAGCGTAGGCCGCCAAAGCCGCCGGCCCCGGCGCGATCTACGTGGGCGACCTGAGCCAACTGGCGGGCCCGGCCCCCACGGAGGACCAGGGCGACGCCGACGGGAACGTTCCCCTGGACGCCTTGCAACGGCACCTGTACGTTTACGAGTCGAACTACTACAAGGGCCTGCTGGAAACAGCGAAGCTGACCGATCCGACCCCGCTGGTGAGCACAGGAGAGGACATCACCATCCAGTACGCCTGCATCAACCGCGCCCTGCTCTGGTGCAAGTTGGCCGACAGCTTCTTCTTCCCCAGCGTGCTGGAGCGGACCAACGGGCAGGTCAAGCTGGAACTCTCTTCGTACCCCGAGTTGGGGATTGCCGGACCCGACGTTCTGGGGCTGATCGACGACGGCACCCTGGCCATGGCCGATGTCGGCGGCCCCTACGTGGCCGGAGAGGTGCCTGCCCTGGAGATACAGTACCTGTTTGGTCTGTTCCCCGACCAAGAGACCCAGTTCAATGCGACGGCCGACATGTACCAGGACTTGGTCAAGTTGCATGAGGACTCGACCGGCGGCGGGAAGATGATCAACATGTTCTGGCTCAATGGGAACGACATTTATTTCTTTAGCAAGAAGCCCCTGAGAACGGCTGAAGACTTCGAAGGGCTGAAGACCCGCGCCTTCGGCACCTCCATCGCCGACTGGATTGAGGGCATGGGCGCTGACTCCCAGTTTATTGCCTTCGCTGAGGTGTACACCGCCTTGGAGCGCGGCATCCTGGAAGCCGGAGTTGCCGGCGGCGACGCGGCGTACGGGCAGCGGTGGTATGAGGTAACCGACTACATAAACGGCCCTCTGCCCGCTTGGCCCACCCTCAGCTCCGTTATGAACAAGCAGGTCTGGGAGAAGCTGGCGCCCGACCTGCAACAGATCATTATTGAGGAGAGCGCCAAGACCGAGTTGGAGAACCTGCGGCTTGGGGCCATCCAGAACGAGCTCGGGCTGCTGAAGAACACCGAGATAGGCGGCATGGAGTATGTGGAGTTCTCCCCGGATGTCAGGGCCCTCAGCGACAAGGCCGTCATCGAAAGCGTGGCCCCGAACTGGGTCGTCAAGCGGGTGGGCCCGGAGAGCCCCTTCATCCAAGTATTCAACGAGAAAATAGGAACACGGGTGGGGCTGCGCGTTGAGCCCGACGGCTCGGTGGTGAAAGTCCCTGTCACCAAGGAGTGAAGTGCCCGGGGATCACTGCATCCATTAGTATTTGGACATGTGGGCACTCATCCCATTGGTGGGGCTCTCCTTTTCCAGCCTAGTGATCCATGATAATATTCATGCCGATTACAGCCCATTAGGTATCGTTAGGGGGTGCCAATGGCATCAATATCAGTCGTAGTCAATGGGGCGACGGGGCGAATGGGTACGGAAACCGTCGCCGCCGTTAGCCGCCAAGAGGACCTGTCTCTGGTTGGCGCCACTTGTCTGCGGGACCGGGGCCCGGAGTTGGATTTACCCAATGGAGACCGGGCGCCCTTGTCCACCAACCTGGAGGAGTTGATCGAGCGCACGAAACCGGACGTGATGGTGGACTTCACCAACGCGGGAGTGTGCATGGAAGCCGCCGCGGTGAGCGCGGCCCATTCCATCAACATGGTGCTGGGGGCCAGCGGCTTGACCCAGGACCACCTGAAACAGCTTGACGCTCTGGCCAGTGACCGGAACATCGGTATCATCGTGGCCCCCAACTTCGCTTTGGGCGCGGTGGTCCTAAAGCGTTTGGTGGAGCAGGCCGCGCCCTACTTTGACTATGTGGACATCGTGGAAGCCCACCACGAAGCCAAGATCGATGCGCCCTCCGGCTTTGCGCTGGCCATGGCCCGAAGCTTGGGAGGCCAGAAGCAGTTTACCCGCAATCAGACCGAGAAAGAAAACCTCCCCGAGACCCGCGGCGGCGAATACAACGGAGTCACCATTCACAGCCTCCGCCTGCCGGGGCGCAGCGCCCACCATGAAGTGATTTTCGGCGCTGCGGGACAAACCGTCTCTTTGAGGCACGATACCTTGGGCCGGGACTGCTACATGCCTGGGGTGCTGCGCTGCATCCGCGAGGTTGTGAAGCAACCGGGCCTTGTGGTAGGGTTGGAAAACATTCTAGGCCTATAGGTCCCTGCTTCTCCCGGTGGCCCCTAATGACCCTCGGAATCTCGGCAACAGGTATGAACAGTTGAAAGACCTGACTTTTGCAGTAGTGGGCGCTACCGGGGCGGTGGGCACCGAGTTCCTGAAAATCGCGGAAAGCCGCTATCCCCGGTTGCCCCGGATGAAGCTGCTCGCTTCCAGTCGCTCGGCAGGCAAGCATATATCGGCCGGAGGCCACGATTTCATCGTGGAGGAAGCGACCGAAGACTCCTTCTCCGGCGTGGACGTCGCCTTTATATCGGTAACTAGTGAGGTCAGCCGACGCCTGGCCCCGGCTGCCGTAGCCGCCGGTGCGGTGGTTATCGACGACGGCTCCGCCTTTCGGATGCAGGACGACGTTCCCTTGGTGGTGCCGGAAGTCAACGGCGGCGACTTGGAATGGCACCAAGGAATCATTTCTATACCCAACTGCGCCACTACACCCTTAGTGATGGTGGCCGACCCGCTGCACCGGGCCAATCCCATCGTCAGGATCGTCATGGACACCTACCAATCGGTGTCCGGGGCCGGCGCGGCGCCCATGGTCGAGCTTCGAGAGCAAAGCCGGGACCTGCTGGAAGGCAAAGAGGCTAGTCCCAAGGCCTTGGACCACCAGATTGGCTTTAACATTATCCCTCGCATCGACCGCTTTGGCGATGATGGCTACACTGCCGAAGAACGGAAAGTCCGCGACGAGACTCAGAAGATAATGCACGCTCCGGAGATTCGGGTGTCCGCCACCTGCGTGCGAGTGCCGGTATATGTGTCTCACAGCGCGGCGGTGCACCTCGAGTTTCAGTGTCCGATGTCCCCCGAGGAAGCTAGGGAGCTTCTGGAAGCCATGCCCGGGGTGACGGTGTTGGACGACCCCGGCAATAACCTATACCCCATGCCTTGGGACGTTGCCGGGACCGACGACGTCTTCGTGGGGCGGATCCGTCAAGACTCTTCCCACCCCAACGGCCTCGCCCTGTGGATTGTATCGGATAACCTGCGAAAAGGGGCGGCGTTAAATTCCCTTCAGATCGCCGAGGAGTTGGTATCGCGGGGCAGCCTCACCCCTCGGCCCAAGACCAGCGTGTCCCGGTAAACGGGGAACCTATCGAGCTTCGGAGTAACTGAGATATGGCTTCACAGGCGGAAACCATTAGCTTGCCGCTATCCAGCCCATTGATCATCAACGGCCAAGAAGGCCCCGCCACCGGAGGGCAAGAATTTCAGCGGGAGAACCCGGCGGATACTCGTCAAGTGGCTACCGTCGCCGCCCAGGGCAGTGAAAGCGACATCAGGGCCGCCATCGACGCCGCCAGGGACTCCTTCGACAATAATGCCAGCAATTGGCTTTACAACTACAAGCTGCGAGAGCAGGTGTTGTACCAGACGGCCCAGTTGCTGCGAGAGAACGCCAGCCGCTTGGCCCAAGTGGTAAGCTTGGAAGTAGGCATGCCCATGCGGCAAGCGGCGCCCCACGTTGCGGCGGCGGCGGACATTTTCGACTTTTACGCCGGTCTGGCCGGAAAGCTCTACGGCGAAAGCTTCACGCTGCCCACCGGCTCTATGATCAACCTGATCAAAGAGCCCATCGGGGTCGTGGGCTTGATCACTCCTTGGAACTTCCCGTTAACCCAGACCGCCCGCAAAGTGGCTCCGGCCGTGGCTGCCGGGTGTACCCTGGTGATAAAACCCGCCAGCTATACCCCGGCCGCGACCTATGAGTTGGTCAAGCTGATGCACCAGACGGCCCTGCCCGCCGGGATCATCAACCTGGTATCCGGGCCCGGCAGCGTCGTAGGAGCGGAAATCGTCCGCAACCCGAAGGTGGACAAGATCTCCTTCACCGGAGAGACCGGCACTGGCAAGGGTATCGCCGCCCAAGCCGCCCAGGACATCAAGAGAATCAGCTTGGAGCTTGGCGGGAAAGCCCCCTACGTGATTTTCGACGACGCCGACGTGGAGGCCGCGTCCCGGGCTGCGGTCTTCGGCATGTTCCGCAACGCCGGTCAAGCGTGCGGCGCCACCACCCGCCTGCTGCTACAGGAGGGCATCCACGATCAAGTGCTTGCCAGGGTGGCCGAGTTGTCCAGGGACATCGAGGTGGGCGACCCCTCCAGCCAGTCCACCGACATGGGACCGTTGATCTCCAGTTCCCAAGAAAAAGTGGTGCAGGAGTACATCAAGTTCGGCCTGGACGCCGGGTTCGACCTGGTCACCGGGGGCCACAAACTGGAGGGCGAGGGGTTCAACCACGGTTACTTCGTCGAGCCGACCATCTTTGACGGGGTGGACAACTCTTCAAAGCTGGGGCAGGAAGAGGTCTTCGGACCAGTGGTGGCCGTGACGTCCTTCAGCGACGAAGAAGAAGCCATCCAGTTGGCCAACGCCGTGGACTTCGGCCTGGTCGCCGGGGTCTGGAGCGCCGACTACCCGCGGGCGATGCGGGTGGCCCGGCGCATTCGGGCCGGCACCATCTGGATTTGGGACAACTACACCCAACCGGTGGAAGGCATCTGGGGCGGCTACAAGCAAAGCGGCATCGGGCGTGAGTTGGGTTACCACGGGTTGGACGACTTCCTAGAGGTCAAGCAGATTTTCACCGACGGCACCGGGCTCACCACTAAGCCGCCTTACGGCACAGTAATGAAGGGTTAATGACCAGACCTAAGAGCATATTTTAAGAGTCCCTTCTCCTTGGGGAGAAGGTTAGGATGAGGGGAAAGTCCTTGGCAATCGCCAAGGTAGTCCGTAGAGAGAATGACCCTCACCCTAGCCCTCTCCCTCTGGAGAGGGAACTTTGAAAACACCCTCTGAGACCGACCAACCAATGTCGGCATGAAGTGGACCAAAGACCCTGTTCAGGAGGCAAGTGACCGATGCCGGACCTTGAGATCGCCACCGTCGCCGGACCGAACACCACCATCAGGGACAGCGAAGTTGAAGACTTCCAAAAGGGCCTGCGAGGACGGTCCTTGCTGGAAGGAGACGAGGGCTACGAAGAGGCCCGAAAAATCTGGAACGGCATGATCGACAAACGGCCGGCCCTGATAGCCCAGTGCGCCGGAGTCGGCGACGTAATTGATGCGGTGGACTTCGCCCGCAGTAACAACCTGTTGGTGTCGGTCCGGGGCGGAGGCCACAACATCCCCGGCAACTGCGTTTGTAACGGCGGTCTAATGATAGACCTCTCCAGAATGCGGAGCGTTTTGGTCGACCCCAGCAAGTGGACCGCCCGGGCCGAGGGTGGCGTCAAATGGGGAGACTTCGACCATGAGACCCAAGCCTTCGGCCTCGCCACTACGGGAGGCACCGACCCCGATACCGGCATAGCGGGGCTGACTCTAGGGGGTGGGATTGGCTGGTTATCCGGCGAGTTTGGGCTTAGCTGCGACAACCTGGTCTCCGCCGACGTGGTTACCTCGGATGGGCGCTTCCTCCGGGCCAACGCCGAAGAAAACCCGGACCTTTTCTGGGCCTTGCGGGGTGGCGGCGGCAATTTTGGCGTGGTGACTTCCTTCGAATACCAGTTGCATCCCGTCGGCCCGCTGGTGTTGGCCGGTCTGATATTCTATCCCTACGCGAACGCCAGAGAGTTTCTCCGGTTCTACTCTGAATATTCCAGCCAAATTCCCGATGGACTCAACACCATAGCCGGACTGTCGACTTCGCCTGAGGGCGCCAAAGTAGGAGTAATGGCGGTCTGCTACCATGGCTCCATTGAAGAAGGGGAACAAGCCCTGCGTCCAGTCCGGGAATTTGGGCCGCCATTGGCAGACTACATCCAACCCATGCCCTACGCGACCGCTCAGCGAATGCTGGAAGCCATCGGAGTCCCGGGGCGGCAGTACTACATCAAGTCCCACTTCATCCGGGAGATCGCCGGCGACGCCATAGACGTCATGTTGGAGAATTTCGAGAAGGTCACCTCACCCCTCTCGTCGATGATTTTCCAACAGTTGGGCAACGCCTCCAGCCGGGTGGGCAGCGATGAGACGGCTTTCGGCCACCGGGACGCCGGGTACGAATGGGCTGCCTTATCCCAGTTCCTCGACCCCGGGGAATCCGAGGTACACGTCCGTTGGGCCCGGGAGTTCTCTGAGGCGATGCTACCCTACACCTTGGGGCAATACGTGAACCAAATAGGCACCGAGGCCGAGGAAGGGGCCGTCAATATCAAGGACGCTTTCGGGGACAATTTCGAGCGGCTTGTCTCCTTGAAGCGGAGATACGATCCGACGAACCTCTTTAGCCACAACCAGAACATTCGGCCCCAAGCTTAATCGGGGCCGGCCTACCGGGGTCATTTGATTGTCGTGTTCCACCGGCAACTGAGTAATTTATTCCGCTCACCCTGAGCTTGTCGAAGGGCCGTCCACATTAAAGAGAGTCCTTCGACTCCGCTGCGCTCAGGATGAGCGGGAATGGAGACTTAAGTCCAAATCAAGACCAGCAGACCAACGACAAGCGTATAATCAATCCACAAAAAGGAGGGCCGGTATGACAGACATAGGCAGGCTAATAACCGCGATGGTAACCCCGTTCGACCAACAGGGCCAAGTGGACTACGAACAAGCCAAGCGTCTCGCCAAGGCCATGCTGGATTCCGGCAGCGACGGCGTGATCCTGTCCGGCACTACGGGAGAATCTCCCACCCTGAGCACCGAGGAGAAACTGCGCTTGGTCTCCGAGGTCAAGGGCGCCGTCGGCGACTCTGGGACTATTATCGCGGGCACCGGCAACTACAACACCGCCGAGAGCATCGAGTTGAGCCGGGAAGCGGAGCAGGCTGGCGCCGACGGCTTGCTGCTGGTGGTGCCCTATTACAACAAACCGCCGCAAGAGGGCCTCTACCAACATTTCAAGGCCATCGCCGAAAAGGTGAGCCTCCCTTGCATCGTGTACAACGTGACCAGCCGCACCAGCTTGAACATGAGCCACGAGACCACCATTCGCTTGAGCCAGATCGACAACATCGTGGGAGTGAAAGAAGCCGGCAGCGACATGGACCAGATTACCCGCATCATCGACGGGGCCAAGCCCGGCTTCTTGGTATGGAGCGGGAACGACAACGAGACCTACTACATCATGGCAACGGGCGGTTACGGCGTTGTCAGCGTCGCCTCGCACTTGGTGGGCAACCAGATCAAGCAGATGATGGGCTACCTGCTGGAAGGCGACGTGGAGCAGGCGGCGGCCGAACACCGGAGACTCTTACCCCTGTTCAAGGTACTCTTCGTCGTCTCCAACCCCATCCCGGTCAAGCACGCCTTGAACCACGTTGGGTTCAACGTGGGTAACCCCAGGTTGCCGTTGGTGCCAGCCGACCCTAGGTCGGCAGCGCAGATCGAAGAGGTGCTGAGCGGGTACGCCGTCGACGTGCCGGTGCCGGTGTAGGGCGGCAACACCAACGGTAGCCCCGGAGCGTTCCAGGGAGAACAATAAGTGGTTTGGGTAACGCATTCGACCCCTTGCGCCTTTGCGTTACCCTCTATCCGCTCTCATGGAGTTACTTCCCAGGGTTTGATGCCTTCCGGGTATACGTCGGAGTCGGTGGTGCCGCTTTTGTCGTGGATTCTTTCGATCATGCTGGCAACGGCGTTGTTTACTTTTTCTCTCAGTTCCAGCCGTTCGTTCTGGTTCATGTGGTGTGAGGTCCCGGCATAGCGGTATATGACACTGTAGTTGGTGAGCCAGTCGCATTGTTTACCGGGACGGTTGGGGTCTTCGTATTTTATGTGATTGAACAGTTCTGACATGGACTTGTAGAGGCGGTCCAGTTCCGGGTTGGACCAGTCCTCCATTTTAGCGACGTCTTCCCAGAGCTCAGTGAGATCATGTCCGTAGGTCCGGTTGTCATTGTAAGTTGATAGCCAGCCTTTTAGTGAGTTTTCAACTGCTTGTTCAGCTGTAAACCCCAAAATTTTTTGGTTCCAATGGTTCTCGTCGACCATTCTGTTGAATTCTTGGGCCCATTCTTCCGTGTTCTGGATGCGTTGTCTTGTCTCGGGCCAGTGAGTAGGGTAATCATCTTCGTAAGGTGATGGGTAGTCCAGTCTTTCGCCGTTCATTATTACTCCGTAATACGCGGCTTGCCCAGCGACGTGTTGGTTAGCTCTCCGGCAGCAGTTAAAGTAATGCCTAGTCATGCTGATGACATTGACTTCTAACCGTGGGGGATTAGCTTTCAGGTAATCTTTGGCAGCCAAGGATGCCCTCATCCTTGCGCTGGGATGGTTGTCTTCTTGAGTTACGACAAGGAGGTCCACGTCGGAGTGTTTATGGTGCTTTCCAGTGGCCCTGGAGCCGAATAGGATAACCATGGCGGGGGCTATCTCTTCTTGGACCGCGCGGGCGATGTTCAGGGCGTGGGGGTCCGGCCCTCTGGTGTTCATGGTTTTCTTCCTGTCAAGTTTTCGTGGGCCTTCTCGGCAAAGCCTGTCCTGATCGGAGCGGCCAGAAGGGCGGTTCATCCCCCGCTCATCCTGAGCGGGGTTATGTCCCGACTGCCGATCGGGTGCCGCGCCTGTAGAAGCGACTAACAACGGTTCGTTGAAAGCGGACCGACTACGGGGAGCGGAGTGGAAGGAGCCGTTTAGTGAGAGCGGGACCTACGCACTAGACCCAAGGAGGCCCGGCTAACGAATCGGCGGCTCTACTACGATGGTCTCGGCGCGGCTGGGGCCGGTAGAGATCAGTTGGAAGGGGCATCCCACCAACTCCTCAATACGGCGCACGTAAGCCTTGGCATTTTCCGGAAGTTGGCAGAAGTTGGTGGCGCTGGCCGTCGGCTGGTCCCAACCGGGCAACTCTTCATAGACCGGCAGGCAGCGGGCCAGAAGGTTGGTGTTGGCCGGGAACCGGCCCAGCTTCTCCCCGTCTACCGTGTAACCGGTACAGACCTTGACCTTCGGAAACCCGTCCAGAATATCTAATCTGGTGAGCACCAGCCCGGTAAAGCCGTTTACCAAGCGGCTGTACTGCCCGGCGACGGCGTCAAACCATCCGATCCGGCGAGGGCGCCCGGTGGTAGTGCCGTACTCTTCGGCCTTTTCCCGCAAGTCGTCGGCCGTTTCACCATGCATCTCCGAGGGCATGGGTCCACCGCCTACCCTCGTCGTGTAGGCTTTGAATACGCCCAGCACCCCGGCAATAGCTTGGGGACTGAGCCCCAGCCCGGTGCAAGCGCCGCCGATGGACGGCGACGACGAAGTTACGTAGGGATAGGAGCCGTGGTCTAAATCCAGTAGCGTTCCTTGGGCCCCCTCCAGCAAGACTCGCTTGTTCTCCGCCAGCAGGTCCTGCACGATCTGTTCGGTGGCGCCAACGTAGGGACGCAACTCCCCGGCCCAGCGGCGGCATTTTTCTAAAATGTCTTCCAGGGCCAAGGGTTCGCCGCCGTAAATGCGGGTTATTTGTGCGTTCTTGGCCGCTAAGACCTGCTCTAGCCGCGGCGTTAAGGCGTCCCAGTCCAGCAAGTCGCCAACCCGGACTCCCGACCGGGCCGTCTTATCCACGTATGCCGGTCCTACGCCGCGTCCGGTGGTGCCTATGGCGTCAGCCCCCCGGGCTTTTTCCTCCAGGTTATCCAAGAGGACGTGGTAGGGCATTATCAGGTGGGCCCGTTCGCTAACAAAGAAGTTGCTGGTATCGATGCCCCGCGAGGCTATCATCTCCAACTCGCTGATGAGCACGTCGGGGTCTACTACCACCCCGTTGCCGATGACACTAGCTACTTCGGGCCAACAGAGGCCGGAGGGGACCAAGTGGAGTTGGAACTTGCCTCGGTCATTGACCACGGTATGGCCAGCGTTGTTGCCGCCAGCATAGCGCACAACACAGTCGGCACTGCCGGCAAGGTAATCGATAACCTTTCCCTTACCCTCATCGCCCCACTGTCCACCGATTACGGCGAATGCTGGCATATAAAATCCTACTTCCGTCAAATATATCCCCAAGCGATGGCCGCAAGGGGCAAAAACCAAGGCGGAGTATAACAAAAAGGCCCTGGGTTGGAAAGGGAAGGTCATCACAATTGACTGCCCCTCTCCGTCATGCCTATAATCGAGCTTGCTTCTCATCGCCAAGGTTTGTTTCTCGAAGCTACCCGCTCCGGCGAACTCATCCTTGGATGACGGTTATTCAGCCCTGACGACGGTGACTTCGTGACATTACGCGCTACCCTGGAAGAGGACATCCACCAAGCGATGCGCAGCCGGGACCAGTCCCGTCTGGACGCTCTTCGCTTTCTGAAGAGCGCCATCCAGCTTGAGGAAAAGGCCCGGCAGAAGCCCTTGGACGACGAAGCAGTTCTCCAAGTGATAGTGAAGCAGGTCAACGACCGCCGGGAAAGCATCCGGATGTTCACCCAAGGCAACCGCGACGACTTGGTGGCCAAGGAATCGGCGGAACTGACCGTTCTGGAAGCCTATCTGCCCCCTCAGCTAAGCCACGACGACTTGGTCGAGATGGTCCGCCAAGTGGTTGCCGAAGTGGGGGCCACCACGGAACGGGACAAAGGCCGGGTGATGGGACGCTTGATGCCCTTGGTGCGGGGCAAAGCCGACGGCGCCGAGGTCAACGCCTTGGTGAGCCAGGTCTTGCAGTCGAGCGCCTCGACCTGACCGGCCGCCGCCTGAGCGCCCGTCTATAGTCCCCCGCGGTCAGCGTCCCCGACCTTTCCAGCCTTTAGTCAAGAGTCTTACCGCTGCTGTAGAAATTGGGACCGTGTCCCCCAGATGCGCTTTGGTATTTTAGTATTCCCCGGAACTTGGAGCGACACCGACTGCCACCACGCGATCAACGGGGTGCTTAAGCAGGAAGCGGACTACGTCTGGCACCAACAGGACGACCTCTCCGATTACGACGGTGTGATCGTTCCGGGCGGCTTCTCCTACGGTGATTACCTGCGCCCAGGGGCGATGGCCCGCTTCTCTCCGGTGATGGATGCTCTCCAGGGTTTCGCGGCCTCCGGGCGTCCGGTAATCGGCATCTGCAACGGGTTCCAGATCCTTTGTGAGGCCGGGCTCCTCCCAGGAGCTCTGCTGCGGAACCACCTCCTCCAGTACCGGTGCCAGTGGACTCACTTGCGGACCGAACGGACCGATACCCTCTTCACCAGCGAGTGCCAACCGTCCCAACTGTTGCGCATCCCGGTGTCCCACGGGGAAGGCAACTATTACGCCGATGAGTCCACGCTAACCGCGTTGGAAGAAACCGGCCGGGTGTTGTTCCGTTACTGCGATGCCTCCGGCGCCGTAACCAGTTCAGCGAACCCCAACGGCTCAGCCAACAACATTGCCGGCATCGTCAATGAAGCGGGCAACGTGCTGGGCATGATGCCTCACCCGGAACGAAGTTGCGAACCTATCCTTGGCAGCACCGACGGGAACCTGATTTTCCAGTCGATCATCAGTAGCTTCGGAGCCAAGTAACGCCCAAATGCTGGCCGTCGGGTTATCCCTGGCCGCCGCTCTGGGTTTCTCCAGCGCCGCGATCCTTGCCCGGGTCGGTATGCAGGGTATCCGGCCCTTGCCCAGCGCCTTAGTTTCCATGGTCTTCAGCCTTGTCCCAGCCGCGATTCTGGCGTCGGTATTCGCCCACTCCGACATCCGGGCCTTGCCGCCAATCGCCTTCGGTTGGTTCCTAGTATTACAACGACGGTTCACAAGAATAGGACCTTGAGGACTTCTTCATGGCGACCTGCCCACATGCTTGACAGCTTGGTTGCCTTGCCTTCCGCGGCGTGATTTCCGGCCAATGCCTGACCAAATTGAGGAAGCGTCGTTGTAATACTAGTGTTGGGGGGCATCAATTTCCTGGGCGGCCGCACCCAGAATTTCCGGGCCATCGACCGCATCGGCGCTGCCCGGTCCTCCACCATATTGGGTGCGTCGGCGGTGTTCGCTACTATTTTCGCGGTCACTTTAACCGGGGAGCGGCCTCACGGTCTGGTTTTCCTGGGCACCGCCGGAGTAGTGATTGGCCTGACCTTGACCACCGGGGACTCATTCCGGCAGGGATGGAGCGTAGACAAACGGGTATTAGCTGGCTACGGCATGGCTTTGGTGGCGGCTGCTTCCTACGGCGGGACCAACGTCATGGCCAAGGAACTTACCGAGGACTACGGGTCGCCCCTGATGGTCTCCGGCTTTGGCTTACTCTTCGGGATATTGCTGCTTTGGCCCTTGGCCGGCCGCGAGGCGGTAGCGGGTCTGCGAAACCGGCGCAGCGACCAGAGGTTTTTGGTGTCGGCGGGTCTTTCGGGGCTGTGCGCCGCCTTGGCGGTAATATCCCTTTACTACGCGCTAGGCCAGACCGATGTGGCCGTGGTATCTCCCATCGTATCCATCAACCCGTTGATTACTCTTTTCCTAGCCCAACTGTTCATATCCCGATTGGAGAACATTACTCGCCTGCTCGTGATCGGGGCCGCCGTATCGGTCACCGGCGTCTTGCTGGTCGTGATTGGCAGCACCTTATGATTCCGGAAGTTAACCTGGCGCTTGGCCCCGCCGGTACTTGGTCCCCAAATGTAGGACATCAGCTTGTTGCCTACACCGGACAGCGCCAGCATCCCAAATAGCCATCCGGCCCAGGGTATGTGCAAAGTCCCAGGTCGGACCAAGACGGTCTGCGAGGGACGGTTTCAGTGGACCCCACCGTCGTCCCGGCGAAAGCCGGGACCCAGGGATGCTAAAACAACTGCACCGTTTTCCAGTAAGAAATCCTGGATTCCGGCCTCCGCCGGAAAGACGGCGTGTGGTTTTACGGACTTTGCACAAGCCCTGCCATCCGGCCCGCCCCGGATGCTATCCTAGACCGAGTTGTGGCATAATTACACCGCTTTCAGCTTCAGCACTGCTACCAACGGCACTTGCAACAAAGGGAGGGAATGATGCCCGGAAAAATCCACACCACCAAGATCAACCACGTGACCACCATGGTCAAAGACACGGCGCGGGCCATGAAGTTCTACAACGACTTGATCGGGATCAAGCAGATTGAGAGTCAGGTAGACAACCCGGAAATAACCTGGCTGCAACTCGAGACCGGCATTATGGTGCACTTGATCGAGACCGAAGAAGCGCCGGCGAAGCCGGAGCGGGTGCACCACGCTTTCGAGGTGGAGGACTTCGAAGGGACCAAACAAATCCTTCAGGAGAACGGGTACGAGGTCGTCAGAGAAGGCGTACGCTACGACGGACAAGCCTTCCTCTTCACCGAAGACCCCGACGGCAACCGGGTTGAGTTCTGCACCGCTGCCGGGTATGCCCCCGCGCCGCCTCGTCCTTAGAGAGTGTTTTCAAAGTTCCCTCTCCCTCTGGGAGAGGGCTAGGGTGAGGGCCGTTCTTCTGTCGAGGCGGATGGACTACCTTGGAGATCGTCAGTCATTCCCCATCATCCCTTCGACAAGCTCAGGACAGGCCTAACCTTCTCCCCAAGGAGAAGAGATTTTTGAAATATCCGCTTAGTTCCGAAGACGGTCGGACTTCGGTGATAACCGGCCGCCAACTCTGGTCTGACCGGTTAGCTTATCATTGGGCAAATCCGGCGACTGCTTGAGACGCAGGAGCACAAGATGGCAGCAAGCGACGCAAAGTACCGGGTCTTGGTGACGGACTTTGTTTGGCCTTCCACCGAGCCGGAGCGGGAGGTCTTGGCCCAAATTGGGGCCGAAATAATCGAGGCGCCGGACCCGTCAGAAGACACCTTAGCTTCTTTAGCCGCCGATTCCGACGCCATTATGACCTGCTTCGCCCAGGTAACCGAGAAGGTAGTCCGTTCCGCCAAGAAGTGCCTCGTCATCAGCCGGTACGGCGTCGGAGTCGACAACATCGCGGTGAACACCGCTACCGAAGAGGGTATCGTTGTCACCTACGTCCCGGACTATTGCGTCGACGAGGTATCGGACCACGTCATGGCGCTGCTGCTGACTTGGAACCGCCAAGTGGGGTTTTACGACCAAGTCGCCAAGCAAGGCCGGTGGGAGGGCACCCGCTCACCGGTGCCGTTGGTGAGACTCCGCGGGAGGACCATGGGAGTCGTCGGCTTGGGACGTATCGGCCGGGCGGTGGCCGCCAAGGCTGGCGCTTTTGGCATGGAGGTGCTGGCCCACGACCCTTACCTGAGTCCGGACGCCCCCACGCCGTCAGAAGTAACTTTGGTGGACCTGCCGACCCTTTTGGGAAACTCCGACTACGTAAGCCTGCACACCCCTCTGAACGACGAGACTAGGGGTTTAATCAGCACCCAAGAGTTCAATTCGATGAAGTCCAACGCATTCCTCATCAACTGCGCTCGGGGGCCGATCATCGACGAAGACGCACTGTATGCTGCGCTGCAACAACGGGTAATCGCGGGGGCTGGCCTCGACGTCATGGAACAGGCCGCTCCGCCCGCCGGCCACCCGCTGTTCCGGTTGGACAACGTGCTGGTAACTCCCCACGTGGCTTTCCTCTCCCAACAGTCGGTATTAGAGTTGGAGACCCGGACTGCCAAGGCCACGGTGGACGTAATCCAAGGGAGAATGCCGGAGTTCTTGGTGAATCCGCCGGTGCTGCCTTACGCCCGGGTAAGTCTATCTCAGTAAGATTCCGGGGCATGTTTCGAGTGGGCGCGGACCGGCGACATTTAGGTTAAGCACTATAGGCTGACGTTTCAGTTAGAAGTCATAAGGAGAAAGCGTGTTTGAGAGGATCCAGCACATAGGATACCTGACGCCGGACTTGGACCGGGCGGTGGGGTGGTTCGAGCGCTCCTTTGGCGCCAACCGTAGCGGCGGCGGCCCGCTGGTCAAAAGCTATGCCGTCCCCAGCGGGGGACGCAACGCCTATGTCCGCTTCGGCAAGGTAGAGTCCGAGATTATCGAACCGGAAGACACCACGGGCCTGTCCGCTGAGGTCCTGACGATGCATCACGTCGGCTACGTGGTGCCAGACATCGGAGAAACCGTAGCCGTCCTTACCCGCCGGGGTTTTAGATTTGCGGCCGACGCCCCTTTCACCAATGTCATGGGGCAGCAGGTGCTGTATTTTGACGCCGACACCACCAACGGGGTCATGGTCCACCTGACCCAACTTCCCGCCGGTCAAGCTGGGGGCAACCTTAATGATGCCGGCCAAGAGCAAACGGTAGAGATAGAGAACATCGTACACGCCGGGTACTTGGTCCAAAACCTGGAGGAGGCCATTGCCTGGTACGTGGAGCGGTTAGACGGCCAGCACGTGGGCGGCGGGGCCTCCCGCGCCGGGGGCCGCAACGCCTTTGTCAACTTCGGGCAAGTCCAAGTAGAGTTGATCGAACCAGGAGACAAGACCCGCCTTTCCGGGCCCAACCATGAGATGGACCATGTTGGCTACGTCGTTGGCGACATGCACGTTTGCATGGGCCAGTGCCAAGCCCGGGGCTTGCACTTTGTTGAAGGAGCGCCGCTCACCAACTCGGTCCAGCAGCAAGTGGCCTACTTCGACACCGCCACCAGCATGAACAGCCGGATGCACCTCACCCGGTTGCCCGACTAGATAAGTGCCCCCTCTCCATAATCGAGTTGCGAGAATGCCACCATATTCCCTCTCCCAAGGGGAGAGGGTTAGGGTGAGGGCTATTGTGTGAAGCGCAACATATTCTTGGTGGGCTTCATGGCCTCGGGGAAGACCAGCGTAGGCCGGGTGTTGTCCAAGCTCTCCGGCCAGCCCTTAATCGACGCTGACGACGAGATAGTGGCCCGGGCTGGGAAGTCCATATCCCAAATATTCGAAGATTCAGGGGAGGCCGCCTTCCGGGAACTGGAGCGCAGCGTGATAGAAGACCTGTGCCGGACCGGAGGAGGTGTCATCGCCGCTGGCGGCGGGGCCTTCGTCGACGAACGGAACCGCGAAGCGATGCTCAAGGGCGGCGTCGTATTCTGGCTAGCGGCCCGGCCCGCCACCATCCACCAGCGCATAACCCTCGAATCCGCGGATGCGGCATTGCGGCCTTTACTAGCCGTCGACGACCCGGTGGGCCGGATCGAATCCCTGCTGGAGCAGCGGCGTCCGGCCTATGCCCGGGCCCACCATACCATCGACACCGACGACCTCACCCCGGAGCAGGTGGCCCGGCGCATCATGGCAGTCCTAGAACTGTAGCCGGGCACAGTCGCCCACAGGGTTTAAGACCAGGATTACCATGCAATCAGGATTACCATGCAATACGGGAGGCTTTAGGATATGGCCGATCCAAATTTGGCTGCGGTAGTCCAACATTCCGGGGGCAGCTACCCGGTCGTTGCCGGGTGGGGCATCCTGGAAGACTTGGGCCAACGGTTCCTGGACCTGGGAATCAAGAGCCCAGCCTACATCATCACCGATGACAACGTTATGAACCCCTACGGCAGACAGGTGCAGCGGGCGTTGCAAAAAGCGGGCATCGCCGCCCACTGCTTCATTATCCCCAACGGCGAGTCCAGCAAGAACTTCGAGTTGAGCCAAGCCATCTACGACTGGTTGGTGGGACTGCGGGCGGAACGGGGCCAAGCAATCATCGCCGTCGGCGGCGGCGTGGTGGGCGATTTGGCCGGCTTCGTCGCCGCCACCTTTTTGCGGGGCGTTCCCTTCGTCCAAGTGCCCACCAGCATGGCGGCCATGGTCGACGCCTCCATTGGCGGCAAAGTGGCCGTCAACCTGCCCCAAGCGAAAAACATGGTCGGCGCTTTTTACCAACCGAAAGGGGTGTTTGCCGATATTCAAACGCTAGGCACGCTGGGCAAACGGGAGCTGGCCGAAGGATGGGCCGAGGCCATCAAGCACGGGTTTATTCTCGACGCGAGTCTGGTGGACCAGTTCGAGGAACACGCCGAGGCGCTGATGGAGGTAGAGCCGGAGATCTCCACCGAAGTCATCCGCCGCAGCATGGCCATCAAAGCCGAGATAGTCAGCCAAGACGAAAGGGAGACCCTGGGCATCCGCATCCTGCTTAACTACGGCCACACCATCGGCCACGCCCTAGAAGCCTCCACCGATTACGGCCGGTTCCTCCACGGTGAGGGGGTGTCCATCGGCATGATGGGGGCGGCCCGCATCGCCCATGAAATGGGCATGATCTCGGACGCAGTGGTGGCCCGGCAACGCCGTCTGGTGGAACGTTTCAACCTGCCCATCACCGCCCGAGGAGTGGCGGCGGACAGCGTACTGCAAGCCATGTCGCTGGACAAGAAAGTCCAGTCGGGAACCAACCGCTGGGTTATGCTGGAGGATGCCGGCCGGGCGGTGGTGCGTCAGGATGTTCCCTGGGAGTTGGTGGAGCGGACGGTGCGGGAGTTGGTGGGATAAAATATCCCCAATGGAACCTTATGAGCAGGACGGCAACGCCGTGGCTGATTACCGCCAGCAGTCTTGGGTTTTCCTGGCCAAGGCGCGGGAGTATCTGGCCGATGATGACTTGCATCAGGCGTCGGAAAAGGGTTGGGGCGCCGCCGCCTGGATGGCCAAGGCGGTTGCGGAAGCCCAGGGCTGGCAGTACCAAAGGCACGACGAGTTTCTCAAAGTAATACGCCAAGCCCGGAACTTGTCTCGTGATTCCCGAGTGCAAGACTTGGGGTATGTTGCAAGCGCGTTACACGGGTTCTTTTACACTCGCAAGATGTTGTTGGACCCGGATGAAATTGACCAAGGGCTTGACCGGATGGAGACTTTGCTGGACATCCTGCAACCGCTGACCGAGTTGTAGAAATCGCCATAGGATAAACCCAATGACACGAATGTCCCCAATGGAACCTTATGAGCAGGACGGCAACGCCGTGGCTGATTACCGCCAGCAGTCTTGGGTTTTCCTGGCCAAGGCACGGGAGTATCTGGCCGATGATGACTTGCATCAGGCGTCGGAAAAGGGTTGGGGCGCCGCCGCATGGATGGCCAAGGCGGTTGCGGAAGCCCAAGGCTGGCAATACCAAAGGCACGACGAGTTTCTCAAAGTAATACGCCAGGCACAGGAACTGTCCGGCGACGCCCGGTTGCGCAATCTGCGACGTGCTGCAAACGAACTCCACGGGTTCTTTTATACCCGCAAGATGTTCTTGCGCCCCGATGACATTGGCGAAGGACTTGATGAGATGGAGGTCCTGCTGGACATCCTGCAACCGCTGACCGAGTAGTGGTCAGCGGCTACAGGCTGATATGCAGTCGACTCTTTAAGAATCGTGGGCGGGTGATTTCCGCCGCGCCCGTATCAACAGCACCCCCAAGAGCAGGCACATGGCGCCGCCGCTGCCTAGCAGCACTACCGAAGCCAAGGTGGGGAGGAAGGCTACGCCCGGCGCCGCCAACGACACCTCTTCCAAGGCCACGGCCACACCACCCGCCAGAACGATGGTCCCGTAGAGAAATCGGATTCGCGACGGCTCAACTAACCTGGTGACCTTGGCCCCTAGCTGGGCGCCAATGGAGGCTGCCGCCAACATCAACACCGCCATTAGCGGGTCCACGCGGTCGGCCAGGGCGTACACAAAGGCCCCCGCCGCACCCGCGATGACCACCTGGAACAGGCTGGTGCCGATGGCCACCACCGTAGGCACGCCCAACAAGTAGATGAGGGCCGGTATCAGCAAGAAACCGCCCCCGGCCCCCAGGATGCCGCTGAGAAAGCCGATCACTAGCCCGATGGACACCGGGAGAAACACCGATACGCGGTTGATCCCCGACACCGGCAACGCCACCACGCTGACCGTTCGCCCTAGTCCGGGCAGCCAAAGGGAGCGGGGCGGGATGTTCAGCGCCCGCAGGCGGTGGACCAGCCCTGTCGTGGTGGTCTCCTCTTCGTCCTTAGCCCCCCGGCGAGTGCGCCAGTAGTCCCACAGGATAAACGAGCCCAAGGTAGCCAGCACTACCACGTATAGCAGCCGGATCACTGGCGCGGCCACTCCGGCGGTCTCCAATTGCTGGTTCAGCCGCTGCGCCCCGTAAAGAGCAGGCACCGATCCCGCCACCAGCAACAACCCCAGCTTTAGATCGACGTTGCCCAGGCTGCGGTGCTTGAGCATATTTATCAGGGATGTCCCCATCACCAAGGCGAGGCCCGTCCCCACAGCGAAAACGGGCGGCACGCCGAACACCAACAGACCTCCGGTGATCAAAAACCCCCCACCCACCCCAAAGAACCCGCCCAGGGTTCCCACGATCAAGCCGAGGAACACCAGCAGCGCGGGATTAATCGCCACGTCGGCGTTGGGGAAGTACATCTAATCAGTCCGCGGAGACTTCTTTCGGAGCGACCCAATCATGGCGCCTACTCGGAACACCCCAGCCCACCACAGCGTCAACACCAGCGCGACAGCGCCGACCACGCCCAGCACAAACAGCGCCCAGAGTACGGGCTGCCCGGAGCTAAAGTCAGTCAGGAATCCCAGCATTCGGTTGTTCGTCTGAACTGTGATTTCTCTGATTCCGGGATTTACCGGATTGGGAAATCATGCGAATCCCTTAATCCTATGAATCCCGGTCCAGATCTGCCAGAGGCGGACGCTAAGAACCGAAAGACCCTGACCCCAATGTCCAGGGTCTTTCGGTTGTCCCTCTAGTCTGCTATTCGTCACCCTGAACGGAGTGAAGGGTCTAAAAATTCCTCTGGCAAGGCGACGTTTGTTTCGGCGAGAATTTTAGATTCCTCGCTCCGCTCGGAATGACAATTAAAAGACCCGGGCCATTGGGGTGACGAAGGCAGACGTATTGGGCGTTCCAGTGTATATTATCTTGGTCCAGATGAAACCGCCCGCTTTCACTTTTCAACTACGGCACACCAACGGCGCAGCCCGCGCCGGGGAGATGATAACTCCTCATGGGGCCGTGGCCACGCCCGCGTTCATGCCAGTGGCAACTCAGGCCACCGTCAAAGGGCTTACTCCCGACGAGGTACGGGAGGCCGGAGCCGAGATTGTTCTGAGCAATGCCTACCATCTGTCCCTCCGGCCGGGGGTCGACGCGGTGCACCGCCTGGGTGGAGTCCAGGACTTCATGGGATGGCAAGGACCGGTGCTTACCGACAGCGGGGGCTTTCAGGCTTTTAGTCTGGGGGCCTTGCGCCGGGTGGACGATAACGGCATCCGGTTTCGCTCCCACTTTGACGGCAGCGAACACTACCTCGATCCGGCGCAAGCGACGCTGAACCAGCAGCGACTAGGGGCGGACATCATCATGTGCTTGGACCAATGCATCGCATTCGGGGCCAGTTACCACGAAGTCCGAAGCGCGATGGACCGCACCCACCGCTGGGCCCAAGCCTGCTTCGACTATCACGCCAATTCCCGGTATGTCGGCTCCCAGGCATTGTTTGGCATTGTCCAAGGCGGGACCGATTCGGAGCTACGAGAAGAGTCCGCCCGTTTCATTTCCGCTATCCCATTCCAAGGTTACGCCATCGGCGGGCTGGCGGTCGGGGAGTCCAAAGCCCAAATGTATGAGACGGTCGCCCAAGTAGCGGACCTATTGCCCCAAGACAGACCTCGCTACTTAATGGGCGTTGGCTCGCCGGAGGACTTGGTGGAAAGCGTCGCCCGTGGAGTGGACATCTTCGATTGCGTGCTGCCTACTCGCGTGGCCCGCAATGGGGCCCTATTTACCCGGGTAGGCCGGGTGGATATTACCAAGAGGAGCTACTTGGACCAACTGGGTCCCGTGGAAGAAGGTTGTGATTGTTACACCTGCCGCAACTTCTCCGCGGGCTATTTGTGCCATTTGTTCCGAAGCAAAGAGTTACTGGCGCCGCGGCTGGCCAGCATCCACAATCTCCGCTTCATACTGAGGCTGATGGCGGGCCTGCGGGAAGCCATAGCAGCAGGAAGGTTTGACCAGTTCCGAGAGGAGTTCCACGGTAGCTACCAGCCGACTGACGAAGCGGCCCGCCAGAGTCAGAAGATGAGATGGATCAAAGACCGCGGCGGCTAGCGGTCTTCCCGCAAGCGGTGAATGGGATTACCGGAGCACTTGCAGGGCGCCGCTCCTCGATAGCGCGGGGATTCATCCGGGCCGGGATATATCAACCCGCCGGTGGTCAGCCCCCAGCCACCGAAGGAACAATACTGACCTCGTCGCCGTGGTTGGCTGAGGTCCCCAGTCCTTCCAAGAAGCGCACGTCCTCTCCGTTGAGGTATAGGTTCACGTAGTAGTGCAACTCGCCGCTCTCGTCGAGCAAGCGGGCCTTGATGCCGGGGTAGACTTCATCCAACTGGTCGATCAGCCCGCCCATGCTGGACGCATCGACTTCCACCCGCCCTTGCCCGTTAGTCATCCGCCGCAAAGGGGTAGGAATTCGGACCATAACACTCATTTGAGAGAATCCTCCTCAATCACTAGCAGCCTCCGGCCACCGCCGGAACGATGCTAATCTCATCCCCCGACTGAATGCTGGTGGCCAACCCTTGGAGGAAGCGCACGTCTTCACCGTTCAGGTAAATGTTGACGAAGTAGCGCATCTCACCGTCTTCGTCCACCAAGCGGGCCTTAAACCCCGGATAGGACGTTTCTAGCTGCTCTACCATCTCGCCGAGAGTGGCGGTGTCGAGTTCTACTTTGGACTGTCCGTTGGTCATCCGCCGCAACGGGGTTGGAATCCGGACCAACACACTCATTGGGAGTCTCCTCGTCAGCCCGGACGCTCTATGGACTCCTGGATCAGGGGCCGAAGCAGTCCCGGCTCAACCTTCGATAACGTCTCCGCTCACCGGATCGACCCTCACCCCGGTAGCGCCGACCCATTGCAAACCCCGCTCGATTTCCGCGTCGTTGCCGTCCAACTCCAGCACCACCCATCCCATATCCTCCCGGACATCGGCCCGGCGGATATTGGTGACGACTTTAAAGTTGTGGCCTAGCCGGTAGATCACCGGCTCCCTTTCCATCTCCGTGGGAAAAGTGAACTTGACCCGCTGCTTGCCCATCACCCACCGCCTTTTCCCTATGCTGACCCATGGTTGAACGCGTCCTCGAAGGAACTCATGGTCGGCCTAACCGTAAGGGGATTGACCACCGATTCTACAGCCTCTTGGGTCTTCAATCCGTTTCCGGTAATGTAAACCACCGTTAGCTCGTCGGGTTTGATGGTCCCCTGCTCCGCCAAGTGCCTTAACCCGGAGACGGTAACGCCGCCTGCGGTCTCGGTAAAGATACCCTCGGTCTCGGCCAAAAGTTTGATGCCGTCTACTATCTCATCCTCCGGTACCGCATACGCGGTCCCCTCGGAATGCTGGATCACTCTGAGGGAGTAAATGCCGTCGGCGGGGTTGCCGATAGCCAGGGATTTGGCGAGACTGTCCGGCCGGACGGGAAGCACGTGAGCGTTACCACTGTCCCAAGCAGTTACTATCGGCGCGCAGCCCGCCGCCTGGGTCATGTGCATCTTGGTGGTTACCGCCGGGTGGTGTACGGTGTTCTGGTCGGGGCCAAAGGACGCGGCTTCCACTCCCTCCAGTAACCCCAAGCAAGCCAGTTCGTTGAAACCTTTCCAGATTTTGGTGAACATGGCGCCCGAAGCTGAGGGCACCACTACGTGTTGCGGCAGCCTCCAGCCCAACTGCTCGGCTACTTCGTATCCCAGCGTCTTGCTCCCCTCGGCGTAGTAAGGCCGCATATTTATGTTGACGAACGCCCAAGGATAGTTATCGGCTATCTCGCTGCAAAGGCGATTGACTTCATCGTAAGTACCGGTCACCGATACCAGGGTGGGACCGTATACCGCGGCGCCGATGATCTTTCCCCATTCCAGGTCGGAAGGAATAAACACCACCGCCTTGATCCCAGCGCGGGCTGCGTGGGCCGCCACCGCGCAGGCGAGGTTGCCAGTGGAGGCGCAGGCCAAGGTGTCGAAACCGAACTCCACCGCCTTGGTCGCCGCTACCGATACGACCCGGTCCTTGAAAGAGAAGGACGGGTTTACACTGTCGTTCTTGATGTAAAGGTTCCGCAGTCCCAACTTCTTGCCCAAGTTGCGGGCCTGGATGAGAGGGGTGAACCCGGCCATAATGTCCACCGGGTCGTCGCTATCAGCGGGCAACAGGTCACGGTAGCGCCAGATACTCAGGGGGCCGCGGGTGATGCTGTCGCGGCTGATGACTTCGGAGATGGTGGCATAATCGTAGACAACCTCCAACGGACCGAAGCAGAACTCGCACACATTTAGCGGCTCGGACGGATTCTCCCTCCCGCATTCTCGGCACTTCAATCCGTTTACGAAGGCCACTACCGTCTATTCCTCCGGGGGTTGGCCGCCATTGGCGGGTCACCAATGACTGGCGAATTCGAAGCAACACAGTACCCGGAACCTAAACTAAAGCCAAGGTGAAATGAACATATCGCTAGACCGCACTATCGGTGCCCACCCAGTTGAGGCCCAAAGGTGATATGAGGTACCGTGGAGTCCGTGCGGTCATCGTCAATCTCCCCGAAATGCACATCCCACCTTGGTATTGGTTTAGGTTCGAGCGCGAGTGATAGTATCAAAGGGCCTAGGTCATGTCAAGTTAGTATGAAAGGCCCCGACCATAGGCTAGGTAAGGGTAGGACACCGGCTAGGGTGGTGTTATAATTCGTCGGAATTCCCCGGACCGGCCAAAAGTCCTCCAGACCCAAACCGGACTAATGACGGTCCTAGCCGGGAAATTCTTACCTCCCCGGGCCACGGGCTGCGAATACGAGGCACTTTCCGGGAGAGACTTTGGATACCGTCAGACGGCTGACCAACTTCTTTCAAGAGTACTCGCTGCCTCTGATTTTTGGGGTCATCGCCGGATTGGTGTGGGCCAACACCGACTTTTCCAGCTATCACCACGTCGTTGAATTCGACTTCTGGAATTTTGGCAAGGGGCCGTTTCTCGACGACGGACACGGCCATGACCTGAACGACTTCAAGATTTTCGGCAAGCACGTAACCGTCCACTTCCTGGTCAACGAAGTGTTCATGGTGTTCTTCTTCGGCATCGCCGCCAAGGAGATTACCGAGTCGGTGCTGCCCGGCGGTGCGTTGAACCCTGTCCCCAAGGCCATCAACCCGCTGATGGGCACCTTGGGCGGTGTGCTGGGGCCGGTTGGCCTGTTCTTCCTGCTGGCCTTCCTGTTCTACGGCGGCAGCGACGATTTCGGTATTGTGGCCAACGGCTGGGCCATACCCACCGCCACCGACATCGCCCTGGCTTGGTTGGTGGCCCGCATCATATTTGGCAACCGGCACCCCGCCGTCAATTTCCTGCTGCTGCTGGCGGTGGCCGACGACGCCATCGGTTTGGGCATCATCGCCATCTTCTACTCCACCGACGTGCAGCCCTTGTGGGTGCTACTCACCGTGGGCGGAATGGTTACAGCCTACGTTATGCGCCGGGCGGGCATCCGCTGGTGGCCGGTCTACATCCTGATTGCCGGTGGCATGAGTTGGGTTGGGCTGGTCAAGTCCGGGGTGGAACCGGCCCTAGCCCTGGTGGTAATCGTGCCTTTCCTGCCCGCTCACGCGCCCCACCGCACGGAAGAAGCGGCAGGACCTCATCCACTGCCCCAGGCCCAACCGGCCGAGGGCGGCTCAATCGCCGGTCATGCCGGACCGGAACATGCCGACCACGTGGCGATGGAACACGCCCACGGCGGCGCGCCTTTGGAGCGGTTCGAGCACTACCTCAAGCTGCCGGTAGACTTCGGCCTGTTCTTCTTTGCTTGGGCCAACGCCGGCGTCGCGTTCGGCAACATCAACCAGGTAACGCTGATGGTGCTGCTCTCCCTCATCGTGGGCAAGACCTTGGGCGTCTCCCTGTTCTCGTTAACCGTATCCCGGTTCGGCTTCCCGCTGCCCGAGGGTATGCAGGTTCGGCATCTGGTCGTGGCTGGCCTGATTGCCGGACTGGGGCTGACCGTGGCCCTGTTCGTGGCTAACAAGGCGTACAATACCGAGGCGGGCCTGGATTTCCTGGACCCGGGCAAGATGGGCGCGGTGTTCAGCGCGGTGGTCGCCGTGCTGGCTTTCGTGGTGGCCCGCTTGGCGTTCCGGATTAAACGCTCCCCAGATTAAATGCTCCAATGAACATGACTGACCTCTTCAGGAGGGGACTGAAATATGATCGGAGTCTTGACACATCACTGGGCCAAGGCGGACAAGATCGAGGAGGCCCGCAAGTTACTGGACGGCAACGGGGTGGCGCAGAGCAAAGCACCCGGCTTCGGCAGCCGCCAGACCCTATACTCGCTGACCGACCCCGCTAAGATAACTACGTTGGCGACTTGGGAAAGTAACGAGATCTACGACGCTTGGCGGGCCAGTCCCGAACGGGCCGCCGCCATGGCCGGGGCTGACGAACTTTGGAGTCAACCTGCCGAGTCGGAGCGGTTCGAGGTCGCCGCCTAGCAGGGGAGGCGAATCCTGGTTGTCCTCCTCCCTGAAGACATGGACGTGCGCGTGATAAAATCCGGAAAGAAGCATAGCCAAACCAAAAGCGCAGGTTGGATGGCGTCTGCACCGAATCGAGGCTCCGGAATGGCTACCCCCAAAACTTCAACCCCAATTAAGATGCTGCCCTACCAACGGGGGGGCGAAATCAACTATGCCAACTTGGACTTCAACCCCGACGTTACGGAGCCGCCCCCCGACGCTATGGAACAAAACCGCGAGCTGGACGAAATCATGGGGCTTCTCCGCGCTCACGTCACCGGCTTCGACAGCCGCCCCGATATTTTTCTCGACCGCGAGACCAACATCTGCTACGATCCGCGCAACCTCAACGTCCGCATCATCCCGGACGTGTACCTGGCCTTCGGCGTTGACGCCGAAGCCATCCGTCCGCGCAAACTCTACTTGCCCTGGGAGGTGGGCAAGCCGCCGGACTGGGCGCTGGAAATCGCTTCGGCCAGCACGGCGCGGGAGGACGTCAGCCGCAAACCCGGCATCTACGCCCAAATCGGCGTTGCCGAATACTGGCGGTTCGACCCCACCGGCGGCGATTATCACGGGGAGCCGCTGACCGGCGGCCGCTTGATTGGCAACTCGTACCAGCCCATAGAACTGACCACTGAGCCTGACGGAATCCTGAAGGGGTACAGCGAGGTGCTGGGACTCAGCATGTGTTGGGACGAGGGGTGGCCCCGGCTCTATAACGCGGCGACCGGGACTTACATGGAGAACTGGAGGCAAGTGTGGGAATCTCGTGAAGCGGAACGGTCTATTCTCCAGTCTGAGCAAGAGGCGCGGTCTGCCGATCAAGCCCGGATACGGCAGCTTGAAGCGGAGATTCACCGCCTGCGCTCGGGTAGTTAGCCGGAGGTCTCGTGGCTAGACAAACCTAAGGCCCACTCCACTCGAAGGGTGCGTAGTGGCCGTTCTTCCCGGTGTTGTCCCAGGTCATCCCGTGGTCCGAGTAGGTGCTGGCGGTGCCCCGGGCCAAGGCCAACGTGGAACTGACCGGATGGCCGGTGTTCTCCAACCGCATCACCTCCGGGCGGCGCCCGGCAGTGATTCCCTCAACGCTGAAGTCCATTACATCAGGAATTGACACGCTCCGGGTCTTCCCCCGGGACTCGAAGGTAATTGGGCAATACTTGGTCCCCCGAAAGTCGGTGGTAAGACTCACCCAACGCACCATGGGGCCGCCGACCTCCCCGGAGAGGATACGCTCGATGGCTTGGCGCTGGGGTTCCGAGGCCCGTTCGTCCACGTAGAAACCGGTGGTCCAGTTGCCCGCGCCCATGTTGCCGGGGGTGTATGCGGCCACGACGAAGTTGAGCCCGGCCAGCGGCACGCCGTTAAAGTCGCCCTCCTGGATGTGAAAGGCCAGAGCAACGTCGCAGTGCCCCTCGGTCGGGTCGCCGGGCGGCACCGGCAAGATACAGGGGCATAAAATATCGCAATTGCAGTTTTCGAAATACTCGCCCTTCAGACGCCATTGACCGTTGGTTGCCATGTTGCTCCTTAATCCACAAGCGGATGGCCGGAAGTTGCCGGGGCTTTCGCCTTAAAATAGTAACATGTCGACGCGATGCAGTTCCCCGGCCACCGGATCGATCTGATAGCCCAGCGATTCTAGGGCCGTAACCCCCATGATCGCCGGGTCGCCCTCTTCCCCGAACACCACCGTCACGTCGGCCGACACCCCAGCGTAGCTCATATGAGCGCCCCCAACCTCGCGAGTCACCACGCCGCCGAAGCCGCGAAACCTTCTCTCTCCAGTGGGCCGGACGCCCAGCCGGTCCAGCAGGCTGGCCGGAAAAACGCTGAGGGTAGCCCCGGTATCCACCATGACGCGCGCCTCCTCGCCGGTGTCCACCGGGTCCGACCGATTGACGTTAACGTGAATAATTCCCATACCCGTAATCCTAACCTTCCGGTTTTTGACAGTTTCCCTACCGAATGCCGTGGCGCAGTGCGGGGATGTCTTGAGTATACCATCCGTGAAAATACCCACCCGTCATTCCCACCCTCCCCCGGATTATCCTGTATCGGCTCCGCGACCTACTAACTGAGTTCCACTTACGAGAGATTTCAGTACCGCCCGGCGACGGTCTCATCAGGGAACGTCGTGCCAGCGGGCCATGTGGTTGGCGTGGGTGTCCAAATAAGCGCCCTTATCGAAATGGGTGTCGTAAAACTCGGTGTCGATGTGCTGAGCTTGCACCATCACGTTCATAAACACCGTAGGCGCCGTGGCCGGGAACTTGCCGTAGGTATCGTAGATGTACTGGGCGATTTCACCCAGGCACTCCACCAACTCCTCGCTATAAGGCTGCACGCTGCCCTTGACTTGCCGATTGTCCAGGAAGGGTCCGGGAAGCTCCGGGTCGTAGGTGCCGCCGGGGGCGAATTTTTGGTCGGCGATTTTTCGCACCGCAGTCCGCATGTCCGGGTTGTACGGCGGGCAAACGCTTTCGTAGTGCCCGTCAAGGCCGATGGGATTGGGCGCGGCCCAACGGGAGTCCCGCTGAAACCGGAACCCCAGTCCCGGCACCCCTTCCGCCGCAGCCGCTCCAAGCAGACTGTGAGAGTTGATCCCGGTGTACAACCAACCACCCAGACCAATGGCCTGCATCATTAGCATGATGTTGTGTCCCATCATCGCCAACGACGCCGCCACCCCGGTCAACACCGACTGTTCCATTAAGGATATGACGGCGCGTTTACTCTCGTCGATCAAACCCGACCGGATGAAGGGTCCCAGATTACCGGCGGGCCTGCCTGCCTGGTCGTCGTAGACCAGGGCTCGATTTTGCACCAGCATCCCAAGAATGCAGATGTAGTACTCGCTCAGGTCGCAAACCGGCAAGAAAAGCGTGGAGCCGGGGAAGTTGGCGCTCCAAACATTGTGCTCACTAATGTGAGGCGGCTCCCGGGGTACGGTGAGGCGCTGTCCGCTAACGGTTACAGTAGACTGCCGACAAACCTCCAGGACCCGCTCCAAGTCATTGGCCTCGGCTAGCTCTCGATTTCCCGTTGGCGCGACATCCCGCAGCCGGGTCAAATAGGCGCCGTTATCATCGGTGTAGAATAACTCGGGTGTTCCGATTCCGGCGCCAGTGGGAAAGCTTCGACCGGTTAAGCGTAGGCTGTAGTTGGCGTAGGCGTCTTGGGTGCTCGGGCTATAAGGTATGCCGAAGTTCCACCCGCTGACACCGCCGCCGGCAGCCACCAAAAGCTCCTGTTCCCTCCGGTCCAAGGCTACCGGGGCGTGGCGGGACTTGAAGGCCACCGGGCCCGGTGGAAGCTCCATTCCCAGACCGAACCGGCGAGACCGTCGACCGAAAAGGGCTTGGACCAAGGGAAACTGTTGGAGGTCACCGATGGGTCCGCCGCTCGACTCTGCTGCCATAGCGACACCTGTTTAACAAGGGAAATCGGGAGTCTGGCTGATATATGCCCCAAGAATGCCCAGAGTGTAGTGAGCCGTTTCCGGGCTGTCAAACCCGCCTACCGAGGTACGCCAGGGTCTTTCGGTTCTTGGCGGAGGGTCTTTCAATTGTCATTCTGAAGGAGCCTTTCGACTTCGCTCAAGATAAACTCCGCGACTGAAGAATCTAAAGTCCTTGTCCAGAACCAACCTTGGCTTGCCGGAGGAATTTTAGACCCCTCACTCCGTTCGGGGTGACAATTACTGATGCGTGAATAAGTTTCTAAACTGTCCCCTCCCCCGTCATTCCGGCGAAGGCCGGAATCCATCCACGTCGAAAAGGAAGGGAACGTAGCTGGCTAATAGCACTCCTGGATTTCTGCTTTCGCGGGAATGACGGGTGAGGGTGAGTCAGAGTTTAGTTGTTGATTCACGTATCAGTAAAAGACCCTGGTTCTTGGCGTCCGCCTCTGGCGGGCCTGAACCGGGATTCATGGGATTAAGGGATTCGCCTGATTCCCCAATCCGGTAAATCCCGGAATCAGAGAAATCCGAGTTCAGACGAACAACCGAAAGACCCTGGCTACTGGCCCAACTCGCGCCATTCCAGTTGGTATAATCCAGGATAGATGGACTAACAGCAGACCGAAGGATATAGCAGTATGGCGAGAAAGAGTTTTTGGGCTTGGGGAATGGAATCAGACGAGCCTAGTGCGGAGCAAATGCAGCAGGCCGCCGCCAATCTGTCCCAACGCTACGGGGTTCACTTGGATGCTGCCACTCCGCCGACTTTAGATGATCTGGACTTGCGCCAGCCCCGGATAGCGCCGCCGGCATCCGTAGCAGCGTTTTGTAGCACCGGGACCCATGACCGGGCGGTACACAGTTACGGCAGAGGCTTTCGGGACCGGGTCCGCGCCTTTAACCGGCAATTCCCGAACCCTCCCGATGTGGTGGCCTATCCGCGCAACGAGCGGGAGGTAGCGGCGGTCTTGGAATGGTGTTCCAGCAGGGGTTACGTGGCGATACCCTACGGTGGGGGCAGCTCAGTGGTGGGTGGTGTGGAGCCGCCCCAGGACTCGAACGGCATCGTGTCCATCGACCTTTCCGGACTAGACCAAGTGCTGGAAGTAGACCCGGTCTCCCGCGCCGCCCGGATTCAAGGGGGAGTGTACGGCCCGGCGCTGGAAAATCAGCTTCGCCCCCACGGGGTCACCCTCCGGCACTTCCCGCAAAGTTTCGAGCATTCCACCTTGGGCGGCTGGATTGCCACCCGCTCCGGCGGTCACTACGCCACCAACCACACCCACATTGACGACTTGGTGGAGTCGATTCGCTTGGTGACTCCCTCCGGGGTTTGGGAGTCCCGGCGGTTGCCAGGAAGTGGGGCCGGCCCCAGCCCCGACCGCCTGGCCATCGGCAGCGAAGGGGTGTTGGGCATCATTACCGAAGCCTGGATGCGGATTCAAGGACGGCCGCGCTACCGGGCGTCGGCGGGGGTAACGTTCCCCTCATTGCAGACCAGCGCGGAAGCCGCCCGCCATATCGTCCAAGCCAAGCTCTGGCCGGCCAATTGCCGAGTCCTAGACCCGGGAGAGGCCGCCAACGCCGCCGGTCTCGACGGTAAGCAAGCGTTGTTGGTCCTGGGCTTCGAATCGGCCGATGTGCCTCAAGGTGATTTAATGCGGCAGGCCATTGCCATCGCTCGAGATTGCGGCGGGTCCGTCGAGGAAGATGCAATAATGGTCTCGGATTCCCAGAGCGAGACCGCCAGCGGCGCCGGCCGCCAAGGCGCTGTCGGTAACTGGCGCGACTCCTTTATTCGAGCCCCCTATAATCGCAATATGACCATGGGCCTGGGTCTGGCCGGGGACACCCTGGAGACGGCCATCACCTGGGACCGCTGGCCCCAATTGGACTTGGCTGTCCGCGAGGCCCTGAGCGAGGCGCTAAGGAGCACCTGCGGCGGCGGCAGCGTTACTTGCCGGTTTACCCACGTGTACCCCGACGGCCCCGCTCCTTACTACACTTTTGAGGGATTGGGACCGCGCGGCGCTGAGATTGAAGTCTGCGACCAGCTAAAACAAGCGGCGTCCGACGCGATAATGGCGGCGGGCGGCACCATAACCCACCATCACGCCGTGGGCCGGTTGCACCGCCCTTGGTACGACCAGCAACGCCCCGACCTTTTTGCTCAAGCCCTCCGGGCCGCCAAGGCAGCCGTCGACCCCAAAGGCGTCTTGAACCCCGGTGTGTTAATCGACCCGTAGCGGGGTGCTTTGTGGAGGTTGTTCAGGGTCTTTTATTGATGCGTGAATAAGTTTCTAAACTGTCCCCTCCCCTGTCATTCCGGCCTTCGCCGGAATCCAGGACAGTTCTCCGCCAGCTACGTTCTTGTCCTCAGAATTTCTGGATTCCGGCTCAAGGCCGGAAAGACGAGGACTGGCTTAGGTAATCGTTCACGCATCAGTAATTGTCACCCCGAACGGAGTGAGGGGTCTAAAATTCCTCCGGCAAGCCAAGGTTGGTTCTGGACAAGGACTTTAGATTCTTCAGCCGCTGAGTTTATCCTGAGCAAAGTCGAAGGGCTCCTTCAGAATGACAATTGAAAGACCCTGGGAGGTTGTTGCCGAAACTGGGAATGAACAACCCCCACGCCTTACCAGGGGTTTGAATCGGTAATATTGCCCGTGTATGATGGTCAACGCTAAGTGCGGGCGATTTCCGGCAACCTGAAGTGGGTATATCTAACTGTCTGCGGTTGGAAACTGAGAGAGAAGGGACAAAGCTTGGGGGAAATAGTTGCCGGCCGGGCACAGAGCCTTGAGGGAAAAACGACAAATGGGCAGGACCTACGTTGACGCCACCATCACCGGGCCGTTGGACACCAGGACCTACACCTTTTTGGTCGATACCGGCGCCGCCCTCATGGGTCTTCCTTTTGGAGGAGATCGAGGTCCTGGGGTTGACACTGATTCCAAACGGACAGAGGCGGTTGTTGACTGCCACCGGCGTCGTGGAATTAGACACGTATGCTATCACTGGAACTGTGTTAGCCGGACCGACCGGCGGCAAGGGATTTGCGACGATGGCGGCGGCCCCGGTACCACTGATCGGCTACGAGATGCTCCAGTCCATGCGGATGCGGGTCAATCCGGTGAGCGAACAGATCGAAGATGTCCCGGATGACGTGATAGACCATCCGCCTTATATGCTGTAATGCAAGCACATCTCAACTGGTGTAAGGCGCAGAGGAGCCCTAAAATGGCGCCTGCGACATGATGTCTACCGGGCTGCTAATACTGGCCTCCGGCTTTCTCCTGATAGCCGCGGCCAGTATCCCGACGGCAAGCAGCCGGATACAGAAGGTCCACTACGCTTGGACTATCATAGGCGTGGCGTCGCTCATGTGGACGACCAGCTCCGCTATCCGGTTCGCCGCCAGCCTGTTGGTGTCAGACTTCGAACGCGACTTTGGCTGGAACTATGGCTATATCGCGTTGGCCTTCACCATTCAGTGGATTTTGTCCGGGCTCCTCGGGCCGGTGGTGGGCTGGTTTGGCGACCAGTACGGCGTGCGCCGGGTAATGTTTGGCGGCGCCGTGTTGTTTATCATTGGAATGATGCTCACCGGCACGATGACCGCACTGTGGCAGTTCTGGCTATATTTCGGCGTCATTCTGTCTGCCGCCATGGCCATTTTCCAGGTAACCCTGGTCTCGGGTGTAACTCTCTGGTTCAGGACTCACTTGGGCTTGGCCATGGGCACTCTACAGGGTCTTCAAGGCATCGGGACCGCCCTGGTCATTCTTATCGTGTTCCTGCTGGTCAGTAATTTTGGGCTCAAGTGGACATTCTGGGGGCCCGGCCTGGTTGGGGGAGCGCTGCTGCTGCTGGGAGTCCGGTATTTTCACAACGAGCCGGCGGACATCGGGCTCCGGCCTTATGGCGCCGCCGAGACCGAACCGGTCCAGCGCCTGCAAAACAACGAAGCAGCCAAACTCCGGTCCAATGTGTTCCTCAAGCAAGTGCAACGGACTAATTCCTTCTGGAACCTCATCGGCATCCACTTCTGGGGCTGCGCCGGGCACAACATCATTCTCCTGTTCCTCATTGCCATGGCCGAATCCACCGGTATTGGCCGGGGTATGGCGGTCGCGGTCTACGTGACCCTGACCGTGGTAAGCACCGTCACCCGGTTCTTCGTGCCCTTGGCCGCCGACCGCACGGGCAGCAAAGGCGTCATGGGGATTTCCTTTGCTTTGCAGACCTTCCCCGTGTTGCTGCTGCTGGCGGCCCAAGACCCTTGGGTTTTCTTCACTTTCGCCGTGCTTTTCGGCATTGGCATGGGCGGCGAGATGACCGCCTTCCCGATTATCAATCGCCAGTATTACGGGAACGCCCCCACCGGGACGACCTACGGCTACCAGATGCTGGGAGGCGGCGTGGGTATGGCCTTGGGGCCGCTGGCCGCCGGATTCTTGTGGACCATGACCGGCGAGTATTGGCCGGCGGTGATACTATCTTTCGGCCTTAGCCTCGTCGGCGTACTTTCCATTTTCAAGCTACCTACCACGTCCCACCACGTGTTGCCGCATTGGGAAGATATGCTGCCTGCCGAGGCCCGGAGCGGCGCTTCTCCCGCTCAAGGGGCTGGCGCCCCGGTACCGGGCCTGCTGCCCAGCGAGGGCGCCGCAAGCGACTAACACCGGCCCAACTACTCGCTGCCACGGTCCGGCTGACCCGAACTGTACAGGACCCCGCGTTGGCTATAAGCCCGCCGAAGGCGCAAACCGCGGGTTTTTACCAGAGCATTCAGACATAGCCGAATAAGCCCCGAGAGGTATGAATGGGAGCAACCGTCTCGGCCACTGAACTTGGTTACTATGCCTCTTCCCGTTTTTGCCTTCATTGTGCCTGGGTGAGGCTTCATGTGAAGAACCTGCCATTTCAGGGTTTTCCGGGAATCTTCAGCACTATCGACCGCTACAACAAGTTAATCGTCCAAACTCACTTCCAGCGAGAGAGTGCGCTCCCCGTCTGGCTGGGCCAATTGGGCGAAGTTGCCGCCTACATCGATCCGCCCCATTGGTCCAGCTTCAAAGTGACGGACGACGCCTCCGAAGTCACGCTTCGGGGAGAAGCCGACGGTATATTCCGGATGGCCGACCACTCATATACTATCGTAGACTACAAGACAGCCAAGGTTTCCCGGGCGCAGCGTTCGATGTTCCGGGCTTACGAGACTCAGTTGAACGCCTACGCCTACATCGGGGAGCGGTTGGGGCTAGCGCCGGTGTCGAAGCTAGCCTTGGTTTATATGGAGCCTCAAACTGACGAAGAGGCGGTCCTTAACCCACAGCTAATCGACTCCGGCGGTTTTTCCATGGGCTTTCGAGCGACCATAGTGAAGGTGGCCCTTAAACCCGATGTTTTGATTCCGCCGCTGCTCCGGAAGGTGAAAGAGGTAAGCGATATGGAGAAGCCCCCGCCTGCGGGGCCGGAATGCAAAGATTGCCAGGCAATGGACGGGTTGTTACAGCTTCTGGGTGATTAGTAGTAAGGTTGGATTTGCGCCAGATGCCAATAGCCGAGTGAATGTCATGAGCACTAGTAAAGCGAAGTTGTTGACCGCCGCCGACCTGCTGCACCTGTCTAACCAGGGAGTGCGAGGGGAATTGATTCGCGGGGTGTTTTGTGAAACTATGTCCACCGGAATGGAGCATGGAGAGATTGCTGTAGCCCTAGCCAGCGAACTCCGAGGATTCGTGCGGCCACGCCGACTGGGCCGTGTCGCCGGTACGGACATTGGCATAGTCCTAGAGTGCAACCCGGATACGGTGCGCGAGCCTGATGTTGCCTATTTCTCCGCGGAGCGGCTGCTCTTGGATGTGAGGGTCTCGGGATATGTGGACGTGGCCCCCGACATTGTGGCCGAAATCATTTCCCCCAGGGACCGTCCGGCAGAGGTCAACAGCAAAACGCGCATGTGGTTGAGCTACGGTGTGGCTATCGTTTGGGAGATACACCCATTGGAACACGAGATAATGGTGCACCGGTCCGGAATGCCCACCGTGACGTTAACCGAAAACGACACCTTGGATGGCGGTGAGGTGCTGCCGGGATTCACTTGCCCAGTGCGGGAAATCTTCGACTTCTAGGTCGAAGCCCTCCCCCGCCGGAGCGCCCGTCCCGGTAAAGCGCCGGTGTTTACGCCGTTGTCTATGACCACCTGCCCGTTGACGATCACGTAATCGATCCCCACCGGGTATTGCTTCGGGTCTTCCTTGGTGGCCAAGGCCTTGACGGTGTTGGGATTGAAGACCACGATGTCGGCCTTGAAGCCATCCCGCAGGATGCCGCGGTCGGGCAGGCCCAAGCGCTGCGCCGGGAAGGAAGTCATCTTCCGGATAGCCTCCGGCAGCCTCAGATGCTTCTCGGCACGCACAAACTCCGCCAGAACTATGGGGAAGCAACCGTAGCTTCGAGGATTGGGGTACTCTCCAAACAGGATGGCGTCGCTGGCAATCATGCCGCTGGGGTGAGAGACGAAGGCGTGGAGAGTATGCGGGTTGGTGCCCAGGCCAACGGTGGATATTCCCAGGTTCTCTTCGATGAGCAGATCGAACAGCGCGTCGGCCGGGTCCTGATTCCGCATCTCGGCGATGTCGGTCAGTAAGCGGCCATCGTATTGAGCGTTTTGAGGTTGGGTGAAATTAGTTAGCCAGTTGTATTCCAGCCGGTCTCGGGGCAGTTCCCTCTTCATCCGGGCCCGGTCGCCGGGGTCCTGCAAAGCAGCCATCAACCTTTCGGGACCGCCGTCTTTGGCCCAATGGGGAAAGCCGATGGTTACGGTCGTGCCGGAGTAGGGATAAGAGTAGCAGTCAAAGGTAACGTCCATTCCTTCTTGGCGGGCGTCCTCCACCAAGCCCAAGTAGTCCAAGTGGCTGCCGACCCCTTGGGCGCTTTGCCGGTAGTGGGTCAAATGCACCGGGCACCCGCTGCGTCGGCCTATTTCCACGGCCTCTTCCCAAGGCGCCAGCAACCCTTGAGAGCGTAAGCTGGCCCTGGTATGGGTGTGGTAGAAGCCGCCAAGAGAGGCCGCGACCTCGGAGAGGGACGTCAACTCGCTGGTGTCGGCGTAAGAGCCGGGCGGGTAGTCGAGGCCGGTGGAGAGACCCCAAGCCCCCTCCTCCATCGCCTCCCGCACCACCGACTTCATCTCCTCTAACTCGGAACCGGTGGCTAGCCGGTCATTCCAGCCCACGCCCCAAATCCGCACCGGCGAGTTGCCCAGGATGTAGGCGATATTGACCGCCACCGTATTGTCGTACTTGCCCAGCATGTCAGCCACCGATAGCCAATCGGCGGGCATGGGCGGGTAACCGTTCAAACCCGAGTCTAACCAGATGTACCGGTGAAGTTCCTCTTGAGACTTGAAGGGCGCGTGGGAGATACCGTCGATTCCCACCAGTTCGGTGGTGACCCCTTGGCGCACCTTGGGGTCGTGATGCGGCTCCCCCAAGATGGTCAATCCGGCATGGGAATGGAGGTCGACGAAGCCGGGGCAGACCACACAGCCGGAGGCGTCTATGACGCGGTTCGCTTCCAAACGGGAAGTGTCTCCCCGGTGGACAGTCACGCGGTCGCCCTCCACCAGAACGGCGGCGTAAAATCCGGGGCTGCCCGTACCGTCAATAACCAGCCCGTTGGCAATAATCAGGTCAAGCATAGGTAATCATTCTCCTTGGCCCTTTAGTCTCCTTTCACAAAGGAGCCGCATCAGAGCCATTATACCCTTCCGGGACGGGGCTGTTCCCCCGTGTCAGGGTCTTTCAGTTTTCATGTTGGAGTGGTGCAGTAACCCCCTACAACGTCATTCTGAGGAGCTTGCGACGAAGAATCTAAAGTTTTTCGGCGACAAAATGGTTGGAACAGGCAGGATTTTAGACCCTTCGCTGCGCTCAGGATGACAACTGAAAGACCCTGTTCCCTCGTGTCCCGGGGAGTTGAGGCCATTCGCCTTTGATAGTATAGTGTTACCTATTGGGTAACGATCAAGGAGTGAAGTGGGTGGACATTGTGTTCCGGACCCGAAAGCTCGAACGAACCTTCAACTCGGAAAAGGAACTCCAAAAAGTATATGGCGCATACATGGCCCGGACAATCCAGTCACGCCTCACCGTACTCGGAGCCGCCGATACGTTGGCAGAAGCAAGAGGCCGTCCGGCGCTGCGGCTGCACCAGCTTACCGGCAGACGCATGGGACAGTTCTCAGTTGACCTGGTGCATCCCTACCGGATGGTTCTCATACCCAACCATGACCCTGTTCCAGTGAGGAATGACGGAGGAATCGACACAACCCAGGTGACTTCGATCACTATCATCGAGTGGGGTAAACGAAATGACTACAGCCACCAATCAGTACAATCCCGATTATGCCGTCCCCCCTGGATGGGTACTGGAAGAAGAGCTTGAAGCCAGGGGCATATCGCAGGCCGAATTCTCCCGGCGTTGCGGACGCTCCGCTAAGCTGATCAGCGAGATAATCGCGGGGAAAGCCCCGATAGAACCAGAAACGGCAATTCAGTTCGACCGGGTGCTGGGCGGCGGAGCCGACATCTGGCTTCGTATGGAATCCAAATATCGCCTTCGCCTAGCCCAACTAGCTGAGGCCAAAAGAGCGGCGGAATCCGCTGGTTGGGCCAAGAAATTTCCGATCAAAGAACTGTTGGCCCGGAACGTAATTGCCAAACCCTCGTCGGACGTGGACGCCGTATCCAAGTTGCTGTCATTTTTTGGCGTTGCGTCAGTGGATGCTTGGCAGGCTAAGTACAACTCGGCCAGCGTCGCCTATCGCCATTCTCCCAGCTTTGAAAGCGATGATACAGTACTGGCAACTTGGCTCCGGCTCGGAGAAATTGAAGCAGAGCAGACCAAATGCGCCGATTACAACGCAGCGACATTCAAGCAATCTCTGGGGCGAATACGCGCGCTCACCCGAACAACGACAAGTCGGACTCTTATGGAAGCGAAAAGCCTTTGCAACGAGTCCGGCGTTGTCCTGGTATTCGTTAAACCCCTGCCGAAAGCGGCGCTCAGCGGCGTAGCCTGGTGGTTGTCGCCTCGGAAAGCCGTGATTCAGTTAAGCGCCCGCCATAGGACGGACGACCATCTATGGTTCAGCTTCTTTCACGAGGCAGCACATCTTCTTTTGCATAACAAAAAGCACATATTCATAGACTCGCCATCGGACAATACGTCAAAAGACAAGATAACCCAGGATGACACCGAAGCCGACGTTTGGGCGTCCGATTTCTTAGTGCCCCGCCCCGACTGGTCCCAGTTTGTCGCCGCGTCCCCCCTTACAGGCCCTGCTGTCCGGCAATTCGCCGGGCAGCAGGGAATAGCACCGGGTATTGTAGTTGGCCGGCTCCAACACGAAGGCCATCTGCGATGGAGCCAACTCAACGAGTTGAAAACTCGGCTCCAGAAGAATAGATGACAATCTCGGCGAGACGCTACACCGCAGTTTGACCCATTTTATCCCTTACGTGTTGCCTTACCCCTGCTTCTGGATGCCTCGTAGCTCTTGATGTACTCGGCTACCGGGGTCCGAGCAATGGCTTGGCCTACCAAGCCCAAAGGCAGGTCCTCCAGCTTTCTAAACCGCACGCAAGATTTCCCCATGTCCAGCTTCTTTCCCGTTGCTTTGTAGGCCTCGACAAACCAACGGGCCGTACCCGCTTCCCCGTAAACGTTCATCAAGTACAACGACATATAGTTCTTTTGGGAAGCCAGGGCGGCATAGGACAGGGCTTGACCATTGTAAGTCACCGGGTAGGTCTCCAGCGGGATGACGTACCCGATCATGCCGTATTGCATAGTCTCTTCGTAGCCGTCGGGCAAGTTGTCGAGGACCACTTGGCGCACCGCCTTTATCGCCTCAGCTCTCTCCGGGGACAACTCTGCCAGATATTCTGCCACGGTTTCCGCCTTGCTCTGGGCCACGTTCTTGCCTCACCTGACTTGGGGCTGTACCGGAAGGGCAAACGGAGGAATCAAGGGGTTTCGTCTAGGCGTAGCCGGATTAGGCCCGGTCCTTGAGGGCCCGTAACACTTTCTCTGCGGTTATAGGAAGGCCGGTGATACGGACTCCCACGGCGTCCTCGACGGCGTTGGCAATGGCCGCCGCCACGGGGATATTACTGATCTCCCCGATGCCTTTGCTCTGGTAGGGAGACGGTCCGGAAGGCTCTTCCAGCAACACCGTTTCCAGCTTCGGGACGTCACTGATGGTGGGAATTTTGTAGTCGCCCAGGCTCACCGTGGAAACATGTCCCTCCTCAACCGTCATCTCCTCCATCAGGGCGTAGCCCAAGCCTTGAATCACTCCTCCATCTATCTGGCCTTGATGGGTCATGGGATTGAGGACAGTACCCACGTCGTGAGCGGTCACAATCTTCTCCACCCGCACTTGGCCGGTCTCCGGGTCTACTTCGACCTCGGCAACCTGGGTGCAGAAGGAAGTAACCTCCGACGGCGAAGATGTGTAGGTCATTTCCCCGTAAATCGGACCCCGAGCGTTGGCTACGGCTTGAGCCGCAATCTCCGTTAATGGCGCCTCGGTGGGACTGGCCCCCGGGATGATGAAACGGCCGGCTTGGAGGCCCACTCGCTCTTCGGGACAACCGTAGCCTTCGGCAACCACCGCCGTAAGCTTTTGCCGCAAGTTGCGTACCGCTCCCAGCACTGCATTGCCCGAGGTGTGAGTAACCCGGCTGCCGCCGGAACCGGAACTGAAGGGCACCGAGTCGGTGTCCTGAATCACCAAATCAACATCTTCTACCGGGATGGTCAACTCTTCCGCTACCAACTGGCGGAAAATGGTGTGGGCCCCGGTGCCGGTATCCCACAAAGGGACCAGCAAAGTGGCTTTTCCGTTCTCGTCCATGGCCACGGTGGCCGCGGCTTGGCCGGTGCCGGGAGCCAAGTCTGAAATGGCCATGCCGCGGCCCACATTAGGCCGGGGCTTTGGGCTATCCCACTGGGCCCGCACGGCCGCCTGCCGCAGCGTATCTTCGGCCCGCACTTGCTTCCAGACGTCGCCCACCGGCGACTCATCCCCCGGTCTAAGGGCGTTCTGCAAGCGGAACCGGTATGGGTCCAGCCCCATCTCCCGGGCGATCATGTCCATGTGAGACTCTACCGCGAACACCACCTGGGGCTTGGCTGGCGCTCGCATGTGGCCGCCGGGAACGTTGTTGGTGTAGACCATAAAGCTTTCCAGGTGGACATGGGGTATGCGGTAGGCCCCGCCGCTGTGGTCCGCGCCCCTCAAGTAGACCGTCGGCTTGAAGGCGCCGTAGGCCCCGCTATTGAATACGATCCGGGCTTGGCGGGCCCAGAGGCGCCCGTCATGTTTCACTCCCGTCTTCAGGGTAACGGTAGCCGGGTGGCGCGGGTTTCCGGCAATCAGTTCCTGAATATAGTCCATTACCATCTTGACCGGACGCCCCGACCGCAAGGCCAAGTAATAGCACAAGGGAACATCCATGAATGAACCCTTGCCGCCAAAATCTCCTCCGATGTTGGTCGGGTTTAGCTTGATTCGCTCCTCGGGGAGGTCCCAGACCGCTGCCAATTGCCGCCGCAAGACGAAGGGGTCTTTGTTGTTTACCCAGACCTGCACCCGGTCTTGATCGTCAATGGTTACCACACAAGCGTGGGGCTCGATGTAGCCTTGGTGGGCCCAAGGCAGGGTAAAGGTGTGTTCGAAGACCCGGTCCGACTCGTTGAATCCCAACCCCACATCGCCCTTGGTCCAAGTGTTATGCGCCAAGACGTTATTGATGGAGGAAGCCGGTTGGGGAAGGCCCTCGTAGCCGGTCATATTTTCGTGGAGCACGGGCGCCGAAGATTGCATCGCCGCGAAAGCGTCGAATACCGGCGGCAACTCTTCGTAGTCCACGTCGATCAGCAGCAGGGCCTCCTCGGCGGCCTCCGGTGTCTCGGCGGCCACTGCCGCTACCTTCTCACCGGCAAAGCGGACCCGGTCGCGGGCCAACACCGGCATATCCCGAAGCAGCCTGCCGACGCGGCTGTCCGGAAGGTCCCGCCCGGTTATCACAGCGTGGACTCCCGGCACGGCTTTGGCTTTGGCGGTGTCGATGTTGGTAATCTTGGCGTGAGGGAACGGGCTGCGCAGCACCTTGCCCCAAAGCATTCCGGGTAGGACCACATCGGCGGTGAAAACCGCTTGGCCCGAGACTTTCGCTGGCCCGTCACCCCGGGTTACTGGCGTTCCGACAGTCGACGTGCCTATAGTCAAACGGAAATCTGCCATCTACATCTCCTGGAACACAGCCGACTTAGAGGAAACGGGAACCAAGGCCACAGGTCTAAGAGGGTGGTTTCAAAGTTCCCTCTAAGACGAGCCTTGGGCCGCTGCGGCCATGGCCGGCTGGTAGCGAGCGGAATACTTTTGCTCGTTGATGCTGAACGCCGACAGGGATGCCGGGAACAAGAAGGCTCCGGCGATGGCAAAAGGCAAGGTGTAGGACCCGGACAGGTCGTAGAGGATTCCTCCCAAAAGGATGCTAAAGAACGACCCGACCTGATGGCACAAGAAAGCGACGCCCGAAATGGCCCCCAAGGCCCTTAACCCGTAGACATCGGCGGTCAACGTGGTGGTCAACGGAACGCTGGCAATCCACGAAAACCCGGCGAAAGTAGCGAATATCCACAGTCCTGCCGTGCCGGGCATCAACAGCAACAGAACGTAGGCGGTCCCTCTAACGAAATAGACCACCCCCAAGACATTTTTCCGTCCGAAACGGTCGGCAAGAATCCCGGCGCCAATACCCCCAACCACGTTGAGGCCCATCATGAAGCCAAAGATGGCGGCGGCGATAGACGGAGAAACCCCGCGGTCAATGGCATAGGGCACGAAGTGGGCCGAAATGATACCCGTGGTGACCCCGCACACGAAAAAGGCGCCGCTTATTTGCCACATCGGCGGTGAGCGAAGCGATTCTTTCCATTTATCTACTTCAAAGGGCCCCCGCTGGGCCGCTTGGGCCCGCGCGGTCTCCGGCGCCGCTTGCTCCCCGTCGCGTTGAAGCCCCCGCTGCGCCGGGTCGTTGTGAATAAACAAGAAAGACAGAGGCACCGCCAACACCAGCACGATCATCCCCAAGGCGATCCAGGTGACCCGCCAGTCAGTGGCTTGGAGCAAGTACATGCCGAAGGGGACCAGCAACAACCCTCCCAGAGACCCGCCGGCCACGTTCAGTCCCAATACCGTGGCCTGCTTGCGGCGGAACCATTTTGCCAACAGCGCCATGGTGTTGGTGGTCGAGGAACCGCTCAAAGCAGTGGAGAGCACAATACCGAACATGAACGCCAAGAACAGGAAATGGAAGGTGAGGCTGAGGGCTGCCGTGGCCAACCCGGTTGCCACCAAGCCGATTAGGATTACTTTGCGGCCACCCAACTTGTCAAAGAAGTGCCCGATGAAGGGTTGGGTGACACCGTTTATCAAGAAACCCATGGCCGCGGCCAATGAGATGGTGGTCCGGTTCCAGCCAAACTCCTCGCTCATGGGAATAATGAAAATTCCGAAGCTGCTGCGGGCGCCAGTGGTGACGAAGGCAATAAACATCGTGGTGGTGACGATGTACCAGCCGAAATACAACCCGCGCGAGTCCGCGGAGTTGGGGTTGCCGTAGACCAACAATCGCAACCGCGTGCTGACCGGCGGAACGCTGGCCGCGATGATGAGAAGAAAGCCGCCGAGGAGGATTAGCAAGCCAGTAGAAGTCATCAGCAACCAATCTTAACACTCAACTTGGGATATGCAAGCCCCACACGGAGGAGGTAACTGTTCAGAGTTGGTGAGGAGAACTGACTGAGAGCCACATGCGCAATGCCAATGCTAATCCCTCCACGACACTTTGCCTCGCAACCGTCATTCCCGCGCCAGCGGGAATCCAGAAGCGTCTGCAACCAACAACGTTACTTATCCTCGGCATTTTCTGGATTCCGGCTCAAGGCCGGAATGACGAAGCGGGGGTCGGAATGAAGTATCAAGTCTGAACAGTTACCGGAAGAAGGTCCATGCCCGGTGGAGCATCGCTGCGGCCAAAAGAAAAAGGGCCCCAAAAGCTGGGGCCCTTTGTTTGCCTGATACTAGACCGGCTTACCGGTTGACCATGTTGTAGCTGCGGAGCAGCTTACCCGGGGTAGCGCCGGTGCATACCGTGCCCTCGGTGAAGGTGACTTCGCCGTTGACCATGGTGTAGCGAATACCCTTGGCCTTCTGGATTATGCGGCGCTCCTCACCGGGGAAGTCGGTGTCGTAGACCGGGCTGTCATATTGGAGACCAAGATCGTCTAGGTTGTAGATAATGATGTCGGCAGCCAGGCCTTCCTTCAAGATGCCCCGGTCGGTGAACCCGGCGATGGCAGCGGGCAGGCTGCTCATCTTGTAGTGGGCCTCCTCCAAGCTCATCATACCTTGGTCCCTTACCCGGTCAGCGAGCAGGTTGACCGGCCAGCAGCCCAGAGTCTGGTAGCGGGTGTGGGCGCCACCGTCGGACACGCAGGGGTGGATGTACGGGTGGTTCAGAATCTCGGAAACGGCCTTGCGGTCGGTCCCGGTGGTGGGCTCGAAGGAGAACTCCGTCCTCAGCCCCTCGTCGATGGCCAAGTCCAGCATGGCGTCCATGGGGTGCTTACCCGTCATCTCGGCCAACTCGGCGATGTTCTTGCCCTCGTACTGGAAGTTGTGCTCATTCCTTACTTCGACAATGCGCATCTTGGCCCAGTCGGAGGTCGCGTCGGCCCCGCCGCCAGCGCCGGCGTAGGCGCCAACCTCTAAGCGCATCTTGTCGCGCACCTCAGGATTGCTCAGCTTGGCGATTCGCTCTTCCGGCGTACCGACGAAGGGATCGATCCACGCGGGCATGGAGTCGAAGCCGTTGTACTCGGCGAGTTCAAACACCGGTGACGCCGACATCGCGGTGGTCTGGGCAAACATCGGCGCGCCCTCGGCGCGGGCCCGCTCCAAGAACTGCAATTGCTCCTTGTAGCGCAAGGGAGCGTTTTCGTTATAGGTCACTGCGCCCCACTGCAAGGGCCGGCCGGAGGCCAAGCACATCTCAATGAGGAAGTCTTCCCGGCCGCGGCCCGGGGCGTCGCCTTCCACCGCTTCCATCAGCAGGGCCGACTGGCCGGTTACCGCTGCTACCACGGGACCGGGGTCACCGCCGCCGATCAGGTCTGGCTCACCGGGAGGCAACGGGCGCTCCGCAGCGCCTCGGGTCCAGCCGATGTGACCCACACCGAACTCATTTAAGACCTTGGCCAACGCCAAGAACTCTTCATTCGAGGCCACCTGGCTGGGAATGAAGCGGCCATCGTCGGGGCGGTTGGCCAGAGTCTTCATTGCCGACCAACCGAAGGCGCCGGCCTTCATGGCCTCTCGCTGGATTTCCTGCATCTGCTGGATCTCTTCTTCGGTAGCCCGGACTCGGGTCCTGGACTCTTCAATGCCCATGACGTACATACGCAGGGTATTGAAAGGCACCAAAGCGCCGACGTTGACGCCAAGGGGGTGACTGTCCAAGCTGTCCAGCCATTGAGGGAAGGTCTCCCAGTCCCAGCGCAGGCCCAGCTCCATAGTGCGATACGGGATTGCCTCAATGCGGGTCATCAGGCGCATCGCCGTGTCCCGGTCGTCGGGCTTGCACGGAGCGAAGCCGAAGCCGCACTGCCCGATGGTCACCGAGGTGACACCGTGCCAGCCGGACATAGTGGCGTAGGGTTCCCAGTTGAGTTGCAAGTCGTAGTGGGTATGCAGGTCAATCGCGCCCGGCGCTACGATGCAACCAGTAGCATCCAGTTCCTCGGTGGCGGTGCCCTGGATGCTACCGCTAATCATGGCGATTTTGCCGTTCTTAATGGCGACATCACCGCGGTAGGCGGGCATCCCTCCGGTCCCGTCGACTATCGTACCGTTACGAATGATTTTGTCGAAATCCGACATATCCTCTCCCTCTCTATATGTATAGGCTCTGGGATTCCACTGGGGGCTATTGTAGCAGGGGAAATGGAGACGTCAAGCTACGCTCCCCGCGCGTTGTTCTGTCTCTATTGCTCGAGTTAGCCCCGATTCTCCAGCGGCCGGTCATGGGGCGAGCTGTAGCCGCTGAGTCCGGCCTCGGAAAGGAACCCGGAGGTGGTGCCTTCGACGCTCGACTGCACCCGGTCTGGCTCGTGAGTCGGGAAAATGAACAGGATCCGCGCCGGTTCATCATAGCGGTTGACGAAACCGTGGGTGGTACCGGCGGGCGCTAGGACCGTATGGCCGGGGCCGATGGTCATCCGTTGCCGGCCCAAGACCACGTCCAAGGTGCCCTCCAGCACCACCATGGCTTCTTCGGTATTGGTGTGAATGTGCCGGGCCAATCTGGTGTTGGGGGCAATGGTCACCTCTCCGATCTTCAGCGCGTGACTCCCGTGCCCGGCGTCGACAATATCTCGGACTTCCAAGCCCGGACTCGATCCCTCCCTAGTGTTGTTGTCTTCTTTGTTGATTATGGGCATGGCTCCTCCTTGCATAGGCTACTCGACTTCGAGGCGTCAAAGGCCCCATTACCTAACGGACCCGCCACCAGTCGGCGCAGTTCTGGGCGCATTTCAATGCTGCCAACCTAGCCTCGCGATGGATTATAGTGGCATCGGCCAAAAGGGGAAAGTGGGGCTATGCACATGCTCAGGCAATCGGAGCCCTTGGGTTCCGGCATTCTACGGGTTATACTCGTGCATGACCCGTATTGTAGGGGTTTTTGCCAACCATTTGCTTGGCGCAGTCCGAATTGCCAATCATGGTATCCCAAACTTCGAATTGAGGCTTAGCGCCAGTACACTCCACGCTTTAGGAGGAGGAGAATGACGACCTATAACCCGAATGCGGTCATCGCTACCGGAGACTACGACGTGGTGGGCACCCGGCCAATTCGTCATGATGGGCCGGATAAAGTGCTGGGGCGGGCCCGTTATGCTGCTGATATTCAGCCTCCCGGCATGTTGCACGGCAAGCTGCTCCGCAGTCCCCATCCCCATGCCCGGATCCGGGGCATCGACGCCGCTCGGGCGCTGGCATTGCCCGGAGTCAAGGCGGTAGCCACCGCCGCTGACCTGCCGGACGTTTCGGCGGCGGTCGTCGACCAAGAGGAAGGCGGCACCGTTAACTATGGGTTCTACAGCCGGAACGTCATGGCGCGGGAGAAGGCCCTCTACCGGGGCCATGCGGTCGCCGCGGTCGCCGCAACGTCCAGCGCCGTGGCGGAGGAGGCGCTAGCGCTCATCGATGTTGACTACGAGGTGCTGCCTCCGGTGCTCGACGCGGACCAAGCCATGGCCCCGGGGGCGCCCGTTCTTCACGAGAGGCTGTTAACGCTGTCCAACCCCAACTTCCGCCAAGGCGGGTACGGGGAAAGTGACCAAGGCAGCAACATCGCCAACCACTTCGAGTTTCGCGCCGGAGACGTGGAGGAAGGCTTCAAAGAAGCGGTGGCCGTAGTAGAGCGGGAGTTTCATACCAAGGCGGTCCACCAAGGCTACATCGAGCCCCATTCCGCCACTGCGCTATGGAACGTAGACGAGTCGGTCACCATCTGGTGCAGCAGCCAAGGCCACTTTGCCCTAAGGGACCACACCGCCGCTATCTTGGGCGTGAACGTTTCCCGGGTAAAGATCATACCCATGGAGATCGGAGGAGGATTTGGAGGCAAGGGCCAAGGCGGCTGTTATCTTGAGCCAGTGGCCGCCGTGCTGTCCCGGAAGACCGGCCAGGCGGTCAAGCTGACCATGTCTCGGGCCGAGGTGTTCGAGGGTACCGGCCCCACCTCGGCCTGCCACATCCAGGTAAAGATGGGAGCCGCCGCCGACGGCCGCATCACCGCTGCCGAGGCCCGCTTGGTCTACGAAGCCGGGGCTTTCCCCGGCTCTCCGGTCCCCTCGGGTTGCCGGACCATGCTGGCGCCCTACGAAGTCCCCAACGCTTTCATCGAGGGGCTGGACGTGGTGGTGAATACCCAGAAGGCCGCCGCCTACCGGGCCCCGGGTTCGCCCACCGCCGCTTACGCCGCCGAGTCGGTCATCGACGAGCTTTGCGAGAAACTGGGCATGGACCCTCTGGAGTTTCGCAGCCGCAACGCTGCCAAGGAGGGGACCCGCCAACCCACCGGGCCGGTGTTCCGGCGCATCGGGTTTGTGGAACTGCTCCAAGCGGCCTTGGACCATCCGCACATAGCTGAACCAATAACCGGCCCCAACCGGGGCCGCGGCATCGCCGCCGGCGCTTGGTTTAACGGCAGCGGCCCGGCCAGCGCGGTGGCCAGTGTCAATCCCGACGGCTCCGTAAGCCTGGTGGAGGGCTCGCCGGACATCGGGGGCAGCCGCGCCGCCATGGCCATGCAGTTGGCCGAGGTGCTGGGCATTCCGGTGGAGGAAGTCAAGCCCTCGATAGTGGATACCGACTCCATCGGCTACAGCTCGGGCGCCGGAGGCAGCGGGGTAACCTTCAAGATGGGCACCGCCTGCTATGAGGCGGCCCAAGACGTCAAGCGGCAGATGATCGAGCGGGCCGCCCGCATCTGGCAGGTCGACGTGGAGAACGTCGAATACCAACCCGGTATGCTGAGCCACCAGCAGGACCCGGAACTGAAGATCTCGTTCCGCGACCTAGCCCGGCGGCTGAACTCCACCGGCGGCCCCATCGTCGGGCGGGCCACCGTAAATCCGGGAGGTGTGGGAAACGCCTTTGGCTTGCACATTGTCGACGTGGAAGTCGACCCGGAAACGGGGAAGGTGGAAATCCTTCGCTACACCGCGCTACAGGACGCGGGCAAGGCCATCCACCCCAGTTACGTCGAAGGCCAGATACAAGGAGGCGCCGTCCAAGGCATCGGCTGGGCCTTAAATGAAGAGTATTTCTTCAACGACGAAGGCCAGATGATGAACAACACCTTCTTGGATTACCGGATGCCCACCAGCTTGGACCTGCCGATGATCGATACGGTGATCGTGGAAGTGCCCAACCCGGGCCACCCCTACGGCGTGCGCGGCACCGGCGAGGTGCCCATCGTACCGGTCATGGCAGCCATCGCCAATGCCATTTACGACGCCATTGGGGTGCGCATGACCAACCTCCCCATGACGCCGGCCAATATCCTGGAAGCCCTGTGGGAGAAGGACTAGAGGTTTCCGGAACAACGCTCTGGAGGAACGAAGAATGGCCCAAACAGCGGCAGCGCCTCAAGCAGCAAAGGAGATGGCCGACGCCTGCACCGCGTTCCTGAATAGCCTGTCGGCGGCGCAGAAAGAAAAAGCTGCCTATGCCTACGAGGACGGGGAACGGGTATTTTGGTACTACCCGCCTCTAAACCGGCACGGCTTGGCGCTTCGCGACATGGATGCCCAGCAAAGGGAGTTGGCCCACGGGATGATGGCCAGCGGCTTGACTCACGAGTCCTACGAGCAGGCCAAGCTAATCATTGACCACGAGTTGGTTCTAGGGCCCTTGGAGAAGGAACAGGGCTTGGTCACCTTCGTCCGGGACCCCGAGTTGTATTATTTCACCGTCTTCGGCGAGCCGGGCGGCGCCGACCCTTGGGGCTGGCGGGCCGAGGGGCACCACGTCTCGCTGCACTTCAGCATTTGGGGCGACATCGTGATCTCGATGACGCCTTTCTTCTTTGGCGCCAATCCGGCCGAGGTCCGGAAGGGGCCCAAAACGGGCTTGCGGATATTGGGCGCCCGGGAAGACCTGTCCTTTGACCTGGTCCAGAGCCTCGATGCTGGGCAGCGCCGCGAAGCCATCATCTACGACAAAGCGCCGTTGGACATTCTCACCTATAACAGTTCCAAGGTGTCGCTACCCAAGGAGGAGGGGCTGCCCGGGTCCAGGATGTCCGGCACGCAACAGGAAATGCTGATGGCCCTGATCAGCGAGTACGTCAACCAAGTCCGCCCCGACGTTTCTCAGGGCAGGCTTGACACCATAAAAGAACAAGGAATCGACGGGTTCCACTTCGCTTGGGCGGGACCTACCGAAAAGCAGCAGGAGCATTACTACCGCATCCACGGCGGGGACTTTGTGGTCGAGTTCGACAACCGGCAGGACGGGGCCAACCACATCCACTCGGTCTGGCGGGAAATTGAGAACGACTTTGCCCAAGACGTGCTACGCCAGCACCTGCTCCTGTATCACGTGATTTAAAACGCCGGTATCGACATGCCCAGTTGTCGACATCCCAACGGAGGGAACGTGGACCAACCCTCAACTCCCGGATCTATCGCTTGGCGTGATTGGAGCCAAGAGGCCTTCGCTGACGCCGATAGTGAGGGGAAATCTATACTCCTTACCCTCGGGGCCACTTGGTGCCACTGGTGCCACGTGATGGACGACACCTCTTACTCGGACCCCCGGGTAATCGACTTGATCAACTCCCGGTTCGTGCCGGTGAAAGTTGACGTGGACCGTCGGCCCGACATTTCGCGGCGTTATAACCAAGGCGGGTTTCCGTCGGTCGCTATTCTCAATAATCAAGGGGGGCTGATAGCGGGCCGCACCTATGTCCCACCGGAGCAGATGGTGGACTTCCTAGAGCAGCTAGTTGCCGAGGGCATCGGCCCTACGTCGCGGGTTGATTCCGCTAAAGATGTTGCCGTCCCGGGGCAGATGCCGGAACGCCGGGGCCAAGAGGCGCCTACCACCCGGGTGCTTCAAGTGCTGGAACAACTTTACGACGCCGAGTACGGCGGTTTTGGCCGGGAGCCCAAGCAACCACCTTGGGAGGCGCTTCGGCTGCTCTTGGCCTTGGCTAGCCGGTCCGCCGATAAGACGCTGCTGGAGATGGTTGCCAAGACTCTAGACAGCATGAGGACCGGGCTGTACGACCAGAAGGACCAAGGGTTCTTCCGTTACTCGGTGGCCCGGGACTGGATGGTGCCCCACTACGAGAAGATGGCGGTCACCAACGTCCAGCTTTCGAGTTTATACTTGGAGGCCTACCAAGCAACCGGGCGAGGGAAATACGCCGAGACGGCCGCCGGAGTTCTCGAATACCTCACCGGAACTTTGTACCACCCGCAAGAGAGAGTGTTTTTCGCCAGCCAGGACGCTTGGGAAGACTACTATCACCTGCCTTGGAAGAACCGGGAAGAGGCGGAAAAACCTCCGGTGGACACCACGGTCTATACCGGATGGAACGCCTTGGCCGCGGCTGGGCTGGTAAAAGCCTTTGGGGTGTTGGGGAAACCCCATTTCCTTGGGGCGGCGTCCGGCGTTCTCGACCGGCTATGGGACGACACTTGGAATCCGGAGCAGGGCATCCAGCACGTATGGAAGGGACCCACGGAGCAATCGCTGGTGCTGGAAGACCACGTGTATTTCCTCCGGGCGCTTTTGGAACTCCACCAAGCTACGGGGCGGCCGCAATACCTAGAGCGGGCCGAAACCGTCGCCGAAACCGTCCGAAACCGATTTGGCGCTCCTGACGGCGGGTTTTACGACACCGTCGCTGCCCCCGACGCCGTGCTGCTTAGGGAAAAGCCCCTCTTGGAGAACTCCCTGCTGGCGGAGGCGTTAGTAAGCCTGGCTTTCCTTACCGGGGACATGGGCTATCAGGACGTAGCCAAGGATGCCCTGGCAACCTTCGACGCAGTAGCGCCGGGTGCTAGCTACCTGGGACCGTCGGCCTCCCGGCGCATGGAAGAAGACGAAGAACGCCTGTTTCTGCCGGCGGGGTCGGCTTGGGCCCGGGCTTGGGATATGGTCTCCTGCGGGCCGGTCCACCTGGTAATCATTGGCGAGGCGTCGCAGGCCAGCACTAAACGGTTGGTTAGCGCCTGCGGCAGCCAATATGTACCCCACCGGGTAATGCAAGTCCTCGACCCCGAAAAAGACCGGGAGCGGGTCACCGAGCTTGGCTTCCCGGCAACCAACACGCCCACCCTCTACGTCTGCATGGGCAACCTTTGCCTGGCTCCCATCACCACTCCCGCCGAGGCCAGAAAGCTTTTGAAGTCCCGGCCTTGGGCCGAGAGTAGTTTACTTACTGATGCGTGAACAATTACCTAAACCAACCCTCGTCTTTCCGGCCTTGAGCCGGAATCCAGAAATTCTGAGGACAAAGAACCCTTCGACAAGCTCAGGACAGGCGTAGCTGGCGGAGAACGGTCCTGGATTCCGGCCTTCGCCGGAATGACAGGGGAGGGGATAGTTTAGAAACTTGTTCACGTATCAGTAAATGACCGGGAGCGTGGAGCATTTACCGGCCCCCGGTCGAGCACTGTATTCCGGTGCGTTAGGCCGACTATGCCTCCGGTGGGGGACGATAACCGGCCTGTACCTCGCAGGATTGTAATTACCTTAAGCCAGGTTAAGGTTGGGCGGCGGCCTTGGCTTTTTCCTCTTCCCTCTTCTTGAACTCCGGGATTACGTACTTGCCGAACAGTTCCAGAGACTTCATCACCTTCTCGTGGGGGATGGTCTCCGTTTGCATCATAATCATCATCTGGTCGCAGCCCGCCGCTTCGTGCAGCTTTAGGGCCTCGATGCAGCTATCGGGGTCCCCGCCGATGACCACGCCACGGTCGCAGAGGGTATCCGCATCCAGCCGGTTCCAGACAGCGTAAGAAACGGCGCCGCCGCCGGACAGGTCGACAACCTCTTCCTGCTGGTCTTCGAGGTCGACGAACCTTCTAAAGTTCTGCTGGAGGTGGTCGGGCACCCCGCCCCAGTTCTCCAGAAGCCTGGCGTAGATGTCCTTTTGGTCTTGGACGTAGGGCCGGCCCGGGCTGAAGAAATTCTTGATGGACTCCACCGCCAGCTCTCGCGCCTCTCGGTTATCCTCACCACAGTAACCCAGGGTAGAACTGCACCACTGATTGTTGACCACCGCGCCCACCGGGTTGGCCGTACTGATAGTTTCCCGGTAAGCCTCGATATGCGGCTTCAAGACGTCCGGGGCGCTGGCGCCGAAGGACAGCACGCCGATACCCTTCTCGGCGGCTAGTTGGTAGGTGGAAGGCTGAAGGGCCGCCACCCACAACGGCGGATGCGGGTCTTGGTAAGGCTTGGGCAAGACCTCTCGCGGCGGCACGTTCCAAAAACGCCCTTCCCATTCGAACATCTTCGACCCCCAGATTTGGGGAATCATCGATAGGGACTCTTCCCACATCTCCCGAGTATCGCGGGGGTCGATTCCCATACCGGTCTGCTCATAGGCGGCGGAGCGCCCGGTGCCTAGGTCCACCCGCCCGTGGGTCAAGTGGTCCAGCATGGCGACCCGCTCGGCCACCCGCACCGGATGATGGTAGGGCAGAATTACTACCCCGAATCCCAGCCTGATCTGCTTGGTCATCCGGCTCAGCGCCCCGTAGAAGACCTCCGGGGAAGGCGAAGCCGAAAAGCCAGTCAAGAAGTGGTGCTCCACAAACCAGAGGTAGTCGAACCCTACTTCGTCGGCCAAGACGCACTGTTCCAAGGTTTCTTCGATTACCCGGTGGTCGTCCAGGGTTGGCCTTTGCATTTCGTATTGGACTGCGAGTTTCATCGGATACTCCTTTGCGAGGGATGCTTGCTTTTTAGGATATTACTATGAAAATACCCAACCCGTCTTCCCGCGCAGGCGGGAATCTAATCAGTCGAGGCTAGCCAACGTCTCCACCTGCTGGTCCACGGTAGCTAGGTCGGGAAGGAGCTTAAGGACCACTCCGTCTTCGTCTATGATGACTCCGGGCCGTCTTCCTCCCTCCGAGACGGCGATGTAACGCTCGCCTCCGGACTGGGACATGCCGTAGGCCACCGCTATAGCCCGGTCGGGGTCGTGGAGGACCGGGAAGGGGAGACCTTCCTTTTCAATCCAGTCCCTAGCGGCTTCTTGGTCCCGGTCGTTTACTCCAAAGACCACCACGTTCTTTTCCTGAAAGTCCGCATAGTTGTCGCGGTACCCGCGACTGTGCCGAGTTCAATTACCTCCCCCGGGCGAAGAAAAGAACCAAAGCCACACCTTCTTACCTTTCAGGTCAGCCAGCGTTACCTCTTTACCGGTGTGGTCCACCGTTTGAAAGTCCGGCGCCTTGTCACCCTCTTTTAGCACGTTATCTCCCTCCATAAGCCCGGTCTGGCCGCTCAAATTGGTTATTACTGATACGTGAATAAGTTTCTAAACTGTCCCCTCCCCTGTCATTCCGGCGAAGGCCGGAATCCAGGACCGTTCTCCACCAGCTACGCCTGTCCTGAGCTTGTCGAAGGGTTCTTTGTCCTCAGAATTTCTGGATTCCGGCTCAAGGCCGGAAAGACGAGGGTTGGTTTAGGTAATTGTTCACGCATCAGTAGTTCAAGCAGCCGCAGGCAACATACTTAGCCCCATTAGCCAAGTATGCCATTAGCAGCAAGTTTTTTAACGGAGCAGGTCGTTGGCCATTTGTTCTAGCTCGTTGCCCATCTCGGCTTCGGTCTGGCAGTGTTCGGCCCACACCACGACGCGGTCGGCGCTGGCGTTCAGAAAGGCTTGAATGTTGTCCCGGTCCTTGGGTTGGCCGAACACCGAAATGGTTAACGCAGCCGGGTCCCGGCCCCTCTCGGCGGCCAGAGTGTCCAGTATCTTGCGGCTCTCCTCGATTTGGGCCGGGGTGACCCGGTTGGGAAGCCAGCCATCACCCCAGCGGGCAACCCGTTGCAGAACGTTGCGGGCGGTGCCGCCAAGAATTACCGGCGGGTGCGGCTTTTGCGCCGGCTTGGGGTAGCAGTAGACCGGCGGGAAGTCGTAGTACTCGCCGTGGAACTCGGCTTCATCCTTGGTCCACAACTCTTTCAGCGCCAACACTGCTTCCCTGGTCTGGGTCCAGCGGTGGTCGAAGTCCCCTCCCATGATGGTGGTCTCCTCCCGGTTCCACCCGGCGCCGATGCCGAACAAGAACCGGCCGCCGCTGTACTGGTCCAAGGCCGCAACTTCCTTGGCCAGGACCAACGGGTTCCGCTCCGGCACTAGCATGATTCCGGTGCCCAGCTTGATCTTGGTGGTCACCGCGGAAGCCCGGGCCAAAGCGATGTACGGGTCGGTCAAGTGGCGATAGGTTTCCGGTATCGCTCCTCCGGTTGCCGGGAACGGGGTGTCGCTGTGGACTGGCAGAATCGGATGTTCATGGTACCAGATCGACTCGAACCCCAATTCTTCAGCCTTCTTGGCGATAAAGGCTGCATCTACCGTGTAGGCGGGTAAAGGCACTGCAATGCCAACAGACATGCTTGCTCTCCTGGTTAATCTCTCCCGGTTAAGACACAGCGGAGCCTCCCCGCGTTGGTCCGGGCCGCGCGATGCAACCGGAGATGTCGCAGACATTTTACTACAGCCAGCCACAGGAAATCCTTCACGGAATAAAGCCCAGTCCTATCCTCCATAGCTGGCAGCCACTTTTCGCCAATAGTCCTCGGCTTCTTGGGGCAAGGGGTCCGAACTCAGCCAGGCAGTTTCATAAGGGATCGTCTCTCCAACGGCGGCGGCTATCCAGCCTATTTCGGTATGGGACAAGTCCGACACTTGGCGTCCGGACATATTCCATAGCGCAGCGATAGTCTCGTCCACTATACCCAATTCGCCCGGTTGAAATACCGTTATATCAGGCTCTCGCAGAGGTACTATTCGCTGCTGAACACCGTTGAAGTAGGGTTGATACTGTATAACTGCGTCTTGAGAGTCGATCAACATCTCTCGAATAGGCAACATTTGGCGAGGGACTGGTCCTTCGCTGAGTTTTTGGTATTCCGCTCCCGTAATGGGGGACCCAAGTCGGCGATATGCGTAGAAGTCCGCGTAATATAAAAGTTTGTTAAGCTTAACCGCGCCGAACCACGGGTCTTCCCTACTCTGGTTAGCGATGTACAGGGTCAATTCGGCAAATTTCGCCGAGTCGAATTTACCTATCATGGCCTTCACTTCCCATCCGGGGGCTCTCAATAAATGATATGGTGATTATACGGCGAAACTAAAGGCCTTAGCGATTGGACGCTGCCAGTAAGCTTTCGGGAGTAAAGAAAATAGAGACAGGCCCCGGAGCTTCGGGGCCTGTCTCTATGGCTGACTTTGGCAGGAGCGGGAGGATTCGAACCCCCGGCCACTGGTTTTGGAGACCAGCGCTCTACCAGGCTGAGCTACGCTCCTGCATACCACTGTTTGTATCTGGTACCCCTGGAGGGACTCGAACCCCCGACGCGCGACTTAGGACGCCGCCGCTCTATCCTCTGAGCTACAGGGGCCGGTTGGTGGAGATAGAGGGGCTCGAACCCTCAACCTCGGCATTGCGAACGCCGCGCTCTCCCAGTTGAGCTATATCCCCCGGTCCTCGCCCTTTGCTGGGGATGCCTCCCAGACACTTGCGCCCGCTTGCCAAGACTGGCGGCCCCCGGAGGTGGGGGACTGTTCGGCGCCGGTAGCGTACCTAGAATCGTAAGACCGCCACGCCGCCAATGTCAAGTCCAAACTCAACGCCGCCAATTGACGGGCCTTGATGGTGGCTGCTAGAGTTTACCAACCGGCTTCAGGACTTGGACCCAATGTACTACTGTCCAGCAAGCTAGACGGTCCATTTACGCGGTCCCAGGGAGTATTCCCCAAGGAGCACTGGCAATGACTTCAACCTATAAAGACCCTATTCTGGTGGTGGTCCAATTAACCGGCGCTAACGATTATATGAACACCATCGTACCTTACGGCGACCCTCTGTATTACGACAACCGCCCCACCGTGGGGGTCCCGCCGGACCAAGTGCTGCCCATTGACGACAACTACGGCTTTAGCCCGGCGATGGGACCCCTCAAACCCCTGTTCGACCAAGGCAATATGGCCGTCATCAACGGCATCGGTTACCCCAACCCCAACCGGTCCCACTTCCGCTCCATGGACATCTGGCACACGGCGGAGCCGGAGAAGATCGCCACCGAAGGTTGGTTGGGCAAGGCGGTGAGGGACTTGGACCCCCAAGGGGAAAACGTCCTAACCGCGGTCAACTACGGAAGGGGGCTCCCGAGAGCCTTGGCGCTGCCCGGGGTGCCGGTAACGTCGGTGGCCGCCCTGGAGGGATACGGCCTTCTTTCCGCCATTGCTGCCCAAGAGCGCCACAGCGAGGCCTTGGAAGTATTCTCTCGCCTATACTCCCCGGCCATCGGCGCTGGGCCGACCATGGACTACTTGGGGCAGACGGGACAAGACGCTCTAAAGGGCGCCGACATCCTGAAAACGGCCCCGACAAAGTATCATTCGACGGTGGAATATGCGGATTCCGCTATCGCGCAGAACATGAAGGGCATCGCCCAAGTGTTGCTGGCCGGTTTCGGTACCCGGATTTTCTACACGCAGCAGGCCGGGTACGACACCCATTCCAACCAAGTACCGGTACAACCCCAATTGCTGGGGGACTTGAGTCAAGCGCTCGCCGATTTTCAAGCCGACCTGCGAGAGCACGACACATCGGACAACGTAGTGGTCTTTGTCTTTACCGAGTTCGGCCGGAGGGTGCTGGACAACGGGTCCGGCACCGACCACGGGTCCGGCGGCGTTGCCTTGGCCATCGGCGACCGGGTAACGGGCGGGATGCACGGCGAATACCCGTCGTTGAAGGCGGAAGACCTGCTTGAGGGGGACCTTCACTTCAACATCGACTTCCGGGGGATCTACGGCGCCCTGTTGGAGAAGTGGCTTGGCTTGGACCCTGTGACGATAGTCGGCGGCAATTTCGAGCAGTTGGACTTTATCTAGAGGACGCGATGAAGATAGGAATCGGACTCCCCGCCAATGTACCCGGGACCAAGGGCGAGACCATCTTGGAGTGGGCCCGGAAAGCCGACTCCGGACCTTTCTCCAGCTTGGGGATTATAGACCGGGTAGTCTACGGTAACTACGAACCGCTGATTGCACTGGCAGGGGCAGCCGGGGTCACCAGTAGAGTGCGCCTGATGACCAGTGTGCTCATTGGGCCAGTGCGGAATCCCGCCCTGCTAGCCAAACAGGCGGCGAGTCTGGACGCTCTCTCCGGCGGCAGGTTCACCTTGGGGCTGGGGGTGGGCCGCCGGGAGGACGACTACCTAGCGGTTTCCGGGGACTTTCACCGCCGGGGCCGCCGCTTCGAAGAGCAGTTGCGTACCATGAAGCGGGTCTGGGTTGGCGAAAGGCCCGCGGACAACGTTTCCCCGATAGGCCCGGATCCGGTGCAGCCGGGAGGCCCGGAGCTTCTTATCGGCGCTTTCGCGCCCGCCGCAATCCAGCGGGCGGCGCAGTGGGCCGACGGCTACCTCGGGGGAGGCGGCGACCCGGAGGCGGCCCGGGCCCTGTATCAAACGGTGCAAGCGGCCTGGAAAGAACAGGGTAGGTCCACCAGCCCGCGAATAGTAGCTAGCAGCGGCTTTGCCTTGGGGGCCGATGCGGCCGACCGGGGCGCTGCCCAGACCCGCCACTACAACCAGTTCTTGGGGGCGGAGGCGGCGGAGCGGGCCGCTTCAGGGGTCCTCTCAACACCAGAGCAAGTGAAAAGTATCATCCGCGCCCTTTCCGACATCGGAGCCGACGAAATGGTCTTCTTGCCCCAAGTGCCCGACCTCGACCAAGTGGACCGGTTGGCCGATCTCGTAGCCTAATTAAACCCGAGCCTTTTTTCGTTGAGGCTAACGTAGCGGTTGCCGTTGCCAATAACCACGTGGTCCAGTAGCTCCACTCCCATCAGCTTGCCAGCCGAAACCAGTTCCCGGGTAATAGCCACGTCCTCGGCGCTGGGCGTCGGGTCGCCCGACGGATGGTTATGCACCACGATAATGGAGGGGGCATTATCCCGGACCGCCGGCTGGATGACCTCGGCCGGCCTGACCACCGAAGAGTTGACGTTGCCCACGTATATCTCCTGAATGTTGAGCACCTCATTCTTGGTATTTAGCAACAGCACCTTTAGGTGTTCTTGGTCCAGCGCAGCCATCTCCCCGGCCAACAGATTGGATACATCCTGCGGTGAGCTTATAGCTACTCTTTCTTCCGGGGATAGAGATACGAATCGCCGGCCCAACTCCAGTCCGGCGAAAAGCTGCGAAGCCTTGGCCTCGCTCAGCCCGCGCACTCCGCACAGTTCGGCGAAGGTAGAGCGGCCCAGCCCGGCCAGACCGCCGACCTGGGACAGGACCCGGGACGACATAGAAAGGACGTTCTCCCCCTGCATACCGGTACGGAGCAGGATGGCGATCAACTCGGTGTTGCTCAGATGTTTGGCGCCGTACTCCTTCAACCTTTCTCGGGGCCGCTCCCCTTGGGGCATCTCCCGGATGGTCGGCTGGTAAGCCACTTGGCCGTTTCCATTCATCGCGTCACCAATCCTTGGTGCCCTCCCTAATCGAGGGAGGGCACGACAGCGTAGCCCGGGAATCTTAATGAAAATAGCTTGGCGCAGAAAGGGGCTAATGACAGTAGGTAAGTTAAAATGAAAACCGAGACACCATGTTCGACGACATAAACGAAATCGAGGCCGGTGGAATCTTGCCTACCCGGTGGCTGCAGGAAGCTGCCAAAGATGATGTTATTTTCACGGAGCAGTACAAGATTCCGGAGGCGAACTTCCAGCCCGCCAGCCTCGACCTTCGATTGGGAGACCGGGCCCACCGGTTGCGCTGCAGCTTCCTTCCCGACGCCAGCAGGGTGCGCGACAAACTCCCGGACCTGTCTATGGAGACAATAGACCTCCGCGACGGGGCAATCCTGGAGAGGAACCGCCCCTATCTGGTCCCGCTCATCGAACAACTCCGGCTTCCGCCGGGTATCCGGGCCAAGACCAACCCGAAGAGTTCCACGGGCCGGCTGGATATTTTTACCCGGGTCATAACCGACAGGAGCCACAAGTTTGACGAAATCGATGAAGGATATGACGGGCCGCTATTCCTCGAAGTAGTCTCCCGGTCTTTTACTATCAAGGTCAAGACCAGTCTGGCACTTAATCAATTGCGGTTAATTAAAGGCAATGCGGATTGCGCTTCGGGGGAACTGCTGGGGCTGCATAATCAAAAGCCGGTGCTCCTCTCGGAGGTTGGTCAGCTTGGCTATCACAACGCGCCGACAGAGGATAACCGGGTGGCCCTCAGCGCCAACCTCGGTGGAGACCGGGAGAGCGTAGGGTACCGAGCCAAGAAAAACAGCAGCCTATTGGACCTGTCTCGCGAGTACCATTATGACCCGGGCGACTACTGGGAGCCGGTTTACGCGGAGCGCCCTCGAAGGCTGGTGCTGGAACCGGAAGAATTCTACTTGCTGACCTCCGCCGAGAGCGTCAGAGTCCCGCCTAGATACGCCGCGGAGATGACCGCTTATGACCCGTCAAGCGGTGAGTTGAGGACCCACTACGCCGGCTTTTTCGACCCCGGGTTTGGGTGGGGCCAACACGGTAATCTAGGCGGCGTGCGGCCGGTAATGGAAGTCAGAGCCCACGATGTTCCGTTTATGATTGAGCACGGTCAGAAAGTGTGCACCCTCACCTTTGAGAAGATGCTCGAAAGCCCGGAAAAACTCTACGGGCCCGAAATCGGCTCGTCCTATCAAGGTCAAGGCCTAATTCTTAGCAAACACTTCCTTCCCTCGAGCACCCACCGCCAACTGCCACTTTTTGAAGGGTTTCCCGGATGAACCCTCCTTTACTGATGCGTGAACAATTCCCTAAACCAGTCCTCGTCTTTCCGGCCTTGAGCCGGAATCCAGAAATTCTGAGGACAAGAACGTAGTTGGCGGAGAACGGTCCTGGATTCTGGCCTTCGCCGGAATGACGGGGGAGAGGACAGTTTAGAAACCTATTCACGTATCAGTAAGCTCTGACGTGGCGGGCCATTGACCAACCCTCAGGGCTACCTATGGCCCACCCTAGCCACCCTAGCGAAACTAGAACTTGGAGTAGTCACCCTCCTCTTTGGTGATGAACTCCAACACGGCGGTGCGGCCGGAGGCGGTGACCTCTAGCCCCCGCTGAAGCGCCGGGACGATTTCCGCGGGGTCGAAGACCTTTTCGCTATAGGCCCCCAAGGCTTGGGCCACTTCGGAGAATTGCCCCGACAGTGCTTTTACTTGGTACTTTTCTATGGCGTAAGGGAAGCGGCTGTCCGGGTAGATAGCCATGGTCGAGTTGTTGAGAATGATGGTCAGAATCGGAATTTCGGCCCGGACCGCGGTCTCTATATCCAGGCCCACGGTGCCAAAAGCAGCGTCACCCATTACGTTGATGACCTGCTTGCCCGGCTCAGCCATCTTGGCCCCCATAGCCAGCCCCAGGCTGTAGCCCAGTTGGGTCGATTTACCCCATCCGATGAAGCTTCGCGGGTGGCGGGCTTGCCAGAAGGGGACCAGGTACTCCCGGGCGCTGCCCGACTCGTGGGTGATGATGGTGTTATCCGGGTCGACTGTGTGCATCAGGTCCCAGACCACCCGATAAGGGTTGATAGGCACCTCATCGGAGGCCAGCTTGGGCATCCACTCCTGCAACCACCGCTCATGGACCGAGCGTATCTCGTCTTGGAGAGTCTGGTTAACCGGGCGGCCTGCCGAGCCGGCCTGAAGCTTCAGTTCCTCCAATAGCTGCTGCAACACCAGCTTGGCGTCGCCCACCACCGGGTAGGCGCATTTGATGTCCTTGTTGATGTCGTCGGCATCGACGGTCGCGTGAACTATGGCCTTACCCGCCGGTATGGGTGCGGCAAAGAAGCTCTTGGTAAAACTGCAACCGATGCCAAAAAGGGTGTCAGCCTGGTTCAAGAATTGGTACACCGTAGCCGGGATGCTGGGCGCCCCGGCTCCCAGAGATAATGGATGGTTCTCGGGAAAGGCGCTTTTGCCCGCTAGGGTGGTCATTACCGGCGCTTGGAGGAACTCCGCAACCCGGACCAAGTCGTCGGTGGCCTCGGCGTACAGAACACCTTGCCCGGCGTGAATTACCGGACGGTCGGCTGCCAGCAGGGCCCGGGCGGCGCGGCGGATAGCTTCGGGGTCTCCGGCGGTCCGCACCGCTTCGGGAGGCTCATAATCGAACAACGCTTCGTCAAGCTCTTCGCCGGCGACGTCGGTGGGAATCTCCAACAGCACCGGCCCCGGCCTTCCACTCCGGAGCTTGGTGAAGGCCCGCCGCATTAGCTCCGGGACCCGCTCTACCAGGTTTATCTCATCCGACCACTTGGTGATTGTCTCGTAGCTGCGGGCCGGATAGAAGTTGGGATGTACACCCCGCCGGTCGCGGGCCATGCCCGCAGGCAAAAGCAGGATGGGCACCGAGTCGGCGTAGGCTTGGGCCACGCCGCCAAAGCCGTTTTCGGCGCCGGGGCCGTTCTGCATCAAGAACACACCGATGCGTTTGCCATTGGTCACTCTGCTGTACCCGTCGACCATGTGAACGCCGGTGCCTTCCTGCCGGAATATCAAAGGCCTGATTCCAGCGACGGCGGCGGCCTCCAGCAGCGGCTGGTAGGGGACGCAAGCGACGAACTCCACGCCTTCCATTTTTAGAATGTTGGCTATGGCGGTAACTCCGTTCATAAACCCTCCAACGTTATGCGGTTATACGCATCGGCCCATCAATGATACAGCGCAGTGCCCGGTTCTGGGCCGGGGTCCATTCGACCTTCGCCCTACCGGAGGGCGGTGAATCTAAGAGCGGCTTTCAGGCCAAGCAAAGGTCTGGCGATAGTTGGCTACCGGCTCTCCCCGCTGGTTTTCGGCTTTCACCAAAAAGGTGACAAATCGGCCATCGTCACCTTGGAATTTGTTCTCAACGGAAGTGATGCTGGTCACAGTGTCACCCGGAACTATAAGGTTACCCTGAAACTCTATGGAGAGGCACACCGGAGAGAAGGCCCAACCGCCGTTGGCGGGGCCGTCTGGTAGAGCACATCCCCGGCTTTCGGCTACCTGCGCCAACCGGGCTGGAGCCAGAAACAACACCATCGCAGGGGGAGCTATCACCCCCGGCAGGCCCACACCTCGGGCTGCGCCCTCGTTATTGTAAATCGGGTTCTCGTAGCGGGCATTGCGACAGAACCGGGCAATAACCTCGCCGGTGACTTCCTCAAGGTGGGGCGGCGCAGCATCGCCGATTTGCACTAGGTCCCAATCATATCGGCCAGTCCCCATAAACTGTCCGGGCAAAACCCTTTTCGAAGTCTCCAGCCGAGTTGCTGGCTCAAACGCGGAGTCAGTGTAGGTTTCATTTTGCGGAGGTGTCAAGCTAGGCCGGGACGGCCCCCCAACCGACTATCCGGTGGGGGATAACCTTAATAACCGGGTTCTCGTCCACGTCCATGTCCCGGTATTGATGATATTTGTCGCACAGCAGCCGGATGGCAACGATTCGCTCGTCGCCTTCAATCAGCAACTCGGCCCGCCCTAAAACCAGCACGTAGCCCAACTGTTGCCAGTCATCCTCGTAGTGGTCCACTACCAACGATACTTGGGGGTTGGCCTGGATGTTCTTGACCCGGCGCAGGCCAGCCAAGGCCACCGATTTGGGCTTTTGGTCGAGGACAGAGTAAATGACATGGCCATCAAAGGCGTAGCACACCGGGATAACGTGTGGAGCGCCGGTGGCGCCGGCGGTCGCCAGATGGCCAACCGGCGCCCTCGTTAGCCAGCGGGTTTGGTCCTCAGACAGTTGTTCCATCAAGCCGCTCCGGCCCTGGCGCCTACTTCAACATTGGACTGCACTGGTCACAGGTCTGAGGAAAAAGCCATGGGGTCTTCCATATACTCGATGTTTTGCAATTCCATGCGGGCAGCATCTTCCAGCGCAGCGTCGCCTTCTTTGATGCAGTTGACCAACACCTTCTTGGCCAAGGGCCCCCCGATCTTGCCCAAGGCGTTAATGCCCGCCATCTGCACCTGATAATCATCGTCGTCGAGGAGTGGTATCAAGTGGGGCACTGCATCTTCTTCACCCAAGGCTCCGCAAGCGTAGGCCGTTTCATACCGGATCTCCGGCTCGGGACTTTGTAACTCCCGGATAAGAAGGGGTAGCCAGCTAGATTCCCCGGTGCGGCCCATCGCAAATATGGAACTGGACTTGAGCGCTAGGTCGTCGCTGTCATAGGCCCAATTAACGAGGTGGTGGATGTCCCCGGTATTGAAGGGGGCAATCGCTTCCAAGCTGCGGCGTCTAACGTCAAGGTGCTGGGCTGGATCGTTCAGCGCCGCCATCAAGCTGTCGTGGATGGTCTCTTTATCCTTGGGCAGCAGCTTGCCTTCTTGCACCAAGATGCTGAATTTCCCCAATGCCACGGCAGCCTCCGAGCGTACCTCCGGGCTTCTGTCCGATTGCAACACTTGGATGAGGCTAGGGATTATGGAGCGGTCCTCGTGTTCCCAGAGGCCCTCGATCGCCTTTTCCAAGACAGCCTCATCTTTATCCTTGAGACACATCTTGAAAATAGCGCCGAAGTCCAATTCGGGGTTTTCTTCCGCCAGCTCAACCATGGTGGATATGACCTCGCGCTGGCGCGCGACGTCAACGGTAAACCAGGTGCGGGCAAAGAGGACTAACTCGGCCGGAAGCAGATCGGAAACCTCAATGAAGTCGCTCAAGGGAATTTCGGCATCCGGGTCGGCCATGATTCCCAAGAAAGACTCTAGCGACGGTTCGCTATCCAAGTCCGGACCGATGTTTTCGGCCGGACCAATATTTTCGGAAGGAACACTACCTCGCATATCCCCATGCCTCTCCAATGGCGCCAGCGGACCCCGGTCAATCCTGCTCCCAACCCGATAGGACCACGAACGCGCAAGACGCCAAAGCCAAGCATGGACCCGTAGAGCCGACGCCCGGTAAAGCGATCCTCTGGGGGTGGAGCTTGAATTTCAGTATAGCATAGCGATTGGCCGGAACAAGTTGCGGCGGACGGCGATTACCCACCAGACTCATGGGGCCTGGACCGGTCAGTGAATAGCAGCGCTAGAGATTGCGGCGGCCCTGAGCCGCCGGTTGGCTTGGGGCAAGGCGTCGATCAGGTCCGAGGCTACCATGCCCGAGTCACCCAAGCGTTGCCGAATATCCTCGGCTGCCTGCCCGTGGAGGTACACCCCGCAACAGGCGGCGTCAGCGGGGGTAAGACCTTGAGCCATCAACCCCACTATGATGCCGCTCAACACGTCGCCGGTGCCGCCGGAAGCCAACCCAGGGTTGGCAAAAGGTGAGACCCGGACCATGCCGCCGGGTTCAGCCACCACGGTATAAGCGCCTTTGAGCGCCACGGCAGCGCCCCACTGGGAAGCCCATTGCCGGGCGGCGCCAATCCGGTCGCTCTGCAAGCTGGCGACGGGTATACCGGTCAAGGTAGCCATCTCTCCGGGATGGGGAGTAACCACGGTCGCCCGGTTAAGCCGCTGCCACCAACCAGTGGACTGGGCCAAGTTGTTCAACCCGTCAGCATCTATTATGGTCCCAAGGCGCGGGGTTCCGGGGTACGGGGTCGCAGGCCCCAGGGTAGCAGCCTCCGGCCCCTGGTCGAGAAGCAACTGCTCCATGAAGCTCTCGGTACTCCGGGACCATCCCAATCCGCAGCCCACGAGCAAAGCGTTGTGCCGGCGCAGGTTGGCCTTGATGACCTTAGCAGCGTCCGGGTGGACCCGCCCCTCGCCGTCTTCAGGCAACGGCAGGTGGATTATTTCGGTGAGCTTGGCGGCGGCGATGGAGTAGACACTCTCCGGAGTGGCCAGAGTAACCAGGCCAGCGCCGACTCTGGATGCCGCGATGGATGCCAACGCAGCCGCACCGACGTAGTTGCGCGACCCGGCCACCACCAAGGCGTGGCCGAAAATCCCTTTATGGGAGTCCAGGGGCCGTGGCGGCAAGCGGCGTCCCACCCACTCAGGGGTGATCAACTCCAAGTCTACCTCCGCGTCTTCTTCCAGATTGGAGGGGAGCCCAATTTCGGCAACCTCCAGCTTGCCGGTATAAGCGCCGCCAGGGAACGCAAGCAGGCCCGCTTTGGGGCGTCCTAGAGCCAGGGTCAGGTCGGCCCCGGCGCACGCGGAATCGACCTCGCCGGTATCCGGGTTTAGTCCCGTGGGAAGGTCTAGAGCCAGGACTTTCGGAAGACCGGTGGCGGCACGCCGGTCTTTCAAGAGCAACAGCGCGTCCCGGACGTCCCCCTGCAGAGGCCGGGACCGTCCGGTGCCCAAAACCGCGTCGATGACCAACCGGGCGCCCTCTATCAGCTCTGCCAGTTGGGCTATGTCGGAGCCTTCCGGTCCTCCAACGACCTCTACGTCGTATTCCCGGGCAAGGTCCATCTTTGGATCGAAGGCGGGCCGGACGGTTGCCACATACGCGGTGACCCGAGCACCCCAGCGCCGTAGGTGCCGAGCGGCCACCAAGCCGTCAGCGCCGTTGTTGCCCGGTCCCACCAACACCAGCACCCGGACACCGGCAGCGCCCTCCATCATGCGGCGGGCGGCGTGCGCCACCTCCAGCCCGGCCTGCTCCATGAGGGTGTCGGTGCTAACTCCCTGACGCTCCGATGCCTGCTCTAGGACCGCCATTTGGGCGGCGGTGACTATCTTCATGCTTACGTTAGGGGATGTTTTACTCCGGAGATACTGGATAGCCGACGTATCTACGACGGGCTAGACTCGATCACCCCGGCGGACTACCACAAAAGCAACGGCGTAGTCGCGAGAATGGGACATACTCAAGGATATTTCCCACACCCCAAGGCTTTGCGCCCGAGTCTGGGCCCGGCCGTGCAACCGGATGGCGGGGGCCCCGCTTTCGTGACGGACCACCTCCACGTCTTTCCAGCCAACGCCGCGCACTCCGGTGCCAAGGGCCTTCATGGTGGCTTCCTTGGCAGCAAAGCGGCCCGCCAAGTTGGGGGCCCGCCCCCGGCAGTAAGCCGCTTCTGCCGGAGTATAGACCCGCTCCAAGAAGCGTTGACCGTAGCGCTCGAACACCTGGCGCACCCGGCAAATCTCAATAATGTCAACGCCTGCGCCGAGGGACACATCGGAGTTGGATCGGTCCATGTTGTCCTCGCAACCGCTCCGGGCGCCATAGAGCCGCCTCAGAGGTTGTGTTGGAAGTCCCTTCTCCTTGGGGAGAAGGGACTTCCAACACAACCTTAGTCTTCTGCCGTGTGTCCGGGCAGGTCCAGATTGGCCAAGATCTTGGAAACCGAGTAGCTCCGGTTAAGCACATAGAAGTGGATGCCGGGCACTCCCTGCTCCCACAGCTCCCTTACCTGGTTGCTGGCGTATTCCACGCCCAGTTCCCGTACCGCGTCGTCATCGTCCGCATACTTTTCCAGTTGCTGGTCCAGCGGGCCGGGGATTTTGGCCCCGCAAAGCGCGGTGAACCGGCGAATTTGGGGGGTGCTCAAAATCGGCAATACCCCGGGAATTATGGGAACTTCGATTCCTTCCCGGCTCGCCCGCCCGGCGAAATCGAAGTAGTCGCGGTTGTCATAGAATAACTGGGTAATGAGAAAGTCGGCCCCTTGGGCCACTTTGAGCCTGGTATACTCCATGTCGGCCGTTAAGTCCAAGGACTCGGTGTGCCCCTCGGGATAGCACGCCGCCGCTACGCCGAAGGGAAAATGCTCCCGGATGTACTCTATTAAATCGGTGGCGTGGGGGAACCCTTCTTCCACTGGACTCAAGTCGGGTTGCCCCTGCGGCAGGTCTCCGCGCAACGCGATGACGTTTTCGATCCCGGCCTCTTCCAGCCGCTCCAAGGTTTCGTGGACCGCCTCTTTGGCTTGGCCCACACAGGTCTGGTGGGCCATCACCTCAAAGTCCGCCTCTCTTTTAATTTGAGTGGTTATTTCCTCGGTGAAAGCCCGGGTGGAGCCGCCGGCCCCATAGGTAACCGACACGAAATCGGGGCGATAAGCCTTCAGCCGGTCAACGGCCCGCAAAACCCCGGGGATGCCGTCGGCGGTCTTCGGCGGGAAGAATTCGAAGGAGATGGACCGGGTTGATTGTAGAATGTTCTTAATTTTCAATGCAATGGCCTGCCTGGTCCCAAGACGCCTCAGTGAGCTCATCATAGCACCGGCGGTTGGGGCTGTCGAACGCGGGCTAGAAGACCGGCTGGCGTTTCTCCTTGAATGCCTGAATGCCCTCGGTGGGGTGAGATGAGGTCGCTACGTATTGGATAAAGGCTGAAGACTCCAAGGCAACACCGTCACGTAGGGGCAGGTCCTGGCCCCGCTGGGTGACTGCCTTGATCAGACCGAACCCTGGGCGGCTCTTGGTGCGCAGATGCCCCAGTAGCTCTTCCAGATTCTGGTCCAGTTCCTCCGCTGGGACCGCCCGGAGCACCAGACCCCATTCTTGGGCCTCGGTCCCCGACAGCCAGCGCCCGGTGGTCAAGAGCTCCATCGCCCGCTGCATCCCGATACGCCGGGGCAATCTTTGGGTCGAGCCGCCGCCGGGCATCAGGCCAAAGTTCACGTGCTGGTCGCCGATACGGGCGTCCTCGGCGGCGATGATAAGGTCGCAGGCCAGCAGCAATTCCAGCCCCCCAGCCAGCGCAAAACCTTGGACCACGGCGATGACGGGCACCGGCAAGGCTTCCAACTGGAACAGCGCCCGGTTCATCCGGCCCAGAAATTCGTCGAGCCGCTCCGGAGCAGCAAAGGCGGACTCGAAGTAGGTGAGATCGGCCCCGGCGCAAAAAGCCCGGCCCTTGCCTCGCACCACTAGTATTACAACGACGCTTCCTCAATTTGGTCAGGCATTGGCCGGAAATCACGCCGCGGAAGGCAAGGCAACCAAGCTGTCAAGCATGTGGGCAGGTCGCCATGAAGAAGTCCTCAAGGTCCTATTCTTGTGAACCGTCGTTGTAATACTAGGGCCTTGATGTCTTCGTCTCCGGCCACATCGGCGGTCGCCGACGAGAACTCGTCGAGCAGCTCCATGCTCAACGCATTCAGCGCGCCGGGCCGGTTGAGCCAAATGGTGGCCGCCGCGTTTTCTTTTTCCAACTTGATGTTGGTATACTCCACTGAGCACCTCCAGAGAATGGCTACCGACTGGCGGCAGCCGACCAAAATAATATAACAGACCACTACCCGGACAACACCCTGCCGGGAGCCCCGGCCTTTGAGCTACCCCTAACAACTGCCAAGACGGTACCAAGCGAGAGAATTGCCTGGACAACACGATAGACCCGGCGCGACTCTCAGGGTGCGAGTCCAGCCCAAGGCGTCTCGCAACCGGACCGATGGTTATCGTGACGGTACTTTGCGGTTACGGGTCACGGCCCCGCCGGAAGACGGCAAAGCCAACCAAGCCATGTTGGTGCTGGTGGCGGAGACTCTGGGTGTACCGAAGAGTCGGCTCCGGATTACCCGAGGAAACGCCTCCAGAAACAAACTGGTCTTAGTTGAAGACCTTACCCCGGAGGAAATGAATGGCATACTTGAACTTCGGCTGGGTAATTCACGGCTATCTGGCCGGGGCTCAGGGCCCTACCCGGCCCCGTGACTTGGTGTTTCTCAAGCTTCAGGGTATCCGCGCCATTGTGCGGATGGAGCAACAGACCATCTCGGGAGAAAGCTTGGAGCTGTTGGACCTGTACGTCCCCGTGGAGGACTTCACCCCTCCAACCCCGGACCAGATCGACCAGATGGTCCAGTTCATCTCCGAGCAGATCGAGACCTGGGAACGGCCGGTGGCGGTTACCTGCTACGCCGGGTTGGGCCGGACCGGCACGGTACTGGCTTGTTACTTGGTGCATTCGGGGTATTCGGCTGGTCAGGCCATTCAATCGGTGCGGGAATTGAGGCCCCGGTCTATTCAGACCCGGGAGCAGGAAGAAGCGATTTACCATTACGAGGACTTGCTAAACACCCGTGCCGGGGGACGCCGGGCAAAAGCCCGGGAAGACCTCTAGGCATGAGTCATCCCGGAGTTTTGGGGCAGACGGTGAAGTGTGGGGGGCGGTGCTGATGCTGTCCACTATCTCGCATTCTACCAGCCGGTCCGCCAGCAGTTTCAGCGTCCAACTGGCCCGGCGGTTCAGCACACGCCAGCGCAATCAAGTGGGCTTGTCCATGCCCGTCCAGTTTCTTCGGCCACCGATTGAAATAGACTCACAAGCTCTGTGGGCAGGCGTGCCCTATCCAAACCCAGTCACGTTGGGGCAAAATAACGCCTGCAATCCCGCCAATAGGGATACGAGGAGAGGAAGACCATGCCGGCTAGGACAGGCGCGGACTACATCGCCGGGCTTCGAGAGAACCCGCCCAACATCTACATCAACGGGGCGGCAGTGGGGGATGTTACCACCTATCCCGGCTTGCGCAACGGGGTACAGACTCTGGCGGCCCTCTATGACATGCAGCACGACCCGGCGCTGCGGGATGACATGACCTATCTCTCGCCTAGCACTGGAGACCGGGTGGGCTTGTCTTTCATCACCCCCAAGACGCTGGATGAACTGGAGCGCCGACGGGTCATGATGACCAACTGGGCCCGGGTGACCAAGGGGATGATGGGACGCACTCCCGACTTTCTGAACGTCAGCTTCATGGCGATGGCCGCCGCCGGGGACTACTATGCCCAGAACCGGCCGGAGTTCAAGAAAAACATTCAGTCCTACTACGAATACATCCGGGAAAAGGACCTGGTGTTGACCCACACTCTGGTCAACTTGCAGCGCAACCGCACGCCAACGGGAGCCTTGATTGAGGATTCCACCGATATTGCTCTGTCGGTAGTCGAGGAGACCGACGCCGGTATCGTGGTCAACGGCGCCCGGGTCCTGGCCACCCTGCCCCTGGCCGATGAAATTGCAGTCTATCCCGCCCGGTCCCACGTGCTGCCGCAAGGCGCCCCCGGGCGCACTTCCTTTGCCTTCTCCATTCCTTGCAACGCCCCGGGGCTGAAATTTCTCTGCCGGGAGAGCTTCGACTTGGAGCGCTCCCATTTCGACCATCCCTTGGGGTCTCGCTTCGAAGAAATGGACGCTGTGGCCTTCTTCGACAACGTGCTGGTCCCTTGGGAGCGTGTGTTCCTGTTGGGGGACGTGGAACTGTGCAACAACATGTCCATGAATACCCGGCAGTACGTTCACTCGGGGCACCAGGTAGTGGCCAAGAACGTGGTGAAGTGCGAGTTCATCTTGGGGCTGGCCAACTTGATGGTGCAATCGTTGGGCTCCGGCCATCAGCCTCAAGTGCAGCAAATGATGGCCGAGATCATCGAAAACCTGGAAGTTGCCAAGGCCTGTCTCCGGGCCGCCGAGGCGGATGCCGAGGTCGACCACTGGGGGGTCATGTGCCCGGCCGAGTTTCCGTTGATGATCGCTCGCCAGTTGTTCATCCGGATGTATCCCCGGATGGCGGAGATTCTCCACCTGCTGGGGTCGAGCAGTCTCATGGCGTTGCCCACCGAGGCCGACCTGACAGGGCCCTTGGCGGCGGATATAGATCGTTATCTGGAGACGGACAGCACTTCCGCCGAAGAGCGAATCAGGATTTTCCGCTTGGCCTGGGATGCGTGTTGCAGCGCTTTCGGCTCCCGGCAAGTCCTGTACGAGCGGTTTTTTCAGGGCGACCGGAACCGCAACGTGGTTATCCTGAACAACCTCTACGATAAGGGACCGATGACCGAGTGGGTGCGGGAGTTTTTATTGGAGGAGTAGTGCAACGACTAGGGGCCGATGCCGCCCCTAGTCGTTGCCGGCCGACGCCGGCGCTGTCGCAGGTGGGCGGGGCTGTCCGCCCACGGGCACAGTTTTTGCTTCCGGCGGCAGGTCGTCTTCCCAGTTGGGTATGAGGATGTGGGAGGGCGATTGCAGGCTGGCGATGACGAATACTCCCCCCAAGCTAAAGGCGATCGACAGCCCCATAACCACATTGAATGACCCGCTGGCAAAGACAACCAAGCCAGCCAAGGCGGTCGCCACGGCGTGACCCATCAACGCCCCGGTGGTCTGCCAGCCGTAGACCGAACCCATGGGGCCTTCACCAAAGTACTGGCGGTTTATTATCAGGTAGCCGGTCCATTCACCGCCGAATCCGAGCCCGAAAAGGGCGGCGAACAAGTAGAAGACCCAGGGATCTTGGGCCCAGAATAATATCAGGACCGTTACGCCCTGAATTGCCAGGCTGGCGGCCATCATCTTCCGGGTGCCGTACATTTCGGCCAGGATGGGCGTTATAAACCGGCTGATCACGCTGACCATAGACAGGATGGTCAGTACGATCCCGGCCGAAGCCAGAGAGGTGAAGACTCCCCGGTCGAAGGCCATGGGAATGACGTAAATCAGCACGACGCCGTGGCCGGCGCAACCCAGTCCGTGGATTATGGGCAGGTCGAAGAAGGGTGTCGTGCGGCGAATGTGCTGGTTGAAGACCTTGAGACGCAACATCTCGGTGCCGATCGGCCGGATTATCCGCGGCGTGTCGGTGGGCTTGGCCCCATAGGGTTCGATGCCCAAGTCGGCGGGCCGGTTTCGCATTAACGGCAGTAGTAACAGCATGGCGCCGCCGCCGATGGCCCCCAGCAGGAAGAAGGTGCCTCCCCAACCAACGCCGTCGATGGCGTACCCGATTACCGGCGCCATAATGCCGGTGCCGATACCTCCGGCCGCCCACAGGATGCCGATGCCCAAGCCCAACCGCCTCCGGAACCAGCCGCTGACCGCCGCCATCAGAGGCACCATAGCCAAGGACTGGGTCAAGGAAAGCATGACGCCGAAGAACAGGAAAAAGTGCCAGACCTCGGTGGTCTGCCCCAGCATGATCATGCTGGCGCCGAACATGACCCCGGAGCACAACAGCATTTTGCGGGAGCCGTAGCGGTCGCCCAGCCAGCCCGTGATGGGGGCAAAAATAGCCCCGAACAGGTAATAAGTCGCCATGGCCGCGCCGATGGTGAATATTCCCCAACCGAAGTCCCCGTTGGGATCGCTCAGCGGCGGCACCATGATCCCGGCGGCCATGCTGATGGAACTGCCGAAAATCTGCACCGTGGCCAAGATGCCGATAATGACCCAGCTATAGTGGAAGCGCACCGGAATTCGGGAGGCGCCCAGCTTGAGCTTGGGCCGGTCGACCAGCGCGAAAAGAGAAAGACCGACGGCGACGGCGCCGATGGCGATAATGAGAATTGCGACGTTGTTCGCCATTAACCTTCCAGTAATTCCCTGCCGCCCCGGCTAGAGCTAACGCGCTCTGGGGCCAATATCGGAGCTAACTTGGGCAGGTGCTCAATCGGAATAGACAAGGGAGGCCCTCTGCCTTCGGCTGTCTCTTAGGGAAAGCAAAATAATATGACGGGGGTATTATAACAGATTCGAATGACTTGTGACGGCCACGCCGACACCGGTTTATGCCGGGCTGGAGCGGGTCCGGTTAACCGGGTGGTCGAGCCGGTAGGGGGTGGCTAACCGTCGCCGGACGCCGGGGCGGAGAGGACCGATGTTTGGGCTTCGGTGGGCAGGCCCTCTTCCCAGTCGGGGATGAGCACTTGGGAGGTGGAGTCAAGATTGGCGATTACCCAAACTCCGGTCAGGCTGAAAGCGGCTGACAGCGCAAACACCGGGTAGTAGGAGCCGGTGGCGACTATGACCAAGCCCGCCAACGCGGTGGTGACCGCATGACCCAGCATCGCTCCGGTCATTTGCCAACCGTAGCAGGAGCCCATGGGGCCGTCGCCGAAGTATCGCCGGTTGATTTCCAGGTAGCTGGTCCACTCGCCGCCGAAGCCAAACCCGAAGACCACCGCAAAGAGGTAGAACACCCACGGGTCATGGGCTACGAACAGGACCGGTACCGTTAGCCCTTGGATTAGCAGGCTGGCAGCCATCATTTTTCTAGGGCCGTAGACTTCCGCCAGAATCGGACTGCCCAGACGGCTGATGATGCTCACCAAGGAGATAATACTCACGGTATAAGCGGCAGTGGCTAGGTCAATTCCCTGTTCGACCGCCAAGGGCACCACGTAGATCAGCACGATGCCGTGGCCGGCGCAACCCAGGGCGTGGATCAGGGGCAGGTCCCAAAAGGCGTGGGTCCGCCGCATGTGCTGGTTGAACACCTTTAGGCGAAGCTTCACTATCGCCGGGCTCATGGGGACGGGCTTCGGGTCATTTTCCCTGGTCCCGTAGGGTTCGATCCCCAGGTCGGCGGGCTTGCTTCGAATAAAGGGCCAGAGCAACAGCATGATTCCGGAACCGGCTATTCCGATGGCCAAGAAAGCATCTCTCCACCCCAAGATCTCCAACAAGTAGGCGATCAAGGGCGCCAAGACCGCGGTCCCGATGCCGCCGACGGCCCAGAGGATGCCAATGCCCATCCCCAACCGGCGCCGGAACCAGCCGGTGATCGACGACATGAGGGGCACCATCGTGATGGACGCGGTGGCCGACATGAACATGCTGTAGAAGACGAAGAACTGCCAGACGTGACTAACAAACCCCAATGAGACCATGCCAAGGCCGTACATCAGGATGCCTACCAGCATCATCCGCCGGGCCCCGAACCGGTCTCCCAAATGGCCGCTGACCGGAGCGTAGATGGCGCTAAAGAGATAGTACAAAGCAATGGCCGCGCCGATCGTCCCCACGCTCCAGCCGAAGTCGCCGCCCTCTTCGCTTAGAGGCGCCACCATGATCCCGGCCACGAAGAAGATGGAACTGCCGAATATTTGGACGATAGCCAAGACGGCAACGATGATCCAGCTATAGTGGACCCTTGGCGACAGCGGCTTCCCTTTTCCGCCGCGTATTCGGTTATTGGCGAAGCCGGTGCCCACCAGCAGCACCAACAATAGCCCGACGCCGAGGATAAGCAAAGGAGTGTAGGTCATGGTCCGGGCACGTTCATGTTTGTCATCATTATCTAGGAAGCGGTCCCGGCACAAAGCCGGGGAGATTCGGATAGCCTTGGGCCGGTCTGGCGCCCTGTCCGCCATCGCCAGACCGAGTCTAGATCATGAAGTTCATCTGGTTAACGATGTTATCTCCGAAAGCCCGGTCGCCTTGGACCGATACTCTACCGGAGGCCAAGGCTTGGGCGGGTTCCCATCGGCCGCAGCCCAAGCAAAGGAAGGTCTCAGTGTCCATGGTCAAGTGTACCGTGGGGTCGGCAGGCGGCTGTTCCATCAGCCGGGCACGGCTTGATTCCGTGACTATCGGCAACACCCGGCCGGCGTCTCCGGTTATCTCAAACACCACGGTAGTGCCGTCGGCGGCTTGGGCCTTTCTCCCTACAACAAAGGGCATGGCCATCGCCACCCGCCCAATCGAGTGCTCCGCCACCGGGCCGCTGCGGTGGCCGGCTTGGCCCACTGCCCGGCGAATGTCCTGTTCATGGACCCAGGCGTCGAAGATTCGGATACGCAGGAACTCGGCTACTGTCCCCGGCCCGACGGGAGTTTGAGTTTCGACCAAAAAGTCCGCTTCACTCATGGCGCGGAGTTGCTGCATCCGCTCGGCGGTTACTTCTTGGAACTCGGCCAACACTCGGGCCCCGGTCCAAGAACGGCGCCAGTCGACCAGCACCTCGTTTCGTTGGCCGACGTCGTTGCGAACGTGAGCAGTGTCTTCTGGCGTGTGGTCGGGTCCCGGCCGACCCAGGACCCCGATTCGGAACCGGCTAAGTGGGACACTTGGTCTTGCACCGACCAGCCGGGGCACTCGGTCGGCGTCTTCCACTGCTCTTCAGTTAAGGGTGAGCAAAGGTCGGCGATGGAGCGCCACACCTGCTCCATATTGTCCACCAGTTCCAGATCGGACACGGCGGAGTCCTCCACATATAGTGCTTGTTTTAGGCATTATACGGTTAACGGGCCCGGTTGGCCTCTTGTTCTTGGCGTTGCCGCTCCCGGTAGACGATCAACTGGGCAGCCTCTTCGGGCGCCATGCGCCCCACCGGCCCCGAGGCGTACATCGAGCCCAACACTACGCCGCTGCGGCTGAGCATAAACTCCGCGGGTTGGATGAAACCGCCGCGGTCCTCGGACCACCAAGCGCCAATGGCGGCGGCGTCCTCTTTGGTCGCGCCGTAGCCCACGGTGAAGCTGAGGCCGGTAGCGGCTACTTGCTTGGCTTCCTCGAGACCGTCCACGCTGACCGCGTAGATAGTGGCTTCCAACTCTGCCAGTTTGTCCTTGGCTGCTTCCCAAGCGGCCAACTGCCGCAGGCAGTAGGGTCACCAGTGGCCCCGGTAGAAAAGCACCACGCCGTAACGTCCGGGTATGTCGGCGGGAATCGTCAATGGTTTACCTTCGACCGTCTGAAAGGTCATCTCCGGAAACCGGGAACCCTGTTGAAGTTTCTCGCCCAACTTAGTCTCCTTATTCAATCGTGGGTATGTGTCCGGTCTCCCGGACCACAACCTCCTAAACCGCTCACCCCCTGTTCAAGCTAGGGGCAAGCTCTGAGCGCAGGTCAAAGGGGCCGAGGCCCAAGGGAGCCGACTCAAAGCACTTCCGTGCTATAGCCCCGGCCCCCGGCGGCGGATTACCCGCTCCGGGCTATCTGGACCACCAGAGCGGCGATGATGCCGCCGCCGATGGCCCAAGTTGCCAGAAACAGGCGGTCTATCCTGGCGTTGACCGCCTGGAACCCTTGGTCCATCCGCCCGTTGGTCTCCCGGACTTCCTGGCGGATTTCCAGCAGTCCATCGTCCAACCGGCGGCTGAGGTCCTGTATGGCGATGGACTGCTGTTCCATCTGCCCCTCCAGCCGCCCCAGCCGGGTATCGTCACCCTCGGTTGCTGTTGTCATTTTATCCGGACCGAGTCCTTCGACTGCACTCCGTTCCGCCTGTGGCTCCACTCCGCTGCGCTTTCAAGTAACTGCTCCGGTTGCCCCCGAAACATTACTAACCCCGGCCCCCGGCGGATTACCGATTACCCGCCCCGGACCAATTGGACCGCCAGGACGCCGACCAGCGAAATTAGGGCCACGATTACCCCGCCGCCGATTCCCAGGACCGCCAGAGTGAGCCGGTCCATCCGCCCGTTGACCGCCTGAAACCCTTGGTCCATCCGCCCGTTGACCGCCTGGAACCCTTGGTCCATCCGCCCGTTGACCGCCTGGAACCCTTGGTCCATCCGCTCGTTGACCGCCTGGAACCCTTGGTCCATCCGCTCGTTGACCGCCCGCAATTCCTGGCGGATTTCCAGCAGTCCATTGTCCAACCGGCGGCTGAGGTCCTGTATGGCGATGGACTGCTGTTCCATCTGCCCTTCCAGCCGTCCCAGTCGGGTATCGTCACCCTCGGTTACTGTTGTCATTCACCCCTAAGCCGCCGCCGCTTTGGCTTTCTCCCGGTCGGCTTGGTACTCCTTGATGGCCGGGATGACTTCTTGGCCCATGAGGTCGATGCTGCGCATCGCCACGTCGTGGGACATGGGCCCCTCTCTGCCCCAGAGCACCAGATAGCCGGGATCGATCAGGTCGATGACACTCTTGAGTTTTCGGATAACCGTGTCCGGGCTTCCGGTGATTATCTGGACGGTGTCTTGAGCTTCGTCGTAGGGCAGGGTTGGCCCGCCGGGAGTGAAGTTGGCGGCGGCTCGTCTGACTTGTTCCCGGGGTCCTTGAGCCGCCCTACGAGTCAAGTAACCCGGAGGAGCCAGCCAGTGGGGCGGTGTAATGCCAAAGGAAGTGCCCAGTTGCCAGTAGAAGTTCTTTCCTTCCTCGTAGGCTTTTTCGTCGCTGTCCGCTACGTTAACTCTGATGGCGTAGCCGCGGTCGTCGGGGGTAGGGGTCCATCCGTCCTCGGCGGCGGTCGCCGAGTAAAGCTCGTAGATTTCCTCCAGCAGGTGGAGCGGCGGCGCCAAAGCAATGTACGGATACTTATGCTTGGCAGCCCAAACAACCGATTCCGGGCTGGCCACTCCGGGAATCCAGATGGGCGGATGCGGCTTTTGCAGCGGCATCACCCAAGGGTTGACGATGCGGTAGTGGTAATGAGTGCCTTCCCACCGGAACGGCCCGGGAGTGGTCCAAGCCTTGATGATCACGTTGTGGGCTTCGTCGAAACGTTCCCGGTTGTAAATCGGATTGGTGTTGGTGGCCATGCTTTCTTGGCCGATCCCGCGCACGAAGCCGCACACCACCCGTCCACCCGAGAGGATGTCGATCATGGCGATCTCTTCGGCTACGCGCAATGGGTTCTCGTGGATCGGCAGCACGTTCCCCAAGAATACGATTCTGCCCTTCTTGGTGGTCCGGGCCAAGATAGAGCCGATGACGTTCACCGAAGGCATCATGCACAAGGGGTTGTTGTGGTGTTCGTTGATCATCACGCCGTCGAACCCGGCCTCGGTGCAGTACTGAAGTTCCTCAAAGTACATGCCGTACAGTTCTTGAGCCTTCTGGGAATCGAAGTGCTCGTTGGGGAACATCAGGTTGTTGTAGCCCCGGCGCTGGGCCTCGTCTTGGGGATACGCGGTATACCCCATTTCAGTGAAGAAGTAGACTTCCTTTACCATGCTAGGCCTCTCTAGTTGTGATTCCAACCCTTTCCATCAAAGACCTAGGGAGTATGCAGTACACCCTAAACCCCGTCAATGTTCCTGAATCCGTTGCCGGGTCTTTTGGCAGTCCCCTGAGCGCAGCGGCGCGGCCGCCGGGAGCGGAGCGGAGTCGAAGGGGCTTGTACTAGGCGTTCGTCTATGGGCGCTTTTCGAATAACGAGACCATTACCGCGACGGCCGTGTTACGCTGATGCTGTTGGTCATGCAAGGCAAATCCTATTTGTTCACTGTTTGGGGTCGGAGAGCGGCGGAGGGTAGTTAGAGACGAATCCTTCTGTCGAACCACGCCATATACTATCTAAAGAGGATGTATCAGATGACTCATACGTCTGCAATGGAACCGTATGAGCACGATGGCAACCCCATCCGGATTACCGTCAGCAGTCCAGGATTTTCTTGGTCAAGGCGCGGGAGTATCTGGCCGATGATGACTTGCATCAGGCGGCGGAAAAGGGTTGGGGCGCGGCTGCTTGGATGGCCAAGGCGGTTGCGGAAACCCAAGGCTGGCGATACAAAACTCATGAAGAGTTTTTCACGGTGATGCGCCAAGCCCAAGACCTGTCTCGTGATGCCCGATTGCGCAATTTGGGGTATGTTGCGAACGCGCTACACGGGTTCTTTTACACCCGCAAGATGTTCTTGCGCTCCGATGACGTCGGCCAAGACCTTGACCAGATAGAGACTTTGCTGGACATCCTGCAACCGCTGACCGAGCCAGGGCCGGCGGCTGCGGACTGATAGCCGCTCATCGTCTATGTGAGGATGTATCAGATGACTCAAATGTATCCAGTGGAACCGTATGAGCAGGACAGCAACCCCGTGGCTGATTACCGTCAGCAGTCCAGGGTTTTCTTGGCCCAGGCGCGGGAGTATCTGGCCGATGATGACTTGCATCAGGCGGCGGAAAAGGGTTGGGGCGCGGCCGCTTGGATGGCCAAGGCCGTCGCGGAAACCCAAGGCTGGCGATACAAAACCCACGAAGAGTTTTTCAAAGTGATGTACCAGGCTGAAGACCTG
>CBDCPI010000016.1:0-6915 GCA_965220245.1 Dehalococcoidia bacterium
GTCATTGGAGGAGCAGGAGGCCGTCCTAGCCAAGCAACGTCCGCCCATTCCCCACCCGGAATTGGCGATACCTGCCGCGACCTAGTCCTTCCATAAAAGCGAAAGCCTCATGCCGCGGCCGCCGCCATCGGCGCCTACCACCGGTTGGGCGAGGAATTGACTTGGTGGCGGGGGCTCGGTCAGGGTAATTGACTGAGTGGTATCCCTTCCAAGTAACCGAAACGCCGTAAACGAACCCTCCAACGACTAGAAAGGGAAGCTACTCGGGTATCCCCAGAGCCTTTCGCACCGCTCCGCCAATGGGTGTCAGCGGGCTCTCTTCGGGAGGGCCGTGGGGGACCATGCGGTTATGGTGGATAGCAACCGCCAGCCGATGCTGAGGATCCGCCCAGCCCAGACAGCCGCCAGCCCCGTTATGGCCGAATGCCAGAGGGTTGCTGCCCATGGCGCCCATGCCGGGACTACCCGCGAAGTGGAAGCCTCCGATGGTCCCATGATGGGGCTTCCCATGCACCGGGTCGTAATCGCTGGGGGGACGGGGTATATGGAAGGTCCGCACCCGGTCCTCCGAAAGAAGGCGCACGCCGTCCAACTCACCGCCATTGGCCAGCATAGCGTAGAACCGGGCTTGGCTCCGTGCATTCATGATCCCTTGGGCTCCGGGGATGCAGGACTGGCGCACATCAGAGCGGCCAAACACCTCCTGGGTAGTCCCTACCACTGGCGGAGAGGCCCGGAACCGCAGCGAGTCCGGAGGTATTCCCGGAGCGCCAGGAGGGACCTCCGGTACATTGGTGAGTTTAGCCACCCGGGGCTCAACCTCGGGTGGAATTCCGGCCCACAGGTTGGTGATGCCCAAGGGTTGGCAGATTTCTTCCTGAATGAACTGCCCGAAGGGCCGGTGCATTGGATCGGTACGGCGCACGACCTCACCTACTACCCAGCCAAAGGTGTAGGCCATGTAGCCGCTTCTGGTCCCCGGCTCAAAGAGAGGATGCATCTCCGCAATCTGCCCCACCATCCAGTCCCAGTCGCACATCAACTCCGGAGTAACTCCCACGGGCATCAAGGGGACCCCGATACGGTGGGTCAACGCATCGAACACCGTGCCTTTGTCCTTGCCGTGCTTTCCGAATTCGGGCCAGTATTTGGCCACCGGATGGTAGTAGTCCACCAGCCCCCGTTCCGCCTGAATGTGGAGCGCTGTCGCCGTCATTGCTTTTATATTGGAAAACACCGGGAAGAGGGTGTCTCCATCGACCTCCCGGCCGGTGGTCTCATCAGCCAGGCCGCCCCACTGGTCTATCACCAATTCGCTGTCCACGTAAGCTGCGACCTGAACTCCGATTTCCCCGCGTTCTCCGATGGCTACGTCGATAGCTTCTTGTACGATGCTCTTCGGACTTTCCGCCATAGCTGCACCCTCCGTCGATGATTCTTGGAAAGCCTGGCCTGATTAGCAAGCCAAGTTGGCATATCAGTCGTGGGGCAAGATTCCTTGATCAAAAATGTCCAGCGGCAAGTATAGGGTAACGCAAGCATTGGGAACGTCGGTGATTCCACTGATGCGGAGCTCTATCGGAGCGACGCTCAATAGAGTATAGGCCTGTTCTCCGCTGTAGCCGAAGTGGGTCAAGTGGTCAATGGCTTGCAGCATCGCTTCTCGAGCGGCCATGGTGCAATCGTTGAAAGCCTGCTGGCTGCCCCGGAAGTTGAAGCCGGTAAAGGTCAGATACCGGTTGCCAAACTGGGGTTCGACCGGGCCCGGTTGAAACATGGGAGTGCGGACATTGTACTTGGTGGCGCCTCCCTTGATGAGGCCCGCCCGGAGCCAGGTCACGCCATCCATTTCGATGGCGTTCCAAGTGGCTTCGCCGTCGCCTTCGGCGAAATGCAGGTCTCCCACGGAGAGCAGGGCTCCCGGCACGAATACCGGGAAGTATATTCTGGACCCGCTGGACAGATTCTTGATGTCAACGTTGCCGCCGTTTTCCCTTGGCGGCACCGTCCTGGCCGCCTCAGCCGCCATCGACGCATGTTTCGCCGGATCTACCCCGCGAAACAATGCTGTCTCGGCGTGGGGCAGGTAGGCTCGATCGTCTGCGGCCAACGGGGCTTCTCTTTCGTTCCACCGGGCCAGCATCTCATGAGACGGCGCCACGCCGATCACTCCCGGATGGGGCAATGCGGGAATGCGTACTCCGGGGATGTGGCGGGACTCGGCGTAGACGTTTCCTCTCATGTACCAGACCGACTTGTAGGCCGCAGGGTAAACGTCCCGCAATATGCCTCCGATCTCGGGGATAACACAGGAGTAGCCCACTCCGCTCAGCGGTGACAGCTCCAAGAGGTCCACCACGAGCAAGTCTCCGGGCTCGGCTCCTCGCACCGCCACCGGCCCCGCCAATGGATGGACCCGGGTCAAGTCCATGGCGGCCACGTCAGCGGTGCTGTCGTCGTCCCGGAGTTGATAGTCGTCGTAACCCGGTGACTCCAGGATCACCTCACCGCCGGGTTCGATCTCGATCAGCGGCGGAATGTCCGGGTGCCATCGGTTATGACCGATGTTCCGCTGTCCGGATAAGGGCATACCCACTTCACACCGGACTCGGGGCGCTCCCAGGTCCCGGTCCTCGAATCGAGAGACTCCTGAGTTGGAGAAACCTGTGGACATATCATTCCTCGTCATTGGATTTGCGGCACGTAGGTACTATACAGCCCTGTCCATCGAATAACCAACTTCGGAGGCAAGGCCTGTTCTCTGTTACTACAAGATTTGAAAGACATTGGGCAAATGAATGGTTGAATCCAGTCGTAAGTTGAATCCAGTCGTAAGAGGAAGACCGGACCCTCAGAGCGCCAGTGACTGTATCCGGCATTTGGATCTGTCCAACAGCGGCAATATAGAAGGATGAGTAGTCGCAACCCCTGTCTACGCCAGCAATGTACAAAGCCATGTGAAGCAACAATTTCGTTGCCACGGAACCTTGTTTTCTCGGGCTGGGCTACCCCCAGCCATGAACGTTGACAGCCCAATCCAATCAATATAGGCTTGGCCCAAAGGTACTGCCGGGGTTTCTGGCTCGTAAGTTTCAACCCCCAAGGTAAGCCATTGTCTGAGTACAGGGAGCTTGAACGATCATGAAGTTTTACAGCTTTGATGAGACCACCTATCCCGGTATTCCCGACGAAATCGGGCCTGAGTCACGCCAGACCAACAAGTTCTGCGACCCTCGGTTGGCGGCCCTCACCTATCAAGAGCACTTGGAGGAATGGGAGCTGTGCGAGGAACTGGGCTTCGACGGCGCCTTCGTCAACGAGCACCACTTCACCTACTTCAACATCAACCCGTCATGCACCGTGTTGGCCGCTGCCCTGATTGCCCGGACCAAGCGGATGAAGGTCGGCGTCATCGGCCACGTTCTGCCCCTGCGGCACCCGGTGCAGACCGCCGAGGAGTTCGCCCAACTGGACGTGCTCTCCGGTGGCCGCTTCATCGGTGGCATCGTCCGCGGGGTGCCACAGGAGTACGTGTCCTACAACGTGGACCCCTTCAGCAGCCGCGCGCGCTTCGCCGAGTCGTACGAAATCGTCAAGAAGTGCCTGACTGAGGAAATCTTCGACTACCAGGGCGACTTCTACAACCTGAAGGCGGTCTCTGTCTGGCCGCGTCCGATTCAAGACCCGCTACCCATCTGGATGCCCGCCGGCTCCGCCGAGACAATAGAATTCGCCGCCCGGCACCGCCTTCCCATAGCCCGGGTGTGGAACCCCACGGTGGTGTTTCAAGACGCCTTCGAGTACTACCAGGAAGTGGCCAGGGAGCAATTCGGCTGGGACGCCGGCCCTGAGTATTTCATTGGCTCCCGCTACATCCACGTGGCCGAGACCACCGACCAAGCAATAGACGAGTGCCGCGAAGCTGTGATGTACGTCCGTCGCCTCACCACCTTCAGCCGCCCGGTGCAGGTGCCCGCCCCGGTTCCGGGCTTGCAGACCGACCGGTCCTACCAGTATCGCAAGCGCTCCTCAGGGGCCGAGATGCCTGGGCCTGGCACCCCTTTTGAAAAGCTTCGGGAGACCGGCTTCATCGTTTGCGGCGACCCCGACTACGTAACTGAATGGCTGGCCAACGACATGCAGACCGCCGGCTATGGCCATTTCCTGGGCATGTTCCGGGTGGGCAAGAACACCCACGAGAACGTCATAAAGTCAAAGCGCCTGTTTGCTGAGGAGGTTATGCCGCGGCTGAGGGACATCAACGCCCGTGAGGCCAGGGCCCCGGAGAAGCAAACCGGGGCGGTTTAGATTCAGGGTCGCTGCTCAAACGAGAAATGGCAACGAAAGAAAAATGACCCTTCCATTGTATGAAGATTTCAACTATACCCTGACCCGGGAGTCCTTGGAGACTCGGGGCGAATTTCATGAGGCCGGAGAAGGAAGGGTCTCCATCGGCTGGGAGATGTTGGTGCCCCCGCCAGGGCCTGATGGAGTACCATACCTGCTGATTTTCGTAGGGCCCACCTCCGAGCACCGGGGCTGCGCCATGCGGTTGTGCTTGGTGGACGGGCAGGGTGTTCCGGTGTCGGACGATGCGGAGGTAACTCTGGAGACTTACTACAGGACCGGCTCGGAGCGCACCGTTATGTTCCAAGGCCGGTACGGAGATTTTGTTGGGATAGCCGACCAGCGGGCCCCCGGGGCCGCTCTGGCGGTGCAGAAGCGGGCCGAGTCGGGCGAGGATTACGTGATTCGCTTCGGGGTCACTCTTCCCGAGGAGTCCCCTCTGCCGGACCCCGAAGCTAACGAATCTTACTTCGAGCTTGAATGCGTCAAGCTCTGGTGGAACGAAACGGCCTGACCGCTGTGGAGTCTTGCACCGGAGCCGGGGTGATGCCAAAGAGGTGGGCTTATGGGAGCCGCTGACGGGTCCATTTTCAGCCGCAAGGCAGTGCAGGCCGGCGGGTTCGACATTTCCTGCTTGGTAGGCGGCGCCGACGAGGGCATCGATCCGGTGCTTTACCTTCACGGTCTGGGCGGAGCCGGCAAGTGGGAAGCCTGTCACATGGCCTTGGGCACCACCGCCCTGACCTACCTGCCCCAGTTGCCAGGATGGCGTGAAGGCCGGCCGCCGGAATCGCTGCAGTCCGTCGCCGATTACGCCGGTTTGGTCCTGGACTTGATGGACGCCCTGGAATTGGAACGGGCCACTTTGGTGGGTCACTCCATCGGCGGGTGGATTGGGCTGAAAGCGGCGGTCCGAAGCCCTGGACGGGTCAGCCGGATGATAATGGCAAGCCCGATGGGATTGGACTTCCCCCCGACTGCTTCCCCGGACCTGGCCGGCTTGGACCAGGAAGCCTTCGCCACCGCAGTGTTCGCCAAGCTGGGCCTCATCGCCACTGCCCAGTCCTACGGGTTCGGCGCGGAGTGGGAGAACGTGCGGAGGGGCCCGGAGTTCGAACGCCAATGGAAGGGCCGGGACTTGGTTGCCGAATTGGCCAAAGAGGGGTGCGCCGACCCGGAGATGACGGCTATGCTTCCAGTCATTGAAGCTGAGACCCTGCTGGTCTGGGGCCGGCAGGACGGGCTGGCGCCCGTGGAACAGGGAGAAGCCCTGCGTTCCACTCTTCCCAACTCCAGGCTGAACGTGATAGACAACTGCGGGCACTTGCCGATGGCAGAGAAACCGGAAACCTTCAACCGCTTGGTCCGGAACTTCCTAGTGGGAGTGGAGGAAGACATTCCCGACGTGGTCCGTGTCTGAGCCGTAGCATCGCATCCGGCCCAAACCGCCCAGGAGGTCCCTCATGGACACCACCAGAGGCATTGGTAAATATGTGACCGGCATAGATATAGAAGACTTCCCGCCCGAGGCGGTCGAAGCGGCCAAGGCAGCGATTATGGACTGCTTGGCGTGTATGCTGGCCGGTTGCCGGGAACCCCTGGCGGACGTCCTTTGCCGCTACGTCGCCGCCGAAAGCGCCGCTCCCGCCGCCAGTGTAGTGGGCCGGGGATTCAGGACCTCGGCGGCCAACGCCGCCCTCGTCAACGGGGCCATGGCCCACGCCCTGGACTACGATGATATTACCCAGATAACCAAGACCCACCCAACAGCCGTCCTGCTGCCCGCCGTTCTTGCCGTGGCCGAGGAAACCGGGGCTTCCGGCAGGGAGATGCTGCTGGGCTACATGGCCGGGTTCGAGGTGGCCTGCGGTGTGGGCGAGGCCCTGAGTGAAGCCTACTATGATGACCTGGGGTGGCATCCCACCGGCCCCTTGGGGGCCGTCGGAGCGGCGGCAGCGGCCAGCAGGATAATGGGCTTGGATCCGGAACAGGCGACAATGGCCATATCACTGGCTGCCTCCCAGGCATCGGGACTGCGGCAGAACTTCGGCACCATGACCAAGCCTTTCCACGCCGGGGACGCCGCCCGGGCCGGGGTTGTTTCGGCCAAGCTGGTGCGGGACGGTTTCACCGCCAGCCAGGACGCCTTGGAAGGACGGTTCGGGTTCATCCGGGCCTTCTCCGGCGGTCAAGACTTCAACAGCGAGCAGGTGGTGGAAAACCTGGGGAACAAACGCTACCTGGTGGAATCGGGCATCGAAATTAAGAAGTACCCCTGCTGCGGCAGCGCCCACCTTGCCTTGGATGCCACTTTCAACTTGCTGTCCCAGGGCGCCATCGACCCGGAGGCGGTGGACAGGATTGAGGTAATGGTGGACTTCGACCCGCCCCGCTCGTTAATCCACTCGCGCCCGGTCTCGTCGCTGGAAGGGAAGTTCAGTATGCAGTATTGCTTGGCCGCCGCCCTGCTGGACCGCCGGGTGGGGCTGCAATCCTTCACCGACGGGCAGGTGTTGCGTCCCGAGGCCCAGTCGCTGATTCCCCGCATAGATATGCGCCGCATCCTGG